>NZ_JBZEFA010000001.1:0-1265291 GCF_058310255.1 Clostridium sp. TJA038 | reverse complement strand
TTTTTGTCGTTAAAAACATTGTACCGTAAAAGGACTGTTATATGGCCTTTTTACTTTTACACAATTATACGGACTTTATCCAAAAAAGATATAAAGAGGCCTTAGAGGATTTAAAAAGTTTATCAGATAAGGATTATTGCTGGGCTGATGTAGATTTACTAATAGGATTAATCTTAATAAAGAAAAAGCAGTATAAAAAGGCAGAGATTTATTTTAAAAAGGCACAGGAGAAGGACTGTGGAAATGTCCTATCAAAAAATTATATTGAGAAATTAAGACAAAACAGAATATACAAAAGAAGAAGAATATGGTTCTTTAGCTTATTAATTTTTATAATAATAGTCTTTACTACCTCCCTAATTTTCCTTTTTAACAAGAATAGAGAAGATAAAATTGAGTTTACAAAGGAAACTTCTTCCTTAAATAATAGTTTAATGGAGAAGGAAAAGGAACTTGCCTATAAAGAGGGGGAGCTTAAGGAGAAGGAGGACTATATAAAAAAGTTAGAAAAAAAGATACAAGACTTTACCTATGATAAGGATAAGGGAGAAAAAAGTGATAAAGAGGGAATTAGCTTACTAGGAGGAGCTTTAAGTGCCTATAAAAACTCCTCTTATAAGGAGGCTATAAATTCCTTAAAAAATATAGAAATGGGCGATTATGAAAACTATCTAAAAAATGAGGCAGTTTTTTGGCAGGCACAATGTCATGAAAAGCTTAAAGAATATGATTTAGCCATAGAAGATTACAAAGATTATATAAATAACTTTAAAAATCAATGTTACTATGACGATTCCTTATATAGAATTTCAATGCTTTTAGAAGAATTAGGAGATAAGAAGGATGCTAAAATCTATGCAGAGAAATTAAAAAATCAATGTGGAGATAGCATTTTTAACAATAGTAATATAGAAAGAATTTTAAAGGAATAAATATTTTACAAAAAGTTATGCAAAAGAATTTTGAAGATATTTTAGAAAAAAGCATAGTATCTATTAAGGAAATAAGAAACTTTATACAAAAGAATAATGAAAGGCTAGAAGCTGTTTATCATAAGTTTTATAGAAAAAAGAAGCTTAAAGAGGAATTAGACCTTGTTATTGAAAGTCATGGAGAAAGTCTTACAAATAAAGAGATGCATAGGTTAAAGGAAAACAAGGATGTTTTAGAGAAGGAAATAAAGCTTATAGAAAAGAGAAAGTTAAAGCTTGAGGGAAATTTAGAAAAGTATGAGAAAGATATTTTAAAGGTTATTTCAAAGGTAAAAGGTATTGGCATTAATGGAAATAAAGATAATATTTTAGAAGTTTTGCTTAATGCAAAGTATTTGTTATACCTTAAAAAATACATTGGGAAAAAGGAAAAAAATCCTATTACAAAGGAGATGTATTTTGACCTTGTAAATAAAAAATATAAAAAGGTATATATAATAGATACAAATATATTTATTGAAGACCCTAGAATATTAGATTGCATTACCGTAGATAATTTAATTGTTATATCTAAAACTGTTATTGAGGAGCTAGACCGTAACAAGACTAACTTTAAAGAGGATGTTGCCTTTAAGGCAAGGGAGGCTATTAGAAGAATAGACTGCTATAAAAAGGAAAATATAGTATTTTCTCAAGCTAATGAAAGTTTAATACCAAAGGGATATAGCTTAAAGGGAGATAATTTAATACTATCTGTGGCAATGCAGTTTAAGGAGTTTAATCCTATATTAATAACAAATGATATTGCCTTTAACATTAAGGCTAAGGCTGAGGGAATTAATACCTGCACTTTAGAGGATATACTGTCTTAAAATAAAAATAAGATTGCTTTAAGGCAATCTTATTTTTTTATTTAAAAATTTATTAAATTATACGTCCTGAAAACTTTTTTTGCACAAATAAAATTCCTAAAACATCTAAAAGACATAGGGAAACTATTGTAAATTCCATATTATTAAAAGTCATGATTTTTAACAAGCCTAAAAGGGAGAAAAATAAAAATACTCCTCCTAAAAAGAGAATACATAGCCCCATAGCTGTGCAGTAGTTTTTTATATCTTTAACCCCTCTTAATTGATAGGAATGTATTAAGTTTACTTTTTTCTTAACTATAAGTAGGTATGCTAAAAAAATTAAGAGAATACCAAAAGCACCTAAAGCAATAAAATTAAACAAAAAAATCATCTCCTAAAATATTCTAAAAATATAAATTATTAATATACTTTTACTATATTAACATTATTATATCATAGGTAAGGGAAATATATGCTAAATAAAGAAATTATATTTCACCTAAAATAGTGGGGTATTAAATGGATAAGTCTTATTATGAAATATTAGGAGTTTCTAGGGATGCAGACATAAAAGAGATTAAAGTAGCTTATGGTAAGCTTGTAAAAAAATATCCTCCTGAAAAATTCCCAGAGGAATTTGATAATATTGCAAAGGCCTATGAAGCCTTAAAAGATGAGGGATTTAGGGAGAAATATAGGGAGCAGTATGGCTTTAATTATGAAACTCAAAAGCTTTTAAGTTCTGCTGAGAATTTCTATTATGAGAATAATTATTTAGAATCTATAAAATTTTTAAAGAAGTTTTTAATTTTAGAAAAAGATAATAATTTTGCAAAAAATCTTTTAAGTAAAAATTATTATGAATTAGGAGATTATGAAAAGGCCTATGATATTCAAAGAGAGGTTTTAAGATTATCAAGGGATTTACAAGAGAAGGACTTTTTATATATGCAGGAGATTTGCTACAGGCTAAGGTATTTTAAAGAGGGAGAGGACTATCTTAAAATTTCCCTTAATAAATTTAATAGCTTTAAAACAAGTTATAGATTATTTTTATTATATTTAAATGAAAATAGGGAGGAGGAAGCCTGTACTATTTTAAATGAGAAGGTAAATGTATTATTTAAGCTTAGAGATGCAGAGGAAAGTTTAGTTTTATACCTTTATTATGAAAATCTCTTCTTTAAAAATACAACTTATGAAAATAAATATAAAAAGATTTTTATGGATATAGCCACCTTTTCAAGCTTTGAAGAAAATTTTAATTATATAAAATATATGTTCTTTTCCTTTTATTTTTTAGGACAGAGAAATAATCAAGAGAAGGCTTTTTATTTAATGAAGGATTTACTTGACTATTTTTCTAGATATGACTGCACTAAATATTTTGAGGAATTTTATTTTTATAGAGACTATTTAAATTATTTAAAATATAGAAACTTTAACATTATAGGAGACTACATAGGAGTATCCTTTGTTTTATTTGAAAATAGCTTTAAAAACTCCTTTGGAGAGAGGGCTATGGAAGGCTTTTCAAGGGATAAGGAGAATATTTATAAGGAACTTTCAAAGGAGATAAGTAGAGAATTTATACTTAGAGAACTAGAGGGAATTGAAAGAGATTTTTATAAACTTTATGAAGGCTTAAAGAGAACAAATATTTTATATGAAATAGAAGAAATCACAAGGGTACAGGAGGAAAATAAGGAAAAATTACATAAAGAGGAAAATAACAAAGAAGAGGAAGAAGAATTTAAAATAAATAAATCCTCAGATAGCATGGTTAAGCTACAGGGAGGAGTAAGTTTAAAGAAGAGAATTAAAAGGGTTATTTTATGGGGATTAATAGGAGCTATTTTTGGAGGAAAAGCAGGAGCTGTTATAGGGATTTTTCTAGCTTTATTTATATAAAAAATGGGAGGGTTTATGCATAACTTTATAAATATAGATGATGAAATAAACACTTACTGCAAGAAGAAAAAGGAAGATATAAAGGAAGGCTTTCTTTTAGAAGGGGAAGAAACAAAGGTAATAATGAAAGAGGTTTTTAAGTTTCAAAAAAAAATAGCTAAAAACACATTATATACAGCAGAGCAGTTAGATTTTATTCAACAGAAGCTTTTAAAGGAAAATGAAATAAGTAAGCTTTATTTAGAAATTGAAAGATTAAAAGGGGAAAATACTTGTTTAAATGAAAAACTTTCAAGGTGCAATAAATATGAAGAAAAAATCTTAAAGGCTTTAATAAGTATAATAGATGAAATATACAGGCTAAAATATTATGCAGATTATAGTGGAGATAAAAATTTAGTAGAGAGGGTTACAAAGTATATAAACTTTATAAAAAGGGAGCTTAAGGATTTAAATTTAGAGATAAAATCCTCCCTAGGAGAAAAATTTAATGAGGATTTTCACTATTGTAAAGAGGTTAGAAAGGATTTAGAAAAGGAAGATTTCACTATTATTGAAGAATTAAAGCTTTGTATTATTTTAGAGGGAAAGGTTATAAGACCTGCCCATGTAGTGGTTATAAGAAATTAGGAGGAGATTTTTTATGGGTAAAATTATAGGAATAGATTTAGGCACAACAACCTCAGAGGTAGCCTACATTAAAAATGGTAAGCCAGTAATAATAAAAAGTGATAAATTTGGAGATGGTTCTGTAATTCCATCTGTTGTAACTATTAAGGATAATGAAATTATAGTTGGGAAAAAGGCAAAAAGACAATTGATTTTAAAGCCAGAGAGTACAATAGCAGAGGTAAAGAGAAAAATGGGTTCTACTGAAAAGATTTTAGTAGGAGGGAAGGAGTATTTACCAGAGCAAATATCAGCTATGATAATAAAAAGTCTTGTAGAGGTTGCAACAGAGGAAATAGGGGAAGTTTCAGAGGCAGTTATAACAGTACCTGCAAACTTTAATGATCTTCAAAGAAATGCTACAAAAAATGCAGCTACTATAGCAGGAATTAAGGTTGAGAGAATAATAAATGAGCCAACAGCAGCAGCTTTAGGCTATGGCTTAGAAAATTTAAAGGAAGAGAGTAATATCTTAGTTTATGACCTAGGGGGAGGAACCTTTGACTGTACTGTTTTAGATATGTTTTCTGGAATTATGGATGTTAGAGCTAGTAGAGGGGACAATCTTCTTGGAGGAAAGGACTTTGACAAGAAAATTGAGGACTATATAATTGAGCATATTAAGAAAAATTATGATATAGATACTGACAACTTAGGCATTAGAAAACTAAGTGAAATAAAAAGTGCTGCTGAAAGAGCTAAAAAGGATTTATCTGCCTATGATAGTACAGAAATTTTAATGAATAACTTCCATATTGATAAGGAAGGAAATTGTATTGATATAGAACTAGAGCTTACAAGGGAAGACTTTGAAAAAATGTCCTATGACTTGCTTAAGAGAAGTGAGGACATAGTTGATAAAACCTTAAAGGCTAGTAATCTAGAGCCTAAGGATATAGATGTGGTTTTAGCAGTTGGTGGTTCTAGTAAAATGAGCATGGTAAAAAATCTTTTAATTAGAAAATTTGGAGAGGAAAAAATAAAAAAAGGTGTTAATAAAGATGAGGCTGTAGCCCTAGGAGCAGCGGTTCAAGCAGGAATAAAAAATAGTGAAATAACCTCTGCTAATGGAATAATAGTAACAGATGCTTGTAGCCATACTTTAGGTATTGAGGTTATAGGAAATATATTCTCTCCTATAATTTATAGGGATACAAAGATACCTTGCAGTAATTCTGGAGATTATATAACTGTTGAGGATTGGCAAACTCGTATGGCTATTAAGGTTTATCAAGGAGAAAGTGAAGTTGCAAGTGAAAACACCTTAATTGGAGAATTTTTATTAACAGATATTCCTTCAGCAAGGGTAGGCGTTGAAGTTGTAGTAGTTACCTTTACCTACAATTTAAATGGAATGCTTGATGTTTCTGCTAGAATTAAAAGTACAGGAAAAGTAGAAAAGAGAGTTATGGCTATTAACAGACTAAGTAAAAATGAAGTGCAACTACTAGCTGAAAGCACCTTTAAGGATGTGGAGTATGAAGAAGTTAAAAATAATTCCATAACTTCTATTAGCAGTTTATATAGCGATGCTTTAAAAAAATCTCCTTTATATGAAGTTGTAAAAATGTCTCTTTCCATAGCAGAAAGAAAGGCAAGTAGCTTAAAGGAAGAGGATAAAAATAAGCTTAATAATATATTAAAAGAAATAAAAGAGGCTCTTTTAGATAATGATAAGAAACGCTTAGAAGAACTAGATGAAAAGTTAACAGATATGTTTTATAACTTATAAAGTGATTGGAGCTTTAATATGAATAATAAAGAGTTTTCCTATATAGATTATTATAATAAAGCCTTATTAAAGCTTTCAGAAAATAATATATCAGAGGGAATTTATCTTTTAGAGAAGGCCTATTTATTAAATTCCTCTGATATTGATATTTTAAATTTACTAGGACTTTCTTACTTTAAAAAAGGATACTTTAATAAGGCTAAAATGCTTTTTGAAAAAAGTCTTTTAATTAATAAGGAAGAGGAGAGGGCTTTAAGATATATAAGTTTTTTAAACTCAAAGGAGTTTAGGGAAAGCTTAGGAAAATATGAAGAAGCCTTAGATTGTATAGAGGAGAAAAAATATAATAAGGCCTTGGAAATTCTTTTAAGCTTAAAGCACTTGCCTTATGAGTGGGCAGATATAGATTTTTTCATAGGCATGATTTACCTTAAGAAAAAGTCAGAAAAAAATGCTCTTAAATACTTAGAAGGAGCATTAAATAAAGATAAGGGAAATATACTTTCAAAGGATTTCTTAGAAAAATTAAGGGAAAACAAAAGGGAGAAAAGAAAAAATATTATTTCTTTTAGCACAATATCTGTAGTTATACTTTTAGGAGGACTTTTTTTAAGTAAGGAGAAGGAAGAAATAAAAAAGCTTCAAGGGGAGAAATACTCTTTAAAGGAAGAAATACTAAGTATGAAAGAGGAAGTAAAGGAAAGAGAAGTAAGGTTAAATAAGGATATAGAAAGCTTAAAGGAAAAAATCAAAGTAGAAGAAAGGGAAAAAGAGAAGATAAAAAAAGAGTATAAAGAATTTTATCCCTTGTCCTCTTTAAATATGTCCCTAAAAAAATATGAAAAGGGAGAGTACAAGGAGGCCTTACAGGGCTTTTCAGAAATAGAAAAGGAAAATTATGAAAACTATATAAAGGGAGAGGCTATTTTTTGGCAAGGGCAGAGCTATGAGAAGCTAGGAGAAGAAGAATTAGCTATAGAAAAATATAAAGCTTATGTAGAGAATTTTAAAAATCAATGGTATTATGATGATTCTCTTTATAGGTTAGCCCTTATTCTAGATAAAAGAGGAGAGGAAAAAGAGAGCAGATTCTATGGAGAAAAGTTAAAAAAAGAATGTAAAGATAGCATCTTCAATAATGAAAAAATAAACTCCCTATTAAAGAATGAAAATATTTAAATTATAATATTTAAAGAAAAAGAAAAGGTCAGAAAATTTCTGACCTTTTTATTTTAACCTTCTTTATAAAATTTCCCTTTTAATTTTTTAAGCTTTCCTTTATTAATTCCTTAAGAGCAGGAATATCAGCAGGAGCCCAAGATAAAGTTTCAAGATAATTTACAGGAAGCCATATAAGCTTTGCATGTTCCTTAGCCTTTGGTTCTCCCTCTAAAAGTCTGCATTTTACAGTTATTAAATTAACTATGACCTTTTCATACTCATGAGTATTATCATTAAAAGGACATATATATTCTACAGTACAGTCTAATTCTTCTCTAATTTCTCTAAGTATAGCCTCTTCTAAGCTTTCTCCCTTTTCAATCTTCCCACCAGGAAACTCCCACTTTTTAGGAAGAGTCATATTCTCTGCTCTTAAAGCACAAAGAATTTCTCCCTTACTATTTTCAATTATAGCTCCAACTACTTTTACTGTTTTTTTCATAATGTTTATCTCACCTCGAAAACTATTTTATCACAATTATTTTCTAGGGGAAATTTTAAAATTAAATAGTGAAATATTTTTAAAATTACTTATTAAACAATAAAAAAATCTCCTCTTAAAATAGAGAATTTTATAGTATTTTGGCTATGATTTTCTTATGAAGTAATTTTGTGTATAATTACAGATATTAGGAGTTAAACTTATTATTTTAGAGTATAATTAAATTAAGGCAATTATAGAAAAAATTCCTGCCTTAAAAATATATAAATAAAAAGAAAATAAGGGTATTTAAAAAATAAATAAAGAGAGGGAAAGAGCATGAATAAAGAGATTTTAAAATGGTATTTAAATTATATAAATAGACAAAGACTAAATGAAATAATAGAAAAAGCCCCTGTAAGTATAAATGGTTTTACCACAAAAAATAAAACCTCTATTCCTGCTTTAATTGCAAAGCAGAATATTCTATCAAACACAAAAAACTATAAAAATGTTAGGGAATATCTTCTGTCAGAGTCTTTAATTGAGCTTATATCTGTTAAGGATAAAAGTAAGATTATGAATCTTATTAAAGAAGGGAAGGAAAAGGAGCCTATTTTAAAATTTTTAATTGGGAGTAATGAGGATGAGTATTTAGATGAAAAAAAGTTTTATATAAATGAGATAAAAAATAAAACCTTAAATTTAGATTCAGAAGAGGAAGAAACTTTAAAAGGGGATAATGAGGAGAAACTTATGGATGAGGATAAGATTAAAGAAGAAAAAGAAGAAGTAGAAAAGGTAGTAGAAAATAAGGATTTAGAAGAACTTATAAAAAGGGTTGAAAAGCTTGAGAGAAATAGTCAAAGATTAAAGGAGGATTTAGACAAGTCAAAGGAGCAAAAAAAGACCTTAAATAATGAGAAAAATGCCTTGAAAAAGCAAATAAACATTTTAAATCAAGATATTATAACCTTAAAGAAGAAATTAGAAACAAGTGAAGGAAAGGTTATAAAAAGCACAGAAAATTATAATAGTTTAAAGGGAAAATATGACCTTACAATAAAAAGAGAAAAGGAATTAATAGAGGAAAACTTAAATCTTCTTAAAGAAGGGCAAAAGATAAAAAACAGAGAAGAGGGGTTAAAGGTAAAAAATAAGGAACTTACTAATGAAATTGAAAACATAAAAAATGAATTAGACAAGGTTTCAAGGGATAGAGTAGCCTTAATTGGACATATAGATAAAATTCATTTAAAGGGAAGTAGCTATGAGTTCGACAATATAGACATAAAAAGGGTTCATTCCTTAGAGGAGCTTTTAAAAGAAGAATATTTAGAGGTTTGGGTTTTATTATATGACCTAAATGCCCTAGAGCAAAGTAGAGCAATTAGGGAGGAAAATAGCTATAGGGTGTTAAAGTTTAAGAGCTTTCAAGAGGTAAAAAATCATATGGATAAGGGGAGTTATTAACTATGGAAAATATAAATATGTATCTTTTAGGAAAATTAGATAGTAATGTTTTTGAAAACTCTAGGGGATTTTTGCAGTTTAGTGTAAAAAATATAATAGAGGATTCCTTAGAAAATATAAAGGAAGAGAGATTTAACTGTTTTATTGAATCTATATATAAATATGGATTAATTGAAAGGGAAGGAGAAAGTAAGGAAGATACATTCTATGATTATTTAAAGGACAAGCTTCTTATATTCACTCCCTTTATAAGCACAAATCCTTCTGCCTTAAAGGAAATAATAGTAAAAAAGCCAGAGAATTTTAGTGAGGAGTTTAAATATAGAGCAGTACCTGTATACTCAGAGAAAAACCTAAAGATAGATTTTAAAGCTTTTGTAGAAAAGCTAAAAAATAGAGAATGGATAGAGGAGGTTTTAGGTCTTTCAAAGGAAGAGGAGAATTTTCCAAGACTTATATTCTTTGAGGATAAGAAAAAGCTTTACGCCCTTTCAGGATTTACAAAACAGCATTTTAAATATGGTAAGGTTAGGTATGATTATGACAAGCTTTACGCCATAGAAGAAAGTGAAGCTTGGTATGATAATTTTATTAGAAGTGCAGAGATTTCAAATATAATCTTTGTAGAAAATAATACAGCCTCTTACATAGAAGCTCTTTCAAGGGAAAGCAATTTAATTTCAAACCTTGAAAAAAGGGAGGAAGAAATAAAAGAGGATATTACCTTTATAAAGGAAGAAAATAAAGAGGATAAAGAAGAAATAAAAGAAGAAAGCCTTACCTTAGAGGAGGACTTAGGAAACTTAAAACTTAAAATAAAAGAAGAGATTTCTACGGAAAGTCTTTTAGAGAAGGAAATAGAAAGAAGAGAGGAAAGCTATGAGAAAACAGGGGAAGATTTCTTTTTAGAAAACTTTAAAGAAACTTGCATAGCTATGAAACTTCTATATGATGAAAAGGACTTAATAAACTTTCATACAGCTATGAAATCCTCAAAGCTTGTAATTTTATCTGGCATGAGTGGAACAGGAAAGTCAAAAATTGTTCAAGCCTATGGAAAGGCCTTAGGCCTTTCAGAAAATAGATTAAACTTAATTTCAGTAAGACCTTCTTGGGGAGATGATAGTGATCTTTTAGGATATGTAGATAGTATAAACAATATTTATAGACCAGGAGATTCAGGCTTTATAGACACCTTAATAGAGGCATCAAAAAATAAAGAAGAACTTTATATAATATGCTTAGATGAAATGAACTTAGCAAGAGTTGAGCATTATTTTTCTCAAATACTTTCTGTTTTAGAACTAGATAAAGAGGAAAGAGTATTAAAGCTATATAATGAAGAATTAGAAGAAGGACTAAAAAATTCAAAAAAATATAAGTCAAAAATAAAAATAGGAGAAAATATTCTTTTAGTGGGAACAGTAAATCTAGATGAATCTACCTATCATTTTTCAGATAAGGTTTTAGATAGAGCCAATGTAATAACCTTAAAGCAAGGAAATTTTTTAGCCCTTAAGGGTTTAAAAAATAGAGAAAGAGAAGAAATTAAGGAAAAGCATTGTAAAATCACCTTTAAGGAATATGAGGATATGATAAAACATGAGGATTTTATAGAATTAAAGGATAGAGAACTTCAATTTTTATCAGAAATAAATGAAAAGATGAACTTTTTAAATAAGAATGTAGGTATTGGCTTTAGAATAGTAAGTCAAATAGATGATTATATAAGAAATATTCCTAAAAACTCCATAATAAGTAGAGAAGAAGGCCTAGATATTCAACTTGCACAAAGAATACTTCCAAAAATCAGAGGAACTAAGGAACAATGGGGTAGCTTTATAGGGGAATATGATATTTATGATGGAGAAAGCCCTTATAATAAGGAAGTAAAGGGAGAACTTTTAGACATACTAGAAAATTATAAGGATATTTCAGACTTTAAAACCTCAAAAAAACAAATTTTAAACAAGGCAAGAGAGCTTAGCATATATGGATACACCTTATAATTTTAATGTAAGCTTTGAGAAAAACTACACAAAAGAAATAATAAATTTAAAATTTTATGAGGCTTTAAAGGATATAGATTATGAAAACATAGCAGAGGTTGAGGAAAATAGCTTAATTCATTTAAGATTTCAAGGAGATAAAGAGGCTAGGCTTTACATGGAGGAGCTTGATTTAATCTTACTAGAGCTTTTAGAAAAAAAGCAGGAGGAATATAATATAAGAACCACAAAAAGAGGAGGTTTATTTTTAGGACCTTCAGAGGAGAAAATCCCTCTATGTAAAGATGGGGTTTCCCCTTTTATACCAGGAATATACTTAATTAGAGTTGTTTATAAGGACATAATATTTTTCTCTGCCTTTAAGGTTATAAATAAAATAATTACAAAGGATGAGGCAAAGGAAATAAGAAGGGAGTTAGAGGAGGAAATAGAGGGAATAAGCTTTGATTTTGTAAAGAGAAAGTTTAACCTTTATGAAAAAGAACTTCTTTTAGACTTACCAAAGGGACTTTATAAATTCTTTGTAATTGCAAATGAGTTTAAAAATATAATGCATTCTCTAATGGAGCTTAGAGTAAGACCAAACTATAAGATAAGAACAAATTATAAAGAGGTAAGAAGGGAAAAGGTTAGGTATATAGACAATGTAACCATTAGAAACCATTTAAGTAATTCAGAAAAAATGGGCTTTATGAAGGTACCAACAAAAACTATGGAATATGACTTGCCAGAGAATAGATGGGTTAAGAAAATAGTCTTAGAAATATCAAATCTTTTAAAGGGCTTTATAAGGGAAATAGAAATAGTTTCTAAAAAGAAAAGTAAAGCCTTAGAGGAAATAAAAAGATATTCAAGTGAAGGAAGTAACAATATACTACTAAACAAGGAGAAAAACACCTTAGACTATATAATAGAACTTAGAAACAAGGCTTTTAAAATGAGAAATTCCATAAATGTATTAAAATCTACAGAGTGGTATAATAGCATAAAATCTGTAGAAACCTATACTCTTCCCCATGTATTAATACAGGATTCAAGATACAATATTTTATATAAAGTTTATGAAAGACTTCACTCTAAGGACTTTAACTTTAGCAAAAAAGAAAGATTTACTCTTCAATGGAAAAAAACAGATATACTTTATGAAATGTGGTGTTATATAAAGCTATGCAATATATTAAAGGATTTAGGATATGAGTTAATCTCTAAGGAGGGAGAAAAGGATATTTACCTTCTAGAAGAAAACACCTTTAAAATCTTTAAAAAAGAGGATATAAAAATAAAGTTTTATTATGACACAAAAATACCAAAAAGTAGTGAAAGAACAGACTTTGAAAAAAATCCACTTTTTATAAGAGCAAGTAACAATAAGCCAGATGGAAGAATGGATATATATAAAGGGAACTTTTACTTAGGAAGTGTACTTTTTGAATTTAAGTATAGAAGAAAAGAAATGCTTTGGGACAGCAGAGATTATTATAGACATCTAGAACAGGGAGTTTGCAAACAGTTAATTTCCTATGGTATAGGGTGTGCAAGTAAATTTATTTTAAGAGAAAGGGGAGAGGAGTGTAAGAAGGTATTACCTATATTTCCTGTAAGCAAGGTTATGGTTTTTTATCCAAAGGATAAGGATGAAAATAGCAATCTAGAGGATGTAGAGGACTATAATATAAAATTTTTAAAATTTAAACCACAGAAAAATTTAGACCTTGTAAAAGAGGAGTTAAATAAGGAAATAAATGAGGTTATAGAAAGAGAAGGCTTTATAAAATAATTTAAAATAAGAAATAAAATAACCTGAAATTAAAGAAATTTCTTATAAAATAAAGATTTTAAAATAAAAGTTTATAAAGAAAAAATTTTTTATTTTATATGTATAAAAAAAATTATTAAGGAAATAATATTTTATATAAAGCTTTAAGATTTTAAATTTCCATTTAAGCTTTATTTTCTCTTCTCTACCAGTAAACCCTTATAATTGTTTTAATAATTTTTAACTTAAAAAGTAAGACATTCTTTAATGTCTTACTTTTTTATTTTTAAAACTATTCTTTTTATTATCTCATAGAGGTTACTTTTTAAGGTTTAAATAAAGGAATATAAAACCTTAAAAAAGCATTTATGTTAATATTTTTACATTTTAACAAAAAAGTTATATAATATTAATATAGTATTAAAGGAAAGTATAAGTGTTAAATATTATAAAGTATTTAGATTTATAACATAAAAACAAAACAAAGATAAGTATCTTTGTTTTGTTTTTTGTATGAGGATTTTAAAAAATCTAAGCTATTTCTTTACAACTTAAACATACACAGTTTATAAATTTACCAGGGATATGAACCTTAGTAACTTTATACTTTTTTCCATCAATTAAGACTATAAGTGGGTAGGTTCTTTTTATAAATTCAAAAGTTAAATTGTTCTTTCCACAATATTTTGCAATTTCTAAAGAGATATCATAGTCATTTTTAGGTATATCATCTAAATCGATTAGAAAGCCTTTTTTAAACATAAAATCTTTCTCCTAAATAAAATTATTTGTTATAGTATTTCAATTATACCATAAAATTCCATTGAAAATGATTTTATCTAGGTAAATTTGATTTAGAATATAAAATTAAAATCATAAAAGAAGGGAGGATTTTCATGGAAAATTCAAAAATGAGGGTAAATATAATATCAAACGTAGTAATAAGCTTAGCAATTTTAGTTTTAAGTTTCCTTAAGGATAATATTTCTTTTATATTTTTTCTTAATTTAGTTTTAATAGGTGCTTTAAACATAGCCTTTTTAAACAGGGTTAATTATTCTATAGATTTATTAAGCAGGTTAAAAAAATTACAAGAGGTTGATTTTCCAAAGTTTAAAGATATGTCTATGATAGTTTTAGGCATAGTTTTTGCCCTTTCATCTTATGCAGTACTTTTATTAGAAGCCTTAGGAATTTTTAGTTTAACTGACAATATAGAGGCTTTAAATTATGCAAGTAAACCTTTTTTATATACTGCCTTTGCAATCTTTTTTATATGGGCTTTTATAACAAATATATCAGGGGTAATTGTAACAGAAAGCAAGGAAAGAGGAAGAAGATTATATGAATTAAAAAATAGTTCTGCTGCTTTAGGAAGTGAAGCAATAAGTAGAGCTACTGGTTCTTTTAAGGAGGGAATAATCCTTGGATATTATATATTTTATTATAAAAATATAAATAATAGCTATAAGGACAAAGAGGGAAATGTAATCTTAGAAGGCTATGATAAAAGTCCTTTTAGAATAAAAATAGAGGGAAAAAGAAGTAAAAAATACTTTGCAAAGCTTTTTAAACTTTAATTTTAAGTTTATTTTTGTACATAAAAATCAAAAAATAAGGATATAATATAAAATATAGGCTCTAAAAATAAGTCTTTAAAAGTCTTATATTTAAAGAGCTTAAAGTCTTAAAAAGGGGGCTACCCTTAAGATAAAGTTAAAGGGCTACAAGGTAAAAATCTTGTAGCCCTTTTAGTTTATGGCTTTATAAAAAAATAAGTTTTAAAAGCTTTTTATAAGACTTAATTTAAAAGTTAAATTTTAAGATAAAGTACTATTTCTTTTTAAGAATAAATATTTATTCCCAAAGAAGTTTACATAGATAGGAAATAAGAAGTGTTTCCAACCACTTGGGTAATTTCCACAATCAAAAAATATAGTTTCATCATCTTTAAGGGAAAAATTTAATTTAGCACTTTTGCACCAGTCTATTTTTAAATAAATGGTGTGTTCTCCTTCTTCTAAGTCAAAGTGCTTTGTTTCCCCACACTTAATCTTTCCACAGTAATCACCATCTATAACTACATTATAAGACCTCATAATGTCTAGTAGATTATTTCTATGAACAACTATCATAAATATTCCCCCCTTTTTTTTTATTACTAAACCTATGTATATTTTACCAAATTTTTAATAAATGGTAAACATAAGAAATTTTTAAGCAGATTACAGATTATGATTTTTAAAAAGAAAATTAATAATCTTTAGGGAGTGAAGAAATACTAATTAAGGAGAGAGAAAAAAACTAAGGGATTTTTGGGAAAGTAATAAAAAACTCTAAATTTATTTTATAGATTGTTATAAAGCTTTTATAGATTATTTCATAGAAAATATGATTTAATAAATATCAATAAGGAGGTGTATTTTAAAATGAAGGATAATAATAGCAAAAAATCTCTTAAGGAATTTATTCTTAAGGGGAAAAAGCATAAAATAGATTTAAGTAAGTATTCAAAGTATTTCTCAGATAAGGATTTTTTTGAAAAATTAAAAAGGTTTGCTAAAAAGGCAGGAATAAAGGTTGTTTACATATGTCTTTTACTTTTCTATACCTTAAAAAAGGACACAACTCCTAAATGGGCAAAAAGTATTATTATAGGAGCCTTAGGATATTTCATACTTCCTTTAGATATTCTTCCAGATATTGCACCTATAGCAGGATATACAGATGACTTAGGTCTTTTACTTGCAGCCCTAGCAGCAGTAGCCTTCTATATTGATGATGAAGTAAAGGAAAAAGCAAAAGGTAGACTAAAAAAATGGTTCGGAGAATATGAGGAATCTTCTATAGAAGATATTGATAAGAAAATAGAAGCATAATAAATTAAAAAATAAAAGCATCTAAAATTTAGATGCTTTTATTTTTTATATAATTATTAAGTAATTAAAAAAAGAGAGGCTTGTCCTTTCTATGTTATTTAATAATTATATTTAAAGTATTTAATTATTAATAAATTTTCTTTTGCATACTAAAATTTATTGGCATTCTTATACTTTTAGTATTAGGATATTTTTGAGTTTCTAAGAAAATTCCAGAAGTTCCTTTTGCAGGTCCTGAAAATGATTCAGGAATTATTTTTTTTGATGTATAGTCCTCAGCTAGTTTTTTAAATAATTTTGGAATTTTATCAATTTCAACTATTAAATTATATTTCCAATAATTGCAATCAAATGTCTTTGCATATTCTTTAGTTATAGAACATTGGTTTTTAGTATAAAAACTTACAACTATAGAATCATCATTTATAAGTATTTTTTTACTATCATCTGAATTATAACTAGTTGGTTTCCATTCTTCATTTTTTTTATAAACCTTTAATCCGAATTTTTCTAGTATAGAAATTAGTTCATATATATTATCCTTTGTAGAATTAATAAGTGCTTCTGAGATAAGTTGTATTTCATGTTCAGTACAACCAATATGAATTTGTTCTCCACCTTTTGAAAGATTATATCCTATAGAAGGATTTCTTGATTGATAATATTCTATCCAGTAAATTTCTCTTTCATTTAACTGCTTTTGATCTTCACATTCTTCAAGAACTTCAACTTTGAAGTTTTCTTTCCCATATTTTTGTAGTGCTAAATTAAGAATAACACCAGAACCATAATAAGATTCATCAAATTCTTTACCTTTATGCTGTCCTATATAAATTTTATTGTTTAATAAATTAGTAGTTTTGTAAATATAACCATACATAACCTTTACATCTCCTTAAAAATTACTTTAGTTTTAATAATTAAAACTCTAATATTTATTAATTGATATTTGTACCTTTTTATTAAGTTATTATACCTTTTATGAGTTTAAGATTGAACTAATATACAGTATATTTATATAATTTTAATAAATATGGTATTTTTAAGAATATTATATAAATAAAAATAGCACCATAAATTTATGGTGCTATTTTTATTCAAAAAACATTACAACATAATATATGAGTGAACATGAAAAAAGTCATTAGTATCTAATGACCTTAATTATTCTACTATTAAAACCTTTACTTTGTCAATATTTTTAATAAATATATTAATATGGTATTTTTAACATTGTTATAGGATTTTTCTTATATGCAAGTTTAAATTAAAAATAGAGTATGATATAATTCTTAATGTGTTATCATTATTAATTATTTATTAAACCAGAACATAGATGTATTTAAGTATAAAGGGTATAAAGGTGTGCACACCTTAAACTTTAATTAAACCGTAACATTAGATGTGTGCTTTAGGGCTTTAAATAATTATAATGATAACATTAATAAAAAAAGAAGTTAATTAAACCTCTTTTTATATTTTTATATTAAAATATTCCAAGCTTTCTAAGAAAAGATTTCTTTTTATATTTATCACTTCTTCTCACATAATTTTCCTGTCTATATCTTAACAAGTTTTCTGTATTATCAAAAGTTTCCTTTATCATAAGGTTTTGTTTTGATATTTCATCCTCTATTAAACAAAGTAGTCTTTCACTTTCCTTTTTAACTCTTTGATTTTCTACCTTAAAGCATTCATTTTCTATATTTTTAGTTCTTATTTTTCCATTTAAGCTTTCTATCTCATTACATAAAGCTTTATTTTCCTTTTTAACTCTTTCATTTTCTACCTTAAGACTTCCATTTTCAATTTTTTGTCTTTCAATTATAGATTTGAGATTTTTAAGTTCTTCTTTAAGATTTTCTTCAGTTGCTTTTTTCTCTATCATAAGTTGTAATTTATTTACCCCCTCTAAAGTTAAGTACTTTTTTCTTTTTTCAGTTACTACAAAATCTTCAAAATCTTTATTGTTAATCTTTTTGTATATACTTTGCTTACTAATATTTAATTTATTTGCTACTTCATCTATGCTAAACACTAAAATACCCCCCAAAAAAAGATTTTATACCTAATTATTATATTAGACATATAAACCTATAAACCTTCAATAATATTACTATTTATATAAATTATATATTATTTAATAATTTTTTGTATATTAAAAAAATAACAATAATTTATATATTGTTATTATTTTTACAATTAAAGTAAATTAATAATAATATTAACTTAAATATTGTAATAATTTGCAATTAGATTAATAAAATAAATTGATTTTTAGTAAAACATACAATTTAAAATAAATGTTTATATTGTATAATAGGTTTAATATATATTTTAGGCTTGATATAATAGTTTAAGAATAAAATCTTATGATATTTTATGGGAGGGAATAAAGGTGCAGGTTTATCAGCTTGATGTAAAGGTATACCTTTTAGAAGATATAAAAAGTGAGGAAGCTTTAAAAGAAATAAGTAATTTTATAGATATTACCTTAGGCAGAAAAGAAAACTTTTTAAAGTTACATAGAGAGAACTGTTATAAAATGTATTGTTTTAATTCTTTTTACCCCTTAGAGAAGGATAAGCTTTATAAAAAAGATAAGATTTATACCTTTCAGCTAAGAACTATAAATAACAAATTGGCAAAATATCTTTTAAATGAGATTCATAAAAGTTACAATAATTCAATAAAAGGTATAAAGGTTAATATAAAGTTAATAAAAAAATGCTTTATAGATAAATTATACTCTATAAGCCCAGTTCTTGTAAAAAATGATTTTGGGTATTGGAGAAACAATATGTCTTTAGAGGAATATGAAGATAGACTAAAGATTAATAGTATAAAAAAGTATAATGAATTTACAGGAGAAAAAATAAGAGAAGATTTTCCACTATTTAGTTCCTTAGAGTTTAAGAATAAAAAACCTATAGCTATAAGTTGTAAGGGAGTAAAACTTCTTTCAGATAAATTAAAACTTCATATAAGTCAGGATGATTTATCACAGAAAATAGCTTATATGCTTTTAGGAGTTGGCTTAGGAGAAGGAAATCCTAGAGGCTTTGGATATGTAAATTACAAAACAATATAAAGAGGGGAGGGGAGAAGTTGTTAAATCAGATTATAAACTATATTTATAATAATTATGGAAGTACCTTAGAGGATAAAATTTTAGAGGAATACACACTTTCAGAGGGAACTTATCTTATAGTTAAGGAAGATAAAGAGGGAAATTTAAAAGAAAGCTATAGAACAGAGATTTCATTTAATAAAAATACTAAAGAAGTAGATTTTAGTATAGAAAATTTTAAATTATTATGTAAAATGGATTATAATAGTAAATTAATTGATATGAATAAGCCAATTGATAACAAGAAAGTTATACATAGTAACAATTATTTAAGTTTTTTTCTTAAAAAGGAAAGCTTAAAGAAAGATGAAAAGACGGGACAAGCAAAGTTAAATAAAGAACGTATAGAGGATTACTATGGAGTTTTATCAAATTTAGAAGAAAAGTATGCAAAAAAGGGTAAAAAGTCCTTAGAAATTTACAAGAAGGTAGAAGAAGAAATTGGGCAGGTTAACTTAGAAAGGATTTCTAAAATAAAGTCTTGGATTTGTGATAATATTTTTAAGCTAGATATAGATGTAACAAATAAAAATTACTTAAAGATATTTTTCTTATATGAGGAAGAGGATTTTATAAAGGAAGGTAAACGTTATTTAATTCCTAATATTTATAATAGCAATAATTATAATATAAAAACTAAAGAGGGAATTTTAGGTTTTCCAAATAATAATTCAACCTTAAATAGCAAAAAGCCTTTTTTAGAAAATAGAACTAGAAACAATACAATTCCTTTCCTAGTTAGTGAAGAAGATATATTAAAGCATAAAAAAGTATTTGACTTATTATTTAATAAGGCCTGTAAAGGTGAAACTAACATATATATGAATGAAGAAGAATTTTATGCTATTAAAAATGGAGAATTTATAAAAAATAATAATTTCTCTGGGATTTATCTTAAAATACAAAGAACTACTGAATGTGAAATAATTGACTTTGATATAATTTCTTCCTACTCTTTTAAGCTTCATAAGAAATTTAATTTCCAAAATATTATAGGTGAATCTTTAGAAAATTTATATAGTAAGAAAAAAGATACTTGGCATTATGGAATAATTGAAAATAGAGATGAAATGCATGAATTAATTAACATAATACTTTTTAATAAGCTTTTAAAAAATAATTATTTTTTAGAGGAGCCTATTATTAAAGAAGGAGAGGTTAAGAGAGCTTTATCAATAAGTAAGGAGCAGTTGTTTAACTTTTTCTATAAAGGAAATTCAAAAAATATTTGGAAAAGCTTAAATAAGGTATCAAAATTAATGCTTAAACATTCTTTAAATAATGGATATTACAAAAAGGCAATTAATCAGTTTAATTTAATTTACTCATTAAAAGAGTATTTTGAGGAAGGAGAGGAAAGCATGGCAGAGGTTCTTTTAAAAATAAAGAATACTTTAAGAGAAAAGGTCTTAAAGCAAAAAGAGGACTCTATAAGCTGTGATAGAGAATACTTTTATGCAGTTGGTCAGTTAACTTCTTATTTAGTAGGAAAAAGCAAGGGGAAAAACAAGGCTTTATCCTTAGGTAATCCTATAATAAATGCAAAAAATGATAAAATAATAAAATCAAATTTATTTAGACTTTATAAAAAATGTAACTATGCTTTAGACCTAAATAAAGATTTAAGGTTTAAAAGAATGTATACCATGATTTTAGCTTATGAAGTTGAAGGAAAAATACAGGGAGATATAATAACTGCTGGATATTTAAGTAACAATATTATTTATGAAAAGAAGGAGAGTTAGATTATGAACAAAAGAGTTTATGGATTAATATGTATTTCATCTAGAATGGCAAACTGGAATGCTGATTTTACGGGATTCCCAAAAACAACTTCTGATGGAGATATTTTTGGAAGTGATAAGGCCTTAAAGTATCCTATGAAAAAAGCTTGGGACAATTCAGGAGAGAAGGTTTTATATATAAAATCTATGAAATTTTCTGAGGGAAAAAAAGGTGAGGTTTCATTAGTTCCAAAATCTTTAAAGGAAAGATATGAAAGTCTTTTTGGAGAATATTCAAAGGAAGAAAATAATTCTAGAGAGCTTTTAAAAAATTTATTTAAAGCTAAGGATGTTAAAAATTTTGGAGCTACCTTTGCAGAGGCTAAAAACAATATATCCATAACTGGCGCAGTTCAAATTGGACAAGGTTATAATATTTATGAAGAGGCTGAGGCTGAAGAACAAACTATATTATCACCTTTTAGAGATAGTTCTGTAAAATCAAACAAGGAAGAAGAAGCAAAAAATTCAACTTTAGGAATTAAAATAGTAACACCAGAGGCTCATTACTGTTATCCTTTTGTTATAAATCCCCTTGCATATAAGGAGTTTATAGAACTTGGGGTTACAGAAGGGTATACAGAAGAGGATTATAAAGATTTTAAAGAGAAGGCTCTCTCCTCAGTAACAGCTTTTGCAACAAATTCAAAGCTTGGTTGTGAAAATGAGTTAGGAGTCTTTATAGAAACTGAAGGTACTTTATACTTACCAAATCTAGATAGATATGTAAAGTTTATAAAGGGAGAAGAAAAAGATACCTTTGAGTTAAATTTTAAAGAAATTTTAGAAGGGCTAGAAGAAAGAATAAAGAGTATAGAGGTTTATTATAATCCTTTAACAATAGATGTTAAAGCTAACTTTGAAGGAGTTAAGTATTATAGCATCTTTAGTAAAAAAGAGGTGTAGTATATGGAAATTTTAAAGTTTACTTTAGAAGGAAGAAATGGTTTTTTTAAAAGGCCTGATGTGAACTCTAAGCTTTATTTTACCTATGGTCATATTCATAAAGTTGCCTTGCTTGGAATTTTTGGAGCTATAGTAGGTTATGGAGGGTATAATAAAAAAAAATTTACTACAAGTTATGAAAAGTTTTCTAAGGAGGAGGTAACTTTACCAGAGTTTTATGAAAAACTAAAGAATTTAAGAGTTTCTATAGTTCCAAGAAATAAAAAGGGTTTTATAGAAAAAAAGGTTAATGTATTTAATAATTCTGTAGGATATGCCTCTCAAGAACAGGGAGGAAATTTAATTGTAAAAGAACAATGGCTTGAAAAGCCTTCTTGGGATATTTATCTTCTTTTAGATAATAAGGAAGCTAAAAAAATTTCAGAATTTATTTTAAATAAAAAGGCTATATATCTTCCTTACCTTGGGAAAAATGACCATAGAGCAGATATATTAAATTGTGAAATATGTAGTTGCAATGAAGTTTTAGAAGCTGATTTTATAGATAGTTTCTTTAAAAAAGGAACATATAAGTTATCAAAGACTAGTTATGATAATTATGAAAGTCTTTATAAGTATGAAGAATTTTTACCTATATCTCTTGATGAGGAGACAAGTATGTATAAAACAGAAAGTTTAATTTATACAAATAGTCCTTTAGAGAAGGGAGAAAAGGAAAGTTTAACTTATAAAGTAAAGGATAAAATTATTCAATTTATATAAAATAAGATATGAATATCTTAAGAGTTTTTAAAGGAAATATATTTAAATTTTTATATAAGCTTTATTAAAATAGGGGGAGAATATTATTAAATACACATTAGAATTACTTTGCAAGGAGTTTAATAAAAATAAAGATATGGATTTTTTATTTTTTTTGGGGACATACAGAAAAGGGTAATAAAGAAATTACAAAAGCTTGTTTAAGTCAAGGGTATTACTCTGAATTTAGTATTGATGGAATTTCATATTGTTGTGATAAACAGTATATGATGGCTGAAAAGGCTAGATTATTTAATGATTTTAATATTTTATCTAAAAAATTATCAACATCTAAGCAAAGTGAGATTAAAAGTTTAGGTAGGCAAGTTAAGAATTTTAACATAGGTATTTGGAATGGAGAAAATTTATTAGGTTTTGCCTTAATGGAAGTTAGAGATAATTTATAAATTAGTAGCTTTTAAAAGAAAATACATTCCATATTTTCTGATTTATTTTACAATAGATGTAAAAAATATGAAATATAATAGGAAAATTTATATAAATTATAAATTTTATGGATTTAAGTTGAAAAAGACAGCTATATATTATATAGTCAAAATGTAAGGTAAATTTATTAGTTATGGAGTGTTTACAGTGGAAAAGTTCGACAGATATATAGAAAGCATTACTAGTGAAAATACAAAAAAAACTATATTGGTTATTTGTAATAAATTAAATAACTATATGAATAACTGTGGGATAGATTCTATAGTTAATATAACCTCTAAGGATGTAGATTCATTTTTAAAGCAAGAGTATAATGGGAAATCAAACACAACTTTATCAACTTGTATAAGTAGATTAAAAGACATGTTTAAATTTTATGGTAATCCAAGTGCTACAGAACATCTAAATTTATTTTATGTTAGGGATATGTTAAATGTTAAAGAGGCAGATATTTTTTCTCCAAGTGAGATATTTAATATAATAGATAATTTGCTAAATTATCAAGATAAGGCTTTAATTCTTATGATATACATGGGACTTTATGATAATAATTTTGACACTATAAGAAATTTAAAGTCAGAGCAATTAAAAGATGGTAAATTAATATTAGAAGAAGGAAAAGAAATAAAGTTAAATGAGTATTGTAATTCTATATTAGAAGGTGCAAAAAAAGAAACTGAAATTGAAAAGTATATGGAAAGCATACAAGAGGGAATTTCAACTCATTATCCTTTAAATTTAGATTCTCCTTATTTAATAAAGAGTAGATTAAGAAAGGGTGGAGCCCTTATTTTACCTTCAGCAACCTTAAAAAAGAGGTTTGAGACATATTCAAAACATTTACATAAAAAAATTACTCCAGTATCAATAAAAAATTCAAAACTTATTTATGACTTAGTTTTATTAGAATACAAGAAAAATGATGGTATAGATATAAATCAGTTAGAATTAAAAAGGGTTTTGAAAGAAAACGGTGTCATGGGTAGTATAGAAGATTTAAATGTAGTAAAAAAGAAAAATAAACTTAAAGTTTTAAAGGACATATATTTAGGTAAGGATTACTTCATAAAAGGAATTGAAGGCTTATTTTAGCCTTTAATTTTTTGAGTTTAATATATAATATAAATATAGAATATAAATAAACCGTAAATTAATTAAATTTTAAGCTTAAAATTTACGTTATTTATTTACTTTATTTTAGTATTAATATATAATTTGAAATTAATGAGCTTTTTAAAAAAATTAATTTGTTTAACCTTAATATAGGATGTATTTAAATTTGAAATTATTGTCTATTCTAATTAGAACAGTAATAATTTAACCATAACATAGGATGTTTTTAAAAGAAAGTTTATTTTAAAAGTTTATTTTTAAAGTTTAAATTTAATTTTAATATTTTATTTTAGAAAAGATGGATTTATAAATCCATCTCTTTTTATTTTAATTAAAGGTTTATATTTAATATAATATGTAAATTTTACACTTTATTAAATTTAAAATCTCTAAAATATGTATAATAAAATTATAGGATTGTAGATTAAAAACTTTACTAGGTATTTTATTAAATTATTTTAAGAAAATATTTAGTTATAAAGTTATTTAAAGATACTCTACAATAAATTTAAAGGTATAAACTTAAGGAGAAAGTATGAAGTTATTAGCAAGTGATTTTGATGGAACATTATTAGTAGATAAAAATATTGATAAAAGAGATGTGGAAAGAATTAAAGCCTTTCGTAGAGCGGGAAATAAGTTTATAATCTCTACAGGAAGAACTCTTCTTACCATGGAAGGGGTAATTGAAAAATATGATTTAGAGTTTGATTATTTAGTTCTTTGTAATGGGGCAGTAATACTTGATAAAGATAAAAAGGTTATAAAAAGCAATCTTGTTTCCTTTGAAGAGGTTAAAATAATTTTAGATGAGTTTTTAAAAGAGGACAAGGTTATGATTTATTTTGATAATGGAAGTGGAATGAAGTTATTAAAAAATGAAAAGGTTGATATGAATAATCTTGCCTTCTCAGAAGAATTAGATTTTCAAATTGAAACAAAGGAAGAAATATTAAGCTTAAAAAGTGGAGCAGTTATTTTAAGTTTATGTACTTCAGATGCTTCTTTAAAAAGAGGAGAACAGATTGAGAAAAGATTAATTGAACTTTTTGGAGAGGAACTTTCTATTTTTAGAAATCAATTTTTTGTAGATGTATCTTCAAAGGGTTCCTCAAAGGGAGAAGGGCTTAAAGAAGTACTAGCTTTAGAGAATAAGGATTTTAAGGATTTGTATGTAATAGGAGATTCCTTTAATGACATATCTATGTTTGAAATAACAGAGAATAGTTATACCTTTAATAGAGCTGATAGCTTTATAAAGGAAAAAGCTAATCATACTGTTGACTATGTTTATGAAGTAATTGATGATATTTTAGATAATAAATAGTTTAGTATAAAAATATTTTACATAGAGAATAGTATTTTAAAAGTATAAAAGGAGAAAAGCTTTTTAGTTTTTCTCCTTTTTATTTTTATAAAGAGAAGATAAAAGAATTTATATTTTAAAATTGACTTATTTTATAAAGCTAAGTTATACAATATGGGAGATTTGGGAAAGATTTATATAGAAAGATAATTAACTTTAAATTGATTTTTTTGTTTTATTTTTTAATGAAAATGTTAATTAAATTTAAACTTGTTTTCTTTTGAAAAATAGAGAGAAAAGCTTTACTTAAACAGTAAATACTATATAAACATATATAAATTAAAAATTTAGAGATTTATAAATATTAAAACTTTAAAAACTTGTTTCAAAAAAATTATTAAATATGCTATAATTTGTAGAATACTGTATAGATTTAAATTTTACAATGGGAGTTAATTTATGAAAAAACATAGGAGGTTTATAGTTATTGTCCTCTTTTTTATTGCCTTTATAACTTTTACTCTATTTCATGGGGCAGTTATAAATAAAGAAAAAGAAAAGACCTTATTAAAAATAGGATTTTATGATGATTATCCACATTTTTATATTAATAACAGAGCAAATGTATGTGGGTATTATAAAGATATAAGTGAGAAATTAGCAGAAAAGCTTAATTTTAAAATTGAATATGTAAATGGAAGAGTACCAGATCTTTTGCAAGAACTTAAAAATGGAGAAATAGATTTAATATTTGGTATAAATAAATTAAGCGAAAGAGAAAAAGACTTTGAATTTACTGATAAATCTATAAATGATGAATTAAACATCTTATACACTAATCAAAATATAGAGTATGGTCATATAGAAGATTTAAACAATAAGACTATGGGCTATATAGAAGGAGAATTAGATAATGAATGGATTTTGCAATATCTTAAGGAAAATGATATAAAGGTAAATTTAGTTAAGGCCTCTTCCTATAAGGCTGTAAAAACTTTGCTACTTGATAATAAGGTGGATTTTATTGTAGATAATCCTGATAGTGATATAAAAAATAAAGGAGAAAATATTAAGGCTATTTTTGAGTTTTCTTCTGGACCTAAATATATTGTTGCAAATAAAAATCATAAAGATTTAATAAATAGCATTGATAGAGAATTAAAAAATATGAATCTTAATGATTATATTGGAAATACTTCATATAAAGTTAGGATAGATAATTTCATTAAGGATACCTCTAATAGACATTTAATTCTTCTAGTGATTTTTAGTCTTTTAGTTTTATTTTTATTTAAAATTAAAAAGAATATTTTAAAAGTATTTAAAAGAAGAAGTATAAGGGCTAATTTGAAAAAAGAAAATTATACGCTTTATTATCAACCTATAGTTGATTTTAAAAATAGCAAAGTAAGAAGTGTTGAAGCCTTGTTAAGACTTAAAAAAGGCGGGAAAATATTAACTCCATATTATTTTATGAAGGATATAGAAAGTGCTGATATGATGAAAGAAATTACTCTTTGGGTATTAAAAAGAGTAATAAGAGATTATGATACAATAAAATACTATAAAAATATAGATAAGAATAATTTTTATATATCTTTAAATGTATCCTTTAATGAAATAAAGGATAGAGAGTTTTTAAAAAAAATTGTAGATATAGTTAAGGAAAATAATACTCTTAAAGGTTGTATATGCCTAGAGATAATAGAAAAATTTGGCCTTGAAGAAATTGAAAATATAAGAGAAAATATAAGGTTTTTAAAAAGCAATGGAATTTTAATTGCTATAGATGACTTTGGAGTGGAATATTCAAACTTAGATTTATTAAAAAAGATAGACTCTAATATAATAAAGCTAGATAAGTTTTTTTCTGATGGTATTAAGGATTCTGAAATAAGCCTTAAGGTTATAAATTTTATCTTAGATATTTGTAGACTTTCAAATAAATCTATTGTTATTGAGGGCATAGAGGAAAAAGCACAGGTCGATATAATAAAAACCTTTCTTTATGAGAAAATTTATATACAAGGGTATTATTTTTCAAAACCTTTAGATATAAAAGAATTAAAAAGCTATACCTTTTAAGAGAATTTTAAGAATATAATTAGTAAATATTGAGAATAATAAAGGAAATAAGCTTTAAAAATAGAAGTAATTAAGTATTCTTAAAATTTAGGAGGTAAAAAGGGTGAAGATAGGAATAGTTGGAGAGGATGCAAAGGATGCTTTTAAAAGTTTAATTGGAATTGAGTTTATACTAAAAGACTTAAATATACAAGATAAGTTTATGGTTGTAAATCCTTTAACGGGAGAAGGTTTTGAAAAATTTTATTATGAAATTTTTAAGCGTTTTGGAAAAGATATTATAAGCAAAAAATATGAAAGATTTTTAGAATATATGATGAGCGAAGAATGTGGTTTTGACATTTGCTCTGATATTAACAATTTTATCCATATAAGAGATTTTACAGAGGATGATAAGAAAAGTTATAGCTTTGCTTTAGAAAGTTTTAAAGGTAAATATGGGTTACAATAATTAGATAAAAAACATCTTAAATGAGTGAGAAATTCATTTAAGATGTTTTTTTATTTAATTATTAAAGTTTTATCACACACCTTTAAAAGGAGACATATTATATTACTATAAGTTATTTATATTATATATTTAAAGGGTGAAAGGCATGTATAATCATACAGAAGATAAGTTTAAATTAGAATATGCTCGTGCGTATATATTACCTCAAAAATATGAAAATTTATATTCTATAAATAAGGCTTTTGAAAAGGGAACTATATTTAAAGACCTAGATAAGCCTTATAAAGAAAAAAGATAATTTTAGAGGTGAATGTTATGAAGGCACAAGAATTATTAAATGATATAAGAAAATTACAGTTTTATGCAGTAGAATTAAATCTTTATTTAGATAATTTCCCAGAGAACAAAAAAGCTACAGAGGATTTTAGAGAAATAGCTTCAAAATTAAATCAATTAATTTCTAGTTTTGAATGTGAATATGGACCTATTAGAAACTTTGGGGATGCTTATGTGGAAAATCCAATGGCATGGATTGAACAACCTTGGCCTTGGGAAATTACAGAGTAGGAGGATTTAATTATGTGGTATTATGTAAAAACTTTAGAATATCCAATAAATTTAAAAAGTAATGATTTAAATATAGCTAAATTTTTAATGTCTCAATATGGGGGACCTGATGGAGAACTAAGTGCAGCACTTAGATATTTAAACCAAAGATACACTATGCCAACTAATAAATCAAAGGGGTTATTAACTGATATAGGAACAGAAGAAATGGCACATGTAGAAATGATTGCTACTATGATTTATCAATTAGTGGATAATGCATCTATTGAGGATTTAAAAAAGGCTGGTTTAGCAGGACATTATACAGACCATGGAAAAGCTTTGTATTATGCAGATGCTCAAGGAAATCCTTGGACTGCAACCTATATTCAAGCAAAGGGAGATGTTATAGCTGATTTACATGAAGATATGGCAGCAGAACAAAAGGCTAGAACAACTTATGAATGGCTTATAAATTTAACTGATGACCAGGATATAAAAGAGATTTTAAGATATTTAAGAGAAAGAGAAATTGTTCATTATCAAAGATTTGGAGAGGCTTTGATGGATGTTCAGGAAAAAATGAAATATAAAAAATAGTAGTAAGGCCTATATAAATATTTATATAGGCCTATTTTTATGTGAAAAATATAAACTTATTTAAAAATAGATAAATATTATTAAATTGTATTTTTACAAAAAATACAAGAAATGTTACTGAAATTAAATAGTTTTAACACAATATTTACTTATAGTCCACTAATTGTAATAAATAACCATGTTAAAATAATAATGTAAATAAAAGGATATTAAGTTTTAAATTGTAAATTTAAAATTTGAAGTCTTTAAAAACTTGATATTCTAAAAAACAATTAAGGGATATTTTCATGGGGAATTAAATTTCTTCTATACTTAGGCATATTTATATTTATTTTATTTTTTATTCCTTAAGAGTTTTAAAATTCTATTTTAGGAGGTGAAATATATTATAAATTAAAAAATACATCAGTTTTGTAGCTTAAGAAAAGGTTTTAGCAATATTAGATAAATAGCGAAATTTATAAATTATTAATTATAAATTTTATTTTAAAAGGGGTTTTAAAATAATTAATAGTTTATAGAATTTATGGGGGGATAATTAATATGATGAAATATTTACAACGACTAGGTAAATCCTTAATGTTACCAGTTGCAGCACTTCCTGTTGCTGGTATATTAATGGGTATTGGATACTGGATAGACCCAAGTGGTTGGGGAGCTAATAATGTTATTGCTGCATTTTTATTAAAAGCTGGTGGAGCTATTATAGATAACATGGCAATACTATTTGCTATAGGGGTAGCAGTTGGTATGTCAGATGATAATGATGGTGCAGCAGGTTTAGCAGGTTTAGTATCATGGCTTATGATAACTACTTTATTATCTACTTCAGTTGTTGCTATGATACAAGGAGTAGAAGTTGAAGCTGTTAACCCAGCCTTTGTAAAAATTCAAAACCAATTTATAGGTATTGTGGCCGGTTTGATAGGGGCTAGTTGTTATAACAGGTTTAAAAATACTAAGTTACCAGATTTCTTAGGATTCTTTAGTGGTAAGAGATGTGTTGCTATAGTTACAGCTCTTGTTTCCATAGTAGCTGCTATAATCTTATTCTTTGTATATCCTTTAATTTATAATGGATTAGTTTCCTTTGGTGAATCTATAATAGCTATGGGTCCAATAGGAGCAGGTATTTATGCATTCTTCAACAGATTATTAATACCATTTGGATTACACCATGCTTTAAACTCAGTATTCTGGTTTGATGTTGCAGGTATAGATGATATTGCAAAATTCTGGGGTGGTACAGGAGTTTTAGGAGAAACAGGTATGTATATGTCAGGTTTCTTCCCAGTTATGATGTTTGGTTTACCAGCTGCTGCTTATGCAATGTATCGTTGTGCAAAGAGTAGCAAAAAGAAGGCTGCTGCAGGTATATTATTAGCTGCTGCTTTATCCTCTTTTGTTACAGGGGTAACTGAACCATTAGAATTTGCCTTTATGTTCTTAGCACCAGTTTTATATGTAGCTCATGCATTATTAACTGGTATATCTGTAGCTGTAGTTGCAGCACTCCCTGTAAGGGCAGGATTTAACTTTAGTGCAGGTTTAGTAGACTGGATATTAAGCTTTAAAGCACCTATGGCATTAAATCCATTATACTTATTAGGAATAGGTTTAATATTTGCACTTATATACTATGTAGTATTTATGGTTATGATTAAGAAATTTGATTTAAAAACTCCAGGTAGAGAAGATGATGGAGAAGAAGATTCAAAAGCAGTTTTAGCTAATAATAACTATACTGAAGTTGCAAAAATAATCTTAGAGGGATTAGGTGGAGCTTCTAATATTTCTTCAATTGATAACTGTATAACTAGATTAAGATTAGAAGTTAAAGATAGTACCTTAGTTAATGAGAAAAAGATAAAATCTTCTGGTGTATCAGGAGTTATAAGACCAGGAAAAACAAGTGTTCAAGTTATAGTGGGAACACAAGTACAATTTGTAGCTGATGAATTTAAAAAGCTTTGCAAAGAAAAAAGTAGAGCATAGTATTTAAAATTTATAATATTATTTTACCAAAAGAGACTCCAGTAGATACAAATCTTCTGGAGTCTTGTTTTATTCAATAATGATTTTAACACCACGAACCTTAGCTGATTTTTTATTAAGTCCTTTTCTTTTAACTAAGTCATTTAATGAAATTAGGTACTCTTTAGCTTTTTCTTTATTATTTATTTCATTGTATGATTTTGTGTAATAATAGTAATATAAGAATAGTTGGCTTTCAAATAAATTATTTGGTGTTTCAATATAATTTAAAAGTTCTAAGACATTTTCATAATTCTTTTTTTCAAAATTGCAATATACTAAATCTAATAAGTGCATGGTATGAGTCCCTTTTGTTCGCTTTTTGCAATAAAAGTAATATATAAAGTCATGAAGGTCATCTAAACTTTCTTTAGATAAGTAGATTTTTGATTTATTAAGAAATTTATATTCTATAAATCTTAATATAGCTACAAATAAAAATAATAAAATTATATAGGAAAAGTCATCTGTTTTTAAATATTTAACAAGAAAAACAAGTAAAGAGATTATTGAAAATAGCCTTATTATTTTGCTTACTTTATTTAATTTTTTTATTTCTTCTAAGGCTTTCTCAGAATATTTATAGTTTTTATAATCGTAGTTTTTTAAGTTATATATGCTCATTATACCTCCATTTAAATATTGTTTGTAAATTATACCCAATTAAATTATACATAAAAAGTAATAAATGAGAAGTTATGTTAATTTAATTTAAAATAAAATTTTTCTTTAGTTCATATTTAGTAAGTAATTTTATAAAAATAAATCATGAAGTTTAGGAGAAAATATGAAAAAGTATTATAGTTCAGAGAAAAATAAGTTTTTTAAAGGTATTTTAATACTAATTTTATGTATATTTTTAATAATTTCTTTTGTGAAAGTATATAGGGAAGTTATGACTTTAGAAATAATTAATTTTTAATATTAAAGAAATATATTTATATAAATTAAAAATACTTATAAAAAAAGAAGATTTTCTGTGATTTTGTTTAAGAGATTAAATAAAAACATACAAATTATTAAGTTTAAGTATAAATGCTTTAATAAGCTTTAATTTAAGTTTATTGAAAAAATAAGAGGTAAGAGTTAACATTATATGGAATAGACTTAAAAAGGGGGAAGAGTTTTGAGTAAGCATTTATCTACTGATATTAGAGTAGCTATTGAAGAGGATAATCCCTCTATTACTAGAAGAGAAGAACTTTGTATAAAATGTGGTTCATGCAAAAATATATGCACAGAATATATAGGCGTAAATGGTCATTATTCTTTAGAAAAGACAAAGGATGTAGCCATATGTATTAATTGTGGTCAATGTGCAAATGTATGTCCAACATATAGTATTACAGAGGTTTTTGATTACAAAAAGGTAGAAAAGGAAATAGAAAATGGAGACAAGATAGTTATATTTTCTACTTCTCCAGCTCTTAGAGTTTCTTTAGGAGAGGAGTTTAATATGGAGGAAGGGACTTTTGTTCAAGGGAAAATGGTAAGTCTTTTAAAAAAGTTAGGTGCTAATTATGTTTTAGATACAAATTTTGCTGCTGATATGACTGTTTTAGAAGAAGCTAGTGAACTTATAGAGCGTATGAAAAATAAAAATAAACCTCTTCCACAATTTACTAGTTGTTGTCCTGCTTGGGTAAAATATTTAGAAACTTTTTATCCTGAATTTTTAGATAATTTATCAACAACAAAAAGTCCTATAGGTATGCAAGGACCTACTATAAAGACTTATTTTGCAAAAAAGATGGGAATAGATCCAAAGAATATTATAAATGTAGCCTTAACACCTTGTACTGCAAAAAAATTTGAAATAAAGAGAAAAGAAATGAATGCCTCAGGAAGATATTATGGAATAGATTCTATGAGAGATATGGATTATGTAATAACAACTAGAGAAGTTGCTATATGGGCAAGAGAAAAGGGCATTGATTTTAATTCTCTTGAAGATTTAAGTTTTGATGGATTAATGGGAGAATCTTCTGGTGCAGGAGTTATTTTTGCAAATACAGGAGGAGTTATGGAGGCTGCTTTAAGAACAGCTTATAAGTTTATTACTAATCTTGACCCACCAGATAAATTTTATGATTTAGAAGAAGTTAGAGGTTTAAAAGGAGTAAGAGAAGCAACTATAAGCATAGGTGATTTAAATCTTAATGTTGCAGCAATTTATGGTACAGAAAATGCTGCGAAATTTTTAGAATCTCTTAAAGATAATAATAAAAAATATGATTTCGTTGAGGTCATGACTTGTCCTGGAGGATGCATAGGTGGTGGTGGACAACCTAAGAGAAAGCTTTATGAGGGAGATAAATTAAGAGAGAAGCGTATAGAAGCTTTATATAAAAGAGATAAAAGTTTAAATATAAAATCAAGTTATGAAAATAAAGAACTTAAAGCTTTATATGAAGATTTTTATCAAAAGCCTTTAAGTGATATTGCAGAGAAAATGCTACATACTGTCTATTTTGATAGAAGTGAAGATTTAGGAAAATAGATTAAATTTTATTTTCATTGCAAATAAAAAAGGGAAGTACCTAAATTTTAGGTGCTTCCCTTTTAAGTTATAAGCAGAAATTTTATTTTAAGAATGTAACTTAAAATATTCTTAAAATTCTTAGCATAAATGGAAATAAGTTTTTATATATTTATTTATGATGTTTATGTTGATGTTTTGGAGATATTTCAACAGTTATGCTAAGACCAATTCCTGCAACAACTCCTGTTATTATGTAATAAGTTAAATCGCTTATAGGTAATACATATAAACCTAAAAGTCCTATTATAAGTAAAAGCAAAAATACACATACTATAAAAAACAAAGGTTTAAATTTAGGTGTTGTAGGTATAATTTTTGCTATTTTTTCAGAAATATTTAATCTTTTATTTACTGGTATGAAAATAAAAGCAGAAACTATTAGCGAAATAATCATTGGAATAAAGCTAATTAAATTCTTCATCTTAAGTGTGTCCCCCTTATCAAAGCTTTCTTAATTTCAAAGTTTCTTTCTATTTTTAATAAAATTAAATTTTATAATAAAATGTCTTTTAAATTAAATTTATCAATATAATAATAACATATATTATAATAGAATAAATTTAATTTTAAATGAATTACTTATATATATAAATATAACTTATTTTTTAAATAATATTTTTTCTATAAGAAAATTAAATTTTTCTTATTTTTATGTAAAAAAGTTTATTTTTTATGAGTTCTTTTAAGCAAAGTGTCAATATATAATAAAAAAAGTTTATTAAATAAATAAGTATTCTATATAAGATTAAAAATAATTACATAATAAAAAAGGAAGAGTTTACTCTTCCTTTTTTATTATGTAATTATTTACTTTTTTCTAATTTTTTTATGTCTTCCTTAGTTTTATTTAAAGAACTTTCTAAGTTAGATAAGTTTTATTAACTTTAAATTTACGAAAAAGTAACTATATAGTAAAATATTTTTAAGGGGGCATGCATATGGAGTATATAAAAAATAGCAATAAGTTTAATATAAGGGGATTGATTACAGATATATTTTATATTGCTTTTATTGTTTTTATTATGATGGGTGTAGAATTTATTTTAGAATATGTTGTAAATACTTTTGATGTTTTAAATAGAAATTTTTTAGGAGCACCTTTACTTCGTGAAAGTTTAAATGAAAAGATTATTTTAGGTGTTATTATAGGACCTATTATAGAATCTTTTTTTATTATTTTTATGTATAATTTTATAGGAAAATTTATAAAAAGAAAATTTATATGCACATTACTTGTAGCTTTAATATTTTCACTTTTTCATAATTATTCTCTACTTTATATAATTATTGTTTTTCCAAGTTCCTTTTTATTAATATTTTCTTATAGTTATTATAAAAGTAAAGTTTTATCATCCTTTTGGATTTTAACTTTAATACATATGGTTTCTAATCTTTTAGTTTTAATAGGATAAATATATATTTAGTTTTAGGAAAAATATTTAAATAGGAGGCTTTTAGCCTCCTATTTTTCTATAGGGAAAACAGTATTTTCAACTTCTGGATTTCCTATAAAAAGCCTTGTAGCCACTAGAGGCAAGAAAAGTATAAATACTTGGCAAAAGGAAGTTATTGATATATACATAGGAATATCAAAAATTTTGTTAAAAGAGCTAAGGGAATATATTAAAGAGGAAATTATTATAATAGCCATAGATAATAATGTAAGATGTGTTAGTTCCTTTAATCCCTTCTTGCTTCTAATAGAGGTATCTTTATATAAGTTATATAATAATATGCCTAAGATTATTAAAATATATAAATAGGATAAAAAGAAATAAGAGTTAAATTTATCTGTAGCCCAAGAGATGTAATCTAAGGTTACATATTCATAAATTTCTTTATGGTTTATTAAGTTTTTTAAGAAAATGTTTTTAATAAAAATTGAAGTTATAAGACCTAAGAAAATTAAAAAGGAGGAAAAGGTTAAAAATAATTTTTGTTTTATTATAGTTTTTCCTTTCCCTAAAAATATACTTAAGGATATAATTATTAAAAAAAGCAAATATAAAATAACAAACCCTCCCTATAAAAGTTTACATAATTATTATACAGTAAAAATAATTAAATTACAAATATTGGAAATATTTTTAGGGTTAATAAAGTATTTATATGGATTTTAATCCATTATTTAAGAAATAAAAAACGAATTTTAAGAAATATTTTCTATTAAGAAACTTTAAGTAAGGCAAAAGGTGTTGATAAGTTTAATTTTTATTTATATAATGTATTTAGGTAAGTATTTAAACTTACCTTTGAAATAGGTGCAGTAATGCTTAATAGGGAATTTAGTGTAAAACTAAAGCTGCCCCCAGCAACTGTAAGTATCTTCTTTAAAACATTAGTCCACTGTGATTTTTCATGGGAAGGAGTTTTAAAGACATAGCTATGAGCCAGGAGACCTGCCTAATTCAAAAATACGTTTATCTTTCTGGGGAAAGAGGCAAGTAATTGAAATTTTATCATGCTTAAATTATAGAGGCTTTTTATAAAAGAAGCTTTATTTTATTCTGTGTCTACAATGAGGTGGTCTTTTGCATGATTAAAATATAGAGAAATATCAATTAACTTGTAGAGATTTTCCTAGATAGGTATTCAAAGTGAGTATCTATCTTTTATTTTTTAATTTAGCTAGGATTTAAAAAATAACAGTAGAAAAAAATCTAAAACAGGTAAATTTCTCAAAGATGAGTAGGCATTTCTATGCTAAGGTTCAAAGGAGAATCAAAAATAAATTGCTAATAGCTTTTATTTCTAACAAGGGAGTTAGTTATATTTATCATAAATTAGCAATTAAAACTTATTAGGGATATATAGAAAGAAAAAATTTAACTTTCTATATATCCCTTTTTCTTTTACATTTTTGTCTTATAAAAGTAGTGATTTTTAGACTTCTATATACCTTAAAAATGGCTATTTGAAAGGTGGTATGACCAATTTCAATTGGCGTAATCGAATAAGATAATAGAGTGAGTAAATAATGGGAACATTTTAACGAAATTAAAAGTTAGAAGCGAATAATATCAAAAAATAATTTGTGAATGTAATATACGTAATAATTTGTGAGTTTTAAGAGATTGTTAAATTGTATGTCTAGTGGTAACATTTATAAGTAAAATAAAGTATTAATTTATATTGTATATGTTGTTGAGTGAGTGAATGAAAAGCTATTCAGTGGGAGGGATAGCTTTTCTTTTTTTTATAAAAGCTTATAGATTTAAGTTATCTTTTAGGTGCGAGATATTCTCTTAATTAGATGAAGTGACAACAATTTTGAGAGAGTTAAAGTTTTGATTTAGTAATTACACTTTTATAATAGTAAGAGATAGGCTATTAAACCTTAAATCTATAAGCTAAAATTAAAAAGAATAGTGAATTCCTTTTCATAAATATTATTTACTTAATGATAATTTATATACAATTATTTATAAGCAATAATTGTAAAAAAAGAAGAAATATAAAAAAATATAATGGAAATGAATGGATTTGAAATATAATGAATGAATTTAGGGATTTTTATTAAATGAAAATTGTGGTAAATAGTGGTATTATATAAAGGCCGTGAAATTTTTATATTAATTATTTAAAATAGTAAAAGAGGGGGAAGATTTTTGGTTATAGTTTTCATGGGAATAATTATATTTATTGTTGGGCTTATTTGTAGAAGACTGCATGATGATTATGAAAGGTATCCTAATCTTTTTGTTGGATACAAGTTAAGACATGTAATGAGAAGTAAGGAACTTTGGGAAGAAGCAAATAATTACATATTAAAACCTAGCACTATAGCTTTAATATTTTCAATAATATTTACTTTAATTATAAGAATTTTTAATTTAAAGCTTTCAAGTAATATTTACATACTAATTTGCATTTTAATTTTGTCTTTACCTGTACTTTGTACAGAAATACATATAAGAAGGTTTAATAAAAAATAAAATATTTAATATAAAGATATAAGAATAAAATGACTAAAAGAAAAAAATATTTTTTCTTTTAGTCATTTTATTTTTTTATAAATTAAACAATTATTTAACTTTTTTATAATAAAAATCTAAAGGTATAGGAATTTTATTTTTTTTGTTGAATTATATATTTAAAGAGATTAAATTTTATCTTTTAGAGAGGAGTTTAAAACATGAGAATATTAATGTTAGATTTAGACACCTTAAGAGCAGACCATTTAGGTTGTTATGGATATTATAGAAATACATCCCCTAACATAGATAGAGTTTCTAAAGAGGGAATAACCTTTGATAATTATTACTGTTCAGATGCACCTTGTCTTCCTTCTAGGGCTTCTCTTATGTCAGGAAGATTTGGAATACACACAGGGGTTGTAAATCATGGAGGAAGTTGTGCTGATTTTAGAATAGAGGGAAAAGATAGAGATTTTAGAGATAAAATGACCTTAAACAGTTTGCCAATGTTTTTAAGAGAAGAGGGATTTTATACTGCCTCTATAAGTACCTTTTCTGAAAGACATAGTGCCTTTTGGTTTAATGCAGGTTTTAATGAAATACACAATGTAGGAGGATATGGTGCAGAAATAGCAGAGGATATAACACCAGAAGTTTTAAAGTGGATAGAGGATAAAGGAGATAGAGATAATTGGTTTCTTCATGTGAATTATTGGGATGCACACACTCCATATAGAACGCCAGATACATATGAAAATCCTTTTTCAAAAGAGGATTTGAATTTATGGATAAGTAAAGAAAGATTTAAGGAACATAGAGAAAATAAGATTGGTCCTCATGGAGCAAGAGAAATTAGTATGTATAATAATGAACAGCCTTTAAATTTTCCAAAGCATCCAGGAGAGATAAAAACTTATGATGAACTTTTGGAGTTTTTCAATAAGTATGATTGTGGAATAAGTTATATGGACTTTCATATTGGGAAAATACTTAATTTTCTAGAGGAAAAAGGAATATATGATGATACTGCTATTATAATAACCTCAGACCATGGAGAAGCTATGGGCGAATTTGGTATATATGCAGAACATGGAACTGCAGATTATACAACTACTAAAATACCTATGATAATAAAATGGCCAAAGGCTATGAAAAATTATAGAGATGATGGATTTCATTATAATCTAGATTTAGCACCTACCTTAGCAGAATTATTTAATAAGGAAAAGAAGGACTATTGGGATGGAAGAAGCTATGCTAAGAGTATTTTAAAGGGAGAAGACACAGGTAGAGATTATTTAGTTTTAGGACAATGTGCTCATGTTTGTCAAAGAGCTGTTAGGTTTAAGGATTATATGTATATTAGAACTTATCATGATGGGTATCATTTATTTCCAAAGGAAATGCTTTTTAATGTTGAAAATGACCCTCATGAAATAAGGAATATAGCAGAAGTTAGAAAAGAGATATGTATGGAGGGAGCTTATCTTCTACAAAATTGGCATGATGAAATGATGTTAAGTAGTGAAAGTGATGTAGACCCTTTATGGACTGTAATTAAAGAAGGAGGACCTTATCATGCTAAGGGGCATTTAAAAGAGTATTGTAAAAGGTTAGAAGAAACAGGAAGAGGATGGGCTATTACAGAACTTAAAAAGAGACATGAAAATGAATTTAAATAAAAATGCAATTTTAAAATTATAAAATTAAGATTATTTTAAAAGAAAAACTTATAGATAATTTTTATCTATAAGTTTTTTTCTTTAGGCTATTAAAGGTGATTTTGTATTTTCAATTATATATTTTTTTACTCTTAAAAATATATAGGATATTAATAAAGTTATATAAATTATTGCATCTATAAATTTACTATTAAAATTTGATATGTAAATCAAAATTACATGGATATACATTAATAAATAAAATAAATAGGATAACTTCTGTATTTTTTTCCAAAGTTTATGACTTATTCTATTTTTAAAAATATTAAGAGAAGTTATTCCTAGTGGAATTACAAGTAAAAATATTATAAAGCTGATGAATATAGATAAAAAATTAAGTTCATCTAATTTATAAGAGTTTCTAAAAAATATAGGGAAAAATATTTTTCCATAAAAGCTACTGTGAAATAATAAGAATATACAACCTAAAATAGATAATTCTCCTCTTATTGCTCTTAAATTTTTTGAGTATTTAAAGTTGTTTTTTAATACACCAGTAAACATTACTATAGTAAATATTATTAAGGAGAAGGTTCCAGTTGGAATTAAAGATAAAAAGTACTGTAAAATTTTAGGATAGTTTGTAAAAGCTTCATTTTTAATTAAAAATAAAGACAATATACTAAGAATTACAGATAAAAAATAAAAATAATAACTGTGAGTTTTTATTTCTTTGTAAAAATAAATACATAAAAATATTGTTAATGATAGTAGAATTAAAAAAAGCATTTATAAATTTCCCTTTCTTGTTAATGATAATCAATTTCAATTAGATTATATATTTAGGAAAAGATTTAGTCAATAAAAAAGTTATATTTTAAAATAATTTAACTTATTTATGATAAAAGTTATTTTTTAGTAGGATATTTCATCTTTCTGTTGAATTATATATTAAAGGTCTATTTGTGAGAGGAGAATAAAGATGAAGATTAAATTAGTTGGATTAAGTGAGAAGACGTTAGAAGCTGTAAAGGGATTAGAAAAACTAGTTGATTTTCAGCTTTATAATGGAAAAGAACTTAAAGAAAAAGAAGTAGAAGTTATAAGTGTCTCTAAATTATCCTGTGATTGTGAAAATGTTATAGAGATTATTAGAGAAGGAAAACTTAAAGAAATAAGATATAAAGAAATGCACCATTTTTTTAGAGCTTTTAGCTTATATATTCATTATCTTAAAAGTGGAGAGAAAGTTTTTAAGAAAAATGAAAAGGTTTATATAAAATCTTTAGGTTTAATGATTGATGCTTCAAGAAATGCCGTTTATAGAGTTTCAGAATTGAAAAATATATTAGGGTATATGGCTTTAATGGGATATAAAAAATTTATGCTATATACAGAGGACACTTATGAAATTAAGGAGTATCCTTACTTTGGATATATGAGAGGAAGATATAGTAAGGAAGAATTAAAGGAAATTGATGAATATGCCTATTCTTTAGGAATAGAGGTTATACCTTGTATACAAACCTTAGCTCACTTAAAAGGAACTTTAAAATGGCCATATGCTTCTTCTATAAAGGATACTGAAGATATTCTTTTAGTAGGAGAAGAAAAGACTTATAATTTTATAGAAAGTATGTTTTCTTCTTTAAGGGAAGTTTTTAGAAGCAAAAATATTCATATAGGTATGGATGAAGCTTTTAATTTAGGAAGAGGAGTTTATTTAGATAAAAATGGATATTCTTCTAATAAAACTCTTATGATTAAGCATTTAAATAAAGTTAATGAAATAGCAAAAAAATATGATTTTAAACCTATGATATGGGATGATATGTTTTTAAGACTAGGAGCAAAAGAAGGAGGATATTATGATTTAGATATAAAAATAACTCCTGAAATAGCTAATAGTATTCCTAGAGAAGTTTCCCTAGTTTATTGGGATTACTATAATTCTAGTTTAGATAAGTATAAAAAGCTTTTAGATATTAGAGATAGTTTTCATAATAAGATTATTTTTGCAGGAGGTTGTTGGCGATGGAGTGGATTTGCTCCAAATTATTCAAAGACCTTTGAAACAACAAAGGCTTCTTTAAAAGCTTGCAAGGATAAGGGAATAGATGAAGTCTTTGCAACTTCTTGGGGAGATGATGGGTCTGAAACACCTATATATTCAATAATGGTTGGACTTATACTTTTTGCAGAGCATGGATATTATGAAAAGGTTAAGGAAGAATGGATAGATAAAAGATGTAAGGCTTTGACAGGACTTAATATGGGTGATTTTACATTATTAGAAAAATTAGACATTGTTAAAACTGTTAAAGTTCCTAATATGAATGTTTGTAATCCTTCAAAATATATTGCTTATCAAGACTTGCTTTTAGGTGCCTTTGACAAGCATTTAGAAGGTTTAAATTTAGAAGAACATTATAGAAAACTTTCAAAAGAATATGAAAATATAGCAGAGAAAGCAGGAAGATTTAAGGAAATGTTTAGTATGTACTCTAAGTTTGCAGATTATCTTTCTTGTAAAAGTGAAATTGGTTTAGAGATAAGAAAAGCTTATTTAGAAAAGGATAAAGATGCTTTAAGACTTATAGCTTATAGTTTTATACCTGAAATAAAAGAAAAGCTTAAAATCTTTCATAAAAGTTTTAGAAGTCTTTGGTATAAGGAATGTAAAGGACAAGGTTTTGAAGTTATAGATATTAGACTTGGTGGAGTTATGGCAAGATGTGATTCTGCTATTTATAGAATAAGTAAATATCTTAAGGGAGAAATTGATAAAATAGAGGAATTAGAGGAAGAGAGACTTTACTTTTCTTATGATTTTGAAGAAGATTGCAAACTTATATGTTGCAATGAATATAAAAATATAGCAACTCAGAATATTTTGAGTTGGTAAAATTTTATAAGTATTTAAAAGAAAATTTTAGCAGAAAATAGTAGGCTATACCTAAAATTTCTAGAAGAGAGAGATAATAGGTATAGCCTTTAAAATTTAAAAGGCATATAGAAAATTTAAGAAATTAAGACTTTTAGGAGGTGATGAACATCAATCACAAAAAGAAGCCTTAACCTCTTTTATAAGGATACACACCTATCTTTCCCATAAAAAAGTTTTTTATTCAAAATTAAATATTTTTAAGGATTTATAAATTCATAAATTATATATTATATGATTGTAAGTCAACTAATATTCACGAAAATAATTGAATATTCTGTTAAATTTAATTTAGGGTGTTGTAAATGTTATCATAAAGTGTTATGATTTTGTTGGATTTTACTTAATAAATAACCTAATTTTACTAGATTAAATAACTGAATTTTACTGGTTTTAATTTAAGTATTTTACATATTAATTTTTTTTAGGGGGTATTTTTTAATGAAGTTAACTTTAAAAGGAAAATCTGTAGTTACAACAGCTTTAACTACAACTTTACTTACAGGACTTTGTAGTTTTAATGCCTTTGGTGCGGAACAAAAGAATTCTGTAGAGAACTTTAAAAACGTTTTAAACGTACAGGGTGATCCAAAGGTAGATTTAAACGATTCTTATTCAACTAACGTTGATAATCCTTTTTCAGATATGGGAGCATGGCATGCTTACTACTTACCTAAAGAAGGAGCAACAAATTTATATGGTGGCTTTGCAGGACCTTTAATAGTTGGAGAGGAATATCCTATAAACTTATCAGAGACTATAAGTAAAATAGTAATAACAAATAAGGATACTAATGAAACTTATGATTTATCAAAGGCTCAAGATGTAAGTTTTGATTTTTATCCTGGAAGGTTAGTTCAAAATTATGACTTAAAAGATTTTAACTTAAAATTAGAGCTTATTTTTGCAACTAACAGAAGTGCCTTAATAAAGACAGAAATAGAGAACAAAACTGACAAAGACTTAAACTTAGACATAGAGTGGACAGGAGATATATTTAATAAATCACCTTACACAATAAGCTATGATGAGGCTGGAGAAAAGAATTTTGACTTAGGACAAAGATTAGAAGCAACTAAAGATGGTGTTCAAGTTAACTTCTCTAATATAAGATCTACATGGTCATTCTTCTCTACTGAAGAAACTAAATTTGACGTAAATTACGAAGGTGATACTACTACTAAAGTAGACGGAAATACTTACGTAACTAAGTTAGATAATACAGTAAACATAAAACCTAATAATACATATAAGACTTTCTCAACTCAAAGTTACACTTTCACTCAAGATGAGTTTAATAAAGAGCAAGGAAAGGTAGAAGATTTACTTCAAAATGGAGATAAATATTTTGAGGATAATCATAATCGTTGGCAAGGTTACTTAGACAAGGCATTTTCAAAAGAACAAAAACAAACTGACCCACAATATAAAGAGGCTGCAGTAAAATCTATAGTTACATTAACAACTAACTGGAGAAGTGCAGCAGGTGCTATTAAACACGATGGAATAGTTCCATCTTTATCTTACAAGTGGTTTGTAGGTATGTGGGCTTGGGACTCATGGAAACAAGCTGTTGCAACTGCAAACTTTGATGGAGAATTAGCAGAGGATAACATTAGAGCTTTATTTGATTATCAAATACAAGGAGATGACCCTATTAGACCATATGACAAGGGTGCTATAATAGATGCAATCTTCTATAATAAGGATGAACAAAGAGGAGGAGACGGAGGAAACTGGAATGAAAGAAACTCTAAACCACCTCTATCAGCTTGGGCTGTATGGAATGTTTACAAAGAAACTCAAGATGTAGACTTCTTAAGAGAAATGTATCCTAAATTAGTTGCATACCATAACTGGTGGTACACAAACAGAGACCATGATAAAAATGGTATAGCAGAATATGGTGGAATGGTTCATCCAGCTAATAATAGTGAAGATGAAATAATTCTAGCAGCTGCTTGGGAAAGTGGTATGGATAATGCTACTAGATTTGATAAAGAAGGATATGGAGATGGAGACGTTGGAGTTCATGTATTTGAAAACAAGAATGACAATGGACAAACTGTAGGTTACTCTATAAACCAAGAATCTGTAGACTTAAACTCTTATTTATATGCTGAAAAAGGTTTCTTAAAATCTATGGCTGATGTTTTAGGAAATGAAGAAGATTCTAAGAAATATGAAGAAGAAGCTAAGGAAGTTGGACAATACATTAGAGATAATATGTTTGATAAAGAAACTGGTTTCTTCTATGATTTACAAATAAATGAAGATGGAAGCGAAAAGAAATTATTAGTAAACAGAGGTAAAGGTACAGAAGGATGGATGCCACTTTGGGCTAAAGTTGCAACAGAGGATGAAGCATTATTAGTTAAAGACAATATGATGGACCCAGGTAAGTTTAATACTTTCATGCCATTACCTACAGCTTCAAAGGACAATCCTAAGTATGAGCCAAGCAAATACTGGCGTGGACCAGTTTGGATGGACCAAGCTTTATATGGAGTTGAGTCTCTTCAAAACTATGGATACACAGATGATGCTGAAACATTAACTAAAAAATTATTTAACAATGCAGAGGGCTTATTAGGAGATGGCTCTATTAGAGAAAACTACAACCCAGAAACAGGGGAAGGATTACACACTAAAAACTTTAGCTGGTCAGCTTCTGCTTACTACTTATTATATAAGAATGTTTTAACTGGAAATAGTACAACTTCTCAAGAAAGTTTACCTATTTTAGCTAGTGAGGATGTAAAACCACAACCACCAGTTGAAAAACCAGAAACTCCACAACCACCAGTTGAAGATAATAATACTGATAAACCACAACCACCAGTTGGTGAAGATACAGAAAAGCCACAACCACCAGCTGAGGATAATACACAAAAACCTCAACCACCAACAAATGAAGGTACAGAAAAACCACAACCACCAGTTGGAGATGAGGAAAAACCTGAAGCAGATAATGAAACTCCACAAAATGGAGGAGATTCACAAGATAAGCCAGTTGAAAAACCATCAGAAGAAGAAAACAACCAAGGTTCTTTACCTAATACAGGACAAGCACTTGGAAAAGATTCTTTATTAGTTGGTGCTTTAGGTATAATTGGTTTAGGAGTATACTTCCTTAGAAAAAGATTTTAATTAATTTTAAAATATCTATAAAGACTTAAAGTCTTTATAGATATTTTTTTTAAGTAATATAATTTATACTCTTTAAAAATAAAATTTTTTAGAGATAATATATATTTGACAACAATTATTATTAGTAGTAAAATAAAAAACGGAAAATATAGTTTCTATGCGAACTAATTTCTCATAGAATTTAATATAAAGTTTAGGAGATGATATTTATGGACGGAATAAAAAAGTTTACTCCAAGGGTTAGTAAAAAAATTTTATTTCTTGTTGCAGGTTTAGTTTGGTGTTTTGCTGGATTTAGAGTTTTTACTTTAGGTTTTAGCGATGTTGTTTCAAATCATGGTAATTATATTGTAGCTATAATTATTGCAGCTATAGTATTTTTTATATTTTTTAAATTTATTTTTAGTAAGATGTTTAAAAAACATACTAAGAGAATAGTAAATAGTGAGTTAGAAAAGCATTGTGTATTTTCTTTCTTTGACTTTAAAAGCTATGTAATAATGGGATTCATGATATTTTTTGGTATAACAGTTAGAAATATTAAGATATTTAATCCCGTATATTTAGGGGATTTCTATATGGGATTAGGAGCTGCTTTATTTTTAGCAGGAGTTTATTTCTTTATAGGATTTTTCACTTTTGAAAATATAAAAATAAAATATAAAATCAGTTAATATAATATAAAAAACTAATGGTGCATAGGGTTTAAAACTTTATGTGCCATTAATTTTATAGAGAGGATAATTGAATATAAAATTTTAAGAAAAGAGGAATTTATTATGAATTTTGATTCGTTTGAGATAGCCTTATTAATAAAAGAAATTTATTCAAATACTATGGGTAAGGTAAATGATGGAATTAGAAAAAGTGGTTTAACTCACCAACAGATAACAGTTATTAAATTGATTGCGCATAAGGGAAAAGTTACAGTTAAGGAACTTTGTGAAGAAATGTCTTTATCTAAGGGAACTGTTTCTGGAATTATTTCAAGGCTTGAGAATATGGGCTATGTAAAGAAAATTAAAGAGGAAAAGGATAAGAGAAATACTTATATAATTTTTTCTGAAAAAGGATTAGCCTTTGCAAGAAATTTTAAGGAAGAAATAAATAATAGTTTTGATAAAGTCTTTGAAAATTTTACTGAAGAGGAGGTTAAAAAGCTTAGAGAAACACTTTTACTTATTAAGGAAAAAATAAAATAATAATATATGTTAAATTTAAGAAAAGTAATTATTAACTTAAATGTTTTTTTCTTTAAATAAAGGAGCCCTTTAAAGTAAAAATGGATAAAATATGGTTTGTAAGTAATTAAGGGTTGATATATAATAGGTGAAGATTATTTAAAATAAAAGGAGACGCTTAAGGAATGGAAAAGGAATTTGATATTGAATTTAAAAACTATTTATATCAGGTTTTAGGTAAGGATATTATTAAAGAAGTAAATTCAAAAGAGGAAAATGAATCATACTTAGAAGTTGGGTGTAAGTTTCCTATAGAAATTTCAGAGGATATGATTAGCCTTTTAACTAACAGGGATAGTCTCCTAGTTATCCTAAGATTTCAAAATGAGTCTAAAAAAAGCTTTAAGGGAGTGCGTAAAGGAAAGGTTGATTTTGGATTTCAACTTTTTAGGAAAGAGGACTTTAATACTAAATATGATTTTGTAGGGTTTACTCTGTCTATAAAAGGTGCCGTTGAATATAGTGATATGAGATTAGACCTTAATTTTACTCCTAAGGAATTTGAGTTTTCAAAGAGTTTAAACTATTCTTTAAATATAATAGCAATAGATGATAATTCTATAATTAGAGCTATTAGACATATTAGCTTTCCAAGGGAGCTTTGTGAAATCATTAGAAAATACTATGTTGATTTTAAAAGTAAAGAGTATAATAGAGAAACTGCTTTAGAAGATTTAGAAAATTTAAATTCTATATTATTTGAGTGTATAAGTTCAAAGGATGTTAAGGATAATTTTAGTTTATATACTTTTACAGATGAACCAGAGGAATCTATTTTAGATAAATATATAGAAGTTTGAAAAGACTAGACCTTATTTAATATAAATTAAAATAAGCTTATTTATTTAAGTTTAAAATTTATTTATATTTTATAAGGTCTTTTACTATCTATACCAAAAAGGTATTATGGTATATAATGGATATGGAATGATATGTAATAAATGGGGAGGTTTTTATGATGAATGAGAAGCTTAAAGATGTAAAAGATTTCGTCAGAGAACTTATTAGATTTGAAGATTTTGAAGATGAAATATTTTTAAATTCCTTTGAAAGAGCTAAGGAGGAGTTAAATAATTATTGCAATGAGGAAGATTATAAAGAGGAGGAAATTTCTTTAGGGGATAAGCTTTATATTGATATTAAAGGGGATAGTGCTATGATTCTTGAAAAAAAGGATCAGTTTAACCTTTTTTTAAGATGGGATAATTCAAATATAGAGGACTATAGGGCAATTACTTATGGAAAAATTGGCTTAGGTTTTCAAATTTATCCGAAAAAAGAATTTGGGCTATTTAGAGATTTTATAGGTTTTACTCTTTCTATAGAAGGACTTTTAGAGTGTAGTGCTTTTCCTGTAGATTTAAATTTTTCTTCTAAGGGTTTTTATTTATCTAAGGATTTAGAATATACTTTTTATATAATTTTAATAGAAGGTAAAGAGGGAGTAGTTAAGGCTATTAGAAAGATACATATACCAAAAGAATTTTGTAAAATAATTAGAGAATGTTATTTAAAGATAAAAAGTGAAGGCTATGAAGATTTAGAAGGATTACAAGATAGAATAAGCATACAGCTTAAGGTTAATAAATTAGGAGGAAAAGCAGTAGAAGGAATATATGGAGTTTACAAGATAAAAAGTGAAATAGAATTATCTAAGTTAAATTCTTACATAAAATTGATATGATTTTTAAAATATTAAAAGCATATAAATTTACATATTTAAAGAGTGATTTAATAATTTAAATCACTCTTTTTAATTTTTTTTATTTTTAAAGGGGGATTTTCTTAAATTTTTAAAATTTACTTATTATTAACTATTATTTTTTATTACTTAAGAATATTTACTTATTATTTAAATTATGATAATATTTAAATGGGATAAAAAGGAAATGGGTGTATTATAAAAAATGGACTAATAAGCTATGTTTTATGGTTATATGAGAGTAGGTCATATTATTTTAACTCTGGAGGTTATTTTAGGTGAAAAGAAGTATTAAATATTTAGTTTTAGGATTTTTTGTTTCAATTTTATCTTTAAGTATTATGTCCTGTAGTAGAGAATCTAATAAGGCTTTAAGCAAGGGGAAGGACTTAATTGAAGATAATCAATGTGATAAGGCTATTGTTTCCTTAGAACTAGCTTTAGATGAAGACCCTAAAAATGAAGAAGCAGAAGAATTAAAAAATATGGTTGAAAATTATTTAGAATCTAGAAAGGCTTTAGAAGAGGGGCAGATAAGAAAAGCTGAGGTTAAGTTTCAAAACATTGGGGATAGGTCTAAGGATTTTCCAAAGTTTAAGGAGTGTGTAGACACTTTAGAGAAAAATATTGATGAAGATTCTAAGTATGATAAAGAAATAAAGGATGATATGGATAAGTTAGAGTCTTTAATAGAAGATAAAAATTATGAGGAGTCCATAATTTTAATTAAAAGTTTAGATGGAAGAGTTAGAACAAGAGAGCAGAAGGAAAAGCTTGAACAGTTAAAATTAAAGCTTATTTCTATATTAGCTATTGAAAGTGAAAAGAATAAATAATTAAAATTAGGGCTATATCTTAAAAGATTAAAGCCCTTTTTATATTTATGTATTAAAGATAAAAAATGTATTTATATATTTTTTATTTTTTTATGTCCACAAACAGTACATTTAAAAATAAGTTTTTTTTCAGCATCATAGTCGTAGGCAAAGGGATATTCAATCATTTCTTCACCACAGATTTCACAAATTTCAAAAGTTTTATTATCTTTAATTTTATCCTTAGAAACTTTAGATTTTTTCAAATTCTACTACTCCTTTTTAAACTATATTTGAGTAAAAGCATACCTCTTTTTATGAGATTTTTCAATAATATACTTTATATTTTTTATAAAGTTTATATAAAGTAAAAATAAAGAGAGTTAAGGTATTTATATAATAAGGTTTAGTATCTTTAATAAGCTTTTATATTAAAAAGGTGAAAAAATGGATAGTTGGTAAAGTTTTACTTAGTATGTTATCATATAAAATATAATAATAAAATGTTAATAAAAAAGAATATTATTTACAAAATAGATTTAATTAAAGGATTTAAAAAGTTAAAAAAGGAAATAAACATATTTTAGAAAGTATTATTTCTAGACAAGGAGAACAAGAATGAGTGTTACTACATATAGAACTAAAAATGGCAATTTTAAGATTGATTCTAAAAAGTTAAATGAGAAAGTTACTGAAGTTTATAAAATTTATGGTTTTGACCTTAATTTATATGAATTTGAAGATGAGGTAGATAAGGTTTTTTATCTTAGATATGCTGTTATGAAACTTAAGGAAGAATTAGTAGGAAGAAAAAATGATTTTGAAATAAAAAAAATTGTTGAAAATTTTTACGAAAGTAGAATGGAAAAGTTTGGAGAAGACTGGAATAGAGAAAATGCTTGGTGTAAATATATTTCAGAGAAATATATTTTAGTGGAAATTGATGAATTAGAAAGAGAAGTTCCTATAGCTTATTATGACACTAAAGTAGAAGCTATTATGGGATTTTTAAAAATGGGTGCTTATGATAATTTAAAGGTTTTTAGAGGAACTGTTGTATGTAAGGATATTTTAGGAGAGGAAGTTTTAATATCTTTGAAGAAAAAGGATGATTATTTATTTCCACCTTTTAGAAAGGGATTTTAATTAAAAGCAAGTTTATAGATTTATATTATATAAATTTATACTCTTGCTTATTTTTATTATCATTATTAATAATTTATTAATAAATTATTAATAATGATAAGGGGTTTTTAAAATAGGATAATTTAAATAAAATTGAAAAAAATTCAAAAATAATTTTTAAGGTAAATTAAAGTAATAATGCCTATTAAAGACTAATTTTATAAATTTGTTCATAAAAAGTTAACAAAAAGAATTCTTTTAAAAAAATAATTAATATTGTATAATCTATTAAAAAAATAAACAAATTGTTAAGAAAAATACTCTTTAGGAATAAATTTGTAAATCTAAAGAAAAACTTCTTATATTTAAAAGCTTAAAATTTTTTTATAATAAATTACTTTTTGGGGCAAGTTAAGTAATTTATTATTTAAAGATTTATATAAATTTTAAAGTACTAAAAAGGGGGACTAATTCTAATGAAAGAAGAAAAGAAACATATGAAAAAATTTTTATCCTCAACACTTACAGGCTTAGTTGCATTATCAATTATTATGCCAAATAGTGTGGGAACAAAGGTTATAGCAAAGGAAGTAAATAATGGTACAAGTCATACCGTTAAAAATTTAGAAAGTATTGCAAGAGATGAAGCTTATTTTAAGCATGAAAATCCTGAAGAAGTTGTAAGAGTTATAGTTGAACTTGAAAAACCTTCTGCTATTGAGGAAGCTAATAAAGAGGGAGATAAAAAGCCTTCTGAAGAAAAAATTCAAGAGGTAAAAGAAGAACAAAAGGATGCTAAGGATGAGGCAGAAGAAATTACAGGAGAAAAGATAAATAAAAGCTTTGGAACATTAATAAATGGTTTTAGTATTGATGCTAAAATAAAGGATATAGATGAATTAAAGAAAATAGATGGTGTAAAAAGTGTTAAGGTGGTTAAAACATATTATCCAGCTATGAATTCAGCTAAGGATTTAACAGAAGCTGTTGAAACATGGAAAGACTTAGGTTTAAATGGAGAAGGTATGGTTGTTTCTATTATAGATTCAGGAATAGACCCAAGTCATAAGGATATGAGAGTATCAGATTCTTCAAAGGTTAAGATTAAAAAGGAAGACTTAAAAGAAGGTCCAGGTAAATATTTTACTGAGAAGGTGCCTTATGGATATAACTTTGCAGATGAAAATGAAAATATAGTAGATTCTCATCCTAAGGTTGATATGCATGGAATGCATGTTGCAGGAATAGTTGCTGCTAATGGTAGTGATGAAGAAGTTTCAAAAAGCGAAGCTGTAAAGGGAGTAGCACCTGAAGCACAATTACTTGCTATGAAAGTTTTTTCTAATAATCCAAATAGACAAGGGGCTTCAGAGGATGATATAGTTGCAGCTATTGAGGAATCTGTTAATCAAGGAGCAGATATAATAAATATGAGTTTAGGTTCATCAGCTGGTTTTCAAAAGGAAGATGACCCAGAGCAAATAGCAGTTAAAAAAGCAGTAGATGCAGGCGTTGTAGTTGTTGTTGCAGCGGGAAATTCTCAATATTCTACAGCACCATATAAGGTTCCTGATGTAAAAGATACTGGTTTAGTAGGGGCACCAGGAACTGCAAAGGATGCTTTAACTGTTGCAAATTATCATAATAGTAAAATGCCATTACCTACAATATCTTTTAATCTTAAAGGTGAAAATTATAAGGTTCCATTTATGATGTCAGCTGATGAAAGCACTTTAAATTTAGACAAGGACTTTGAAATTGTAGATTGTGGACTTGGTAAAAAGGAAGATTTTAAGGATAAGGACTTAAGTGGAAAGATTGCTTTAATAAAAAGAGGAGAAATTACCTTTATAGATAAAAATTTAAATGCACAGGAAGCGGGAGCAGAAGGCGTTATAGTTTATAATGGTGATAATGATGAATCTTTTATAAACATGGCAACAGATGAAAAGGTAACAATACCTTCAGTTTTTATTAAAAATTCTGATGGAGAAAAATTAAAAGAAGTAATAGATGAAAATTCAAAGGTGAAATTTACTAAGGAGAAAATTTTAGTAAATAGTAATGATGCTGGAGACTTTGTTGAATCTTCTTCTTGGGGACCTACTCCTAGTTTGGATTTTAAACCTCAAATTTCTGCACCAGGAGGAAATATCTATTCAACTTTAAATGATAATAAGTATGGAATAAAAACAGGTACATCAATGGCATCACCTCATGTTGCAGGGGGAGAGGCTTTAATTGTTGAAGGACTTAAAAAAGAAAATCCAAATCTTAAGGGAAGAGATTTAGTTGATTTAGCTAAAAATACAGCTATAAGTACTTCTAAAATAGAGATGGATAAAAATAATCCTAAGATACCATACTCACCAAGAAGACAAGGAGCAGGTCTTATGCAGATAGAAGAGGCTCTTAAAAATAAAGTTGTTGTTTTAGATGAAAATGGAAGTCCTACTGTAGCATTAAAAGAAATAGGAAATGAAAAGGAATTTATCTTAACTTTAAAAAATTATGGTGATAAAGATGCAATATATGAGGTTGAAAATTTAGGTGGAATATTAACTGAAACTAGCGACACCTTAAATACTATGTCTCATGATGTAAATATTGAAGGGGCAAATCTTAAATTTGATAAAGAAAAGGTAGTAGTTAAGCCTAATAGTACTGAAACCCTAAAGGTTAAATTAACTATACCAAAAGTTGTTTCAGAGGATAGATTTGTTGAAGGATTTATTAAATTAAAAGGACAGGATGTTCCTTCATTATCCGTTCCTTTTATAGGATATTATGGTGATTGGGGTAAAGACCAAATAATAGAGACTATGAATTGGGACAAAGAAAATCAAAAGTTTATAGTGCCTTCAGAGGTTCTAACTAACTTAAATGGAGCAATGGGATACAAGTTAGGTCTAGGAAATAAGGATGAAAAAGGAAATTTTGTAGTTGATGAAAATAAAATAGCAATTTCTCCAAATGGTGATGGTAATGGAGATTTAATAGCACCATACCTATACTATTTAAGAAATGCTAGAGTTACAGAGGTTGAACTTTTAGATAAGGATAAAAAATCTTTAGGTCTTATAGGACATGAAGATTATATAAGAAAAGAAGAATTTAATGAACCAAGTGGAAGTGGAAAAGCACCTAATTTATTTGAAAATTTAAATTGGGATGGAAAATTATATAACGAAAGTACAGGAGAAAAAGAAGTTGTAGAAGAAGGTCAATATTATTTAAATATAAAATCTAAAGTTGACTATGATGGGGCTAAGGAGCAGGAAGTTATTGTTCCAGTAAAGGTAGACCTTACAGCGCCAAATATAGAAATAACTTCTAAAGATAAAGTTTTAGGAAATAAAGATGAAGAAGAAGTTGACTATACTCTTCAATGGACAGCGAAGGATAATGTTTCTGTTATTCCAGGAGTAGCTTCTGTTTCAGTTAATGGAAAAAGTGTACAAGCACCTATTAAAGAGGAAAAGGGGCTTTATAGTTGTGAAGTCAAACTTAAAAATAATTCTTTAAATGAAGTTAAGGTTGACATGAATGATACAGCCTTTAACTTAGGAGAAGTTACAAAGAATATAAAGGTTGAGTCTTCAGAAGCTATTATTAATTTTGCTGATAACTTTGGAAAAACTACATTAAGTGTTGATAATTCTTCAGAATATGTAGTTAAAGGAATTTCATTAGGACCTGTAGAGGAATTTAAAATAAATAATGAAGAAGTTTCAGTTAATGAAGATGGAACATTTGCTCATAAAATTTCATTAAAAGAAGGTATGAATAAAGTAAATATTTATGCTAAAGATAAAAATGGAAAAGAAATTTATAATTATGCAAGTTGTATATTATGTGATACTAAGGCTCCTATAATAAATTTAGTTTCTCCAAAGGTTAAAGAAGATGGGATTGTTATAACAAATGAAGATAGCATAAAGGTTGAAGGTACTGTTGAAGATAATACTATAGGATATAAATTCTATAAAAATGGAACTATGGAATTAGATGTAGAAGATAGAGTTAAACCAGGAAATGATAGTACAAGAAGAAATTTCTCTTATGATGTGCCTGTAAAAGATGGAGATGTTTTAGTATTAAGAGCTGTTGATGTTTTAGGACATGAAACCATAAGAAAGCTTACTGTTAAAGTGGATAAAAATGCTCCAAAGGTAACCTTAGAAGGGGTATCTGATAAAGGAATATATAACTATGATGTTTTACCAAAGGTTACATCTAATGAAGAAGCTACTATTACTTATTTATTAAATGGAAAAGAATATGATGGAAAAACTCCTATTAAAGAAGAAGGTAATTATGAATTAATAGTTACAGCATTAGATAAAGCTGGAAATAAAACAGAGGTTAAAAGTAATTTTATAATAGATAAAACACCAGCAAATATTCAAGTTAAAAATATTGAAGAGGGAAAAGTTTATAATAATGATGTTTCTTTAGAGGTAGATACCAATGAAGAGGCAACCTTAGAATATACTTTAAATGGAAAAGAGTATGATGGAAAATCTCTTATAAAGGATGAAGGAGAATATCTTTTAAATATTACTGCAACTGATAAGGCTAAGAATGTATCTAGCAAAAAAATTAAATTTTCTATAGATAAAACACCAGCTAATATATTAGTAGAAGGTGTAAAAGATGGAGAAGTTTATAAAGAAGCAGTTACACCAATTATTGAAACTGATGATAAGGATGCAACTTTAGAATATACTTTAAATGGTGAAACTTATAATGGAAAAGATAGAATAGAGAAAGAAGGCCAGTATGTTTTAACAATTGTTTCCTTAGATAAAGCAGGAAATAAATTAGAAAAGACAATTAATTTCTCTATAGATAGAAGTTCCTTAAAAGATGAAGAAAATAAGGATGAGGATAAAAAGTATAATGAGCCTAAGGAGGAATTAATAGGAGAAAAACCAGAGGCTAAAAATGATTCAAAGGAAGAAATTGAAATTTCTAAAGATGAGAATAACTCAAAGGCAAGTAAGGAAGAAAGTATGTTAGATAAATTAGGGAATTTACCTAATACAGGACAAGTTCTTGGAGGGTCTTATTTATCAATTTTAGGTGTTATTATGGCTACTTTAGGAGCTGTTTTTACAAAGAAAAAGAATAAAGATAAATAATTTATAGAAGTTTAAGGGATTTTTAGTTAAAAGGCTATTTATTTAAAATAGCCTTTTATTTTTTTCTATTATGAGTAATTTTATTATGAAAAAAATAATTACTTTAAAAGTATATACTTTTTATTAAAAATAATGATAAATAGTTAATAAAATTTATAAATATTCTACAGAAAATGTTTACATTAAGAAATTAGAGTAGTATAATAAAGGTGTAAAGAGAAATAGACTTATTTAGGAAAATTTATATAATTATTCAAAATAAGTTGAAGTGAATTATTTTATCTTGTGTAAACGTTTATAAAGTCCTGCGTTTTGAATTTTGCTTTTAATTATCAAAATAATTTATCTCTTTTTAAAATATAGCTTTTAAAATATCTTTTAGGACTTTACATTAATATGATTCATTTTATAAAGGATTTTATTATTAAAAGGGGTGTTGTAATATGTTATACAAAGGCAATGACAAAATAAAAATAACTTTTAATGAAGATTTTTTAAGTAGAGTCGATTTTATGAGAGCTGTTGTTAGATACTTAATTAAAAATGATAGAGATTGTAAAATAATAGATTTTTATCATTTAATAGTAGATGACAAAAAATATTATTTAAGAGATCAAAATTTAACTCCTGAAGGAGCAAAATGTATTCAAAATGCAATTTTAATTCCTATAGATGATTAGAGTTTTTATATATAAATTAAAGAACATAAAAATATTTAAAAAATACTTTTATGTTCTTTAATTTTTTTATTTAATAAAAAAATATAAGGAAAGGCTAAATAAGCCTTTCCTTATATCTAAAAGGAGTTTAAAAACAAAGAAATATTTGCTTTTAAATTTAATATAAGATTAGTTTAAAGGAGATTTAGGGTGATTTATAGGATTCTTTTGTTTTTTAATTCTTTAGTTTGTATGTTTTTATTTTAAGTTAGTCTTTAGTTTCTTTAAATTTTATGATTTATTCTAATATAAATCTCGTATAATTATGTAAATTTGAATTTTGCTTTAAGTTAAAATTTAAATGTGTAACTAAAAATAGAGGAGAGCTTTAAGATACACATTTAAATTTTTAATGGTTTTATAATTTTAAAACATAAGTTTTAGGTTTGAACTTAAATATAGTATTTTTTATAGTCATTAAGATTGTAGACATAAATTTTATTTTCTATACATTAATAATTAAATTTTTATTAGGTTATTTTTTTTATTAATATTTCTCTATTATCATAGTAAAATATACCAGAGTTGGAGAAGTTTAAATTTAACCAAAATAATTTGTTTTTAGGATTAGTAGGGGTTAATTCTATAGTTTTAGCACATTCTTTTTTTAATTTTTTTTCAAGTTCTTTAAAGGCTAATTTTCCTATTCCTTTATTTCTATAATCTTCATTTATACAAAATTCTAAAATTAAGGCTTTACCTTTTTTATCAATGTACGTTATATAGGTAGCAAAGCCTAATAACTCTTCATTATTTTTAAAAAATACTAATTTTAAAGGGTTAAAATCTCTTTCTAATGCTTCTAAAAAAGATAGTTTATATTCTTTAGATAAAAAATAATTAATTTTCTCCTTAGAACTATTACTATTTTCAGAAATATGATTTATGTATTTATAAAACATATTCCAAAAAATATTTAAATCTTCAAAACTTTCAATTTCATAAATTTTAATATTCATATAATAAAAAAAGGTTAAAATAACCCCAACTATCCTCCTTTTATTTTAAAAATAAAAAAATAAGGGACTTTAAGAAAAAGGAGATTTTAAAGTAAGTCCCTTAAAAAGTTCAGTTTTAATATTTATATGCTTAAAATTTGAAAATATTACTACATTATAAAAATAAATTTAATTTGGTTCGATTTTCCAGGATGAAAATAAATAATATTATGGTATAATAAGGTAATAAGGGAGAATTTAAGTTAAAAGCCTTATATTTATATAAGGCTTTATATTATGTGCCTAAAAATTAATAGTTAATAAAAGTGAAAAGTTTATATTAAAGTTAAATATTACAATTAATATTAAACTTTTTCTTAATTCACAATAAATGGGGGAGGTGAAGGTCACTAATTATTATATAAGTGCTAAAGAATTGTAACAGCGAGTAAAGTTTTATTTAGAAGTTAAAATGTTAGTTAAAGGTTTTAATAAAGTTAGTGGCTGAATTTTTGAAATTAATTTGGAAAGGGAAGTTTAATGGTGTAGAGGATCTTCCAGTTGAAGAAGTACCTAAGGATGCGAGAAGATTTGAAGAACCAGAGACAGCTTCAGACTTAGCTAGGGAAACTAGGAAATCCTTAATTCCAGTTATAATATTTTTGCTTATAGTTATCTTTCTTAGAATGAAAATAAATGGAAGCTTCAAGGTTAATGATGTTTTAAATATATTTGGAGTTATTTTAGTTCCGTTTAGTATAGTTCCTCATGAATACTTACATGCTTTAGCTTTTCCTAAAGGGGCAGAAGTTAAGATGTGGTATTCTTTTAAACAGAGGTTAGCAGTTATTATTTCGGATAGAGCTATAACAAAAAGAAGATTCATATTTTTAAATCTTTTACCAAACATAGTATTTGGGTTTTTACCCCTTGTAATATGGATTTTTGTACCTAAGAATATGAGTTTTTTATCAGGAATTTTGTTTACATTTGGTTTTATAAGCTTAATCATGGGGACAGGTGATTTTATGAATGTTTATAATGCTATAAGACAAGTTCCAAAAAAAGCAATGATTCAAATTTCAGGATTTAATTCTTATTGGTTTTTGAAAAAATAAGAGTTTGTAAAAAATAGGCATATAAAATAAAAGAATATAATTTTTGTAAAAGGACAAGTAATTTATTACTTGTCTTTTTATTTCTTTTTAAAGAAAAATAAATAAAAAAATGATATAATAAATTAAAGTTTTATTTTATTTAGTTGATGGAATTTAGAATTAGGAGGAGTTTAAAATGAATCTTTTTAATAGAAATGAAGATGAAAAAGATGATTTAGAAGAAAAAAGTGCTGTAGAAGTTGTTGTAAATGAAGAGGGTTCTGTAGAAAACGTTACTTTTGATAAAAGTAAGGCTGTAGCCTATGGAATTGATTTAGAAAAAGAGGAAAAAGAGGAGAATATGGATGGAGAAGAGGGTGAACTTTTAAATCCTATACCAACACCTATAAAACAAGAGGAGAATATGTTAGATTATGTTCTTACTCTATCAGAGGAGCAAAAGATGAGATTAAATGAGCTTATACAGTCTAATGATTTTGCAGGAGTTAGTAGATTACTTGCTGAACATAAAAGAATAATATCAACTCCTAAAGAATTATATAATATAGTTTTAAACTTTAATGATAGCAAAATAATTCCTTTTAAATCTGCTATGGTATTAGGATTAGATGAGGTTGATGCATTTAATGTTTTAACTAAGGAATATCCTATTTTAAAGGAGCTTGAGAGAAATAAAATATCTATTAGAAAAGTAAATAGAGTTCAGCAATCACAAGTTCTTATGGTAGATGGTGAATTAAGATAACTTTAAATTTACATAAAGAGCCTTAAAATTAAAAAAAGAGAGATTTTGACTTTTCAAAATCTCTCTCTTTTTATTTTATATTAAATTTTTCTTGAAGCTTAATAACTGCCTTAATTATTAAGAAAAAAATTATGAATATTACAAAAACACTTAATATACTTAAGGTATATATATTATCTAATAAAAGTTGGTCATAAAACATAGCTACAAGAAGGCCAAATATAAGGTAGGATAAAACTAAAGTCATATTTCTAATATAAGTATAAATATTCATAAAAATAACACCCCTTTTATACCATTTAATACCTTAATTATACAATAAATGATAAAATAAAAGGATTTTTGTAGGTTATTTTGCAAAAAATATAAGTATTTAGATAATATATGCTTTAAATTAAAAGAAAATCATATTAAGAGTATATATTTTAATAATAGCACAAAAATAAGTACCTTTTATTAAATTTAGTTCAGTAGCTTTTTTAGTGCTTTTTAAAAAAAATAGTATAATTTTATTAATAGGACTAAGCGAGTTAATTTTTGTGATTTTTACATAGGGTTTTATTTTATTTTAATTATATTTACAAGGGTTAGTTTGCAAGGTTTACAATATTTTTTCAAAGGAAAGGATGATTTTTATGCTTAACGAATTAGTAAATCTATTAATTAGCAATGGGGAAGTTTTAGATAAAGTAGAAGGGACTTCTGAGAAAAATATTGACAGAAAATACTGTGCCTTAAATTTAACTTTAAAAAATGAAAATGCTAATATAGATAAAATAGAAAATGCAATAAAACTTATAAAGGAAAAAACTTCAATGTTTTCTGAGTATAGAAGAAGAAATCTATTAAACTTAGCTGTAAACTTATCATTAGAAGATGATATGGACAAGGCTTTAAGTTCAATAGAAGAAATCTATAATAAACTTAAAGATGAATTATCTTCAAGCAGATACTTAATGTTAGCAGCTGAAGAAATATTCTTTGCAAAAGATAACATAGATATTGATGAAACAGTAAAAAATACAAAAGCTATATATAAAGAAATGAAAAAAGACCATAGATTTGAAACTAAGAGAGAAGATGTTTGCACAGCTGCTATGCTTTCAATGACTTCAGAGGATATAAACAAAACATTAGATGAAGTTAGAGAATGTTATGAAGTTTTAACAAACTGTGGTTTTTCAAAAAATAATGATTTAGAATTATTAAGCTGTGTTTTAACAGTTATAAATATGCCTGTTGATAGAAAATGTGCAGAGGTTAGAGATTTATCTACTAATTTAAAAGAAAATAAAGTTGAGCTTAAAAAATCAGCACTTCCAATATTAGGTATAGCTGCTTTCGTAACTGATGATTACAACAAGTTAAGCAAAAATGCTTTAGATGTTGCAAGTACTTTAAAAGAAACTAAAGGATTTAAATCTGCAACTGTAGATGAAAAAGTAAGAAATGCTATGGCTATAATATTAGTAGTTAAGTCTTACTTAAGCAACTTAGACGATAGTCAAAAACAAAATCTTGTAAAAGAAATGTCAGGAAAATCTTTAGATGCAATATTTGCAATTGCATCATCAGGTAGCGTTACTTTAGAAGAAATGGCTGTAACAATGTAATATAAGAAAATTTTTAATTAAATTTATATAAGGGAGTTTTAATATTCTAAGTTTTGAATATTAAAACTCCCTTTTTTTAAAACTTATATTTATAGATTTTTAAATAAAAATAAAAATTTGTATGGTAGAATATTTTTTTAAGTAAAATATATGCTTAAGGAAGGAGAAAAACTTGGAAGTAAAAAACATAAGAGAAATTTTTAAAAAAGCCTTACCACCTACCATATTATCTATTATTTTACTTCAGATGAATTTAAGATTTTTCGGAGCAAGTAATATAATTATAGCAACTTATATGACCTTGACCTTTATAAGGATGAGAACTTATTTAATAATAGAAAATAATATTTTTAAGCCTTTATTTATTCATTTATTTATAGGAGTACTAGCATCTATTGCTAGTATGGGAGGGATATTAGAAGTTATTATAAACTTTTTTGGAATAATAACCTTAGTATATCTTTTAACAGATGAATATAACCCTGATAGTTATTTCCCATATTTAATGGCTTTTGTACTTTTACAGATGTTTCCTGTTAAAGTTTCTGAAATATCAGGAAGACTTTTAGGAATTTTTCTGTCATATATAATAGTTTATATAGCTCTTATTATAGTATCTCCTAGTGGAGAGGATAGTAAGATTGAATCTCTTATAAAAAGAGGCTTTGAAAATATAACTTCTCAATTTAAAAATCTTTATTATGGAAAGGTTGATAATATAAAAGAGGAACAGATAGAGCTTTTTGATATATGCAGAGAGTTAAATAGGTTTGTTTATTCAGGTGGAAGAAGAAAATATTATCAAATAATTATATCTTTTCAACACATAAATAACATACTTCATGATTTGAGAGAATCAAAGGAGGTTATTGTTGAAAGTAGAAAGGAACTTAAGAAGTTTTATAAGCTTTTTCATTCTTTAGAAAATAATTTTAAGGATTTTAACTTTTGTAAACATAAGTTAGATGAATTTGAAAAGGAAATTAAATTTAAAAATAATAACTTAAATTACTACATAGACTTAGTATTAAAATATTTAAATGAAGCTATAAAACATTTAAATTATCATAGATTTAATTTAGGGAAGTTTTTAGAGTTTAAAAAAAATAAGGACTATTTTCAAGTTTATAGTAAATATAATTTTAAGCTTAATCAATTTAAATTTAGGTTTGCAATAAGAATGGCAATTATAGTAACTTTATCTTTTTTAGCAATTAGAGTATTTTCTCTTCCTAAGGGGTATTGGCTTCCTATGACTGTATTTATTTTAGCACTTCCTTTTTATGAAGATAGTAAAAAAAGAGTATATGCTAGATTTAGAGGAACTTTTTTGGGGGTTATTTTAGCTTTTTTACTATTCTCTATATTTAAAGGAAAGGAAATGCATTTTATTATAATAGTAATTACAACATTTTTCATGTACGCTTTTAAAGATTATGCAACTATGAGTATATATGTAACTTGTTATGCTTTAGCCATAACAACTATATATATGAAAGATGGAGAGGCTGTTTTTTTAAGATTATCTTATACTGCAATAGCTGCACTTATAGTTCTTTTTGCAAATAAATTTATACTCCCTAATAAAAATCATGTTGAACTTATTAATATGATTGAACGGCTTATAGATTTAGATAAAATTATGATTGAAAAAGTTAAGGGGGCTTTAAAAGGTAATTTTGATGAAATGGAATTAAGAAGAATAATATATTCATCTTATCTTATAAGTGGAAGAATACAAATGCATACTAATCCAAAGGATGAAAAAGAAGGGGTATATATAAAAAAGTTCATGCTTTCAAATAGTGAATTTACAACATCTATAATAAATTATGCTGTGGTTTTAAGCAATGCAGAAAAGGGAGCCTTAGATTATGATTATGTAATTTCTGCAGTTGATTTGATTTATAATAAATTAAATTCTTTTAAGGAGGAGTTTTTTAAAGAACCTAATTATTTAGGAAACTATTGCAAAAATATACAACTTATAAAGCATGAGGATAACTATAAAAATTATTGCTTAATAAAATGTGTTGACAGGGTTTATACTTTAGAGAAAAGCTTAAATGAGTTAAAAGAAGTAATAAATTAAGAAAATATTAAATTTTTTTAATGTTAACATATTTATTAAAGATAAAGCATATATAAATAATAGAGCATTTAATTTTTTCTTTTATAAATAGAATTAGAGAGGAGTGAGCAAAATGGCATCAAATTTAAATGTTAATTCTAAAGAGGATATAAGTGTTTTAAGAGAATCTAATTTAGAAGATTTAACTATGAATGCTTTTTGCTTTAATTGCGAAAAAGGTTTTAGTGGAAATGAGGGAGGATATTTCATAGTAGATGAACCCTATTGTTCTTTAGAGTGTGTTTTAGATGGAATAATAAAAGATTTGAAAAATGATTTTATTTTAAAGAAAATAAGTAAAGAAAAGTTTGATTTAGAATATTTATATAAAAGTTCTGCAAAAAATTCTCTAAGTCATCTTAAAAATCATTATAATTTAGATAGTAATGACAAGGAATTTTTAATTAAACTTGCAAAGAAAAAGGAAGCTTTTTATTTATTAGAACTTTTAGAAAAGGTTCTTTAGTATTTTAATAGAATTAAATTATGATATTTTTATAAAAATAAGGGGGATTTAAAATCCCCTTTATTTTTTTATCTAGGCATTTTAGTAACAATAAATAAAACTTTAGAATATTATACTAAGTAAAGTATTTTTAAGGAATAATATTATCAATTGATAATAAATTATATAGTAAATTTAAGGTATTAATATATTTTTTATATTAATTGATAATTTAGAAGGAGAATTTTATGGAATCAAGATATGGTGAGGCTAATAAAGTTACAATTATAGCTATACTTTGGAATATATTTTTAACTTTAGTAAAAATAATATCTGGTATAGTTGGAAAATCAAATGCTATGATAGCAGATGGTATTCATTCTGCCTCAGATATTTTAAGTTCTCTTGGGGTTTTAATTGGAAATAAGATTTCTAGTAGACCAAAGGATAAGGGGCATAATTATGGTCATGAAAAGGCAGAAACCTTAGTTTCTTTTTTATTAGCTATTTTACTAGTGATTGTATCTTTAAAAATTGGTTATAATGGTTTTTATTCTCTTTTTCATTTAAATGAAGTTGAAATTCCAACTACTCTTCCTTTAATTGTTTCTCTTTTATCTATTATTATAAAAGAATATCAATATAGAATTACTATTAAGGTAGCTAAAAAAACAAATTCACCTTCTTTAAAAGCAGATGCTTGGCATCACAGGTCAGATGCATTGTCATCTATTGCAGCTTTTATAGGTATTTTAGGAGCTATTTTAGGTTTTAAAGCTTTAGATTCTATAGCATCTATAGTTGTGGCCATTTTTATATTAAAAGTTGGAGTTGAAATTTTAATTTCATCCTGTAATGAACTTATGGATATTTCAATTGATGAAGAGAAGGAAAGAGAGATATGTACTATTGTTGAAAGTATTGAGGAGATAAAAGCTTTAAGAGAAATAAGAACTAGGAAATATGGACCAATGGCCTATGTAGACTTAATAATCTGTGTAGATAAGGATATTTCTGTTTTTGAAGGACATAAAATAGCTAGTAATTTAGAAAGTATTATATTTAAAAATATGAATTTTATAAAAGGAATTACAGTTCATGTAGAACCTTTTGTTTAAATAGAATAAGTGGAGATTTTAATTTTAAGGTCTTCACTTATTTTTTATTCTTTTTTCATATTATTTTAAAATAAATTGTAAATTTATGATACAATTAATTAAAAGTTTTCAAAAAGTAGGGGGGATTTTAATGTTATTAGATGTTTTATTAAGTATAAGCGTTTTGTTAAGTAGTGGATTAAATACTGCTATGGGAGAACATAATGGGATTATGACTTATACAAGGGAAGTTTTAGAAAAAAGTAGGCTATATAATACTTTTAATTTAGAAAGATTTATTTTACAAAAAGACTTTGAAAAGAGCTTTGATTTTTATGATTTTCTATATGATATTGGAGAAGGTATAGAAGGTACTAGTAAAGATGAAAATAATTTTAACTATGGCTATGAAATTTCTGATAACAAGGAGGAGAATAAAGAAGAAAATAGCCTTGGTGAAGAGGATTTTAATGAAGAAGATAAAGAAAACGAACAGCAGGGGCAAGAGGATAATTTTAGTGACGAAAATAATTTTAATGAAGATTATAGCTATGGTAAAGAAGGAGAAGCTAAAAATCAAGGTTATATAGATGAGAATATTTTAAGAATAGTTAAAGATAGATATCCTGAAAGATGGAACGAAGAATTATATTTAGAAAATTGTAACTATAAAGAAAGTAAAAATTATGAGGATACCTATGGATATTTAATTGGAACAAATCTTGGAGATATAGGAGATTTAAATGGAGATTATAATTATAACTATGTTATGCTTTTAGGAGCTAAAGTTAAGTATCCAAATATATTTAAGCTAGATATTTCCTATGGTTTAGAGGATAAATCAGCTATATGTCTTAGAAGTAAGGACGAAAAATTGAGATTTGTTTTAAATAGTCAAGAAAATACAACGGAAATGACTATTGATGATTTTTACAAAGAGGAAGTTGAAGGAAGAGAGGTAGTTAGCTGTAGTAAGGATAATAATAAACTTCAGTATTATGTTAGAAGAGGAAATATTTCATATTATAAGGTGATTTCCTTAGAAAAGGGAAGAATAAGTTATTTTATTTACGAATTTCCAAGAGAGTACGGAGATTCTTTACTTCCTATGATGGAAGAAAGTAAAAATAGCTTTGAGGTCTTTTATGGTTATCCTGATAATTTTAAAGAGTAAAATTAAATAATATTAAGTAATTTTTTATTTATAAAGCTTATTTATGATAAAATTATATTTTATGAAAGTTGTTAAAGGAGGGAGGCCTTTGAATTTAGATACTTTTAATAAGAACTTAGTTAGAAAAACTTCTAGTTTTACTAAAGAACAAGGAAAAAAATTAATTAAGGAAGCATATTTAAAAGAAGTTAAAGGGAAAAGGATAGGTGCTACTTATCATATTTATGGAAGTTTATTTAATGAGGATAGAAATAGAGAAGTTAATACTCACATAAAAATAGAAATTACAAGTAGTGAGATAATAAGTACTAATTGTAGCTGTGAAATTTTTAAAGAAAATAGTAAACATATAAAAAATTATGTGTGTAAACATATTTTTGCAAGTAGTGAAGCTTTCTGTTCCTTAGTTAGAAAAAAGGTAAGAAAAAAATCAAAGATAAATAATGAATTTGTAAAAAGAGAGGAAAAGAAAAAGGAAGAAAAAAGATTTTTATCTTTAGATATAGATATTAAGCAGGTTTTAAATGAGGGTGTAAGCATATATAACTGTGAATTTAAAATAGGTATAGTAAATACAAGCTTAATTTTAGACCTAAAGGATTTTTTATATAAAAATACTTTGAAAAAACCTTTAGAATTTCCTAATGGGTTTACATATAATCCCTTAAAAGATGAGTTTTTAGAAGAAGATAAAAAAATTCTTAGATTTTTAGTAGATAATAGGGAAGATATAAGTGGAAGGTATTTAAAAATAAAACAGAATAATTTAAGGGACTTTTTAAAATTAATAAGTGAAAAAAAGAAAATAAACTTTAATATTAATTCTATAAATTATAAAGTTAATGTTAAAAAGGAAAAGGTGCCTGTATACCTAACCTTAAAGGAGAGGAAAGAAGGATTAATTTTAAGCCATCATAAAAAGTTTCCTGTCCTTTTAAATACTTTAGGAGATGTAATGTTTTTTGATAGGAATTTATATCTTCCAAGAAAACAACAGTTAAAATATTATATTCCAATTCATAAATTGTTTTTGAAAAACAATGAAATTATTTATAAAAATGATTTATATACTTTAAGAAACTTATTAGAAACTCTTAAAAATATAAGTAATAATATTGTTTTAGATGAAAATATTAAAATTTTAAAGAAAAAACTTATGAAGGCAAGATTTTTTCTTTATAAAAAAGAAGAAAAAATATATTTTAATGTAAAAATAGATTATTGTGGATACATAATTGACTTAATAAGAGATGAAAAAAATAATAGTTTTTTAAGAGATTTAAAAATAGAAAAACTTATTGAATTTCAACTTGAAAAATTTAAATTTATAAAAAAAGAAGAGGATTTTTTATTTATAGGAAATGAAGAAGACTTATATGAACTTTTTTTAGTTGGAATTAAAAAACTAAAGGACTTTGGCAAGGTTTTAATAGGGGAAGAATTTAAGGAGTTTAAAATTATAGATTCTTCTTTTATTACCTCAGAACTTATAGATTTTAATAATTTTTATAAGCTTAAATTTGATTTTTTAGATTTTACTTTAGAGAATTTTAAAGAGAGCATAGAAGCTATGAAAAGTGGGAATAAGTTTTATAAAAGTTCTAAGGGATATTTAAATTTAGAAGATGAAGCTATAGTTGGATTTTTAAATCTTTTAGAGGATTTAGGCTTAGAAAATATAAAAAATAATGAGGTTTATATAGATAAAAATAAGGTCTTGTATATAGAAGAAAAATTAAAGGATAAAAATCTTTCTTTTATAAAAGGAGGAAGAGTTCTTAAACATATAGTGGAAAAACTTATAAACAAGGATTTTAAAAGAAAACTTGTTCCAAAAAACTTAAATGCAGAGCTTAGACCTTATCAAAAAGAAGGCTTTAAATGGCTTAATGAAATTACTCATTTAGGCTTTGGAGGTATTTTAGCAGATGATATGGGGCTTGGTAAAACTATTCAAATCATAGCTTTTTTATTATCCCAAAAAAAGAGTAAAAGTATAGTTATAGTTCCAACTTCAGTTATATATAACTGGAAGGAGGAGTTTGAAAAATTTGCTAAAGATATAAAGGTTTTAATGGTTCATGGTAGTAAATCTAAAAGGGAAAAACTTTTAGAAGAATTTAAAAATGGAATTAACTCTAAAAAAAATACTTCCTCTAAAGGAAAGAAAAATTCCTATGAAAGATATGATGTTTTATTAACAACTTATGGAACTATTAAAAATGATGAAAAGTTATATGAAGAATTGGACTTTGATTATTGTATTATAGATGAAGGGCAAAATATAAAAAATCCAGAGGCTCAAGTAACCTTAGCTGTTAAAAGTATTAAATCAAGATGCAATATAGCTTTAACAGGAACACCTATAGAAAATAATTTAATGGAACTTTGGTCAATTTTTGATTTTGTTATGCCAGGATATTTGTTTACTAGAGAAAGATTTAGAGAAAGATTTATTTTAGATGAAGGCAATTTAGAAGAATTAAAAAATTTAATAGCTCCTTTTATTTTAAGAAGATTTAAAGAGGAGGTTTTAAAAGAGCTTCCAGAAAAGATAGAGAAAAAATACTTAGTAGAGATTAGAGGAAAACAAAAACAGATTTATAATACCTATGTGAAAAATTTAAAAGATAAATTAAAAGATAAAAATAGTAAAGATAAAATAAATTTATTTTCTTATTTGACAAAGTTAAGAGAAATATGTTTAGACCCATCCTTAGTTATGGAAAACTATAGTGGAGAGAGTAGTAAGCTTATTGTTGTTAAGGAGATTGTAAAGGAAGCTATTTGTAATAATAAAAAGATTTTATTATTTTCACAGTTTACTTCAGTACTTGAAAAAATAAAAGAATCCTTAAAAAAAGAGGGTATTTCCTATATGTATTTAGATGGGGCAGTTTCAGCTAAAGAAAGATTAAACAGGGTTAAAGGATTTAATGAAGATGATAATATAAAAGTATTTTTGATTTCTTTAAAAGCAGGAGGTGTTGGATTGAACTTAACCTCTGCAAGTTTAGTTATACATTTTGACCCTTGGTGGAATCCAGCTATAGAAGATCAAGCTACAGATAGGGCTCATAGATTTGGACAAATAAATAAGGTTGAAGTTATAAAGTTAGTTGCAAAGGATACTATTGAAGAAAAAATATTATTAATGCAAGAATATAAAAGAGAACTTATAAAGTCCTTAATAGATGGAAAAGCTATGGATGGAAAGGGATTAAGACGTCTTACAGAAGAAGAAATAATTCAGTTATTTGAATAAAATTATAAAAAGCTAAGATATTTTAATACCTTAGCTTTTTATAATTTAACCATTATCTGTATTTGTAGTTAGTTGGTGGCAAACCAAGTTAGAGAGTTTAAGAAATAAGATTAATAAATCTTATTATACATAAAAATCATCCAAGTTATCTTAAAAGTAAAGAAGGTTTTTACTTTTAAAAATACAATATAAAAAACAGGCTAACAGAAAATCCGAAAGTTTATAGTATAACCATACGTTCCTAAGTATGTTCTTTAAATATACTACATTTACATTATAAACTACTATTTGTAATATATAAACTAAATTTTAAAATTTGGTTAAAATAAATATATTTTCTAAGTTTAATAATTATATATTTATTTAATTAGATTTAGTAAAATTAGAAAGTAACTTTTGAAAGGAGATATTAGATTTTATAATGAGAATAAATAAGCTTTTTAGTAACTTTGGTATATGCTCTAGAAAAGAAACTAATAAAATTATTAGAGAAGGAAGGGTTACTGTTAATGGTAAACCATGTATAGAAGGACAATGGGTTGAGTTAAGTGATGAAATACTTTTAGATGGAAAACCCTTAGCTAAGAAGGAGAAAATTTATATAGCTCTTAATAAACCTGTAGGGGTTGTATGCACAGCTTCAGAGGAGGTAGAAAATAATATAATAGATTATTTAGGCATAGAGGACTATGTTTTTCCTATAGGTAGATTAGATAAGGATTCTCAAGGTTTAATTATTTTAACTAATGATGGTGATTTAGCAAATCAAGTTTTAGCAGCTGAAAATAATCATGAAAAGGAATATATAGTAACTTTAGATAATCCTTTTTACGAAGATTTTATTGAGAAGATGGAAAAGGGTGTTTTTATCTTAGGTAAGTTAACAAAGCCTTGTAAAGTTAAAAGAATAAATGAAAATACATATTCAATAATATTAACTCAAGGGTTAAATAGACAGATAAGAAGGATGAGTAAAGTTTTTGGATTTAATGTAGTTAAATTAGAAAGAATTAGAATAGTTAATATAACTATTGATGATATAGAATATGGAAAATGGAAATATATAAATGAAGAAGAAATTTTAAAGTTAAAAAAATTATTAAATTCTTAAGTTTTAAATTAAAAAGATATTGATTTAAAATTATTTAATTATTTACAACTATAATTAATCACCTTGTATTATTATATTAAGTAAGAGAAAGATTAAATATATGTATAAGAGGTGAGATAAATGGATATGTTATCAAAAAGTATTAAAGATAAAGTTGTTATAGTAACTGGTGGAACAAGAGGAATTGGCTTTGCAACAGTTAGAAAATTTTTAGAATGTGGTGCTAAAGTTGCTTTATGCGGTTCAAGAGAAAAAACTGTTAATGAAGCATTAGAAAAATTAAAGGATATAGACCCAAGCTTTAAGGTTATAGGATTTCATCCTAACTTATTAAATTTAAAAGAAGTTAATCATATGGTTTCTAAGGTTTTAGAGAAATTTGGAACTGTAGATATACTTATAAACAATGCAGGGGTTAGTGATAGCAAGGCTATATATGACCAAAGTGATGAGGACTTTTCTAAGATAATTGATATTAATGTAAATGCTATATTTAATTGTACTAAGGCCTGTGCAGAAATAATGAAGGAGAAAAAATTTGGTGTTGTTTTAAATACTAGTTCTGTTGTAAGTATATATGGACAAAAAACAGGAGTTGGTTACCCAACATCAAAATTTGCAGTAAATGGATTAACTAAATCTTTAGCAAGGGAACTTGGACAAGATGGTATAAGAGTTAATGCGGTAGCACCAGGAGTGATTGCAACTGACATGGTTTCAAGCCTAGATGAAAATTTAGTTAAAAGAATAGCTAGTAATATACCTTTAGGAAGAGTTGGACAAGCTGATGATATAGCAAATGCCTTTTTATTCTTAGCTTCCGATATGGCAAGTTACATAAGCGGAGAAATTTTATCTGTAGATGGTGCAGTAGTTATATAGTTTAAAATAAAAGTAGGAATTCTTAATTTTAAGAATTCCTACTTTTATTTTAATAGTTATATGGTAAAAATTTGATTTTTATCTTGCAAAGGTATAAACTAAAAATATATTACAAGTTTTTACATAATAAACATTATTTATCGGATAAAATATATTAAAGAAAGTTGGGAATAAAATGGATATAGAACAAGTTATTATAAGAATAGTTTTATCTATAGTAATAGGGGGCTTAGTTGGGTGCAATAGAGAATATAGAAATAGACCAGCTGGTTTTAGAACACATATGCTAGTTTGTTTAGGAGCTACCATTGCAGGTCTTATACAAGTTCAAGTAGGACATTTTGTTATTGAAGAAATAGTTCAAAATCAAGCTATTAATGGTATTTTGCATGTTGATGTAGGAAGAATTGTATGTCAGGTTATCTCAGGAGTTGGTTTTTTAGGTGCTGGTGCAATAATACAGACTAAGGGAACTGTAAAAGGTTTAACAACAGCGGCTTCTATGTGGGCAGTAGCTGGAGTTGGAATTGCAATTGGTATGGGATTTTATGCTATAAGTATTTTTAGTGGAGCTAGTATTTTGTTAGTTTTAATTTCTTTAAAAAAATTTGAAGATAGATTTATTATAAGAACTAGGAATGTAAATATGGAAATAAAGTGCAATGATATTAAGGCTTTAAATGAGATAAATGATTTTTTTGAGGAGTATCAAATAAAAATAAGTAATATTGAAACTAAGGAGGGGAATGTATACGAATACAGAATAGAGGCTCCTCAATTTGTTAGTATAAATGAAATAGTAAGTGGACTTATAATTAATGAAAATATAAATAAGGTAAAAAAGATAGGTTTTGGAATGTAAAAATAAAGGGAGAAATATTCTCCCTTTATTTTATAAATTTAGAATTTCTTCAAAAACTTTATTATGCTCTATATCTTTACTTAAAATTTGAATTAAATATATTATATCCTTTTCTGAAATGTCTTTTTCTAGAGAAAGAGAGTATAAGATTAAATAGGCTTTTATTAAGTTATAGGTATTTATAAGTTTTTTTCCACTAAGACTTAGTTTTTCACCTTTATTAAAGGGAATAATATCCTTAAAAATTTGATTAACTAGATAATTTTCAAAAATATAAGAGTAGTTTTTTAAAGGAGCTTCTAAATTTTCTACATTAGAGTTTTTTAATTTAGAAAAAATGTTTTTATTGTTTTTCAAAGATATTATAAATTCTTTTAGTCTTTTTCCTATTATTTTATTTGAAAGATTTTTTTCTAGAATAGTAAAATAAAAATCCTTATGTATTTTTATTAAAGGAGGAGTAGTAAGGGAAAAAATTTTATTAAGTTCTAGATAACTATTATTTAAATTTTCTAAGAGCATTTCTATTTCATAGAATTTTTCTTTTTCTTTTAAAGTTTCTAATTTGGAATAGAATAATTTTAAAATGGAAAGTCTTTCTTCAATAGAGAAATCTCTATTTTGCATAATATTTATAGAAATTATTCTTATATCCCAAAAGTATTGAAGCAGGTTATTTGAATCTAAAAAGGCTTCAGTATCTATAACTCTTCTTATTTCTAAATTATTATGATTAATATTTTCTACTGTTTCAATAAATTCCATTTTTTCTTTATTTAAAAAAGCTATATTACATATTTCTTCACAGGAAGGAAGACCACTTTTTTCATATATATTGTCTATAATATTAAAAACTCTAGGGTATCTTTTACAGGTTATAGAAAGGTTTTCTTCACCACATTTTTGATGAATTTCACAAAGTAAGTTTTCATTTAAGAAAGGACATCTATTTTCCTCTGTTATTTTCATAAATCCAAAATTAAAATAATCCTTTGAGGAAGAATTTTTTATATATTTTCCTTCTGTTAATTTTTTTAAAGTTCCTTTATCCTTTTTATATTTTTTAAAAGTTGTTTCATCTATGTTAATGTCCCAACCAACACAGCAAGTATCATTACAGTTAGGACCTATACATTTAAAGTTTTTCATGTATTTTGGAATAAAAAAATTTGTTTTCAAAACAACACCATCTTTCGTGTAAAATTATACTGCCTTAATATTTTATCACTTAGCTCTATAAATAGTTAGTAATTTTTTTAGAAAGTAAAATTATAAAAATAAATAAATCTATTTAATATTTTGCTACTAGAATTGTTTTAAATAATAAATATTTGATAATCAAAATAATTCGTGATATAATTATGACTTACAAAAAGTCTTTTTTAAGGAGAGCTATATGAGTACAGCAAATAAAACACAAGATATTAAAACTAAGAAAAAGTGGGGAAAGGGAAAAAAGTGGATTTGTGGAATATTAATAGCAGTAGTAATAGTTATTATTTTAGCTTTAGGATTTGGAGGAAATTATTTATATAATTTAGCTATAAACCCAGATACACCAAAGGACATAGTTTTTGATTCAACAGAAAGTAGCAAAGATGTTGTTACAGTAGATAGTACTAGTGGTCCTGTTAGTATTTCAAGTGAAGAGTGGCTTTTAAATCAAAGTGGTTATGAAGATTTATATATGACTTCAAAAGATGGATTAAAGTTACACAATTATCTTATAAAAAATCCAAATTCTAATAAATGGGTTATTACAGTGCATGGATATACTTCACAAGGAAAGTTAACTTCATATTATGCAAAAAACTTTTATGACATGGGTTATAATGTTATAATTCCAGATTTAAGAGGTCATGGAAGTAGTGAAGGTGATTATATCGGAATGGGATGGGACGAGCGTTTAGATATTATAGATTTAATTAACTATATAGTTAAAGAAGATAAAAATGCAGAAATTGTTTTATATGGAATATCAATGGGAGCAGCTACAGTACTTAATACTTCAGGAGAAAATCTTCCAAGTAATGTTAAGGCTATTGTAGCAGACTGTGGATATACTAGTGCATGGGACGAGTTTGCATACCAATTAGACAAGCTTTTTGGTCTTCCAGCTTTTCCAATGATGCATGTTGCAAATTTAATAACTAAGGTTAGAGCGGGATATTGGATAAATGAATCTTCTCCAATTTCTCAAACTGCAAAATCAAAAACACCTACTTTATTTATTCAAGGAGATGAAGATACCTTTGTTCCTTCTTTTATGGTAGATGAGCTTTATGAGGCATCTTCTGCTGAAAAGGAAAAGTTAATAATAGAAGGGGCTGGACATGCTAAGGCAAGTAAGGTTAATCCAAAGCTTTATTGGGAAACAATAGATGATTTTTTAAATAAATATGTAAAGTAAAGTATAAGTTTTAAAGGATAAAACTTTATAATAAAAAAATAAACAGCAAATTTGCTGTTTATTTTTTTATGTAGTTGATTTAGGGGATAATTTAGCTTTAAAAACTCCTATTATAGCAGGTAATATAGAAATAATTATTATAACTATAATAACTATTGAAAAGTTTTCTGAAACTATTTTTATGTTTCCAAAAAAGTATCCTAAAAAGGAAACAATTATAATCCAGATAAATCCTCCTACTGCATTAAAAAATAAAAAATTTCTATAGTTCATTTCTCCAATGCCTGCAACAAAAGGAGCAAAGGTTCTTATTATTGGAATAAATCTAGCTATAACTAAGGTTTTTCCACCATACTTGTTGTAATAGCCATTAGTTTTATCTATATATTCTTTTTTTATAATATTAGATTTAGAAATTAACTTACCACCTAAAAACTTACCAATGCTATAGTTTAAGCTATCTCCAAGAATTGCAGCTATTAAAAGTAAAGGAACTAATATAAAAATATTCATCATCTTTAAAGCACAAAAGGCAGAGGCTGCAAATATTACTGAATCTCCAGGTAAAAAAGGAGTAACTACTAAACCAGTTTCGGCAAGAATTATTAAGAATAAAAGTAAGTAGGTAAATGTTCCATAATTGAGAATAAAAACACTTAAATACTTGTCTAAATGTAGTATTAAATCAAAAAAATTCATAATTAAGTTCATAAAAATCTCCTAACATATTAATAAATCTATCTTTAATTATATTACGTAAATAATAAATATTCATTAATAATAAGGATAAAATGTTAAAAAAGTACATTATTTTTTAAATTAATAAACAAATTAAGGGAAAATATATAGGTATATAATTATGTTAATTCTATTAAATAAATATAGTAGTTATATATAATTACATATTATAATATATTTATAAAATATATTTTTATTAAATAGGGAGTATACAAATGAGTAAATTAACTTTAAAAGAAAAGCAAGAGTTAAAAGCTAAAGGAATTTTAAATCAAAAGCAAGAAGATTTTTATGCTATAAGATTTTTAAGTAAAGCAGGATATTTTAAAGCAGAGGAAATAGATGCTATTTCTAAAATAGCAAAGGATTATGGAAATGGAGAAATAAGTTTAACTAGTAGGCTTACTATTGAGATACCTTATATAAAAGAGGAGAATATATATAAGGTTATTGAAAGAGCTGAGGAAAATAATCTTAGAATAGGAGGAGCAGGAAAAACTGTTAGAGCAGTTTTATCTTGTAAGGGAACTGTTTGTAAGCATGGACTTTGTGATACTAGAAGAATTGCAGAAATTTTAGAGGATAGATTTTTAGGTAGAGAGGTTCCCTCTAAATTTAAAATAGGAGTTTTTGGTTGTTCAAATAGTTATGGAAAGGCTCAAAGTAATGATTTTTCTATCTTACCTTCTTTAAATAGTGAAAGTAAGAAGATAGAGTTTTTAGTTTTTTTAGGAGGAAGAGCAGGAAGAAAATCAAGAAAAGCAGAACCTATGAAAAGATTATTTAAGGAAGAAGAAATTATTCCTCTTTTAGAAACTGTTATAGAATGTTATAAAGAAACTGCACAAGGGAAAGAAAGACTTGCAGAAGTTATTGAGAGAATGGGATATGATAATTTTGAAGAAAAACTTTTAAATAGGTTTGCTTCATAAAAAATAATTTTTGAAAAGAGATGATATCTTTGATTGAAAAGAAAATAGTTATTGAGGATAATATATATTTAGAAAAATTTTTTGAACATAATAAAAAGCATGAAGAATATATAAAAGATAAAATCTATAACTCTACTTTAGATTTAATAAATAATAATCCTCATAAGATTAAGAAGGTTAGAGGATATAAGTATAAGGGAAAAACTATATATGAGTATAAAATTCCTCTAGAGCCTTCTTTAGATTGTAGAGTTGCATATATTTTTGAGGATGAAGAGATAAGTGTATTTTTTATTTCTAATGTAGTTATAAAAAAGGAATTTACAAAACTTGTTTCTAAATTAAAAAATGTAAATAAAGCTTAGGGGGATGTATTTAGAGTGGTAAATATAGCGGATTTTATAGATGTTGCTTTATATACAGCAAAGAGAATAGAAATAAATGAAAAGGTTAATTTTAAAAGCTTTAAAAAAGATAGAGAAATTGAAATAGAAAAAATAGATAAAGATTTATATAAAGTGCATGAAAATGGATTTAAAAGAGATGTATTTTTAAATTTAGATGAAAAAGATTTAAAGAGAACTTTGAAATATCTTCAAAAAAAAGAATTTCCTAAGAGTAATAGACTTTGGTATAAAATAATAAGAAAAAAGAATTAAAAATATTTATATAACCTTTTTAAAAGTAAGAAAATAGAATATATTAATTAATAATTTAAGGAAGAATCTTAATGAGTAACTTAAATAAAGAATTAGATATTTTAAATAAAGAAGATAAAGAGCTTCTTTATGAATTTTCTTATGAAGATAGTAGTAATTTAAGATGTATAAAAACTATGGAATCTTCTTTTATAGGTCTTTATTCTTTAGAAGATAATAATGATTTTATAAAACCTAATGTAAGTTTAAATAATTTAAGTAGAAACTCTCTTAAAAAAGAGGGGAATGATATTGAAAGTTTAAATAAGGACTTTTTTAGGAAAGATTTTTTTACTTTAGAAGAACTAATAAAAAAGAATATTATTAGGTTAAGGGATAAAAATGAAGAGTTTATTATATTAAAATCTTCTTTAGAAACACCTTCTTTAGTATTATTAAAAAAAGAAGGGGAAAATCATTATGTTATTAAGGATGAATTTAAAGGAGAAGGATTATGCTTTAAGGAGATAGTTCTTTTAAATGTAAAAAAAGAAATTTTTATATTGGTAGGATTTAAAATAGAAGATTCTTTAAATAAATTATATATTTTAAAGTTAAAAGAAGATAAGTTTATTAGAGCCTTTAAAGAGTGTGAACATTATTATAGCGAAATGTTTTTAGAGAATATAAAAAAGAAAGAAAATTTAAATATTATATTTTTTCTAGAGGAAGTATATAAATGTTATAAAATAGAAATATACTCTTTAAGTGATAAATCTCTTAAGAAAGAAGAAAATTTAGAAAAATATTATTATAAAAAGCTTATAAAATACTATGAAGATATTATAAGTTTAAAAGAAGAAGATATATATCTTTATTATTTAGCCTTAACTTATGAAAAAGTAAAAGAATATCATAAGGCTATTTATATAATTAAATATCTTCTTAAAAAGGATACTTATTATAATTTAGCAGAAAGCTTAAAAGAGATGAAAAAAAGGATAAATAGTAAGTAGATAAGAAAATAACCTCATCTAAAGTTAAAAATTTAGGTGAGGTTATTTTATTTTTAAAAAAATGTAAAATTTAAAAAATTATCATGAACAGTTTTTTGTGATAAAATTAAAGTCTAATAGTATGGAAGTAAAGAGGATGAAATATATGAATTCAAATTTATTAGAGTTATTATTAGATAACATACCTTATTCAGTTTGGTTAATAGGATTAGATAATAGATTTATTTTTGCAAATAAATATTATGCAGATATGCTTAATTTAAAAAAAGAGGATATCATAGGAAAAAGCATAGAGGAAATATATTCTAAAGATATAGCTAAGGAGTATATTGCAAATTATAAATTAGTTCTTAAAGAAGGAAAGCCAAAGCTTTTTTCAGGATATGAAAAAAAGTTAGATTATCCAAAGGGGGCTTTTTTAGAATGTTATTTAGCACCTATTAAAGAAAATGGTGAAGTAACCTGTTTTTTAGGGATTTTACAAGACCAAAGTGAAAGAAAGAAATATGAAGAAGAACTTATAAGTCAAAAGGACCTTTTAAATGTAATTGTAGATTCAATTCCTGATGGAGTATATCATAAAGATAATAAGGGCAAATATTTAAAATGTAATGATGCCTTAGTAAAGGAATATTACAAGAAAAATAAAGGGGAAATTATAGGAAAAGATTTAAATTGTCTTTCTAAAAATGATTTAGAAGGAAATAGTATATTTAAAGATGAAAAGATTTTAAAGAGTTTTCTTGATAAAGATAATTATGTTATAAAAAACAAGGAAAAGATAACAGAGAAAATTAAGGTTAAATTAGATGATAAAGTAAAGTATATTGAATCAATAAAGGTTCCTGTAATAGATAAAGAGGGAGAAGTAACAGGGATTGTAGGAGTTATTAGGGATATTACTGAAAACTCTATTCTAGAAAATAGATTAAAAAATATGAGTTATAGAGATAAGCTTACAGGATTATATAATAGAGCTTACTTTGACGAAAAGTTAAGAGAGTTAGATAGTGAAGAATATTTACCTTTAAGTTTTATCATGGGAGATTTAAATGGTCTTAAGGTAATAAATGATGCTTTAGGACATTTAGAAGGAGATAAAATTTTAAAGGAAATTTCTAAGGTAATAAAGGGTTCTTGTAGGAGAGAAGACCTTATATTTAGGTGGGGAGGAGATGAATTTTGTATCTTACTTCCTAAAACAACTGAAAAGGAAGCTAATTTAGTTTGTGAAAGAATTAAGAAAAACTGTAAGATAAATAATAAAACAGCTCTGCCTCTTAGTATAGCCTTAGGTGTTTCTAGTAAAAATGAAATGAATAAATCTATAGCTGAAATATTAGTTGAAGCTGAGGATAAGGTTTATAGAGAAAAGTTAATTGAGGAAAATAAAATAAAAAAGAACATAATAAATACTTTAAACAAGGAACTTTTTTTAAAGCATGAGGATATAAAAGAACATATATCGAGAGTGGAGGTATATGCTTTAAAGCTTGGAAAAGCTCTTAATCTATCTGATGAAGATTTAGATAAATTAAAGCTTTTAGCTAAACTTCATGATATAGGAAAGGTTGGAATATCTGAGGATATATTAAGAAAACCAGGAACTTTAACAAAGGAAGAATATGAGATAATACAAACTCACTCTGAAAAGGGATATAGGATTGCTCTTTTTAATCCAGATTATGAAGTAATAGCACCTTATATCTTAGCTCATCACGAAAGATATGATGGTTTAGGATATCCCTTAGGATTAAAGGGAGATAAGATACCTTTTTTAGCTAGAATTATAAGTGTTGTAGATGCATATGATGCAATGATAAATAAAAGAGTTTATAAAAAGAGGCTTACAGTAGAGGAAGCAAAACTTGAAATTAAACGAAATTCAGGTACTCAGTTTGACCCTAAAATTGTTAAGGCTTTTTTAAATTTAAAAGATATATAAAAAATTAATATTAGTCTATTAAAAAACAAACTAAACTTTAACTTTTAGTTTGTTTTTTTCTTTATTAAATAATAATCTTAACTTTTTGTAAATGTGTACAAAGAGTTAATAAAATGTTATAATTTAAATGTAATTATTTGGTTTTGTTCTCATATTTAATGACTAGGGGTGAGGATATGGTTTTTACAATTAATGCTTATAAAATACCGTTAGAATCAGTTTACAGACTGAAAAAAGATAGTAATTGGGAGCCACAGGAACACTTTTTAGCTATTGACTTTGAAAAGGATATGATATTTAACACTCATGAGGAAGCTGAAAAATGGCTATCTAAGAACAATATTCTTTTAATAAGTGAGGAGAAAGTTAATGTTTCAGAAACCTGTAAAAATCCTTATGAAGATAAGGATTTTAAGGTTGAAATAATAGTTCATAGAAAGACAAAACCTAATATTTTTACAAAGGAAGATTTAAAAAGGGTATTAATAGAAGGAGATGACAGATATAATAATTCTTTAATTGTAGATTTTTCTGGAAAGTTAAAATTAATTCAGAATAATAAAGAAGATATAATATATCATTCTAATTATGCTGTAAGCAATGAGGTTTATAATAGTGGAAATGGATTTGTAGGAAAGGAATATAGCAAATCTTATATTGACTATGTTTATTTAAATCTATTAGACAATTGGTTTTTACATTTAGAGTCTGGCAGAAGTATTTATGTAACCTATTATGAAGATAATTTAGATGAAGATAAAACTATTTTAAAAATAAAAGAGCTTTTATCTTATAGGAATTTATTATAGAGAAGGAGAAATAAATATTATGGAAAAGTCAAATGTATTTTCTAATGAAGAGAAAATAAGATGTAGAGTTTGTGGAAAAGATTTACTGGAAGATGTTGAAATGTCTATGGTTCAAATAATTACAGATGAAAGTGATAAGATAGTTAGGGTAATTCCTTGTTGCAAGGGAGAGTGTGATAGAATTTTGCAAGATAATATTAAGGAATCAGAAGGAAATGGTTTTAGAGATTTAGTTACCTTTATAAATCCTTATTTATACATAAATAATCTTGTTGAAATTATGGATAGAATGTTTGAAGGAAAAGGTTTTGAAAATCAAGAGGCTTTCAATACTTATTCTAATTTGATTTTAAATTGTTATAAGTATGTATCGAGAGATTTAAGCAAAGAGGAGGAGGCCCTTTCTAAAAGTATAAAGATATTTCCTTTATAAATTTATAATATAAAGAGTTTTTTTACATAAAAGAGGAGTGAGAGATTTTGAAAATAACTACATTAGTTGAAAATACTAAAATATCAGAGGAATATGAAAATAAACATGGCTTATGCTTTCATATAAAAACAGATAAGCATAATTTACTTTTTGACTTAGGACCTAAAAAGGTTTTTATAGAGAATGCTAGAAAATTAGGAGTAGATTTAAAAGAGGTAGATACAGTTATAATATCTCATGGACATTATGACCATGGTGGTGGCTTAGAGGAGTTTCTAAAAATAAATGATAAGGCGAAAATTTATATAAATAAAGAGGCTTTTAATGAATACTATCATATCTTTGGTGATGTTAAAAAATATATAGGGTTAGATAAAAGTTTAAAAAACAATCCTAGATTAATATTAACTGAAGGTGATTTGAAAATAGATGAGGAATTATATATTTTTTCTACAGTTAAAAAAGTTCATAAATCATCTGATTTTAACAGAGTTTTATATAAAAGAGAAAATGGAATTTATTTAGAAGATGATTTTATTCATGAACAAAATCTTATTATTTCAGAGAATAATTTAAAGGTTTTAATGGGTGGCTGTGCCCATAATGATATAAGAAATATTTTAGATAGGGCAGAAGAAATCGCAGGAAAAAATATAGATTATGTAATAAGCGGTTTTCATGTTTTTAATCCTAGTACAGGAGAGATAGAAAGTGATTCTTTTATAAATACTTTAGGAGAGGATTTAAAGAAAAGAAATAGTAATTTTTATACATGCCATTGTACAGGACTTAAAGCTTTTTATATGTTAAAAGAGATATTAAAAGATAAAATTTATTATATTTCTTCAGGAGAGATTTTAAATATATAAAATAAATGTTGAAAATTTAACTAAATAAAAAGATTTACATGGAAAAAAATTCATTATAAATCAAGAATATTTAGTTAATTTCTTAAAATTATTAATAAAAAAAGAATTTTTTAATAATAATCTTGACTATTTTTTAACATGTGTATTATAGTATAATTGTTGTTTAAAGAATATTAAAGTTTTATTTAAAATAATTGCATTTATGTCATAAAGTTTAAAGGGAGTTTAATTTATGGCATCATTATTAGCAGAATTAATAGGAACAATGCTACTTATCATACTTGGTGATGGTGTTGTTGCAAATGTAGTCTTAAAAAAGACAAAAGGACATAGTTCAGGATGGATAGTTATAACTACAGGATGGGCCCTAGCAGTAGCTATTCCAGCTGCAATGTTTACAAGTGTAAGTGGAGCTTTATTTAATCCTGCACTTACAATAGCTTTAGCAATAATTGGTCAATTTACATGGCAACAAGTTATTCCATACATAATTGCACAACTTTTAGGAGCTTTCTTAGGAGCTGTCATTGTCTACATAACTTATTATAATCATTTTGAAGAAACAGAGGACCAAAATTCTAAACTTGGAGTTTTTTGTACCATTCCAGAAATAGAAGACCACAAAATAAACTTTTTAACAGAATTTATAGGAACTTTTGTTTTAACTTTTGCTGTTTTAGGAATAGGAGCTCAAGAAATAGATTATGGAGTTAAGGTAATTATTGTAGGATGCTTAATATGGGCCATAGGTTTAAGTTTAGGTGGACCAACTGGTTATGCAATAAATCCAGCTAGAGACTTTGGACCAAGATTAGCACATTTTTTACTTCCAATACCTAGAAAGGGAAGCTCAAAGTGGGAGTATGCATGGATTCCTATAGTTGCACCAATAATAGGAGCAATTTGTGGAGCCTTAGTTTATGTAAATATATTTTAATAAGCTAGGTAAATAAATTTAAAATTATTATCTATATAAGTATATAGATAATAATTTTTTTTACTTATGAATATATTTTCAACTTAAATAGTATTATTTTTTTAAAAATCCATAAAATTAATACTATTAAAGCTCTTAAGAAAGGGAGGAAATATGGCAAAGTTATTAGATATTAGAGAAATTTTAGATTTAAATACTTTTCAAAAAATACAAGATGACATTTCTAAAGCTACAGAATTTGCTATGATTACAGTTGATTATAAGGGGGTACCTGTAACTAATCACAGTAGTTGTAGTGAGTTTTGCCGATTAATAAGAGAACAAAAGGAGTTTTCTAAGCTCTGTGAAAAGTGTGATTCAAGAGGAGGCTTAGAAGCTGCTAGAGAAGGAAGTTTTTATATATATAAATGTCATAGAGGGCTTGTAGATGTAGCTGTTCCTATAATAATTGATGGTCAGTATCTAGGAGCTGTAATGGTTGGGCAGGTTTTAGTTACAGATGAAGATGAACATGAATTAGAAGCTGTGTTAACTAAAGAATTAGAATATAAAAGTGATGTTAAAGATAAAATTATGAAAGCTTATGAAAAGATACCTGTTCTTAGTTTCGATAAAATAAAAGCTGTATCTGAAATGATGTCTCATGTAAGCAATTACATTGTAGAAGAGGCATTGCTTAAGAGAACTCAAAATGAAATATATACAAAGAATATAGAAATTGCAATGGCTGAAAGAAGTAAATTAGAACTTGAGGAAGAATATAAGGATTGTCAATTAAAGGCATTACAATCTCAAATAAATCCACATTTTTTATTTAATGTTTTAAATAGTATAGCTTCCTTAGCAATTATAGAAGAAGCCCCTAAAACTCAAGAGGTAATTTACAACTTATCTTATATATTAAGATATACTTTGAAAAAAGCTAATAAACTTGTAAGACTTAGCGAAGAAATAAATCATGTTAAGTCTTATTTAGAAATACAAAAGGTACGTTTTGGAGACAGAATACACTATAATATAAGTTTTGATGAAGAAGATTCTAATGTTCAAATTCCTTTTATGGCTCTTCAAGTTTTTGTAGAAAATGCAGTTTTACATGGAATAGAAGAGAAAGAACAAGGAGGAACTATAAATTTATCAGTTAAGAGCAAAGAAGAAAAGTTAATAATTATAATTTCTGATGATGGCGTAGGTATTTCCTTAGAAAAATTATGTGAAATTAGAGAAGAAATAAAAAATAAGGATAAATTAGATTTAGATAAGGTTGGAATAAACAATGTAAATAAAAGAATGTTTCACTATTATGGAGAAGATTATAGTATAAATATAGATAGTAAAGTTAAAAATGGTACTAAAGTAGAAATTATAATACCTAGAAAACTTTAAAAAAGGAAGTGTATTTTGTGTTTAGTATAATGATTTCTGATGATGAGCAATTAGAAAGAAATGTTTTAACCTCTATATTGAAGAAAAATTCAAGAGTTAAGGATATAATTCAAGCTAAAAATGGAAAAGAGGCTTTAGAATTAAACAGAGAATTTAATCCAGATATAATAATTATGGATATAAAGATGCCAGGAATAAATGGCATTAAAGCCTTAGAGCTTATAAAAAATGAAAATTCTAATAAAGAAATAATAATGCTTACAGCTTATGATGATTTTGATTTTATACATAAGGTTTTAGTTTTAGGTGGTTCAGATTATATAATAAAGCCAGTAAAACCAGATAAGTTAATGGAAATTGTAAATAACATAATGGATAAAATTGAAAATAAGAATATAGAGATTGAAAATAAAAATAATACATATGATAGTTATTTAGAAAAAACTTTAACAAGTGAGAATAATTTAATAGATAAGGTAACTAAGTATATAGATGCTAATATGGATAAAACTATTAAATTAGAAGAATTAGCATCTCTTTGTAATTTAAGTCCTGGATATTTTAGCAGAGTTTTTAAAAAGGAAACAGGAAAAACTGTAATAACATACATAAATGAAAGAAAGGTTGAAAAGGCAAAGAAACTTTTAAAAAGAAGTAAAGAGCCTATAATAAATATATCCTTAGATTTAGGCTTTGATGATTGTGGATATTTTATAAGAGTTTTTAAAAAGATAACTGGTATAACTCCAAAGGCTTTTAGGGAAAAATAATTAATTATTAAATTAACAAAGAAGTGTTTTTATTAAGGTTTATTTTAGGGAAAAGCCATATTTTGAGGAATACATCATATAAAAATATAGTTATTAATAGGAAAATATAGTTAAAGTTTTAGTAAAGGTGTTAAAAAAATTATATTTAGGTAGGATTATTTTGATTTTTAGGAAATTAAAATCAAAATAGTCCTATTTTTTATTCAAAATACGACAAGAATTTGACATAACAGATTAAAATTTTTCAATGGAATTTAATTAGAATTATATTAAAATCTAGACATAGACAAAAAATTAACAAATGAATTTTAATTTGAAAGTGAGGAGACGTTAAAGTGAAATCTAAAAGATTCCAAGTATTATCAGAACGTCCTGTAAATCAAGATGGACTTATAGGAGAGTGGGCTGATGAGGGCTTAATAGCTTTAGATAGTCCAAATGATCCAAAATCATCAATAAAAATAGAAAATGGAATAATTACTGAATTAGACGGAAGATCTAGAGATGAGTTTGATATGATAGATAAATTTATAGCTGAGTATGCTATAAACATAGAAGACGCGGAAGCATCTATGAAACTTTCATCTAAAGAAATAGCAAGAAGATTAGTTGATATAAATGTTAGTAGAGATGAGATAGTTAAAATTACAACTTCAATAACACCTATGAAGGCTGTAGAAGTAATTCAAGAAATGAACGTTGTTGAGATGATGATGGCTCTTCAAAAAATGAGAGCTAGAAGAACACCTGCTAATCAATGCCATGTAACTAATGTAAAGGACAATCCAGTTCAAATAGCAGCAGATGCGGCAGAAGCTGCTTTAAGAGGATTTGCAGAACAAGAAACTACAGTAGGTATTGTAAGATATGCACCTTTTAATGCTTTAGCTATATTAGTAGGTTCACAAGTAGGTAGAGGCGGAGTTTTAACTCAATGTGCAGTTGAGGAAGCTACAGAACTTGACCTTGGTATGAGAGGACTTACAAGTTATGCAGAGACAGTTTCAGTTTACGGAACAGAGTCAGTATTTACAGATGGAGATGATACTCCATGGTCAAAAGCCTTTTTAGCATCAGCTTATGCTTCAAGAGGACTTAAAATGAGATTTACATCAGGTTCAGGTTCAGAAGCCTTAATGGGATATTCAGAAGGAAGATCAATGCTTTACTTAGAGTCAAGATGTATATATATAACTAAGGGTGCAGGAGTTCAAGGATTACAAAATGGTGCAGTTAGCTGTATAGGTATGACAGGTGCGGTTCCATCAGGAATAAGAGCAGTTCTTGGAGAAAACTTAATAGCAGCAATGCTTGATATAGAGGTTGCGTCAGCAAATGACCAAACATTCTCACATTCAGATATAAGAAGAACAGCAAGAATGTTAATGCAAATGCTTCCAGGAACAGACTTTATATTCTCAGGATATAGTGCAGTTCCAAACTATGATAACATGTTTGCAGGTTCAAACTTTGATGCAGAAGACTTTGATGATTATAACATACTTCAAAGAGACTTAAAGGTTGACGGTGGATTAAGACCAGTTACAGAAGAAGAAACTATAAAGGTTAGAAATAAAGCAGCTAAGTGCATACAAATAATCTTTAGAGAGTTAGGCTTCCCAGAGGTTACAGATGAAGAAGTAGAAGCTGCAACTTACTGTCATGGAAGTAAAGAGATGCCAAATAGAAATGTAGTTGAAGATTTAAAAGCTGCAGAAGAAATGTTAGAGAGAAGAATAACAGGATTAGATATAATAAAAGCTTTAAGCAAAAATGGTATGGAAGATATAGCAAACAACCTGTTAAATATGCTTAAGCAAAGAGTTACTGGAGATTATCTTCAAACTTCAGCAATTTTAGATAAAGACTTTAATGTTATAAGTGCTGTTAATGATGTAAATGACTATATGGGACCTGGAACAGGATATAGACTAGATGGTGAAAGATGGGAAGAAATTAAAAAAGTTCCTACAGTAATGAGACCAGAGGATATAGAGTAGGGGGAGAATGTCAATGGAAGAAAGAACTTTTATACCAGAAATAACAGTTGAAGAAGTTGGAGAAGCTAAGGTTGGTTTAAGATCAGATGAGGTTGTTATTGGATTAGCACCTGCATTTTTAAAATACCAAAACAAAACTATAGTAGATGTTCCTCATACTGAAACTTTACTTGAAATTATAGCAGGAATAGAAGAGGAAGGATTACATGCTAGAGTTGTTAGAATATTAAGAACTTCAGATGTATCTTTTATAGCTCATGATGCTGCTTGTTTAAGTGGGTCAGGTATAGGTATAGGAATACAATCTAAAGGAACTACTGTAATACATCAAAAAGATTTATTACCTTTAAACAACTTAGAATTATTTTCACAAGCCCCACTTTTAACACCAGAAACTTATAGATTAATCGGAAAAAATGCTGCTAAATATGCAAAAGGTGAATCACCAACACCAGTACCAGTAAAAAATGACCAAATGGTTAGACCTAAGTTTATGGCAAAGGCAGCTTTATTACACATAAAAGAAACAAAACATGTTGAATTAGGTAAAAAACCAGTTCAATTAGAAGTTGAGTTTTAGTTAGAAAGGATTGAAATCATGGAAAATAAGAAGATGACTGCGGCAGATTATCCTTTAACTTCTAAGAGAAAAGAAGATATAAAAACTCCTACAGGAAAAGCCTTAGAAGATATAACTTTAGAAAAAGTTTTAAGTGGAGAAATCAATGCAGAGGATATAAGAATTTCACCAGAAACTTTAGAGATGCAAGCTCAAATAGCTGAAAGTATGAATAGAGATGCTATAGCTAGAAACTTTAGAAGAGCTGCAGAACTTATAAGAGTACCAGACGATAGAATATTAGAGATGTATAATGCTTTAAGACCATATCGTTCAACTAAAGAAGAACTATATAAAATAGCTGATGAGCTTGAAACAAAATATGAAGCTAAAGTTAATGCTGATTTTGTTAGAGAAGCTGCTGAAGTTTATGAAACTAGAAATAAATTAAGAATAGAAGAGTAAAATCAAGAGGTGAAAAGATGAAAATCATAGCAGGAATTGATATAGGAAACTCTTCTACTGAAACTGCTTTAGGTAAGGTTTATAAAGATAAAGTTGAATTTCTGTCTAGTGGGATAATTCCCACTACAGGAATTAAAGGAACTGAAGAAAATATAAGCGGAGTAATTTCTTCTTTAAACCAAGCTTTAAGAAAAGCTAACCTAACTTTAGAGGATTTAGATTTAGTAAGAATTAATGAAGCAGCACCAGTTATTGGTGATGTTGCTATGGAGACTATAACAGAAACTATAATTACAGAATCAACTATGATAGGACACAATCCATCAACACCTGGAGGATTAGGAGTAGGAATTGGAAAAACTATAAGATTAGAAGACTTAGAAAAGTTAAATCTTGAGGAAATAAAAGATGAAAATGCTTTTATTCCATTAGTTTTAAAAAACATAAGCTTTTTAGAAGCTGTTTTTAAGATGAATCAAGCTACTAAAAGAGGAATAAATATAACTGCTGCTATTATACAAAAAGATGATGGTGTCTTAATAAATAATAGATTAAATAAAAAGATACCTATAGTTGATGAGGTTTCGCTTTTAGAAAAAGTTCCTGTAAATATGAAGGCAGCTGTAGAAGTTGCACCTCAAGGTTCTGTAATAAAACAGTTATCTAATCCTTATGGAATAGCTACTGTATTTGATTTAAATCCTGAGGAAACTAAAATGATAGTTCCTATATCTAGAGCTTTAATAGGAAATAGATCAGCTGTTGTAATTAAAACTCCTCAAGGGGATGTTAAAGAGAAGAAGATACCAGCAGGTAAAATAAATATAACAGGAATTAGAAGAAAAGAGTCTGTTGATGTTGAAGAGGGAGCAGATAAAATAATGGAGGCTGTTAGTCTTTGTACTCCTATAGAAGATTTAAGAGGAGAGGCTGGCTCTAATGTTGGAGGTATGCTTGAGAAGGTTAGACAGGTTATGGCTGATTTAACAAATCAAAATATTTCTGACATAAAAATTCAAGATTTATTAGCTGTAGACACATTTATACCTCAAAAGGTAAAAGGTGGTCTTGCTAAGGAGTTTTCTATGGAAAATGCTGTAGGAATAGCTGCTATGGTTAAAGCACATAAACTTCAAATGCAAATAATAGCTAATAAACTTGAAGAAAAGTTAGGTGTTCCTGTAGAAGTTGGTGGAGTAGAAGCTGACATGGCAATAAGAGGAGCTTTAACAACACCAGGTACTAATACACCTTTAGCTATTTTAGACATGGGTGCAGGGTCAACAGATGCTTCTATTATAAATAAAGAAGGAAATATAACTTCAATACATTTAGCTGGTGCAGGTAATATGGTAACTATGCTTATTAAATCAGAACTAGGTATAGAAGACTTTAGTCTTGCAGAAGATATAAAGAAATATCCTTTAGCTAAGGTTGAAAGTTTATTCCATATAAGACATGAAGATGGAAGTGTAGAATTCTTTGAAAAACCTTTAGATTCTTCAGTTTTTGCTAAAATAGTGATCCTTAAGGAAGGAATGCTTATTCCTGTAGATGGTCAAACTTCTATAGAAAAAATAAAGAATGTTAGAAAAACAGCTAAGGAAAGAGTTTTTGTAACAAACTGTTTAAGAGCTTTAAAAAGTGTTTCTCCTACAGGAAATATAAGAGATATAGAATTTGTTGTTTTAGTTGGAGGTTCTTCTTTAGATTTTGAAGTTCCTGAATTAGTAACAGATGCTTTATCTCATTATGGAGTAGTTGCAGGAAGAGGAAATATAAGAGGTTGTGAAGGACCAAGAAATGCTGTGGCAACAGGATTAGTTTTAGCCTTTGACAGAAAGGGTGTCAAGGAAAATGATTAAAGATTATAATCATCCAAGTATATTTATATATACTTCTTTAGATATAAAAGAAGATTATATAGAAGAAATTCTATGGGGAATAGAAGAAGAAGGAATTCCTTTTACTATAAAAAATAAAGATTTAAAAAGTGCTAAGGAGCTTGCTAAATTAGCTTCTGATGATTCAAAACTTTCAGTAGGTATAGGAGTTAATAAAGAGGGAAATGTAGCCTTAACTATTAACAAGCTAAAGCTAGAAGAACCACTATTTTATATAAATATAGAAGAGGGAAAGGTTTGTTTAAGAAGTTTAGGAGCTAATGCAGCAAGATTAGTTAAAGGAATGCCTTTAAAAAATATTTAAATGAGAGGTGTTAACATGAATATTTATACTAAAACTGGAGATAAAGGAACAACTTCTCTTTTTGGAGGAAGTAGAGTAGATAAAAATGATTTAAGAGTAAATGCTTATGGAACTATAGATGAATTAATATCATTTATAGGTGTAGCTTATGCTGAACTACCTGATGAAGAGGAGAAGAAGGAACTTAAAAAAATACAAAAGGAATTGTTCATGTTAGGAGCCGAGCTTGCTAGTGATGAAAAAGGTCTTGAACTTTTAAAGGATAAAATTCAATTTGAACATATAGAATATTTAGAAAAGCTAATAGATAAATATATGACAATTGCAGGACCTTTAACAGAATTTGTTATACCAGGTAAGAATAAACCTTCAGCTAATCTTCATGTAGCTAGAACTGTAGCTAGAAGAGGAGAGAGAATAATGATTTCTTTAAATGAGGTTCAACCTTTAAGAGAAGAGATTAAAAAGTATATAAACAGATTATCAGATTGTTTATTTGCTATAGCAAGATATTACGAAGAAAAATAATTAAATTTTAAAGGAGGAGAAAATTATGAAAAAATTAAATGATAAAAAAGAGTTAAGCTTAGAAATAGTTAAAGAAATGGCTAAAGCTTCAGAAGCTAAAGCTTTAGAATTAAATGTTCCAGTTATCTTTGCAGCTGTTGATTCAGGAGCTAATTTAATGCTTATGCACAGAATGGAAGATGCTTTTTTAACAAGTATAGACATAGCTATAAATAAAGCTTATACTGCAGCTTGTTTAAAACAAGGCAGTCATGAAATTGCACAATGTGTTCAACCAGGAGAAAGCCTTTATGGACTTCAATTAACTAATAATTGTAGAATAGTTCCATTTGGTGGTGGATTCCCAATTATAGTTGATGGAAAAGTTGTAGGTGCTGTTGGAGTAAGTGGTGGAACAGTTGAAGAAGATATGGCTATAGCACAAGCAGCTGTTGATTGTTTCAACAATAAATAATTATTTAAAAAGAGGTAATAATATTTAATACTTAATAAAGTTTAAATATTAAAATATATTTTAATACATATAAAATGTTTAAAAATGGAGGAAAATGAAATGAGAATGTACGATTATTTAGTACCAAGTGTAAACTTTATGGGAGCTAACTCAATATCAGTAGTTGGTGAAAGATGTAAGATATTAGGTGGAAAAAAAGCTTTAATAGTTACAGATAAATTCTTAAGAGGATTAAAAGGTGGAGCAGTTGAATTAACAGAAAAATACCTAAAAGAAGCTGGTATAGAAGTAGCTTACTATGATGGTGTTGAACCAAACCCAAAAGATACAAATGTTAGAGATGGTTTAAAAATATTTAAAGATGAAAACTGTGATATGATAGTTACAGTTGGTGGCGGAAGCTCACATGACTGTGGTAAAGGTATAGGTATAGCTGCAACTCACGAAGGAGATCTTTACGATTATGCAGGAATAGAAACTTTATCAAATCCACTTCCTCCAATCGTAGCAGTAAATACTACAGCTGGTACTGCAAGTGAAGTAACTAGACACTGTGTTATAACAAATACTAAAACTAAAGTTAAATTTGTTATAGTAAGCTGGAGAAACTTACCTTTAGTATCAATCAATGACCCAATGTTAATGGTTGGAAAACCAGCAGGATTAACAGCTGCAACAGGAATGGATGCATTAACTCATGCTGTAGAAGCATATGTTTCAAAAGATGCTAACCCTGTAACAGATGCTGCTGCAATTCAAGCAATAAAATTAATATCAAATAACCTAAGACAAGCGGTTGCTTTAGGAGAAAACTTAGTAGCTAGAGAAAATATGGCTTATGGTTCATTATTAGCTGGTATGGCCTTTAACAATGCTAACTTAGGATATGTTCATGCAATGGCTCACCAATTAGGTGGATTATATGACATGCCTCACGGAGTAGCTAATGCTATGTTATTACCACATGTATGTAAATATAACTTAATTTCAAACCCACAAAAATTCGCTGATATAGCAGAGTTCATGGGAGAAAATATAGAAGGATTATCAGTAATGGATGCTGCTCAAAAAGCTATTGATGCAATGTTCAGATTATCAACTGATATAGGAATTCCTGCTAGATTAAGAGATATGGGCGTTAAAGAGGAAGACTTCCAATACATGGCTGAAATGGCTCTTAAAGATGGTAATGCATTTAGTAACCCAAGAAAAGGTAACGAAAGAGAAATAGTTGAAATATTTAAAGCTGCATTCTAATTAAAATAAATTTTTAATAGTCTAAGTAAAATAAAAGACATAGATGCAATAAACTTTATATAAACTTATAAAACAACAATAAAATTAATTAAATTAAGATATTATACCCATAGATTATAATACTTAAAGTGATTTTTCATAATATATAAAGAACTCTCTTAAAATTTAAGAGAGTTCTTTTTTATACTAAATATTTTTAGTGCAAAAATTAATGTTTTATTAAAAATGATAATAAATTATTAAATAAATTAATAAAATTAATTGATTTTTAATAATAATTATAGTAATATATAAATGAAAATGAATTTCAATAACACATAAAAGGAGAAATCAATGGAATACTTAATTTATTCATTAATAGCAGTAATAATTTTAGCTATAGGACTAAATAATTTTTTTAAAAAGAACATCAAATATTTATATTCAGTAGCTCTGTTAATAAGTATAGTTGTTATATCTTATGAGTTTTACAAACTATGTACAGGCTTTAAATTAACAGGGATAGGCTTTGTACTAGAAAGAAGTTTTATGAAAGGCTTTGTTTCTACCTCATTATTTATACTAGTGATGTTTGCAGGAGTTTTAAATAAAAGATATGAAATTACAAAAAGACTTCTAAGAGTAAGAGGAGAAATGGCAATCTTAGCATCTATATTAATTTTACCTCACTTTATAATTTATACATATAAATTCATTCAAAAAATTATTCAAGGTAAGGCCTTAACTCCTTTATACATAGCTTTTATAATAGTTGGGTTAATAGCATTTTTAATAATGATACCTTTATGCATAACTTCTTTTAAGAAGATAAGAAAACTTATGATACCAAGCAAATGGAAGAAGGTTCAAAAAGGAGCTTACATATTTTATATTTTAATATATATACATATAATTCTTATTTTATTTAATAAAAAGATATTTAACTTAAACTCTGTCATATTATACTCTGTTATATTTTTAAGTTATTTTATATTAAAATTATTAAATAATAAAAAAACATATAAAGCATAATTGTAATATTTTCATACTTCCTTTATAGTAATAATTAAGTTTATTATAAAGGAAGTTTTTATTTTAATTATAATAATTAGGAGGAATTATATTGGAATTTAGAAAAGCAAAGCTTACTGATTTAGAATATATTACAGGCATAATAGAAGAAGGTAAATTATATTTAAAAGAAAATAAGGTAGACCAGTGGCAAGATGGATATCCTAATAAGGAAATATTAAAAGAGGATATAGAAAGTGGGGATAGTTATGTTTTACTTAAGGAAGGAGAGATAGTTGCAACCTTTTTAATATCTTTAGAAGGGGAAAGTACTTACAATTTTATTAAAGATGGAAAATGGTTAAGTGATAAAAATTATATAGTACTGCATAGGGTAGCTATTTCATCTAAATATAGAGGGAAAAATGTTTTTAAGTTTTTAATAAATAAAGCTGAAGAATTAGCTATTAAAAATGATATATATAGTATAAAGATAGATACTCACAGAGATAATAGTATAATGCAAAAAGCTCTTTTAAAGAATAATTTTGAAAGATGTGGAATAATCTTTTTAGAAGATGGAAGTGAAAGAGTAGCTTTTGAAAAATTGTTAAAAAAATAGATAGCTTTTAAAGCTATCTATTTTTTTATAATTTGTTTTTAAGGAGCTGGTATATTTGGAACTGTTACAGTTACTGGTCTAAGTTGGAAAACAGATATAACTAGATTTAAATTTAATTTTTCAACTACAGTATCAAATAAGTCCTTATTAGTAAGAGAACAGTTAGTTTTGCTTATAACAGCTTCATTAATAGTGTATCTATCTAATTCACAAGAAAATGGCTCTTGTAAAACTACAGTTTCAGAAAATAATCTTTCACAATCAGATTCACTCATAGTTCCATTATCACAAGGACCCATACAGTTTTTCAATATTGCTCTTTCAGTATCAGTTGTAGGCGCAACTATGTTTGCGTTAGTTAAAGTTAAAGGAACTGAAAAACTGAAATTAACTTTAGCTGTTAAATCCTTATAATCATTTCTCATTACAATACATTCTTCACAAGGTTCTTTAGAATCTTCTTCAGAAATTGGAGTAGCATATTGAACATTTTTTAATATATATCCTTCTACAAATAATTGTCCAGTATTTTTAGGTGTTGCTGAAATAGGAACAACATAGCATTGAGTTAAAACTAATCTTCTAGATATGCCTTTTATGCTATAAAAGCCTTCAGGAATAGTTATTGAATTAGTTAATGGATGATTTATATTAACAGAAGATACTCTAACTAAAGCTTTAGCATTTCCTACATTAGTAGGGTTTGTACCTAAAGTTGTAGTAAAGTTATCAACATTAACTTCTATATCATTAGAGCATACAGGAAAATTTTTCTCACAGCAAGAACTCATTAAATTTCACCTCATAACATAAAATTTTTATTATTAATCTTATGTTATATACTATTCAAGGCTATTATAAAAAGTGATATTTTTATAAATAAATTTATACAAAATCATACAATTCTAGAATATAATTGACTATTAAAGACATTCTTAACTCTTTTATTAAAGAGAGAGAGTTTTTTGATGACTCTTTTTTTGTATATTTAATATCTTTAGTAAAGTTTACTTTTTTTAATTTAATATTGTTTTCATCAAAGTAAATTTTTTCTCCTTTTAAAGGACTTTTAAAATTCACTCTTAAAGAACTTTTAAAGGGAATAAAAATTAAAGAGTTCATTTCCTTAGAAAGAAGTGGGAGTGAATTGTCTTTAGTTATATTATAGGAAAGTTTAACTTCTAATAAACCCTCAATATATAATGAGGCCACATTTCTATTTAGAGAGTCTAAAATTAGTGAAATTGATTTTATAGAAAGATTGTTTTCAATAGAGTTTATAAAAATAGCAGGTTTTATAAATTCTAAATCACCTTTAAATATATCAACTAAGGAAAAAGAAGATAAAAAAATAGGGAATTTAGGCAAAGCTTTATTATAAATTAAGCTTTCATAATTTTCTAAGGAAACATTTTCTACACTTAAAGAGTATGTAGAAGCCTTTAAGTGAGATAATGATGTTTTGATTTGACCCCTATTTTGAGATTTAGTTATTTTTTCTTCCTTTTCTATAGTTTTGATATTTAAAGGGGAATCATCATTAGTATTATTTTCTTTAATTATAAGTAGTAGTTGACAAAAGAGTAATGTAAAAATAATTTTAGTAACCTTAAGAGAAAGCAAATCTTTGCTATATAAAACAAATATAGATAAAATATACTTTAAATTCATTAAATTAACCTCAAAAAGTATTTACTAAATAAATATTTATAAATTTTTAGAATTATTAATATCATTTATAAAATTTAAGTTTTATTAGTCTTTAAATATTTTAACATTCAAGGTGCTTTTTATCAGATTCAATTTCTTTATTAAGGAAATAAGATATTACAGTTCTTATAACAACTATAGAGGCTAAAACTATAATGTCGTGAAATGTAGGGTTTAAGATAGATTCTATTATATCTGCACAAATTAAAATTTCTAAGCCAAGAAGAATATAAGTTCCTAAACAGTTTTTTACTATGGTAATTTTTTTTACTGCTTCTATTCTGTTTTTAGCTTTAATTTCATAGATTATAAAATCCTTTACAGTTAAGATAACTCCTAATAAAAGAACAACTATAGATACAATATTTATAATCCATATAGCAACTTCTAAAATGTGTCTAAACATAAACAAATTCCTCCTTTTAAAATTTAATAAAAAATATTTTTTATTAAATTTTATGAGGATTTAAGAGGATAAATTATATAATACTTTTAATGTTTTTTTAAATATTTATAAGAGATTTTAAAATAAAAAAAGTACTTTAAAAAGTACTTTTTATAATAAACCAGAATCCTTAAGTTTATTTATATTTTTATCTATGTAACTTAATGTGCAAAAATCTCTATCTATTGTTTTTGAAGAAAGATTAAGACCTTCTATAAGTAAACTTTCCTTATGATTTTTAAGTAGTCTTATAACACTTATAGTATTTAATTTTCCTTCTTTTGTATCTAGAACTCTAGAGTTTTTTATATATTTATTTTCTAAAGCTTTTTCTAAAGCTTCTTTAAGAGAAGTGCTTATAGCTATTTCAGGCATACTTTCATAAATTGTAACCTCTTCCTTATTAAATTTTAAATTATTAGCTTTATCTAGCTTTGTATCAATAAAAATTACATTTTCAAAGGTTGCACCTAAAAAGTCTGTACCTTCTAAATTAACTCCTTCAAAAACTACATTTTTAAATTTAGCTTTTTTAAATTTACTTTTTTTAAGGTTACTTCCTATAAACTCTGTAGAGTCAAATTTACATTGGAAAAAATCACAAGACTTAAAATGAGCTCCTCTAAAACTTGCATAACTAAAATTAGAAGAGGAAAAATCACAGTTATAACAATTTGCTCTTTTAAAGTCCATATACATAAAGTTTTTATTTCTTTTTTCTGCTTTATTGTATTTGAAAATATTTGTATTTTTTTTATCTTGTGTCATAAATATAGGTTACTAAATTATTAATAGTAACAAATGCACCACCTTTCTAGGATTTTTATTTTAAATATTTTTTTGTTTTTATTTTATTATATAATATTTATTTTAAAATATATATTAAATACTTTAGTCTTTTATTTAAAAGGCAACTTAAATAAAAATTTAGTTGCCTTTTTTTCTAAAGCTTAAGGTCTTCTTCTATTTTTTTTCTAACCTCTTCATCAAAATCATATATTCTGATGTAAGATTCGCTTATAGAATGCATAAATTTTTTATATTCATCTATATTCATAAAGGATTTTTTTGAAAGATTTAAAGGAATTACCTTACTTTCTGATATATATTCTTTTACATTTACAGTTAATATTATTATTCTTAAAACATCACTTGCATTTAAATACTCTAATAACCTAAGAGGGATATCTTCAAAGTATAGTGCTTCAGAGGCTATTAAGGAAAGAATATTCCTTAGCTCATCTTTAAACTCTAAAGGTTTAATGTTTAAGTTCTCTACAAAATCATCTATATTTTCCTTGTTTTCATAGACTTTATCTAAATGTTTTTCTAAGTATGCCTTAATAAAAGCAATTTCACAATTTGAATTTTTCTTTAGACAACAGTTATAAGAAGATAAGAATATAAGTGAAGATATAAAATTTAATAGATTTAGATTGTACTTAGATAAGAGTTCTTTATAAGATGCTTTAAAATCTTTATAGTAATCTTTTTTTAAAGTTGAGTTTTTAAATATAGAACAGTGTTTAAAATAGGAATTAGGGTTATTGTTAAACCAGGTTCTAAAATCCTCTTTATTATTTAGAATAAATTCTAAGATTAGTTCTACTTCATTTAAAAGTCTTTTAAAAAGAGTTAATTGTTGAAGTTTAAAGGAACAACCACTTAAGGTGGTAGAAGCAACCCCTGAAAAATCAGTGTTTAATCCTTCTAGTATCATATTTTTTTCACCTAATTTTTCATAAAAAAAGGTGGAAATATTATTATTTGATAATCTAAAAATAATATCATCTAAGGCTTCATTATTAAATAAATTTTTTTCCATAAAGTCCTTCAATAGATTATAAAATCATTAGATAATATCTACCTATTGAGTGCTCCTCCTTTCTAATATTAAAGCAAATATTCATATTATTATATGCATAAAAATAAAGATTTGTTTATAAAAGGAGCTTCTTTAATTAACTTTATAAGATTTTTAATGTTAAAAAAGTAGAGCTTGGCATCCGGCGAAGGACTAAACCAAGCTCTACAAGAATTAGCACTATACGTACCAACTGCTTAATAAGGATAACATTTAAGGTGTAATTTTGTCAAGAAAAATTTAGTTTTAAAGCTTTTTATAAACCTTAAGACCCTCTCTTATTTCTTCAAGAGCCTCTATTTTAAGTTCAGATTTTTTTCTTATATGCTTTAAAAAAGCTGATTCTAAAGTTTTCTTTTCTGTATTTGATAGCTTATCCCATATTATTTTAGGGAAAAGATCCTTTACTATGAATTTTTCTCCAGAATTTATATAGCTTAATAGATTAACTGCTTGTGGCAATATTGCATTCATAAGAACTCCCCCTTAAAATTTTAATTACTAAATATATTATATGATTCATTATATTTTTTAGAACTTATATTTTTAATAAGGATTAAATTAAATTTAAGAAGAAGTTAAGGAGAGTAAATTAGTATAGTTTAAATAGCTTTATTTAGTGTATAATAACTTATATATTTTTAATAAACTAAATAAAATTTTAATAGTGTAATTTAAAGAATTTTAATTATATATTTAAATTAAATATTGGAGGAAACTAATGAGCAAAAAAAGAGTAATAGTAATTGGTGGTGGACCAGCTGGAATAATGGCAGCTTTAAAAGCTTCTAAAAATAATGAAGTTTTACTTATAGAAAGAAATGATGATATTGGAAAAAAGCTTAAACTTACAGGAGGCGGAAGATGCAATATAACTAATAATAGAGATATTGAGGATTTCTTTGATAAAATAGTTACAAATAATAAGTTTTTATATAGTGCTTTATATAATTTTTCGAATATTAATCTTTTAGAGTATTTAAGTGAAAGAGGATTAGAATATAAGGTTGAATTAGACCAAAAAGTTTATACAAAAAGTGATACTGCTGAAGAAGTAATAGGTATTTTTAAAAAAGAATTAAAAGAAAGTGGAGTAAAGACTTTATATAATACAAAGGTTTGTGATTTTTTAATAGAGGATAATGAAATAAAGGGAGTAATAACAGAGAAAGGAGAAAAAATTTTAGGAGATAAGGTTATAGTAACTACAGGTGGAAAAAGCTTTCCTAATACAGGTTCTGATGGTTTTATGTATGATGTGTTAAAAAAACATGGTCATACAATAACTAAAATACATGCAGCCTTAATACCTCTTGTAACTAAGGAGAGTTTTGTGAAAAATCTTCAAGGGGTAGCTATGAAGGATGTTGTTGTTTCAGCTAAGATAAATAAAAGAAAATATGAAAAGTTTGGTGATATGATTTTTACTCATTTTGGTGTATCAGGTCCTGCTATACTGAAATTATCATCATATATTACTAAGGCCTTAGAAAATGGGGAAGTATCTTTAAGTTTAGATTTTTTAAGGGATAAATCTAAAGAGGATATTTCAAAAATAATGAGAGAGAATAAAAATAAGACTGTATTAAATAATTTAAAGGGAATTCTTCCTCAAAACTTTTTAAAGGAAATTTTTGAACTTTTATCTTTAAGTGAAGTTAAGGCTAGTGATTTAAAAAAAGAAGATGAAAATAAAATAATAAGTTATATTAAAGATATGAAGCTTACTGTATTTGAAACTTTAACTATAAAGGCTGCACAAGTAACTTCAGGAGGAGTTAAAACAAAGGAGATAAATTCTTCTACAATGGAGTCTAAGCTTATAAAAAATCTTTATTTTGCAGGAGAAGTTATAGATATAGATGCAGAAACAGGAGGATATAATCTTCAAATGGCTTTTTCTACAGGCTATTTAGCAGGAAGTGATTTTTAAGGGTATTAAATTTAAATTTATCATATTAAATTTAATAAGTTTTAGTATTAAAAATTTTTTATAGGATAAATTAAAAAGAGAAATAAAATACCTTTAAAAGGAGAGAAGTAATTATGCTATATGACTTTAAAGTTAAAGATGTCTTAGGTGAGGAGATTCCTTTAAAAAATTATAAAGGAAAGGTTCTTTTAATAGTTAATACAGCTACAGGATGTGGATTTACTCCACAATATGAGGCCTTAGAAGCACTTTATAAAAAATATAAAGATAGAGGATTTGAAATTTTAGATTTTCCTTGTAATCAATTTTTTGAGCAGGCTCCTGGAAGTGATGAAGAAATTCAAAACTTTTGTAAAGTTAACTTTGGAACAACCTTTAAAACTTTTTCAAAAGTCTCTGTTAATGGAGAAGATGCTTGTGAACTTTATAAGTATTTAAAAAAGGAAGCACCTATGGCAAAGGAAGATACAAAGTCCTTAGAGTTTTATGATAAATTAAAATCTTTAGGCTTTGAAACAGAGGGAGAAGAGATAAAGTGGAATTTTACTAAGTTTTTAATTGATAAAAAAGGAGATGTAGTAGCAAGATTTGCACCTACCTTTGAACCTAAAGATTTAGAAAAAATTATAGAAGAATTACTAGAAGAATAAAAAAATACCTATGCTTTTTAGCATAGGTATTTTTTAGCTTCTTTATGATTTAAATTAAAGCATCTTAAAGAGGAATTATATTTTTTAATGCTCTAATTATATTTATTCCTAAAAAATCCGATAAAATAAGTATTATATTATATATAACTAATAAAAAGTTGAATAGCTTTATTAGTTTATTTATTATTTTTTCACTTTTTGAACCTGTTTTGATTTTAGCTATTTTAAAATTAGCCTTACAAGGATATAAAAGTTCTATTCCTTCAGAGGTAAGAAAATCTAAGAATAAATGAGATATATATCCTAAGACAAAGCCTATGGAAATTACTAAAAATATAATATTATAATTGCTTACATTTAATATTACATAGCAAAATAAGATTATTAAAGAAAGACAAAATAAGCTATGAGTAAAACCTCTATGTCTACATTTACTTCCAATATGTTTTGATAAGAAAGGATACATTTGACTAATTGATGATTTTCTTTGGTCTATATCAGGAAAGATTGAGCCTATGTAAGAAAAATGAAAAAACAAAGCTATAAGTAATATTTTATAAGCTATTTCATAAGGAAATAGAAATAAACTTAAAAGAGTATTTAGCATTAACAAGGAAATGCAAACCCCGCCTGTTTTATGTGTTTCTTTTGTCATAAAAACTCCTTTTAATTTAGTTTTCCTTAGTTTATATTAAAGATATTATCATAATATGCAAAGTTCATAAAGAAAAAAATAAAAATCCTAAAAAATAGAGTGGACAGTTCTATTTTTAGGATTAATAGTTATGGTGGTAATTTTATGTAAGGTTATTACTAAATTAAAATAATAAACTAAGCAAATAATTATTTATATCTAACTTTTAACTGTGGGATTAATAATTAAACATTAAAGGTGAAAATTAATAAAACAAAATCTATTTAAGTAAAATATCAATCTCTTTAATCAATTTATATAAAAATATAAATTTAAATTATAAGGGAGAAAAAGAGTTTGTAATAATTAATTTTATTTTAAAAATAAAATATTGTTTTAGTAATTTAACAGCTTTTATAAATAAATATTTACATTAGCAATACCATAAATGTATTTTATCAGTAATTTAACTCCTAGAAAATACACTTTGCATAACTGGTCAAAAAACATGCAAAACTGGTCATATTATAACTTTTGTAATCTTTATAATAGGGAAATTTATTATAATTATATTTAATAATATTATAAGGAAGTTATTTTAATAATATTTATATGATTAAATAGGATTATATATAAAGTATTAGTAATAAATTAAAAAATTGACAATGAGTAAAAAAAGTAATATCCTTAATTTTATGATTATTGAACAAAATGGAATGGAGTATATTTAAAGAGTTAAAGGGAGTAACTATGAATAAATATGATGTTTTAAAATTGGAAAATCAAATATGTTTTAGGTTATATGCAGCTTCAAGGGAAGTTATAAAAAAGTACAAGCCTATATTAGATAAGTATAATTTAACTTATACTCAATATTTAACTATGATTGTTCTATGGGAAAATGAGAAAATTACTGTTAAAAATATTGGTGAAAAGTTACATCTAGATTCTGGAACTTTAACACCACTTATAAAAAAGTTAGAAAAAATGGACCTTGTAATAAAATATAGGTCAAAAAAAGATGATAGGGTTGTTATAGTTGAATTAACAGAGAAGGGAAGAGAATTAAAAGATAAAATGATAGAAGTTCCAAAGAAAGTATTTTGTACTTTAGGAATGGATGAAAATCAAATTTTAGAACTTAAAAAAGATTTAGACATATTATTAGAAGCAATAAAATAAAAGGATGTATAAAAATACATCCTTTTATTTTATATTAAATTATTACTTTTTATCATCATCTTTGTTATTATTAACTTCTACGTCTATTACATCTACAGAATCTCCATTTGAGCTTATTTCTTCTACTTCTGTAACTGTTCCTTCAGAAGATAGAACTTTTTTTGATAAAACATTTTTTTCATATCTTCTATAGATTATCCAAGCTAATAGTCCAAATACTATAGGACCAGATACTTGGAACATTACAGCTACATAGTCTTTAGTTTCTGCTGTAAGAGGTTGTATAATTGTAAATACATTAGCAAATCCAACTGTTAAGGTTACTATTACAGACCAGATTAAAGCACTCTTATAGTTTTTATAAACTTCAAATGGTTTTGCAATATCTTTTTTCTTTTTAAAGAATGGGAATGCAAAGGATAAGAACATGTAAGGTAAAGTCATAGCAACATTTCCCATAAGAATTAAGTAGTCGAAGAATTTAGATGAATCTTCTCCACCCATTGAACAACATAAAACAAATATAATAACTGTTATACATTGAATCCACATAGCTGTAGCTGGCATATTTTCTTTATTTAATCTTGTCCATTTTTCTGGCCATATATCTTTAGGTGTACCTTCTATTAATTGTTTTAATGGAGAGTAACTTAAAGCAAAGAATGCACCTATAAGTGCTAGGAACATTGAAAGTCCTATAAATCTAGCAAAGAAGTTACCAAGCATTGTACAAGCTTCTATGCTTAGTCCAAGTGCTTCACCTATATAAAAACCAAGGTTATTTACAATAATATAAGCTATATTAGCCATGTTTACATCAGGACCAGTTAAATCTCTATTCCAGTTTACAAAGAAACCAATACATAAAATACCTATAGCATAACCAATAACGATTACAAAAGCTGATATTTTTATACCCTTAGGGAAGTTCTTTTTAGGATTTTCTGTTTGGTCAACTAATCCACCTACAACTTCAATACCACCATAAGCAAAAATAGCAAAAACTACAAATCCCAGAACCCCTATAGGAGACTGATAGGCTGGATTTGGAGAATGAATAAATTGTTCAATATTAAATCCTTGTGCAGCTTGGAAACCGTTACTTGCAAGTACAAAGAATCCACCAGCTATTAAAACTATATTAGCTAAAGCAACAACAGTTCCACCTATAGAAGTAATTTTTGATATTTTATTTAATCCTCTAGAAGAAACAAATGTTATTGTAATTAATAATATTATAGCTAAAACAGCCATTGCACGAGGTCCTGTTAATCCAAAGATATTCCAAGTTGAAGTTGTATCTTTTCCAAAGAATACATTAGACAAAGGAATCCAAATAGATGAAGAAACTGATACCATCCATATTAAGTTTGAAGAAAACCACATAAAGGTTACTATAAAAGCAAATTTAGGGTTAACTGATCTAGCCATCCATGAATAAATACCACCCTTTTCTTTTCTGAAAGCTGCGCCATATTCAGCCATCATGAAAGCATAAGGAATAAAGAATAAAATAGCTGATAAAATATACCATATGATTCCACTATAACCCATAAGATAGAAAGTTCTTGGCATGTTAGTAAAGCCATAAACTGATGTGAAAATCATAAGAATTAAGGCTGTCAGTGTTAATTTGCTTTTTTCTTTTGATTCCATATAAAATCACCTCTCATATATACTTTTAAAATCTTATTTTTCTTAAGTATACAAATAATAAAGATTAAATTAAAGTAAAGTATCTTAATAAATTAATGATTTGTTAACAAAAAGTAAATAAAAATAGTCGTAAAAGTATATATTTTTATAAAATAAATAAATATTTAATGGATTTTATATAAAAATAATAAATTTACCAAAATTTATAAAATTAATTTTTATTTATAATATGAACTAAAAATTAAAGAGTTAAAAATTAAAGAAAGGCCTTTCTTATTATATATTATATTCTTTTTATTTTAGAAAAGAACTTAAAAATAAATAAGGTACAACTTAATTTAAAAAAACATATAATTTATATATATTTATTTTTAGGTGATTAAATGACCTTAGAAAATCAAAGATATTTATGGATTTTAGGTGCTTTTTATTTTTTATTTTTAAGTTTTATTTTTTTAATAAAAGGTTCAAAGCTAGGCTGGTTTACCATTATAACTTTTATAATCTTATGGTTTAGTTCTTTAAAGGTTAAAAATTCCTTAAAAAAACATAAGTCCTTTAATTATTAAAATTTAGGTTTTAGATTTTTTACTTAATAGTATTAATTTTTTAGAAAGGGGGGAAGTTGAGGTTAGCTTTATAAAGGAAGTTACCTAAAAAGTATGAAATATAGAGTAAATAGTTTAAATAGTAAAAAAACAGCTATTTTAGGGTTAAAGGATTTAGAAGAAAATTTAGATTTTTTTATTGAAAGAACATTAAAATGTAATCCGAGGTATGTTATTTTAGGAAGTAATTCTATTTCCTTAAATGAAAAAATATTAAGGGCTTTAGGGGATTTAAATTGTCCTAAAATTTTAATAACTAAATTTAATTATAAATTTAAAAATCAAAAAGAAGCCTTAAATAGTATAAAACTTATTAAGTTATTAAATAAAGAAAATACTGCTGTATTATTAAATTCCTTAAATGACAGTAATTTTATATTAACTGATAAAATAATTTATTTAAGTTCTAAAGGTTTATTTGAAAATTCTTCAAATAATAATGTTTTATTTGAGGTTATTAATTCAAAAGATTCTAATTATATTTTATGGAAAGAGGAAATTCTTTTATTTCTTAAAAATTCTTTATTAAGTTATAAAAGCTATGAAGAAAAAATAGCAATAAATAATAACTTAGAAAAAGAAAAAGAAAATTTAAAGAATTTTATTTTAAAAGATTTTTCTTCTTTATTTAAGAAACAGGAAAAATATAGGTATTTATTAAATCTTTTAGAAAGTATAGAAGAGGAGATTTTAAAGGGCTCTGATATTTATGATTTTTCGAGTAAGGAGTTTTTTATTTTAATAAAGAGAAATAAGAAAATCTTAAAGAAAATAGAAACTTTAAAAGAAGAAATATTAAAAGAGATATTTAAAAAGTATGAGAGTAGAAAATATAATAATTTCTCAATAGATTCTTTAAAAAAAGAGTTTGATAGCTTTTTAGAAGAATTATATATTTGGCTTTCTAAGGAAAATCTTTTTAAGGATTTATCATTTAAATGGAGAGAAGAGGGGGTACTAGATTTTTTATTAAGAGCGTATAGCAAAAATGATAAGCTAATTTTAGATTTTTATAAAAGCTTATCTTAGAAGAAAAATTTTTAAAATAAAAATTTTGATAAAATAAAAGCTCTTATAAATATTTATAAGAGCTTTTATTCTTTTTATTCTGGTAAAGCTAAATTACAAGTTGATAACATGTCAATAGTTTTGTTTACATCTTTTTTTACTCCTGCTAAAATAACTAAATCCTTTTCTTTTAAAATAGTATTAGCCTTAGGCATAAATTCATTATTATCTCTAATAATTGAAAAAATTCTGCATCCTGTAGGCAATTTACAATCCTTTAAAGCTTTTCCTATATACCAAGTGCTACTTATGAAAACTTCACGAATTATAATTTTTTCTTCCTTTTCTTCTAAAGGATTATTTTCTATTTTTAAGTTTATTAGCTTTTCAAAAAGGATAGGGAAACAAATACAGGTAATTACAGTTGTAACTACAAAGGCTGAATAATCAGCTAAATTTATATAACCTAGATTTAAGGCTATTTGAGCTCCTACTATAACTAAGCTAAGTTGTGCTGTTAAAATCATAGAAGCAGCTAAAGAGTTTTTAGTTCCATATTTATTTTTTAATAAAAGAGAAGGAATTAATTTTACTAAGAAAAATATTAAAATAAATATAGGGATTTTAAGAAAAGCCTTTGGATTTTCAAAAACATCTTTTAAATTTACATTAACTCCAACCATTATGAAAAATATAGGAATTAAAAATCCATATCCAACAACATCTAATTGGTGAGATATTTCTTCCTTTGCCTTTCCTACCAATAAGGAGAAGACCATTCCAGCTAAAAAGGAGCCTAAAATTATTTCAGAGTCTACCTTTTCTGCTACTGCTACTAAAACTAGTACAAGAACAAAAGCACCTCTTACACTAAGGTGAAGGTTTTTAAAGGTAATTGTTGAAAAGTCGTGTACTTTAAAAATAATTTTTGATAAAAAATATACTATTACTGCAACTAAAAATATTATTAAAAAAGTAAAGCTTTTAAAGTTTAATCCATTTATATAAATGGAAGATACAAAAGTAATACCTATTAAACTTACTAGTTGAGTTATTATTCCAAAAACAAGTAATGTTTGCCCATAGGAAGTGCTTATTATATTCTTACCCTTTAATATAGGTACAAGAAGTCCTGGTGCTGCAGAGGTAAAAAGCAATGCAAAAAATATATAACCCTTTGATATTCCAAGAAATTTTAAGGAAAAGGATAAAATTATAGCTGTTAATATAGAAACAATAAACATTTTTATACTTGTAAAAAGTTTAGAGTCTTTTAGTTTTTCTCCTTCCTTTAATTTAAGTTCATCAAAGTCTATAGCAAGACCACTTAAAAACATTAAATAAGCTAAGCCTAGATTTGATAAAAATAAAATCCAAATGTCTGGTTTTATTATATTTAAAAAGCTTTTTCCTAGAAGTATTCCTATAAAAATTTCACCAACTTGATAGGGAATATTAACCCTTTTTAATTTAGAAACTAAAAAGGGTGTAAAGAAAGCAACTATAGATAGAATTAATAGTGAATCATAATTTATAGTTCCGCTCATAAAATAAATCCTCTCTTTTTCTTTAGTTTATATTAAATTTAAATATTTAAGTTCATATATAAGGATTTTTTCTCTTGAATCATATTCGTATTTTTCAGGAATTTTTATTTCTCTTTTTAAAGAGAAAGGAGTATAGTTTTCTAAATAGAATATATAGTCTTCAGAGGGATAATAAAGTATTATGTTTACCTGTCTTTCAAATTCGGAAATGGATTCTAAAATATTTTTAAGAACCTTCATAAAAATTTGTTCTGAAAAGGGATTAAAAAAATAAAATTTATTATCCTTAGGAGAGATTTTATAATCTTCAGCAAAAATATTTAAAAAATTTATTTTATCCTCTCTTATTTTATTTTGCGACAAATAACTTTTTTTATTTTCTAAACATTTATTAAAGTAATAGGAGTTCATTTCTATTCCTGTAACATTAAGGTTAAAAAAATAATTAAAGTAAAAATTAAGTCTTCCTTTTCCACAACCAAAATCTACTATAGAATCTTTTATTGAAAATTCTTCTTCTTTAGAAAGAAGTTCTAATATAGAATAAGAGGTAGGTTCATACCTGTTATAGTGAAGAGAATCATTAAAGTTTTTCTGCTCACCAGAGGTTTTTATCTTTAGTAATTTTTCAAAATATTGTTCTTCCATTTTTCTTTCCTTAATCAATTATTTAAATTTATATGTATCAGTATATTATGTTACTTTAAATTGGGCAAGGTAATTTTTAAGAAATACTTAGTTAATATAAAATACCCTTAGTAAAAAGTGAAAAAAGCTAAGAATATGACCTATAGGTGTTCTTGGTTAAAATTTTATAATTAGATAAAATAAAAAGGAATGATTAAAATACAAAAGATATTTAGGAGGACTAATTATGAGGAGCAATTATCATACCCATACATATAGATGTAATCATGCTAAAGGAGAGGTTTTAGATTATGTTAAAGAAGCAATAGAGGCTAATATAGATGAGATTGGGATTTCTGACCATATGCCTCATCCAGGAAAAAATATAGATAACTATCATAGAATGGCTTATGAGGACTTAGAAGATTATTTTAAAAAGATAGAAGAAGCAAAAAAAATATATGGAGATAAAATATCCATAAGAGCTTCTATAGAATGTGAATATTTTCCTGATTTTCATTGGCTTTATGAAGAATTAAAGGATAAATATAAAGTAGATTATTTAGCCTTAGGAGTTCACTTTTTTCCTTATAATGGGCAATGGGTTTATATAGGAGCTATAGATTTAACCCCTGAAATATTAAATATTTATGCAGATTTTGTAGTTGAAGCTATTAAAAGTGGGTATTTTTCTTATTTAGCTCATCCTGATTTGTTTGGAATTAGTTATAGAAATTGGGATAAATATTCAATTGAAGCCTCTAGAAAAATTTTAAAAGCTGCACAAGATTTTGGTGTAGTTCTAGAAATAAATATAAATGGGATGAGAAGAAAAAGAATAAAATACAATAATGGAGAAAGATATCAATATCCTATAAAAGAATTTTGGGAGTTATCTAAAGAGTATAATGTTAAAAGAATAGTAGGCATAGATGCACATAATCCTATAGAAATGAAAGATTTAGATAGAGGTTTAGCTTTTGCGAAAGAAAATGATTTATGTGTTATAGATAAATTAAACTTTTAAATAAAAGGTAGAAGCTTAAAAGCTTCTACCTTTTATTTAAAAATTTTATGCAAGTAGGAGAGGGAATAGAAAAATCATTATTTATAAGTTTTAAAGTTCCATCACTATTTTTAAAATATATAGTTAAATTATTAGACCTTTCATTAGCTATTATTAAAAAGTTATTACAAGGGCTTATTTCAAAATCTCTAGGGAAATCTCCATGAGAACTATAGTGATTTATAAGTGACAATAAACCACTTTCTTCATTTATTTTAAAGGCAGATATTCCATTAAAGCCTCTATTTGAAACATATAAAAACTTATTGCAAGGGCTTATTTTTATAGCAGAACCAAAATTTTGTCCACCAAAACCATTAGGAAGTACATGGAGATACTGAATAAGTTTAAAGCCCTTTTCACCTAGGTATTTTAAAATTATAATTTCTGAGCTATATTCACAAATTACATAAGCAAATTTTCCATCCTTTGAAAATACTATATGTCTAGGTCCACAACCTTTTTTGCAAATAAAGCTTAAGTTTTCAATGTATGTTAAGATTTTATTAGAATTTAATTTAAAAAGTTCAATTCTATCCATTCCTAAATTTATAGCACAAATAAATTTTTTATCAGGAGTTAAGGATGCATAATGCATTTTTGAATTATCTTTATGATAAAAGGAACTTAAGGATTTATCTATGTCAAAATTTTCATTTAAAGAATATGTATTTATTGATTTTTCATGGTAATTACTAGAGATTATTAAAGATTTATGTGGAATTATATTTATATGACATGGTTTTTTTCCTTGAAGTAAACTAGCACCTGTTAATTTTAAGGAATAATCTTCTTCTATATTATAAGAAGCAACTCCACCTAAGGTATCTAAGGAAAAAGGATTTCCAACAGCATATAGTTTGTTTTTATGAATGCATAGATAGGTTGGATTTCCAAATCTAGCAACTGGACACAGCTCATAAAGTTTTCCATTATCTGTATCTAAAGATAGCTTATATATTCCTTCACTAGCCCCATTTGTGTAAGTACCTATATATGCAATAGATTTATTCATTATTAAAAGCCCCCTTTAGGTTTATTATATTGTTAAATTATAAATTTATTTGTATTATATAAGATATATTAACAAATTTTATAAATAATATTAAATATTATTTGTTATACCATATAAAATAAAAATAGTAAAGATTATAATAGATAAAAGTGTATAAAGGTTTATTCTTTATTTTTAATGGAGGATTAATATGAAAAAGACTATAGGGATATTAGCTCATGTAGATTGTGGAAAAACAACCTTTTCAGAGCAACTTTTATATCATACAAAAAGTATAAAAAATAGAGGTAGAGTAGACCATAAAAATTCTTATTTAGATAATAATAAAATTGAAAAAGAAAGAGGGATAACCATTTATTCTGAGGTTGGAAGATTTTTTATAGAGGAGGATGAGTATTATCTTATAGATACTCCAGGTCATATAGATTTTTCACAAGAAATGGAGAGAGCTATTAGTGTTTTGGATTATGCAATTTTAATTGTAAGTGCAGTAGAAGGGGTTCAGGGGCATAGTGAAACAATATGGGAATTGTTAAAAAAGTACAAAATACCAACCTTTATTTTTATAAATAAGATGGATAGAGAAGGAGCAGATATAAGTAGAGTTTTAGATGAAGTCAAAAAGAAACTTACAGAGGATGTTATATTTTTTTCAAATAAAATAGAAGAAGAAGTAATTGAAGAAATAGTAGAAAGAGATGAAGAATTATTAACTTTATACTTAGAAGGAAATTTAGAAAAGAAAAAATTATTACATAATTTAAAAAAATTAATAAAGGAAAATAAAGTGTTTCCTTGCTTATGTGGCTCAGCTTTAATTGATGAGGGTATAGAAGAATTTATAAAGTGTTTTCATAAATTAACTTTTACTAATTATGAAGATAAGAAAGGAAAATTTAAGGGAAGAGTTTTTAAAATAAAGCATGATGAAAAAGGAAACAGATTAACCTTTATAAAAGCTTTAGAAGGAAAGTTAAAAACTAAAGAAGAAATTGCATATTTAAAAGAAACTAAAGAAGTTTTAGAAAAAATAAATGAAATTAGAATATATAATGGAAGTAAATATGACCTTGTAAAGGAAGTTTATGCAGGAGATGTATTTTCTATTGTAGGAATAAAGTCTTTAGAAGCTGGAAATGGAATTTCAATAGAGGATATTAAAGCTTATGATATGGTGCCAACTTTAAAGGCTAAGGTGATATATAGGGAAGGGTTAAATCAAAAGGAAGTTCTTTCTTGGTTTAAAATTTTAGAAAGTGAAGATAATACTCTAAGCCTTTCTTATGATGAAAGATTAAAGGAAATTCATATAAATATTATGGGGAAGGTTCAACTAGAGGTTTTAAAGGAAGTTATAAAAGATAGATTTAATGAAGAGATAGATTTTGGAACACCAGAGATTTTGTATAAGGAAACAATAGAAGAAGTGGTAGTAGGATATGGTCATTTTGAACCCTTAGGACATTATGGAGAAGTTCATTTAAAAATGGAGCCTTTAAAAAGAAATTCAGGAATAATATTTGAAAATAAGTGTCATACAGATGATTTAACAATTGGAAATCAAAATTTAGTAAAGACACATATATTTGAATGTGAGCACAAAGGTATATTAACAGGCTCTCCTATTACTGATATTAAAATAACTTTATTAACAGGGAGAGCTCATAATAAACACACCTCTGGAGGAGATTTTAGAGAAGCTACAAAGAGGGCTTTAAGACAAGGCTTAGAAAGTGTTAAAAACAAACTTTTAGAACCTTATTACAAATTTAAAATAGAGGTTGATATAAACTTAATAGGAAGAGTAATGACTGATATTCAAAAAATGCATGGAAATTTTAAGGAGCCTATTATAGGAGAAGAAAGAGCTATAATTGAAGGAATAGGACCTGTATCTACTTTTATAAATTATGGTTTAGAATTTCAATCCTTTACTAAGGGAAAAGGGGGACTTTCTCTTAAGTTTTATGGATATGGGCTTTGTCATAATGAAGAAGAGGTTATTGAGAAAATAGCTTATGATAAAAATGCAGATATGGATTATACATCAACTTCTATTTTTTGTTCAAAAGGACAATCTTATTTAGTTAAAGGGGAAGAAGCAAAAAATTATATGCATTGTTTAGTTTAATTAAGAAGATAATTTTAAAAAGTTATATAATTAGACAAAAATATTTAGCTTAGTTATAATTTATAAAGAAAGTTTTAAACTGTTTAAGATGAATTAGTTTTCTATGAGGTGGAGAGATGGAATTAATAAATATTTATGACGACTATAAAGAAATAAATAAAAATTACGTAAATTTTATAGAGGAGATAATAAATAAAAATTTTGAAGGCTTTAGTCATGATTTTATACTTAGTAAATTAGAAAGTTTTCAAAAATCTATAGAGGATTTAAAGATTAAAACTGATACTTTAGAAGTGGATGAAAAGGACAAGGATAATTTAAATGATTTAAGATATTTAATTGTAGATACTTTATTTTTAACCTTTGACTTAAATAACTTTTTTAAGTTAAAAGAATTTGAAAGGTTTAAAATGAGATTTGTAAATTATATAAATAAAAGAGCTAGAGAAGAAAGAATGAAGTTATTTTAAAATAATAAAGAGAAGCAATTTTGCTTCTCTTTATTATTTAGTAGCTACAGGAGGAGTAAACACTCTAGAAGCTAATTCTTCATCCATCATATATAAAGCTGCAGGGTTGCCTTCTGATCTTCTAACTTTCTTTAATAATGAATGGAAGTTATTTTCTTCTTCAACTTGCTCATCTATAAACCATTTTAATAAGCTCATAGTAGCATGTTCTTTTTCTTCAAAAGCTATATCAGCAAGAGCATAAATTCTGCTTGTTACTAATTGTTCATGCTCATATCCCTTTTCAAAGGCTTCAATAATATTAGCAAATTCAACTCTAGGTTTATTTACTTGCTCTAATTCAACAACACCATTTTTTTGGAATATATAGTCATAAAACTTCATTGCATGGAATAATTCCTCTTGAGCTTGAACTCTAAAAAAGTTAGCAAAACCACTTAAATCTACTGATTCAGCATAAGCTGCCATAGCTAAATAAGTATATGAGGAATAGAATTCAAAATTAACTTGGTCATTAAGTTTTTTTAATAAATTTTCACTTAACATATATGTACACCTTCTTTTAATTATTTCTATAAAATAATTGTATTATTAAAAGGAAAATTAATCAAACTAATTTATAAAAATTATTAATAGAAATTAGTAGTCTATTAATAATAGATTGCAGTATCTTGAATTTACTTTATAATGCTTAATTTATGTAAATTTTTCTTCAGAAGGTAATTTTCCCAAGTGTTTTTTATAGGTTTTAGAAAAATATGATAAATTATTAAAGCCACTTTTATAGGCACTTTCAGAAATTGTATATCCATTATAAATTATTAAATTTCTTGCATTGAGGCATCTTAAATTATTTGTATAATCTAAGATAGTTTTACCTGTTAATTCTTTAAAGACACGACAGGTATAATATTTACTAAAGGATACATGTCTAGAGATATCCTCTATAGAAATATCCTCTTTAAAATTATCATTTAAATAACTTATTATATTTTTTACCATTAAAATTTTATTGTTTTCCTTAAGAGGTAAGAGGTTTATATTATTATTTGAATACTTTCTTTTAAGATATATTAGCATTTCTAAAATTTTTATTTTTATGGATTCTTTAAAGTAAAGGTCTTGATTGGTAAACTCTGCTTCTATTTTTTCAAAATTTTCTTTTATGTATAAATCATCAATTAAGTTTTCAAGCTTAAAATCAGTAAAGTTTTTTAAATTCTCTTTAAGAAAATTATTGTCTATAATAAGACAATAATACTTACAAAAAGAGGATTTTTTTTCTATAGAATGTAGTTCTTTTGAGTTTACAATAACTGTATTAAAGGGTTTAATATTTATTTTTTTATTGTTGCAGTAAACTAAGGCCTCACCAGATAAAAAAAATAATATTTCTAAACCTTCATGATAATGCATAAAATAGCTAGGTCTATTATCATCTAAAATATCACAATGAAATATTATAGGGAATTTTAAGTCCTTATGACAATGATTTTCGTATATATAATTTTTCATAAAACCTCCTTAATTGAAAGCAATATTGTATTAAAAAATGGCAAAATTATTACTTAAAGATAAAAAGTAATTTTATATAATAATAGTAAACATTTAAATTCTTTATAATTATTATATAAAAATCTTTTTTAAAGTAAAGGGTTTATTAGGGGGAATAATATATGCATTTAATACCGAGACCAAAAAACATTTTAAATAAAGAAGGAGAGTTCTTCATAGAAAGAGATACAGAAATTATTTTAAGTAGTGAGTTATCCTTTGAAAATTTAAACTCTGCATTAATACTTAAAGAGGAAATAGAAAATTCCTTAGGATATAACCTTAATATAAATAAATTATTTATTGAAAAGGATTATAATAATTCAATAATTTTTCAAAAGGTTCAATTTGAAGAAGAGGAAGAGTATAAGATTGAAATAAATAAAGATAAAATAATAATAAAGGGAATGGATAAGGGACTTTTTTATGGATGTCAAAGTTTAAGACAACTTATAAGAGAGTTTGGTGCTTGTATTCCAAGTATGATAATAGAAGATTCTCCATATTTTAAATATCGTGGTTTTTATCATGATGTAACAAGAGGTATGGTACCAACTTTAGAGACTTTAAAAGAATTAGTAGATAAAGCAGCTTTTTATAAAATAAATCAACTTCAATTATATATAGAACATACCTTTGCTTTTAAGGGAATGAGTGAAGTTTGGATGGATAAGGACCCTTTAACTTCAGAAGAAATATTAATATTAGATAAATATTGTTTAGAAAGGCACATAGAGCTTGTACCGTCTTTATCTACCTTTGGACATTTATATGAAGTTTTAAGAAGTAAGTCCTTTAAAGAACTTTGTGAATTAGAGGAGATAGATTGTGAGTATTCCTTTGTAGATAGAATGGCTCATCACACCTTAGATGTTACAAATCCTAAGAGTTTAGAGCTAGTTGAATCAATGCTTTTAGAATTTATTCCTTTATTTACTTCAGATAAATTTAATATTTGTTGTGATGAAACCTTTGATTTAGGAAGAGGAAAAAGTAAGAATAAAGCAGAAGAATTAGGTGTTGGAAGAATATATACTGAATTTTTAAATAAGGTTTATAACATTGCAAAGAGATTTAATAAAAAGGTTATGTTTTGGGGAGATATTATAGTTGGATATCCTGAACTTTTAGAATATATACCAGAGGATTTAACTTGTTTAACTTGGAATTATCATCCTCAAGCTAATGATGTAGCACCAAGAATTATAGCTGAAAATAATAAGGTTCAATATGTTTGTCCTGGCGTTTGCGGATGGAATATGCTTATGAATCTTATAGAAGGTTCCTTTAGTAATATAAGAAGAATGGTTAACCATGGAATAAAATATGGAGCTATAGGAGTTTTAAATACAAACTGGGGCGATTATGGAAATATAAATTTATTAGAAAATTCAATTCCATCTATGATTTATGGAGCTAGTCTTTCATGGAATCCAAGGGAAGAAGATTTTAATGAAGTCTTTAAATCAATATCAATTATGGAGTTTGGAGATAAGGCTATAAATGTAGTTTCTTTAATGAATAAGTTATCTAAAAATCAAGTTGCAGGATGGGGAGAACTTGTTAGATGGAAAGAAAAATTTAATAAGAGAGAGGAAACAAGAGAAGAAATTAAAAATATAGATACTTTAAAGCTTTTAGAAGGATATAATACTTCTATAGAGGTAAGAAAAGATTTTATAAGAATGCTTAAAGAGGTAGAAAACAAGGAAGCTATTCAAGGATTTATCTTATCTTCAAAGGGCTTAGAAATTTTAAATAAAATTTTCATGGTAATTCTTGAAAGAGAATTTAATAAAAAAAGCTTAATAGAAATTAATAAAAATAATTTAGCTAAGGAATTAGAGCTTTGGTTTTATGATTATAAATCAGTTTGGAGAAAATCAAATAAAGAGAGTGAATTAAATAGAATAATGGAAGTTATAAAATATACCTGTGATTATTTAAGAGCGTAGGGGAATATAAGGGCTAAACAAAAATAAATTAAAGGAGTATAATTAAATAGGAAGAAATATTAACTTTGTTGATAACTTTATTTATTATGTATAATTAATAAAATGAAAGAAGGTAATAATTATGAATTATTGGCAAATATCAGCAGAGATAGGAAATACAAATTTAATAGATATATTCTTTGATTTAGGAGTAGCAATTGTTGGTCCTGGAAATATAGGTGATTACTTTGATAATAAGGAAGAATATGAACTTTTAGAAAAGGATGGAGCTGTTATAAAAAGATTTGCAGAGGAAGTTAAGGTTGGAGATGTGCTTATCTTAAAACAAATAAATTCAAGAGATGGAAGTTTTACTATTGTAGCAGCTGGAAAAGTAACAAGCCCTTATAGATTTGAACCTATATTTAATAAAGTAGGATTAGATGAATTACCTATGCAACATTGTAGAAGAGTAAAATGGTATATTCCTACTGATGGATTAGTAATTGACAAGGAAGGCTTAAGTATAGGACTACAAAAGCTTAAAGATGATAGTCCACTAAAGATAAAAGCTCAAGAGTTTATGAGTGAATTAAAAGAAGAAAATTAGTTATAGGTAATTTTAATTTATTTAAAAATTATTTTTAAAAGGAATTTCTAGAAAGGTTTCTAGAAATTCCTTTTTTATTTTTAATTTATAATTTTAAATTAAAAATAAAGTATATAATTAAAAATCAAGATATATAAAGAAAGTCCTATAAGATAAAATTATCTTATAGGACTTAATTTTTAAATGTTTAATATAATTTTAAAAGTTCGCTTGTATTAATAGTAATACTGCTGCGAAGGCAGCTATTATTCCCATTAGAGGCATAATAAACTTCAACCACTTGTTGTAGGTTATATTTACCATTGCCAGAGTTGCCAAAATCAATCCGGTCGGTGTTATGAAGGATATTAAACCTTGTCCAAATTGATATGAACTAACTATAACATCTCTAGATAATCCAACAGTATCTGCAAGAGGTGCCATAATTGGGATTGCTAAAACTGCAAGACCTGAAGATGATGGTATAAAGAATCCTAAGATTATGAATATAACAAGCATTAAGATTATAAAGATGTTTTTATCCATACCTTGTATTCCGTTTGAGAAAACATAAAGTAATGTATCTGAAATCTTACCATTTTCAAGTATTAAGTTTATAGATCTTGCAACACCTATTACAAGAGCAACACCAACTAAGTCAGCTGCACCTGCTATAAAGGTATTTACAAATTTCTTTTCTCCCATTCCAGATATAACACCTAGGATTATTCCAACTACTAAGAATAGAGCAGTCATTTGTATGAAGCCCCAACCCTTAGATGAAACTCCGTAAACTAGTACTAGGAAAGAACAAGCAAATATTAATAACATAAGCTTAAGTCTCCAAGTAAATTTAGGAGCCTCTGTGTTAGCATCATGAAGGAATTTCTTTTCGATTTCTTCTTTTTGGTCATAAACAAGTGATTTAGTAGGATCGTTTTTAACTTTTTTAGCATATCTAAGGATATAAATTATAACAATAGCTGTAGCTAAAACTAATCCTATAGTTCTAAAGTTAAGACCTTCTTTAAAGCTTATTCCAGCAGCAGTTGATGCTATTACTGATGAGAATGGGTTGACAGTTGAAAACATTGTACCTATTGAGGAACCCATATATATGGTAGCTATACAAACAATGGCATCATAGCCAGAGGCTAGGAATATGGGTAGTAAAATCGGGTACAGGGCAATGGTTTCTTCTGCTAAACCAAATGTAGTACCACCAAGTGCTACTATAATTGATAGTAGTATTATAAGGATATATTCCTTACCCTTAGTTAGCTTTGAAAGGCTAGCTATACCAGCGTTAAATGCACCAGTTGCATTTAAAACACCTATTACTCCACCAATTATTAAAACGAACATTATGATATCTATTGTATCGTAGGTTCCTTGTATTGGAGCCTCAATTATTTCAGCAATACCTTGAGGATTTTGTGTAACCCTTTCGTAAGTATTTGGTATAGCAATAGGCTTATTTATACTTCCATCAGTAAATTTATCTAAGTCTATTTTTACACCAAGCTTGTCTAAGGTATCCTGACTTACAGCTTCTTTAGTACTTTCTCCTTGGGGATTAGTAACAATAAAAGTATGTTCTTCTTCATTGTAGGACAATTTAGAATATGACCCTGCAGGAATTAAGTAAGTTAAAACAGCTGAAAATATCAAAACAATAAATAGCACAGTAAAGGCCGTCGGAAATGAAAACTTTTTCTTCTTAGTCTTCTTACTCATTTTTTTACCTCCTCTTTAAAAATTTTTATTATTTATTTTACAAATAAAAATCAGTAAATAAACTTTATTGATTAAATACTTGTATTGTCTTAATTATACTCTTTTGTAATTTTGGGGTAAAGAGTAAATATTATTAAAGTAATGAATTATTAATGAAATAAATATAATTATTATTTAGTACAAAATGAATTTATTTAAGCTTGACTTAATATAAAATTTAATATATAAATTTATTAATTATCATATTTTTACATAATTAAAATAAATTTAATATATTGTTTTAAAGTGTAAAAATGCCTATAATAGAGAGTAAATAAAGGGAAAGATTGCTTTGGTTTTTAATATTTTACATAACTTAAAGGGGAGTTATACTATTATGACAGATTTAAATTTTAAACAAATATTAGAATTATGTCCTATGGAGTATATTTACGGAACAGTAAAAGAGGAGGATTTTTTTGTTGTTAATTCTAGTATAAAGGAATTCAACAATAGGTTTTTAAATGAGTTTTTAAATATTAATATGGACTTTAAATATTTATTTAAGAATAAGAATTACTTTTTAGAAGATATGGTCTGTGGAAAAATAAGTGTAAAATTAATTGAGGATAATTTAGTTGTTTTTTGGTTTAGTAAAGGTTTACTAAAGGAAGAAACAACTAAAGAAAATTCACTAGATAAAATAAAGGCTTTAGTTATAAGTCTTTTAAATATTTTAAAAGAATATGTAGATAAAAAGAATTTAAAATTACATATAAAAAAGTCTTTAATTAAGGAGTGTGCAAATAATAAGTGTCTTTTTAATAAGGAAAATCTATATTTAGAAAATAAAGGCATAATAAGTAGTAGTTTTCCTTGTGATAATCATAATTGTTATAGAAGTGAAAAAAGTAATAGAATGTTTTTTGAGGTTTTGAATTATTTAGAAGATGTTGTAATTATAAAAGAAGGAGAAAAAACTATTTATGTAAATAATGCTTTTGAAAAATTATATGGAATTAATTGTAAAGAGTTATATAAAGAAAAAAGTATGATAGTAAAATTAGATATGATACATCCAGAGGATAGACATAAGTTTAATAATATTGATTTTAGCAATTTTTTTATGGAAAGTGCAAGAATAATAAGAAGCGATAATGAAATTAGAAATGTTTTATTTAGAGCAAATTCAGTAAAGGATGAAACTGGCAAATCAGTTAGGAGAATTATAGTTATTAATGATATTACAGATAGTATAGAACAAAGTCATGAAATGGATAAGTTAAGAATGGAGTTTTTTGCAAATATATCTCATGAATTTAAAACTCCAGTTAATTTAATTTATAGTGCCCTTCAGCTTTTAGAGTTGAAATTTAAAAAAAGCATAGATTCGGATTCAGAAGGATATATAAATTACATTAAGATGGCTCAACAAAATATATTTAGATTATTAAAGCTTATAAACAATTTAATAGATAGTACTAAATTAGAAGCAGGATTTTTTAATATTAATATTAAAAATCATGATATAGTAAGTTGTGTTGAGGATATAACTTTATGGATATGTGAATTTGCTAAAAATAATAAGATAAATATAACCTTTGATACTGAAGAAGAAGAAAAAATAATTGCTTTTGATTTAAGTCATTTAGAGAGAGTTTTATTAAATGTATTATCTAACTCAATAAAGTTTAATAAAGAAAATGGAAATATAGATGTTAATATGAGTTTTACTGATAAAGAAGTTATAATAAGCATTAAAGATACGGGAATAGGTATTCCTAAGGATAAAATGAATATCTTATTTAATAGGTTTAAAAAAATTAGCAATAGGCTTACAAAAATTAATGAAGGTAGTGGTGTAGGTCTTTATATAGCTAATGAGCTAGTTAAAATAAATGGTGGAGAAATGGAGATTAAAAGTGAATTAGGAGAAGGCACTGAGGTTTTAGTTAAACTTCCAGTTAAAAGGATTGAAAATGAAGGCGAATTTAGTCAATATATAAATTTTTCTGAAAAAGAAAATAGAGAAGAGTTTTATAAAATAGAATTATCAGATATATATAATATTTAAAAGTTAAGGTTTACATCTATTTGGTGTAAACCTTAACTTTTAAATATAAACTTTTATTATATTTTTTTGATAAATATTTAATAAATAAAATAAATTGTAAATAATGGCATGAAAACCTTTTCTGAAATAACTTTGTGTTGTAAAATGATTTTGCTAATAAAAGTATTTTAATATTAGATTAGACAAAAAAATACATAGGGGGATTTTTTCATGCAAATTTTATTTGGAACATTATTGTTACTATTGGTTTTAGGAGGATTTACTTTATTTAGTTACAAAGCACCTCATGGAATGAAAGCAATGGGTGGACTAGCAAATGCTGCTTGTGCCAGCTTTCTAGTTGAAGCCTTTCATCTGGCTTTCTTTGGAGACGTTTTACAAATACCTTTTTTAGCAGAAGTTGGAGCTGCTAACGGTAGCTTAGGCGGAGTTGCTGCTGCAATTTTAGTACCATTAGCTCTTGGCGTATCTCCAGTATATGCAGTTTTAACTGGACTTGCTTGTTCAGGGTTTGGAATATTACCAGGATTTATAGCGGGATATCTTGGATCATTTGTTATTAAGTTTTTAGAAAGAAAAATACCTGCAGGACTTGATTTAATAGTTATTATCATTGTAGGAGCACCACTTGTAAGAGGTATAGCTACAATATCAAACCCACTTGTAGAAACAACTCTACAAAATATAGGAAGCGTTATAACAGCTACATCAACAGCTAGCCCAATAATCATGGGAATTATTCTAGGTGGAATAATCACTGTAGTTGCTACAGCACCATTAAGTTCAATGGCTTTAACAGCTATGTTAGGATTAACTGGTCTTCCAATGGCAATTGGAGCTTTAGCAGTATTTGGTTCATCTTTCATGAACTTCGTATTCTTTGGAAAAATGAAATTTGGTAGTAAAAAAGATACCATTGCCGTTGCCATAGAACCACTTACGCAGGCGGATATTATTTCTGCAAACCCTATACCGGTCTATGTAACTAACTTTATAGGTGGAGCATTATCAGGTATAGTTGTTGCTTTAATGGGTCTTGTTAACAATACTCCAGGAACTGCAACACCAATAGCTGGTTTCGCAGTAATGTTTGCTTATAACCCAGCACTTAAAGTATTACTTGCAGCTGCAATAATCATAGTGCTAAACGTTATTGCTGGTATGATAGGATATCTATTATTTAGAAATTACAAGATAATGACAGCAGATCAAGTTAGAAACAACAAAGTACAAGAAGTTGATGCAGACAAAGAAAAAGATGATTATGTTGTCGTCTAGTTTATGATTAAAAAAAGGAAGGTGTACTTATGAATAATCTTTGTGTTTTTGATATACTAGGCCCTATAATGATTGGGCCTTCTTCCTCACACACAGCAGGAGCAGCAAGACTTGGAAAAGTAGCAAGAGCTGTAGCAGGAGAAAAAATAGCAAGTGTTAAATTCTTACTTCATGGTTCTTTTGCAAAGACTTATAAAGGTCATGGAACTGATAAGGCTTTACTTGCTGGAATATTAGGAATGAATCCAGATGATGAAAGACTTAAAAGATCTTTAGAAATTGCTAAAGAACAAGGTTTAGATTATGAATTTGTAGAATGTGATTTAGGAGATTACCATCCAAATACAGTTAAATTCATAATTGAATGTGAATCTGGTAAACACTGCGAGGTTTTAGGTTCTTCAATAGGTGGAGGAAGTATAGAAATCGTAGAAGTTAATGGAAAAGAAGCTAGCTTTAGTGGAGCTTATCCAACTCTTATTACATGTCATGATGATAAATTTGGAACTGTAAGTAAGGTTACAGAGCTTCTTTCTGAAAAAGAAATAAACATAGCATTTATGAATGTTTCAAGAACTCAAAAGGGAATGGATGCTACAATGACTTTAGAGATAGATAATGAAATTGATGAAAGTCTAATAAAGCATATAGAAGAAATTGACGGAATAAAGAAAGTTATATTTATAAATCTAGAGGAGGATGGTGAGTAACCGATGAAAGTTGCAAAAACTGGAGAAGAACTTTTAGAAATATGTAAAGAAGAAGGTATTAAACTTAGTGAATATGCCTTAGTATCTGAAATGGAAAATAAAAACTTAACTAGAGAGCAAGTTTATGCAAAACTTAGAAAAACTTTAGAAGTTATGAAAGAATCTTCTTCAAAGGGAAGAAAAGAAGAAGTTTATTCTTTAAGTGGTTTAATAGGTGGAGACGCTTATAAATTACAAAAATATTTAGAATCAGGAAAGTCCTTTACAGGAGATGGAGCTATTTTAGCTATGGCTATGGCTATTTCTTCATCGGAAGTAAATGCATCAATGGGTAAAATAATTGCATGTCCAACTGCTGGTTCTTGTGGAATAGTTCCTGCTGTAATGTTTACTGCTAAGGAAAGATTAAACTTAGATGATGAAAAATTACTAGATGGACTTTTAGCAGCATCAGCTATAGGACTTATAATAGGAAGAAATGCTACTTTTGCAGGGGCTGAAGGTGGATGTCAAGCAGAGTGTGGTTCAGCAGCAGCAATGGCAGCTGGAGCTCTTGTAGAACTTATGGGAGGAACACCTGAAATGTCTTTAAATGCAGCAGCTATAGTAATTAAGAATATTTTAGGATTAGTTTGTGACCCTGTAGCTGGACTTGTAGAAATTCCTTGTGCAAAGAGAAATGCATCAGGGGCTGTAAGTGCTATTTGTGCAGCTGACCTTGTAATGGCTGGAATAAAATCAAAGATACCATTTGATGATACAGTAATTGCTATGGCTCAAGTAGGAAAAGCACTTCCTGAATCTTTAAGAGAAACAGCTCTAGGAGGAGTTGCTATTACTAAGACTGGACTTATGTTAAAAGAAAAAGTTTTTGGTAAGTAATTTAAATAAAAGTGTACAAGTATTTACTTGTACACTTTTTTACATTTCTCTTACAACATCCTTATCCCAAATAAAAAGTTGTTCTGAGTTTCTTAAAGATTTAAATAAATTCTTCTTAAAGCCAGGTATTTTTTTATCTAAATCTCTAATAATTCTTTTAATTTCTTCTCGTTTAGTATTTCCATCAGCAGGACAAGGATTTTTTATTACAGGAAAATCATATTCCCTAGAAGCCTTTTTAATTTGGCTTTCATCTATAAATACCATAGGACGAATAAGAGTTAAATCATTTTTATCCATAAAACTTTTAGGAGAAAAACAATTTATTCTTCCTTCATAACTTATAGATAACATAAGCGTTTCTATAGCATCATCTTTGTGATGACCTAAGGCTACTTTATTACATCCTAATTTTTTAGCATTGTCATTTAAAGCTCCTCTTCTTAGATTTGCACATAAAGAGCAAGGATTTTTCTCTTTTTTTACATTAAAGACTATTTCTTGAATATCTGTTTGTATTTCATAAAAGGGAACATTAATTTCCTTGCAAAGTTTATGTAAAGGGGAATTATCAACGCCACCTGGATTTAAAGTTATAGCTATTAATTCAAATTTTTCTGGAGAAAATTTTTGATAGTTTTTTAATATATGTAAAAGAGTTAAGCTATCCTTACCACCAGATAAACCTACAGCTATTTTATCGCCCTCTTCAATAAGTTTATATTCATTTATGGCTTGTCTAGCTTTACTTAGTAGTTTTTGCATAGTATTCATTAAATCACCTCTTAATATTTATTTAATTATCTTATAATAAAAGAGAAGATTTTTAAAGAGGAATATTTTATGTAAAAATTAATTTATTATTAATGTAGATATAGAATTTTTTTATTGTTGACTCTATATATTCATAGAAATAAAATAGAATAAGTAATAAGGCTAAAATTAAAAACTTTGAGAGGACTTTAGAATGAGAAATATAAAAATTATATTAGATTATGATGGTAGTAAGTATAAGGGATGGCAAAAGCAAAATCAAAAGGGAAATAGTGTTAGCACCATTCAAGATAAATTAGAAAAGTTAATAAGTAAGATGCTTGAGGAGGATATTCAATTAATAGGTTGTGGAAGAACGGATTCAGGAGTTCATGCAAAAAATTATGTAGCAAATTTTAAAACAAATTCAAATAAAGATTTAGATTTTATGATTACATATATAAATGAATATTTACCTGAGGATATAAGAGTAAAAGATATAAGAGAAGCTAGTCTTAGATTTCATTCAAGATTTAATGTTAAATCAAAAACATATGAATATGTTATAGACAATAATAAATTTCATGATGTATTTTTAAGAAAATATTCTTGGCATATAAGCAAAGAATTAGATTTAAAAAGTATGGAAGAAGGAGCTAAGTATTTATTAGGAACACATGATTTTAAAAGTTTTACAAGTTTAAAATCAAAAAATAAATCAACTTTAAGAACAATAAACAATATAAGTTTTCAAGAAAATAATAATATATTGAGAATTAGAATAAATGGAAATGGATTTTTATTAAATATGGTTAGAATAATAGTTGGAACTTTAGTTTCTGTTGGTCTTAAAGAGATTTCACCTAAAGAGGTGTCTTTAATATTAGAGGCTAAAAAAAGAGAAAAGGCTAAAGAAAAAGCTCCTTCTAAGGGGTTATACCTTGTAGAATTAGAGTATTAAAATAAAGACTTATAAAAAATATAAATAATATATTTTTTATAAGTCTTTTTACATATTATAAAAGCTTAAAAATAAGGGTAAAAAAAAGTTTATAAATATATTATAATAAATACTAAAGATTAAAGGTTTATAAGTTTTAATATAAGTTAGGAGAGAATTTATGAAAAAATGTGATTGCAAGGGCTATAAAAATTGTATTAGCAATAAGGAACTTACTATATTTAAGGATTTAACAGAAGAAGAATTTGACAAGTTAGCTGCTGGAATGACATGTTTTCATTTTAATAAGGGAGAGTATATCTGTTATGAAGGGGAAAAGCTTTCAAAATTATTTTTAATAAGTAAAGGAAGTGTAAAAATATCTAAGCTTACTAAAGGAGGAAAAGAACAGATAATACATATATTTTCCTTAGGAGATTATTTTGGGGAAACAAGTCTTTTTAACAAGGAAGAGGAGATTTCATTTAATGCTATTGCTTTAAATGAAGTTATAGTCTGTGCTATAGATAAAGAGAAGGTTCAAGGGATTTTAGAAGAAAATCCAAGAATTGCAATGATAGTTTTAAAATCATTGACTAATCGTTTAAGAGATACAGAGGAATTTGCTCATAAATTAGTAACTAATGATGTTAAGGTAAGAATAGCTTATATGCTAAAAGAATTTAAAAAGAAGTATGGAAAAGTAGAGAGTGGAGATATATTTATAGATTTGCCTATAAATAGAGAGGATATGGCTAACTATTGTGGAATAACCAGAGAAACAATGAGTAGAAAACTTTCAATTTTTGAACAGGAAGGATTAATTGAAATAAGAGGTAATAAATCCTTGATAATAAAGGATATAGATAAGCTAAATAAAATAATTTCGTAGGAAAACAATTCCTACGAAATTATTTTTTTATTTATTTTTTAAAACCCCTTGAAACTCAAAGGAAGGAACATAAGATTTTGAATTAGTTCCATTTTCTTGAATAAAAGCATTTTCTACTCCTAAGGAAAGTGCATAATCTATAAGAGAGTCGTAATGCTTAGGGTTTAAAGGTTTATCTATTTCTTTGTAGTTACAGGATTTATGCATAGGAGTATATTGATTCATAATGCTTATATATACATTGTTTTTAAATTTAGAGTATATTGTATCTATAATCTTTTTTGAATCGAATAAAAGTCCTGGAAGCATCAAATGCCTAATTATAAGACCCTTTAAAAGTTTTCCTTCTTCTGAAAACTTAGGAGGACCTACTTGTTTAAACATTTCTTCTAAAATTATAAGAAGATTGTCTTTATAATTTTTAACCTTTGAATATTTAAGGGCATATTCATCTTTAAAATATTTAAAGTCAGGAAGATAAACATCTATGTAGCCATCTAGTAATTTTATTGTTTCTAAGGTATCATAGCCATTTGTATTATAAAGAATAGGAATATTTAAGCCCTTTCTTTTTGCTATTTTTAATGCTTCTAATATTTGAACTGCATAATGAGTTGGGGTAACTAGATTTATGTTTTCAGCACCTTTTTCTTGAAGTTCTAAAAATATTTCAGCTAGTCGTTCAATTGAAATTTCAATTCCCTTAAATTCTTGACTTATTTCATGATTTTGGCAAAAAACACATTTTAAATTACAGTGAGAAAAAAATACAGTACCAGAACCTTTTTTAAAAGTAATAGGTGGTTCTTCCCATTTATGAAGTTCTGCCCTAGCTACCTTAATTTTTTCATTAGCCATGCAAACTCCAAGAGATTTAAATCTATTAACTTTGCACCTTCTAGTACAAAGAGTACACTCTTCTAATAGCTCTTTATTTTCCATTAAAACACCTCTAATCTATATTCAATATTAATTATATATTTTAAAATATTAAGTAACAAGAAGTTTAAAGAGAACTAGAATTTTTATAAATTTAGTAATAAGTATTTTATTTAAATTTAATAGTTGTTTAATATGAATATGTAATAAAATGTTATATAATACAATTATTTAGATATAATAAAATAAATAAAATGATAAAATAAATTTAAAGAGATAAATTGTTAGTATTTTAAAATAGACTTATAAATGGAGGGATAAGGATGAGCTATAAATCTAAAAAGCCAAGTACAAGAGAGTCTATAGATTATGAAAGTTTAAGAGATAGATATGATTATGATATTGACGATTTAGATGACTTAGATATTGATGATATGGATGATTTAGAGGATATTTATATTTCCGATGATTGTGATGAATATAGTTATGGAAGTTCTTCTTCAGATTGCAATGATAGTTCAAGTAGTGGATATTATGGGGGAAAACCTTCTAAATTTAAGATTTTATTAAGGAATATAGAGAGGATTGTTTCAGTATTTTTAGGAAGTTTTGCTATAGTATTTTCTTTATGCCAATTAGCTATATGCTTAGGAATATTCTTTATATTAATATATCTTGTGTATAAAATTTTTACTATATTTTAAAACTTTATTTTATTTTAAGAATATAAAAGGTTAAAGTTTTAAATTATAATAAAGTAAAATTTAAAGTTTATTGTAAAAGTTTAAATTCTTAGATTTTTATCTTATTTTATAAAATGATTAATAAATATAAATTTTGTAAATAATATACTTAAAATGAATTTGATTGGAGTTTAGAAAGTGAAAGGATTTTTAATAGCAAATATTTTAGTTTCTACTTTGTTTTTTAGTGAAGGTATAATTTACAAAGATAATTTATTAAAAGAGGATACGTTAAACAGCAAATTTAATTTAAATAAGAGTTTAAATAAATATGATGATTTTTATATAAAAGATAAGGAAAAAAATTTAGTAAAAGAGTATGCACTAGATTATATGAAAAAGATTTATTTTATGGACTTAGGAGCTAATATAGACGGATTTAAGGACATTGGAAAGGATAGATATTATCAAGTAACTTTATACTCTAAAAGCGTAAAGGGAGAGGAGTTAACAGGGATAGTAGATAGAATTATTATAAACAAAAGAGGAGAGGTTTTAAAAGGAGAAAATGGAGAAGCTTTAAGTGGAATTTATGACCTTATAACTAACTTAAATATGAGTAATGAGGAAGTTTTAGAAATAGAAAAGTTTGCAAGATTGTATGAAGCTGAGTTAAATATTAAAGATTTAGAAGCTTATGTATTAGGAGATAAGGTTTTAAAAAACAAAACTTATTATGAGGTTTATATACTTTCTAAAAGTTTAGAAAATAAAGGTATTTTTGAGCCTTTAGAAAAACTTTATATAAATAAGCTTGGAGAAGTTATTAAAAATATTGATGTTTAAAATGGGGAGATTTAAGATGTGTGGGGCTAAGAGTATAAAATTTATAATAGATATAGCTTTAGATAAAAAAGATGTTTTAAGGGTAAAACTTAATATTAAAAATGCTTATTTAGGTATCCTTCAGTTTTATAAAGGAAAGATAAGAATAGTTAAATTTAATTGTAATGAAGAGTTTTATTCAGATTCAAATTTTATATATATAAATAATAAAAATAAAGAACTTAATTTAGAGTATGAAGTTTCCATAGGATATTTAGGAAAGCATGGAAAAATAGGAGTAATAAAAGAAGATTTGATAAGTTTTTTAGGAGAGCAAGTATTTTTACTTCCAGTTGAAATTCTTACAATTAAAGATAAGGAAAAATCACCTTTTACTTTAGAGGTAGATTTTATGTCTTTTATAAGGTTTTTAAATAATAAGAATTTTAAGGAAGATAATTATAAAAATATTATACCTTTTAAAGAAACTGATTTTAAATTAAAACTTTTAAAGGGTACTTGGAGTGATTTTTATGAAATAATGAAATCTTCCTATACCTTTGGATTTTTTTCTGAATATATTTTAGAAAATGAAGAAGGAAATCTTAAATTATACTATGACATTAAAAATAATTTAGTGAAAAGTATGGAAGAAAAAGAAATAGTTTTAAAAAATATAAATAATATTTATAAATATTATTGTGAGTTATTTAATATAAATTGTTTTAATAAAAAAAATATTAATATAGTTTTACTTAGAGAGAATGAAGAAAATAATTCATATATTTTAGGAGGAAGTGGGAAAAATATTATAAGTGCTACCTTTAATCCTTATAAAAAAAGGGACTGGCAGTTGTTATCTCATAGATTATTTCATAGCTTTATGGATAGTATTTTAAAAGAAAGAGCCTATCATCTTCCTCCTAATCTTTGGTTAACAGAAGGCTTAGCTACATATTATGAAAATTTATCTTTAGAATCTTTAGAAAAAGGACTTAAGGAAAATTTAAATATAAGTTTTAATAGAGAAATGGCTAACTTATATACTAGATACTTATATATGACATTAAAAGAACCACTTAGGTTTAGTATTATTCCAATGGAGGAAGGAAGTATAAGAAGTCATGGTAAAATAGAGTTTTTACATTATACAAAGGCTCCTTTACTAGTTTATTTCTTAGAAAGAATAAGTAATTTAAGTGAAAAAGATAAAATAATAAAGCTTTTAATTAAAAATAAGCATAATAATTTTTCTATGGAAGAGTTTTTTTATAGCTTATTAAAAAATAAATGCGATTTTTTCGCAAATAATTATTTATTTAGAAATAACATAATTCCTTTATGGCATTTAAAAGAATATTTAATAGAAAAAGATGTTATATCTATTTTAGAAGAATATGAATATATTTTATGGACATGGTTTAAAGTAGAGGATAATAATTATATTAAAGATAATCTTAAGGGTTATAATGAAAATCATAATAAAATTTTAAGTTATAATAAGTACCTTTTTAATCCTAAAATCATAGAAGTTTTAGAGGAATATTCTAAAAGTTTAAGTTATTTAATAAAAGCATGGTTTATTAGATGTGATTTATGTTCTGTTTCGTATAATGATGAATATGTTAGATATAAAATTTTATTTAAAGAAGAAAATCTTAAAATATGGAATGATTTTATTAATTAGGCTTTGTAAAAATATAATATAAATATTTAAAGTAAATTAAAAGAATGAAAGCTTTAAATAGTCAATATTTATATTTACAACTTTATATAATCTGCTATAATATAATTTGTTATTTAAAATTATATATTTTATTGCTATGATGAAGAAGAGTATATAAATAATTATTTTAAAGCGATTTAGGGAGGGTGTAAGCCTAAAAGATAATTTTATAGAAAGAAGCTTCGGAGCTTAGGCTGAAAATCTTAATCTTTAAGGAGTAGGTCTAGGGATAATTCCCTTAAATATTTTAAGTGAGTTAGTTTTATATCTAACTAATTTAGGTGGTAACGCGGAAGTTAAGTCTTTCGTCCTAATTTTTAGGACGAGAGATTTTTTTATTACATAAATTTAGAAAGGAAAGTGAAAAAATGAGTTATGAAAATTTAGCTAATTTAATATTTCCAGAGGTAGATAAAACACCGGAATATTATTTTGAAAAGTATCCAAAGAGAGAATTAAAAGAAGGTGCTAAGGTATTAAGATATGCACCAAGTCCAACAGGATTTCAACATATAGGAGGAGTTTTTGCTTCATTAATAAATGAAAGATTAGCTCATCAAAGTGGTGGAATATTCTATTTAAGAATAGAGGATACTGACCAAAAGAGAGAAGTTGAAGGTGCTATAGATGATACTATAAAAACTATGCATAGTTTTGGTATGGACTTTGATGAAGGAATAACAGGAGAAAATTCAGAAAAAGGAGCTTATGCGCCTTATAAGCAAAGTGAAAGAGCAGAGATATACAGAGCCTTTGTTAAAGACCTTTTAAGAAAAGGATTAGCTTATCCTTGTTTTATGACTTCTGAAGAGTTAGAAGCTTTAAGAGAAAAGCAAATTGCTGAAAAATTAACACCAGGTTGTTATGGTGAGTTTGCTAAGTATAGAGATTTATCTCCTGAAGAAGCTATAAAGAAAATAGAAAATGGTGAAAGTTATGTTATAAGAATGAAATCACCAGGAAATCCTGAAAAAAGAGTTGTTGCTCAAGATATGATAAAGGGAGAGGTTTCATTTCCTGAAAACCTTCAAGATGTAGTAATAATAAAGGGAGATGGACTTCCAACTTATCATTTTGCTCATGTAGTAGATGATACTTTAATGAGAACTACTCATGTTATAAGAGGAGAAGAATGGTTATCATCTCTTCCAATACATCTTCAACTTTTTGATGTTATAGGAGTTGAAGCACCTAAGTATGCTCATATTCCAACAATAATGAAAATGGATGGAAGCTCAAAAAGAAAATTATCAAAAAGAAAAGATGCAGAAAGTGCAGTAAGTTACTATAGAGAAAAAGGATATCCATCTAAATCAGTTATTGAATATCTTTTAAATATTATAAATTCAGCCTTTGAAGAGTGGAGAGCTGAAAATCCAGATAAGGATTATCATGAATATAAAGTTGAATTAGACAAAATGAGTAAAAGTGGAGCCTTATTTGACTTAATTAAATTAAATGATGTAAGTAAAGATGTAATCTGTAAAATGAAGCCAGAGGAAGTATATGATTTATATACAAAGTGGGCAAAAGATTATGATGAAGAAATGTATAATTTAGTTACAGCAAAAGAAGAAATGATGAAGGAAGTATTTAATATAGATAAGGAAGGTCCAAAGCCAAGAAAAGATTTTGCTAAGTGGGATGAAGTTAGAGAGAAGGTATTTTATTTCTTTGATGAATTATTTGATAAAGAAACAGCAGAAAATGTGGAACTTCCAAAAACTTTAGAATTAGAAGAAGCTAAGAGAATAATAGAAGCTTATGAAAAAGCATATAATTTTAATACAGATAAAGATACTTGGTTCTCTGATTTAAAAGAGGTTGCTGTAAGTTTAGGATATGCTACTGATAGAAAGAAATATAAGAAGAATCCAGAGGAATATAAAGGAATGGTATCAGATGTTGCAGGAGCTGTAAGAGCTGCTTTAACACATAGAGCGAATACTCCAGACCTATATACAATAATGCAAATTATGGGTGAGGAAGCTGTAAGAGAAAGGTTTAAAAATTTTATCACACTAAAGTAAAAGTTAAAAAATAGTGAATAAAAACTTGCTATTTTAAAATTTTAATGATATAATTTAAACATAAGATACAAAGCTTTAAAAGATGAATAAAATTTTCCTTAAACTTAAAGAATAAAGAAAATTTTTATTAATCCATTTAAATCTTTAAATTTAAGGAGGATGTCAAAATGGCAGATAGAACATTAAAATGTAAAGACTGTGGAGCAGATTTCATATTCACTGAGGGAGAACAAGCTTTCTACAAAGAAAAAGGATTTGAAAATGATCCAGTAAGATGCTTAGATTGCAGAAGAGCAAGAAAAGCTCAAAGAAATAATAGATAATAATTTGTTTATTATAGGTTGTAAGATTATTCTTACAACCTTTTTTAATTTCATGGTAAAATTTTTATTGTAATTATATTTTATAATTATTTTGGAGGATTTTTAATATGAAAATATATACTATAGGACATTCTAATTATGAAGTAAAGAGACTTGTAGAAATGCTAAGAAAATATAATATTAACTGTGTAGTTGATATAAGGGGAATTCCTTATTCTAAATATAATGTGCAGTATAATAAAGAAACTATTAAGAATACTTTAAATAAATTAGGTTTTACTTATGTTTATATGGCTAAAGAATTTGCAGCTAAAAGAGAAAGCAAGGTTTCATATAATTCTCTAGGATATGCTGATTTTAACAAGGTTATAAAGGAAGATTCTTTTAAAAAAGGAGTAGAAAGGCTTAAAGATGGAATAGATAAAGGGTATAAAATAGCTCTTTTAGGGGCTATGCAAGAGCCTATTAGGTGCCATAGAAGTATATTAGTAGGGCGAGAATTGGATAAAATTGGCTTTAATGTAAAGCATATACTCCATGATTATTCTTTATGCAATCAAAAAGATATTGAAAATATGCTATTAGAAAAGTATTTTAAAGATAGAGGACAAATTACTATAGATTCTATTATGGGGAAAGAAAAAAGTGAAGATGAAATGATAAAAGAAGGATATGAATTAGCTAATAAGGAAATTGGATATAGAATGGAAAAACTTTAGCTAATGTTATTTTTAATTTATTTTATAAATTTTTTAAATTGAAATATATTGTATTTATAGAGCTTAGCATAAAGAAAAAGCTAGAAATTAATCCTACTATATTTACAAATAAAAGCTTTGATTTAAGGGCTACATAAATCATAGTTATAGAGGCTATAAAGGTGATTAAAGAGAATATTGCACCAAATTTTTTTTCAGTTAAAAAAAGCTTAATTTTATTCATAACAAATCTCCTCAAATTTTAAGCTATTTTAATTAAGTATAAGTTTAGTTTTATGATCATATAACAAAGAATAGTCTGTGAACCTTTTAAAAAAAATACACTTTAGTATAGCATATTAAAAGAAAAAGACACAGACTATTATACTATTTTTTGGACATTTCTTGAAATATCTCTAAGAAAAAATCCTCTAATTCTTGAACTTTCTTTTCAAGTTTACTAACTCTTTCTTCTAAAGATACTTTAGTTTCCTCCTTAGGAGAATTGTTATTTTCTTCTTTTAAATTTAAAAATTCTTTTTTTAGTTCTTTAAAATATAAATCACTATTATAAATAAAGGTGTCGCTATTATTATAGCTTTTCCTTAAATTTTTAATTTTTCCTTTTAAGTTTTTGGGTAATTTTATAGAATTAATTTTTTTAGGATTAAACTGTGAATAATTGTTTTTTTCTTTAGGAATTTTACTTTGATTTATTTTATCTAAAGAAGGTTGATTATTTAAATTATTATCTAAGGCTACTTCTTTTAAGATGGAGTTATTATTTTTTTTATCATTTATAAGATTTTCTTTTTTAGAGTTTTTTTTCTTAAATTTATTTTTGAAAAAATAAATAAACTTAAGAAATATATTTTTATTTCTTTTTTTTCTTAATCTTTCACTTCTTGAAATTCTAGGAATTTTAATGTTTTCATAAGATTTTATAGTATTTTCTTCTTTAAGAGAAGTATTAATTTCAATATCTTTTATCTCTGGTAATAAAGATTTAGGATCTTCTTCTTTTATATTTAATTTTTCATTTATTGAATCTATAATAGATTGTACATCTTCTCTCTTTTTATAATTTTTATTTATAGAACTATCTGTATTATATAAATTTAAAGGTTCCATATTTATTAAGGTTGGAATATCTTTATCTTTTTTAAAATATCCTTCAGTATTATCAAAGAAAAAACCTTCTTTTTTCATAAAAATAACTATATCTGTTTGGGATAGATTTAGATTTTTTGAAAGTTCATTTAGGTTAATGCCATCTAAAACTAAGGAATTATTTATAAATTTAACTTTATCTGAATTTGTCATGTTTTTAAAATTTAAAGCTATTTTATTCATAATTCATCACCTTTAATAAAAAATATTAATTAGAATATTAAGTTCTTTCTTTATTAAAAAAAGTATATAAAATATTATAAGATAAAAAAAAATAATTTGAAATATATTACAATTTAAAAAGATAAAAATTTCAAAGAAATTAACATAATATATATAGTTTTAATATATTATGATTTAAAATGTTAATTTAGTAAGAAAGATTGTTGCTAAAAAATAGATACAAATGTAAAATAATATTATAAATAAATTAAAGTTAAAAAGGAGATTAAAGATGAACATAGATGAATTAACAAAAAGAATAAATGAACTACATAAAAAACATAAAGAAGAAGGATTATCAGAAGAAGAACACAAAGAAAGAGAAGAACTTAGAAGAGAATATATAAATAGATTTAAATGTAATTTAAGAGAACAATTAAAGGGAATTGAGCCGAAAAATAAGAAAAATTAAGGGTGATTTTTGTGGGTGTTACAATAGAGAAATTAATAAAGGATTTTAAATTAGAGGTAGTGCAAGTTGGAGAAGAAAATGTTCCTATAAATGTTTGTGATGTAAACAGACCAGGACTTCAATTAGCAGGATTTTATAACTATTTTGCTCCTGAGAGAATTCAAGTTATAGGGAAAGCTGAATGGAGCTTTTTAGAAGATATGTCTCCAGACCTTAGAAAAAAAAGATTGAATAAATTTTTTTCCTTTGATATTTCTTGTCTTATTATAACTAGAGAATTAGAAATACATGAAGAACTGTTAAAGGCAGCAAGGAAAAGAAACTTATGGATTCTTAGAAGTAACATGGTAACTACTAAATTTATAAGTAAAATTACAATGTATTTATCAGATAAAATGGCGCCTGAAACAAGACTTCATGGGGTTCTTGTTGATGTATATGGTATAGGTATGTTAATTACAGGGGAAAGTGGAATTGGTAAAAGTGAAACAGCCCTTGAACTTATAAAAAGAGGTCATAGACTAGTAACTGATGATGCTGTAGATATAAAAGAAATTGATGGGGATTTAATAGGTAGGTCTCCAGAGATAACTTTTGGAATGCTTGAAGTTAGAGGTATGGGTATAATAGATGTATCAGCTTTATATGGACTAAGTTCAATTTTAACTTCTAAAAAAATAAAAATAATCATTCATTTTGAACATTGGAAAGATGATGGAGATTATGATAGATTAGGAGTAAACGATGAATATCAAGACATTTTAGGTGTTAAGGTTAAAAAGTTAAGGGTTCCTATAAGACCAGGTAGAAATATAGCTGTAATTATAGAAGCAGCTGCTGCAAATTATAGATATCAAAGAATGTCAGATGTTTCTCCTGTTGATATTATAGAAAAAAGAATGCTAGATAGCATGGAAAATGAGAGTAAAATTTAATAAAAAAACAAAGAATATAACCATATCAAAAATAAAGGTGATGATATGGTTATATTTAATATTGAGGAAAATTTTAAAATACTTAAGGAGTGGAAAAGGGGAGAGTGTAATGTATGGATACTAATGGAGGAAGATGAAGTTAGCTTTTTAGAAAAAAATTTCTCTTATGAATGTATAAAGGAATGTATTGATTATAAACAAGAGCAGAGAATAGATTCTTTTAAGGACTATAATTTTATTTTAATAAATATAATAGAACAAATAGAAAGGCAAATAATCTCTAAAGAATTAGATATATTTTTAGGAAAAGACTTTATTATTACTCTTTATAAAAGTAAAATTTCTCTTTTATATGAATTAATAGAGGATATAAAAGAAGAAAAAAATTGTCAACTATTTAAGGAAAATAAAAAAGCATCTATAATTCTTTACTATATCTTAGATAGGATAATAATAAATAACTATAATATAATATCAAATTTAGAAATTGAAGGGGATAAAATTGAATTAGAAATTCTTAAAAGTACTGAAAATAAGCAGTTAAATTCCTTATTATTTATAAGACGAGAGGTTTTTAAGCTTAGAAAGATTATAAAACCTTTAAGGTATATAGGTGATACTCTTATAATAGATGAAAATAAAGTTATAGGAGAGAATAATAAGGCATATTTTAAAAATATAAATAGTAAAATAGAAAAGCTAATACTTTCTTTAGATAATTTATCTCAAGAGTTAGCTATTGTAAGAGAAGCTTATGAATCTGAGTTAGCTAATAAGACCAATGACCTTATGAAAGTTTTCACCATAATAACAGCTATATTTTTACCCTTAGAATTAATAACAGCTATATTTTCTATGAGTTTTGACTTTATACCATTTAAAAGCTCACCATATGGATTCTACACCTTAATTGGTATGCTTTTTTTTACAGCCTTATTTTTAATCTTAATTTTTAAATTAAGAAAGTTTCTATAGTTTGACAAAATATTACCAAAAATATAGAATTAAGTTATAAAATAAAATAATTAGGAGGGCTATAATATGAAAAGTATAGAAGAGTTAAAAAAAGAATATGAAAATGCTTGGACAAAATATGACAAAAAAGATTTAGAAGAAGTATTTTCTTTAGGAGAAAGATACAAAAACTTTATGTCTATTGCAAAAACTGAAAGAGAATGCGTAAAGGTTTTAAGAAAAGAAGCTGAAGAAAAGGGATTCAAAAATTTATGTGATGTTATTGAAAAGGGAGAAAAGGTTAAATCTGGGGATAAGCTTTACTCTGTAAATATGGATAAAACTATAACATTAATAAAAGTAGGACATGAATCTTTAGAAAAAGGTTTAAGAATAATAGGTGCACATATAGATTCACCAAGATTAGATGTTAAACAAAATCCTTTATATGAGGATTCAGAATTAGCCTTTTTAGACACTCATTATTATGGTGGAATAAAAAAATATCAATGGGTAACTACACCTCTTGCTATATATGGAGTTGTTGTTAAAAAAGATGGAAGTAAGGTTTGTATTAATATAGGTGAAGATGAAAAGGACCCTGTTTTAGGAGTTTCAGATCTTTTAGTACATTTATCAGCAGACCAATTAGAGAAAAAAGGTGCTAAAGTAGTAGAAGGAGAAGATTTAAACGTTTTAGTTGGAAGTATGCCTTTAAAAGAAGGAGAGGAAAAAGAAGCTGTTAAGGCTAATATTCTTCTTTTATTAAATGAAAAATATGGTATAACTGAAGAGGATTTTGTATCTGCTGAACTAGAAATTGTTCCAGCTGGTAAAGCTAGAGATTATGGTTTAGATAGAAGTATGATTTTAGCATATGGACATGATGATAAAATTTGTTCTTATACTTCAGCTGAAGCTTTAATGGAATTAGGTGAAGTTGATAAAACTTGTGTTGCTTTATTAGTGGATAAAGAAGAAATAGGTAGTGTAGGGGCTACAGGAATGCAATCTAGATTTTTTGAAAATGTAATTGCAGAACTTATGGATAGAAAAGAAGAATACTCTGAGTTAAAGCTTAGAAGATGTCTTCAAAACTCAATGATGTTATCAGCAGATGTTACAGCTGCTTTTGATCCTAATTATCCATCTGTATGTGAAAAGAAAAATACTGCATACTTTGGCCATGGAGTAGTATTTAGCAAGTATACAGGTGCTAGAGGTAAGGCAGGATGCAATGATGCTAATGCAGAATATATAGCTCATTTAAGAAAAATAATGGATAAGAATAATGTTGTATGGCAAACAGGAGAACTTGGAAAGGTTGACCAAGGAGGCGGTGGTACAATCGCTTATATTTTAGCTCAATACAATATGCAAGTTATAGATTGTGGAGTAGCATTACAAAATATGCATGCACCTTTAGAAGTTGCTTCTAAAGCTGATTTATATGAAACTAAAAAATGCTATAGAGCTTTCTTTGAAGAAGCATAAAATAAAAAAAGCACTATATTTTATATAGTGCTTTTTTATTTTAAATTTTAATAATATAATTTATCTATTTTTAACTTAGTTTATATTTTAAAATATAGTTATTTATTATATAATTATTTATGTAAATGTTTAAAAACAGAAGTAAATTTTTAAAAAAGCAATAAATATTATAAATTTATTTTGCTTTGGAAAAAAGGGGAGAGTAAGATGAAAATAGCATTAATTGCACACGATAAGAAAAAAGAAGAAATGATAGAGCTTACAAAAAAATTCGAAGATAAGTTAAGTAAACATATACTAGTTGCAACAGGAACTACTGGTCTTAAAATTATGCAAAATACATCTTTGGAAGTTAAAAGATGTAAAAGTGGCCCATTAGGTGGAGACCAAGAAATAGGAGCTATGGTAGCAAATCATGATGTTGATATGGTAATTTTTTTAAGAGACCCACTAACAGCTCAACCTCATGAACCTGATGTTAGTGCATTACTTAGACTTTGTGATGTTTATAAAGTACCTTTAGCTACAAATACTGAAAGTGCTAAACTTATAATGGCAGATATATAGTAAAAGTTAGTTGTTAACTCATTTTCTTAAAATTATTATTGAAATAATTTTAGAAAATGAGTTTTTAATTTAAATAACAATAAAATCTTAAATGGAATATTATAAAGTGTAATAATAAAATGGTAGAGTTTTATGAAAAATTATAGTGTTTTTAAAAATTATAGATTATGGTTAGCTATTTTTGCACTTATTCCTTTAATATTAGAGGGATTTAATATAAGTATTTTGCCGAAAAATTATAATGAAATAGTTACCTTAATATTATCTATATTAGTTATGGGAGGAATTTTAAATAATAATATAGAGGGAAATAATTTAAAAGAGAACAATGAGTTAAAAACTTTAGACCAAAATATAAACAATTTAGAAAATGAGAAAGATAAGTAGATAATACGTTGAATTTAGGGTGCTACTGTATTAAAATTAAATTGTGAGATTAAACTTTTGTATTGAAGAAGAGGAGATGTTTTATATGGAAAAAGAAATCATAAAAACAAATAAGGCACCTGGTGCAATAGGTCCTTATTCACAAGGAGTAAAAATAGGAGAGTTAGTTTATACTTCAGGACAAATTCCACTAGACCCAGAAACTGGTTTAATGGCTGAAACAATTGAAGAACAAACAGCTCAATCTTTAAAAAATGTAAAAGCTATATTAGAAGAAGCTGGAACTTCAATGGATAAAGTAATAAAAACTACTGTATTTTTAAGTGATATGAATGATTTTACAAAAATGAATGAAGTTTATGCAACTTATTTTAAAGAAAATCAACCAGCAAGAAGTGCTGTAGAGGTTGCTAAATTACCAAAGGATGCTAAGGTTGAAATTGAAGTTATAGCTTTATTATAAAAATAGTTTTATCCTTGTAAGTTAAAATGGATAGGAGAAGGTTTTACTTATGAATTATAAGACTAAAGGAGTTTGTGCTAAGGAAATCAACTTTGATATTGAGGATGACAAAGTAAAAAATGTTACTTTTTTAAATGGTTGTCCTGGAAATTTGATTGGCCTTTCAAAGCTTGTAGAAGGAATGAATATTGAAGAAGCTATTTTAAGATTAAAAGGAATAGATTGTGGTGGCAAGGGAACTTCTTGTCCAGATCAACTTGCAAAAGCTTTAGAAGCTTATAAGGAAAGTTTGTAAAGATTAAAAATAAAAAAAGTGACTATTTTAGTCACTTTTTTTATTTTTTATTTTTTATAGAAGATTACTTGCTAAAGCTGCAGTTTTAGATAATTTACTATCTATTGCAATTATAATTTGTCCTGCCTTAGCAGTATCACCAACTATAATTCCTCCAACTAAGATGTTATCTTTGAAGAATAACTTAGTGTAATTTCCTTTAGCTTCATCTTTAGAACTTATTTTTTCATAAGATGGGTCATTAAATCTAATTAATCCAGCTGAGAATACATGAGTTCCTAAAGCATCTAATATTATAGATGGTGTAAAGTCTTCAAAGGTTTTTTCAGCTCCAGTTGCATTAGCACCAGCAGTTTTACCCATTTCTATAGCAGCAGGCCAGTTACCATAAACAACTCCACTAAATTCAGCTACATCTCCACAAGCATAGATATCTTTAATGCTTGTTTCCATCTTTTCGTTAACAATAACTCCTCTGTTACATTCTATACCAGCTTCTTTAGCTAAAGCTATATTGCTTCTAATACCTGTTGAAACTAAAAGTATATCAGCATCTAGAGTTTTTCCGCTCTTTAAGTTTACAGCTGTTAATTTACCATCAGTAGTTATTATTTCACTACATTCTTCTGATGTTATAAAGTTTATTCCACAGTCTGAAACTTGTTTTCTAAAGATATCAGCACCTTCTTGGTCTAATTGATTGTTCATAAGGTTTGGTAAGAATTCAACTACTGTAACATCTAAGCCAGCTAGTTTCATTTCCCAAGCAGCTTCTAAGCCTAAAGGACCAGCACCTATTATTACAACCTTCTTAGCTTCTTTCATATCTTCTTTTACATCAAAAGTATCTTTTAAGTCTTTGATTGAGTAGATTCCTTTTAATGTATGGATATTTTCACTATTTAAAGTTATTTCTTCAGAATTATTTTTAACTTTAAATGGTGGTATAAAGTTATGACTACCATTTGCTAAGATAAGTTTAGTATATGGTATTTCAGTACCATCTGTTAAGATTACTTTTTTAGCCTCTTTATCTATAGATTTTACAGTAACACCTAATAATTCTTCTATATTATTTTCTTTATACCAAGAAGCTTTTTCTAAGTAGAAAGTATCTATATTCATTTCTTCATTTAAAAGATCTGAAAGGTTAGGTCTTGAATAAGATGATACTTCTTCACTTGAAAGTAATTTAATTGTAGCTTTTTTATTTATGTCTCTTATAGTTTTAGCAGCATAGAAACCAGCAGCACCATTACCAACTATAACGAAGTTATCATCTGTATCATTCTTTTCAAATACATCCATTTCTACTTCAATGAATTGCTCTTTTCCAGCACCACAAACAGGACAAACCTCAGGACAAACAGGACTTTCGAAGATTTCACCACAAACTAAGCACTTCCAATATCTAGTTTTTCCGTTTCCAGTTAATATTTCCTTAGTTTCAGTTGCATGGTTTGGTGAATAATCAAGTTCTTTTTCTCCAAACATAGTTCTTGCAAAATCTCTACCAAATTCAAAGGCTTCTTTTAATTCGGTTACTGATGGTTTGAATTTAATTCTTAAGCCAGGTCCAAATATATTCATTTTTAATTCTTTTAATCTAGCTTCTATTCTAGGAACAGCTTCTCCACTCCAACCATAAGAACCAAAGGCAGCAGCATATTTTCCACCGTGAATTACAGGGTTTAAGTTAGCTAATAAAATTCTAATAGGAGGTAATAATTCTCCAACTATTGTTGGTGAACCAAATAAGATACCATTAGAATCTACAATATCAGCTAAAGCATCTTCTTGTTTGCTATAAGTTAAATCATATAATTTAACTTCTACGTTATGTTCAGATTGAATTCCTTTTGCAATTTCTTCAGCTAATTCTTTAGTATATCCATAAGCTGATACATAAGGAATTGTAACTTTTTTATCTCCGTTTATTTGAGGTTTTACAGGAGTACTCCACTCTTTGTAAGTGTTTATTACTTTCCAAGGATCTTGTCTAAGTACAGGACCATGACCTGGACAAACTAAATCTATATTTAAATCTTTAATTTTATCAATAGCTTTTAAAACATATGGCTTATATGGTCCGAAGATACAATCATAGTAATATCTTAAGGCATCTAAATATTCTTCTTCATTAGGTACTAAGTCATTAAATACCTCTTCACAAGAATAGTGGCTTCCGAAAGAGTCGCAAGTTATTAATGTTTTATCTTCAGGAATATAAGTATACATTGAATCTGGCCAATGTAAAAATGGCGCAGAGATAAATTGTAAAGTTTTGTTTCCTAATGAAATAGTGTCGTTATCTCCAACTATTATATATTCAAAGTCTTTATTAACTATATCTCTTAAGAATTCTATAGCTTGCATTGTACCAATAACTTTAGCTTGAGGAGATAATTCAAGTAATTTCTCAACAGAGCCAGCATGGTCAGGTTCTGTATGATCTACTACTATGTAATCTATCATCTTAGGGTCTACTCCTAAACTAGTAAGTTTTGATAAATAATCTTCAAAACATTTTTCTTTTACTGTTTCAAAAACAGCTATTTTTTCACTACCTTTAACTACATAAGAGTTATATGTAGTTCCATAAGGAGTGTACATAATAATATCAAAAACTCTTAATTCTGGGTCTAAAGAACCAACCCAGTAAATATCTTTTTTTACTTCTAAATAATTCATTAAAAACACCACCTAATATATGTTAAAATTATAACAATCGCCATTAATGGATATTAATTATTAATTAATACCTACAATTAAATTATATTCTTTTTCAATGAAATGTAAATAGTTTTTTTAATAAAATATTATATTCTCTAAAAATTTAAAAAAATAATGGTAATTTGGCATTTAAACCATATTACCATTATTTTAATTATTAATTAAATTATTGTGAATTGTATTTTTCTAGAAATTTTTCAACATATTCAACAGGAATGCTCATACATCCAATATGACCATGTCTTTCATCTCCTTCATGGTCTCCATGAAAGTCAGAACCACAGGTTATAAGAAGGTCATGATGAACTGCATAAGATATAAAGAAATCAGTATCTTTTTTAGTATTTTGATAATAAATAGCCTCTATGCCATCAAAGGGAAAGGACATTACTTCCTCTACAGGAACTTTTTTTATAAGTTTTGGATGAGCAAGAACTGTAATGGCATTATTTTCTTTTAAAATATTTATACCTTCTTCTACAGAAACTTTTTTGTTAGGAACATAAGCTTTGCTATCATTTCCTATAAAATTATCAAATATGTATTCCCAGTCATAAGGATAACCAGCATCTACTATGCATTGTGCTATATGGGGTCTAGCTACTACACCTTTTCCTTTAGCTAACACATCCTTATAATCTAATTTTATGTCAAAATACTTATCTAGGTTTTCAACAATTTTTTTTGCTCTATTTATTCTAGAGTCTTTAAGTTCTCTTAAAAAACTTTGAAACTTTTCTCCTTTATAAGTATCATCTTTAAAGTATCCAAGAATATGAACTGTAGCTCCTTTATGCTCACAGCTTAATTCTATTCCAGGAATAAATTTTATATCTAATTTTTTAGCTTCTTCCATAGCTTCATCAAGACCAGATGTTATATCATGGTCTGTTAAGGCTATTAAAGAAATGTTAGCTTTTTTAGCTTCTCTTATTACTTCCTTTGGCGATAAAGTTCCATCAGATGCTAAGGAATGACAATGAAATTCTGCATGAATCTTAATAATAAAACCTCCTTTAATTAATGTAATAATATATAGTATTTTTATAATATTGTTAATTTTAAAAAATATTTGTAGTATTAATATTTTAACACATAACAATGAAATAAAATAATTAATTTTTATCTTTAATTTTATACAATAATTTAAAATCTTAATAAATTTAAAGAGATTAATTTTAATATTTTTTTTTAGGGGTTTTTGATATAATTATTTTAAACTAATTTTTAGAGGTGAATTAATGTTTTTAATTATAGACAATTATGACTCCTTTGTATTTAATTTATATAGATATTTTAAAGAATTAAATGAAGAGGTAAAGATAAGGAGAAATAATAAAATAAGTATAGAAGAAATAGAAAGGCTAAATCCTACAGGGATAATTATATCTCCAGGGCCTAAAGCACCAAAGGATATGAAAGAGTGTTTAGAGATAATAGATTATTTTAAAGGGAAAATACCTATTTTAGGTGTATGTCTTGGGCATCAATGTATAGCTTATTTATTTAATAGTGAAGTTAAAAAGGGTAAATTTCCTATTCATGGAAAGATAAGCAAAATAAAGCATGATAACAAGGGGATTTTTAAAGGAATTAAAAATAATATAAATGTAACTAGATATCATTCATTAATAGTTGATAAAGAGTTATTAGGAGAAGATTTAGAAGTAAGTGCTTTAAGTGATGATGGAGTAGTTATGGGAATAAGACATAAAAAATACTTTATAGAAGGAGTACAATTTCATCCTGAAGCTGTCTTAACAGAGTATGGTCATGAAATGCTTAAAAATTTTATAGACCAATCAAAAAATAATTTTTTAGATAGGTGATTGATTTGGATTTTAAAATTAGAGAAATAGAAAATAAATTTAAAGCAGAGGAAGTATATTCTTTATTTAGTGAAGAGATAAATAGTATTTTTTTAGATAGTTCAAAGGAAGATAGTGAGTTTTCCTTATATTCTTTTATAGGCTTAAATCCTTTTAAAAAGTTTGTTTCTAAAGGAAGAAAGATTTTAATTGATGATAAATTAGTTTTAGGAGAACCTTTCTTAAAATTAGAGGAGCTCATTTCAAAATATAAAATAGATTACAAAAGTAATATACCTTTTTTAGGAGGGGCTATTGGGTATTTTTCTTATGATATTGGAAGGGTTATTGAAAAATTACCTGAAAGTGCATTAGAAGATGTTTCTATTCCTGATAGTTATTTTTTATTTTATGATAATTTAATTATATTTGATTTGAAAAATAAAAAAACTTATATAACAGCTTTAGGAATTAATGAAAATTCAGATAAAAGTATAGATAGGATTTATGAAAAAATAAGAAGTTATAATTTTAATTTCAATAAGGACTTAGATAAAGATACTAAATTTTCATCTAATTTTTCAAAGGAAGAATATATAGAGGCTGTGAAAAAGGTTAAAAATTATATAGAAGAAGGACATACATATATTGCAAATTTAACACAAAGGTTTTCTTGTGATTTTAATTCTAATCCTTTTAATACATATATGAATTTAAGGAGTATAAATAAAGCACCTTTTTCTGCCTATTTAAATTTAGAAGGATTTCAAATTATAAGTTCTTCTCCTGAGAGATTTTTAAAAGTATTTAATAGGGAAGTTGAAACAAGACCTATTAAGGGCACAAGACCAAGAGGAAAAGATTCTTTTGAAGATGAAAAAAATAAAAAAGAACTTTTAAATAGTGAAAAGGATAAATCAGAACTTTTAATGATTGTTGATTTAGAGAGGAATGATTTAAGCAAAGTTTGTAAGCCTTTTTCAGTTAAAGTTACAGAACTTTTTAAATTAGAGGAGTATTCAACAGTATTTCACCTAGTTTCAACTGTTATAGGAGAATTAAAAGAGGATGTAAGCTCTGTAAAATGTATAAGAGAATGTTTTCCTGGAGGTTCTATAACAGGAGCGCCTAAAATAAGAAGTATGGAAATTATTGAGGAGTTAGAAGGAATTAGAAGAGGGATTTATACTGGAGCTATAGGATATTTTGACTTTAGAGGTAATTGTGATTTTAATATAGTAATAAGAACTATACTTACAAAGGATAATAAAGCTTACTTTGGAGTAGGTGGAGGAATAACTATTGAATCAGAAGAAGAGATGGAATATGAAGAAACCTTAGATAAGGCTAAAGCCTTAATGAGAGTATTATGATTTAGGTTGTGATATAAATTGATTTATATAGGAGAAAATATAAAAGATTCTTTTATAAGTTGTAGTGAAGAAAATTTTAAAGTGGATTCTTCTGTGTTTTTTGGAAGAGGAGTTTTTGAAACTATACTTGTACTAAATAAAGGAGTTTTTTTAAAGGAACATTTAGAAAGATTAAAGTTAGGGTGTTTAAAATTAGATATTCCTTTTAACATTACAAAAAAAGATGTTACAGAATTTATTAAGAAAAATAATATAAGGAATAAAGTCTTAAAAATAACTCTTACTGAAAATAATATAATTTATTCAATTAGAGAAATTCCATATAATAAAGAAGATTATAAAAGAGGATTTTCTTTAAGACTTAGTAAGGTAAGAAGAAATAGTACATCTATGCTAACTTATTTAAAAAGTACTTGTTATATTGAAAATATTTTAGAGAAAGAAAAGGCTAAAAATAAAGGCTTTCATGAGGTAATATTTTTAAATGAAAAGGGAAATGTAGCAGAAGGGGCTACAAGTAATATATTTTTTATTAAAAATAATAAGATATATACTCCTTGTGTTAAATGTGGGCTTTTAGATGGAATAATTAGAAAATGGATAATTAAAAATTTTGAAGTTCAAGAGGGATTTTATACTTTAGAGGATTTAAAAAATAGTGAAGGGATTTTTATAAGTAATTCTCTTCTTGGCATAATGAAAGTAAGAAATTTAGAAGAGAAAAATTTTTTAGAACAAGATTTAATAGAAAAAGTAAAGGAGAAGTACGAAAATTCTATTAAAATCTTTTAATGATGGAGGGAAATAATGGATAAAGATAAAATAAGAGAAGGAATGAAATTAATACTTGAAGCCATAGGAGAAGATGTTAATAGAGAAGGGCTATTAGAAACTCCAGATAGGGTTGCAAGAATGTATGAAGAGATTTTTTCAGGAATAGGTAAGGATGCTAAGAAACATTTAAATAAAACCTTTGAGGTAAATAGTAATGACCTTGTTTTAGAAAAGGATATAACTTTTTATTCAATGTGTGAACATCATTTAGTTCCTTTCTATGGAAAGGTGCATATAGCCTATATACCAAAAGGGAGAGTAGTTGGTTTATCTAAACTTGCAAGATGTGTTGAGGTTTATTCAAAGAAGCCACAACTTCAAGAGAGACTTACAAGTGAAATAGCTGATTCTATAATGGAATCTTTAAAGCCTGAGGGAGTAATGGTAGTTGTAGAGGGAGAGCATATGTGTATGACTATGAGAGGTGTTAAAAAGCCTGGTACAAAAACAGTTACAACAACTTATAGAGGTAAGTTTTTAGAGGATGAAAATTTAAAAAATGATGTATTTAGAATGATTTCTATGTAGATATTATTCTTTGAGGTGTTTATTTATGAAGAGAGTAAATAATATACTTAATAACAATAAGTATAAAGAATATTTAGATAAAAATTCTTTTTATGAAAAAGATAGGATTTTTTGTAAGCATAATTTGGAACATTTTTTAGATGTGGCAAGGATTGCATATATAAAGGTTTTAGAAGAAGATATAAAGGTTTCTAAGGAGATAATATATGCAATAGCCCTTCTTCATGATATAGGAAGATGGGTTCAGTATGAAGGAGGAGAAAAACATAATAAAGCTTCCTTTAGGTTAAGTTTACCTATCTTAAAAGAATGTGCTTTTAAAGAAGAGGAGATAGAAATTATTTTAAGTGGAATATTAAATCATAGAAATAAGGATTCTAAGGGCTTAGATAAGATTATTTATTTAGCAGATAAAGAGTCTAGAGCTTGTTTTTTATGCAAAGGAGAAAAACTTTGCAAGTGGGAGAAGGAAAAGAAAAATTTAGACATAATTATTTAGGGGGAACTTTTATGAAAATAGGAAATAAAGATTTTGAAATAGGAAAAAGAACATATATAATGGGAATTTTAAATGTTACTCCAGATTCATTTTCAGATGGAGGACAATATAATGATATTGATTTAGCAATAAAAAGAGCAGAGAAGATGATTGAAGATGGTGTTGACATAATAGATATTGGAGGAGAGTCAACAAGACCAACTCATACACCTGTTGAAGAAGAGGAAGAATTAAAGAGAGTAGTGCCTATAATAAAAGCTTTAAGAGAAAAATTTGATATTCCTATATCAATTGATACCTATAAGAGTAAAGTTGCAGAGGAGGCTATAAAGGCTGGTGCTAATTTAATAAATGATGTTTGGGGATTTAAAAAGGATAAAAATATGGCAAAGGTAGCTTCTAAATATGAAGTTCCTTGCTGTATAATGCACAATAGAAATGATAAAGATTATGGAAATGACATAATAGAAACAATGAAAAAGGATATGGAAGAGTGCATAAATATAGCTTTAGAAGCTGGAGTTAAGAAGGAGAATATAATTTTAGACCCGGGCATAGGCTTTGCTAAGGATTATAATCAAAATTTAGAGGTTTTAGATAGACTAGATGAGTTTTGTAATATGGGTTATCCTGTTTTACTAGGAACATCAAGAAAATCAGTAATAGGAAATACTTTAAATCTTAAAACAGATGAAAGACTTGAAGGAACTTTAGCTACAACTACTCTTGGAATAATTAAAGGCTGTGATTTTGTAAGAGTTCATGATGTTTTAGAGAATAAAAGAAATGCCCTTATGACTGATGCTATTATAAAAAGATAGGAGTTAGAGCGTTAATGGATAAGATTATTATTAAGGATTTTGAGGTTTTTGGGAATCATGGAGTTTTTGAAGAGGAAAAGAAGCTTGGACAAAAATTTATTTTAAGTATAGAACTTTTTTTAAATACTAGAGAAGCAGGAATTACTGGAGATTTAAGCAAATCTGTTCATTATGGAGAGCTTACACATAAGATTGAAGAGGAATTTAAAAGAGAAAGCTATGATTTAATAGAAACAGTAGCTGAAAAATTATGTGAGTTTATCTTAATAGAATATCCAATTATTAAAAAGGTTAAAATTTCTTTGAAGAAACCTTGGGCTCCTATATTAAGAACTTTAGATACGGTAAAAATAGAAATTGAAAGAGAATGGAATGAAGCTTATATTTCATATGGTTCTAATATAGGAGATAAGAAGTTTTATATAGAAGAGGCCTTAAAGGAAATGGATAGCTTTTATCATACTAAGATTATAAAAAAATCAACTTTAATAGAAACAGAACCTTGGGGATATTTAGAGCAAGAAGAATTTTTAAATGGAGCTTGTAAAATAAAGACCCTTTTAAATCCAAGGGAATTAATGAACTTTTTATTAGATATAGAAAAGAAATTAAAAAGGGAAAGAAAGATTAAGTGGGGGCCTAGAACTATAGATTTAGATATAATATTTTTTAATGACTTAGTAAGTGAAGATGATAAGGTTATACTTCCACATCCAAGAATGCATGAGAGAAGTTTTGTTTTAGAACCCTTAAATGAAATTGCACCATATAAAATTCATTCTTTATATAAAAAGCGTGTTTTTGAGCTTCTAGAGGAGTTAAATAGAAAGAAATAAGATTATTTTGGTGAAAAAATTTTTGCAATAAATAAACTTTTAAAAAGGATATGAAGTTTAGAATAAAATTTCTAAACTTCATATTTTTTAATGTTTTTTATTAAAGACATATCTACAAAAGGGTTCTAGTTTAAAGGCATTAGGAATGTTTTTTAAGCTTAAGTAATCCTTATTTATATCACTATTCCAAGGATAGAGTGTTATTAAATCATCTCCATAAATATCTATTACATATCTTTCCTTTTCTAAGTCAATAAATGCTTTATATAAAGGTTTATCAGGCAAAGCTTCTTCTTCTATAAAGTTAGAATCTTTTAAATTGTTTAATAAATCATAAATAATTCTTATATCTTCATTATCAACAATAGTTTCACTATATATATTCATATCTAATAATCTAATTTTTATATTATGGGAAATTTCTTCACTTAAATTTTTAGTGTGATAACTTAAGGAACTTTTGTTTTTAGAAGGAATATTAATTTTAGAACATGAAATTAATAGAAGAGAAAAACATAGGATTATTAAAAATATTTTAGTTAGTTTTTTCATATCATTTATCACCTCTTTTAGTTTAATTTATGAAACTTATGTTTTTAGTAGAACTTTTTTTAAGAAAATGAATAATATATAGTACGATTATCTTTATTTCTTTGGAGGTGATTTATAATGAAATATGCTTTAGATATAGAAGATTCTATGTTAAAGGAGTCTTTAATAAACAAAATAAAAAAAGAAGAGGATATTATTATAGATTGTTTTTCAGAAGAGGGATGTTTAGGAGAAAACTTTTTTAAAAAGGTATTATTATCTAATAATATGAAGGTTGATATATTTATAAGAATAAGAAGAGAAGTAGGAGAAGAAAAAAAGATAGAAATATTAGGTGATGATTTAATTCTTAGAAGAGTTGTTTCTTTAAACTTAGAGGATTTAGTAGATTATATGGGACTTTCTCAGATGAGCATAAAAAGTGGTAAGGGACTTTATTTAGTAAAAAACTTAGAATCTTTATGCTTAATTATAAATATAAGTGATGGAGAGAAAGAGAAGATAAACAATTATAAATTAATTGAATCTTTATATAAAATAGTTAAAGAAGTTAGTTAAAATACATGAAAAGTTAAAATTTTCCCTTTAAGAAGTTATATAAAGCTTTTATTTAATATAACTTCTTTTATTTTATTTAAAATGTAATATCTTATGTTAAGAATATTTAATTAATAATAAAAATATAAATAATATTTATATTTTTATTTGCATATAAATCAAATAAATATCAATATTTAATGGGGGAATATATGTATATTATAGGAAGTATAAATACAAAGTTTATTAGTAAAAGTACAGAGAGTAAAGAAAGAATATTTAATAAAATAGATAAAATAGTATTAGGAGGAGCAAATACTATTAGAATAAATTTGTCTCATGGAAATCATGAGGATGTTGAACTTTGTATAAATTACATAAAAAGAAAGTATAAAGATGTAAAAGTTTTAATAGACCTTCAAGGAAATAAAGTTAGAGTTTCTAAAAATTTTCAAGAAATTTTTAAAGTTAGTAGTGGAGAAATAGTTTATTTTTGTGCAGAGGATACGTATGACTTTTATAAAGATAAAATAAAAGAATATAGTTTAATTCCCTTAAATTTAAAAAATGATTTCCTTAAGAAAAGTAGTTTTAAAAAAATATATATGAAAGATGCTACTATGGAATTTTTAGTAATTAAAAATGAATTAGGACTAATAAAAAGCAAAGTTAAATTAGGAGGAGTTGTTAGAGCTGAAAAGGGGTGTAATCTACCAAATTTAGATAGAAAAAATTGGGGGGTTAATGAGGCTGATTTATGTGATATAAAATTTGCTTTAAAAAATAAAGTTGATATTATAGATTATTCCTATTGTTCTTATGTAGAAGAATGTAAGGAGTTTAAAAGTATAGTTTTTGAAAATTTAGAAGAGAAACAAATTATTCCAAAGCTTTGGGGGAAAATAGAAACAAAAGAAGGCGTTAAAAATATAAAAGACATAGCAAAGGAATTAGATGGCCTTGTTATAGCTAGGGGGGATTTAACAGCAGAAATTGGAAGGTTAAACGTACCTATAGTTCAGGAAAAAATAATATATTCCTTAAAAGAAGAAAAGGTAGATATAACTGTTGCAACAAATTTACTTTCTTCTATAAAAAATAAGAGTAATAATCCTACTATAGGAGAGTTAAGTGATATATATGGATTTATTAAATTAGGAATTAAGGGATTTATGTTAACAGGGGAAACAAGTACTGGAGAAAATGAAGAGTATATAGTTAAAACTCTTAAAAATATAATAGATTATTATGAGAGTTTGTTTATTAAGTTTAAGAAAAAGGTTATGAAGTAAAGCTTATTTAAAAAGATAAGTTACCTATAAATAAAATTTATAGGTAACTTATCTTTATACTTTTCTTTTGAGTTTTTTACATATTATTTTTTTATAAACATTGATTACTATTACATAACTTATATATCCTAAGATTATTCCACATAAAACATCACTTGGATAATGGACAAGTAAATATAATCTAGAAAAGGCTATTAATCCTGCTAAAGCAAAGATATAAACCCTAATGTTTTTAAAGAAATAAGCTAACATAAAGGCTGCTGCAAAGGATGCTGAAGCATGTCCAGATGGCATAGAATAACTAAGAGGTTTAGTAATAATTATATGTAAATCTGGGTATGTAGTAAAGGGTCTAGGTCTTTGAATAATATGTTTAAGTATGCCTTCTCCTAAAATTGTATCTAAAATTAAGGCACTTAGGGTAAGAATTCCTATTTTTCTATATTTTTTTGAAATAATAAGAAGTATGCTTATTAAAATCCATATAAATCCTAGATTTCCTAAGGAAGTTATAAAAATCATTATAGGGTCTAGAAATTTATTTTGAATATGATTTTGTATAAAATATAGTATATTTATATCTATATTTTGAATAAAGTGCATATTTTCACCTCCTAAAAATAATAAGTATATTGTATTACTAATCTTTTTATAAGTCTACTAAAAATAAGGAAATATGTTTATAAAAAAAAGTAAGATTATATGAAAATTATTCATTTAAAGAGTTATTAAAAGGAAATATAATGTATTTGTAGCAATAAAAAGGAGGTCTAATGTTTGCGGAAATTAGAAAAAACTCTTTTCATAATTATTATTGTAATAGTAATTATTTTTTTTATTATATTTAATTTTTTAAAAGAAGGAGGATATATTAATAAGTTAGTAAATAATAAAACTGAACTTATATGGTATACCATAGGAATAGAACCTCCACATATGGATATGGTTGAGAAAGAAATTAATAAATATCTTATTAATTCTATAAATTCTACAATTGATATTAGATTTGTAGGATATGCAGATTTTACTAAGGTTATGGAAAATAAGACTAATAAAGGGGAAGAGTTTGACCTTGTTTTTACATCCTCTTGGGCTAATGATTATTATCCTAATGCAAAAGAAGGACATTTTTTAAAGTTAAATGATTTAATTTATGAATATGGAAAAGATTTATATAAAGCCATTGATGAAAGGTTTTTAGAGGGAGCTAAAATAGAAGGAGAAATATATGCTATACCTAATCAAAAGGAGATAGCAACTATTCCAATGTTTGTTTTTTCAAAAGAATATGTAGATAAATACAATATTCCTTATAAGGAGATAAAAACATTACAAGATTTAGAACCATGGTTAAAATTAATAAAAGAAAAGGAAAAAGACGTAATTCCTTTTTATATAGATGATAGTTATTCTGTACCTATGATTTGGGATGAGTTAAGCAAGGCCTTAGGCATTAACTTAGAAAGTAACAACTTTAATGTAGTAAATATCTTTAAAACAGAAGAAATGTTAAAAAATTTAAAGACTATGAATAGATACTATAAATTAGGTTACACAAATAAGAAAATTGGAAATTCAGGAGATTTTTCTACAAAGAAGTTTGTTACTAAAGCAGATGGTCAGCCTTATGCAGAGAAAATATGGTCTGTTAAAAATGGGGAAGAGGTTTTGGTTAATCCAATTTTAGATAGTTATATTACAAATGATTCCTTAAATGGTTCTATGATTGCTATATCTAAAAATTCAAAAAATCCTAAAAAGGCAATGGAATTTTTAAATCTTTTAAATACAGACAAATACTTAAGAAATCTTGTGAATTATGGAATTGAGGGAGTACATTATGAAAAAATTTCAGATAATAAAATAAGGTTATTAAAAGACTCTAAAAATTATATGGTTGATTATTACACTTTAGGAAATTTATTTATAACTTATACTTTAGAAGGTGAGCCAAGTAATAAATGGGAAGAGTTTAAAAAAATAAATAAGGAATGTAAAGCTTCTAAGGCTTTAGGTTTTAGATTTGATAATACTTTAGTAAAGAAAGAAGTAAATGATATTAATTTAGTTTTAGAAGAATTTACAAAAAGCCTTTATACAGGAGTAATTGATATAGAAGATTATTTAGAGAAATTTTTAAAGAAACTTAAAGATGCAGGAGTTGATAAAGTTAAGGTTCAATTAGAAAAACAATTAAATGAATGGAGAATAAAGGGAGCAGACTAATAAAAAGTCTGCTTTTTTATTTTAAAAGAAAAACTTAGCAAATTTTTGTCCTATAATAACAAATAATAAGCTACATCCTAGATTTAAAACTATATTTTGAAGGGAAAGAAGTATATTACCGTTATTTAAAAGTTTTATAGTTTCATAGGAAAAAGTAGAAAAGGTTGTTAATCCTCCTAAAACTCCTGTTGTGAGAAAAAGTCTTGCATTAGGAGAGAGTAAATTACTATTTAAACTAAATTCCATAATAAATCCTATTAAAAGTGCTCCTATAATATTTACTATTAAGGTTCCATAAGGAAAGTTTCCTTGAAAAATTTTTGAGAAAAAATTTGAAATTATATATCTAAAAAATGCTCCTAAAAAACCACCTAAACCAACTATTAAAGCTAAGGAAAAATTTTGCATATAAATTTCATCTCCTTAAATTTTAAATTTTACTTTATAATCTTAACAGAATTTTATTATTAAGTAAAAATAAATAATAATAAGATTTTTTATTATTTGTAAGCAAAATAAAAAATAAAAAACATTTATTTCATATAAATATTACAAATATTTTAAAGTTTTTAAAATATTTAAAATATTAACATAATATATATATATTATTATCTTTAAAATTAAAAGCTATAACTTAGTAATAAAGCCATTTTTTATATTTTTTATATATTTTTCTATAATTTGACTTTTTTATTTAAATGGTATAAATTAACTATAGAAACTTTAATTTACTTAAATTTCTTACAATGGTAATTATTTTTATAAATAAAAAAGGGATTATGATTGAGGTTATATCTTTGTAAACGTTTCTTGTAAGGTTAAAGTTTCTAGTTTGGTATAAGAGAAGTATGAGGGGGAGAAAAAAATGCTTAGACGTAAAAAATTATTAGCATTAATTTTAGGAGGTTTAATGACTACATCCTTAGCACTAGCAGGATGTGGCGGAGCTGGTGAGCAAAGTGCAGAAGGAGGAGCAGCTAGTGAAGAACCAGTAAATTTAGTTTGGTATGTTATAGGTAAACCACAAACAGATGGAGAATTAGTTGAAGAAGAGGTTAATAAGTATATCAAAGATAAGATAAACGTAACTGTAGATATAAAACATATTGACTTTGGTGATTATAGCCAAAAAATGAATGTAATTGCAAACTCAGGAGAGCCTTATGATTTAGCCTTTACTTGTTCATGGGCCTTCCCATATTTAGAAAATGCAAGAAAAGGTGCTTTCTTAGAATTAAATGACCTTATAGAAAGTAATGGGGCAGACCTTAAAGATGTTATAGATGAAAGACTTTGGAAGGGTGCAGAAGTTGATGGAAAGATTTATGGAGTTCCAAACCAAAAAGAAATAGCTCTAGCACCTATGTGGGTTTTTGATAAGGAGCTTGTAGAAAAGTATGATATTCCATATCAAGACATACATTCAGTAGAAGATTTAGAACCATGGTTAAAGGTAATAAAAGAAAATGAGCCAGATTTTGTTCCATTCTATACTCAAGGAGATTCAATTCCTTTAGAATTTGACGAAATAATGAGACCATTAGGAGTATTCTTTAATGATGAAACTTTAACAGTTCAAAATATGTATGAAACTGAAGAAATGAAAAATATGATGGTAAAATTAAGAGAGTTCTATGAAAAAGGATATATAAATCAAGATGCAGCAGTTAGTAATATGAAAAATGAGGTTAAGAGATTTGTATGGAAAGCAGATGGACAACCTTATGCTGAAAATGGTTGGGGACAAGCTTTAGGAAGAGAAGTTGTTACTTCATCAATAATTCCTTCATATGTAACAAACAACTCAACAACAGGAGCAATGACAGCTATATCAGCAACTTCTGAGCATCCTGAAAAAGCTATGGAGCTTATAAACTTAATAAATACTGATTCAACTTTAAGAAATATGTTAATGTTTGGTTTAGAAGGAACTCACTATGAAAAGGTTAGTGATAATCAAATTAAGAGAGATCCAAATGGACCATACAGTGTTACTAGCTGGGCTTATGGAAACTTATTTGATACTTATGTTTTAGACAGTGACCCAGCAGATAAATGGGATGCTTTTGAAGAATTTAATAAAAATGCTAAAACTTCATCAATCTTAGGATTTAAATTTAATACAGAGCCAGTTACAACTCAAATATCAGCAGTTAACAATGTATTACAAGAGTTTGAAAGATCTTTATATACAGGTTCTGTAGACCCAGTAGAAGGATTAAATCAATTAAATGAAAAATTAAAAGCTTCAGGAATAGATGAAATAAAAGCTGAAATGCAAAAACAATTAGATGAGTGGGTAGCAAATAATAAATAGTATAAATAAAAAATATATGTAGCTTAAAATAAGCTACATATATTTTTTTGCTTTAAAATCTAATTAAGGAAATACTTAATTAAAGCTTGAATTATTTATTTTAAAGTAGTAAAATTTAATTAAGGAAATACTTAATTAAATTTTGAGGTGATTTATGGAGGATAAAATAAAGATATTTAAAGCTTTAGGAGATGAGACTAGAATAAAAATTCTACATCTTATAAACAAAAGAGCTTTATGTGCAAAAAAAATAGCTCTAGAACTTGGTATTTCAGAATCAGCAATTTCACAACAGATAAAAATTTTAAAAGAAGCTAATCTTGTTATTGGCTATAAAATAGGTTATAACATCCTTTATGATTTAAATTTAGAAAGTTTAGAAAGTATAAACATCTTAATTGATTATATCGTAAATGATGATAATAATATAAAAGAAAATAAATATAAAAGATGTAACATGAAATGTAAAAATAACAACTTATTAAATGAAAAAAAAGTGAAGGAGGAAAAAGAAATGAAAGTTTGTTTTCCAGTAAAAAATAATGAAGGGGTTAAAAGTGTTCCTTATGGTCATTTTGGAACAGCTCCAAATTTTCTTATATATGATTTAGAAAGTAAAGAGTTAAAAGCAGTAGGAAATGGTGATTTAGGTCATGAACATGGAAAGTGTCAACCTATAAAAGCTTTATCAGGTGAAGTAGTAGATGCTGTAGTTGTTGGTGGCATAGGTGCAGGCGCTATAAGTAAGTTAAATTCTATGGGAATTAAAGTATATAAAGCTATAGAAGGAAATATAGAGGATAATATATCTGCTTTACAAAAGGGAGAATTAGTTGAATTTTCAAGTACACATACTTGCAATCATCATGGTTGTAGTCATTAATATAGAAAAGGTATTACTAAATTTAGTAATACCTTTTTATTTATAAGAATTTAAATAGTAAACAAAATATTTATTGATTAAATAAAAATGTTTAATCAATAAAGGGAAATTATTATTTATAAATTATGGATTTATAAGATAATTAAAAGATTATAAAGTAGATAAAAGGTCATCAATTATCATATTTCCACCTAATTCATAATCATAATCTGATTTGTAATCTAAGGATTTTAAAAGACTCCAAGAGGCATTCCAAAGTTTTACCACAAATAAATATTTTTCTAGTCTTTCATTTAAAGCATAGGAATAATAACCAAAGTAACTTTTTAATAGAAAGTATCTTTTTTCTTTTTCTAACATCCAAGAAATTGTAGCTAAATCAAAAAATATATCTCCCATAGCAGAAAATTCAAAATCTATGAAGAAAACCTTATTTTTGTAATAAAGTACATTAGAGGAATTTAAGTCATTATGACATAAGCCTATTATTTTATCTTTATTTAAATCTTCTTTAAGATATAGTAGTTTCTCTAAAAGAAGATTTATTTCCTTAGGAAGTTTGTAGTTTCTTTTCTTTAAAATGTTAAAATTATTTAATATGTGGTAAAAGGGGTCAAAGATGTAATTTGTATTAAGTTTATGTAATTTTTTTAAAGAAAAGCTTAATTTTTCGATAAATTCTAGAGATGTAAAGGTACTCATATTTACCTTTGAGTTCTCTAAAAATTTACTAATTAGTATTCCATTATCTCTATTATGATATATAATAGGGGGGGATAACTTGTTTAAGGAAGCAAGAGTTAAAACAAAATTTTCCTCTAAAAAATTATTTTTATTATCTTTACTAGGTATTCTTAAGACATACTTGTTATCTTCATTCTCTAATAAATAGTTTGAATTATTAAGTCCACCTAGTTTAGTTATCTTATGCTTTTTCATTTTATTAATCATCTTAATCTCCTTATATTCTGATGAAAATATTATATCAAAAAAAGAAGGGATGGAAATAGGTAATGTTAAATGAGACATTAAAAAATATAAAAGCTTTAGATGAGGACGCTTTAACTAAAGCTAAAAAAAGAGTTGATTCTTTAGCTAAGCCTTTAGGAAGTTTAGGAAAATTAGAAGATATAGCTATTAAGTTAGCTGGAATAACTGGAAATATTTTCAATGATATTGATAAAAAATGTGTAATTATAATGTCTTCTGATAATGGAGTTGAGGAAGAAGGTGTAGCATCAGCACCTCAATGTGTAACTTTACTTCAAACAAAAAATTTTATAAAGGGTACAACAGGTGTTGCTACACTTTCAAAGGTTAATGGAACAGATTTAATGGTTTTTGATGTTGGAATTAATTCAGAGGAGATTATACCTGGTGTTTTAAATAGAAAAATATCAAAGGGAACTAAAAATATTTATAAAGAACCAGCTATGACCTATGAAGAAGCTAAAAAATCCTTAGAAATTGGAATAGAGGCTGTAAAGATAGCTAAGGAAAAAGGATATAAAATACTTGGAGTAGGTGAAATGGGAATTGGAAATACCACTACTTCAGCAGCTGTTTTAAAAGCTCTTATTAATTGTGAAACAAAGGATGTAGTAGGAAAGGGTGGTGGAATTAATAATAAATCCTTTGAAAAGAAAAAAAGAATTGTAGAAGAGGTTATTAAAAAACATAATATAAACTTTAAAGACCCAATTGATATTATATCAAAGGTTGGAGGCTATGATATTGGAGCTATGACAGGAGTATTTATAGGAGCAGCTTTTTATAGAATTCCTGTAGTAATAGATGGATTTATATCTGTTGTAGCAGCTCTTTTAGCTAATAGATTAAATCCTTTAGTTAAAGACTTTTGTTTTACATCTCATAAATCACAAGAAATAGGATATGATTTAGCTATTAAAGAATTAGGGTTAGAGCCTATGTTAGATTTAAATATGAGATTAGGGGAAGGAAGTGGATGTCCTATAGCTTTTTCTGTAATTGATTTTGCAGTAGCAATGATTAATAATATGGCAACCTTTGAAGAAGGAGATATTGATAATAGTTATTTAGAAGAAGTAAAAGATGAAGAATGTTATATTGTTTAATAATTCTTTTAATATTAAAGGAGTTAATTTATGATAGTTTTAATTATTGGAGGGGCTAAAAGTAGTAAATCTTCTTATGCTGAATTTTATAGCAGTAATCTTTCAAAAAAGGAAAAAGGAAGTCTTTATTATTTAGCAACTATGAAACCATATGATTTAGAGGATTTGGAAAGAATTGAAAATCATTTAAAAAGTAGAGAAAAGTATAATTTTAAAACAATTGAAAAGCATAGAGATTTAAATGAAATATTTTTAAAGTTTTCTAAAAGAGATACTATATTGTTAGATAGCTTAACATCTTTAGTTACAAACTATATGTTTGTTGGAAAAGACTTTAATAAAAGTGTGCATAAGACTATTTTAGAAGAACTTAAAGTTTTAGGAAATAGTGTTTTAAATTTGATAATAGTATCAGATTATGTGTTTAGCGACGGAATTAAATATGATTATTATACTGAATCCTTTAAAAGAGAATTAGGTAAAATAAATTGTGGCTTAGTTTCCTTTGCAGATGTAGTTATAGAAGCTTCCTTTGGAAATTTAATATTTCATAAGGGAAAGGAGGTTTTAGAGGGTGAAAATATTTTATAAGGCGATAAATATGACTTTAAGTATGTTTACCATAATACCTCTTCCTAAGTATGAATGGGATGATAAAGCGGCAAAGCATATAATGAAACTTTATCCTTTTATAGGATTAGTTATTGGACTTATTTGGTATTTAAGTTTTTTTATTTTAAGTAAATTAAATATTCAAGTTATTCTTATGGCAGCTCTTATTTTAACAGTACCCTATATTTTAACTGGATTTTTACATTTAGATGGTTTTATGGATGTTTCTGATGCACTTTTATCAAGAAGAGATAAGGAGACAAAGCTTAGAATTTTAAAAGATTCAACAGTTGGAGCCTTTTCAGTTATTTCTGTAGTTTTATTACTTTTAGTAGAATTTGCAGCTATGGTTTCAGTATTAAATAAAAGTTTAGATATGAAAATATTAATATTAATTCCTATAGCCTCAAGAGCAATAAATGGATATTTTATTGTAAGTCAAGAAATGATAGGACAAAGCTCCTTAGCTAAATTTTTTAAGGAAGGAACAGGAAGTATAGATAAAATAATTTTATTAGGCATTTATTTATTAGTTGCTATTGTAGTCTTTTTTACATTAGGTTTAAAGTATTTAATTTCTATTTTGTTAATGGGACTTGTTGCCTTTATGCTACTTTTAAAGGTGAAAAAAGAATTAGGTGGGATAAATGGTGATGTTGCTGGATATATTCTTGTACTTATGGAGTTTACAGGAATATTAGTCTTAGGAATTATTTAAGGAGGAGAAGCTTTTGAAACTTTTTTTTGGTGGTTCTTATAATGGGAAATTAAGATATGTGAAAGAAAATTTAGGAATAGAGGAAAAGGATATTTTTTATTGCAAGGAAGATTATATAGACTTTTCTAAAACTGTTATTAGTGGTATTGATAAATTTATTTATTTTAATTCATTAAAAGGAAAGAAATCCTTAAGTTTTTTTGTAGATAACAAGGATTTATTAAAGGATAAAATATTAATTTGTGATGAAATATCCTCGGGAATAGTTCCTTTGAAAAAAGAGGAACGATTATGGAGAGAAGAAACAGGAAAAGTTTTACAGTTACTTTCTAAGGAAAGTGAAGAAGTTTATAGAATATTTTTTGGAATAGGAACAAAAATTAAAGGATGATAAAAATGATAATTTATTTAATTAGGCATGGCAAGACTTATTGCAACGAAAATAAACTTTATTGTGGAGTAAGTGACATCCCTTTAAGTGAAGAAGGAAAAAAAGAATTAAAAGATAAAAGAGAAAATAGTATTTTACCACAGTGCAAAATAAACTTTACAAGTGGTAAAAAAAGAGCTAATGAAAGCTTTAATATTTTATATCCAAATAAAGATTATGAAGTTATGAAAGATTTTTCAGAATATAATTTTGGAGATTTTGAGTTAAAGTCTTATGAAATGTTAAAAAATAATAAGGATTATTTAGACTGGATTTTAGATGATAAGAAAGAGGTTTCTTGTCCTAGAGGAGAATCAAGAAAAGACTTTGAAAAAAGAATGAAAAAAGCACTTTTAAATTTAATTTCAAAGCTTTATAAAGAAAAGGAAAAGGAAGCTTTAGTTCTTTGTCATGGAGGAAGTATAGCTTGTATTTTAGAGCTTTTTGAAAAAAGTAAATTAGACTTTTATTCTTATCAACCTAAATGTGGATGTGGATATAAAATAAAGGTTGAATATAATAAGGATAACTTAAACAAGGACTTTTCAAATTTAGAATTTGAAAAAGATATATTAGATAACTTAAAACTAGAAATAATAGAAAGGTTTTAGAAATGATAAAGATTATAATAGGATATGTTTTAGATTTGATAATAGGAGATCCTAATAATCCCTACCATCCTATTAGGTATATAGGAAAATTAGCTTCTAGTATGGAGAAGCTTTTTAGAAAAATTTTTAAAAAAAATCTTAAGGTTGCAGGTTTTTTTGCATGGCTTTTCATAGTTTTTATAACCTTTATAATTACTTTAGGAATTGTACATATTGCAAATAAGATTAATCCTATTTTAGGAGTGTTAGTATCAGGAATACTTATTTATTTTTGTATTTCTGCTAAGGGACTTAAAGTTGAAGGACTTAAAGTTATTAAGATTTTAAAAAGAGGTGATATAAATAAGGCAAGGGAGCAATTATCTTTTATTGTAGGCAGAGATACTAAGAACTTAGATGAAGAAGCTATAGTTAGAGCAGTAATTGAAACTATAGCAGAAAATATGTCAGATGGTATTATAGCACCTTTATTTTTTGCAGGAATTGGTGGGGCACCTTTAGCTTTTTTATATAAAGCAGTAAATACTTGTGATTCAATGTTTGGATATAAAAATGATAAATATAAAGATTTTGGATTTTTTTCAGCTAATTTAGATGATTTATTTAATTATATCCCAGCTAGAATAACAGCCTATCTTATAATTATTTCATCTTTTATTTTAAGATTTAATTGGAAAGATAGCTTTAAAATATATAAAAGAGATAGATATAACCATTCAAGTCCTAATAGTGCTCATCCAGAAGCTGCTGTAGCTGGGGCATTAGAAATAAAACTTGGAGGAGAAAATTATTACTTTGGAAAACTTGTTAAAAAGCCAACTATAGGAGATTTTAAAAAGAAGATAGAAATTTTAGATGTTTATAAAACTAATAAAATATTAAGTATGGTTTCTTTTTTAGGAATGGTTTTAGCCCTTATTATTAGATTTATTTTAGAGGTGATTATATGAATTTAGGTCATGGTGGTAATGTTGAGGAAATAAAAAGGCTTTATAATTTAAAGGAAGAAGAAATTATTGATTTTTCTGCTAATATAAATCCTTTAGGCATAGCTGAAAAAGTAAAAGAAGCTATAATTAAAGGAATAAATCACATAGAAAGATATCCAGATATAACTTACTATAATTTAAAAAGTGAAATCTCTAACTTTGAGGAAGTTTCTTTAGAAAATATAGTATTAGGAAATGGAGCAGCAGAGGTTATTTTTAATATAGTAAGAGGAATAAAACCTAAGGAAGCTCTTATAATAGCACCAACTTTTTCAGAATATGAAGATGCATTAAATTCTATTAATTGTAAAGTGAATTATTATCTTTTAAAAGATAAGTATTCATTAGATGAAGATTTCTTAGGTGAAATTAAAGAAGGTTTAGATATTATATTTTTATGTAATCCAAACAATCCAACAGGTGCTTTAATTTCTAAAGATTTTTCCTTAAAGGTTTTAGAGAAAGCTAGAAAATTTAATATTACTGTAGTTTTTGATGAATCTTTTTTAGATTTTGTTGAGGATAATTTTAAATATTCACTTGTTAAAGAATTAGATAAGTTCAATAATCTAATTGTTGTTAAATCTTTAACTAAGCTCTTTGCTTTTCCAGGAATAAGATTAGGATATGGATTATGTTCTAATAAAGTTTTTTTAGATAAAATTAAGGAAGTAGAGGTTCCCTGGAGTGTAAACACCTTAGCAGATTATGCAGGAAGAGAAGCCTTAAAAGATAGAAGTTATATAAAAAGAACTGTAAATTATGTAAAGAAAGAAAATGATTTTTTATATAAGGGTCTTAAAGAGATTAAATATATAACTCCTTTTAAAGGGGCTGTAAATTTTATATTTTTTAAGGTGCATAAAAATATAAATTTAAGAGAACAATTAATTAAGAGAGGTATTATAATAAGAAGTTGCAATAACTATAAGGGACTAGATGATAGTTTTTATAGAGTAGCTGTTAGAACTAGAGAGGAAAATAAAAGGCTTTTAGAAGCGCTTGCACAGATTGAAATATAAATCATTTATATATTAAAAAATTTTAATATTAAAGCTTATAAAGAGTGTTTGACAAGGATAAAATATAATAATATAATCAAAATGATTAACTAATAATTGGTGCGATTTTCGCTTAATAGGGAATGAAGTTAAAGTCTTCAACTACCTCAGTAACCGTGAAGCAGACAAAATCTCAATATGTCACTGCAAGCTTGTTGTGGGAAGACGAGATGGAGGATGAAGCAAAGTCGGGATACCTGCCTTTTATTTAAGTACTACTGTCTTCTGAGGGTAGGATAGTAGGGTGCGTAGTACCTAAATATGCCTAACATACCTTCTTTAGTGGTATGTTTTTTTATTTTCTACGTAGTAATCTAAGCCTCAAAAAAATATTTTAGTTTTTAAGTTTTATGAACAAATATTTGATTTGTTGAGACTTAGGAAAAATTAAATAATATAAGTTTCATAGGTTAAAGAAATTTCCTTCATAAGCTTAAAAAACTATAAAGTAAAATTGGAGGAATAGTATGAAAAACTTTAAAAAAGTATTGTCATTATTAATGATAAGTATGATGGCATTACTAATCTTTACTGGCTGTGGAAGCAAGACAGTAACCATGAAAGACATGGAGGGAACTGAATTTACAGTACCTAAAAAAATTGAAAGAATAGTTTCAACGGCTCCATCTAATACTGAAATATTAGTTGGTTTAGGTCTTGCTGATAAAATAGTTGCTGTTGATACGTATTCTGCTGATGTTAAGGGATTAAATCCTGATATTCCTAAAATAGACTTTAGAAATCCAGATGCAGAGGCTATAGTAGCACTTAAACCAGATGTAATAATAGCTTCAGGACATAATAGAACAGGAAAAGAAGATCCATTTAAGGCTTTAAAAGAAGCAGGAATACCAGTTGTATATATTCCAACTAGCGAAAGCATTGATGGAATATATGAAGATATTGATTTCTTAGCTAAGTTAACAGGAACAGAAGCTGAAGGAAAGAAAATGGTTGATTCTATGAAGAGCGAAGTAGATAAAATAAAATCTATAGGCGAAAAAATAAAAGACAAGAAAACTGTTTATTTTGAAATTGGCTCTGGCTCAAAACTTTATAGTTTTGGAAATGATACTTTCTTAAATAACTTATTAGATATAGTAGGTGCAGAAAACATATTTAAGGATGAAAAAGGATGGATATCTCCAAGTGAGGAAGCTGTAATAAAAGCTAATCCAGATGTTATATTAACAAATGAAAGTTATATTGAAAATGCTACAGAATTAATTGCTAAACGTCCAGGTTGGAATTCAATAACTGCTGTTAAGGATAATAAGATATTCTTAGTAGATAATAATGCATCATCACGTGGAAGTCAAAATGTGGTAACTGTATTAAAACAAATGGCAAAGGATATTTATCCAGAAGAGTATGCAGGAATCTAAAAAAAGAAAATTGCTAATATTACTATCTATTCCATTAGTTATATTAGTATTATGTATCGGAACTTCCTTTGGAAGTTCCGATATTAATATATGGGATACTATCTCTATAGTAGGAAATAAGATTTTAAATATTCCTCTTAGAGCAGGTATAAAACCAGAGGACGTAGCAATTATTTGGGTAATTAGACTACCAAGAGTATTATTAGCTTTTGGAGTTGGAGCTTCTCTTGCTGTTAGTGGAGCTATAATTCAATCAATATTAAAAAATCCTTTAGCCTCACCTTATACCTTAGGAGTATCTTCAGGTGCTTCTTTAGGTGTTGGAGTATATATAGTTCTTGGAATTTCAATTCCTTTTATAGGAAACTTTGCAATGCCTGTTATAGGATTTTTATGTGGGGTTTTAACTGTTTTTGCAGTTATAATTTTTTCAAATAAGGTAGATAAAGGGCTTTCAAATAACACAGTAATATTAGCTGGTATGGTTTTATCACTTTTTACTAGCGCTGTGTTAACTACAGTAACATCCTTATGTAGTGAAGATTTAAAGGCTATTACAATGTGGCAAATGGGTTCCTTTGCTATGAAAAGTTGGTCATATGTAATTGCAGGAGTTCCCTTTTTAATAATAGGTATTTTTATGGCCGTAAAATATACAAGAGAAATGGACATACTAAGTTTTGGAGAAGAAGGTGCTAAGGCTATAGGAGTTGAAACTAAAAAGGTTAAAAAGTCTTTACTTATAGCTGTAGCAATTTTAACAGGAAGTGCTGTTGCTTTAAGTGGTGTTATAGGATTTATAGACCTTATAACTCCTCATATAGTTAGAAAAGTATTTGGAGCAAGTCATAAAGTTGTAATTCCTATGTGCATAGCCCTTGGGGGAACGCTTATGGTTTTAACAGACTTAGTTTCAAGAACACTAATTGCCCCTTCTGAATTACCTGTTGGAGCAATTACAGCTTTAATTGGAGCACCATTTTTTGCTTATCTATACTTTGGAAAAAGAAGTAGGTGATATTTTTGTTAGAAGTTAAAAATTTATGTTGTGGATATGATGGAAATGAAGTAATTCATAATATATCCTTTAGCGTAGAAAGAGGAGAAAATATCTCTATAATAGGACCTAATGGTTGTGGAAAATCCACAGTCTTAAAAGCTTTAGCTAACCTAATAGAGTATAGTGGAGAAATAAAGTTAGATGGTGTAGAGATTAAGAATATAAAAAGAAAAGATTTAGCTAAGAAAGTTGCTTTAATGAGTCAAAATTCTGAAGTTTATTTTTCTTACACTGTTTTTGAAACTGTTTCTTTAGGTAGATATGCTCATATGGAGGGTATGTTTGCTAGCCTTACAAATCATGATAGAGATATAGTTTTAAGATGTATTGAAAGTGTTGGGCTTTTAAATGAAAAGGATAGATTAATAAATGAACTTTCAGGTGGGCAACTTCAAAGGGTTTATTTAGCTAGGGTTTTTGCTCAAGACCCAGAGATATTACTTTTAGATGAACCCACAAATCATTTAGACTTAAAATGTCAAATAGAAATTTTAAGTCATATAAATAAATGGACAAAAGAGAAAAATAAAACTGTTATAGGTGTTTTGCATGATTTGAATTTAGTTCAGATGTTTAGTGAAGATGCACTTTTGATAAAAGAAGGCAAAATCTATAGTAGTGGAAAAGCACAGGACATATTAAATAGTCCTAAGATTAAAGATGTATATAAGATAGACATAAGAAAATTCATGCTAGAAGCATTAGAAAGATGGAAGTAGGTGTAAACAAATGAAAAAGAAGTTTGTAGTATCATATAGTTGTGGAAAGGATAGCACATTATCTTTATATAGAATGATAAAGGAAGGACATGTTCCTGTAGCTTTATTAGTTACTGTAGATAAGAAGGTTTTAAGAAGTTGGTTTCATGGAATACCAAATAAATTATTAAAAGATGTATCAAAATCTTTAGATATACCTTTAGTTTTAGTTGCAAGTAATGGAAAAGAAAATTATGGTGAAACTTTTATTGAAGCTTTAAAGAAAATAAAAGAAGAAAAAGGTGCTGAAGCTTGTGTTTTTGGAGATATTGATTTAATGGCTCACAGAACTTGGTGTGAAGATAAATGTGAGAAGGCTGGACTTGAAGCTATTTTTCCACTTTGGGAAGAAGATAGAGAAAAATTAACTTATGAATTTATAGATAGTGGATTTAAAACTGTAATTAAAAATGTAAAATTAAGTATTCTAGGAGAAGAGTTCTTAGGAGAAGTTTTAACTAAAGAAGTAGTTGAAAGATTAAAAGCTGCAGGTTCAGATGCTTGTGGTGAAAATGGAGAATATCATACCTTTGTTTTTGACGGTCCTTTATTTAAGGAAAAAATAAGCTTTGAAACTGGAGATAATATATTAACTGAAACTCATGGATTTTTAGATATTAAGTAGGTGTTTTTATGAAGTATAAAAGTATAATGCTTCTTGGAACAGCATCTTCTGTAGGAAAAAGTACTGTTGCAGCAGCCTTTTGTAGATATTTTAAAAAAAGAGGATATAGTGTTGCTCCCTATAAGGCTTTAAATATTTCTTTAAATTCCTTTGTTACGAGAGATGGGGATGAAATTGGAAGAGCTCAAGTTGTACAAGCTGAAGCTTGTGAAATTGAGCCTAAAGAATATATGAATCCTATTCTTATGAAACCAAGTGCAGGTTTTAAAACTCAAGTAATAGTTAGAGGAAAAGTTTATTGTACTATGGATGCTTATAAGTATAAGGATTTAAATAAGTATCTTAAGGAGAAAGCAAAGGAAGCTTATTTTGATATTTCAAAGGACTATGACTTAATAATTTTAGAAGGTTCAGGAAGTTGTGCTGAAATAAATTTAAGAGAAACTGATATTGCAAATATGCATACTGCTAAAATGGCAGATGCTGATGTTATTTTAGTGGCTGATATAAACAGAGGAGGAGTTTTTGCTTCTATTGTTGGAACTATAATGCTTTTAACTGAAGAAGAAAGAAAAAGAGTTAAAGGGGTTATAATAAATAAATTTAGAGGTAAAAAAGAATTTTTCAAACCTGCCATGAAGCAGATTGAAGAAATAATAAAAATACCTGTTTTAGGTGTTATGCCTTATTTTGATTTGGATATAGAAGAGGAAGATAGTGCTTCTATTAAATTGAAAAAATATGAAAATAGTAGTATAGACATAGCAATAGTTAAGTTGCCACATATGTCAAATTTTACTGACTTTAATGCTTTAGGAAGAATAAAGGATGTAGGAATAAGTTATGCTGAAAATCCTAAAGATTTAGAAAAAGCAAATATGATAATAATTCCAGGAAGTAAAAATACCATAGATGATTTAATTTATTTAAAGGAAAATGGTTTTAAAGATGCTATAATAAATGAAAAAAATAAAGGTAAGTTAATATTAGGTATATGTGGAGGATATCAAATATTAGGTGAGAGGATAATTGATTCAATTGGAGTTGAAGGAGATATTAGAGAAGAAGAAGGTTTAGGCCTTTTAGATATAACAACTTCATTTAACAAAGAAAAAACAACAAAACAAGTTACTGCCTTTGACTTAGAAGGAAATATATTTACTGGTTATGAAATTCATAATGGCGAGAGTATTCCTACTGTTGAAGAAAATATATGGTTAAAAGAAAAATGTGGAAATGTTTTAGGTATGAAAAATACTGAAGGAAATGTTTTTGGTACTTATATTCATGGAGTTTTTGACTATGGAAGTTTTGGAGAAGAACTTATAAATAAGTTGAAAAAAGATTTGAATATAGAAAAAAGCGAAGAAATAGATTATAAGGAATATAAACTTAGCCAATATAATAAGCTTTGTGAACTTTTAGAAGAAAATATAGATATGAAGTATGTTGAAAATTTAATAAAAAATTAGCTTTAAAAAGAGTATTAAGTAAAATTACTTAATACTCTTTTTTATTAATTATATTTTCCTATTTGATATATACCTAAATCTTATGTATTATATATATATATCAAGTTAAGTTTAAGTAGTATTTAAACAAAGATAAATTTAAGCTTAACTTTAATAATATTTATAAGGTGAGTTTTAATGGATGATTTAATAAAAGCAATTGATGAAATTACAAGGGAAGAAATCATAAAACTAGTTATTAGTAATAAGGTAAAGAAGGATAATGAATATAAAAAAATAGTTTTTCAACTTAAAGAAAAAAATAAAGAAGAATTTTATCAAATAGAAAAATATACTGAAAAACAAGTTTTTCATGAAAATATAGAAAAAAAAGAGCTTAAAAAAAGAGCTAAGGAGCTTTTTATTAATGATTATAAGCAATTAAATGCTTTCTCAAAGGATAAGTGCTTTGACCTTAAAGTTTCTAAAAAAGGAAAGGTTTTCTTAGGGGTTAAACAAAATAAAGAGCCTTTAAAAGAAATAAAAAAAGAACATAATAGAAAGAAAAATTACATATTAGAAGAGGGAATGATAATAGAACCTCTTATAGACCTAGGGATTTTTACTAAGGAAGGTAAAATCATAAATTCTAAGTATGATAAATATAAACAAATAAACAGATTTATAGAGATAATTGATGATGAAATAAAAAAGATAGATAAAAAAGAACTTACAATTTTAGACTTTGGTTGTGGTAAATCTTATTTAACATTTATATTATATTATTATTTTACTAAGATAAAAGAAATAAATGTTAAAATGATAGGATTAGACTTAAAAGCAGATGTAATTAAGAAATGCAATGAAATAGCTAAAAAGTATAATTATGAAAATTTATCTTTTGAGCTAGGAGATATAAATGGATTTAAGTATAATGATAAAGTTGATATGGTAATAACTTTACATGCCTGTGATACAGCTACTGACTATGCTTTATATAATGCAATAAAATGGAATAGTAAAATGATATTTTCAGTTCCATGTTGTCAACATGAATTTAATAGTCAAATAGAAAGTGAAAAATTTTCTATACTTACTAATTATGGCATAATAAAAGAAAGAGTATCTGCTCTTATGACAGATTCTGTTAGAGCAAATCTTCTTGAGGTTTTAGGATATAAAACTCAACTTTTAGAATTTATAGACATAGCACATTCTCCTAAAAATATATTAATAAGAGCAGTAAAAGGAAATGTTTCTAAAACAAAAAAAGAAAGGGCTTTAAAAGAGGTTAATAATCTTTTAGAAGAATTTAATTTAAGTCCTACATTATATAATCTTTTAAAGAAGGATAATTTAATATAGTCAAAAAACAGAGAAAATATATATTTTCTCTGTTTTTTTATTTGTTTTTATTTTTAAAATTTTATTAAAAATAAATTAAAAAATACTTGAAATTATTAAAATGTTATGTATAATTATTTGTGTAATAACGAACTATTAATTCTATTTATACTATATAGTTCGAATAAGGAGGATAAAATTGAATATATTAAAAAAACTAGGAAGTGTATTATTAGTTACAATTATTTTAAGCTTCACTTTAATTTCTTGTGGAGAAAGTAATAATTTAAAAGAAGAAAGTAAGGGTAAAAATACAATAGGAATTATAGGAGCTATGAATGAAGAACTTGAAGTTCTTCTTAAGGATATGAGCAATAAAAAGGAAGTTAAAATAAATGATTTAACTTTTTATGAAGGTGATTTATGGGGACAGCATGTTGTAGCTGTAGTTTCAGGAGTTGGAAAAGTTAATGCAGCTTCATGTACTCAAATATTAGCAAGTAATTTTAATGTAGGTTCTTTAATAAATATAGGTGTTGCTGGAGGAGTATCAAAAGATATATATCCTGGAGATATAGTTATAGGAGATACATATGTACAACATGATGTAGATGCTTCTGTTTTTGGAGATAAATTAGGACAAATTCCTAGAATGGATGTATATGATTTTAAAGCAGATGAAAAATTATTAAATTTAGCAGTAGAAGCTTCAAAAAATATTGAAGGAGTTAAGACTTATGTGGGAAGAATAGTATCTGGAGATCAGTTTATTGCAGATAGTAAAAAGGTTGAATCTTTAGAGAAAGACTTTAACGCTAAAGCTGTTGAAATGGAAAGTGCAGCTATAGCACAAGTGGCATATCTTAATAAAATACCTTTTGTTATTATTCGTTCTATATCAGATAATGCTAATAATGGAGCTCATATGGATTATAAAGAATTTATTCCTATAGGAGTTAAAAATTCAACAGCAATTTTAAAAGAAATGTTTAATAATATGTAATAATTATATTTATTAAAAAAACAGCAAATATAAATAATTTGCTGTTTTTTATTTTATTAATCTTCATATAAATATTTTCTTGTCATTGGAAGAGTATTGTTTATTCCTTTTGAGAAAAGTATTTGATGTAAATCTATATCCCAGTAATGGAAAGCTGCTGCACAAGTAGCCAGATATAAATGCCACATTCTTACAAATTCTTCATCAAACATTTTTCTTACTTCATCTAAATGGTTCATATAGTTTTTGCACCATTCTTCTAAAGTTCTCATATAGTGAAGTCTTAAACTTTCAACATCTATAGTACGGAAGTTCATATCTGCTGCTATATTTAATTCTTCTCTTAAAGTTGGAAGGTATCCACCAGGGAATATGTATTTTGTTATCCATTTATTTCCTTCAGTTTCAATTAAATTAGTTATGTTATGTAATAGGAATAATCCACTTTCTTTAAGAACTGAATTTACATTTTGGAAGAATAATGGTAAGTTAGCATGACCAACATGTTCTGCCATTCCAACACTAACAACTCTATCAAATTGAAGATTTGATTTTTCTAAATTTCTGTAGTCCATTAATTTAACTTCAACTAAATCTTCAAGACCTTCTTCTTTAATTCTTTCAGTAGCTTTTTTAAATTGTTCTTCACTTAGTGTTATACCTAAAGCTTTAACTTTATAAAGTTTTGCAGCTTCTATTATTAAATATCCCCAACCACAACCTATATCAAGTAAGCTTTGGCCTTCTTTTAAATTAAGTTTTTTTAGTATGTAATGTATTTTATTCATTTGTGCATCATAAAGAGTATCTGTTGGATTTTTGAAGTATCCACAAGAGTAACTCATAGTTTTATCTAACCATAAGCTATAAAAATCATTACCTATATCATAATGATGTGCTATATCTTTTTTAGACTTCATTAAAGAAGGAGCCTTTATTTTAGATGCAATCTTAAGTACTGAGCTCTTATTCATGAAGCTATTTTTATTACGAATTATGCTTTCAAAAAACTTTTGAAGATCTCCCTCTACATCTATATCTCCTCTCATATAAGCTTCACCTATAGCTACGCTAGGGTCTGCTAAAAGTTCTTTTTTACTTGGAAAATTTTTTATTATAACCTTAAATTCAGGTTCGCCTTCCCCATATTTTATAGTTTCTCCATCCCAATATTGTAAATCAAAGGTTTTATCTGAAAGATTTTCAGCTAGTGCCTTTACTATGCTTTTGTTAATTTCCATAAAAAATCACCTCGTCATTTAATTTTATATTTTTATGATACATTATATTTTTTGAAAAATCTTTTTGAAAATACTCTTTTATAGCTTAAATTTAGTGAATCTAGGAAATTAATTATAAAATACTTTAAAATACATATGAGAATATTAAGAAAAAAATATAAAATAATAAAATAAATATATTTTATGGAAAAATTAATAAAATATTCATCTATAATAGCGTAAAAATATTAATTTAATAAAAAATACTGCTTATTTACTAAATAATATAAATTTGATATTATTTAAAGGATATTAGAGTAACAAAACTTAATAAAACTAAGGAGGAAAAGATGAGTTTATTAAAAAAACTAACAATAGGAATAGTAATAGCTTCTTTACCAATAACTTTTATAGGTTGTTCTAAAGAAAATAACAATGAAGCTAAAAATATTTCTATTAAATCTTTAAGTACAAAGGAAGTAGAAGAAAATTTAAAGGATGATTCTTGGGTTTTAGTAGACACAAGATTAAGTGATTCTTATAATGGTTGGATTCTATATAATGAAGAAAGAGGAGGGCATATTCCAAATTCTAAGGATTTCTCTGCAAATTGGATAAAAGTAGAGGCTAAGGACAAGGAAAATAGACTTAATGAAGCTTTAAAGGTTAAAGGCATAACTAAGGATAAAAATATTATCCTTTATGATGCTAATGGAGAAGATTCAAAAGTAGTTTATGATTATCTTTCTTCAAAGGGATATAACAATATATACTTTTATGATATTAAAAATTGGGCTAAGGATAAAAGCCTTCCTTTAGAAAAATATGAAGGATATGATTTATTAGTTCCAGCTAAAATATTGAAAGAAGTTGTTGAGGGGAAAAGACCAGAAAGCTTTGAAAATTGTAAAAATATAAAAATACTTGAAGCTAGTTGGGGAGATGAAAATCAAACTTATGGAAAAGGGCATATTCCAGGTAGTGTTCACATAAATACAGATACAATAGAACCACCACCAACATGGATGCTTGCAGAGGATGAAGCTTTAAAAGATTTTGCCTTAAGCTATGGGCTTAAAAAAGATGATACTGTAATTCTTACAGGAGCTGAGCAAATGGCTTCTTATAGATTAGCAAGTGTTTTAAGTTATATAGGAGTTAAGGATGTAAGAGTTTTAAATGGTGGAGATAGTTCTTGGAAAAATGAAGGCTATGAATTAGAAACTAAAGTTAATCAGAAGGTTAAAGGAGATGATTTTGGTTCTGTAATTCCTGGTAATCCAAGGGTTATTATGACAATAAATGAACTTAAAGAAAGTTTAAATAAAAAAGATTTTACATTAGTTGATAATAGAACTTGGGATGAGTATATAGGAAAAAGTTCTGGATATAGTTATCATGACAAAAAAGGGCGTATAGATGGAGCTGTTTTTGCTTATGCAGGAGTAAATGGTCCAACCTCTTTAGAATATTATAGAAATGTAGATAATACAATGAGAAATGGATATGAAATAGAAAAATTGTTAGAAGGTCAAGGAATAAATTTAAATAATCATCTTGCTTTTATGTGTGGAAGTGGATGGAGAGCAGCAGAGGTTTATTCTTATGCAAAGGTAATGGGGCTTAAAAATATATCTATATATAGTGATGGATGGATAGGTTGGAGTAATGGAAATAATCCATCAGTTACAGGAGAGCCTAAAAGTAATATATGAATAAAAAAGAAAGAGTAGCAGTTTTTTTATTAAGAACAGTTCAGATTTTATTATGGATATTTGGTATTCTTATTGAATATTTAACTCATAAAAAAGCTGGTGTAATGCATCATGTATGTTATAAAAAGTATGAGTATGGAAATATTATTAGTAATTTTAAACTTAATATATTAAGTTTAATAGCTATTTTAATATTTATACTATTTTTTATTATATTTCTGCACTTAAAAAAAATAAATAAATATAATCTAAGTAAAGAAAGTATTATTACTAGTATATTTTCATTAATTTTATTTTTTGTAATAAATTTGAATTTTTTTAAAGGTCTTTTAGCTTATTATTATTTCATATTAATACAATTAATAGTGTTAATATTACAAATTTTATTTATATTATTTAAAATATTGATTTATAAAAAATAAGGTCTATTTTAAGACCTTATTTTTTTATCACATTAACTCTTAAATAATATACTCGTAAATGATGATAGTATAAATAAAAAAATAAAATAAATAATATATAATAAAAAAGAAAAGGAGAAAAGAAAAATGAATGACAATAATATAGTTAGTTTTAAAAATGAAAAAGGTGAAACAATTGAATATTTAATTTTAGAACAAAAATTAATATGTGGTTCTGAATATGTAGCTATGGCTCCTAAAAATCATAAGGAAGATATTGAACTTTTTAAAATTAACTTTGATAAAAATTGGAATGAAACTTTAGATTCAGTAGAATCAGAAAAGGAAATAAATATGTTTAAGCAAGTTTCAAATTTAAAATTTTAAAAATTCCATTTAATATTAAAATAAGTTCAAAGAAATTGGAATTTTGCACTATAAAAAATCATTAATTAAATATTATAATTATTTTAAGCTCTATTTAAAAATAGAGCTTATTTTAATAATTTAAAGGGAGGAAATTAATTAAGTTTTATACTTAATTATGATATTTAATTTATGAGAGATTTAAAAGTTATGACCTTTAATTTAAAATATGACTTTAAATGTGAAGATAATAATAATTGGAAAAAAAGAGTTTTAAGAATTAAAAAAATAATAGAAGAAAATTCTCCTCATATAATAGGAACTCAAGAAGGTCTTATTCATATGCTAGAAGATATTGAAAACTCTTTAAAAACTTATTCTTGGTTTGGAGAAGATAGAAGTGGATATGGAGAAGATGAGTATAATGCTATATTTTTTCTAAAAGATAAATTTGAATTTATAGAAGGAGAACAATTTTGGCTATCTAAAACTCCTAATATTAAGGGAAGCAAAGATTTTAATAGTAGTCTTCCTAGAATATGTACAAAGGTTAAATTAAAAAATAGGGAAAGTGGAATTTTATTTAATATATATAATACTCATTTAGACCATGAAAGTTTATTAGCAAGAGAAGAAGGAATTAAAATAATTTTAAAAAAAGTAGCCTCTTCTTATTTTAAAGATAAATTGCCTTTTATAATTATGGGAGATTTTAATTGTTATTTAGAAGATAATTTATTTAATATAATAAAAGATAATAAAGAGAAATTAGTTTTAAATTTATGCTACGAAAATATAGAACATAATATAAAAGGAACTTTTCATTATTTTAAAGGAGGATATGAGGGAAGAATAATAGATTATATAATTTATTCAGATGATTTTTTTATAAAATCTTTAAATATAGATGATAGAAAAATAGATGGGGGATATCCTTCAGACCATTATCCTGTTACTTGTGTTTTAACTTTAAAATAGATATATTTTCTCTTATTTAATTAATCATGTATAATATAATATAGATTAAAAAATTAGTTTAATATTATTTAAAAAATTTATATTATACGGAGGATAAAATGATTTTAAACACAAAAAGAGATGGACATGTTCATAGCCCTTACTGTCCTCATGGGAGCAATGATACCTTAGAGATGTATATTGATACAGCTATAAAAAATGGAATTGAGGAAATAACTTTTACAGAACATATGCCATTACCAATAGAAGACCCTTCACCAAGGAAAAATAGTGCTCTACCTTTAGAGAATTTAGAAGCTTATTTAAAAGGAATAACTTTATTAAAAGAAAAGGTAAAGGATAAGATAAAAGTAAATGTTGGTTTAGAGGTAGATTACATAGAAGGGTATGAAAAAGAAACTAAAGCTATTTTAGATAAGTATGGAAAATATTTAGATGATGCAATTCTTTCTGTACATATAGTAAAATTTGAAGGGAATTATTATCAAATAGGAAATGGTGCTGATATGATTTCAGAGCTTCTTCATAAAATAGGAGGAATGGACAAACTTTATGATTTATACTATGAAACTATGTTAAAATCAATTAAATGTGATTTAGGTAAATTTAAACCTAAAAGAATAGGACATCCTACCTTAGTTAGAAAGTATAAAAAAGATTTTCCTAAAGGGAAATATAATTTAAAGATTCTAGATAATATTTTGAAAGAAATGAAAAAAGGTAAGTATGAAATTGATTTAAATACATCAGGACTTAGAAGAGAAAAGTGTGGAGAAATTCATCCTGAAGGAATTTTTTTAGATTTATGTTTAAAATATGATATTCCTATGGTTTTTGGTTCAGACTCTCATAGTTCAAAATACGTAGGTGCTGAATTTGAAGAGGTAGCAAAAAATCTTTTTCTAGATTCTAAAGCAATTTAAAAAAGCACAGAGAAGAATTCTTCTCTGTGCTTTTTTATTATTTACCGTATATAATTTTTTTAGTAACATCGTTATAAAACATTGTGTTTGGATAATCATCTTCGATTTCTTGAGCATATTTTCTAGCATCAGCTGTTTTACCTTCTTTATCATATATAATAGCTAAATTATATAAGCATTGTGGTGTATACATAAGGTCTTCAGCATCTGGCTTAGCTTTATAATCATCTAAATACTCTTTAAAATATTTAATTGCTTCATCATTTTTATCTAAGTTTTCATAGGAAGTTCCCATAAAGTATATTAAATGAGGTCTTAGATAAGAATTTGATGCAAAGGTATAGGCTTTTTCGAAATCTTTAATAGCATCTTCGTATTTTCCTGCTTTAAAAAGGTCAGAACCTTTTAGATAGAAGTCTTTAACACCTTCATTTTTCATAAAGTCTTCTGCTTTATTATAAGTATCTAAAACATCCTTTGGAACATTTTCTTTGTCAGTTGATGTTAATAGGGTATAAAGAGAATTTAAATCATTATTTTCCATAGCCTTATTTAATTCTTCTGAAGTTAAATTTTTAGAAGCTTCTTTCTTGTCTTCAGGTTTATTTTCAGTTGAACTTGTTGTAGAACCATTAGGATTAGCTTGTTCTGCTGTTTCAGTTGGGGCTTTACTAGCATTTGTGTGTTTTATATTTTTAGCTACGCCATAGGCAAGTAATAAAACTATTGCACCTGAAACTGCTATAGCTATATATTTAACAGGTTTCTTTTTGTTAGAATTTTTAGCATTGTTTTTTTCATTCTTAAAATTAGGTGTGCTAATAACTCTTGGTTCTTCTTCAGTATTAGAAGTATTTATATTTTTACCTTTATTTTTTTTACTACTATGTTTCTTTTGAAAATCAACCTTAGTTACATTATCAATTGTTACATTTCCAAAGCTTTCATTATTAGATTTTTTTTCTTCCTCTAAAGGTCTTTCAATTTTGATTTCTTCTAGCTTAATTTCTTTAACCTTAGGATTTTCAATGTTTACTTCTTTATTATCTACCTTTATTTTAGGTTCATCAGTTTTCTTTTCTTCTTTAATAGGTGCAACAGGTTTTATGTCTTCTATTACTATATCTTCAACAATCTCTTTTTTAACTTCTTCTTTAGGAGATTTTATTTCAGAATCTCTCTTTTCTAATTGTTTATTATATTCTTTTTGAGCTTCCTCTTGAAGTCTAGCTTTTATTTCATCCTTCATAGTTTCACTAAATATTGTGCTCATAGCTAATTTTTTTTCATCTAAATTATTAAATTTATCTAATTTAGTTCTAGCTTCCTCATTATTGTTATATTCAGCATTTATTTTCCAAGATACAATAGCATCGCTTATTCTGTTAAGCTTTTCAAGGGATCTTGCTTCTAAAGTAAGTGCTTCTTCATTATTGTAATCTTTATCAAGTACTTTTTCACATATATCTAATGCTTCTTCATAATTTCCGTTTTCAAATTGAGCTAATGCCTTTTTAAGTTTTTTATCATGTTTACTCATAGCTTTATAGCTCCTCCTTTTTTTATAATTTTTATCAAATAGGTTTCGATAAAATAATAAGTATCTGTCTAAATTCTAATTATACCTTATATATATAAAAGTTTACAATATATTTTTGGCAAAACTATGTCAATGTTCTTATTTTTTTAACAAAATAAGATATTTTTATTGAAAAAGCCCTAGAAATTGCATAAATAATATATTTTTAGAGTTCATCATTTTTTAAAAAAGACATAAAAATACCCTAGAAATAGAAATATTTCTAGGGTATTGAAAGTATTAAATTAAAAAGTCATTATATGAAGCATCAGAAGGCATTCTCCAATCTCCTCTAGGAGATAATGATATTGAACCAACCTTTGGTCCATCAGGTAAAGCAGAACGTTTAAACTGTTGTGTGAAAAATCTTCTTAAAAATTTATCTAACCATTTTTTTATGGTTTCTTCATCATAATCATCCTTAAAGGCTATTTTAGCTAAAAATAATATTCTCTCTGGACTTGAGCCATTTTTTATAAAGTTATATAAAAAGAAGTCATGAAGTTCATATGGACCAACAATATCTTCTGTTTTTTGTGATATTTTTCCTTCTTTATCTTTTGGAAGAAGTTCAGGACTTACAGGAGTATCTAAAATATCTATTAAAGCCTCTTTAGCATTTTCAGATATTTCATTATTTGCAAAATATCTAACTAAAAACTTAACTAGAGTTTTAGGAATAGAACAATTAACAGAATACATAGACATATGGTCTCCATTATAAGTACACCATCCTAAAGCAAGTTCTGATAAATCTCCAGTACCTATTAATAGTCCTCCTTCTTTATTTGCTAAATCCATAAGAATTTGAGTTCTTTCTCTTGCTTGAACATTTTCATAAGTTACATCATGAATTTCCTTATCATGGCCAATATCTTCAAAGTGTTGAAGGGAAGCCTTTACTATATTTATTTCTCTAAAATCACAATGAAGTTCTTTGCATAAAGTTACTGCATTATTGTAAGTTCTATCTGTAGTACCAAAACCTGGCATAGTTATAGTTATTATATTTTCTCTTTTTATATTTAACATATCAAAGGTTTTTACTACAACTAATAAAGCAAGTGTAGAATCTAATCCCCCTGAAATACCTATTACTGCTTTTTTTAGATTAGTGTGTTCTAATCTTTTTGCAAGAGCAGAAGCTTGAATATTTAATATTTCTTCACAACGTTCTTCCATATCAACTTTAGATTTTGGTAAAAATGGATGTTTATCAATTTTTCTATCAAAATTTTTAATTTTTATATCCTTTAATTTAAAGGGTATAAATCTAGGAGAGCTTACTTCATTAAAGCATGAGTTTCTAAAACTTATATTTTTAAGTCTTTCAGAATCTAATTTAAATAAATCAACTATGCCTATTAACAAATCATTTTCTCTTTTAAATCTATTATTTTCCTTTAATATGCTACCATTTTCAGCTATTAGCATATGACCACTAAATAATAAATCTGTAGTAGATTCAAAAACACCAGCAGAGGAATATATATAAGAACACATAGCTCTAGCACTTTGATTTGCCACTAAAGATTTTCTATAAGAACTTTTTGATACAAGTTCGTTAGAAGCTGAAAGATTACAAATAATATTAGCTCCCATTAAGGCTAAATTAGAACTTGGAGGTATAGTAACCCAAAGGTCTTCACAAATTTCAAAACCAATCTTTAAATTATCAAAAGAGAATATTAAATCAGTTCCAAAAGGAACATCATTTTGAAAAGGAAGATTAACCTTTAAATTTTTTATATTAAATCCCTCTGTAAACCATCTTTTTTCATAAAATTCTGAGTAGTTTGGTATGTAACTTTTAGGAACTATTCCTAAGATATCTCCATTTAATATTACATATGCACAGTTATATAAAGAGTAGTTATATAAAAGGGGAGCACCAACTGCAATTAATATATCTTTATCCTTTGAAAAATCAACTAAATTTTTTAAAGCTATATTGCAGTTTTCAAGTAGTTTTTGATTAGTAAATAAATCTCCACAAGAATAAGCTGGTATGCTTAATTCTGGGAAGACTAAAACCTTAACCTCTTTATCTATAGCCTTTAAAATAATATCTTTAATTTCTTTAAGGTTGTACTTAGTATCGCTTACTTTTACTTTAGGTGAAGCTGCACCTACTTTTATGAAATCCATAATATCATCTCTCCAGTATATTTTTATCTTTATTATTTCTTTAATAGTAAAAGAATATCCTATAAATAAAGGTAAACTTAAATATATTATTTATAAGTAGAAACTTTTACTAAATAAAAGTATATATATTAAATATTAATGTTAATTTATTATAAAAGCAACTAAATATAAATAGTTATAAATAACTCTTATAAATGTTACAAATAACTTTTTAAAAAGTTTATTATAGCCCTTGAAATAAGAGTATATAAATTGTATAATAAAGTAAATATTAATAAAGAGTTAATAATTTTTTAAAAGGAGGAGGTGAAATTTTTGTTATGGCTTTGGGTAGTAGTGATTTTACTTGGGATAATTATTGATTACTTAAGTTCTGATGTTTTGTTTGTAGGTTTTTCTTTTGGGGCTTTTTTTGCATTAATACTAGCATTTTTTAGTGTAAGTGTTATTTTGCAATTTATAGTATTTTCAGCAATAACAATTCTATTTTTATTCTATGTTTCTCCTAAAATTAAAAAGATGATAAAGGTAGATAATATAGGAACAAAAACTATGGAACAATCTTATATAGGTAAAGAAGTAGTTTTAGATAAAAACTTAGAAGAATCAGCCTTAATAAAATTTGAAGGAATATACTGGACTTTTAAAAGTGTAAGTGGTCCTTTGAAAAAGGGAACAAAGGTAGAAATAGTAGGAATAGAAGGAAATAAAATTTTGGTAAAAAATAAAAATTAGGAGGGCTTATTTATGGTAACTACTATAATTGTTATAATTTTATTATTAATAGTGTTATTTGCAGCTATTTCATCTATTAAAGTTGTAAATACAGGATATGTTTATGTACTAGAGCGTTTTGGACAATTCAGTAAAATTTTAGAACCAGGTTGGCATATAGTTATTCCTTTTGCTGACTTCGTAAGAAAAAAAATCTCAACAAAACAACAAATCTTAGATATACCACCTCAATATGTTATAACTAAAGACAATGTAAAAATTGAAATTGATAATGTTATATTTTATAAGGTTTTAAATGCTAAGGATGCAGTTTATAACATAGAGGATTTTAAGTCAGGTATAATTTATTCAACTATAACAAATATGAGAAATATAGTTGGTAATATGTCTTTAGACGAAGTTTTATCAGGAAGAGATAAGATAAATCTAGAACTTTTAACTATAATAGATTCCATAACTGATGCATACGGAATAAAAATACTTTCTGTAGAAATTAAAAATATAATTCCACCAGCTGAGATTCAAGATGCTATGGAGAAACAAATGAAAGCAGAAAGAGATAAAAGAGCTACTATTTTACAAGCTGAAGGATTAAAACAAAGTGAAATAGCAAGAGCAGAAGCAGAAAAGCAAGCTAAAATTTTAAGAGCAGAAGCTGAAAAGGAAGCGAATATTAGACACGCTGAAGGCTTAAAGGAATCTCAATTACTTGAAGCTGAAGGTAAGGCAAGAGCTATTGAAGAAGTTTCAAAGGCAGAAGCTTTAGCTATTGAAAGAATAAACTCTTCAATTATAGAATCAGGAACAAATGAAGTTGTAATTGCTTTAAAACAAATTGAAGCTTTAAAAGAAATGGCAACTAACCCAGCTAATAAGCTTATATTGCCTAGTGAAGCAGTTTCCTCTTTAGGTAGTATAGCTGCTATTGCTGATATGTTAAAAGATAATAAAGAGAATAAATAAATTTTATATAGTATATAATATATATGAGCCTTCAAAAGGGCTTACGTAGGCATTTAACTTGTCCTCTTACTTTTAATAAGGTAAGAGGTCTTTTTTTATAATAAAATTAATAATTTATATATTTTAAAAAAAATGTTATTATATAAAAAGATAATTTCAATTTAGAAAGAGGATTTTAAAATGAGTAATTATTTTTGGTGTGATGTAAATTTAAAAAATATAGAAAACAATATAAAGGTAATACAAGATTTAATTGGAGATAAAAATTTAATTGCAGTTATAAAGGGAGATGCCTATGGATTAGGTCTTAAAGATATTGCTAAATTTATAGAAAATAAGGTAAATATAATAGCTGTTGGAAATATAGAGGAAAGCCTAGCTTTAAAGGAAATAAAAAAAGATATTCTTATTTTGTCTCCTTTATGCACAAAGGAAGATTTTTATGATGAGAGAGAAAACTTAATTTTAACTTTAGATAATGAAGAAATTTTAAGTGAGTTAGATAAAAATATAAATAAAAGAGTACATATATATGTAGATACAGGAATGAATAGAATGGGAATAAAACCTGATAGACTAGATTCCTTTATAGAAAAAATACAAAAGGATTTTAAGAACATTAAAATAGATGGTATATATACACATTTACATAATGCTAAAGATGTTGATTATACTTTAAAGCAAATAGCACTTTTTAAATCAACTGTTGAGAAGTATAAAGATAAGGTTAGAGTTATACATTGTATGGCATCAAGTGCTATTGTAAATGATGATTTAAGAAAAGCTTGTGATTTTACTACAGGGGCTAGAGCAGGTAATGTATTATATGGATATATAGGTTTTAATAAAGGTATTAAAAAAAGTTATGAGTATTATGCAAAGCCTGTAAATACTTATAGGATATCTAAAGGACAAACAGTAGGTTATGGTTGTCTTTTTAAGGCTGATAAAGATATGGAAATTGGAATTATAGAGTGTGGAAATGTTCATGGCTTAGGTGTAAGCAGAGAAATAAAAAATAATGTTTTTTATGATATGTTTAGAATGGTTTATAGAAGGTTTAGAGAGAGAAGTCTAATCTTTAATAAGAATGTTCCTGTTAAAATTTTAGGAAAAGTTAATATGAATGTAACTATTATTTCTATGGAAAACTGCACAAAAGATTCACTTTTGAAAATAGAACTTTCTCCTATCATAGCTGACTCAAGTATAGAAAAAAGATATATTTATTAAAAGATTTAAAAACATAAGGCTATACAAATATAGCCTTATGTTTTTTTATTTTTTTGTAATATTTTAAGCTTTAATAAACTACCTTTTAATATAGAGTAAAAAAGATTAATTCAAAGGAAGTTAGAATTTATAAGGGTAAATAAATTCAAAGTAATACACTAAAGATTTTAGATTTTTAAATTGTTTATAGGGAGGGAATTTTAATGAAAGAAAATCTAAAATTAGGAATTATACTTTGTTTAATAACTTCTTTTTCAGGGGGACTTTTAGGGGTAGCTAATGAATTTACAAAGGAGGTTATTGCTCAAAATGCAAAATTAAGTCCAGAGGATTTAAAAGAAATTTTACCAGAGGCAAACAAGCTAAAAGATTTTACTTTTGAAAAGAGTGAAGAATCAAACATACAGGAAGTTTTTCAAGCAAGTAAAAACAAAGAGGATAAAGGACATATAATAAAGGTTTCACCAAAGGGATTTAATGGTCCTATAGATATGGTAGTTGCAATAAATAAAGAAAATGAAATAACAGGTGTTAAAGTTTTAGCACAGGCAGAAACACCAGGATTAGGGGCTAAGGTTTCAGAAAAAGCTTTTTATGAAAAATTTAAGGGGCTAGCTATTGATGATGACATAAAAATTGTTAAAAACTCAGCTAGCTCTAAAGGAGAAATACAAGGAATAACAGGAGCTACTATATCTTCAAATGCACTTTTAAGTGGGGTTAGAGAAGCTATTGATTTTTATAAGGAAAATATTTTAGGTGAAGACTTATCAAAAGAAAAGGTTTTAGATTTATCAAAAATAAACTTAGAAGGTGAAATGAAAGAACTTACCATTACATTACAAGAGGGAATAGATAAGGTTTATATTATATCTAAAGATGGAAGTGAAATAGGATATGCTATTGAAGGAAATGCTTTCGGAATGTATGAGGAAAAACCTATTAAATTTGCTCTTGGAATTTCAAATAATGGAATTATAACAGGGTTGCAAATAATAGACCACAATGAAACAGCAGGTTTAGGAGATTTAATAGAAGAGGAAAGTTTCTTAAATTCCTTTGTTGGAATTTCAGTTTCAGATAAGCTTGAGGTTAAAGAAAATACTCAAGAAATTGATTTAAGTACTTATGGAGAAGTTATTAATGTTGATGCAATAAGTGGAGCTACAAAGAGTTCTATGGCTGTTATAAAAGGTGTTACTAATATAATTAATTTTTATAATAGCAATTTAAAATAGGAGGGGAATATAGTGAAAGTTTTATTTGAAAGATTAAAAAATGGAATAATAAATGAAAATCCAATATTTGTTCAAGTTCTTGCTATGTGCCCTACCTTAGCAGTAACATCTAGTGTAGAAAATGCTTTAGGAATGGGAATTGCAACTACTGTAGTTTTAATTTTTTCTAATATGATAATTTCAGCTTTGAGAAAATTTATACCAAGTAAAATAAGAATTCCTGCATATATAGTTATAATTGCATCTTTTGTAACTATAGTTGATATGCTTATGAATGCTTATGTTCAATCCTTATATAAATCCTTAGGTATTTTTATACCTCTTATAGTTGTTAACTGTGTAATCTTAGGGCGTGCAGAAGCTTATGCATCTAAAAATAAAGTTTTACCTTCAATTTTTGATGCACTTGGTATGGGAATAGGATTTACTATAGCTTTATTTTCTATAGGAACCTTTAGAGAACTTTTAGGAGCTGGAAGTTTCTTAGGAGAGAGAGTATTACCTGAGAGTTTTAAACCAGCTACAATTATGATATTAGCACCTGGTGCCTTCTTAACTTTAGGTTCTTTAATGACATTTTTAAATTATAGAAATATTAAAAAGGCTAGAAAAAATGGAGAAAAAGCTAAATGTTTAGAACATAATTGTAGTACTTGTTCTGGATGTGGCAAAAGTTCTTAATTTGTAAATGGTAAAGAGGTGAATTTTATGGAATTATTTCTTATATTTATAGGTGCTATGTTAGTTAATAATTTTGTTTTATCTCAATTTTTAGGGATTTGTTCTTTTATAGGAGTATCTAAAAAGAGAAGTGCTGCCGTAGGAATGGGACTTGCTGTTACCTTTGTAATGGTTTTAGCTAGTGTTATTTCTTGGATTGTATATAATTTAGTTTTAGACAAATTAAATATAACATATTTAAAGACTATAGTATTTGTTTTAGTTATAGCAGCTCTTGTACAATTTGTAGAAATGGTAGTAAAAAAATATAGTCCTGCTTTATATAAAGCTTTAGGAATATTTTTACCATTAATAACTACAAATTGTGCTGTTTTAGGAATGGCAGTTACTAATGTAGAAGAAGGCTATACTTTCCTTCAGTCTATAGTTCATGCCTTAGGGGCAGCAGGTGGCTTTATGTTAGCTATAGTTTTAATGTCTTTTTTAAGAGAAAGAATTGATGGAAATGAAAAGATACATCCTTGCTTTAGAGGCTTGCCAATAACTTTATTTACAGCAGCTCTTATGTCAATAGCTTTTTTAGGCTTTCAAGGGCTTATATAATTAAGGAGGGACTTTAAAGTGGATTTTTCAAGTATATTTTATTCAATTTTAGTTTTAGGAATTTTAGGGTTAATTTTTGGGATAGTTTTAGGTTTTGCCTCTAAAAAATTCGAAGTTAAATTAGATGAAAGAATTATAAAGATAAGAGAAATTCTTCCTGGAGCAAATTGTGGAGGTTGTGGATACCCAGGGTGTGATGCCTATGCTAACGCTTTAGTTGAAGAAGGAGCTAGTGCTACACTTTGTGGTGTTGGTGGAAATGATGTATCTATTAAAATTGGAGAAATTTTAGGAAAAGAAATTACGCCTTTAGATAAGAAAGAGGAAAAGGTAGCTTTTGTAAAATGCATGGGGAATTGTGAAAATAAAAAGATTAACTTTAATCTTTCAGAGGCTAAAAATTGTGTAGAGGCTAAAAATTTATTAAAGGATAAAGAATATGAGGGCTGTAGTTTTAGCTGTTTTGGCTTAGGAAGTTGTAAAGAGGCTTGTAAATTTGATGCAATAATTATTGAAAATGGTATAGCAAGAATTGATTCTTCAAAATGTGTTTCTTGCAAAGCCTGTGTAAATGCTTGTCCACAAAATCTTATAGAAATAGTAAGTAAAGAGCAAAAGGTAATAGTTGCTTGTAATTCTAAGGATTTAGGAAAAGTTACAAATAAAAATTGTGCAGTAGGATGCATAGGATGTAAAATCTGTGAAAAAAATTGTCCTAGTGAGGCAATTAAAGTTTCTGATAATCTTGCAAAGATTGATTATGAAAAATGTACTTCTTGCGAAATATGCTTAAATAAATGTCCTAAGAAAACAATTATATTAAAAAAATAAATCAAAGGAAAATTTAAAAATACTTGAAAAAAAATAAAAAAACTTTAAAATAAATGTTAAGTTTCTATTTAGGAGGTTAATATGATTAGCAAAAGAGAAGATTATATTTCATGGGATGAATATTTTATGGGAGTTGCCTTAATTAGTGCAAAAAGAAGTAAGGATCCAAACACTCAAGTTGGAGCCTGTATAGTTGATAATGATAATAAAATAGTAGGTATTGGCTATAATGGTTTTCCAAAGGGGTGCTCAGATGATGATCTTCCCTGGGGAAATACAGGAGATTTTTTAGAAACAAAATATCCTTATGCATGTCATGCAGAGCTTAATGCTATTTTAAATAGTATAGGGAAAAATATTAAGGGCTGTAGATTATATGCTACATTATTTCCTTGTAATGAGTGTGCAAAAGCAATAATTCAATCAGGGATAAATGAAGTTATATATCTTTCAGATAAATATAAAGATACAGATATTGTTAAGGCATCTAAATTCATGTTTGATAAGGCAAATATAAAATACAGATACTTAGGCAGTAAAAGAGAGAATTTATTAATATCCTTTAATCCAGAAGATGTTTAAAATATCACCCCATAGTTTAAAACTATGGGGTTTATTTTAAAGAAAATTCATATATAGTTGACAATTTTTTGGGAATATAGTATATTTTGAATATCAAAATATTTAGTTTGATATTCAAAATATTTAGATTTTTATCTAAGGATTTGAGTAAGGGAGAGTATTTTAACATGAAGGATAGTGAATTAGTATTAAATAATATTTTAGTTAAATTATTTAACAATATTTTAAGAATAGAGGAGTTTGCTTTAAAAACTTCACCTTTTAAAGATTTATCTATAACAGAGATGCATACTATAGAAGCTATAGGGATAAAAAGGGCAAGGACAATGTCAGAGGTAGCTTTAGACCTTAAGATAACTGTAGGTACTTTAACAACTGCTATAAACAAATTAATAAAAAAAGGTTATGTAAGTAGAAGAAGAATAGAAGAAGACAGAAGGGTTGTTATGATAGAACTTACTGAGAAAGGAACTCTAGCTTATAAAGTACATGAAAAATTTCATGAAGAAATGATAGACCATGTTTTAGAGGAACTAGGTGTTGGGGAAGAAGAGGTTTTAATAAGTTCTTTAGATAAGTTAGATAAGTTCTTTCAAAAGAAACTAGAACTTATGAAATCAAAGGAGATTTAATATGAAAAATGCTAAAATGATAGGCTTTGGTCTATATACACCTAAAAATTTAATTGAAAATGAAAGGTTACAAGAATTTTTAGAAACTAGTGATGAGTGGATTAGAACTAGAACTGGAATAGAAAGAAGATACATTTCTCTAGAGGAAAATACATCTGATTTAGCTGTAGAGGCTAGTAAAAGAGCTTTAAAAGATGCTAAGCTAAAAGCTGAGGAGATAGATTTAATAATAGTAGCTACTGTAACACCAGATAATTTTACTCCATCAACAGCTTGTATAGTTCAAGCTAAATTAGGAGCTGAAAAGGCTTGGGCTTTTGATGTAAATGCTGCTTGTACTGGATTTATATATGCTCTTAAAATAGGAAGATCATTAATATCTTCAGGAGAAGCTAAAAATGCCTTAATAATAGGAGCAGAAACTTTATCAAAAGCTTTAAATTGGGAAGATAGAGGAAGCTGTGTTCTTTTTGGTGATGGTGCTGGTGCAACTGTTTTAACTGCTACGGAGGAGGATTGTGGAATAAAACATGTAGAGGTAAAATCAGATGGTTCTAAGGGGAATTCTTTGGTGATACAAGGATTACCTTTAAATAGTCCCTTTAAAGAAAGAAAAGATGTTTCTTCAAATTATATAAGTATGAATGGAAGAGAAATATTTAAGTTTGCTACAAAGGTTATGGAAGAGAGTATATTAGATATTTTAGAAAAAGAAAATATGAAAATAGATGATATAAAAGCTATAATTCCTCATCAAGCAAATTTAAGAATCATAGATTACGTTTCTAAGAAATTAGATATAGAAAAAGAGAAATTTATAGTTAACCTTCAAAATTATGGAAACACTTCTGGGGCTAGTATACCAATAGCTCTTTGTGAATATATAGAGGGTGGTAATTTAAAAAAAGGTGATAATATAATAATGGTAGGCTTTGGAGGAGGTCTTACTTGGGGGGCTGCTCTAATCAAATTATAATTTGAAAAACAAAAATATAGAAAATAATACTAAATAAGAATATAATTATAGATATATTTATTTTTAATCAGTTAATTTTTGGGAGGTATTTTTAATGGCTAAACTAGGATTTTTATTTGCAGGCCAAGGAGCCCAATACATAGGTATGGGAAAAGAGTTTTTTGACGAGTTTGAAGAAAGTAGAGAAGTTTTTAAGAAAAGTAGTGATGCTTTAGGCATTGATATGGAAGAACTTTGTTTTAATGACCCTAAGGGTTTATTAAATAAAACTGAATTTACTCAACCTGCAATAATAACTACAAATATGGCTATACTTGAAGCAATAAATAAATTAGGAATTAAATCTGATATAAGTTGTGGATTAAGTTTAGGAGAATATTCTGCTCTTATTCATAGTGGAGCCATTAATTTTGAAGATGGAGTTAAACTAGTAAAAAAAAGAGGGAAATTTATGCAAGAAGCTGTTGCAGAAGGTGTTGGAGGCATGGTAGCAGTTTTAAGAATGACACCAGAGCAGGTAGATGAAGTTATAAAAAAAGCTTCATCTTATGGAGTTGTTGAAGGTGCAAATTATAATTCACCAGGTCAAATAGTAATTTCTGGTGAGTTAGTTGCTTTAGAAAAAGCAATGGAATTTATTAAAGAAGTAGGGGGAAGAGCTATAAAGCTTCCAGTTTCAGCACCATTTCATTGTTCAATGTTACAGCCAGCAGCTGAAAAATTAGAAGATGAATTAAAGAAAATTCCTATAGGAAAAATAAAGGGAACTGTTATGTCTAACGTAAAGGGTGATGCCTATTTAGAGGATGATGACATAATAGAACTTTTAACTTCTCAAGTAAAAAAACCTGTATTATTTATAAATGATATAGAAAAGATGATTGAAAGTGGTGTAGATACTTTTATTGAAATAGGTCCTGGTAAAACTTTAAGTGGCTTTGTGAAAAAAATAAATAAAAATGTTACAGTACTTAATGTTGAGGATTTAAAGTCTTTAGAAAAAACATTATCAAAATTAAAAGATATGGAGGTACTTTAATTTATGTTAAAAGATAAGGTAGCAGTAATAACTGGTGGAACAAGAGGCATTGGTAGAGCTATAGCCTTGAAGTTAGCAGAGTGTGGAGCTAATGTTGTTATAAATTATAGAAGCTCTGATAATGAAGCAGAAGAATTAAAAACTATTTTAGAAGAAAAGGGAGTAAAGGTTCTTACTGTAAAAGGAGATATAAGTAAATTTGAAGATTCTAAAAATCTTATAGAGAAGTGTATAGAAACTTTTGGTAAAATAGATATACTTGTAAATAATGCTGGTATAACAAAAGATACATTAATAATGAGAATGAAAGAAGAAGATTTTGATAAAGTAATAGAAGTTAATTTAAAAGGAACATTTAATTGTGCAAAACATGCTTCTGCCATAATGTTGAAACAAAGGTTTGGTAAAATAATAAATATGACATCAGTTGTAGGTATTGCTGGAAATGCTGGTCAAGTAAATTATTCAGCATCAAAAGCTGGAGTTATAGGACTTACTAAATCATTAGCTAGAGAATTAGGAAGTAGAGGAATAACTGTAAATGCTGTTGCACCAGGATTTATAAAGACAGATATGACAGCTTCTTTATCAGAAAAGGTTAAAGATGAGGTTTCAAAAAATATTCCTCTTAAGAGACTTGGAAATCCTGAGGATGTTGCTAATTTAGTAAAATTCTTAGCTTCAGATGAAGCAAATTATATAACAGGTCAAGTCATAAATGTAGATGGCGGAATGGTAATGTAGGAGGATTTAGGCATATGGAAAACAGAGTTGTTATAACTGGATTAGGTGCTGTAACACCTATTGGAAATAATGTTAAGGAGTTTTGGGAAAATTCAAAAAAGGGTCTTTGTGGAATTGATGAAATAACTTTATTTGATGCTAGTGATTATAAAGTTAAAATTGCAGCAGAAGTTAAAAATTTTAAAGCAGAAGATTTTATGGATAGAAAAGAAGCAAAACGTTTAGATAGATTTACTCATTTTGCTTTAGCTGCAACAGAAGAAGCTATGAAAGATGCTAAGTTAGACTTAAAAGATAGTAATATAGACCCTAATAGAGTTGGAGTTATAGTTGGCTCTGGAATTGGAGGATATGGAACTTTAGAAGCACAGTTTGATGTATTATTAACTAAAGGTCCAAATAGAGTATCACCTTTTGCAATACCTGCTGGAATAATAAATTTAGTAGCAGGTAATATAGCTATTAAATATGGTGCAAAGGGAATTTGTGAATCTTTAGTTACTGCTTGTGCTACAGGAGTTAGTTCTATAGGAGCAGCCTATAGAAATATAAAACATGGATATTCAGATATAATAATAACAGGTGGTTCAGAAGCTGCTATAACAAGAGCAGCTATTGCTGGATTTACTAATCTTAAAGCTTTAAATACTGGAAATAATCCAAAAAGAGCATCAATTCCTTTTGATAAGGAGAGAGCTGGTTTTGTAATGGGAGAAGGAGCTGGTATACTAATATTAGAGAGCTTAGAGAGTGCAAAGAAAAGAGGAGCTAAAATTTACGGAGAAATAATAGGATATGGAGCAACTTGTGATGCATATCATATAACTTCACCAGACCCAGAAGGAGATGGAGCAAGAAGAGCAATAGAAGCTGCTATAGAAGAAGGAAAAATTGATAAAAATGAAGTTTCTTATATAAACGCTCATGGAACAAGTACTCCTTTAAATGATAAATTTGAAACTTTAGCAATTAAGGGTTGTTTTGGTGAAAAAGCATATGATATTCCAGTTTCATCAACTAAATCAATGACAGGACACTTACTAGGTGCAGCAGGGGCTATAGAGTCTGTAATATGTGTTAAAGCTTTAGAAGAAGGATTTGTTCCACCTACTATAGGATATAAAGTTCCTGATGAAGACTGTGATTTAGATTATGTTGTTAATGAAGGTAGAGAAGCAGATTTAAAATATGCTATTAATAATGCTTTAGGCTTTGGAGGACATAATGCCTCATTATTATTTAAAAAGTGGGATTAGGAGTTGAATTTATGAATCTTAAGGAGATTAAAGAGCTTATAGATAAAATCGATTCTTCTAATATTGCTTATTTTGAAGTTAAGTTAGATAATTCATATATAAAAATGGATAAATCTTTAACTAGAAGTATATCTAAAGAGAATAAAGCTTCAAATCTAGAAGAAATAGATAAAATAGAAAAAATTGAGAAATTTGAAAATTTAGATGAAAAAACTATATCTGTTTCAGAGTTAGAAGAAGTTAGCTCACATTCAAATGAAGAAATTATTGATGAAGAAGACTTATACATAGTAACTTCTCCAATGGTTGGAACATTTTATGAATCACCAGGGGTTGGAGAGGAAAGTTATGTCTCTATAGGAAGTAAAGTTTCTAAGGGAGATACTTTATGTATAATTGAAGCCATGAAACTTATGAACGAAATTGAAAGTGAAGAAGCTGGAGAAATTGTTGACATTTTAGTTAGAAATGGTAATATGGTTGAATATGGTCAACCTTTATTTAAGATTAGGAGAGCTTAGTTATGATGAATATAAATGAAATTAAAAAAATATTACCTCATAGATATCCTTTTTTATTAGTTGATAAAGTTGAGGAAATAACAGATACAAAGGTAGTTGCATATAAGAATGTAACTATAAATGAACCTTTTTTTCAAGGACATTTTCCTGAATATCCAGTAATGCCAGGAGTTTTAATTGTGGAAGCCTTAGCACAAGCTGGTGCTATAGCTCTTTTAAACAAAGAAGAATTTAAAGGTAAAACTCCTTTCTTTGCTGGAATAGATAAGGTAAGATTTAAAAAACAAGTTTTACCAGGAGATACTTTAAAACTTGAAGTTGAAATAATTAAATTAAGAGGAAGTATTGGATTTGGTAAAGCGAAGGCTACTGTTGATGGAAAAATCGCTTGTTCTGGAGAAATTATGTTTGCAATAGGTTAGGTGATTTAATTATGTTTAAGAAAGTATTAATAGCAAATAGAGGTGAAATAGCTGTTAGAATAATTAGAGCTTGTAGAGAATTAGGTATTCTTACTGTTGCGGTTTATTCAGAAATAGATAAAGATGCACTGCATGTTCAGTTAGCTGATGAGTCTGTTTGCATAGGACCGTGGAATTCTAAAGAGAGCTATTTAAATATTCAAAATATTTTAAGTGCCTGTGTTTTAACAGGAGCTGAAGCTATTCATCCAGGATTTGGATTTTTATCTGAGAATCCAAGATTTGCTAAAATGTGCGAAGAGTGCAACATTGAATTTATTGGTCCTAACTGGAGAGCTATAGAGCGTATGGGAAATAAGGCTATGGCAAGAGAGATAATGAAAAAAGCAGGTGTTCCTGTTGTTCCTGGGTATGAAGGTGAAATTGATAGCCAAGAGACTGCTTTAAAAATAGCTAAAGAAATTGGATTTCCTGTAATGGTAAAAGCTTCATCAGGCGGTGGTGGAAAAGGTATTAGAATAGTTTATGATGAGTTAGACTTTATTTCTAGTTATAATACTGCTAAATCAGAGGCTTTAGCAAATTTTGGAGACGATAAAATATATATTGAAAAGTTTATAGAAAGTCCAAAACATATAGAAGTTCAATTATTATGTGATAAGTATGGAAATTCAGTTCAACTTTTTGAGAGAGATTGTTCAGCTCAAAGAAAAAATCAAAAAGTTTTAGAAGAGGCTCCTTCAGCTATTTTAACTGAAGAAGAAAGAAAAAAATTAGGAGAAATAGCTCTTAAGGCAGCAAAGGCTGTAAATTATAGTAATGCTGGAACTATTGAGTTTTTGCGTGATAAAAATGGTGAATTTTATTTTATGGAAATGAACACAAGAATACAGGTTGAACATCCAATAACTGAAATGATAACTGGTGTTGACATAGTTAAAGAACAAATAAAAATCGCTTATGGCAAAAAATTAGATATAACTCAAGAAGATTTTAAAATAACAGGTCATTCCATAGAGTGTAGAATAAATGCTGAGGACCCTAGTAAAAACTTTATGCCTTGCCCAGGTCTTATAAGAGATGTTAACTTTCCTGGAGGCTTTGGTGTTAGGTTAGATACAGCAATTTACTCAGGATATAAAATTCCTTATTGCTATGATTCTATGATAGGGAAATTAATAGTACATGGAAAAGACCGTAACGAAGCTATTGCTAAAATGAAGAGAGCTTTAGATGAATTTGTTATAGATGGTATAACAACTAATATAGATTATCACTTTTTAATATTAGAAAATGAAGAGTTTGAAAAGGGTACTTATACTACTTCATTTTTATCTGAAAAGTTGGTGAATAAGTATGATTAAGAATTTTTTAAACAAAAGAAAGTATATAACTGTTAGTTCTGTTGAGTTAAATGATTCAGAATTAAAAGAAGGAGATAAACCTAATATACCCTCTGGTATGTGGAGTAAGTGCGAAAAGTGTGGAGAAATTTTATATACTGAAGATTTAAAGGAAAATTTTAATGTATGTCCTAGTTGTGGATATCATTTTAAGTTAAGTGCTATTGAGAGAATTAACTATTTAGTTGATGAAAATACTTTTATAGAATTTGATAAAAAACTAGTTGGAAAAAATCCTTTAGATTTTAATGGGTATGAAGAAAAAATAAGAGCATATCAAAAAAAGAGTAACTTAAAAGAAGCTGTTTTAACAGGAGAAGCTTATATTGCACAAAGAAAAGTAGTTCTTTGTGTAATGGATTCTAATTTTATGATGGGTAGTATGGGAACGGCTGTAGGAGAAAAAATTACAAGGGCTATAGAGTATGCAACTAAAAATAAATTACCCTTAATAATATTTACTTGTTCTGGTGGAGCAAGAATGCAAGAGGGTATATATTCTCTTATGCAAATGGCTAAAATTAGTGGAGCAATTTATAGACATAGTAGTGAAAATTTATTATATATTACTGTATTAACTAATCCAACTACTGGAGGAGTAACTGCAAGCTTTGCTATGGAAGGTGATATTATATTAAGTGAGCCAGGTTGTTTAGTTGGTTTTGCAGGAAGAAGAGTAATAGAAGGGACTATTAATGAAAAATTACCAGATGATTTTCAAACAGCAGAATTTTTGCTAGAAAAAGGATTTATAGATAAGATTGTACAAAGAAAAGATTTAAAACAAATAATAACTTCCCTTCTAAGAATGCATGAGGTGAATTATGAGTAGAGAACTAATAAGAACATTAGATGCATGGAATAAAGTTAAAATTGCGAGAGACCCTAACCGTCCTAATGCTAAATTTTATATAGAGGAAATTTTTGATGAATTTATAGAACTTCATGGTGATAGAACCTATGGAGATGATAAAGCTGTAATAGGTGGAATAGCTCTTTTAAATAATTTAAGTTTTACTGTAGTAGGAATATGCAAAGGTGAAAACACAAAAGAAAATATAAAAAGAAATTTTGGAATGCCTCATCCTGAAGGATATAGAAAAGCTTTAAGACTTATGAAACAAGCAGAAAAGTTTAAAAGACCTGTAATATGTTTTGTAGATACGCCAGGTGCCTTTTGTGGTATAGGAGCTGAGGAGAGAGGACAAGGTCAAGCCATAGCTCAAAATTTATTAGAGATTATGGGATTAAAGGTTCCTGTAATTTCAATAATTATTGGTGAAGGTGGAAGTGGAGGTGCTTTAGCTTTAGCTGTTGCAGATAAAGTATTTATGCTAGAGCATTCTATATATTCTATACTGTCTCCTGAAGGATTTGCATCTATATTATGGAAAGATGCTTCAAGAGCTGAGGAAGCAGCAAATGTTATGAAAATAACTGCACAGGATTTAAAAGCTTTTAACATAATTGATAAAATTATAAAAGAACCTAGAGGGGGAGCGCATAAAAATCCAAGTAAAACAGCTCAAAATATTAAAAAAGTAATTTTGGAAAGTTTATCTGAAATGAAAGGTAAGGATTTAAAAAGCTTATTAGATGAGAGATATAATAAATATAGAAATGTAGAAAAAAATTTATAAAATAAAAAAACACATGAGATTTATCTCATGTGTTTTTTATTAAAAGCTTATTTTGTAAGCATTTTAATTAATATATCTATTATAGACTTATTTTTTCTTAAAGCATCTACATAATTAGCAACATGAAGTTTGTAGTATTCTTTACCTTCATCTGTTATTCTATACATTTTTTTAGTTCTTTTATTTATAAAGTCATCACCAATCCAATAACTTGTAACTAGCCCCTTTTGTTCTAAATCGTAAAGGGTATCATATATGGTGCTAGATGATACTGGAAAGGGAAGGGGAGCACTAGAGAACTCATCTCTAAAAGCTTCTAAGACTTTGTTTCCAAAAATTTCATTTCCTTTTGAAAGTTCCTTTAATACATAGAAAGAATACAATTGTTTTGCATTTATAATATTTCTTGGTGCAACCATACGAGTTCTTTTGTCCAAAAAAACATCACCTCCTAATTACATTTTATATTATAAGTATAACTCAATTTATTATAAAAAGTAATTAACAAATTATTATTTGTTGAATATACTGTACTATACAGAAGAAACGAGGTGTATATTATGTCAAGAAAATGCTGTAGCTATAATTCTTGTAATTATTGCCAAGGAAATTATTACCCTTATAATTATAGAAATAATTGTAATAGTTATAATAATTATAATAGATGTTGTAATTATGGGAATTTAAATAATTGTGGCTTTGGAAATTATAATAGCTTTCCATTACTATGGCTTCTACTATTAAGTGGAGGATTTGATAGTTGTGGAGGAAATTGGTTTTAAATAAATATTAAATTATAAGATAGGAATTTTTCCTATCTTATAATTTTTCATAAGTTTCTTTTAGTAAAAGGGCATCTTTTTCTAAAAGTGGGCTTTCGCATATTATACATCCTTTTACTTTATAATCCTTAAGTGCTCTTAGACATTCAACAAAGTTAAAATCACTTTCTAAAAAGGGCAAGTGATTTCTTTCACCTTTAGCTGTATAATGTATTCCAGACATATGAATATGTAAATCTTCTAAAGCTTCTTCTCCTAAATTATTTTTTACATATTCTAAAATCTCTGCAAAATCTTTATATTCTTTTAAGGCACCAATTCCTCTAGCATGAAGGTGAGAAAAATCAATGCATAATTTACAACTTGGAACTTCTTTACATATATTAACTAGTTCTTCTAAATTTCCAAATTGTGTTCCTTTTCCTGTAGTTTCTAATCTATAATCTACTCCTTCATAGGGAAGTTTTTTTAAATTTCTTTTTATTTCTTCTAAAGTATCTTCCTTTGAGGCTTTTAAATAAAAGCCAGGATGAAATACTAAGCTTCTACCTCCGACACTTTTTAGTGCTTCAGCTCCCTTTAGAATTCTTTCAATAGATTTTTCTTTTTTTTCCTCTTCTTCAGCATTTAAATTTATAAAATAAGAACCGTGAGCTGAAAGATAAAAATCATTTTTTTCTTTAGCTTCTATTATTTTATCTCTATTTTTAGCTGTAACGTTAACAGATCTTACAAAGGGAAGTTCCATTGCATCTAATCCAATTTTTTTTAAATATTCAATTCCTGTTGCATAGTTGAATTTTTGACCTTCTTCACCTAGGGGTAAACCAGAAATTCCGAATAAAAGTTTTTCCATTTTATCACCTCTTTATAAAGTATAGCAAAACAGTAAGAATTCTTCAATATTGAGCAATTATTATTTAATATGAATTATAATCTATCAAATTTATTAATTTATATATAAATTTTCAAGTTTTTTTCAGAAAAAATGCAATTATTCTAAATAAATATTGCATTTTATATTATAGTTATTTAAAATTATTAATAGAAACTATCATATGGAGTGTGAAAAATGGAAGAAAGATTGCAAAAATACATGGCAAGGTGTGGAGTAGCATCAAGAAGAAAGTGTGAAGAAATAATTTGCAGTGGAAAAGTAAAGGTTAATGATGTTATTATAGATTCTCTTGGAAGTAAGATTAATCCAGAGATAGATATAGTAAAGGTTAATAATAAGGTAATAAGCCCTGAGGAAAATAAGCTTTATATAATGTTAAACAAACCTGAAGGGTATGTTACAACAAACAAAGATGAAAAAAATAGAAAAACTATTTTAGATATTGTAAAAGTTAATGAAAGAATATATCCTATAGGGAGACTTGATTACGATAGTTCAGGGTTACTTTTATTAACTAATGATGGAGAAATTTATAATAAAATAATACACCCAAGAGTTAATTTAAATAAAGAATATATTGCTTTAGTAAAAGGAATTTTTACAGAGGAAGAAATGAATAAATTCAAAAAAGGTGTAGATATTGGAGATTATAAAACAGCAGAGTGTGAAATAGAATTATTAGAAAAATATGCAAATAGCTGTAAAGTAAAGATAATTATTCATGAGGGTAAAAATAGACAAATAAGAAGAATGTGTTCAAGTTTTAATCATGAGGTAGTTTCTTTAAAAAGAGAGGCCATTGGAGAGTTAACCTTAAAGAATTTAGAGAAAGGAGAATGGAGATACTTAAGTGATTCAGAGGTGAATTATATAAAATCTCTATAATAATTATGTTTAAATATGTATCTGATGTAAGTAATATATATCATAATATAATAAATTCTTTCGTAGAAAATAAAAGTGTAGCAATAGATGCTACCTTAGGAAATGGCCATGATTGTGATTTTTTAAGTGAGATTTTTAAAAAAGTTTATGCCTTTGATATACAAGAAGAGGCAATAAATTCATATAAATTAAAAAATAAAGAAAATGTTGAAGTTATTTTAGATTCTCATGAGAATTTTAAAGATTATATAAAAGAAGAGGTAAATTGTATAGTTTACAATTTAGGCTATCTTCCTGGAAATAATAAGGAGATAACTACGGTTTCACATAGCACTTTAAAAAGCATAGAAGTAGGATTGGATTTATTAGGTGATAATGGAATAATGATAATAGCCCTTTATAGTGGACATAAGGAAGGAAAGATAGAAAAAGAGGAAGTTATTAAATTTACAAGTAAATTACCTAAGAACAAATATGGAGTTTTACATAGTGAATTTATAAATAGAGCTAAAAGTGCTCCTTCCTTAGTTGTTATTGAAAAGAAATTTAAATAAGATTTAAGTAATTATAGAGAGGATTTTTAAAATGGAAAGTCAAGATTTAATGAGATTAATTCAAGTTAAGTTTCCAAAGCTTAGTAAAGGACAAAAGCTTATAGCTGAATATATATTAAAAAATTATGATAAGGCTGCATTTATGACAGCAGCTAAATTAGGAAATAATGTTGGTGTTAGTGAATCTACAGTTGTTAGATTTGCCACAGAGCTTGGATTTTCAGGATATCCAAAGTTGCAAAAAGCACTTCAGGAATTAATAAAAAACAAGTTAACTTCTGTTCAAAGATTAGAGTTATCAAATGACTTTATAAGTGAAGAAAATGCTCTAAAGGGTGTTTTAAAGGCTGATATAGAAAATATAAGAGCAACCTTAGAAAAAATAAATCATAAGACCTTTGATGAAGTTGTAAATGAAATATTCAAAGCTAAAAGAATATATATAATAGGACTTAGAAGTTCTACTGCCCTTGCAGAATTTTTAGGCTTTTACTTAAATCTAATATTAGATAATGTAAGAGTTGTTTCAAATGGTATAAGTGATACCTTTGAACAAATGCTTAATTTAGGAGAAGGAGATTTAGTAATAGGAATAGGATTTCCTCGTTATGCACTAAAAACAATAGATGCCTTAGAGTTTGCTAAAACAAGAAATGCTAAGATAGTATCTATTACAGATAGTTTAATTTCACCTTTAGCATCTCAATCTGACCATACACTTATAGCCCAGAGTAATATGGCTTCATTTGTAGATTCCTTAGTAGCACCTTTAAGTGTAATAAATGCTTTAATAATAGCAGTTGGTATAAGAGAGAAAGAAAAAATAACATCAACATTTAGTGAACTAGAGAAAATATGGAAAGATTATAACGTATATTCATACAATAAAAATAATATAGAACCATAACAAAAAGCTATACAAAGGATATAAATTTTATTAAATAATTTAAATTATAAAGTTATATTCTTGTATAGCTTAAATTTTATAAATCACATAAAAAATCAAGGACATAACAAGTTTCTATAGTTATATAAACATAAGAAATTAGCTTTAAAATCATATCTCTTATAATTTATTCTATATTAAATAACCATTTTATTAATAATTTAAATTTAGGCTTATTTAAACTATATAACATAAAAATTGATACTAAAAAGACACTTAAAAATATTATTATTAATACTAATAATCCTAAAGCAGGATTTCCAATTATGAAATTCATTAACTACATCTTCTTTCTTAATAAACTCTTAATTAAATTATAAAATTTTTAAAAATAAAAATCTAGTTAAATTGTAAATACTTAACTTATTCTTCTTGTAAACACTAAAATTTTATATTTATCTTTACTTATACCTTTGTTGACAAATGTATTTAATAAAGTTTATTATTAGTTTGATTCAATTAAATTAAGGAGCTGATAAATTGGCTAAAGTAATAGTTATAGGTGCTGGTCCAGCTGGAATGATGGCAGCCATATCTGCAGCAGAAAATCATGATGTTATTCTTTTAGAAGGAAACGAGAGAATAGGAAAAAAACTATTTATTACAGGTAAAGGAAGATGTAATGTAACAAATGCTAGGGATATAAGTGAATTTTTTGATTTTATACCAGGAAATCCACACTTTTTATATAGTGCATTATATACATACACAAATATTGATGTAATGAATTTTTTTGAAAATGCTGGAGTTAAGTTAAAAGTAGAGAGAGGGTCTAGAGTATTCCCAAATTCAGATAAATCTTCGGATATAATAAGTGGTTTATCAAAAAAATTAAAGGAAGAGGGAGTAGACCTAAGATTACATAGTAAAGTTAAAGATGTTATTTTTAATAATAATAAAATAGATGCTGTTATTTTAGAGAATGGTTCAATTATTAAAGGAGACTATTTTATAATAACAACAGGAGGAAAATCATATCCTTTAACTGGTTCTACAGGAATAGGTTTTGATTTGGCTAAAAAGATGGGACACACTATAATAGAACCTAAGCCATCTTTAGTCCCTATAGAAATAAAGGATGAATGGGCTCATAAATTACAAGGGCTCTCTCTTAGAAATATAGAACTTAAAATAAGAAATAAAAAAAATTCTAAAATAGTTTATAGTGGACAGGGAGAAATGCTATTTACTCACTTTGGAATATCAGGACCTCTTGTTTTAAGTGGAAGCAGATTTATAAAAGAAGGAGAAAAGTTTGAAATATCTTTAGATTTAAAACCAGCTTTAGAAGAAAAGCAGTTAGATTTAAGACTTCAAAAGGATTTTAAAAAGAATTTAAATAAAGATTTTAAAAATTCTTTAGATGAACTTTTACCAAAGAAGCTTATACCTATTATTATAGAATTATCTAATATAGATGAAAATAAAAAGGTTAACTCTATAACTAAAGAGGAAAGAAAAACATTATTAAATTTATTAAAAAATTTAACTTTAGAAGTAAAAGGATTAAGAGATATAAAGGAAGCTATTGTTACAGCGGGGGGAGTCTCAACTAAAGAAATAGACCCTTCAACTATGCAGTCAAAAATCATTAATAATCTTTATTTTGCTGGAGAAGTTATAGATGTAGATGCCTTTACAGGAGGATTTAATGTTCAAATAGCCTTATCAACAGGATATTTAGCAGGAAAATCAATTTAAATTTATAATTATCTAATAAAGTTAATAAAAGGTTTATTAGTTTATAATAAGCTTTGTAGTAAACTAAAATAGAGTATATATTTTAAAGATGTTTTTAGGAGAAAGGACTTAAAAGTTATGAATAAAATAATTACAGTTGCTATTGATGGTCCAGCAGGAGCTGGAAAGAGTACTATTGCTAAAATAATAGGAGAAAAATTTAATTTAATGTATATAAACACAGGCTCTATGTATAGAGCTGTTACTTTAAAGGCCTTAGAAAATAATATTTCAGCTTTAGAAGTTGATAAATTATTAGTTATGATAGATGGAATGGATATGCACTTTGAAAATGATGAACTTATATTAAATGGTGAAAATATAAATTCATTAATAACTATGCCTAATATAAGTAAAAATGTTTCAGCTTATGCTTCAATAAGGGAAGTTAGAGAGAGATTAGTTAATCTTATGAGAAAGATGGCTTTAAAATATAGCGTAATAATGGATGGAAGAGATATTGGAACAGTTGTATTAAAGGATGCTACATTTAAATTTTTCTTAACTGCAAGTCCTGAAGAAAGAGCGGATAGAAGATATAAAGAACTTATGGAAAAAGGCGTAGAAGTTAACTATGATGAAATATTACAAGATATAATAAAGAGAGATTACCTAGATTCTAATAGAGAAGTAGATCCTTTAAGAAAGGCAGAGGATGCTATTGAAATTGATACTACTGGAATAGATATAATGGGAGTAGTTGAAAAGATATCTAGCTATATGGAGAGATAATATGGAGAGAAATGTAATTTTAGCTAAAAACGCTGGATTTTGTTTTGGAGTAAAAAGAGCAGTTGATGAAGCTATAAAATATCAAAAAGAATTTAATAAAAAAATTTATACTTTAGGACCTTTAATTCATAATAATGATGTAGTTACTTATTTAGAGGATAATAATATTTTTGCAATTGACCTTTCAGAGGCTGATTCCTTACAAAAAGGTGATGTTGTACTTATAAGGTCTCATGGTGTTAAAGAAAGTGTAATAAATGATTTAACAGAAAAAGGATTAATAGTTAAAAATGCTACTTGTCCTTATGTAACTAATATTCAATTAAAGGTTAAGAAATGTTATGAAAAAGGATATAAAATAATAATTATAGGAGATGAAAATCATCCTGAGGTAATAGGCATAAATGGATGGTGTAATGATTCTGCTATAATAACAAATGGTAAGAAAGAGCTTGAAAATATTCCTCCTAAAGTTTGTGTTGTTTCTCAAACTACTGAGAAAAAGGCAACATGGAATAAAGTTTTACAAGAAATAGTTGATAAAAGTAAGGAAATAGTTGCATTTAATACTATTTGTTCTGCTACTGATGTTAGACAAAAGAGTGTACAAGAACTTTCACAAGAAGCAGATTTAGTTTTTGTTATAGGTGGAAAAAATAGTTCAAACACAACTAAACTATATGAAATATGTAAAAAGGAATGTCCTAAAACTTATCATATAGAAAATGTTAAGGAATTAGATGAAAATTTATTAAAGGATGAAAATCTTAAAACTATAGGAATTGCTGCTGGGGCTTCTACCCCTGATTGGATAATAAATGAAGTAATTACTAAGGTTAAAGAACTTTAATTTTAAATATAGTCCTACAATTTATTTATAATTACTTTATACTACTGGTATTAAACTGGAAATTGTTTTATACTTATAATATATGACATAGTTTAGGAGTAGTAGTATGAATATAGTTAGATTTAAGTTGTGGGATTATTTTAAATATGCAAAAACTTTAAATTTATCCTTAAGTCGCCTTTATTTAAATTATTTTTTAAAGGTAACTTATAAGAATAAAGTTTGTATGTTATGGGAAATAAAATATGTGTCAAATTTTAATGCCTATATAAAAAGAATTATCAATATTGATAATGATAGAAATTGTATTGAAGATAAAGAAGTATTTTCTGACTTTAATATAAAAAAATATATATATGAAACATTAGAGGAAAATGAGGAATTCGCTTTGAAAAATTATGGGTTTGAAAAGAGGTCTTCTAATATAATGTTAAAAATGAATATTTGTGATTTTAATAAATATAATGAAGAAAATTTTGAGTTTGCTCCCTTTATTAAAGGGCAAGATGAAGAGGTTAGATGTAAGATTCAAAATGAAATTTTCCATGAAGAAAATAGAATTCCTTTGAAAACTAGAGATATTGTATATGAGTGTAATAGAAAGGCTTTTTTAAAAGATTTAGCTTTTTTTGAATTAAAAGATAGTAATATAATAGGCTATGGTCAGGTATTACTTTTAAAAAATAAATATACTATTGCAAACTTTGGAATTTTAGAGGAATTTAGAGGCAAAGGTTATGGGGAAGCCTTACTTATACACATATTAAATCAAGCTAAAATAAAGGGATTACAAGAAATTTACATTAAAGTTAAAGAGGACAACTTAAAAGCTTTAAATCTTTATAAAAAGTTAGGATTTAAGGAGTATTCAAGAACGAACATATTTGAACTATTAGGATAAACTAAAAATAAAACTTACTAATCTATTTTAAAATGATTGATTTAATCTTCTTAAAAAGATTGGTAAGTTTTATTTTTTTATAAAAGTGTATCTGTTGGAACATAGGAAACCTTTGTTTTAAATACACTATCTGTTAAGTGATTGCTATAGTAAGCTCTATCGCTTAATTCTAAGCTTGAACCTTCTTCAGTATTATTATTTTTTTCTACCTCTTTTAAATCGTACATAAAATTTCACCTCCTTTTAAATAGTATTATCAATTTTTTGTAATCTTATTAAAGGAAGATTAAATATTTTATATAGACAAATTTATTTTATTATTATATAATAATTATTATCAATTAAAGAATGAGGTGCTTTTTTATGGAAAATAAAATTAGCTTAGTATATGAAAATGGAGAGTTTACTGTTTATATAAATAATGAAGTTGTTTCAGTTAATAAATACATGGATAATGCTTTAGAAAAATTTACTCAAACAGTACATAATAATGCAACACCAAAGTCTATTAAGTGGGAAAATATAGAGGAAGATTTAAAAGGATTAAATTTAGAAGATTTAGAAATAAATAGTGAATTTAAAACTTTAACTTATAAAGATATGAAGTATTTTTACAGTACAGATAAGATATTTAATATGCATGGTGGAAAAATGCAACCTTTATTAGGGGGATATCAATTATTTTCTTTTATAGTAAAAATGCTTTCTGAAAAACATTTAGATGATTATTTAGATATATTAAACTTTTGCGAAGATATATTAAAATGTAAAGTTACTTATAGAACTCCAGGAAGTAATTTTATAGTTTCTAGTCCTGCTTTTAACTATGGTTCAGCTTCTTATGATTTTGCAACTGGAAAAATTAATAAGGGAGCTTCAATTGAAAAAATGTCTTTTGAAGATTTTAAAAATTATATATTTGAAATAATAAAATAACCTTTGGCATTGCCAAAGGTTTTTTTATTTATTAAAGATTAATAATCTTGATACTCATAAGGAATATTTCCTACAAATCTTCTGTTTGTTAAAACTATGTACCAGAAAGTTAAAAAGGCAATAAAGGAAAATATAATTCCTAAAATTGTCATTAAAATACCAAAGCCAAAATTTCTAAGAATCTTATAAAAAACTATAAAACAAAAAATAAAGTTTATTCCAGGAATTAAGTAAAGTATTCCCCATAAATAAGATAATCCAGCTAAATGTAGCATTTGAAATTCTCCAAGTACAGGTATAAACATTAACCAAGAATTTTTCAAATTAGCTCTCTTTGCCATTACATAACTTGGATAAATTCTTATTAAATATAATATGAAAGCAACTATAATCCCAAAGTTGTTATAATCATATAATTCATGAAAGTACATAAAACCCCTCCTTTTTATAAGATTATATCATAAATTGAATAAAAAATTAAAAGGATATGAATATATTAAATAATAAAGACATAAAGACTTAAAATAAATTATTTTATAAATTTAATAATATTTATTTAAAGCACTTTAAATTTATAAAAATAAAAAAATGATATATTATTAATAAAAAGTTTTTTAGATAATTAGTACTTTTCTAAGAGAAGTTAAAAAAATCTTAAATTTTAATAGAGATGTGTAAATTTAGGATAAATTGACAATAAATCTTTTGATATATATTCTAAAAATATAAATTTAATATTATTTTTAGGAGATGATTAAAATGTGTACTCACATAAATATTTCAAGTGTTAATAATAATTTTTATTGGGGAAGAACTTTAGATGCACCCTTTAATCCTTTTGAGGTTAATTCTAAGGTAACAATTGTTCCTAAAAATTTCACTTTAGAAACTGAAAGTACTCCTTGGAAAACTAAATATGCTTTTTTAGGAATAAATTTATCAGGTTCTACATTATTTTTTGATGGAGTTAATGAAAAAGGCTTAGCTGGAGGACTTTTATTTTTTAAAAGATGTACATGGGATAAAAAAGAGAATATAGAAAAAGAAGGGCTTATACCTATTAATAGTGGTGAAATAGTTACTTGGATTTTAAGTAATTTTGAAAGTGTTAAGGAGATAAAGGAAAATATAAATAAGGTTGTAGTAACTTCTGATGATATTCCTTCCTTAGGAGACCTTGGAAAAGGAAATCCTATTACTGCTCATTATACCTTTACAGATAAAAGTGGAAATTCAGTTGTATTAGAACCAACAAATAATGGTCATTTTACTGTTTCTGATAACAATGTAGGAGTTCTTGCTAATGACCCAGCTTTTGATTGGCATATGACTAATTTATCAAATTACATTGAAGTTCAAGGTGTTAATAGTGAAGGAGATAAGCTAAATAATAAGACTTTTCTAGCTCCTATTTCAAACGGTTCAGGAATGTTAGGTTTACCAGGAGATTATACTTCCCCATCAAGATTTGTGCGTGTAGCTTATTTAAGAAATCTTATAGGAGAAATTACTGATAAGGAAGCACCAGCAAGGGTTTTTAGTATTTTAAATTCTGTTTGGGTTCCTAAAGATGTTGAACGTTTTTGTGAAAATAAAAATTATTCAGATTTTTCAAGTTATATGTGTGCATATGACCAAAATTTAGGTAAATTATATTTACGTACTTTTAATACTGTAGATACAAGAGAATTTTCTTTAGAAAACTTAAAAGAAGGTAATATTGTAACCTATGATATTTAAAAAATAATTTTTACATATAAAAGTCTTATTTTTAAGACTTTTTATTTTTTTATTACAAAATTTAAAGAAAGTTAATCTTTTAAGTTTATATAACAAGATTTAAAAAATCTATCTTTTAATAAAAATAAATTTTATGCTATAATACAACAGATAAGAATTTAAATTGGAGGAAATGAAATGACATTAGAAAATAACATTGATAAAAAACTTTTCTGTATTTCTACATACGGATGTCAGATGAATGAAGAAGATTCAGAAAAACTATCAGGGATGTTAAAATCTCAAGGATATGAAAGAACTGAAAATAAAGATGAAGCTTCTATCATAATCTTTAATACATGTTGTGTAAGAGAAAATGCTGAAAACAAGGTTTTTGGTAATCTTGGACAACTTAAACAATTAAAAAAGAAAAATCCTAATTTAGTAATAGCAATTTGTGGATGTATGATGCAACAAGTAGGTATGGCAGACAAAGTCTTAAAAACTTTCCCTTACGTTGACATAATATTTGGAACACATAACGCTCACAAATTTCCTGAGTACTTAAATAGAGTTCTTCAAGAGGGAGTTCAAGTTAAGGAGATACTAAACAAAGAAGAAGGTATTGTGGAAGGATTACCTATAGATAGAAAAAGTGATGTTAAAGCTTTTGTTACTATCATGTATGGATGTAACAACTTCTGTACATACTGCATAGTTCCTTATGTTAGAGGAAGAGAAAGAAGTAGAAAATCTGAAGATATCATAAAGGAAATAGAAGACTTAGTATCTAAGGGATATAAAGAAGTAACTTTATTAGGCCAAAACGTAAATTCATATGGAAAAGGCTTAGAAGAAGACATAGATTTTGCAGGTCTTTTAAGAAAAGTTAATGAAGTTGAAGGTTTAGAGAGAGTTAGATTTATGACATCTCATCCTAAGGATTTAAGTGATGATGTTATAATGGCTATAAAAGAATGCGATAAACTTTGTGAACAAGTACATCTTCCTGTTCAAAGTGGTTCATCAAGAATATTAAAAGAAATGAATAGACACTATGATAGAGAATATTATTTAGACTTAGTTAAAAAAATTAAGGCTGAAATACCAGATGTTACTTTAACAACTGATATAATAATTGGATTCCCAGGGGAAACTGAAGAGGACTTTTTAGATACTTTAAGCCTTTGTGAAGAAGTTGGATATGATTCAGCATTTACATTTATATATTCAAGAAGAAATCATACACCAGCTGATAAAATGGAAAATCAAATTCCAGATGATATAAAACATGATAGATTTAACAGATTAGTTGAAGCTATAAATAAAAAAGTTATCTTAAAAAATAAAGAATATGAAGGTAAAGTTGTAGAAGTTCTTGTAGAAGGACCAAGTAAAAATGATGAAACTAAATTAACTGGAAGAACTAGAAATGGTAAATTAGTAAACTTCCCAGGAGATGCTAATTTAGTTGGTAATTTAGTAAATGTAAAAATTTTAAGAGCACAACCTTTCTCATTAATAGGAGAAATAGTAGAATAATAAAAAAAGATATGTCTTATTTAAGACATATCTTTTTTTATTATAAGTTTTATATAATATATAAAAGGTAACTTAATATAAATTATATTTTATATAAAGGATAAAAATTTATAAATTAATATATACTATTTAGGAATAAGACAAATAGTAAGATAAAATTTAAATATAGTCGAATTATAATTTAAATTTTGCTTAAAATAATTCGTTATTAAATATGCTTTAAAGTTTATTATTTTTTTATTGAAAGTTTTCTTGCAACTTTTAAAATGAAAGTGCTTTTTTTAAAAAATTGCATTTTTATTTTATAAATACTTGATTTTAATAAAAAGTTGCAATATAATTAACTTATGAATTTCATTTTGAAGAATTAAAAAGGGGGACTTATGATGAAGATACCTTGTTCAATGATGACACAACATCCGGATAACGTAGAAACATATATTTCGATACAACAAGAGCCAGAAGAGGCAATAAAAGGATTAACACCACAAGAAAAAGGTGGTTTAGGCATAGAGGAAGTAATGATAGATTTTGAAGGTAAGTTAACACCTTATCATCAAACATCACAAATAGCTTTAGGATTAATTTCAAATGGAATAATTCCAGGAAAAGATGTTAGAGTAACTCCTAGAATCCCTAATGCTAATAAAGAGTCAGTATTTAGACAACTTATGAGTATAATGTCTATAATTGAAACAAATGTTCAATCAAAGGAATTAACAGGAGTTCCTGCTATATCTGAAGTGGTTGTTCCTATGATAGAAACTGGTAAAGAAATTTCAGAGTTTCAAGATAGAGTTAATTCTGTAGTTGATATGGGGAATAAGAACTACAAAACTAAATTAGATTTAAATAGTGTTAGAATAATACCTTTAGTTGAAGATGTTCCTGCCCTTGCAAATATAGATAAAATATTAGACGAACATTATGAAATAGAGAAAAGTAAAGGGCATATTTTAAAAGACCTTAGAATAATGATTGCAAGATCTGACACAGCAATGTCTTATGGATTAATTTCAGGAGTTTTATCAGTTCTTATGGCAGTTGATGGAGCTTATAAATGGGGAGAAAAGAACGGCGTAACAATAAGTCCAATTTTAGGATGTGGTTCTCTTCCATTTAGAGGACATTTTTCAGAGGAAAATATAGATGAAATACTTGCTACATATAGTGGAATTAAAACTTTCACATTCCAATCTGCATTAAGATATGACCATGGCGAAGAAGCGACTAAGGAAGCAGTTAGAGAGTTAAAAGCAAAAATATCACAGTCAAAACCTAGAAACTTTAGTGAAGAAGATAGAGATTTAATGAAAGAGTTTATAGGAATTTGCTCAAAGCATTATCTTAAAACTTTCTTAAAGGTAATAGATACAGTTTCTTTTGTTTCTGATTTTATACCTAAAAACAGAGATAGATTAACTAAAGCTAAAACAGGCTTAGAATATAATAGAGAAGTTGCAAACTTAGATAATGTAGCTAATTTAGTTAAAGATGAAGTTTTAAAAGCAGAAATACTTAGTATAGATAATACAAAAGAATATGCAGTTCCAAGAGCTATTTCTTTCACAGGAGCTATGTATACTTTAGGAATGCCACCAGAACTTATGGGTATGGGAAGAGCTTTAAATGAAATAAAGACTAAGTATGGTCAAGAAGGAATAGATAAGCTTTTAGAAATTTATCCAATATTAAGAAAAGACCTAGCTTTTGCTGCTAGATTTGCAAATGGTGGAGTTTCTAAAAAAATTATAGATGAAGAAGCTAGACAAGAATATAAAGAAGATATGAAATACGTAAATGAAATATTAAATCTAGGACTAGATTATGATTTTATAAACGAAAATGAATTTTATCATACTTTACTTAAAACTACTAAGCCAATAATTATGCATCTTATGGGACTTGAAGAAAATGTAATGCGTAATAGTAAAGAAGAACTTAAAATCTTAAATGAGTGGATAGTAAGAATGGGTAAAGTAAGAGGCAGTATAGGTTAAAAACTATAAAGTATAACAGCTAAATAAATATTATAAATAAATAAAAAAGATATAAATCTTAATATTTATAAAGTTTAATTTAAAGGTTTACATAATATACATAATTTGTTAACATTAAAGTATAAAGTATTAGTGGGGTGGTTATTTATGTTTCAAGAATTTATACCCATAAAAATTAAAAGTTTAAGTTTTAAAAGCAAAACATAAAATTAAATTTTTAAGCTTTATATTTATAATTCTTATCTTACTATCTTTTAGTTAAGAAGATTTAGTTTATGAGCTTATATTATTTAATTAAATTCTAAACTACCATATTAAATCAGTTTAATAAAGGGAGGGTTATTTATGGATTTAAATAAACTAAAAGAAAATAATATAAGGGAACTAGAAATAGAACAATGTAGAAAAGAAATAGATAAGACAGTTAGAGAATTACTAATAATTAGAGATAAATTTTATAAGGCAAAGGAAGATTTTTTTAAAAAGGAGACTAAAAAAATAAATGAGTTTTTAACAGAGGATTTAAATTTTTTTAAGGATTTAAAGGGAAAAGAACTTATTTATAGATTAGAAAATGAGGAGGTTTCTGAAGTAAGAATTACCTTTTGCAATGATTATATAAAGATTCAAAATAAAGAATATAGATTTTTAATAGATAGCGATTTTGATTTATGTAAATTAAATTGGAGTATAAAAGAAGATTTTGGCTATGAACATTTAGATAGAGGTTATAAAGTAGAAGGAAGAGAGGAGTGGAATAAAGAGTTAAAAGATTTAAAATTAGTGAAAAAAGCTTATGAAGAAACAGATATTGAACTTATGAGATTAAATGGGGATATATTTTTCTTTAAAATAGAAGATATAGCTACTTCAAGAAAATTTAAGGTTAAATCCTTAGTAGATTTTATAAGAGAAGAATTAGAAAATTTATAAAATAAAAAATATCACTAGATTTTTCTAGTGATATTTTTTATTTTAATTTAATTATTAAAAAAATACATAAATTACATTTAAAATATTTTTTGGTAAAATTATGATTAATTTATTTATATTTTATTAAGTATATGAAAATTTTGAATAATTATTATTTATATTTTCTTAAAAATACCTTATAATTTAATTGATTATTTTATGAAACTCTTTAAAAATTAACAATTTAGCAAAAAAATTCCTATAATGTATTGAAAATGATTATCAAATACTTTACATGGAAGATTAAGTGTGTTAAATTTAAATTGATAAAGATTTTCAATTAATAAATAGGGGGTAGACCGTATGTTTAAACAATGGGAAGGCTTTAATGAAGGAGTATGGCAAAAAGGTATAGATGTTAGAAACTTCATTCAAAAAAATTATACTGCATATGAAGGTGATAAAAGTTTCTTACAAGGGGCAACAGAAAGAACAGAGGCAGTTTTAGAAAAAGCTCAAAAATTAATTATAGAAGAAATTGAAAAAGGCATCATAGATGTGGCTACTGATAAAGTATCAGGAATAGATAACTACGAGCCAGGATATCTAGATAAAGATAATGAGGTTATTGTAGGTTTTCAAACAGATGCACCACTTAAAAGAATAGTTAATCCTTTTGGTGGAATGAGAATGGTTGAAAGTTCATTAAAAGAATATGGATATGAGTTAAATGAAGATATAAGAAATCATTTTAATGCTTATAGAAAAACTCATAATCAAGGAGTATTTGATGCATATTCAGCTGAAACAAGAGCTGCAAGGTCTGCAGGTCTTTTAACTGGTCTTCCAGATGCTTATGGTAGAGGAAGAATTATAGGTGACTATAGAAGAGTTGCACTTTATGGTATAGATTATTTAATAGAAGAAAAGAGAAAAGACTATAAAGAAATTTCCTTTGAAAGTGAAGGTTCTGTTGAAGAATATATTCAGTTAAGAGAAAATGTTTCAGAACAAATAAGAGCTTTAGAAGCTATGAAATCAATGGCTTTAAAATACGGTTTCGATATATCTAAGCCTGCAGCTAATGCAAAGGAAGCAGTTCAATTTTTATATTTTGGATATTTAGCTGCAGTTAAAGAAAATAATGGGGCAGCTATGTCTTTAGGAAGAACTTCTACTTTCTTAGATATATTTATAGAAAGAGATTTAAAATTAGGAATATTAACTGAAAAAGAAGCACAAGAGTTAATAGACCAATTTATTATAAAATTAAGATTAGTTAGACATTTAAGAACTCCTGAATATAATGACTTATTTGCAGGAGATCCAACTTGGGTAACTGAAGGAATTGGAGGAATGGGCGTAAATGGAAAGCCTTTAGTAACTAAAAACTCCTTTAGATATCTTCAAACTTTAATTAATTTAGGACCTGCTCCAGAACCAAATATGACTGTTTTATGGTCAGATAGATTACCAGAAGGCTTTAAAAAGTTCTGTGCAGAGGTATCAATTAAAACAGATTCAATTCAATATGAAAATGATGAATTAATGAGACCTATGTATGGTGATGATTATTCAATAGCATGTTGCGTATCTGCTATGCAAATTGGTAAGCAAATGCAATACTTCGGTGCAAGAGCAAACTTAGCTAAAGCTTTACTATACACTATAAATGGTGGAGTTGATGAAAAGTCAGGAAAGGTAGTTATAAAAGGACTAGAGCCAATAAAAGATGAAGTTTTAGATTATGATAAGTTAAGAGCTAATTATGATAAAGTTTTAGAATATGTTGCTAAGCTTTATGTAGATACTATGAATGTTATACATTATATGCATGATAAGTACGCTTATGAAGCAGGACAAATGGCTTTACATGACACTCATGTTAAAAGATTAATGGCCTTTGGTGTAGCAGGATTATCTGTTGTAACTGATTCTTTAAGTGCTGTAAAATTTGCAAAGGTTAAACCAATAAGAGAAAATGGAATAGCTGTAGATTTTGAAATAGAAGGAGATTTCCCTAAGTATGGAAATGATGATGATAGAGCAGATGATTTAGCTATAGAAGTAGTTAAAAAGTTCTCAAGTGAACTTAAAAAACATCCGCTATATAGAGGAGCTAAGCATACATTATCAATATTAACTATTACTTCAAATGTAGTTTATGGTAAGAAAACAGGCTCAACTCCAGATGGAAGAAAAGCAGGAGAAGCTTTTGCACCAGGTGCTAACCCAATGCATGGAAGAGATAATAGTGGTGCTTTAGCAAGTTTAAACTCAGTTGCTAAAATTCCATACTGTGAAGTTTGTGAAGATGGTGTATCTAATACTTTCTCTATAGTTCCAGATGCTTTAGGGAAAGAGGAAGAATCTAGAATAAATAACTTAGTAGCTATTATGGATGGTTACTTTAAGCAAGGAGCACATCACTTAAATGTTAATGTGTTTAACAGAGAAACTTTAATGGATGCTATGGAACACCCTGAAAAGTATCCAACATTAACAATTAGAGTTTCAGGTTATGCTGTTAACTTCAATAGATTAACTAGAAATCAACAATTAGAAGTTATAAGTAGAACATTCCACGACTCTCTATAATTTTATATAACAATTAAGAGTGTATAAGGTTTATTAAAAACTATAGATATTATAATTAATTTATAATATCTATAGTTCAAATTAAGAATTAACCTATACACTCTTTTTGAAATTTTCCATAAGGAGGAGTATTAGAATATGGTTAAAGGAAGAATTCATTCCTTAGAAAGTATGGGATTAGTTGATGGACCTGGCATAAGATTTGTAGTTTTTATGCAAGGATGTGGTATAAGATGTGCCTTTTGTCATAATCCAGACACTTGGTGTAAAAATAAAGGTACTGAATATACTGCAGAGGAGCTTATAAATAAAATTAAAAGGTATAAAACTTATTTTAATGCCTCTGGTGGAGGGGTTACTTTTTCAGGAGGAGAACCACTTCTTCAACCTGAATTTTTATTAGAATGCTTAAAATTATGTAAAAATGAAGGAATACATACAGCTTTAGATACCGCAGGAGTTGGACTTGGAGACTATGAAGAAATTTTAAAGTATGTTGACCTTATATTGTTTGATGTAAAGGAAACTGATAGTGAAAAATATAAAAATTTAGTAACTGTTCCAATAGATAAGTCTTTAGAGTTTTTAAAGATAGCTCAATCTATGAATAAAAAAATGTGGATAAGACATGTTGTTATTCCAGGCTATACAGATAATAAAGAAGATTTAAGGAGAATTAAGTCTTTTATAGATACTCTTAATAACGTAGAAAAGGTTGAACTTTTACCTTATCATGTTTTAGGTGTAAATAAATATGAAGTTTTAAATATTCCTTATAGATTAGAAGGAGTTCCACCTTTAGATAAAAAGTGGTTAAAAGACCTTGAAAAAGAAATATTTAATTAATATAATTATTTAGATAAAAACTAAGGCCTAAAATTAGGCTTTAGTTTTTTCTTACATAAAAAATATGCTAGAATAATTATTATGACATAAAAATATAATTTAAAATTTTAGTATATAGATTTGATGGAGGTACTTTAAAATGGCTTTAACGCCTATGATGCGTCAGTATTTTGAAATAAAAGAAAATTATAAAGATTGTATATTATTTTTTAGACTTGGGGACTTTTATGAAATGTTCTTTGAAGATGCAGAAATTGCTGCAAGAGAATTAGAACTAGTTCTTACAGGGAGAGATTGTGGCTTAGAAAAAAGAGCACCAATGTGTGGAATACCCTTTCATGCCTCTAATTCATATATAGGAAGATTAGTTTCTAAGGGATATAAAGTTGCAATTTGTGAGCAAGTAGAGGACCCTAAGGTTGCTAAGGGGATTGTAAAAAGAGATGTTATAAAGGTAATAACTCCAGGAACTTATACAGATTCATCTTTTGTAGAAGAAACAAAAAATAATTACATAATGAGTATATATGTAGATTCAAAAATAGACAGATGTTCTCTTGCTATAACAGATATTTCTACAGGAGATTTTTTAGCAACAGAGGGCAAATTTGAGAAGGGAATTATTTTAGATGAAATGTCTAAATTTAATCCAAAGGAAATAATACTTTTAGATTCTTTAGATAATAATCTTATAAAGGATATAACCTTAACTACTTCTGCATTAATAAGTAGAAAACCCTTAGAATATTTTGAGGAAAATTTTGAGGAGAATTTAAATTCTCAATTTGGAGAAAAATCAAAATCCTTAAGTTTAATTATAAAAAAATCAAGTAATGCTTTAGTTAAATATATATTAGATACTCAAAAAATAAGTTTAACTAATATAAATGATATTGAAGTTTATAGCTTAGTAGATTTTATGACAATAGATTTAAGTTCTAGAAGAAATTTAGAACTTACTGAAAATTTAAGAGAAAAGAGTAAAAAAGGTTCTCTTTTATGGGTTTTAGATAAAACAGAAACCTCTATGGGGAGCAGAATGCTTAGAAGATGGATTGAAGAACCTCTTGTAAATAAAGAAAAAATAAAATTAAGATTAGACTCTGTTGAAGAATTATTTTATGATATTTCTTTAAATGATTCTTTAAAGGAAGCTTTACATGATATTTATGATATAGAAAGAATTTTAGGTAAAATTTCAAATAAAAATGCTAATGCTAAGGATTTAATAGCATTAAAAACATCTATAGGGAAAATACCTAAGGTTAAAAAAATTATAGAAAATTGTAATTCAAAGCTTTTAAAGGATTATTATAAAAATATAGATGATTTAAAAGATATATATGACCTTTTAGAAAAATCAATAAAAGAAGACCCTTCTTTAACTTTAAAAGAAGGTGATTTAATAAAAGATGGCTTTAATAATGAAGTTGATGAATTAAGACTTGCTAAAACTAATGGTAAGGATTGGATATCTAATTTAGAAAGTAAAGAAAGAGAATTTACTGGTATAAAATCATTAAAGGTAGGGTTTAATAAAGTATTTGGTTATTATATAGAAATTTCTAAAGCTAATTATAGTTCTATTCCAGAAGGGAGATATATAAGAAAGCAGACTCTATCAAATGCAGAAAGGTTTATAACTTCAGAACTTAAAGAAATAGAAGAAAAACTTTTAGGGGCAAGTGAAAAGCTTTGTTCTTTAGAATATGATATTTTTATAGATATAAGAAATGAAGTGGAAAATCATATAGATAGATTAAAAGCTACAGCTAAAATAATTTCTGAATTAGATTGTTTAAGTAATTTAGCTTTTATAGCTTTAGAAAATGACTTTATAAAACCATCTATTAATGAAAAGGGTGAAACGATTATAAAAGATGGAAGACATCCTGTAGTAGAGAAGGTAATTCCTAAGGGAGAGTTTATTCCAAATGATACTACTATAAATAAAGAAGATAATCAACTGCTTATAATAACAGGACCTAATATGGCTGGTAAATCAACTTATATGAGACAGGTTGCAATTATAACTTTAATGTGCCAAATAGGTTCCTTTGTTCCAGCTAAAGAAGCTAATATAAGTATAGTGGATAAAATATTTACTAGAATTGGAGCCTCTGATGACTTAGCTGGTGGAAAAAGTACTTTTATGGTTGAAATGTGGGAAGTTTCTAACATTTTAAAAAATGCTACAGAAAATAGTTTAGTTCTTTTAGATGAAGTTGGAAGAGGAACAAGTACCTATGATGGATTAAGTATAGCTTGGTCTGTTATAGAGTATATATGTAAAAATAAGAATTTAAGATGTAAAACGCTTTTTGCAACTCACTATCATGAATTAACTAAATTAGAAGGAGAAATTAAAGGGGTTAAGAATTATTCTGTAGATGTTAAAGAAGTTGATAATAATATTATATTTTTAAGAAAAATAATAGAAGGAGGAGCAGACCAATCTTATGGAATTGAGGTTGCTAAACTTGCTGGTATTCCAGAGGAAGTAATAGCTAGAGCTAAGGAAATCTTAGAAACGCTTGAGAGGGAATCTTCTAAAGAAAACTTAGCAGAGGTTTTTAAGGTAGAAAATGAAAATAAATCTTCTAATAATATAGATAATAGAGAAGAAGATAATTTTGATTTAGAAAGTTTAGATAAAGAGGTTGCTTTAGATAAAAATACTCTTAAGGAAGATAATCAATTACAATTAGATTTTTCTGCTATAGAAAAAGATAATTTAATAAAAGAACTTTCAAAAGTTGATATTTTATCTTTAAATCCTATGGAGGCTATGAATAAATTATATGCTCTAGTTAAAGAAGCTAAAGATTTACTTTAGCAAGAAGGAAGGAGCTGGTATAGATTTTGAATAGAATAAATATTTTAAATGCAGATACAGCAAATAAAATTGCAGCAGGAGAGGTTGTTGAAAGACCCTCTTCTGTTGTTAAGGAACTTTTAGAAAATTCATTAGATGCAGAGGCTAAAAATATAACTATAGAAATTCAAAATGGTGGAGAAACACTTATAAAAATAATAGATGATGGGATTGGAGTACATCCTGATGATATTGAAAAAGCTTTTAACCCCCATGCAACTAGTAAGATAAAAGACACCTATGATATTTTTAGTATAAATACTCTTGGTTTTAGAGGAGAAGCTCTTCCTAGTATCGCTTCAATCTCAAAGGTTAACTTTAAAAGTAAGAGAGATGACTTTGATATTGGAAAAGAACTTATAATAAATGGAGGAGAAAAGGAAGCTTTAATAGATTGTTCTATGAATAGAGGAACTAAGGTAGAGGTTAAAGATTTGTTTTTTAATGTTCCTGCTAGAAAGAAATTTTTAAAAACAACAGCTAGAGAAAGTGCTTTAATAAATGATTTAGTAAACAGAATTGCTCTTTGTAATCCTGAGGTTTCTTTTAAGTTATTTAATAATAACAAAAAAGTTTTAAATACCTATGGTAATGGAAAATTAATAGATGTTATAAGAACTATTTATGGAAAATCAACTGCAGAAAATGTAATATATTTTGAAGAACATAAAGATACAGTATCAGTTTATGGTTTTATAGGTAATGATACTTTAGCAAGAGCCTCTAGAAATAATCAAAGTATTTTTGTAAATAAAAGATATGTAAAAAATAAAAGTTTAACTGTAGCTGTTGAAAATGCTTTTAGGTCTTTTAATGTTACAGGAAAGTTTCCTTTTTTTGTTTTATTTATAGATACTTATCCAGAACTTATAGATGTTAATATACATCCTACAAAATCAGAGATTAAATTTAAAGATGAAAGATTTATATTTAAAGTTGTTTTTGATGCTGTTCACTTAGCTATGAGAGAATATGTAAAAGACACCTTTATAATTGAAGAGGAAGAAGATAGGATAAAGGAAAATATTAAAGAAGAGGTTATTCAAGAAAGTTTAGAAAAGGAAATAAGTACTTTAGAAAAATTAAAGGAAAATATAGCTTATAAATTAAAAGAAGATAGTCTAGAAGATGATTCAAAAGTTAAGGAAGTTTCTTTGCCAGTTGACTTTTTAATAAAGGATAAGAATATATTACAAGAAAATTCTATAGATAATACCTCTTGTAAAGAAATTTTATCAAATAAAGAAAATATCTATGAACCTATTCTTATAAAAAATGAACTGACAGATAGATTAAGTGAAAGTTTAGAAGAAGTTAAAATTAAAGATAGAGAGCATTTAGAAGATTTACCTTATAATAAGGAAGCTAAATTTCCAAAACTTAGAGTTATTGGTCAATTTAATAAAACTTATATAATTGCTGAACATGATTCTACACTTTATTTAATAGATCAACATGCAGCTCATGAAAAAATTTTGTTTGAAAAATATTCCTTAGATATAGCTAAAAAAAATGTTGAAATTCAACCCTTAATAGTTCCTTTAATTATAGATTTACCTATAGATGATTATCTTTATTATGATGAAAATAAAGATATTTTTGAAAAGGCAGGCTTTAAGATAAGTGATTTTGGCGATAACTCTATAAGAGTTGAAGAGGTACCTTACTTTTTAGATAAATTAAATCCAAAGGAATTAATAATAGCTATTATAAACAATTTAAAAAGAATGGGTAGTGGGCAAACTGTAGAAGTTAAGTATAATAAAATAGCTTCAATGTCATGTAGAGCAGCAGTTAAGGCAAATGATACTTTAAATTTATTAGAAATGGAAAATTTAATAGAAGATTTAAGATATATAAATGACCCTTTTCACTGTCCACATGGTCGTCCTACCATAATTAAATTCACTAGTTATGAATTAGATAAGAAGTTTAAAAGAATAACTTAAGGAGAGATAAATTTTAAATGAATAATGATTTACTTATTATTGCAGGACCAACAGCTGTAGGGAAAAGTGACCTTTCAGTAGCTTTAGCTAAGAAATTAAATGGAGAAATAATATCTGTTGATTCTATGCAAATATATAAACATATGGATATAGGCTCAGCTAAAATATCTAAGGAAGAAATGATGGGAATACCTCATTATTTAATAGATTTTGTTGACCCTAATAAGGAGTTTTCAGTTGCAGAATTTAAAGAGTTAGCTACGGAAAAAATTAAAGATATACAAAGCAGAGGTAAACTTCCAATATTAGTTGGAGGAACTGGTTTATATATAAATTCAATAATATGCAATATGAATTTTGCAGAAAGTGAAAAAGATGAAGAATATAGAGAAGAACTTGAAAAGATAGCTAATGAATATGGAAATGAGTATTTACATGAAATGCTAAAGGATATTGATTTAGAAAGTTATAATTCAATCCATTTTAATAATAGAAAAAGAGTTATTAGAGCTTTAGAAACTTACAAGTTAACTGGAAAGCCTTTTTCTTCTTTTAAAGCTAAGAATAGTATTTATGAAACTCCATATAATATATATTATTATGTACTTAATATGAATAGAGAGAAACTTTATGAAAGAATAAACAAAAGAGTTGATATAATGTTTGAAAAAGGACTTTTAGAAGAAGTTAAAAAGCTTAAAAATATGGGACTAAAAGATACAATGCAATCAATGAAAGGTATTGGATATAAGGAAGTTTTATATTACCTTGATAATAAAATTTCTAAAGAAGAATGTATAGATATGATAAAACAAGGTAGTAGAAATTATGCAAAACGTCAACTTACTTGGTTTAGAAAGGATCCTAGAGCTATATTTATAGATAAGGATAAATTTATTTCTGAAGAGGCTATTTCTAACAAAATTATTAATGACATAACAAATGCTTAGGTTTATAATTAAATTATATTAAAAATTTATGGAGGGCAATAGAATGAATAAGTCAATCAATAACCTACAAGATATATTCTTAAACAATGCAAGAAAGGAAAGAATTCCTGTAACAATATTTTTGGTAAATGGTGTTCAGTTAAAGGGTATAGTTAAAGGGTTTGATAGCTTTACTGTGGTTTTAGATAGTGAAGGAAAACAACAATTAGTTTATAAGCATGCTATAAGCACAGTATCACCAGCTAAACCAATATTATTTAATAACGCGCAAGTTTATGACAATTAATATATAAAAAATAGGCAACCTATTTTAAGAGGTTTGCCTATTTTTTTTCTATATGTTAAGATTTATAAATGTACGATATTTTTAATAATGCGGGGGTATAATAATGCTTAGTGCAACTATAGAATTACTAAAAAAACAATATGGTTTTACAGAGGAAACTATAACTCTTTATAACAAGGCTATAATTGATGTAGAAAATGAATTTAAGATATATGATGAAATAAGAGAATATAACCAATTAAAAGTTCTTAAAGCTTTTCAAGAGGAAAGAATTTCAGATAGTCATTTTACAAATTCAACAGGATATGGCTATGGAGATATTGGAAGAGATACTTTAGATTTAGTTTATGCTAGAATATTTAATACTGAAAAAGCTTTAGTTAGACCACATTTTGTTAATGGAACTCATGCTTTAGGTACTGCTTTATTTGGAAATTTAAGACCTGGAGATACTATGTTAGCTGTAACAGGCAGTCCTTATGATACTTTACATAGTGTAATTGGTATAAGTGGAGAGGAAAATATAGGTTCTTTAAAAGAATATGGTGTTAATTATAAGCAAGTTGACCTTTTAAATGGCAAGATAGACATAGAAAAAGTTTTAGAAATAATTAAAGAAGACAAAACTATAAAATTAATACATATGCAAAGATCTACAGGATATGGATGGAGAAATGCATTTCAAGTTGAAGAATTAGGAGAGGCTATTAAAGTAATTAAAGAATTAAGAGAAGACTTAATAGTATTTGTTGATAACTGTTATGGAGAATTTATAGATATAATAGAGCCAACGGATGTTGGTGCAGATTTAATGGCAGGTTCTTTAATAAAAAATATAGGTGGAGGTATAGCACCAACAGGTGGATATATTGTTGGAAAAGAGAAGTATGTAGAGCAAGCTTCTTATAGACTTACTGTCCCTGGAATAGGAGCAGAATGTGGATGTACCTTTGGTGTTATGAAAGATTTTTATCAAGGATTATTTTTAGCACCTCATGTTGCTATAGAAGCTTTAAAAGGTGCTATATTCTGTGCTAGAATAATGGAACTTGCTGGTTTTGAAGTGCTTCCTAAGTATAATGAAAAGAGAAGTGATATAATTCAAGCTATAAAATTTAATGATAAAGAAAAGCTTATTAAGTTCTGCAAAGGAGTTCAGTATGCTTCTCCAATAGATTCTTTTGTTGAATGTGAGCCATGGGCTATGCCAGGGTACTCAGATGAAGTTATTATGGCGGCAGGGGCATTTATTCAAGGTTCTTCTATAGAACTTTCAGCTGATGCACCTATTAGAGAACCATATATAGCTTATCTACAAGGTGGATTAACTTTTGACCATGCGAAAATTGGAGTGTTAATAGCGTTAAATAATATTTTTAAGTAAAAAATATTATTAATAAATTAGAAAATAGGTTATTATTAATAATTTAATAATAACCTATTTTTTTTATTTTTATAGAAATAAAAATTTATTTAATATATAATTAAATAAAGGGTAAATTGTTTGAAATTTGTAATACATATAATGTATTACATTATGTATTACTTTAAAAGGAAGGAAGAACGTTTTGGAAGATAATAAAAATAAAGAATTAAAAGTAAAAAGTTTTAGAGTTACTGAGGAAACCTTTGATAAATTTAAAAAAATAGCTTCTGATGAATTTGGGAATCAAGGACAATGTTTAGATGCTTTAATTTCTCTTTATGAGTTAGAAAATTCTAAGGCTACTTTAGTTGAAAGAAAGTTAGAGATAGAATCCTTTCAAGATTATTTAAATAAGATAAATCAATTGTTTTTAACTTCTTTGCAAATGAGTGAAGATGCTAGTAAAAGAGCGGAAGAGGAATTTGTTAAAAAACTTTCTATAAAAGATGTTACTATAGAGAGATTGCAGAGAAGAGAGGAAGAACTTTTAGAGAAGGATAAAAAAATAAAAGAAGAAAATAAGGGAAAAGAAAAGGAAATAGTTAACCTTAAAGAGAGTATAAAGATTTTAGAAAAAGATAAAAGTACTTTATCTCAATTAGTTTCTAGAAATTATGATTTAATCGAGAAAAATAAAGAAGAAATAAGTTATTTAAAGGGATTAGAAGGACTAAAAGAGGAAAATGAAAAATTAAAAAATCAGGTTGAAGAGGAAAAAGAAGTTATAAAAGATAAGGAAAATAAAATAAAATCTTTAAAAATTGAAAAAGAAGCCTTTGAAGAAAAATTAACTTTTTATATAGAGAAAGAAAAAGAGTATAAAGAGGAACTTATCTCCTTAAAATCTTTTATAGATTCTTTAAGAAAGGACCATAAAAAAGAAATTGAATTATTAGAAAATAAATATTCTAATGCTATAATAAAAGCAGAAGAGAAAATGAAGTTAGATTTTGAAAGGAGAGTAGAATTAGAAAGAAAGTCCTTAGAATTAGATATAAAAACATTAAAATATGAAAAAGAATTATTAGAAAACAAGTTAAAATCTTAATTTATTAAATTAAAGAAATTCCTAGGAAAGTGTTTGAATTTATAGAATAAATAAAAGGAGGAGTTATGAGAAAGGTAAGATATTTTTTAACTCCAGAAGCTTATGGCTCAAATGGAGAATTCATAGATAAAATTGGTACATTAGGAGATTTAGTAGTTGATACTGGAATGCTATTAAGGCCTCAATTTGATAAAACTATTCCTAGTATTAAAATATTAAATTCTTTATTTCGAAAAGGGTGGTGCCCAAGAAGTGCTGAGTGGGAGCCTTTTGAAATAGATTTACATGAATATAATGAATTAGTTGAATATCTTTTAAGTTTACATTTAAACAAACCATATAAATTAGAATAATTCAGATGATTTATTTAAATATAGTATATATAATTTTGTATATAAATTTTTAATAGAATGGGGATTAATATTAAGTTAATAGTAAGAATATAAAAAAATGTAGTGAAATTTGTTTTTTCACAAATTTCCCTACATTTTCTGTAAAAAACTTACATGTATTTTTTTATTTAATAAGCTCTATAAATACCTACTAATTTTCCAAGAATAGAGCAGTTTTCAACTATTATAGGTTGATAATTTTTATTTTCAGGTTGAAGTCTTATAAATTCATTTTCTTTAAAAAATCTTTTTATGGTAGCTTCGTTTTCTATTAAAGCTACAACAATATCACCATTTGAAGCTATATTCTTTTGTTCTATTATTGCTAAGTCTCCATCTAATATTCCTGCCTCTATCATACTATCTCCAGTAACCTTTAAAATAAATAAATCATTATTATGTTTTACGTAATTTATAGGCATTTGGAACATATCCTCTATATTTTCTGTAGCTAAAATAGGCATTCCTGCTGTAACTTTACCTATAATAGGAATATCTATTAGCTCTTTATCTTCCTTAGATAATTCTATAATTTCTAAAGCTCTTGGCTTAGTTGGATCTCTATATATTAACCCTTTTTTTTCTAATCTTTTTAAATGACCATGTACAGTTGAAGTTGATTTTAAGCTTACAGCTTGACAAATCTCCCTTACTGAAGGTGGATAACCTTTTGATTTTGTAAATTCAATTAAAAAGTTGTATATTTGAGTTTGTTTATCTGAATTTTCATTAATAATCATAGCAATTGCACCTCACGATTCTTTGGTAATATTATACCACAGTAGAAGAAGTATGGCAAACTTATGTTCTCATGTCTATAAAAACTAATTTTAATTAACTTTTATTTGATAAAGAATAATATTTTTGTTATAATGAAAAGATGATTTTTAAGTAAGAGGTGAACTTTATGGATAAAAAAGTATTTAACAATGATGATTACTGCGATATATATAAAGGTAGAATTTGCGATAATTGTGGTGATTGTTTAGAAATGGAAGGAATAGATACAAAGGCCATAAGAATAGCTGATATAGCAAAGGAAGTTGAGGAGAATAAGAAAATTGAAGAAACTCTAAAAATACTTGTTGAAAAAGAGAGGGAAGAGGAAGAAGACTTTGAGGAAGCTCTTACAGAGGAAACTTGGGAAGAATACTTAGCTAAGCAAGAAGATTATGAAGATGCTTTTGAACATATTGAATATCTTGAAGATATAGATTTTAATGATGATTTAACTATGGAAGAAATGACTGAAGAAGTTTTTCCAGGGGTTAGAAAACTTAAAATAAAAGATAAATAAAGAAAAAATGATAAAAACAAGGCACTAGAACATATGTTCTAGTGCCTTGTTTTTATCATTTTAAATTAGAGAGTGGATTTGTTTTTACTGCCTCTCTTAATCTTTCATCATCTACATGAGTATATATTTGAGTTGTTGATATATTTTCATGACCTAATATATTTTGTAAACTTCTTATATCTACATTTCCGTACTTATACATAAGAGTTGCTGCTGTATGTCTAAGTTTGTGAGGAGTATATTTTTGATCTTTAAATCCTGCATTTTCTATATGTTTTTTAACTAAAATTTCAACGCTTCTTTTATTTATAGGTCTATATTTACTTGATAAAAATAAATATTTTTTTGATTCCTCACTAGCTTTAGAATCATTTCTATTATTTAAATAATTTTCTATAGATTTAATAGAAGCCTCATTTAAATAAACGGTTCTTTCTTTATCTCCTTTTCCTATAATTGTTAAAGTATCTCCTTTGATTTTATCTATTTCTATATTACAAAGTTCTGATAATCTCATTCCACAATTTAAAAATAAAGTTAATATGCAATAATCTCTGTAATAATTTTTATTTTTTTTGTCCATAGAGTTTAAAACAGCTATGCTTTGTTCTAAGGTTAAATAGACAGGGTGCCTTTTATTTATTTTAGGAGATTCTAATTCTTCTGTAGGGTTTTCCTGGATTAACTTTAGTTTTGAACTTAAAAATTTAAAAAATGATTTTAAGGTTGCTACTTTTCTAGCTCTAGCATAAGTGCTATTATTTCTAACTTTTTCTAAAAATGCTAAGAATGCATATATATCAGATAAACTTATATTTTTTATAAAATTATCATCTAAGTTAGAGGCATCAACTTCTTCTATATTTTCAAAGGATATATTATTTTCTAAACCTTTATAAATCTTTAAAAATTTAAAAAATAAGCCTAAATCAACAGAGTAGGCATCTACAGTATTAATTGATTTTCCTTTTATGTTTTCTAAGTAATTTAGAAATTCAATAACTCTTTTAGGATGCTTCGATTTCTCTAAAAAATCAAATTTGAAATTTTTATTATCTATAATTTCTACCTTAGAATCATTTTTCAAATTTGTTTTTTTAACAGAATCGATGTTGTTTTTTTCTTTTATTAAATCATCTAAAGCAAGTTCTTTTATCCATCTTTTTATAATTCTTTCATTTACTTTGTAAATTTTAGAAAGCTCCTTAAAAGAAAGATTTCTTTTAAATGTCAGTATATAAATATCTTCTATTAATTCTTCATAGTTTCTATTTATATTTTGAGAATCGTAATAATTATATATTTTATCTAAATTATCTAAATCAGAGTTGCTTAATTCCACCTTTAGTAATTCTTTTATATCATTAGGATACTGAAAATTTTTGAAATGATTTTCTTCTTTAATCATAGTAAAATTCCTTTCAAAACTATTTTATGAGTAAATTTTAGCATGTTTTTGGTTGAAAATCAAAACAACTTCGCTAAATATACATTTAGCGAAGTTGTTTTGGGGTAATTTTAACAAAATATACCAAAAAAATATTTATTATATATAAAAACAAATAAAACTTATAAAGATTTTATAAAAATCATAACCAACTTTTGCTTTAGTTTATACCTTTTATCTCATACTAACTTTTAATATATGTCTTTTAAATTAAAAGAACGTATATTAAAAAATTAATATATTACGAAAAAGAATTTTGTTTTTAAAATTAAATTGTTTTTATTTACCCTTCTATCTCTTCAAATATTTTTAGCGAAGTTATAAAGTAATACTTTAAGTAAACATATGTGTGTATTACTTTTTATTTAATTAAAATATTGCTTTTAATGATAAAAATAAAAAAATAGAATTAATATAGAATTTCTATATTAATTCTAATTTTTTTATAGTATTATGATAATTCATAAAGATTATTATTTTCTTTTCCATCTGGTATGCTTCTTAAATAAGCTTCTCCATTCTTTGAATGGGATATTATAACCCCTTGAATTTTACCCTCTTCTGCAAGTTTAACACCTTCTGCTTTTGAAACAGTTTTTCCACTACTTAATATATAATCTGTAATCTCTCCATTATTATTTTTCTTTACTTTAACTATTTTATTAGCCATATAAATACTACACTCCTTTTGAACTATTTTTATATTATTTTATATAAAATTTAAAAATTTATGCTCTGTAAAAAATGGTAGTTATTTGTTATAATTAAAGTATAAAAGGTTTACATTAAGAGAATTAAGAGGTGATTATTTTGTATTTAGAAAAAATTAATAAAGCAAAAAAAACTATAGAGGATGTAGTTATAAAAACACCTTTAATATATAGTGAGGTGTTTTCTAGAAAATCAGGTAACAATGTTTATATGAAATGTGAAAATCTACAATTAACAGGAGCTTACAAAATAAGAGGTGCTTTAAATAAAATAAGATCTTTATCAGAGGAAGAAAAAGCAAATGGAGTTGTTTGCTCCTCTGCAGGAAACCATGCTCAAGGTGTAGCCTTTGCAGCAAAACAAGCTAATGTTAAAGCTACTATTGTAATGCCAAAAACTACTCCTTTATTAAAAGTTCAATCAACAAAAGATTTAGGTGGAAATGTTGTATTATCAGGATATGTTTATGATGATGCCTTTAATGAAGCTAAAAGGATAGAAGAAGAACAAGGAGCATTATTTATTCATCCTTTTAATGATATTGATGTAATTTGTGGACAAGGTACTGTAGCCTTAGAAATATTTGAAGATTTAAAAGATGTAGATGTTATTCTTTGCCCAATTGGTGGAGGTGGCTTAATAAGTGGAGTTACTTTAGCTGCTAAAGCTTTAAATCCAAAAGTTAAAGTAATAGGTGTTCAAGCTGAAGGTGCTAATGCTATGGTTAAGAGTTTTAAAGCTGGAGAAGTTATAGCTTTAGATTCTGTTGATACTATTGCAGATGGAATTGCTGTAAAGAAACCTGGTGATTTAACTTTTAAATTTATAAAAGAATATGTAGATGACATAATAACTGTATCAGACCATGAAATTGTTGAAGCTTTCTTTACTTTAAGTGAAAAACATAAACTTTTAGCAGAAGCTTCTGGTGCTGTAACTTTAGCTGCTTCATCTAAGATAGATTTTAAAGGTAAAAATGTAGTTTCTATAATAAGTGGTGGTAACATAGATATGGTTACAATAACTTCTTTAATAAATAGTGCCTTAGTATCTAAAGGAAGACTTTTTGCATTTAGCTTAGAAGTTCCTCATAAACCAGGACAAATACTAAAAATTGCTAAAGTTCTTGCAGATATAAATGCAAATATAGTAAAACTTGAACAAGATCATTTCAAAGCAACAGATGCTCTTAAAAATATGGTTGTAGAAATAGCTTTAGAAACAAATGGTCATTCTCATATAGAAGAAATAAAAAAAGCTTTAATAGATAAAGGATATATAATAAAACAAATATATTAAAATAAAAAGAGGTACTTTTTAGTACCTCTTTTTTAGTAAACTAAAACTTCTTCTTCCTCTTCTAAAGTTTCTTCTTTATTGATAGGTTCTACACTTAAATCAACTTTATCTAAAGGAACTATTTTAGTTTTATGTTTTATTTTATAGTAAGCAAATAATCCAAAGAATAAAGGTAAGCCAATATATGATGATATTAAACCACCCCAGTCTACTCCGTTTCTTACATCTAAGTATGCATAGCCTTGACCTAAAACTATAACGCCACATAAAATTAAAGCTATTATAGGTCCTAGCGGGAATAATTTAGCTTTATAAACTAATTTATTTAAATCTTTTCCTTGTGCTACATAGGCTTTTCTAAATCTATAATGACATATTGCAATGCCAAGCCATGCTATAAAGCCTGATAAACCTGATGCTGCAACAAGCCATACATAAACTGTATTTTCAGCATAAATTCCAGTTAAGAAACATAAACTTGCTATTATTGTTGTTACTATAATAGCATTAACAGGAACTCCTCTAGAATTTGTTTTTTCAAAAATTTTAGGAGCCATTTTATTTTTAGCCATGGCATAAAGCATTCTGCTTGAAGCATACATTCCTGAATTACCTGCTGATAAAACAGAAGTAAGTATTATAGCATTCATAATAGAAGCTGCACCAGCTAAACCTAATTTCTCAAATACTATTGTAAATGCACTTGTTTCTACACCAGCTTGAGCATTTGGAACTAAAGCTCCAATTACCAAAATTGTTCCTAAATAAAATAATAATATTCTCCAAAAGATTGTATTAACTGCTTTAGGTACATTTTTTTCAGGGTCTTCACTCTCTCCAGCTGCAACTCCAACTAATTCTGTTCCTTGAAATGAAAATCCAGCTATTAGAAAAATCATAAAAATTGATTTTGCTCCTCCTATAAATGGTCCACCATTTTCATAAAAGTTTTTAAAACCAACTTTTTCTCCACCTAATATTCCAAAAATCATAAGTACACCTACAATTAAGAATATTATAACAGTAGCTACTTTTACAGCAGCAAACCAAAATTCAGATTCTCCATAAGCTTTAGCAGATAATAAATTAAGAGTTAATATAATTACTAAGAATAATGCACTCCAAACTATTGCTGGAACATTAGGAAACCAAAACTTCATTAATAAAGAACCTGCAACCATTTCGGCGGCTATTGTTATAGCCCAGTTATACCAGTAATTCCATCCTAAGGCAAATCCTAAGGCAGGGTCAACAAATTTTGTTGCATAGGCTCCAAAAGAACCCGTCTCTGGCATATAAGTTGCCATTTCTCCTAAGCTTGTACATAAAAAATATACCATGATTCCAATAATTCCATAAGCTACAAAGGCTCCACCAACACCAGCTTGATGAAGAGTATCTCCCATTGCTAAGAAAATTCCTGTTCCTATAGCACCTCCCATGGCAATCATACTAAGATGTCTTGACTTTAAACCTCTTTTTAGATTAGTATTTTGTTCTTGACTCATTTTTAGTCCTCCTTATGGTTTTAATAATTAAGCCATAAGTGATAACTAAGTTTTCGCTAACAAAAGAAACCCTTAAGCGTGTTTCATGCTTAAGGGTTCGTAAAGTTATATACAATACTCTTCTTTCATGATAGCACACCACAAAATAAATTGTGACAGTGTTACATATATTATATGTAACCCCAACCTATTAGAATTAAAGCATTTTCTAAAGGTTTCGGCGAATCATCCTTTCACTTTGCTTCAACGTGCTTACCTCTGCAAAGATACTTTTAATCATCGCGCCTCTATCTCAGTTATTCACTTTCTATTAACAATTATGACATTAAATTTCCAATTAGTCAATATTTTTTTAACAATAAGCTATAAAATTTAAAAAACTAGTCTTTAATTATTGACTTTAAATATGTGTTATAGTAATATGTACTCATACAGAAAACACTTGTATTTTTATAAAATACAAAAGAGGGGGCTATTATGAAAAACTTATCACTAATAAAAAGAATTATTTTTGCCATAGTTTTAGGAATAATTATAGGAATTACTTGTTCCTATATTAATTTAGATATACCAATTAGAATACTTATGACCTTTAACTCTATTTTTGGAAATTTACTTAGCTTTTTAATTCCACTTATAATTGTTGGATTTATAGTACCTGGTATAGCATCCTTAGGGAGTAAATCAGGTAAGGGGCTTTTTATAACAACTTTAATATCTTATTTATCAAACTTTTTAGTTGGACTTATTGCTTTTTTAGTTGGGAAGCTATTACTTCCTATGTTTATAATAAGTGCTTCATTAGATACTAATACTTCAAGCATTAAACCTTACTTTTCAATAGATATTCCACCAATGTTTAGTGTTATGTCAGCTTTAGTTTTTGCATTTTTATTAGGTATAGGAATATCAAGAATAAAAAATAGTTATCTTTTAAAAGTATCAGAGGAATTTAACCATGTTATTTCATTAGTTATAAAAAATCTATTAATACCTTTAGTACCTATTTATATTCTTTCAATTTTTTCAAAACTAAGTTATAGTGGTGAAATATTTACTACACTAAAATCTTTTGGTCTTGTATATTTAGTTTTATTTTCAATACAAGGAATATATTTATTTACTCAATATTTATTAGCAGGTACTTTAAAAAGAAAAAATCCAATTAAGTTAATTAAAAATATGTTTCCAGCATACATGGCAGCTTTAGGAACTCAGTCTTCAGCTGCTACAATACCAGTTACTTTAAGTTGTGCTAAAAACAATAATATAGATAAGGATGTTGCAGATTTTGTTATTCCTCTAGGAGCAACTATAAATTTAGCAGGAGATACTATTACTTTAGTGCTTTGCTCTATGGCTGTAATGTATATGAAAGGACAAACTCCTACTTTTTCTCTTATGATTCCTTTTATTTTTATGTTAGGAATAACTATGGTTGCCGCTCCAGGAGTTCCTGGAGGTGGGGTTATGGCAGCCTTAGGTCTTTTAGAGGGGATGCTAGGCTTTGGAAATATAGAAAAATCATTAATGATTGCACTTCATGCAGCACAAGATAGTTTTGGAACTGCTATTAATGTAACTGGAGATGGTGCTATAGCTATAATAGTAGAATTTATACTTAAAAGAAAAAATAAAAAGGATAAAAAAGAAAATATTAAGGAAGAATTTATTCCAAAAGTAAGTTGTAATTAATAGAATATCCATACTAAAGTAAAAACTATACCATAAAATTTTATGGTATAGTTTTTATCATTATTTTAAAGTTATATTACTTTTAGGAAATAATTGATTGTATAAAGAATCAAATCCTTCATCAGCTAAAAAAACCTCAGTATTATCATTTACATAAAACTGACTCATAGTATTCATTATAAGTTCATATTTTTTTAAATTTCCTTCTTCTAATAAAACTTCATAAAGATATGCTAAATGATTTTGCATATATTCTTGAATTTCAGTAACTTCCTCTTTAGAAATTTTATTTTCTTTACAAAGTTTATTTATAGGTCCATTTTTAAAAATAAAATATGTTGAATCCTTTGCTATTTTAGCAATATGTTCCTTAGGTTTTAAATTATTATTCATATGTTCACCTCTTTACTTTAATCTAATAATTATAAAATAAATTATACCATTTTTCAAACTACTTAATTATAGTAAATCAGTAATAATTTATTGAATTTATTACTTAAAGATTAATATTTTTATGAATTTGTTAAAATTATTTGACATATAAGTTAACAATGGTTATAATCATTGTGTTTGGTTTTCTTTTAAGTTTTTAAATACACATTAAATATTTTAAATTCACATTCAAAATACGATTCACAAAACTCAAAACAAGGAGTGTATTAAAAATGAAGAAAGAAAAATTTATTCCTAAACTTATATTTTTCTTATTAGGAATGGCAATTATACAATTAGGTGTTGTAATATTTTTATTAAGTGGAGCTGGTTCAGATCCATTTACAGTATTTACTCAAGGGCTTTCAAAAGCTTTAAATATTTCTACTGGAAATGCTAACATGATAATACTTGTTGCTTTAGTTATTTTAATATTTATTGCAGATAGAAAACAGCTTAAAATAGGAACTTTCGTTTTAGTTGTTGTTGTAGGTCCTACAATAGATGCTATAATGGGAATATTACATAAGTTCGGATTAGATACTTACCTTAGTGACTTTAATTTATTTACAAAATGTATAATTGTAGCTTTAAGTTGTGTAATAATAGCTATAGGTTTTTCATTCTTAGTAAGTACAGAATTAGGAGTTGCACCAAACGATTTAGTTCCTCTTATTATAAGAGATAAAACTAATTTCCAATACCGTTGGATACGTATCGGCTTAGATTTAAGCTTTCTAGTAGTTGGTTATTTATTAGCTGGTGTTGTAGGTCTTGGAACAATTATAGCAGTACTTTTCACAGGTCCAGCAATACAATTTTTTATGCCACCATGTGAAAAAATTGTGCATAAATTTATAGGTAAAAATGCTGCTTAAAATAAAAACAGTCCAAAAGGACTGTTTTTTTATATTTCTTGATATTTAGTTATTAATTCTACTAATTCATCACAAAATTCATCATACTTTTCTGTAGGATGTTTTACTGTGATTGTAATCTCTTCACCGATTTCTACTTTTTTTTGCTCAGGCGAAAATGTAAATGCCAAGGTATCTTCTCTGTTATATATAGGTTTTATAGTAACATGAAAATCTTCTCCTAAAATTTTCTTTCTTAATAATGTCATAATAATCACCTCACGGTTTTATTATAACAACAAAAGAAAAACATGCCAATGTTAGCATGTTTTTATATAGTATCAAAAAAAGCATTTATCTTTTCTAATTCCCCATTTGCAAAAGTATAGTCATTTAAATCATCTTTGTTTATCCATTTATATGCAGTTATATTTGCACCACAAGTGATTTTTTCTTTTAAAGAACCTGTAAAAACTCTTAAAGACTCCTCTTCATTAAGGTTAAAATCACATAGTTGATTTAAATCAAAGACTATAGTCTTTAAATCTTCCTTTATTGCTCTATTTGCACATTTTTCTGGAGTTTCTTTCCCCTTAATTTTTCTCTCAAAAACATACCATAGATTTTCTTCTGATTTTTTTCCTTTTCTTTTTGAAATTAAAATATTATTGAAATCATCCTTTATAATAATAGAACAAAATTTAACATTACTCATATAGTCTTCCCCCTTTTACACCATTCGCTTTTTATATACATATTATAGCAAATTCTAAGAAAAAATTCTTGGAATTTCCCATAAATTTAAATAAAGTTTTCATTATTATTAAGAGATTTTTTTGAATTTATTACTTTAAAACTAAGGTGAAGAGGAATATTTACGAATAAAAATATAATATATATTTTATAATATTCTGAAGTATGCAAACTATTTTTAAGCTATAAAAAGTATTTCCTCGTATTTTTCTATAAAAATACGAATGTTAAATTTAGTTTATAAAAGTTTTAAGTTATTTATATCAAGGTCATATGTTACATCTTTTCTTTCAACTATTACTTTAATTTTTTCTTTTATACATTGGCTATTAAGAACCTTTGTTATAAGCTCTCTTGTAGGATTAATAGCATAGGGAATTCCTACATTTTTAAACATTGTAAAATCTCCTGAAGTATCCCCATAGGCATAGCTATTTTCTAAATCTATATTATATTTTTCTTTAAGTTCTAAAATAGCTTTTTCTTTACTTTCAGAATCCCACATAGGTATTATATCTCCATTATAAGTTTTATTTTCATCAAGCTTATAGATAGTTCCTTTAAAATCATTCATATGATATTTTTGAGACATTTCCTTCACAAGTTCATAAGGAGAACCTGAAATAGCTATAACTATATGTCCTTGTTCTTTATGCCATTTAATTCTTTCTCTAGTAAAGGTATATACTCTATCACCTTTTTGCTCTATTACTTTTTTAGCTATATACTCTATATGGTGATTACTTATACCTTTTATAGCCTCTGTATAAATATCTACCATCTTAAGCAAGTATTCATCATATCCACCTTGTCTTTTATCCCATTTTAAAAAAGCAGGACGAACATCTTTATACCATTTAGTTTCATCTGCTAATTCATATTTAATTATTTTTTTAAAAACTTCAGTTATAAGTCCTTCTCTGTAAATAGTTCCATCAATATCAAAAAAAGCTGCTATATTTTTTTCTTTCATGTTTCAAACTCCTCTTCTGTAAAATTTCTATATTATGTATTATTTAACAGTATATCATAAATATATAAATTTTAAAGGTATAATTTTTATAAAAATGAAAATTGTACCCATACATTTGAAAATGTTATTATAGTAATTTAATATATAATTATATTTTGCTTTTGGAGGTATAAAAATATGAATGCTACTAATAAATTTCATAAAAGTATTTTTACAGCACTAATGATTGCTATAATATTTATATCAGCAAATTTAATAAAGATACCTACATTAGGTGGTTTTGTACATTTAGGAGATTGTATGGTACTATTATCTGCAGCACTTTTAGGAAAAAAATATGGTGCTTTAGCAAGTGGTTTAGGTATGGCTCTTGTAGACCTTTATAGTGGTTATATAATTTGGGCACCTTTTACCTTTATAATAAAAGCTTTAATGGCTTATATAGCAGGAGCTATTTTAGAACATAATCACAGAAAAAATTATTTAGTTCCTTTTTTAATTTCAGGAGTTTTTATGGTTATAGCTTATTTTATTTCAGGAGCAATAATTGCACTTTTCTTTACTTCACATACAAATACTCTAATAGGAGCCTTAGTTTATTCAGCTAAGGATATAATAGGTAATATAATTCAAGTAGGAGTAGGAATAGTTATAGCTATACCACTTTCTAAAATTTTATGTAAGCAAGAAAGTTTTTTTAACTAAATATAAAGTCTTATTTCAAGTTTATAAAAAACTCTCTAATCAATAGTTAAAATAATTTATTGATTAGAGAGTTTAATTTTTTTATTCTAATATTAATTTAACAGGACAATGGTCAGAACCTAAAATTTCAGTATCTATTGAAGCTTCCTTAACCTTATCTTCTAAATCCTTTGAAACTAGGAAATAATCAATTCTCCATCCTGCATTGTTTTTTCTAGCATTAAATCTATAAGACCACCAAGAATAAACTCCTTCTAAGTCTGGGTTTAGGTAACGGAAAGTATCAATAAAGCCACTTTCTAATAATTTTGAAAACTTATCTCTTTCCTCATCAGTAAATCCAGCATTTTTTCTATTTGTTTTAGGATTTTTTAAGTCTATTTCTTTATGAGCTACATTTAAATCTCCACAAACTATAACAGACTTTTTAGAGGAAAGTTCTAAAAGATAGTTTCTAAAATCATCTTCCCATTCCATTCTATAATCTAATCTAGCAAGTTCACTTTTAGAATTTGGAGTATATACAGTTATCATAAAGAAATCCTCAAATTCTAAAGTTATAACTCTTCCTTCCTTATCATGTTTTTCCATATTTATTCCATAAAAAACATTTAGAGGTTTTTTCTTTGTAAAGATTGCTGTTCCCGAATATCCTTTTTTTTCAGCATAGTTCCAGTATTGATAATATCCTTCTAAAGCTAAATCTATTTGTCCTTCTTGTAATTTTGTTTCTTGTAAGCAAAATATATCAGCATCTTCAGAGTTAAAATAATCTAAAAAACCTTTTTTAACACAAGCTCTTAAACCATTAACATTCCATGATATTAATTTCATTAAAATTCCTCCTAAATTCAATATATAAATTATTCTAATAAAATTCTAATTAAATAAAGTTTATATTTTTATAATTTAATTATATATTATATTTTAATAGAAAACATAAAATAAATCATTTTATAATTAAAAATAAATATTATTTAATAAAGCTTTAATTTTAAGAAGAAGAAGAGGAATTTATAAAGTTAAAAATAAAAGAGTACATAAAATTTATGTACTCTTTTATTTAAATTATTCTATATAATTTACAAAGGCTACTCCATTATAGTCATCAATTGATTTAAATCCAATATTTTTATAAAATTCAATAGAAGAATCTTTATCTTCACTAATTAAAATTTTTTGTTTAACATCTCTATATTCTTTAAGGGCTGAGTAAAGAAGTTCCTTACCAATACCATTTCCTTGATATTCAGGAAGAACTAATATATCTTGTATATATATAATAGTTAACCCATCGCCAATTACTCTAATAAGGCCTATTAACTTATCACCATGCCAAGCAGAAATTATCCTTAATGAGTTTTTAAATGCATTTTCTAATCTTTCTAAGTCTTCAGTATAATCAAACCATCCTGCACTTTCATATAAGTATGAAATGCTTTTTATATCCTTAATTAAATCTTTTTTAAAAATAACTTTATCTAACCCCATAATACCTCTTCAATTTCAAATAAAATAATATAATAAAAAAAACATATATTATAATTAATTATAAGTAATAAAATGGAAATAATCAATTCCTTTAGACAAAATTCAAAAAAATTTTAGTCTATATTCTGTAATAAAAAATAAAAGCTTTAGCTTTATTTAAAGCTAAAGCTTTTATTTTTTATTTAATGTTTCTACTTCCAGGTTTTACATAAGGTATTCCTTCTTTACACATTGGGCAGTTTTCTGCATCAAAGGTTTCTATATCAAGCTTTATTGAACTAAACATTGGAAAATCAGTAACCTTCTCTGAAGTTCTATCTACTATACAAACTACAGCTACAACTTCTCCACCTTGTTCTTCAATGACTTTAGCTGCTTCTTTAAAACTTTTACCTGTAGTTACAACATCCTCTGTTATTATTACTTTTTGTCCTTTTTCTATAGTGAAGCCTCTTCTTAAAGTCATTTCACCATTTTCTCTTTCAGTAAATATTGCAGGTTTTCCTAATTGTCTTCCTAATTCATAAGATACTATAACTCCACCCATAGCAGGTCCTACAACTAAATCAAAATCTATATCCTTAATTTGATCTGCTACAACCTTTAGTACTTTTTCAGCTTTCTCTGGATATTTTAATAATTGAGCACATTGACAATATCTATTTGAATGTTTTCCTGATGATAATAAAAAATGTCCTTCTAATAATGCTCCAACTTCCTTTAATGTATCTATAACCATAGCATCTGTATTTTTTTTCATTTTTAATTCCTCCAAAACTTTTCTTTATTATTTAGTACTATTTTATACAACCTACAATTTCACTAATATTTTTTAATCCTTCTTTTTTACAAAAACTTTCTAAACCTTCTATTATTTCTTTTCCAGCATTAGGATTTACAAAATTTATTGTTCCTATTTGTATAGCACTTGCACCTGCCATCATAAATTCTATAGCATCCTCTGCATTAGAAATTCCTCCTAAACCTATAACAGGAATATTAACAGTCTTAGAAACTTCGTGAACCATTCTAAGAGCTATTGGTTTTATAGCTGGTCCTGAAAGACCTGCATAAGTATTATTAAATACAGGCTTTCTATTTCTTATATCTATTGCCATACCTTTTAAAGTATTTATTAAAGATATTGAATCTGCACCAGCCTCTGCACAGCTATAAGCCATATTGCATATATTTTCAGCATTTGGTGATAGCTTTACCATTAAGGGTTTATTACATATTTTCTTCACCTTTGAAACAACTTCATAAGCTATATCTGATTGTATTCCAAAAGCCATTCCTCCAGATTTTACATTTGGACAAGAAATATTTAGTTCTATCATATCTACTTTTTCTTTATTTAAAAGAGATACTGCTTTTTCGTAATCTTCTATAGTAGCTCCACCTACATTAGCTATTATCTTTGTTCCTAACTTTAGCATTTTAGGTAATTCTTCTTCTATGAATTTTTCTACACCAGGATTTTGAAGTCCAACTGAATTCATTATTCCTTTAGGAGTTTCATATATTCTTATGCCTTCATTACCTTCTCTTTTATTAAGAGTTAGTCCTTTTGAACTTATTCCTCCTAAAATACCAACATCATAAAAGTTATTGTATTCTTCACCAAAACCGAAGGTACCTGATGCTGCTATAACAGGATTTTTAAAATCTATTCCATTTATAACTGTTTTTAACATACTTTAAATCCTCCTAAAATTAGAATTCAACTTCTAATCCATTAAATACTGGACCATCTTTACAAGTTCTTTTGTTTCCTTTTTTTGTTTTGCATGTGCATACTAAACATGCTCCTACCCCACAAGCCATATGCTTTTCCATTGAAACATAGACCTTTACATTTTCTTCTTTACACATTTCAACTACCTTCTTCATCATTATTTCCGGTCCACAGCATAATACTGTATCATAATTTTGAAGAGGAATAATTTCAGTTACAAAACCCTTGTATCCATATTTACCAGTATTTGTTGAAATATTTACTTCATCTACATACTTTTTAAAATCTTCTATTAAGTAGATATCCTCTCTAAATCCACCATAAAAATCTACTTTTATATTCTTATTATTTTTTTTAAGAGATTTTGAAAGTTCTAAAAGAGGTGCTACTCCTATTCCACCACCTACTAAAGCAACTTTGCCATAATCTTTTGTTACATCAAAGCCATTTCCTAAAGGACCTATTATTTCTATTTCATCTCCAGAAATCATTTTTTTCATTTCCTTTGTTCCAGTACCAACAGTAGCATATACAAAGCGAACATCTTTGCCATTAACTTCACAGACACTTATAGGTCTACCTAAAAATGTCTTAGGGGTTTTTATCATATAAAATTGCCCTGCACTTATTTTTGCTTCATGTTCTACTACTAATGAATATATACCTTCTACTAACTTTATATTTTCTTTTACTTTACCTTTAAAATATTCCATAGCCATAATCTGTCCTCCCAAGTATTTTAACTATTTTAAAATTGCTTCTCTTATGCTATCTCTCATTAAAATTGCTTCTTTTCTAGCACACTCTGCAAAATTTTTACTATCATCCATATTTTTATAAGCTAACAATATTTTCCTTGAGGAATTAACAATACCGCCATTTCCATTTTTTAAATAAGATACTACATTTTCAGCAGTTCCCCCCTGTGCTCCATATCCAGGTATTAAAAATGGTGTTGTGTTTAGCTTATTTCTCATTTCCTTTGCTTCTTCTTGGTGAGTACAACCTAAAACTGCTCCTATTGAACTATACCCATGTTTTCCTAAATATTTTTTTCCAAGAGAATTAATTTTTTCTCCTACTACTTCATAAACCCTATTTCCCTTAGAATCCTTTAAGTATTCTATATCTACAGCACCCTTATTTGAAGTTCTTACTAAAACAAATAGTCCTTTTTCATTTTTTTCTAAATAAGGTAGGTAAGGTTCAATACTATCTAATCCCATATAAGGATTTAAAGTTATAAAATCACTTTCAAAATCTCCTTCAAAATGAGCCTTAGCATACATTTTTGCTGTTGCAGCTATATCTCCTCTTTTAATATCAGCTATTATTAAAGCTTTTTTTTCTCTTAAATAATTTAAGGTTTTTTTATAAGCTTCTAATCCTTTAAGGCCTAAAGCTTCATAATAAGCTATTTGAACTTTAAAACAAGCTGAAACATCTAAAGTTGCATCTATTATTTCCTTATTGAAAGCAAATAGCATATCTCCTTCATTAGAAAATTTATCTTTAAGCTCCTTTGGTATATAATCTAAGCTTGTATCTAATCCAACACAAACTACTCCATTTTTTTCTACCTTTTCAAACAATTTATCAGCTATCATATATACCTCCTAAAATTCGCTTTTATAAACTATTTTACCTTCTTTTATTGTAGCTACTACATCTCCATAAAACTCCATTCCATTAAAAGGTGTGTTTTTACTTTTAGAAACTATATCCTCTTCTTTTAATAATCTTTTTTTATTTAAATCTAAAAGAACTAAATCTCCAATAAATCCAGGTTGAAGTCTTCCTTTATTTATATTTAATAATCTTCCTGCATTTCCACTCATTAATGCACTTAATTTATTTAAACTTATATTATTTTCTTTAACTAACTTTGTATAGCAGATTGAGAAAGCTTGTTCAATTCCTATCATTCCAGGAGCTCCTTTTTCCTTATCTTCCTTTGAATGGGGAGCATGGTCTGTTCCTATACAATCAACATAATTTAATTTTATTGCTTTTATTAAGAAATTTACATCTTCTTCTTCTCTTATAGGAGGATTAACTCTATAATTTATATTCTCATTATTTAAGGATAAGTGATGAGGAGTTACCTCGCAGGTAACTTTAACCCCCTCATTTTTACCTTCTATTATATATTTCATAGCTTCTTTAGTACTTACATGAGACATATGAAGTTTGCAATCTACAAATTTAGCTAAAGCTATATCTCTCCAAGTCATCATATTTTCAGCTAATCTCATATCAATCTTTGAAAATTCAGGGCTTTCAGCATGAGACATTACTATCCAATTATTATCTTTAGCAATTTTCATTGCATCTAACATAACTTTAGAATCTGAAACCCCTTTTCCATCATCAGTAATAGCTTTAACATTTTTATCATTTTCAAATTTTTTTAGATGGTCTATTTCATTTCCTAGTAAATTTTTTGTAATAGATACTGTTTGATATAAATCTACTAAACCTACTTCTTTTCCTTTATTAACAACATAGTCTAAAATCTCTTTAGAACTACATACTGGTTTTGTATTTGGCATTAAAGTTACAGTTGTATATCCTCCTCTAACTGCTGCTTTAGAACCACTTTCTATATTTTCTTTATACTCAAATCCTGGATCTCTAAAATGTGCATGAGTATCTATAAAAGCGGGCATTAAAACTAAGCCTTTACCTTCTAAAATATCACACTCTTTACTAAGTTCAGTTCCAAGTTCTTTAATTAAACCATTTTCTATATATATATCACCAAAAAAATTAGTGTTTTCATCTATTAAATTTACGTTTTTTATTAATAAGTTCATCTTAATTTGTGTCCTCCTAAATTATTGAGCCTTAAAAGTATTTTCTGCATTGCAGTAATCACAGTTATAAATATGATTTTTCTTGTCCACTAAAGTAAAGCTTTGAGGAACATATTTTTCAAATTGAGTTATGCATCTTGTATTTTTACATTTATGATTTTTAATTTCCTTGTTTTTCATTTTTAAGCCTCCCCTAAAAGTTTTGCCATTAAAGCCATTCTTACATACATACCACATTTAGCTTGTTTAAAGTAAAAGGCTCTATTATCTTCATCTACTTCGTAAGTTATTTCATTTACTCTAGGAAGAGGATGAAGAACCATCATATCACTTTTAGCTTTTTTCATTTTTTCTTCATTTAGTATATATACATCTTTTAGTCTTTCATACTCATTTTCATCTACAAATCTTTCTTTTTGTATTCTTGTCATGTATAAAATATCAGCTTCTTTAATTCCCTCTTCTAAGCTTGTTATTTCTTTAAACTCTATATTATTATTTTCTAATATTTGTTCTCTAATATAATTTGGGATTCTAAGTTCAATTGGAGATATTAAGATGAATTTATTGTTTTTATATCTTGAAAGTGCTTTTATAAGAGAATGCACTGTTCTACCGAATTTTAAGTCTCCACATAATGCAATTGTATTTCCATCTAGGTTTCCTCTATATTCCTTTATAGTAAGAAGGTCTGTTAAAGTTTGAGTTGGATGTTGATGTCCTCCATCACCAGCATTTATAACTGGAATATCTGAATACATTGAAGCGACTTTTGCAGCTCCTTCTAAAGGATGTCTCATTGCTATAATATCTGCATAGCAGTTAATTGTTTTTATAGTATCTCTTAAAGATTCTCCCTTAGCAACAGAGGAAGAGTTAGGCTCTGAAAAACCTATAACTTGTCCACCTAATCTAAGCATTGCAGCCTCAAAAGATAATCTTGTTCTAGTGCTTGGCTCATAGAAAAGAGTAGCTAGAATTTTACCATTGCATATGTTTTGATATTTTTTGGGATTTGTCATTATTTGATGTGCTAATTTGAATATTTCATCAAATTCCTCTATTGAAAAATCTGATGGGTCTAATAAATGTCTGTTTTTTAACATAAAATTTCACTCCTTTTTAACCTCTCTGTGTTAATTTAAAGAAGAAAAGCTATATAATTTTATGAAAAAAAGTCTTCCTATTTATAAGGAAGACTTTTCATGTATAAATAAATCTCTTTAGATTATAATTCAAACTATATAACTTCCTTATTGACCTCTCTGGATCAAATTTAAAGGTTATTTTATTTAGCTAAACATTAGCTATTCTTATTGTGCTTATGATACCATATTAGAAATTTTATGTCAATAATATTTTTATAATTGCTATTTAAAATATTAATGCCAATTATTCATTATAGAGTCCCACGCCATTTTACCTGACTTTGCTAAGGTAACTGTTCCGTAAACTGAATTAGGTATTCCACTTGACATAACAGTAAAAGCAAAATTTCCTTTTTGAGTATGAATTAAGGCTGTATCGTTTTCAACTCCTTTTTTATCTCCAGTTTTACTTGATATATCAAACTTAAGATTATCAGGAATATATAAAGCTAGTTTATTTTTTATTTGTTGTCTTGTAAGTATATCTATAAGCATTTGAGAGTTTTCTTTACTTAAGAAAGTACCTTCACTTAATTTTTTCCAAGCTAAGGTTAAATCATAAGATGTTGTATAATTTTCTATATCAGCTTTAAAATTTCTCTCATCGGCAGTTTTTCTATTAAGTTCAGTATTTTTCATTCCTAAATCTTTAATAGTTTTATTTATTTTATCCATTCCAATTAAGTCTATTATTTTATTTGTAGCTGTATTATCACTCTGTATTAACATAGCTACCATAAGTTCAAATACTGTATATTCTCTTTCAAAAAATTCATGAATTATTCCTGTGCCATATACTTTATCAGAACTTTCTATTTTAATTTTATCTAGAAAATTAATTTTTCCCTCTTCAACTTCCTTTATAAGAGCTATAGCTATAGGTAATTTCATGCAACCTGCTGAAATCATTTTAACGTTTTCATTATAACCATAAGTATAACCACTCTTTAAATCTTCAAAGAAAAAGCTATACGAACCGATTCTGCCCTCTAAATATTTTTGAACTTCTTTCATAAATACCCACCAGCTTTCTTTTAATGTTGCTTTTTATGTTGCCTTGTTTAAAGTGTATCATATTTTCAGAAAATTTTGAAGTATTAATTGTAAATTTTTTCTTGTTAATATTCTTATGTTTAAGAGTGAAAATAAAAAAACCACCAATTATAATATTGGTAGTTTTTTATTTTTTTATTATACTAATCAGCAAAAGAAATTCCTATGCTCTTAGCAGTTTTTACTAATTCTCCTTCAGGGTCTACATTTTTTGTGTTTCCAATTACCTTTTCTAAACTTTCATAAGAAATTTGATTTCCTTTTAAAGTAACCATATTTCCAAATAAATTTTCATGTATAAGTTCTACTGCCTTAACTCCATATTTAGTTGATAAGATTCTATCATAAGTAGAGGTATTTCCTCCTCTTTGTATATGACCAAGAACAGTACTTCTAACTTCATGATTTTTTATAAGTTCTTCTAAATCATTAGCTATCTTATTAGCTATACCTCCAAGTCTTATTGGGTCTGGACTATCTTTAACTATTTTAGATACAACAACCTCTCCATCTTTAGGTTTTGCTCCCTCTGCAACTACAATAATTGTAAATTCTTTACCAAGGGCTTCTCTTTCTTTTACTTTTTCTACTATTTTATTAATATCGTAAGGTATTTCAGGTAATAATATTACATCAGCAGAACCAGCAATTCCTGATTCTAAAGCAATCCAACCAGCATTTCTTCCCATAACTTCTAAAACCATTACTCTATGATGGGATTCTGCTGTAGTATGAAGTCTATCTAAAGCTTCAGTAGCAATTTCAGTAGCTGTATTAAATCCAAAAGTTACATCAGTTGCTAATAAATCATTATCAATAGTTTTAGGAACTCCTATTACATTAACTCCTTTTCTTGCAAAATCTCTTGCAGAGGTTAGTGTTCCATCTCCTCCTATAACAACTAAAGCATCAACACCTTCTTTTTTTAAGTTTTCTACACCAACATGAGAAACATCTTTTTTTACTAGATTTCCATTTTCATCTTCAACTTGGTAATCAAAAAGATTATCTTTATTTGAACTATGAAGAATAGTTCCTCCTCTATGAAGTATTCCTGACACAGTATCAAGGTCTAATTTTATAAAGTCATTATTGTAAAGTCCTCTATATCCAAATTTATACCCTATAACTTCATATCCATATTTTAATATTGCAGCTCTAGTAACAGCTCTTATTACTGCATTTAATCCTGGACAATCTCCACCACCTGTTAGTAAAGCTATTTTTTTAATTGGTTGCTTCATATAAAATCCTCCCCCTATAGAAAATCAAAGAATAGTTTGTAAGTTTTTTACAATAACTTTAAGTAAATAATATCATATAATGGAAAAATTTTAAAGTAAACTTATTTTAAAAATTTAGAAAATTAATACAATTTATCTTAAATTTCTTATAAACAAAAAGACAAGGAAAAAATTCCTTGTCTTAATTTTATTTCTTATTAATTTATAACTTTAGTAAATATTAAAACGGCTAATAATATACCAGCACATATTCTATATATAGCAAAAACTCTCATAGGTTTTTTCTTTAAGTAATTTATAAATTTATCTATAACTACTAAAGAAACTATAAAAGCTACTATAAAACCTAAAATTAAAGAAATCCAATTTGTTAAATTCATTTGAGAGTAATCAAATTTAAATAAGTCTAATCCAGAAGCTCCAACCATAGCTGGTATTGCTAAAAAGAATGTAAATTCAGTAGCAACTGTAGTACTTAATCCTGCAATCCAACCTCCCATAATAGTTGAGGCACTTCTTGACATACCTGGCCATAATGATAAACATTGAAAACATCCAACTAATAAAGATTGTTTAAAAGTCATTTTATCAATATCTTTAACTATTTTGCTCTTTTTAGCTTTTTTTCTAAAATAGTTTTCTATAACTATAAGTAATATACCACCTACTATAAATCCTACAGCTACTGTTTTTGTTGAAAATAAGTATTCTTTAATTTCATCATGAAATAAAAGACCTAAAATAGCAGCTGGTATAGTTCCTATAATTACATTTATACCAAATTTAAAACCTGTTTGTGATTTTGCAAGTCTATTTTCATATTTTCTTTTATTTCCTGAAACTTTTAATCCTATAAATGAAAATATGTAGCTTAAAAACTCAACAACTGAGCTACTTATTTTTCTCCAATATAATACTACAACAGCTAAGATTGCACCTAATTGAATAACAACTTCATACATTTCAGGAAATCCACCTGATTGTGTATTAAAATGGATAAGGTCTCCTACAAGAATCATATGTCCCGTTGATGAAACAGGAACAAATTCTGTAAGCCCTTCAACAACTGCAATTATTAAAGACTTAACTATAAATAAAAAATCAATTCCCATATCTACACTCTCTTTCTAGTATTTAAGTTTTACTTTTTTATTATAATTTTAATAGATATATTTGTCCATATTTATAGGATTAAAAAAAGTATGTAAAACCCTTATATTTAAGCTAGTTTTACATACTTTTAACAAAATAAATTAATTAAATTTAAGATTTAACTATAGAAATAATTTCTTCTTCAACTGCGCCTTCTTTTGGAACATAACTTTTTAATAAAGTAATATCACCTTTAATAGAATATTTTCCTAAAGTAGCTGGTATAAAAATACTATCTCCTTTTTTGATAGTTAATTCACTATTTTCTGAAGTTATAACTCCCTTGCCTTCAACACAAGTGAATATGAAGAATCTTTCAACATCACTTTCTTCTTCACATATGCCTTTTATTTCATATTTTTCTAAAGAGAAGTATTCGCATAATGAAAGGTAAGTTTTATCATATTGATCATATGAAACCTTTAATCCTCTAGCTTTCTCTCCTTTTAGTGAAAAGTCTATGCAATCTAAAGCTTTTTCTACATGAATTTCTCTTCCTCTATTATAGTCATATACTCTGTAAGTTGTATCACTATTTTGTTGTATTTCAGCTATTATAACTCCTTCACATATAGCATGAACTAGTCCACTTCTTACAAAGAAAGTATCTCCTTTTTTAACCTTTACTCTATTTAAATATTTATCAAAATCTCCAGTTTCTATAGCTTTTACAAACTGTTCTTTAGTACAATCTTTTGTTCCTACTATTAAACTAGCACCTTCAAAAGCTTCAACTACATACCAAATTTCAGTTTTTCCAAGCTCTCCTTCAACTCTCATTCCGTACTCATCATTTGGATGAACTTGAACTGATAATTTGTCCTTAGCATTTATTAATTTAATAAGAAGAGGAAATTTTTCTTTTGATATTTTAGTTCCTACTAAATCACTTCCTAATTTATCTATTAATTCATCAAATCTTAATCCCTTATATTCACCATTTTCAACTATACTCATTCCATTTTCATGACAGGCAACATCCCAAGTTTCTCCTATCATTCCCTCTGGCATATTATCTCTAAAAAGTTCAAAGTCTCTTCCACCCCAAACTTTATCATAATATAAATTTTCAAATCTTATTGGATACATATAGTATTCCCCCTAGTCTAATTTATTTTTATAATTAATGCTACTTATTAATTATATCCTTCTTAATATATAATACAATATTTCTACATATATTGCATTGTAAAATTTCTAGTATGTTTATAATAAATTTAATTAAATTTATATAAACAGAAAATTATAATTAACTATTAATTAATTACTATATTGGTAATTTAAATAGTTTATGCTATACTATAATAGTTTAAGAAAATTTAAAAAAAGCAATTAATTATAAGGTGGTGTTTAAAATAGCTATTAAATCTTATATAAGCATAATCTTATCTAAAATGACACAGGTTATTTCAAAGAAAGTTTTTAAGGGTGGAACTAATTTTCCAGGTAAAGTAGCTTTAAAATTGGATAGAGATATATTAAAGGTAGTTTCTAAAAATTATAAAGTTATTTTAGTTACAGGAACAAATGGAAAAACTACTACTACTTCAATGATATATAATGTTCTAAAAGGTAATGGATTAGATGTTATAACAAATGCTACTGGAGCAAATCTATACCCTGGTATAGTTAGTACTTTTGTAGCAAATTACAAATTCTCTTCAAGTAAAGAAAGATATGCAGTTATTGAGGTTGATGAAGCAAACTTAAAATTTATAACAGATTATATAACTCCTGAAATAATAACTGTAACAAATCTTTTTAGAGACCAATTAGATAGATATGGAGAGGTATATACTACTTTAAATAAAATATTAGAGGGAGTTATAAAGGTTCCAAGTACTACTCTTCTTTTAAATGGTGATGAATCTTTATTAGGAGGATTAGATGTTAAAAATCCTAAAGTTTATTATGGATTTGAGGTATCTCCAAATAAGAGTAAGGATATAGAGATAAATGCTGATGCTAAGTTCTGTAAATTCTGTAAAGAACCTTATTCTTACAACTTTATAACATATAATCATCTTGGAAGTTTCTATTGTCCTAATTGTGGATTTAAAAGAGAAAATTTAAAATATAAGGTAGAAGAAATAGTAGAACTTACTCCTGAAAGTTCTAAGGTAGTTATAAATGGTAGTCTATTTACCATAACTCAACCGGGAACTTATAATATATATAATGGATTATGTGCTTATTCAGTTGCGAAAGAATTACATATTAAAGATGAAGTTATACAAAAGTCATTCTCTAGTCAAAGTTCATCTTTTGGAAGACAGGAAACAATAAAAATTGGAGATAAGGAAGCTAGGATTATATTAGTTAAAAATCCCGCAGGATATAATCAAGCTTTAGATACACTTTTATTAAATTCAGAAAGTTTTTCTGCTGCCTTTTTATTAAATGATAATTATGCAGATGGTAAGGATGTTTCTTGGATTTGGGATGTTGATTTTGAAAAATTAAATTCAATTGAATTAAATGAGATATTTATATCTGGTATTAGAGCCTATGATATGGCTGTAAGATTAAAAATTGCTAACTTACCTATTGATAAATTTTTAATAAGAGAAGATTTTGAAGGATTAACAGAAGCAATTAAAAATTCTAAAGAAAATAAAGTTTATATTCTTGCAACTTATACAGCTATGATTAATTACAGAAAGTACTTACATTCCAAAGGTTATATTAATAAACTTTGGTAGTTAAAGGAGAGATTTATATGGAGCTAAATATATGTCATTTATATCCTGATTTGCTTAATGTTTATGGAGATGTAGGAAATATTTTAATATTAAAACATAGAGCTGAATTAAGAGGAATAAAGGTAAATGTTATAAACATCTCTATGGGAGATAAATTTAATAAAGATGATTATGATATAGTATTTTTTGGTGGCGGACAAGATTTTGAACAATCTATAGTTTCTGAGGATTTATTAACTTTAAAAAGAGAAGGATTAAAAGAATTTGTTGAAGAAGGAAAAGTTCTTTTAGCTATTTGTGGTGGATATCAACTTTTAGGAAATTATTATACTGCTCCTACTGGTGAAAAAATAGATGGATTAGGAATTTTAGATATATATACTGAAGGTGGAGATACTAGATTTATAGGTAATACTGTTATTTATAATGAAGAATTTAAGGAAACTTATGTTGGCTTTGAAAATCATTCAGGTAGAACTTTTATAGGTAATCTAAAGCCTTTAGGTAAATGTGTTCATGGTCATGGAAATAATGGTGAAAGTGGATATGAAGGATGTATTTATAAAAATACTATTTGTACTTATTTCCATGGTTCATTACTATCTAAAAATCCAGAATTAGCAGATAGAATATTAACTTTAGCTCTTAGTAATAAATATTCTAAGGTATCTTTACAGCCCTTAGATGATAATTTTGAATTAAAGGCTAAGGAGATTATGATAAATAGACTTAATAGTTCTGATAAATAATATTAAAGTGGAGTTTTTCTCTGCTTTTTTATTTTTTATTTAATAATCATTTAAGAGTATATTATATAAGAATATTACTTAAATTAAATATTTTACTTATTATGTTATAATAAGTATTTACTCTTTAAAATTTCCACTTATTATTTTTAAAATATGACATAAAATAATATCAACTTAATTTTAAGGAGGTTTTTTATTGGATAATTTAAATAAAAATTTAAAAGAAGAAGTAAATAATAAAGTAAAAAGCGCACTTAAAGCTAAAGAATACCTTAATTACGCTATTGATACTGTAAAAAAGGAAGAAAATAAAAAATTAATAAATGATACTTTAAATAATCTAAATAAAACTTTAAATGTAGCAAAAGATTCATTAAATGAAATAAAAAAAATAAAATGAGGATTATCCTCATTTTATTTTTACTAAGAATTTTTTTTCTAAAAATACAGGGTTATATTCTAGTTTTGATTTTCTAAGATTTACTACTCCAAGGTCCTCCTCTCTATTTACATATAATCCTTTAAAGTCTAAAGTGTTTAAAAATTCCTTATTAATAAATGCGTAAATACCTTTAAACTCTCTAAAGCATTTTTCCATATGAATTATATAAATATTATTATTAAAATTTTCTCCAATACTCATTCCAATTAGCTTATTATCTACATAAACTCTAATTGATTCTATATTTAAATTATTAAAGTTAAAAATTAGATTTTCACAAGCTTTTATTTCTTCAAAGGATATAGAAGTTTTTTTAGTTAAAGAAAACCATTTTAAAAGAAATTCTAAAGCTTCCTTTATTTCTTTTTCATTAAAATTTTTAGAAAGCTTAATTTTATAATTATAAAGTTTTTTAAATACATTGTATTTATTTCTTTTTTTATTGAAATTTTTTCCTTGTAAATACTTTAAGTCATCTAATTTATAGATATAGTCAAAATTATCTTTTTCTTCTTCATATATTAAGTTTACTCCGTATATTAGTTTTAATTTTTTTAAAAATTTAAAGGATACATCACCAAAAAGCCAATTATTATTTTCTTGTTTCTGAATATTTCTTAAGAATTCTATTATTTTTTCTAAATTATAATCTTTAATATTATCTATAGGCTCCATAAAAAAATTTCCTAAAGTCTTGTCATATTTTTTCAAAATAAAAGTATTATCTAATATATCATATTTTATTTTATTATATTTTTGCCACATTATAAGGGTAACAAAGGAGTATTCACAGCTTAAAAATTTTTCTTTTAACAAATGTTTTTTATAGATATCTTTATCTTTTATAGTTATATTTTTAAACATTGTTTTCCTCTACTTTATAATTTATTAATATATAATATGAAAAATAAATCAAAGATGTATATTTTTTCAACTTAATATATTATAATTAAATAAGGTTAATATAAAATTTACAATTAAAAACTTTTTACCAATAAATTAAAATTATTTGAATAAAGAAATTTATGTAAAATCTACACATTTTATTTATATTTATTTGTTAGTTTATAATTAAATATCTATTATAAATATATTTGAGGTAATAAGGGTGAGAATTAAAGAAATGAAAAGATTAAACACAAAAAACATGGCACTAAAATTTTTACTAGTCTTTATAATTTTATTCTTAATTTTAATTTCAGCAATATTAATAAACACTTACTCTAAAAGAAATGTTACTTATGATGGACTTTATGTAGAAAAAATGAACGTTTCAAATTTAAAAGAAGATGAGTTAAAGGAAAAATTAAATCAGCACTACTCTAATTTATTAGATAATTTTAAAATAACCTTTAATTACAAAGATTCTTTTAAGGAAACTTTCTCTGCTAAAGATTTAGGTTTTTTCTTTAATGTTGATGATTTATCAAAGGAAGTTTTTATGTTTGGAAAAAACAATAATATTTTTTCAAATACTAAAGAAAGATTAAACTTAAAGTATAATCCTAAATATTTTTCTTTTAAACCAGAAAAAAATGAAGAGGTTTTAAAAGAAAAACTTTCTGAAATAAGTAATAAAATAAACAAAGAGAAGGTAGAACCTACTATTTACTTTTCAGAAGACTCTATATCAGCAAGCAAAGAAAAAATTGGGTACAAGCTCGATTTAGAAACACTTAATGATGAAATAATAAAGGATATAGATAATGAGCATGAAAGCTTAAATTGTACAATAGAAATACCTGTTAAAGAAATAAAACCAAATCTAACTCAAGATATGGTTAATAATATGGTTATTTTGGGAAGTTATAGCACTAAACTACCTAGTTTAACAGGAGGTAGAACTAAAAATATTAGCAATTATTTAAGCAAATTAAATGGTACTATATTAATGCCTGGAGATATTTTTTCAGCTGATAAAGAAGGAGAAGATAGAACTGAAAAAAATGGATATACTTATGCACCAGGTTATATTGGTAATGAAGTTGTAGATATATTGGCCGGTGGTATATGTCAAGGGGTTACAACTCTTTACAATTCAGTTTTATATGCTGATTTGAAAATAGTTGAAAGAGCACCTCATAGTCTACCTGTAACATATGCCCCTATTGGTAGAGATGCAACTATGGCAAGTGGAGTTATTGATTTTAAATTTCAAAATAATATGAAAAATCCAGTTATAGTACAAACTTATATAAACTCTTTAGGAGAAGTAAAATCTAATATATGGGGCATAAAAGAGGATAAAGGAAAGGAAATTGTTATTTCTGTAGACCAGCATGGCCCTAAATCCTCTACAACCTATAAGGAAACTTATGAAAATGGAGTTTTAGTAAAAAAAGAAGTGCTATCAAAAGATAAGTATAATTAAAAAAAAGACCATAATGATACTTTATTATAATCAGTTCATTATGGTCTTTTTTTTAATTTTCTTCTTTTCTAATTTTTTGTAATAATTCATTATATTTTTTATGTCTCATATTAGGGAAAGCTTTTAATATTCTTCTTTGTATAAAATTATTCTTTCTTAAATATTTAGCCTTATTTAACATTTCTTCTTTAACATAAGGTTCTTCTTTAAATTTAGATATAATACTTTCTAAGTCTCTTTCTCCTTTATAAGCAAAGGAAATACCAAGACCTTCAAAATCTTTAGATAAATCTTCTAAGATATTTAATTTTTTATTTAAATTAAATAGGGTTTTTACAGTTATTATAAAATCAATAATTATTGATATACTAAAAATAACGGTAAGAGAAATAACTAATATTTTAGGTAGCTTACTTATGAGATTAACAACAATTGGATTTATAAACTCTACAAGAATAACAGATAATATACCAAATAAGGTAGAGTTTAATAAGCATACTCTACCATGAATATTAAATTTATACCTTGAATAATCCCACCATTTAGTATGAAATATTTCTTCTAATAAAAATGAAGTTATATACTCTAAAAGCGAAGTTATTATTATTCCTAAAATAAAAACTAATATTATATTACTTTTATACCTATTTAAAAATAATAATATAAAAAAAGCACCAAAGCCATATACAGGACATAAAGGACCATTTAAAAATCCTCTATTTGTGAACTTGTTATCTATTATATAACAATATATAACTTCACAACACCATCCTAAAAAGCTATATACTATTATATACAATATACTGTATATAATTTTTATCATAAATTTTATAAAAGAAGATTTATCTTCTTTTATCTCACCCCCCTTTTCCTTTGTTAATTATTATTCTCTAAAACTTCTTCAGCTTCAGGAGAAGCTATCTCCATACTATATATACCAAGGTCATTTATTGAAGTTATATTTACAACTATTTTACCACTAGCCCCTTTTTGATAATATCCAGCTAAAAGTTCTTTATGAGAATCTCCTAAATAATCTGTATAATACATAACTAAAGAACCATTTTCCTCTGACTTAACTCTAACCTCTTTACTAGAAGATGGACCTATATCAGGAACCTCTATATTTTTGCTATTACTTCCGCAACTTATTTGCAACCCACTAATTTCCTTATCGGTTTTGTTGTTAATAACAACCTTATATGTAGACTTATTATTAAAAAAGTAAAGCCCGGCACCTATTAAAACTACTAATATGATCCCTAAAATAATTAAATTTTTTTTCTTCATATGCTACACTCTCCATTTTATTGTTTTAAAATAATTATACTACATAAGTTCAATAATAATCTATAATAAGAAAATTAAGAAGCAGTTTCTAAAATTAAAAACTGCTTCTTATAATTTAATTAACTTTATTATTTTTTATTTTTTTCTCATAATTTCTATAAAGAATAAAAGCTATTATTACAAAGACTATAGGTCCAGTTATTTGAAAGGCCATAGCCTTATAATCTTTATCTTGAATAACTGGCTTTATAATAGTAAATAAGTTTGCAAAGCCTATAGTAAAGGTTACTATTACTGACCATACTAAAGATGATTTGTAACTTTTATACATTGTAAAAGGTTTTTCTATGTAATCCTTCTTTTTAAAAGCTGGAAATGCTCCAGATAAAAACATATAAGGTATAGTCATAGCTACATTTCCCATAAGTATTAAATAACTAAAAAATTTATTTGCAGATTCTCCTCCAAAGGAAGCTAACAATATGAAAATTACAACAACAATACATTGAACCCACATAGCGTTAACAGGCATATTATTTTTATTTAATACTGTCCATTTTTTAGGCCATATTTCTTTAGGAGTTCCTTCTATTAATTGTTTTATTGGAGCATAGCTTATTGTAAAGAAAGCACCAATTAAGGCAAGTAACATTGAAAGTCCTATATATCTTGCAAACCAAGAGCCTAATAAAATAGAATTTTCTAAAGACATTCCAAAAACTCCACCTAATTTTACTCCTAAGTTTTGGATAACTATATAAGCTACATTAGCTAAATTAACATTTTCTCCTGATAATACTTCAGTCCAATTTGTAAATAATCCAATACATAAAATTCCTATAGCATAACCTAAAGCTATTATTATAGAAGCTATCATAAGACCTTTTGGAAAGGTTTTTTTAGCATTTTTAGTTTCATCAACTAATCCACTTACTGCCTCTAAACCACCATAGGCAAAAATTGCAAAAACTAAAAATCCCAATATTCCTAAAGGCGATGAATAAGAAAGATTTGGAGAACTTATAAAAGAAGCTTTGTTTATAGCTTGTGCAGGTTTAAAATCATTACTTATAAAAACAATAATAGCACCTAATATAAGAACTATATTAGATAAAGCAACTACAGTTCCTCCTATAGAGGTTACCTTAGTTATACTTTTTAGCCCTTTAGAAGAAGCATATGTAATAACTATTATAAGAATTATTCCTAATAAAGCCATTGTATGAGGTACACTTAATCCAAATAATGACCAAGAACCTGTAGTATCTTTTCCATATAAAAGGTTAGAAAAAGGAATCCATATAGATGAGGAGTTACTAACTAACCATATTAAATTAGAAGAATACCACATAAATGTTACTATAAAGGCATATTTAGGGCCAACAGATTTAGCCATCCATGAATAAATTCCTCCTCTTTCCTTTCTAAAAGCTGCTCCATACTCTGCCATCATGAAAGCATAGGGAATAGAAAAAGTTATGGCTGATAATATATACCACAAAATAGAGCTATAGCCCATTAGATAAAAGGCCTTTGGCATATTAGCAAAACCATATACTGATGTGAAAATCATTAATATAAGCGCTGTTAAAGATAATTTACTTTTATTTTCTTTGCTCATATTTTCCTCCTTAGTTATAAAGTTTTCTTTTTACAATATACTATGTTATCATAAAATTTAAACTTCTAAAATATTTTTTGAATTATTTGAAAACTTTTTATTAAAATAAAGTTAAATATATATCTTAATTATAATATTGTTATGAAATTAACAGTTTTTTTATTAAACAATTCATATTATAATTTGATAAAAAAATACAAAATAAAAGTTTTATTATTATAATAGAATAAATTATGTGATGTTAACACAAAATATGTTATATTATTATTATAAATATATTATAGTGGGGTGATAGTTTTGGCAGCAGGAAAAACACATGACAAAATTACAGTTATTATGGCCCCTTTTATTGCTTCTTTATTTTTATTTTTAAATATGATTTTTTTAGATGACTTAGGTAGCAGTCTTGCCTTTACAATACTTGGAGTATCTGTATATATGTTTGGCGGATATATGTTCTCTGGAGACTTAGATATTAAAAGTAGAGAGTTTAAAAGGTGGGGGTACTTAAAATTTATTTGGATTCCATATCAAAAGATTTTTGAACATAGAAGTATATTTACTCATGGTTTTATCTTAGGTCCTATTATAAGAATACTTTATGTTTTAATTATTCCTATAATTATTTTTTCTCTTTTATACTCTTTTTCTATAGTAAATATTTCAACCTTAGAGATGATAAAATTATCTTTTAATTTTGTTATAAAAAATAAAATACTGTTTTTTAATATATTTTTAGCACTTTTTTTAGGTTCAGGTCTTCATACTATAACAGACCTTGTATATAGTTACTTTAAAAAGAAATTTTCCTATAAAAAAAGAAGAGGTAGAAATAAGACTAAATATAAAAGAAAAACTTCAAGAAAAGTTGCATAAAAAAAGCTTAGATTTATCTAAGCTTTTTATTTTAAAATTTATTAAATTCTATAACAAAATTACATCCCTTTAAAGGTTTATTATCTAAATAAATTTTTCCACCATGCTTCTCTACTATTTCCTTGCTTATGGTTAATCCTAATCCTGAACCACCTTTTTTAGAATTTCTAGACTTTTCTCCTCTAATAAAAGGATTAAAAATATTTTCTTTAAGATTATCATTTAATCCTATTCCATTATCACTAATTATTATTTTTATTTTAGAACTTTCTTCCTTTAAACTTATTAAAAATTTAGTTCCCTTTTCATTATATTTAACACTATTTATTATTAAATTTCCTAAGGCTCTTTCAAGTCTATTGCTATCAAAGGAAAAATAAATATCCTTTTCTTCTATTTGAAAGTCAAAATCAAAGTCTTTTTCCTCTAAAAGATATATATAATTAGCTATTAAATTTCTTAAAAATTCACTTAAATTTTCCTTTTGTCTATTTAATAAAAATTCAGAACTTTGAAGAGTATAAAACTCAAAAAGTTCCATTATCATTTCATTGGCTCTTTCCCCATTATTTTCAATTATACTTATATATTTATATAAAGTTTCTTTATCATAATCTAAATTGTTTTTTATTATATTAGAATATCCAATTATACTAGATAAAGGTGTTTTTAAATCGTGAGCTATATTTCTTACAAATTCTTTTCTTAGTTTTTCTGATTTTTCTTTAAGATTTTTTTCCTCTTCTATTTTAGAAGCCATATTATTAAAAGCTTCCCCTAATTCTTCAAATTCATTATTTTTCTCTATTTTAATTCTTATAGAGTAATCACCCTGTGAAAGCTTTCTAACTCCTTCCATAAGCTTTTTTAAAGGCTTTGTAAAGGTCTTAGAAGTTAATTTAGAATAAAGTATTAGGCTTATTATAAATAAAAATATATAAATAGAAATCATTATGTATAAAAATATTTTAAATCTTATTTTATGACTTTTAACAAAGAGTTTTGAAAAATTCTCACTAGGTATTCTAGTTAAAATAAAGAATCTTCCATCTTTACTATAAGCAGTATAAGAAATATAATCTTCATCAATATCACCATACATTTCATTTAATAAAATCTTGCTAAATTCTTCACTTGAATAAGATTTATTTATTATTTTAGGTTCTCCTATAACTTTTATTACCTTTAAATCCTTATCTACAATTTCAATCCATCCACCATGTTCAGAAATGTAATTTTCATTTTCAATATTATTATAATCAATGCCCTTAACTATACCAGAGAAAATCTTATCTTCTAGTTCTTCATCTTTCAAATAAAAGTTAGCTCCTATAAAAATAGAAATAAAAAATATAATTCCTGTAATTAAAGTTATAAGCAAAAAAACTTTAAGATAATTTCTAAGTAATATATTAGATAATTTATATCTATTTCCTATTATTAAATTACTTTTTTTCAAACCTATAACCTATTCCTCTTATAGTTTTGATTTTACAAGGATTTTTAGGGTCCTCTTCTATTTTTTCTCTTAAATGACTTATATGAACCATAATTGTATTATCATCTCCTAAATATTCTTCTTGCCATACCTTTTCATATATTTGCTTTTTAGTAAAAACTCTCCCCCTACTACTCATAAGCATTTCTAAAATTTTAAATTCTTTAGCATTTAGTATAATTTCTTTTCCTTGCTTTTTTACGCTACACTCTTCCTTATTAAGCTCTAAATCTCCTATTTTTATAATATAATCTTTAAGAGAATAATTATAACATCTTCTTAAATTAGAATTTATTCTAGCTATTAATTCATTAGGTTTAAAGGGTTTTATTACATAGTCATCAGCTCCTAATTTAAGCCCTAAAATCTTATCTTCTTCTTCTATTTTTGCAGTTAAAAATATAACAGGTATTTTACTCCATTGTCTTAAAATTTTTAAAAGATTAAAGCCATCTATTCCATCCATCATAACATCTAATAAAGCTAAATTTATATCTTCTTTTCTTAAAATATCTAAAGCATCCATACCATTTGAGGCCTTAAAGACATTATAACCTTCCTTTAGTAAATGAAGTTCTAAAAGCTCTAATATATCTTGTTCATCCTCTGCTATTAAAATATTCATAAACTCCTCCTTATAATTAAATTCCTAAATATATTATAATATTAATTTATATATTTTCTAAAGTGTTATAATTTATTTTAATATTTTGTTTTTATAAAAAAAGGCCTCCTTTAGGAGACCTTTTTTTAATTATTTAATATATATTCGCTTAATTTAGCATTAGCTAACATTAATTTTATTCTGTTTTCTTGATTTACTTTTGTTGAAGAAGGGTCATAATCTACAACTACTATATTAGCCTCTGGATGATTTTCCATAATTCCTCTAATCATCCCTTTTCCAACTATGTGATTTGGAAGACAACCAAAGGGTTGTGCACAAACTATATTATTTACTCCACTATGTATAAGTTCTAACATTTCAGCTGTCATTAGCCAGCCTTCACCCATTTTAACTCCTCTGCCTATATAATTTTTAACAGAGGCTTTCAATTCTTTAAAGGGAGCTGGTGCTCTAAAGTTAGAATATTTTTTTATAGAATCTATCATTATTTTTTGTAAATATTCTAAGTATGAGGAGCCTACCTTTGAAAATTTGCTAGAGAATTTTTTCATTCCATATAATTTATAATCTATTTCTGAATTAGATAAACAGTACATAAAAAAGTCTGTAACTCCAGACATAACAACTTCTGCATTATCTTCTCTTAAAAACTCCTCTAAGTGATTATTTCCTAAAGGAGAGTATTTTAAATAAATTTCTCCTACTATTCCAACCTTAACTTTTTCAACTTTTTCTAATTCTATCTTTGAAAAATCTAAAATTATTTCTTTATATAGCTTTCTTGTATTTAAATAATTTAAGCTTTTAAATTTATTTTTTAATATATTAATCCATTTATCTAGTACTTCATCACTTTTATTTTTATGTATTTCATAGGATTTACATTGATTATATAAATACATAAGTAAATCTCCATAATAAAGAGCATATATACATTTTATTAATAAGCTTGGATACATTTTAAAACCTTCATGTTTCTCTAATCCACTAAGATTTAAAGAAATTACAGGGACATTTTCTAATCCATTTTCCTTTAAGGCTTTTCTTAAAAGATGAATATAATTAGAAGCACGACATCCTCCCCCAGTTTGACTAATTATTAAAGCTGTTTTATCTTTATCATACTTTTCGCTTTTTAAAGCTTCTATAAGTTGTCCAATTACAATCATGGCAGGGTAACATATGTCATTATGTACACTTTTTAATCCTTCTTCAATGGCACTTTTAGTATCTCCCTCAAAAAATTCTAAATTATATCCATAACTTTTCATTATTCCAGATAAAAGTTTAAAATGTATTGGTAACATTGTAGGAGCTAAAATAGTATGAGTTTTTCTCATCTCCTTAGTAAATGTTGCAAAATCATTATTTTCTATATTCATTTTATCACCTATTCCTGCATTATAGCTTCTAATAAACTTCTTACCCTTATCTTAGCAGCACCTAAGTTATTAGTTTCATCTATCTTTAACTGAGTGTATATTTTTTTATTTTTTTCTAAAATACATTTAATTTCATCAGAAGTTATAGCATCTGTTCCACAGCCAAAGGAAACTAGTTGTATAAGATTAATATTATCTTTGCTATTTGCAACATAATAAGCTGCTTTATATAATCTTGCTTGATATGTCCATTGATTTAATATATTAACCTCTGGCTTTTCCTTTGTAAAGTTTAAGGAATCCTCACTTAAAACAACAATATCTAAGGAACTTAAAGCTCTATCTATTCCATGATTTATTTCAGGGTCTATATGATAAGGTCTTCCTGCTAAGACTATAATATTTTTATTTTTATCTTTAGCATATTTTATAAATTCTTCTCCCTTTTCCTTTAAATCTTTAGTGTAATTTTCATATTCTAAAAAAGCTTTTTCTAAAGCTTTTTTAACATCTCTTTTTCTTATATATGTAAACTTTTCTTTTAAAATTTTATAAAGTTCTTTATATAATAGTTTTTTGTTATTTAAACTTAAATAGTTCATTATAAAATTTATATTTTTTAATTCTTTTATATTTGTTTTTAAAAGTTCAGGATAATAAGCAACTACAGGACAATTAAAACAATTGTCTGATAAGCCTTCATCAAAATTATAACTCATACATGGATAAAATATATTTCTTATATTTTTACTTAATAAATTTTCTATATGTCCATGAGCTAATTTAGCAGGATAACAGACAGTATCTGAAGGAATTGTATGTTGTCCTTTTAGATATATTTTTTTGTTTGACTCATCAGATAAAATAACATTAAAACCTAATTCTTTAAAAAATGTAGCCCAAATTGGAAGATTCTCATACATATTAAGCACCATAGGAATTCCTATAGTTTCTTTTCTTCCTTCTTCAAAAAATTCATATCCTCTTAATTTTCTATATTTATATTCATACATATTTGGTATATTTTCAGAAACTTTTTTCCCTGTTGGTTTTTCACATCTATTACCTGAAATATATTTTTTTGAATCATTAAAAGTATTTATAGTTAAATTGCATCTATTTGTACATAAACCACACTTTATAATTTTAGAGTTATGTATAAAGTTCTCTAAGTTTTCTTCTTTTATTATCTTACTTTCTTTTAATTTTTTTCTTTTTGCATAAAGAGCACATCCATAAGCTCCCATAAGCCCTGATATGTTAGGTCTTATAACTTCTATAGAAAGTTCCTTTTCAAAAGCTCTAAGTATGGCATCATTATACATTGTTCCTCCTTGAACAATTATATTTTTACCAAGTTCCTCTAAACTTTTAGCCCTTATAACTTTATAAAGTGCATTTTTAACAACACTTACAGAAAGACCTGCTGATAAATCATTAACTGTAGCACCTTCTTTTTGAGCTTCCTTTACTGAAGAATTCATAAAAACAGTACATCTAGAGCCTAAATCTGCTCCATGTTTTGAAAATAAACCAAGCTTTGAAAAACTTTCTACATCATAGCCCATTTGATTTGCAAAACTTTCTATAAAAGAACCACAGCCTGAAGAACAGGCTTCATTTAACATTATATTCGCTACAATTCCATTTTTAATTTTAAAGCACTTTATATCTTGCCCACCTATATCTAAAATAAAATCTACCTTTGGATTAAAATGACTTGCTGCTATATAATGAGCTACTGTCTCTACTATGCCGAAATCTATTGAAAAGGCATTTTTAATTAACTCCTCTCCATATCCAGTAACAGCACTTCCTAAAATTTTTATTTTATTTTTACATAACTTATAGATATTCTTTAATTCTTTCTTTACAATTTCCACAGGATTTCCTTTATTAGAGCCGTAATATTCATATAAAATATTGTCATTTTTATCTATTAAAACAACTTTAGTAGTAGTACTTCCTGCATCAATTCCTATGTATCCTTCTCCAGTATAATCATTTATATCCTTTATTTTAACTTTATTTTTACTATGTCTTTCTTTAAATTCCTCATATTCTTCTTTAGAATTAAATAAGGGTTCTATTAATTTTAATGTAGTTATATTACTTTTATTTTCTTTAAATCTCTTTAATAAAGTATTATATTCATAAAGCTTATTTTCTTCCTTTGAATAAATAGCACTTCCAAGAGCTACAAAAACCTGTGCATTTTTAGGAGATACTATTTCTTCATTTTTTAAATTTAAGGTTTTTTTAAATCTCTCTCTAAGACCCTTGCAAAAAAATAAAGGCCCTCCTAAAAACATTATTTTACCTTCAATATTTCTCCCTTGTGCTAAACCTCCTATAGTTTGATTTACAACTGATTGAAAAACACTAGCTGAAATATCTTCTTTTCTAGCACCTTGATTTAAAAGTGGTTGTATATCAGTTTTTGCAAAAACACCGCATCTTGAAGCAATTTCATATATATTTTCATTTTTAAGACTTAACTTGTCCATTTCATCTACAGTAAGCCCCATAAGATGGGCCATTTGATCTATGAAAGCTCCTGTTCCACCTGCACAACTTGAATTCATTCTTTCTTCAAAGCCACCAGTTAAAAAAATTATTTTAGCATCTTCTCCACCAAGTTCTATAGCTACATCTACATCATTATAATATTTTTTTATAGCTAAAGTTGAAGCAAAGACTTCTTGAACAAAGGGAATGTTAAATTCCTTTGAAATACCATATCCAGCAGAACCTGTTATGGCTATTTTAAATTTTTTATTTTCTATTAACCCTCTTATATTTTCAAACTCTTCAATTAGTTTCTCTCTTACCTTAGAATAATGTCTTTCATAGTTTGAATAGATAATATTATCCTCTTCATTTAAGACTATACATTTTAAGGTTGTAGACCCTGCATCAATTCCTATTTTATAATACAAAGTTAATGTCACCTCTTTATTGATAATTCATGTATGTTAAGTAAAAAAATTAAATATGTTTAATTTTTTTTAGAGAAAATCCTTAACAGTCCTTAACTCTTTATTAACTATATCATAATTATTTAATTATATCATCTAATTAAAAGTTTTCATAATAACGAATTTTTTAATTTATTTGAAAATTTATTTAATATAATAATAAAGCAAATAAAAGTTTTAAAATAAATAAAAAAATGCTAGTTAAAATTAACTAGCATTTTTTTATTTATCTTCTTTTATTACCCTTTGAAATTCTTTGGTTCTTTTTTGAAGTAAAGCTTTTTGATTTATTTCCTCTTTGTTTTTTGCTATGAGAACTTTTTCTCTTTTCTTCTGATTCTCTTTTGCTATGCCCTTCATTTTTACTTTTTCTAGTTTTATTATTAAATCTAAAACTATTTTTATCCTTAATTAAACATTTTGGTCCATTACCTATTAAATCTTCTCTTCCTGCTTTAACTAAGGCATCATATACTATGTTATAGTTTTTAGGATTTTTAAATTGTAATAAAGCCCTTTGCATAGCTTTTTCTTCTTTACTCTTTGGTATATAAACTTCTTCCATTGTTAAAGGGTCTAAACCAGTATAAAACATTGTTGTTGATAAGGTTCCTGGTGTTGGGTAAAAATCTTGTACCTGCTCTGGTTGATAGTTTATATCTCTTAAATATTCAGCAAGCATGATAGCATCTTCTAATTTACATCCTGGATGACTTGACATTAAATAAGGAATTATAAATTGTTTTTTGCCTAATCTCTCAGTTATTTTAAAGAATTTTCTTCTAAACTCATCATAAGTTTTTCCAGCTGGTTTTCCCATGTATTTTAAAACATTTGGAGATACATGTTCTGGTGCAACCTTTAACTGTCCACTTACATGATATTCTACTAACTCTTTAAAAAATGTATCATCCTTATCAGCCATTATATAATCATATCTTAAACCTGAACGTATAAATACCTTTTTTATACCTGGCAATTTTCTAACTCTTCTTAATAAATGAAGATATTCTTTATGGTCTACCTCCATATTCTTACAGATGCCAGGAGACATACATCTCTTATGTTTACATGCACCTAAAGTTAACTGCTTTTTACAAGCTGGTTTTCTAAAGTTAGCTGTAGGTCCTCCAATGTCATGTATATAACCCTTAAAGTCATCATATTTTGTTATTTCTTTAGCTTCTTCTACTATAGAATCTTCACTTCTACTAGTTACAATTCTTCCTTGATGGAAAGTTATAGCACAGAAAGAACAGTTTCCAGAACATCCTCTTGAACTTACTAAGCTAAATTTAACTTCTTCAATAGCAGCTATACCACCATCTTTTTCGTAAATAGGATGATATGTCTTTTGATATGGCAACGCATAAACCTTATCTAACTCCTCTCTTGAAAGAGGCATTTCTGGCTTATTTATAACAACATATTTTCCATTATGTTCTTGAACTAAAGTTCTTCCTCTTACAGGGTCTTGTTCCTCATACTGAATTTTAAAACACTCTGCATAAGTTCTCTTATCACTAGAAACTTCCTTAAAGGTAGGTAAAACTATATGTTCTTCATATATTTCATCTAAACTATCAGCTATGTAACATGTTCCTGGTATATGTCTTATGTATTTTCCATCAAACCCTTGATTTAAATAATCTGCAACCTCTACAATCTGTTTTTCACTCATTCCATATACTAAAAGGTCTGCACCACTATCAACTAAAATTGATTTTCTAACCTTGTTATCCCAATAATCATAGTGTGCAAATCGTCTTAAACTTGCCTCTATTCCACCAATTACTATGTTAACATCTTTATAGGCTTCTCTTATTTTGTTACAATAAACTATTGTGGCTCTATCTGGTCTTTTACCCATTTCCCCTTTAGGAGTATATAAATCTTTATTTCTTAACCTTTTACTTACTGTATAGTGGTTTACCATAGGGTCCATGTTACCACCATTAACTAAAAAACCTAATCTTGGTTTACCTAACTTTTTAAAGTCATCAACACTTTTCCAATCTGGTTGAGCTATTATACCAACCTTATATCCAGCATCTTCTAAAACTCTAGATATAATAGCTGTACCAAAACTATGATGGTCAATGTATGCATCTGCTGTAACCAGTACAAAATCACATTGTTCCCATCCTCTTTCTATCATATCTTCTTTGCAAATTGGCAAAAATTTATTTTCGCTCATTTCTTCACCTACTTGTCTCTTCTTAAGCTTATTTAAAATTACTCTAAATAAATCTTCATATGATTATAACATTAAAAGTTATATGTATCAAAATAATTTTTAGTAAACCTTATTAATACTATTTATTATTTAATAAAATTTTCCTCCCAAAACCTTTTACATACCTCTTCTACTTTATTCTCCTCTGTATCTATCATATTAAAAAACCAGTCTTTAGGAAGTAGTTCTATATATTTTTTTGAAAAATATCTTTTATCTAATAAAAGGATAATACCTTTATCCTTTTCAGTTCTTATACATCTTCCAGCAGCTTGAAGAACTTTAGTTATTCCAGGATAAACATAAGCATAATCAAAACCATTTTTACCTATTGAATTATAATAGTCTTTTATACTTTCTCTTTCTAAGGATATTTTAGGCATACCAACTCCAATTACTATAACTCCAATTAACTTATCTAAAGTTAAATCTATTCCTTCTGAAAAATGTCCTCCTAAAACAGCAAAACCAATATGGGTTTTATTTTTTTCTTTATTTTCCTCTTTAAATAAAGCTAAAAAATTATTTTTATCCTCTTCAGTCATATTATTATCTTGAATAGAAATAGTAAAATTAAGCTTTCTTTTTCTTATTTCTTCATAAACCATATTCATATATTCATATGAAGGAAAAAATACAAGATAATTTCCCTTTTTTGCACTAGCACAATTTAATATATAATTAATAATTTTAGGTATAGTTTTTTTTCTATCTTTATAAACTGTAGATACTTCTTTCCCAAGTAAAGTTAGCTTATTTTTATAATTAAAGGGAGAAGGCAAATTTATAAAATAATCTTCTTCTAAAGCACCATAAGCTTCTTTAAAATATTCTATTGGCATTAAAGTAGCTGAAAAAATTATAGTAGATTTAAACCTTTCTATTATAGATTTTAATATTCTAGAAGGGTCTAAGCAGTATATTTCTAGGGTCAAATTTTTTCTTTGTAGTTTATATAAAGTAGAAAAATCCTCTTTATAATATTTAGAAATATTTAAAAAATCATAAACCTTAAAATATAATTCTGTTAAAGTTATATTTTCTTCTTTAGATTTATCTTCATAAACATCTGCCTTATCTAAAAAATCTCTTAAAATTCCATATAATTTATAAGGTTCTTCTTTTTCTATAAGAGTATTAGTTTCTAATCCTTCTAAAATCTTTTTCTTTTCTAAGAAAAACTTATTGATTTTTTCTAAGGAATTATAAATACTCTTATCTTTTTTCTTAAACTCTCTTTTTATTTTTAAAAAATCTTCTCTTGATAGATTAGAAGAATACATATTTCTTCCCCTATCTAAAAGATTATGCCCTTCATCTATTAAAAGGGTGAAATCTTTAGTTTTATTATCTAGAATTTCTTTTAATGAAGCTTTAGGGTCAAAGATATAATTATAATCACATATAACTACATCACAAAATTCACTTATATCAAGAGAAAATTCAAAAGGGCATAAAGTATATTTATCACATAACTTATTTATATAATTTATATTATAATCTTCTTCACTTTCTAAGGCTTCTTTTAAAGCTATATTAATCCTATCAAAATATCCCTTAGCATAAGGGCAATAATCAGGAACACAGTTTTTTTCTTCCATTTTACAAGATTTTTCTTTAGCCTTTAGGATTAGACTTCTTATTTTTAATCCTTTTTTTCTCATAATCTTTAAAGTATTACTAGAAATTTCTCTTGTGGTTGTTTTAGCAGTTATATAGTAAATTTTACTTGTTTTATTTAAACCTAAAGCCTTTAAAGATGGAAATAAAGTAGAAATTGTTTTGCCTATTCCTGTAGGTGCTTGTGCAAAACACTTTTTATTTTCTACTATAGCTTTGTAAACTCTAATTGCTAATTCTCTTTGTCCTTTTCTATATGAATTAAAGGGAAATGAAAGATTTTCTATTGAAGTATTTCTAATATTTATCCAATTTTCATTTAAAATTATTAAGTCCTTATATTCTTTTATTAAATTATAGAAAAATTCTTCTAAAGTGATAAATTCAAAATCTTTTCTTAAAAATTTCATTGTAAAGTCTTCAATGTTATAATAAGTTAACTGTACCTCTATATAATCTAACCCTTTGTTTTTGCTATAAATATATGCATATACCTTAGCCTGTGCCCAGTGCAATTCGTTATAATCATAATCTATATCCATAACATTTTTCATGGTTGTTTTTATTTCATCTATTATTATTTTATTATCTTTTTTTAAGATTCCATCTGCTCTACCCTCTATTCTTAAAATAAAATTATCAAACTCTATATCTTCTTTTAAATTAACCTCTGACATATCTTCCTTAGAATAGGCACTTTGAATTTTTTTATGTGCTTTTATTCCCTCTAAGGCTCTTGAAGAGGCTTTAATACTACTATCTATGTTTCCTTTTCTTAAAACAAACTCAACTAATTTTCTTACAGAAATTCGTATAAGTTTTTTTGCCATTAAATCACCTTTTTCATAAATTATATTCATATATAAACTTTATCACATAAAATTTATATAATATAACATTTAATTAAAATAAAAAAATACAAAGAGTTAACTCTTTGTATTTTTTTATTTTATAAACTTTTTGATAAAGACTGTTCTTCTTTATTTGATAAAAATTTTCTATAAAAAATAGTAAAACATACTATTGTTGATAAAGCAGCTATTATATCTGCAAAGGGCTCTGCCATTAAAACTCCTTTAAGTTTGTTCTCAAAGAATATTGGAAGTAAATAAATAAAAGGTATTAAAAGAACAATTTTTCTAAGTAGTGCTAAAAATAAAGAAATTTTTGCTTTCCCTAAGGATAAAAAAGTTTGTTGACAAGACACTTGCGCCCCAAAAAGAATTACTCCTGCAAAGTATATTCTAATACTCCAAGAAGTTATATTTATTAAGTTAGCATCTTTATTAAAAATTCTTACAAACATCTCTGGAGTAAACATTAATAAAAGCCACATAGTTGAGGTAAATACCATAGATATTATTAAAAGTAATTTAAAAGTCTTTTTAACCCTATCTATTTTATTAGCACCATAATTATAGCTCATAATAGGCTGTGCTCCTTGAGATAATCCCATTAGAGGAAGTAAAATTATTTGCATTATACTACTCATAATTGTCATAGCACCAACAGCTAAATCTCCACCATATTTTAATAAGTTATTATTCATACTTATTATTACTAAACTTTCAGTAGATTGCATTATAAATGGAGATACTCCAAGTGCAACTATAGGTAAAATTATTTTTAATTTAGGCTTTAAAAATTCTTTTCTTATTTTAAGAGTACTTTTCTTTCCAAATAAAAAGCATAAAACCCATATAGCAGAAGCACCTTGAGCAATTATTGTAGCTAAAGCAGCACCTTTAACTCCCATATTAAAGCCAAATATTAAAATAGGGTCTAATAAAATATTGATTACTGCCCCAACCATAACTGTTATCATACCAACCTTAGCAAAACCTTGTGTATTTATAAATGAATTCATTCCTAAGGCTATTTGAACAAATATTGTTCCTATTAAGTATATACTTAAATATTCTAAAGCATAGCCTATTGTAGCATTACTAGCTCCAAAAGCCCATAAAATAGGCTCTTTAAATATAAAAAAGAATATAGTTAATATTAAAGATAAAATTATAAGAGAAGAGAAACTATTTGACATTATTTCTTCAGCTTCCTCTTTTTTATCTTGTCCCATTTTTATAGCCGCTAAAGGCGCACCACCCATACCAACTAATCCACTAAAAGCTGAAATAATCATTATAATTGGAAAAGCTACCCCAATTCCTGCAATTGCTATTTCTCCAGAATCTAATCTTCCTATAAAAATTCTATCTACTATGTTATATAAAACATTTACTAATTGAGCTATTATAGCTGGCATACCTAACTTAAAAAGTAATTTCCAAACACTATCATTTCCCAAATCTGTACTTTTATTTTTCATGCCCCTTTTCTCCTATTACTTTTCAATGCAAGAATAAACAATTTTTTTCATATTATCCACTTCCTTTTCCATGTCTGAAACAAGTTTAAATTGATTTCTAGCTCTGTCTAAATTATGATTATCTATTTGTGTTTTAAAATAAACATCTCCCATTAAATAATCCGTTAAAAATCTCATACCACATTCAAAGGTAATAAGCTTAGCTGAAAAAGGTAAATATTCAATTTCTTCCTTAGTTAAAAAGTCCTTAGCATTTTCTAAAAATCCTTTTGTGAAATTTTCATAAAGCTCTAAATCAAAATTAACCTTTGATAAATCCTTTTCATCTTCTAAAGCCTTTGTAGCTCCTGAACGTATAGAGTCTCCAAAATCATATAAGGATAAACCTGGCATAACTGTATCTAAATCAATAAGAGCAATTCCTTCTTCTGTTTCATCATCTATCATAATATTGTTAAATTTAGTATCATTATGAGTTACTCTTATAGGCAATTTTCCTTCTTTTATCATATTTACTAAAATTCTAGTTTCATCTTCTCTATCTAAAATAAACTTTATTTCATCTTTAATATCCTTAGCTCTTCCTACCTCATCCTTTTTAAGAGCTTCTAAAAAAGCTTCAAATCTTTTTTCTGTATTATGAAAATCAACAATAGTTTCATAAAGTTTAGAGGCATCAAAATCTGATAATTGTTTTTGAAATTTACCTAAAGCTTTTCCTGCTGTATACAAATGTTCAGGCTTTTCTACTAATTGATAAGTACTAGCTCCATCTATAAAATCAAAAACCCTAAAGTAATTTCCTTTTTCATCTTTATAAAAATTTTTGTTATCCTTTGTTTTAACTATATTTAATGTTTCCCTTAAGGGATTTCCATTTTCTTTTATTATTTTGTCCTTTAAGTGAGAAGTTATATTATAAATATTCTCCATAACTTCTTCAGGCTTTTCAAAAATATTAGAATTAATTCTTTGTAAAACATATTTTTTATTTTCTTTATTATAATCTTCACAATTTAATATAAAGGTGTCATTTATATGTCCACAAAGATTATTTTCACATTCCTTAAGTTCCCCTGTTAAATTAAAATTTCTAGCTATAGCTTCTAAGTCATAAACCTTATTCATTTATTTAGTTCCTCCCAAAAGTTATTTTCATAAACCTTTCCCAAATAATTTTTTAGCTTGATTAAATTATCCTCCTTATAAAGTTCTTTTATTAATAATTTTCCTTAGTTTAAAAGTATTTAATATATAAATTAATTTTACTAAATTTTCCTTTACATTTCTGTAACTTCATAAAAATTTAAGTAATTGTTAAAGCTTATATATTATTTTAAAATAAAAAAGGACATCTAATATAATAGATGTCCTTTTTTTATTTTATATTTTTTCTTAAAAATCTTGGCATAATTTTCAAAAGTTTAGGGGAAATTTCTTCTATATCACTTTTATTAATTCCTCCTAAAACTATAATAGCATGAAGATACATAAAGCCTCCTATAGCTATAATTACAAGTAAAACTAATATACCAAGTAATAAGTTAAGTTTATTTAAATCTATAAATAAAGTTATTACATATTTGCTAATAAGTATGCCTATTCCCATATATACTGAAGCTAATAAAGGTTTAAGAGCATATTTTAACATTGATATTTTCATCTTTAAAGTTTTCTTCATTCTAAAGTGATTAAGCACTAAAGAAATTATGAAAGCTACCATTCCCGAAATTACAGCTCCATAAATATTTATCTTTGGATTTCCAACTAAAGTCATATTCAAGGTAAATTTAACAACTATGCTAAGTGCTAAAGTAAATAATACATAATAAAACTGACTTACACTTTGCAGTATAACATTTTGCATAAGTACTATAGCTGTTAATGGTATCATAGCAGCACCAATTACCATCATTAAGTATCCATTAGAATCTGCAAAAATATATTTATATATATTTTCACTTAACAAGGCTAAACCAAAAGCTGCTGGTATAGATAAAAGATAAGTAACTCTTAAAGAGAAATTAATTTTATTTTTAATTTCTTTTCTATCTTTTAAGGCATAGGCTCTAGATATTGCTGGTAAAGCCATGTAACCTAAAGAAGTTATGAAAACCATAGGAACATTTAGTAAGATTTTATATCTTGTTGAAAAATATCCATATAGGGCATTTGCATCACTTTGAGAAAAGTTTGCTGCATCAACAAGTCTATTACTTACAGTTAACATATCTATGATATTTCCTAAGTTTTGAAGTCCTGTACTTAAGGTTATAGGAAGACCATATTTAAATAAAGTTCTTGCTATTTGCTTACCAGTAATTCTTTTAGCATCTGGGTCTTGCTTTTTTCTAGCCTCCTTCTCAACACCATAAATGTTATATATGTATATTAAATATAATACAGCCATTAAAGCACCAGCTGAAGAACCTATAGTTCCACCAGCAACCCCTAAAGAGGTACTTTGCTTTATTAAGAAATATGCACATAATAAGCTTAAAAATACATTTACAAATTGCTCAATTACAGTAGCTATAGCTATTGGTGTTGCTTGAGACCTTCCTTGGAAGTATCCCTTATATGTAACTAATACAGTTGTAATCATAATAGTTGGTGCTAGAAAAATAATTGGATAAACCATCTGTGGTGTTTCACTAACTGTTGCTATAAAATTAGCACTAAGCATTAAAACTACAGTAAATATTGTTCCAACTATAAGTAGAAAAGATCTAGATATTTTAAATGCTCTTAAAGCATCTTTATAATTTCCTACTGCATCTAATTCTGAAACATATTTTGATATGGCAGTTTGCAGTCCTACATTTGTTAAAGCATATACAAAAACAAAGATATCATAGGTCTTACCATATATACCCATACCTACATCTCCTACAATTCTTGTAAGAAAAGGTACGTAAATTAAAGATAATAATTTAGCAACTATGCTTGCAATAGATAATATTGCAAAGCCTTTAGTTATAGACTGCTCCTTCATATAAATCTCCTATCTTAAAAACTAAATTCTAAATTTAAATACATCTTTCTTTATTTTCTTAAACATTGGAGGTAAGCTTTGAGCTATTGTTTTATTTTTTAAATAACTAAACTTTTCAGGCACCTCTTTAAATGTAACTTTATATGCATAAAGGAATTGGTATGTTAATCCAAACTTGTTTTCAAAAAAGGAGTTCATTTTATTATCACCATATTTAAAATCTCCAACAATAGGATTTCCTAAATGAGCTAAATGAGCCCTTAATTGATGACTTCTTCCTGTTATAAGCTCTATTTCTAATAAGGAAAAGGCTCCATTTGTTTGTATAACTTTAACATCCATTTTTATTTTTTTAGTATCAGGTCTTTCAGTATCATATACTGTTGATTTATTTAGCTCATCATCTTTTGATATATAAGCTTCATATTTTCCTGGATTTATTTTTCCCTTTACTAAAGCACAATAATATTTTTTTACTTTTCTATCTCTTATCATTTCGTTAAGTGCTTTTAATCCTTCAAAATTTTTGCCAAAGAATACTATTCCTGATGTATTTCTATCTAATCTATTACAAGATGCAGGAGTAAAAGTTAATTCATTCTCTGGAACATAATCTCCTTTTCTAAATAAATATGATAATACATAATCAGTTAAAGTAGGTGCTCCATTTTTCTTATCTGAATGAACTAATACTCCTGGCCATTTTTCAACTAAAAGCATATTTTCATCTTCATAAACTACTTGAAGAGAACCTGAATCAACCATTTGGAAATTAGGCTTCTTTTTCTCTTTAGTTACAACACTTTGAAGATATTTAATCTCTATAACATCTCCTTCTAAAAGAGAATATTTTTCTTTTTGTTTTTTACCATTTACTCTTATATCCCCTTTTCTAAGTGCTTTAAATATTGCACTTAAAGGTACGTCCTTTAAATATTTTCTTAAGAACTTATCTAACCTCTGTCCTGCTTCATTTGTGCCTATCTCTATTTTCAAATTGCTTCACTCCTAAATTTAAATCATTTTTTATAATTACTTTTTATAGATTAATATTAATTTACTCCATTGTCAAATAATTTAATGCTGCTTTACATTGAATTGAAACACCAATTGGTAATAAATTCTCATCTATATCAAATCTACTGTTGTGTGCTGAATAAATAATATTTTTTTCTTCATTTCTAGCACCTAAAAAGTAAAAGGCTGAATCTCTTTCAAGAGCAAAATAAGCAAAACTTTCAACACCAAGTTTTGGAGCTTCTTGTTCTTTTACATTATCTTCTCCTATAATTTCCTTTGCTGATTTAATTACTAAATCTACAACATCACTATTATTATAAAGACAAGGATAACTTTCTTCTATATCCACTTCACAGTCTCCTCTCATAGCTTTACAAATAGATGTGGATATTTCTCTTAATCTTTCCTTAGCATAAGCTCTATCTTCTAAAGTCATTGTTCTTATAACACCTTTTAATACTACCTCATCTGGTATTATATTTTGAGCAGTTCCTCCGTTTATACTTCCTACTGTAACAACTGCTGGATTAACTGGTTTAATTTCTCTACTTACTATGCTTTGTAATCCTAAAACAACTTGAGAAGCCATAACTATAGGGTCTATAGCCATATGTGGATAAGCACCATGTCCTCCCCTTCCTTTTACCTTTATTGTAAAAGGATTAGAGGCTGCATTAACAACACCTTTTTTTATCATTATTTTTCCTGCCTCTAAAGTTTCTTCAACATGAAGTCCTATTATTTTATCTACTTTAGGATTTTCTAAAACTCCTTCTTTTATCATTATGGGAGCTCCCCCTGTAGTTTCCTCTGCTGGTTCAAAAAGTAACTTAATAGTTCCACTAAATTTATCTCTATGTTTTCCAAGTAATTTTGCTGCACCTAAAAGTATAGTAGTATGTGCATCATGTCCACAAGCATGCATTCTTCCCTTAACTTTTGATGAATATGAGCATGTTTTTTTATCTTCCATTGGAAGTCCATCAATATCTGCTCTTAAGGCTATACATCTATTTTTTTTAGTATCATCTTTTAAGGTTCCTTTTATTATTCCACATACTCCTGTTTTAGCAGTTTCTATATATTCAATATTTTCATTTTTTAAAAATTCCTTTATTATTCCTGAAGTTCTCCATTCTTCAAAGCCTAATTCTGGATTTTCATGAAAATCTCTTCTTAATTCAATAAGTAAATCTTTAATTTCTTCTGCTTCTTTTTTGAAATTTATATTCATTTTTTAACACCTTCTTTTTTGTATAATTTTTATTATATTATATTTTATATATTTTTGATTATATATTACTCTCTTTTTTTCTTCAATTGTATTTTATCATCATTTACGAGTATATTATATAAGAGTATTATTACTAAATAAAAAGCATAATAAAATAACTTTATTATGCTTTTTATTTTAATTATTTAATATTATTTTATCTATTAGATTATTTTCAATTAAAGTTCTTAAAGAAAAATTTTTCTTATCTCCTTTAAGAAATTCAATAACTAAATTATCCTTATTTATTTCAATAATTTCTCCCACTCCAAAATAATTATGCCTTATAATATCTCCCTTTAAAAAACCATAATTTTTTACTTCATCCTTAATTTCTATATTATTTAAGAAAATAGATTTATCTTTAAATTTGCCTCTTAAAGTTTTTGGAGAATAAAGGTATAAATTATTTATAGCCCTTGTTATTCCTACATAAAGAAGTCTTCTCTCCTCTTCTAAATTATCCATACTATTTTTATGTGGAATTACTTCATCTACTATATTTACAATATGAACATTTTTAAATTGCATTCCTTTAACTCCATGAATAGTACTTAATATAACAGAATCAATATTCCCTTTAGAATTTATTTTTTCTAAATTTTCTTGTACATTTTCTATATGAGAAAGAAAACTAACTATGGATTTAAATTCTGTAGCAGAACTTTTAAATTCTTCTACAATCTCTAATAATTCCTCTTGATTTTGATTGAATTTATTTGAATACTCTCTTATATACTGACTATATTCTAAATCACTTAATATAAAATCAATAGCACTATTTAGAGAAATTTTATTTAAGTAGGCTATATCATTTTTTAACTCTTCAATTTTTCTTATTTGAAAAGGATGTATATCTTCAGAGTTAATTAATATATCAAAAACATTTTCTTTAACCTTAGAATTCATAACCTTATAAATAGCACTTTTTGAAAAATATCTAAAAGGTTTATTTATTATTTTATTAAAATCCTCTTTACTATAAGGGTATATAGAAAGTCTTAAATATGAAATTAAATCTTTACATATAAAGTGATTAAAAAAATTATATTCTTTATCTAAAAGTTTAAAAGGTATTTTTTTTCTTATAAAAGCCTCAATAAAACTTCTGCTTTCCATATTAGTTCTATATAAAATAGCACTATCACAGTATTTATCTCCAAAATTTTTACTTTCTTCTATTTTTAAAGCAATTAAATTTGCTTCTTCTGCTTCATTAAAGGGTCTTTTAAACTCTAAAATACCTTCATTCTCATTAAAGGATAATATTTCTTTTTTATATCTATCTCTATTATTTTTTATAACCTCTTTAGATAGTTCTACAATATTTTTTAAACTTCTATAATTATATTTTAAGTATATACTTTCTCCTGCTTTAAAATACTCATTAAATTTTATCATACACTTAGGAGTAGCTCCCCTAAAAGAATATATACTTTGATCTTCATCTCCAACACAAAAAATATTATTATCTATAAGCTTTAAAAACTCTAACTGAATTTCATCACAATCTTGAAATTCATCTACTAAAATATATCTTATTAAATTTTTATAATATCCTAATATATTGGGATTATTTTTCAAAAGCTTTACTGCTTTTATTTGTAAATCATCAAAATCTAAAAGTCCTCTCTCATTTTTAAATACTTCATAAGCCTTATAACAATTATTAAATATATTTTCTGTTATAGATAAATTTAACTCTTTAGAAGATACCTTTTTCCTAGAGATATTGTTTAAAACTTCTTTTATTTTTTCATCACTTACCTCCTCCATATAAGAGCTTAAAACCTTTCGTATAAGATTATAAGCTTCTCTATTATCTATGATTTTTATATCTTCCTTATTTCTAAGTAAAATTTTATAAAATAATCCATGAAAAGTTCCAAAGAAAGGAATAGCTCCTTCTTTATGCATTTCTTTAAATCTACTTTTCATATTTTCTGCTGCAGACTTTGTAAAAGTAATTACTATAACATTTATCCCTTTAACATTTTTATAGTCTAAAAGATATTTTACTCTATTTAATATTACCGTTGTCTTACCAGCTCCTGGAGGCGCTATTATAAGAGTCTTTTCACTTTTTGCTTCAATTGCTTTTTTTTGATATTTATCTAAATTATTCATTTAATCTCTCCCATGCTCTTACCTTTAGTCAAGAATTAAAATAAATTTTTATATTAAAATTTATTTTAATTCTTGACTAAAAATCCTATAGTAAAACATAATATTTAATAACATATATATTGTAATAATTCTAAGTACTGGTTACAATAGTTATTGACAACTTATGAAAAGGAGATAAATTTTATATGGATTATAAGTTTGATGTAAAAAATCCTAGAAATCTTACAATGCTAGTTGATTTCTATGAACTTACTATGGCAAATGGATATTTTAAAAATGGTATAGAAAATAAAATTGCCTATTTTGATATGTATTTTAGAAGGGTTCCAGATGGTGGTGGCTATTGTATAATGGCTGGTGTTGAACAGCTTATTGAATACTTATCAAATCTAAACTTTTCAGAAGATGATATAGCTTATTTAAAGTCAAAGAATTTATTTTGCAATGAATTTTTAGATTTTTTAATAAATTTCAAATTTACCTGTGATGTTTGGGCAATTCCAGAAGGAAATCCAGTATTTCCAAATGAGCCTTTAGTAATAGTTAAAGGGCCTGTAATACAAGCTCAATTTATAGAAACTATGATACTTTTAACTATAAATCACCAAACGCTTATAGCTACTAAAGCAAATAGAATATGTAGAGCTGCTAAGGACAAAACTGTAATGGAATTTGGTTCTAGAAGAGCTCAAGGCTATGATGGAGCAATTTATGGTGCTAGAGCTGCTGCCATAGGTGGATGTCATTCAACAGCTTGTACAATAGCAGACCAGATGTTTGATATTCCTGCAATTGGAACTATGGCTCATAGTTGGATTCAACTTTTTGGCGATGAATATGAAGCCTTTAAAGCCTGGGCAGTTGCCTATCCTGATAACTGTACTTTACTAATAGACACTTATAATGTATTAAAATCTGGTGTTCCTAATGCTATTAAAGTTTTTGACGAGGTATTAAAACCTTTAGGAAAAAGGCCTCAAGGAATTAGAATAGATAGTGGAGATATAACTTATTTATCTAAAAAATGTAGAGAAATGTTAGATGAAGCAGGTTACGAAGATTGTAAAATAATAGTTTCAAATTCTTTAGATGAATATATAATAAGAGATGTTTTAAGTCAAGGTGCTTATATTGATGCCTTTGGAGTTGGAGAAAGACTTATAACTGCAAGGTCAGAACCAGTCTTTGGCGGTGTTTATAAATTAGTTGCTGTGGAAGATGATGAAGGAAATATAATTCCTAGAATAAAAATAAGTGAAAACGAAGAAAAAATAACAAATCCTGGCTTTAAGAAAATAGTAAGAATTTTTGACAAAAATACTCATACAGCTTTAGCTGATTTAATTCTTTTAAATGATGAAGAATTAGATATTACTAAGCCTTTAGAAATATTTGACCCTATACATGTTTGGAAAAGAAAAACTTTAACTAATTATTATGTTAAAGACCTTCTTGTTAAAATATTTGATAAAGGTAAAATATGCTATAAAAATCCTACAGTAATGGAAATTAGAGACTATGCAAAAAAAGAATGTGAAAAACTTTGGCCTGAAGTTTTAAGATTTGAAAATCCTCATACTTATTATGTTGATTTATCAAATGGCTTATGGAATTTAAAACATAATCTACTTCATAAATATTCTAGTATATACAAATAAAAAATAAAGGAGCTTTAATTTTAAAGCTCCTTTATTTTTAAACCAATACTAAATTATTATTTTTACCTTTTTCTTCTATCAAAAAGTTCTTATCTAAATATAATAAAAAGACACATTCTTCACCAGTTATCCTTTCATTCATAGGACAATCTTTTTGACACTTTATTTTCTCACTTTCATTTGACCAGAATGGACAATATGCCATCTTATAATCTCAATCCCCTCTAAAATATTTATAACATAGTTTTTAAACCTGAATTTTTGATAACTGTAATAGTTGTAAGCTCATTTTGAAAAGCCTTAAGCAAAGCTTTTTCTAAAACCTTTTCTTGATCAAAATTTTGAACATTTTTACAAACTGCAAAAACCTTATTAATTTCTCCCATAACATTTTTATAAGTTAATGTAACATAGGGCTTTTCATAAAGTATATCTACAATTTTTATACCCCATGACAAACAAGCAAAATCTCCTTCTTTCTTTAAGAAGCTTAAATCTTTTAACTTTTGAGTTTCTTTATTAGGATCAGTAACAATAATCAATTCGTCGCCTACTTTATACTTTGACATAATTAACCTCCTAAGCAATTTATTTATATAGAAAATTTTACCACTACTTTAACATTAAGTAAAGCATGGTAATTATTTAAATAATTATAAAAATTTTAAGGATAAAATACATAATTTTCAAACTATTATAATTATTTTATATTTATAATTTTTCCCCATTATTAATAAAAAAATTTATAAAAAATCTTATAAATTTATAACATATTAATATTATTTTTTAACACTTTACTTGCAATTCTCTTTTTATACAAGTAAAATAGTTAATAGCGTTTAAAAAACTTTAATTTAAATTTAATTATTTTCTAAAAACATAAAAAAAGAACAGTAAAAACTGTTCTTAAAGGAAAATGAAATGAACATGGAAAAACTTTGTTAATAAATTAACAATATTTTAAATAGATTTTATCATAAAAAGGTTATTTTTACAAGGTTTTTTAACCTTTTTATTAAAATATTTTAAACAATATAAAGATTATTTCGCTTTAGGCAGTATTAAAAGATAATCTTTGACATATAATAATTATTATTATATAATATATTTAATTCTTATATATGATAGGGATGGTGGAAATGGACAATATAACTACTATTTTTAAAGAGAAAAAATTAAAATTAACTCCTCAAAGGATTGCTGTTTATAAATACTTAAAAGGTACAAAAGAACATCCATCTGCTGAGACAATTTATAAGGCTTTGCAAGAGGACTATCCTACAATGTCTTTAGCTACAGTATATAAAGCCTTAAAAACTCTTGTAGAAGTAGAACTAATACAAGAAATAAACGTAGGAGAAGGTAATTTTAGATACGATGGTAACTCTAATGACCATTGTCATGTTCAATGTTTAGCTTGTGGTAGAGTTGATGATATTGAAAATTTAGATTATGCACATCTAAATGAAGAAGCTCAAAAAACTTCTAACTACAGAATACTTTCAAACAAAATGTATTTTTACGGAATTTGTGAAGATTGTCAAAATAAACATGAATAAAAAAGGGAGGTAATTAACCCCCCTTTTTTATTTTCTTTTTTTATTTAGCTAATTCATATAAAGCCTTTGCATATATCTTACTTATTAAAACTAAATCATCTATTTTTATATATTCATTTGGTTTATGAATAACATCTGCTTCTCCTGGGAATATTGGCCCAAAAGCTACTATATTAGGCATCTCTTTAGCATATGTTCCTCCACCTATTGAAATTAATTTTCCTTCTTCTCCTGTTTCTTCCTTATAAACTCTTTGTAAAGTCTTTATTAAAGGATGGTCTGGTGAGAAGTATAAAGGTTTTTGATGCTCAAAGTTTTCAATTACTATGCCTGTACCTTTTATTCTTTCATTAAATGGATTCATCATATCTTCTAAAGTTTTTGTTACAGGATATCTTAAGTTTAAAGTAAGTCTTCCTACTTTATCATTTAAATCTATAACTCCAACATTAAAGCTTACTTTGCCTGAAGCTTCATCCATTAAGTTTATTCCAAACTTTTCTCCATAAACATCTTCGCCTATATTATCATTTAAGAATTTAACAAAAGATTTTATATCTTCTTGTGCTAAATCTAAATTAGCTAAAATTTTAATACTTTGCATTATAGCATTTATACCCTTTTCTGGAGTACTACCATGAGCTGAAACCCCAAATACTTTTAACTCTACTTCATCACCATTATGTGATACTTCAAATTTTATATTATTTTCTTTTGCAATATTAGTTATTTCTTCACAAGTTTTAACTGGATCTTTTGCTTTTAACTTTGTTTCACATAAACTAGCAACTACATTAGATGCAATTCCTCCTTTTATGCTACAAACTAAAACATCTCCATTATTTTTTTCATCTCCAAAGTTTTTTACAATGTCAAAAATAGTTATTCCCTTTTCTCCATTTATTATAGGAAATTCAGCATCAGGAGTAAAACCAGCTACAGGTGCTTTTTCATGTTCAACATAGTATTCCATGTCTTTACTTCCTGTTTCTTCATTAGTACCAAATATTATTCTTATCCTTTTAGATAAAGGTAATCCTAATTCTTTTATAGCTTTTAAACCATATAAAGAAGCCATTATAGGTCCTTTGTCATCAGTTGTTCCTCTTCCATATATTTTTCCATCATGTATTTCTGCTCCATAAGGTGGATATATCCAATCATCTCCTTCAGGAACTACATCTAAATGTCCTAAAGCAGCTACATATTCTTCTCCTTCACCATACTCTGCATAACCAACATTACCATCTAAATTAACTACTTTAAATCCTAATTTTTCAGATATGTCTAATGCGCATTGTAAAGCTTTAGATACACCCTCTCCAAAAGGCATTCCTTCCTTTGGTTCTCCTTCAACACTTTTGATTCTAATAATATCTTGTACTGACTCAATTAAATCATCTTTCATTTCGTCAATTTTGCTACTTATTAAATTCATTTTTGACACTTCCTCTCATCAACTTCAAGTTAACAAAATTTTAATATATATTATTATACATTTTACCACATTTCTACAAAGTTTTCTAATTCATTTTTATTAAATTTATTTAGGAAAATAATTAATAAAATAAATAATTTATTAAAAATATTCAAAATAAATAAAAAAAGCAAAGAATAAATCTTTGCTTTTTATCTATTTACTAATTTTTTCTTTTCAAAAAAACTTATAATTAAATTTAATATAATACCAACTAAGGCTGCTAAACTTAAGCCTGATATACTTACTGAATCAGTTATTTTAATTCCTATTGGATTTTCTAAGAATATTCCAGATAACCCTATAAAGATTATAATAGCCATTAAAATTACATTAGTTTTATTTAGCTTAACTTTTTCATTTTTAATTGTCTTAACTCCAACTAAAGCTATCATAGAGAAAAGCATTAAACTTATTCCTCCCATTACTGATTGTGGAATTGTTCTTATGAAAGCTCCAAACTTTGCAATAAAGCTTAGTACTATTGCAAAAAGTGCTGTTATTCTTAAAATTGCAGGATTATAATTTTTTGTTATAGCTAATACTCCTGTATTTTCCCCATAAGTTGTATTAGCAGGTCCTCCTAAAAGAGAAGCCACTACAGTAGCTAGTCCATCTCCTAAAAAGGTTCTATTTAATCCTGGGTCTTCTATAAAGTTTTTACCTACAACTTGACCATTAGTAGTAATATCTCCTATATGTTCCATAGATACTGCTAAAATAACAGGTAAAGTTATCATTACTGCACCAAAATCAAATTTTGGTAGTGTAAAGTGTGGAACAGCTATCATAGTACTTTCATGAATTAAAGTAGTATCTACTTGTCCTAAAATTAAACTTAAGGTATATCCTACAAAAACTGCGATTATTATTGCTAATTGTGAAAAGAATCCTTTTCCAAGTTTGCTTATACTTAAAGCTAAAGCTAAAGTTACAAGGGCAACTAAAACTGTAGAAAAGGCACCACTCTCTCCTGATATTAAAGAAGTTACTCCTGCCATACTTAAAGCATTTGGTATAAGATTTAATCCTATAACCATTATCATAGGTCCAACTACTCTTGCAGGTAGTATGCTTTTTATCTTATCCATACCTATTCTTTTTACTAAAAGAGCTATTAGTATGTAAGTTAAACCTGCAAAGAAAATACCTCCTTGAGCATATCTTAAATCTCCATATTTAGCTGCAACAGCCTGAATTACAGGTATAAAAGCAAAGGAAGAACCTAAAAAGACAGGTACCTTACCCTTTGTACATAAATGAAATATAAGCGTACCTACTCCTGCTGTAAATAAAGCTACTGAAGGATCTAATCCAGTTACTATAGGTACTAAAACAGTTGCTCCAAACATAGCAACTAAATGTTGAAATCCTAAAAGAGCATTTTTTAAATATGCCAAAAGTCCTACTTTTTTAATATTTTCTTTTTCTTCATTTATTACTTGTTGTGCCATAAAAACTTATGCCTCCTTATTGTTTTTAAGGAGAAAACAAATTTGCTTCTCCCTTTTTTAGCCTCACAGGACTTAATTAAAAAGGTAAAATAAAAAACTTCTTGTTAAAAAAGATAAACCTTAAGAAAACAAGAAGTTAATTTTAATAAATAGACTTTATTTATGATATAAATTATTAATTCTTGTAGCCTCTCTTGGACTATCTTAAAGAATTTTTTATTTTATTAGATTATATTTAAATTTTAATTATTTTTCAACCTATAGTTTTAGTTTTTTACACTTTTTTAATAACTTACTTTAATTTATTTTTTAATTATTTTAAAAAATAACAAAAAACCTCTTTAAGAAAACTTAAAGAGGTTTTTATTTAAAAGAATCCCTTAATAAATTCTATACATTCTTCTATATTAGAAAAGGTTCTTCCATAATCTATAGTAGGTTTTTCTAATATTATTAATTTAATATTAGAATCTAGTGAAGCCTTTGCTTTTTCTAAAGCTCCTCCTCTTAATCCACTATCTTTAGTTAAAAGAGCCTTTGCTTTATATTCCTTTATAAAGGCTTTATTAAGCTCATATCCAATAGGACCTTTTATAGCAATTATATCCTCTATATTAATACCTAAAGCTATTAAATCGTTCATTACCTTCTTAGAAGGTAATACTCTATGAATAATTCTATTTTTAAGAGAAAGCTTTACTATTTCCTCTACGCCATTACTGCCTGTAGTATTTAAAATAGGACCATCAATTATAGAATCTATATGCTTAAGCTTTTCTAAAGAAGTAATTCTTATAATATTTTCATCCTTTAATTCTTCTAATACGCCACTTCTCTCGTATCTTATATATTCTATATCTAAACTTTCACAAATTTTCATTGTATTTTTACTAACATTTTTAGCATAAGGATGAGATACATCTACTATTGCTTTTAAATTAAATTTCTTAGCAAAATTTAAAAGTTCAACTTCATTTAAAGGTTTATGATTTTTAAACTTAACATTAAAGTCCTTTAAAAGATTACTTCCATACTCTGTAGCTGTAGATATAACTATATTATCTTCAAAGCCCTTTAAAGCTTTTAAAAACTCTCTTCCTTCAGAAGTGCCTAATATAAGTGCAATCATATTTTAATCCTCATTAGTTTATTTTTTTATTTTATAACCTCTTGGAGTTATGAAATATCCATCTTTTACATAACTTTTTGAATTACCTATAATAACTATAGAAAACATATCTACAACTTCATCATTAAAGTTTTTTAGAGTAAATATTTCCTTACTTTCTCCTTCTCTTAAAGCATTCTTTACAACAGCTATAGGAGTATTCTCTTTTCTAAATTTCTTTACTATTTCAACACACTCTTTTAAATAATATGGTCTTCCTTTACTTTTAGGATTGTATAGAGAAATTACAAAATCTCCTTCTGCAGCTAAGCGAACTCTTTTTTTAATCTCGTCATAAGGTGTCATTAAATCACTTAAACTTATATTACAATTATCATGCATTAAAGGAGCCCCTAATACTGAACCTGCTGCACTAGAAGCTGTAATACCTGGTATTATTTCAACCTCTTCATCTTTTCTCATTTCTAATATAAGTCCTGCCATTCCATAAATCCCTGAATCTCCAGTACTTATTAAAGCAACCTTTTGTTCTCTGCTAAGGATTAAAGCTTCCCTGCATCTTTCTTCCTCTCCACGCATACCAGTTTTAAAAACTTTTTTATCCTTTATTAAATCTTTTATCATCTCTATATACTTAGTGTATCCAACTATTACTTCACTTTCTTCAATAGCCTTAACAGCTCTTAAAGTCATTTCATCTAATCCACCAGGGCCAATTCCAATTACATATAATTTTCCCATCTATATATCTCCTTCTTATGTTTATTAGGTTTAACCTTTACTCCTTAAGTATTCCAATGCTTAAGGTCATTCCATTTTTCTTTAGCTTATTTATTGTTATTTTTCCATTCATCAAAAGAATTACAGGCTCTGATACTGCTCTTACCCCAATAGATTTTTCAACAAAATCACTACCCTCAAATTCATTTTGAAAAACTTTAATTTGCTCTTTAGAAAAAGTTTCAAAGGAACAATTTAAATATGAGCTTAAATCTAAAATAGCCTTTTCATCTTTTTTTATATCTATAGAACCTATCTTTAATATCGCTCTTTTGTCTATATTTAAATTCTTAAGTTCTTCTTCTATAAAAGATATTAAATTATTAGAAGGGGTGTTTTTTCTACAGCCTATACCTAAAAGTATATTTCTTCTAACTAACTTTAAAACTCCTTTTAAAGTTTTCTCTCCTAAAAAAGAATCTTTATTGCTTACAACTAAGGTGTTATCTCTTAAAATTTCACTTTTTTCATAGCCTAAAGGAGTTTCTATAAGTCCATCTTCATCTAAAAAATAGACCTTTTTATCATTTACAAGTCTAGAGGCCATATCCTTTGCTTTTTTTAAATCATCTATAATAAGATTGTTACTTTTAGCAACCATATCTGGTGCAATTTTATTTTGATTATCTGTAGCCGTTGTTATAACTGGAGTATTATTTAAAAGTTTGCTTAATTTTAATGTTAATTCATTAGCTCCTCCAATATGCCCTCCTATTAAGCTTATGGTAAAGTTATTATTTACATCAATAACAACAACCCCTGGGTCCTTATCCTTTTTTACTATAAAAGGACTTATAGCTCTAACTGCAATGCCTGTTGAGCTTATAAAGATAATATTTGTACATTCTTTAAAAAAATCTTCAGTTATAGCTTTTAAGGAAAAATCTTTAAGTTTACTTTTATAGGCACTTTTAAAGTTAATACTGTTTTTTTTTAAAAAGTCTTTAAGTTTATCTCCTATAAAATCGCCTCTATAAGTAACACTTATTATTCCAATCATTTTATTCTATTCCTTTTCTAAACATATGAGTAAAATGCTTATCATAAAGAAGACTTTTCTCATAATCACAATCAATAAAATCCCCAACTAATATTTGAGCACATTTATTTATTCCAGCTTCCTTAACTTTTTCAGATATATTTTTTAAGTTCCCTACTATTACCTCTTGGTCATCCCATGTAGCTCTAGAAATTACAGCTATAGGAACATCTTCTCTTCCATATCCATTTTTTAATTTCTCAACAACCTTATCAATCATTGATATTGATAAAAATAAAGCCATGGAAGCTCCTATTTTAGCTAACTTCTCTAAATCTTCTGTTTCTGGAACTGGTGTTCTTCCTTCTACTCTAGTTAAGATAACAGTTTGAGTTACAGAAGGTAATGTAAATTCTTTTTTTATTGCTGAAGCTGCTGCTGTAAAGGAACTTACACCTGGTACAACTTCATAACTTATATTAAATTTATCTAATTCATCCATTTGCTCTTTAATAGCACCGTAAATTGATGGGTCTCCTGTATGAAGTCTTACTATGATTTTACCTTCACCATCATTTTCTTTTATAACAGATAAGACCTCCTCTAAAGTCATTGAAGCTGAATTATATATTTTACAATCTTTTTTGCAAAATTCTAGATGTTTTTCACTAACTAATGACCCTGCATATATTACAAGGTCTGCTCTTTCTAATAATTCTCTTCCTCTAACTGTTATTAAGTCCACAGCTCCTGGACCTGCACCTATGAAATATAACATTTTATCCTTTGCCTCCTAAATAATTACGATTTTTAAATAGTCTACTTACTAGCTAATATTAAAGACATATAATCTCTATGACGTAATATTTCTTCTCTAGTTTTTAAAATCTTTTCTCCTTCTCTTCCTGCTCTACTAACTAACACATAATTAAATCCCTTATCTTCTAAGACATTTAAAACCTCTTCTTCCTTTTTGTAAACCTTCATAACAACAACAAATTTTTCATCTTTTATATCTTTAACTCTTCCTGCTGGAAGTACAAGTAAGGGCTCATTACCAACAACTAAAGTTCTGTCAACTATGCTAGCTGCTGCACAGAAAGAAGTTATTCCCGGAATAGTTTTAACAGAAAAACCATGTTCTTCTACATAATTTAATAAATGAATATATGTACTATAAACATAAGGGTCTCCTATAGTTAAAAAACTTACATTCTTACCCTCTTTTAATTTTTCTAAAATAAGCTCATAAGCTTCCTTAACTTTTAACTCTCTATCTTTTTTTCCCATAGGAAAATGCTTAATAAAAGTTTCTGTTCCTTCTTTTATATACTCATTAGCCGCTAATAAGGCTATACTTTCTCCATTTTCCTCTGCACTTGGTGCAACTATAACACTACTGTCTTCTATAGCCTTTACTGCCTTTACAGTTAATAACTCACTATCTCCTGGACCTACACCTATTCCGTATAATATTGCCACTTAATTTTCCTCCTTAAATGCTTTAACAATAAAAATTGGATTATTGCTAATCATCATATATGTATTTTCTTTATTTTTGCTTATGTTAACTAAAGAAATTTCAGTTTTATAACCTAACTCCTTTAAAAATTCTATTGCTTTATATAAATTGTTTAAAGTTATAAAGTTTAATACTAAAACTCCCTTTATCTTTAGAATTTTATCTGATATATTTATAATTTTTTCAAGTCCCCCACCAGAACCTCCTATAAATATTGAATCAAACTTCGAAATTTTCCCTAAATTTATCTCCTTTAAGATAAATTCCATTTTTTCTATAGCATCGCCTTCTAAAAGAGTTACATTTTTACAAGAGAATTTTTTTATATTCTCCTTAGTTACTCTTATAGCTTCTTCATCTCTTTCTATAGAAAAAACTACTCCTTTTTTTAAAAGCTTTGAGCCTTGCACAGTAATGCTTCCTGTTCCGCTTCCAATATCTAAAAAGGTAGAATCTTCACTTAACTCTAGTTTGCTAATAGTAAGTATTCTAACTTCTTCCTTTGTCATAGGACACTTTCCTCGTATAAAATCTGAGTCTTTTAAAAATTTCATTTAATTTTCCTCCAAAGGAAAACCTATCTTTCTATTATTATTACAGATAAATCCCCATACTCTTTATTTAATATATCTTCTGCCTTACCAAAGGTTATTCTCTCCTCTTTATAAGACAAATTTTCTCCTACATATAAAGTAGCATCAATAGAATTTTCTATTAGCTTTTTACTTAAGGTAATTGGAGTGTTTTTTTTATCTGTTAACCAAATAGATAATTTGTTTTCCCTAACAATTTTTATAAAATTCTCTTCCCTTCCATGCATACTTCCTACAAAAGCATTATTCCATGGCTTTTTAAGTTTACATGTTAAATACTGAAAAGAACTTATTCCAGGTAAAACAGAAACTTCTCCCTTATAATTTTCACATATATAGTTTGTAATGCCATAAAAGGTTGGATCCCCTGATGCCACTATAGATATTTTTTCTCCCTTATTATTATTTAAAAAATCTATAATCCCTTTTAGGCTTTTTACTTTTTTTAATTTATTTTTTTCTATAAAACTTAAAAACTTTAAGCTAGAAATTGCTCTTTCAAATCCAATTATATAATCACTATTTTCAATTTCTTTAAAAACCTTAGGAATTATATAATCTTCATGTCCTGGTCCTAAACCGAGTATTTTAACCAAAGCATCCTTCAACCTTTCCTAATTAATAAGTACCTTTAAAGCTTTAAGACTTATATAAAAGCTTCATATCCTTAGCCCCATAGTACATTAAAATATTAAAATTAGCTTCTCCATAAGCGTATATATCTAATCTTTTTAATATTTTTTCTCCTATTCTTTCGTAAAGATTTTTAAAATCATCTCCAAGAAGCCTTACAACACCTTCACTAGTTTTTTCTTCTAAAACTTTTTCTACAAGAGATAAATCATATCCCATTAAGGTAAGCTCTAAAGCTATAACTTCTAACCTTACATCAGATACTCTACTATGGGTATTAAAACAACCAAAGGCAATCTTACTTAATTTTCCTATATGACCAACTATAGTTATATCCTTTATTCCAATGGCTAAGGCACACTCTATAGAAAAGCCTACAAAGTTAGATATAACAACTATATTATCCTCTTTATGCCCTCTTTCTTTTAAAAATCTTTCTCCCATATTTCCAAAAACAAAAAATAATTTATTATTTTTTAAAGCTTTTTGTCTTATTTCAATACGTATAGATTCTTTTAAAGCTTCCTCTGACATTGGATAAACTATTCCTGTTGTACCAAGAATTGATATGCCATCTACTATTCCAAGTCTAGGGTTAAATGTTTTCTTAGCAATCTCTCTCCCTCTTGGAACAAAAATTGTTATCTTAACTCCCTTTCCCTTAGGCAGAACACTTAAGACCTCTTTTTTTATCATTTCTCTTGGAACAGGATTTATAGCACTTTCTCCCTTTTTTACAAAAAGACCTTCTTTTGTAACAACTCCAACACCTTCTCCTCCACAAAGAATAAAACCCTCTTCTATTTCTTCTGCCTTTGCAAAAATTTCAAGTCCAGAAGTTGCATCTATGTCGTCTCCTCCATCCTTTATAACAGAACAGGAAACTTTATCTTTACAAAAATTTATATTATGTATCTCTAAATTAAGTTTTATATTTTTAGGAGTAGTTATATCTATAGAGCTTATGTTGTTTTTATTAAAAAGCATATAGGTTGCTGCCTTAGAAGCTGCTGCTGCACAGGAACCTGTTGTATAGCCACACCTTAGTTTTTTGCCTCCACTTTCTACATACATATCAAACATTTGTTATACCTTCTTTAATTTACATTTCTCTTTTGTAATTCATATAAAGTAAAGCATTCATTATAGCTGCTGCTACAGTACTTCCACCTTTTCTTCCTCTAACTCTTATATAAGGAGTATTAATACTCTCTAAATCTTCCTTACTTTCACTTGCTCCTACAAAACCTACTGGTACTGCAATTATAAGTTTTGGCTTAGCTTTTCCTTCTTTTATAAGTTCTCTAAGCTTAAATAAAGCAGTTGGTGCATTACCAAAAACAAATATATCTACATTTTCCTTTGCTGCAAGTTCAACCCCTGCCATTGACCTTGTAATATTATTTTCCTTTGCCATTTTAAATACTTCTTCTAATCCAACATAACATTGAACTGATGAATTTAATGCCTTTAAAGCTCTTTTATTAATTCCAGATAAAGCCATAGTTGTGTCTGTATATATTTTAGCTCCGTTTTTTAAAGCAGATATTCCAGCTTCGATAGCATCTTTGCTTATATCTATTAAATCTTCATACTCAAAATCTGCCGTAGTATGTATTACTCTCTTTACTATATTTAGTTCTTCCTCTGAAAAGTTCCTTTCATTTTTCATTTCTGAACCTATAATTTCAAAACTTTTTTCTTCAATTCCCATAGGACTTTTCATATAATCCATTATTATTTTCTTCCTCTCTTGTGTTTCTTTTTAGTTTCTCCAAGACCTTTGTAGGTTTCCTTTATAACATCATTTATCCTTTGTATATATAAGTTGCAAAACTCATCATATTCTCCTAATCCCTTTAAGATTACCTTAGCAGAAACTCCTGAAGCTTCAAACCTACTTTTCCATGAATCCTCTTCCTCTGAAGCCATATCATTTTTAGCATGGTCTCCTGCTACAACCATTAAAGGAATTATAGTTATTTTATTAATATTGTTTTTCTTAACTCTTTTTAAAACATTTGAAAAATTAGGATATCCCTCTACTGTTCCTACAAAGACATCATTATAATCCTTATCTTCTAAAACAGATTGTAAGCATCCATAAACAGCATTAGATGGATTTGCACTACCATGTCCTACAAAAACACAAGGAGAATTTTCTTCAATTAAATTCTTCATAGTGTCTATAAAACAAGAATAATCATCAGGACCTCCTTCAAAGCCTTCATAATAAAAAATAGGTCTTCCTATTTCTATTTTTTTAAACATAGGTCTATTAATATCTACCATATGTTTTATGTAATCAAATTCTTCCCCAGGAATAATATGAAGTGGCTGAACTATAACTTCTTCATACCCTTCTTCTCCTAACTTTTTAAGAGCATCTTCTGGAAATAATACCTCCATATCATATTTTTCTTTTAACTTTCTAACTATCATATGTGAAGTAAAACTTCTAAAAACATCATAATCTTTAAAGCTCTCTTCTATAGAATCTTCAATTTTTTTTATAGAGTTATTTATTGCCTCTATATGACTTGTTCCAAAACTTACTACTAATATAGCTTTTTTCATTTTTCACCTCTAAAAACATTAAAAATAAAAAGCATCTGTGCTACAAAGAACAGATGCTTTTGAATCAAAGTAATTATTTTCCAAAATTATGAACAATAAATACTAATCTCTTCCCTCCGAAGCTTAGTTTATAAATTTTAGGCAGGTATCCTGACTTGAGGCTTATCCTTATTTCACCCTTCCCAATTTTTTAAAATCAGTGGCTTATAGAAACTCGTATCCTCTTACAGTAGCGGGGGCTGTAGTGGATTTTAACCACTTTCCCTTTTAATCAAATCAAACCTAAAAATACAAAATATTATTTTTTTTAATTATAATATATAATTTTAATTATTTCAATATAAGGTGAATTTCTTATTTTTTATCTTTGTAGTATAATGTAATTGTTAACTTTTTCTTACCATATTTTAAATCTTTAAAGGTTAAATTTGTGTTACAATTACCTTTTGTGTTATAATTCAGTAAAACGTTATGAAATACACTTAAGTTGTGGAAAATTTAACTAAAGGAGTGTAGTTTATGCAAAAAAGACTTTTATCAGCGTTAATCGCTGCGTCAATTACTTTATCAACTAGTAGTGTGGTTTTTGCTGATACAGTAAATGACAAAAAATCTACAATAGAGGAGAATAAGGTAAAATATTCACAGTTAGATAACCAAGTTATTTCCCTAAACTCTGAAGTATCAAAGCTTAATAATGAGATTGAAGAACTTAATTCTAAATTAGAAGAAAATAAAGCTAAAATGAAAAGTACTGAGGAGAATTTAAAAGAGACTGAAGAGAAAGTAGACACTTTAAAAGCTGAAATAGAAGATAAGCAAGAACTTTTAGGGAAAAGAATGCGTGCTATGTATAAGGGGCAAGATACTATGAACCCTATAGTATTTTTACTTAAATCAGAAGATTTTTCTGATTTACTAACTAGAGTTGATGCTCTTGCAAGAGTGTCTGCCTTAGATAGAAACCTTATAAATAGTTTAGATACGCAAAAAGATTCTCTAAATAATGATATAGAAAAACTAGAGAGTGATAAAAAAGAACTTAAAGAACTTAAGGCTTCAACAGAAACCTCTCTTAAAACTTTAGACAGTAAAAAATCTGAAGAACAAAAGAAAATAGAAGAATTAAATAAACAAAAAGATGCTGTTTTAGGAGTTATTAAAGATAATGAAATGTCATTAATTTCTCATTCTGTATCTATTATAGATTCTTCTTCGTCCCTTTCGGAACTTGAAAGTGCTGTAAGCACATTAAACCAATTAATCCCACAACTTAACATTGATTCTGTAAAGGATGTAGCTAACAAATCTTTAGAGGTTGCAAATAAAAAAATTCAATCTATAAAGGAAGAGGAAGCTAAGAAAAAAGAGGCTGAAAAAGCTAAAAGCACTTCCTCTAGCTTAGGAAATTTAAATAATGTTAGCTCAAATCAATCTAGCAGTAGTGAAAGTAGTGATGGAAAATATAAAAAGACCATGTCTATGGAAGCTACAGCTTATAGTGGTGGTACTTTAACTGCTATGGGGCTTAGACCTGTTAGAGATCCAAATGGCATAAGTACAATAGCAGTTGACCCTAATGTAATACCTTTAGGTTCAAAAGTTTTTATACCAGGATATGGATATGCCATTGCTTCTGATACTGGTGGAGTTATAAAGGGAAATATAATAGACCTTTATATGAACTCTCATGAAGAATGTATAGCTTGGGGTAGACGTCAAGTTACAGTTCATATTGTAGCTTATCCTGGCGAATGGTAAAAAGTAGACAAGCTTAAAATAAAAAAGATAAGGAATATTTATTCCCTATCTTTTTTTACCCCTCCTGCTTTTTTTATAACTCTTTTTTCCTCTCTTAAATCCATTTAATAAGATAAAAATAAGAAAGAAGCTTATTATTATAATGATTCCTAAAACTATAAAATTAAAAAGGTCCTTAAAATCTAAACCGAAATTACCTAGAAAATTTTTAAGCTTTATTGTAGCCTTAAATAGCCCCCATAAGACTATGGTAAATAGTATTCCTACAGAACTTGCCGTAACTCCAGCTTTAGACCTTTTAAAAAGGCATATAACCCCTATTAAAGCAAAGACTATTATAGCAAAGATAAATTTCCAATTTAAAATATCCAAAAGGTTACTCCTAAAAATATTTTCTTAATATATTACTTTATAAAGTATTTAATTATTCTTATTTCCTATAATAAATAAAAAAATAAAAAGCCTAAAATAGTAAAAACTATTTAGACTTTTTATAAATTTCTTATCCTAAAAATCTAGGCAAATCAAAGGTAAAATTATTATCTATATATAAATCCTTATAAGAGGACATAATATCTGCAATACTTGAAGCGTACCAAGGAGTTGTAGCATATTGATGCCATATATTATCTATATTTTGATTATATCTCATCTTATACAAAGTGTTTTGTTCATACTTTGAACTATGAACATAGTTTAGAGAAAGAAACTCTGCAGCACCTTTTATAGCACTATCAACACTTGTCCATCCTCTATTATAAGCATAAGTAGTTCCTAAAATTAAAGCTCTATTAGGAAATACTGATGAATTATCCTTTGCTCCTATTCCAAAAAGATTATATACAGTAACAGGATTTTTTAATTTAATCATTTTATATCCAACTAATTGTCCTGCTCCATTATATATAGGACTACTTTCATCTGCTATTTCTGTAATTGTTACACCCTTTGCTAATTTGCTTGTACCATTTCCAGTCTCATGAAGACATTGAGCAACTAAGAATATAGGATCCATATTAAAGGCCTTAGCAGCATTTACAAAAGCTTCTCCTTGACCACTTAATACTCCTTTATTATTAAGTCTACTACTTAAAGCAGAAACATTTATATCTCTAAATTTATCTACTCTTAAAAATTGTAAAGTGTTAGTAGATTTTGCTGGGTTTATATACTTTTCAAGGTCTGAATAAGAATAGCTAACAGGATTATTCTTTTGTTGAAGTCTAACATACTTATCTAAAGTTACATTATAATTTGTTTTAGATGAATTTTGTATATCTAAGTTAGGGTTTAATCCCCCTTCTTCCTTTACTATTTCTATATAAGATTTATAAGCATATCCATCTTCTCCTCTATAAATAACCTTATAGAAATCGCCTTTTTCTCCTATTACTTCAATTCTTTCTCCATTACCTAATACTCCTATAATTTGAGAGGAAGTATTTGCTTCACTTCTTATATTTAATCCTTTTGTAGCTGTAACCACACCTATTCCTACAGTAGTTTCTGGACTTTCTGGTCTTTCTTCTCCCTCTGTGTCCTCTACTATTCTTACATATTCCTTTGATACGTAAGCACTAGAACCTTTAAATTCTATTTTATAGAAATCTCCTTCTTCTCCTATAATAGTTACTCTATTTCCACCACTTAAGCTTCCTATTATTTCACTACTTGTACTAGCTCCTTTTCTTACATTTAAAGAACTACTAACTTCTACTACTCCATTTTTCTTTGAAGTATTTGTATTATTATTCTCTGGACTACTTGGTTTATTTTCTTGTTCTTCATTTCCTGAAGCTTCACTTATTTTTACATATTCCTTTGATACATATCCATAGGAATCTTTAAAATATATTTTATAAAACTCTCCTTCTTCTCCTATAATAGTTACTCTATTTCCGCCACCTAAACTTCCTATTATTTCACTACTTGTACTAGCTTTCGCTCTTACATTTAAGGAACTATTAACATTTACTACTCCATTTTTCTTTGAAGCTTCTACTGCTTGTACTTTATTTGTATCTTCTGCTTTATTTGATTCTTCCTCTATATTATTTTGTTTTTCTTCTATATTACTAGCATTTTTAGCCTTAGCTGAAGAACCCTCTATTTTAACATATTCCTTTGATATATAAGCACTAGAACCTTTAAATTCTATCTTATAGAAATCTCCTTCTTCTCCTATAATAGTTACCTTACTTCCTTTATTTAAACTTCCTATAGACTTACTATTTACAGTTGCCTTTTCTCTTACATTTAAGGAACTACTAACCTCTATTATTCCAATTTTATTTAAAGAGTTGCTTTCTAACTCCTTTGAAGTTTCTTTCTTAGGATTTGACTCCTCCTTAACTTCTTTTACCTTTTTATTTATTTCACTTTTTGAAATATAGTCTGCGTAAACATATCCATAGGAATTATTAAATTTTATTTTATAAAAATCCTTTTCTTTATTTATTATATCTACCTTATCTCCTGCTTTTAAGCTTCCAATTATTCTACTATTATTAGTAGGGGCTTGTCTCACATTTAAAGAGGTATTTACATTAACAAAGCCATTTCCCTCAAATAAGTCCTTCTTAGTAGCATTAATTTCTTCTTCATCATTATATGAAAGTAAATTTACATACTTACTGCTTACATAGGCTCTTCTTCCATTAAAATCAATTTTATACCAACCATCATTAGACTTATCTAATACGTTTATCCTATCATTTTTATGTAATGTTCCTATTACCTTGCCATTTGCATTTGGACTGGTTCTAACATTTAACTCTTTTGTAGAAATTAAACCAATATTATCTTCTTTTAATCCATCTCCCAAAACTTTAATATTACTGCTTTCTACATAACCTACAAAATCTTTATAAGAAACCTTATAAAACTTTTCTGAAGTTTTATCTAATATTTTAACCCTTGAACCACTTGGTATTAAAGTTATTACATTATATTCCGAGCCTTGACTATTTCTTAAAGCTAAATCTTCAAATGAAACAACTTCTCCAAAAGAAGTTCCTTCTGTGGCTTTTATATTTTGTAAAGAGTCAAGGGGTTTTGCATCAACTTTAGTGGTTGTTGTGCAAATTAAAGCACTAGCACCTATTGCAGCACCAACTATTAGACAACTTAATCTATTTCTCTTCATATTACACTCCCTTAATAAAAAAATTTGAAATCTTATAATAAACAATAAAAAACCCATTCTAACTTAATTTAACTTTAAGAAGGTAATGAATTTCCCTAATTATTTTTATTAGTATTTCTACTATTATTATACTTCCTAAAATAAAATAATCCAATATTATAACCTAAATCTTTTTAAAAATCTATCTATTTTGTTTACTAAATTAAAATATATATATGAATTTTTAATTTTTATTTTTAAAAAACTAGTAATTAATTAAATTTATAATAAAAAAGCACACACTATAAGACATAAATCTACATAGCGTGTACTTTTATTTCTTTTAAAATAGAATCAACTAAAAGTTAAGTTCTATTATTTGTTCATTGCTTCTTCTACAGCAACAGCTACAGCAACAGTAGCTCCTACCATTGGGTTGTTACCCATACCGATAAGACCCATCATTTCAACGTGAGCTGGAACTGATGATGAACCTGCAAATTGTGCATCTGAGTGCATTCTTCCCATAGTATCAGTCATACCATAAGAAGCTGGACCTGCAGCCATGTTATCTGGGTGAAGAGTTCTTCCTGTACCACCACCTGATGCTACTGAGAAGTATTTCTTACCTTGTTCAACACATTCTTTTTTGTATGTTCCAGCAACTGGATGTTGGAATCTTGTTGGGTTAGTTGAGTTACCAGTTATAGATACATCAACACCTTCATGATGCATTATAGCAACACCTTCTCTAACGTCGTCTGAACCGTAGCATTTAACCTTAGCTCTTGGACCATTTGAGTATGGAGTTTCTTTAACGATGTTTAATTTACCAGTTACATAGTCAAATTTAGTTTCAACATATGTAAATCCGTTAATTCTTGAAATTATGAATGCAGCATCTTTTCCAAGACCGTTTAATATAACTCTTAAAGGCTCTTTTCTAACCTTGTTAGCTTTTTCAGCTATTTTGATTGCACCTTCAGCAGCTGCGAATGATTCGTGTCCTGCTAAGAATGCGAAACATTTAGTTTCATCTCTTAAAAGCATAGCTCCTAAGTTTCCGTGTCCTAATCCAACCTTTCTGTCATCTGCAACAGATCCTGGAATACAGAAAGCTTGTAATCCTTCTCCGATAGCTTCAGCAGCATCAGCAGCAGTTTTACATCCTTTCTTTATTGCTATAGCAGCACCTAAAGTGTAAGCCCATCCAGCATTTTCGAATGCTATTGGTTGAGTTTCTTTAACGATTGTATAAGGATCTATTCCTAAATTTTCGCAAACTACTTTAGCATCTTCTATTGTTTCCATTCCGTACTTTTCTAATACAGGTTGTATTTGGTTAATTCTTCTTTCATAACTTTCAAATAATGCCATTTTATTATCCTCCTTCAATAATGAATATATAGATTATTCGTGTCTTGGATCTATAGTTCTAACAGCCTCGTCAAATCTTCCGTATTGGCCAGTAGCTTTTTCCATAGCTTCGTTAGCGTTCATTCCTTTAGCTACCATTTCCATCATTCTACCTAAGTGAACGAATCTGTATCCTATAATTTGATCATCAGCATCTAAAGCTACTTTTGTTACATATCCTTCAGCCATTTCAAGGTATCTTGGTCCTTTAGCTAAAGTTCCGTACATAGTACCTACTTGTGATCTTAATCCTTTTCCTAAGTCCTCAAGACCTGCTCCTATTGGTAGTCCACCTTCTGAGAAAGCAGTTTGGCTTCTACCATAAACTATTTGAAGGAATAATTCTCTCATTGCAGTATTTATAGCATCACAAACTAAGTCTGTGTTTAAAGCCTCTAATATAGTTTTTCCTGGTAATATTTCTGAAGCCATAGCAGCTGAATGAGTCATACCTGAACATCCTATAGTTTCTATTAAAGCTTCTTCTATGATACCATCTTTAACGTTTAAAGTTAATTTACATGCTCCTTGTTGTGGTGCACACCAGCCAACTCCATGAGTTAAACCTGAAACATCTTTTATTTCTCTTGATTGAACCCATCTACCTTCTACAGGGATTGGTGCTGGACCGTGGTTTGGACCTTTAGCAATTACACACATTTCTTGAACTTCGCTTGAATACATCATATTCATTTCTCCTCCCTAAAAAATAACTTATAGTAAGAATTTACTATATCTATTCCTCTTAACAACTTGGGACTTTTTATGTCCCTATGGGATATTTAATTACCCTCAATGTCTATTTTAACAAAACAATGGCCATGTAACAATATATTTCTAAAATTTTTTCTAAAAAATCTAAATATTTTTTTATTTTATTAGAATATTTGATAATTATTCTCATATATTTTACCAATTTATTGAAACAACTTCTTTATTATGTAATTATTCTTAATATAATATGTATATTACATAATTATTATAAATATTACTCTTTTAAATAAAATAACCTTTATTTTAAGCTATAGATATATTTTTTTGCTTAAAATAAAGGTTATTTATTGCTATTAGTATAATTTATATAAAAATTCTATCTATTTTTATAATATTCCTCACATTTTTCCCAATTGATTATATTAAAGAAATTATCTATATAATCTGCTCTTTTATTTTGATATTTTAAATAGTAAGCATGTTCCCAAACATCTATTGTAAGTATAGGCTTTAATCCTAAGGAAATTGGAGTTGCTTGATCCTTCGTAGATATAATTTCTAATTTTCCTTCTTTATTACATACTAACCATGCCCATCCTGAACCAAAAGTAGAAAGAGCACACTTTTTAAATTCCTCTTTAAATTTTTCAAAGGAAGCAAAATCTCTTTCTATAATTTTTTTCATTTCTAGAGAAGGGATGTTTTTATCCTTTCCTAATATACTCCAATAAAACTCATGATTATAAACTCCTCCCCCTTGATTTACTAAAGCTCCTCTTATATCACTAGGAGTATTGTCTAAATCACTTAATATCTCCTCTAAGCTCTTTTTGTAAAGTTCCTTATGATTATTTAAAGCTTTATTTAAATTATCAACATAAGCTTTTTGATGTCTATCATGATGAATTTCTACAGTTTCCTTATCTATGTAAGGTTCTAAAGCATCATAAGCAAAGTCTAAAGGCTTTAAGTTAAATTCACAATTTCCCTTACAAGCTCCTCCACATTCTTTATCTTTTAAAGGTTCTATTTTTTTATTAAAAATATTTTTCATATTTTTAAATCCTCCTATTTTTTTCTTTTAACTTATTCTTTCCAAGAAAAAGCTTATATATTTATATATTTTAAAAATTACTTTTAATTTTTAAGAGTATTCTTCTTAGAATCATTTATTATGAACCTTCTTAAAAGTAGGTAAAGAAAAATTATTATGCCTAAAATCAAAATTAAGCTTATAATTAAGTGTATGCCATCCTTTCTTTGTATAATGTATAAGCTTCCTATAGTTCCATTTATAGCATTACTATTCATTATAAAAAGAGTAATAACAATACTTAATTCCTCTATATCCTTAAAATCTATTTTTAAAATAAACTTTCTATAAATCAAATTTAAAAGAAGTATTATACATACTGTAGTTATAAAAGTACTTTTAAAATCATTTGTACTTATCTTAAAAATTTTATCTTTTGTAAAAATAAAAAATAATTCATTTATTAAATACCCAATAATAAAACTTTCTAAAAAAAATATGAAATTATATAAATATATTTTTTTAAAGACATTCCTGCCCTCTTTAATCTCTTCTAATTTATCCTTGTAATCTATAACAATCATACAAGCAACTAAAACCCCTACTATATACCTAAAAAAACTCCACTGCAATATACTAGCCATGAAAAGAGATAAAACTACAGAGAGAGTTAGGAGTTTCTTTTCTATAAAATGTTTCTTTAATATTACAAATAAATTCATACCTTTAACCCCTTCTTATTTTTATTTAAGTAATTTTTTAAGTTTAAATAAGTCCTTTTTAATATTTTATCACTTTTACTACTTCTTTCCTTTTTTCAAATATTAAAGAATAAAAAAATATCAATTATCTTATGAATATATAACAAAAAACTTATATTAATTTTCTAAAAGCCTTACTTTTTATTAAGTTTAATTGTTTTTTTAATAAAAATAAATTTTAAATTATTTAATTTTTTTTTCATATTTTAAAAATAATAAGAAAGACACGCTTTTTAAAGTCTTGTTTTTGACAATAAAATTCTGCCGTTTTATAATTGTATAGTTACTTTACAAAATATTAATATTTTAAATAAAGGAGATGATTATTTGAGTAAAGATGGTGAAAACTTAAAAAATCCAGAAGAAATAATCCATAAAAATAGATGGTTTATTTTAGCAGTATTAGTTATGCAACCTTTTATGGCCTGTTTAGATAGCAGTATAGTAAATGTAGCTCTTCCTATACTTCAAAAGGAACTTAAGGCAACTATGGCAGGAACAGAATGGATTGTAAGTTCTTATTTAATAATGATTTCAGCTTCTATTTTAATTTTTGGTAGATTAGGAGATATAAAATCTAAAAGTTCTGTTTTTATAAAAGGAATTTTAATCTTCGTTTTAGGTTCTTTTCTTTGCGGAATATCAAATTCACTTTTCTTTTTAGTTTTATCTAGAATTGTTCAAGCAATAGGAGCCTCTATGCTAATGGCTACAAATCAAGGAATTATAACTGATGTGTTTCCTCCTAAGGAAAGAGGAAAAGCTTTAGGTATATCTGGTTCCTTTGTTGCCTTAGGGTCAATTTTAGGTCCTGCTTTAGGAGGAATTATAGTTACATACTTTACATGGCATTATATTTTTTTAATTAACCTTCCTATAGGAATTATTTGTTACATATTTGCTAAAAAATACTTACCTATTAGAAAGACTAAAAGTAAAGAATCTATGGATAAAGTAGGTGCAATATTATTTTTCACCTCTACAATTTTTATTTTTACCTTTATACTTTTAAGTCAACACTTAGGTTTTAATAATATTTATGTTATTTTAGGAATTATCTTAGGCCTTATTATACTTATTGTATTTTTAATTTATGAAAATAAAGTTAAAAATCCTATGCTTAATTTAAACTTGTTTAAAAACCCTATATTTTCTGTAAGTTTAATATGTGCCTTTATATCCTTTATGGCTATAAATACAATAAATGTTATACAACCTTTTTATTTAAATGATATTTTATCCTATAATCCTGGAAAAATATCCTTTATAATGATGGCTTATCCCTTAGTTTTATTTATAATAGCTCCTCTTAGTGGAAGCTTATCAGATAAAATAGGAAGCAAAATACTTATTTTAATAGGTCTATTTTTAACAGGAGTTTCAATGATACTACTTTCTTCTCTAAATGAAACTTCTAAGGAAATAAGTCTTTTTATAATGCTTTCCTTATTAGGTTTTTCAAATGGTATTTTTCAATCTCCTAATACAAATCTTATAATGTCCTCTGTGCCAAAGGATAAATTAGGTATAGCTGGTGGTACTAATGCTTTAATAAGAAATTTAGGTCTTGCTTTTGGAGTTTCTGCCTCAACTTCTCTTTTATATGGAAAGATGAGTTCTTTAGCAGGTTTTAGAGTTTTAGGTTCTATAAAAGAAAGACCTGATATTTTCATATCTGGAATGAGATTTGTCTATATTATAGTTGCCTTAGCTTGTTTTTTATGCTTCTTACTTTTTTTATGCTTAAATATTTTCTTTAAGAAAAATAATAAATAAAATAACCCTTAGAAAAGCTTATACTTTTCTAAGGGTTATTTTACCTTTATCTAGTTTCTTGTATATTTATTATTCCTTGAGGATTTTCAATAACTTCTAAGTTAGATAGGTTTTCGCTATTGCTAAAGTATATCTTTCCTCCTAAAAAAACTAAAAAAGCCAAACAAAGTATTAGTAAAATGTTTTTTAGTCTAAAGTTTTTTTTCTTTTTCATTTATTACACCTTCTTTAATATAGTATTATGTTAAATAGGGTAAAAATAAAGTTCCTAATCCTAAAAAGAAGAAAAATCCACAAACATCTGTAACAGTAGTTACAAAAACAGATGAGGCTAAAGCTGGGTCTACCTTTAATTTTTTTAAAATAACAGGTACTAAATATCCTGCCATAGTAGCTGCAGTCATATTTAAAATCATTGCTAGTCCAATTACTATACCAAGGGCAAGTTTACCAGTAAAAATTATGGCAACTATAGCTGTTACACTTCCTGTAGCAATTCCTATAAAAACCCCAACGCCTATTTCCTTTAGAAAAATCCTTTTTGCATTTTTAAAGTTTAACTCACCTAAGGCTATTCCTCTTACTATAATAGTTAAGGTTTGAGTTCCTCCATTTCCTCCCATTCCAGCTACAATAGGCATAAAGGTAGCTAAAATAACAACCTTACTTATGGTGCTTTCAAAAGCTCCAACAGTAGCAGAAGCTAAAAAAGCTGTTACTAGATTTACCAAAAGCCAAGGCAATCTTTTCTTTACAGATTCTATTAAAGTGTTATTAACCTTTTCTTCTCCATCTACTCCCCCTAAAAGATGTATATCTTCTGTGGACTCCTCTTTTATAACTTCAATAACGTCGTCTATAGTTATTATACCTAAAAGCCTATCTTCATAGTCTACTACAGGTAAGCTAAAAAAACCATATTTATCAAAAATATTACCAACTTCTTCCTGATCTAAATCAAAGGGTACTGTAATTACATTTTTCTTTGAAACCTTTAATATATTATCTTTAAAGTCAAAGCCTACAAGATCTCTTAAGGAAATAACTCCCTTTAAATTATTAAAATCATCTACAATATAAATATAATAAATATTTTCAACTTCTTTTGCTCTTTTTTGAATTTCCTTTAAAGTCTCCTCTACAGTTATAAATTCTTTTACAGAAATAAATTCCTTAGCCATTATTCCCCCAGCTGTATCCTTACTGTAAGCTAAAAGATTTTTTAAATCCTTAGCTTCTTTAATTGGAATGCTTGAGAGTATTTTATAACTTTCTTCACAGTTTAAGTTTCCTAATAAATCTGCAAGTTCATCAGAGGCTATTAAAGAAAAAATCTTCTTTTTCTTTTCTTCCTTTAAACTCTTTAAAATCTTAAGTTTTTCCTCATCCTTTGCTAAATCTATAATCTTTGCAATAGTGTATTCTGGTAAATTCTCTATAAGATAAATATTTTCAAAATCTTCTCTTAATAAATCTAAAATATCTGCTGGATGAATTTCCTCTAAAATATTTAATTTCTCTTTCTTAAAATTTTTTAAAAGTTCTTTTAATTCTTCTTTTGTTATTCTCTTTTTCATATACTTTCCTCTTTTCTATAAATAAGATGAAGATTTCTATAAATATCTTTTTATAAAGGCATATAAAAGGTTTCTTCCTCTTATGTTAATTTCTAAATCCCTACTAGGGGGAAGACTTTCCATCTATACCACCTCCAAAATGCAATAAAACTTTCAAAATATTTGATATATATTATATTAATAACTTTTAAATAATTTGTAAATAAAAATTTAAATTCTTTCCTTATCTTTTTGTAATATTTAAAAAAGATAAATCATAGATATATAAAGAAGTAATAGAATTAATAAAACCTCACTTTTCTTTTACCTACAAGGCTACAATGTTTAGTGAAATATAACATTCCCTGTTTATGATTCTCCTTTTCCTTCACTTAACATAGGTAGCAATAAAAATAAGCAGATTAAATTTAATCTGCTTATTTTTTTATTTAAAAACTAAAAAAATATGTTTAATTTTATTTTTATATGAAATACTATTACTGTTTAATTTTTTATTTAAGGAGATGTATTATGAACAGTAAAACTGGAGTAATAAAATGGTTTAATGAAGAAAAGGGATATGGCTTTATTTCCTATAAAGAAGGAGAGGATATATTTGTACATATATCTCAGCTAAAGGATAAAGGACCTATGAAAAGTTTAAAAGAAGGAGATACTGTTTCTTTTGAAATAAAGGATGGGGAAAAAGGCCCTATGGCTACAGAGGTTGAAAAACTTTAAAAGAAAAACTAGGTGATTTATTCACCTAGTTTTTTCTTTAACCTTTACTTTTTTATAAATAAAAATGCTAAAATACAGGGTATAGAACATTTGTTCTTCACCCTATAATTTTATACTCTTTATTTTTCAAAGGGATATTTAATTTCCCAATCTTTTCTTAATTTATCCATAATCTTAATAACATCATAAGTTAAATTTAAGGTATTAGAAGCTTTTTTCTCTTTTATTCTTTCTTCCATAAATAAAACTTCATAATCTAAAGCTTTTTCTTCTTCTCCATACTGCAAAACTTCCACTTTTCCATCTAAGTAATTTATTTGAGCCTTATTAGCCCTTGGGAAATTATCAACAGTTATAAAACCATTATCACAGGAAACCACGCCTCTTTTAGGCATTTTAGACCTAAAGGCTAAAGCTATAGTTGCAATTTCCTCTTCTCTTGTTTTTAAAATTATACCTGATTCTTCATCTACCTTAGTTTTAGCCTTTTTAACTGTACTTAAAATCTCCTCTGGCATACTAGATAAAAAATATCTTGCAAAGGATAAAGCATATGTTCCAATATCTAAAAGAGCTCCTCCTGCTAAAGAAAGATTAAAAAATCTATTGCTTTCATCATACTCCTTAAAACTTCCAAAGGAAACTTGAATCATATTTACCTTTCCTAAATCCTTATTATTTATTTTTTCTAAAAGTTTTTCATATAAAGGCATATGAAATAAAGTCATTGCTTCTTCTAAAATTAGATTTTTTTCATTAGCTATTTTTATAGCCTCTTCTAGCTCTTTTTTATTTACTGTTATTGCTTTTTCACATAAAACATTCTTATTATTTTTTAAGCTTTTTATAATATACTCATAATGATTACTATGAGGAGTTGATATATAAATTACATCTACTTTCTCATCCTCTATAAGCTCCTCATAACTTCCATAAGCTTTTTGCACCTTATATTCTTTAGCAAAATCATTAGCTCTCTCCTTGTTTCTAGAAGCTACAGCATAAACTTCTCCATTTACTCTATTTAAAGCCTTAGCGAAATCACAGGCAATACTTCCAGGGCCTAATATTCCCCAGTTAATTTTTTTCATATTCTCATCTCCTTTTAAAATAAGTTTATTAAACTTATTTTAAACTAAGAATTATTTTAAATCAAAAAATAAGAGGATAAATATTTATCCCCTTAAAATATTATAATATTTAATTAATTTATTTTCTTACTTAAAAGCACTTTTTAAGCTTCTAAAAATTATGCTCTCCTCTACGTCTCTACTTCTTGAGCAAACTAAAGCTGCCTGTATTACAGTTATAAGTATAGAGGTATTTCTTCTATAGGCTATATATTTATATTCCCAAGTATGACTAAACTTCTCCTTAAATCTTCTTAATCCTTTAAAGGAGTAAAGCGCTTGTCCGTTTTCATAAAATTGAAGAGCTAATTTCTCATTCCAAAAGGCATATTTAGATAAGCCAACATTAGCTAAAGGTGCCATTCCCATATTGAAAACTTTATAACCTTCTTCTTTTCCATATTCAATTAAGTTTATAAACATAAAATCCATAACTCCTCTTGGGGTGTTTTTACTAAACCTCATTAAATCTACAGAAAAACTTTCTAAATCATACATTGGCATTATATTTGCAAAGGCTTTTATCTCTCCCTCTTTATCCTTTAAAATAGCAATAGGTGCTTTATTTAAATAATCTTCATCAAAAAACCCTACAGAGAAGCCTTTTTCTTTTCTTCCATCTAACCATTCATCTGAAATCTTTCTTAAGGAAAATAAAAATTCCTCTGAAAAAGGTGGATTAACCATATGAAAAGTGTATCCTTCCTTAGTTACCTTACTTCTTGAAGTTTTTAAACTTTTCATCTTGTTTCCAACAACTTTAAAATCCTCTACAGAAACCTTAGCTTCTTCTCCTATTTTCATAAAGTCATATCCATTTGAGTGTAAATAACTTATCATATCCTCATCTATTTGATAAAAAACTGGAGTGTATCCATATTTATCTGCATATTCACAAAAGTTTTCTATTTCTCTAAATAGGTTTTCCTTATTTCCTACAGGATTTCCTAAGACAAAAAGTTTATCTCCATAAACTTCATATTGAATAAATAAATCCTTTTTCTCATTTAAATAAATATATTTATCCTTTAAAAAGACTAAATGAGTTAGGGAATCTCCCTTGTAAGATTTAATTATTTCCTCTACATAACTTTTGCAAGAATCAAAGGTATTTACAGGGATTTTTCTTCTTCTATTTAAAAAGTAAATAGCAACATATATTACAGTTATTAAAACAAAAGCTATAAAACCAAACTTATAAGCCATTTTATAAGGCATCTTACGAACTATTCCTACATATTTTAAGTGTTTTCCAAAGGTTGATAAAATAAAAAAGTAGGATATAAAAGATATAAAAAGTATTGATGAATCTATTAGGGTATTTTTTAAGCTAACTACAAAGCTTTCTCTATAAAACATTCCTCTACTTAAATATAAAAGATAAGCAACTAAAACTAAAAATATTAACTCATATATGTTAATTCCCTTAGTTAAGGATAAAATTATTCCTAAGATAAATAAAATAATACTTACCTTGTATATGCTTTTAGCTCTATATTTTAGCATAAGAGACATTAATATTATTAAAAATCCTAAAATAACACTCATACCAATAGATAATCCTAAAATTTGATTTCCTAAAATTGCTTTTAAAAACTTTATTCTTAAAAGATATTCAGGCACTATATTAGATAAAACTATAATGCATCCAGATATGAAAACTAAAAGAATAACTATTTTATATGCTACCTTAGATACTATTTCATAAGGTAAGCCATTAAACTTTTCATTTATCTTTCCTCCAAAATCATGAACAAAAAGTAATATACCTATAATAGCTGGTATTATGTAATAACTAATTCTATATAATATTATAACTAACAAGCTCTGTTCTATAGGAATACCTAAAACCTCTAAACCACTCATAAAGGTTAAATCAAAGGTACCAATTCCCCCAGGAATTAAACTTAAAATTCCAACAACAGCAGCCTCAATATATATTGGTAAAAAATTAAAGAAACTTATAGTTGCGCCTGTTATGATTAAGGTTGCATAAATTAAAATTATGGTTGTAAGCCATTCTAAAAAAGATATGAATATAATTCCTAAAGTGCTTAAAAACTCTAACTTATCCTTTGTTTTTCTATATTTGTAAGCAGAATAAATTATGTATCCTGGTGCATATAGAGCAATTATTCCTATAGCATATTTTATTATGCCAATATTATTCCATGAGTATATTCTAAGCAGCATATAGGTAAGACAAACTATTGATAAGCCTGTTAAATTTAAAGCTACTATCTTACCAATTTCTTTTAATAGCTTTCTTTTATCCTCTACATAATCTCCATAAAAATATTGCTTAAAGGCTAAAGAACTTGCTCCTCCAAAGCCTAGTAAACTTGCAAGGGAGCTTGCAATCCATGAATACTTATAAAGCTTTCTGTTTTTTAACCTAATTCCAACCTTTTTCTTTAAAATAAAATCATAAAAAGATAAAGGAATATAAGATATTATGCCTAAAATTGCAATTATTAATAAGTTTAAAAAGTTTAACTTATTTCTATACATAAAGAAATAAGATGAATTAAAATTTCTAAAAACTGAAGTAAACTCCTTAACTATAAAAAGTATTACTACAGAAACGAAGGCTATTTTTAAAAATAGCTTTACCTTTTCATTTACTTTTACATTTACCTTCACCTGTTGTCCTCCCAATATTCAAAGTCAAAATTTATTATACACCCTCCTATTCTCAATATCCATTTTTTAATCTTTCTTTTCACTTACATTATTGTAAGAATAAATGGCTTTATTTTCTTATTTTACTTCTAAAATATTAATTTAAAGTTTCACAAACCTTATTTTTACCTTAAATTTTAAAATAAAAAAATACTAGGAAAAGTCTAGAATTTTTAAAAATCTATTTAAGATTTTTTCTATTATTTATAAGATTTCTAAAATTCATACCAAATTCGTGAATATATAAAATAAGTCCTATTAAAGCTGGTAATACAAAATAACTTATTCTATATAAAATCAAAACTAAAAAACTTTGCTCTATGGGAACTCCTAGATTCTTAAAGCCCTCTATAAAAGTTAAATCAAAGGTTCCAAGTCCTCCTGGTACCATACTAACTATTCCAATTGAAGTTGCTCTTACATAGACATAAAAAAACTCCTTAATATCTACTAAAGCACCTGTAATTCTAAGAATTATGTATATAAGAAGCATATTTAAAGTCCACTCTAAAAAGGATATTAATACAACTCTTATGGTAAATTTAGCTTCTTCCTTATTTTTCTTATAATTATATAAAGATTTTAAAAGAACTAAAGGAGCATAAAGAGAAACTATATAAACTACATATTTTATTATTCCTAAAGCTTTTATGCTCTTAAACTCTAAAAAAAGATAAATTATGCAAAGAATAGAAAGACCTGTTAAATTTAAAAAGACAATCTTTCCAATTTCCTTTAAAAGCTTTTTTTTATCCTCTACATATCCTCCATAAAAATACTGCTTAAAGGCTAGGGAGGTTGCACCACCAAAACCTAAAAAACTTGCAATAGAACTTGCTATAAAGGAATATTTATAAAGCCTTGTGTTTTTTAATTTTATTCCTACATTTTCCTTTAAGAAAAAATCATAAATTGATAGGGGTAAATAGGCAAAAATGCCAAGTAAAGAAATTAAGATAAGTTTAAAAAAATGAAGTCTATCTCTGTACATATTAAAGTATTTCATATTAAATTCTTTAAACATATTTTTAAATCCAAGGATAACTAAAACTAAAACTATTCCTATAAAAGCAACTTTTAAGGTAAGCTTTAGTCTATCTTTTAATTTTTCATTCACTTTTGTTCTCTCCTTTTTTTATCTTATGAAATATTGTTTCTTATGTTATTTTAACCTTAGTTTAATAAAAATAATAAAAAGCGATTTAAAAACCTTAAATCGCTTTTAATACTTTCTTAATTTTACCATAAATCTTCTAAATTTTCACCCTGTCCCCAAAATCGTTTACACCTTCAAGAGAGTTTTCTATGTTTAAAAATAAATTTTTTAACCTATCTGAATTTATTACAAGGTATTTAGACTTATTACTTCCTCCTAAAATTGAGTAATTAGGATACTCAACTATGTATTTTTCTTCATCTATACTATTGTTTGTTATAACAATTACATCACTATTTTTTAAAAAGATGTATAATTTTCTATCACTATCTATTATAGGTTCAAAGTTCTTTTTCTCTGTGTTTTCACACTCTCTTAATACCTCTTTTAATTCCTCAAGGCTCTCCTTTTCTAAATGCTTAGATACATTGTGATAATTTTCACTTCTTTCTTTATTCATATAATATTTCATAGCAACAACTTCTCCCTCTTTCATATTTAAAGAGGTACAATTTTTAACATAAACAGAAAGAAAAACTCCTAGAATAAGTATTATAATAACCATAGGGAACACTACCTTTTTCTTCACAATATTACCCCCTACTCTTTTCTATAGACACCTTTATAATACTACATATTTTTACAAATTTAAAGTTTTTATTAATATATGGATATTTTTATCTGTAATCCCTAAGATAAATTTATAAATTTCTAAAAATATGCTAAATATTATTTTCCTTGCTAAAGTTTAAATAGTGAATTAATTTTACGTAACTAAAGTCTGAAAGGCTTACTTCTTTTAAACTTAAATAAATCTTATCTAAAAGAAGCTTTTGCTCCTCTAAGGAATATATATCCCCAAAGTCTTTTTGAAAATCAAAATATAATTTTTCCTCTAAATCCTCCTTTAAATTAAAAATCATCTCATCTATAAGCTTTAGATATTTATCCTTAAAAAAATCTAAAGAATATAAAAGCTCAATTTCCATCTTTCTCTCTAAACTTTCATGATTTATAAAATTTTCTATATCAAATAAAAGCCTGTTTTTCATAAAGCCCTTATTAAAGCCTTCTATTAATTTTAAAAATCTTTTGTTTAATAACTTATAATAACCCTCTTCCTCTTTATAATCTTTCTCTCCTTTATCTTCACTTAAGGAAAAAGAACTTAAAGCCTCAAAAAAGCTTTCATAGATTTTTTCTTCATAAACTTTATAAAGAGAAAGAATTTTAGAGTTTATAAGCTTTAGCTGTAAAAAATCATCTCTTATTATTTTTAATAAATCTAAATTAAATTCCTCCTTTAAGTTTATTTTAATTTCTCTTAAAAGATTCTTATATTTTAAACTTAATTCTTCCTTTACCTTCTTATTTGCCTCTTCCATATAAGATTTTAAATCCTTTAAAAAATCTTCCCTTATCTTTTTTGTAGAAAGTCCAAAGTCTAATCGACATTTATTATGCTTTAAATATTCTTCCTTAAGATTTTCTCTATATTCTTTAATAGGCTCTAAAATATTATACTTTAAGCTAACTATTACTTCTTCTAAAAGGCTCTCCTCTAAAGAAGTAAGCTTTTCTTTTTTTAAGGAAAGTAACTTAAAATCATTCTCCTTTAAATAAAAATCTATATGTTTTGCCAAAAGTGCAAGGTCTCCTTCTTTTAAATCACCCTTTATTTCTTTTAACTTTAAATTATAACTTTTTAAAGAGGAAATATATTCTCTAAGTCTTAAGGTTATAATAGAAACCTTATGTTCTTTTTTATATTCTTCTAAATTTTTATAAAGAGATAAAAACATATCTTCTCTTTTCTTTTTATTTAAAATTTCCTCCTTAAAAAGCTTTTCTTCTAAATCCTTTAAAACCATATTTTTCTCCTAAAAAAATAAAACTAAAAATCCTATAAAAGCTATAAGAAAAAGTAAAAAGTAGTATTTTCTATCCATATCTTTTTTTAACTCTTCCTTAAAAAAACTTTCTGTATTATCTTCTTTTTTTATATTATTTATCTTCTTTTCTAAAAGATTTACCCTTTCACTAAGTCTTCTTGTGGAATCTATTAAGTCTAGGTTGTATTTTTCTATATTGTTATTTAAAATTTCTAGGGAATTATTTAATTCAGAATTGCCAATTTCAAAAAGATTTTCAATCTCTTTAAAATCCTTTTCAAAGGTTGTGTTTATGTCCTCAAAGCCCTCTCCTAAGTATTCTTTAAGGCCTAAAAAGTTTTCTTTGTTTTCTATTTTGCTAACCTTTAGCCTATTTTCTAGCTTATTTACAGAATTCATTATTTTTAAGCATTCACCCTTTAACATTTTATCTATTTCATCTAAAGTGTCAATATGCTCTTTTAAAACAGTATTGTTTTTATTTATTTTTTCCTTTAGCTCTAGAGACATATGCTTTAAAAGATTTATATTTTGAATTCCTTCCTCTTTAGATAAGTCAAAAATATTTCTATTTATTTCATCTAAATTGCCTTTAATCTTCTCTATATCCTTAGAGGTATCTTCTGCCTTCTCTCTTAGAATAAAAAGATTTTCCTTAGACTTATAGGTTAACTCTTCTAAGCTATTTAAAAATTTAGAGGCCTTTTTTTCAAAGTTTTCTTCTCCCTCTTTAACCCCTAAATTAAAATCCTCTATAGCTTTATCTAATATAACCTTTATATTGTTTTGTAGACTAATTAAGTTATTTCTATTTATTGTAGCAGTCTTCTCTGAAGTACTTGTAAGGGTCTTTATTAAATTCTCTTCTGTAAGTTTTAAATCCCTATAAATAGATTTATCAAAAACTGATTTGCTTATTTCTGAAACTAAGTCATTAAATTCTTCTATCAGGGTATCTTCCTTTTTATTCTCCATAAAATCCTCCCATAATCTACTACTTAATATAATTTTTATATAAATATCTCTAAAATTCCTCATATATAGCCATAGTTTTTAAGAAGTCTTTATAATAATTATACTTTATTTACTATATATGTAAATAGTCCCTTTTGATTTATTTCAAATATTTTACTTTTTATCCCCTTATTTTTAAGAAAACTTTTTTATATTCTTAAAAAAAATCCTTTAAAAATTACCCTTTACTTAGTTTTTATTATTAAATTTAAAAGAAATAGCAAAGTTTCCCTTAAAAAATCTTAAAAGACATAAATTTTACTTTAAAATAAAAAAAGTCTCTTAGAAAAACTCCTAAAAGACTTTTTTATTTATTGATTGTCTGAAATTTTAGAGAATAAATTTAATATTTCAGTATATAACCATATTAAAGTTACCATTAAGCCAAAGGCTCCATACCACTCCATATACTTTGGATATTTATAAGTTGAAGCCTTTAATATAAAGTCATAATCCATAATTAAGCTTATAGTAGCTATTATTACAACAAATAAACTAAAGGCAATACCTATAATTCCTGAATTGTATATAGGTAAAGTTATATTAAATAAACTAAGTACCATACCTAAAAGGTAAACAAGGCCTATAGATAATATAGCTATAAATACTCCCTTACGCATTCTGTCAGCTAAACTTTGAGATCTTCTATATATAAATAGAGTAACAACTAAGCAGCAGATAGTTAAAAGTATAGCTGGAAATACTATTCCTCCAAAGATATTTTCAAAAGCTCTTGAAATAGAACCTAATAAAACTCCCTCAAAGGCTGCATAAAAAACTGCTGTATATTGAGCAATTTTAGGCATAAAGGATGTTAATATTCCTAAAATCAAGGCACCTATAGAAGAAACTATTAAAGCACTTTTATAGTTTATACTTGGATTTTGAAAAGCCATATAGCTATAGACAAAGGCAACTCCTAAAATAGCTGTTAGTATTAATATCTTTACTATGGTTCCTTTTACAGTCATAATACTTTTATCTGTACTTACAGCCTTTTCAAAACCAGCTTCTAAGGCAGGATTTGTTCCTCTTCGCATTTTTCTACCTCCTATTAAAAATCACATAAATTTTTCTTTAGAATTATACCCTAAAACTGTGTCAATTTTGTTTCACAAAAACATTCTTTACAAATTAATAATATTAATCCTCATTAAAATCACAAAGTTCTTCCTTAGATACAAAAACCTCCTTAATAACATTTATTCCCTTACATCTTTTGCATCTTATTTCCTCTTTTTTAAAGGGATTTACATGAAAACTTTCAAAACAATCTCTGCAAAAATATTCATAATTTATTTTGTATATAAGTGTTAAAATACCATAAGAAAAAACTAAATAAACTAAAAGTAAAAGAATTTTTATAGCACTTAAGGGAAGTAAAATATAAAAAACTAAAAGGGGAGATAAGGCTATAATAAATAATATTAAAGGAAGTAGTATGCTTTTTTTCTTTCTCATAAAATATTATTTATTTTCCTCTAAACCCTTTTTTAACTCCTCTTTTTCTCTTAAGTATTCATCTATAGCTTTTGCTGCCTTTTTCCCAGCACCCATAGCTAAAATTACTGTAGCTGCTCCTGTAACAGCATCTCCCCCTGCATAAACTCCCTCTAAGGAAGTTTTTAAAGTTTCCTCCTCTACTAAAAGACATCCTCTCTTATCTCCCTTTAATCCCTTAGTACTTTGTAAAAGAAGAGGATTTGGTGATGTTCCAAGGGACATAATTACACTATCTACCTTAAGTAAAAACTCTGAGTTTTCAACTTCAATAGGTCTTCTTCTTCCTGAGGAATCTTCTTCTCCTAATTCCATCTTTACACACTTAATTCCAGTTACCCAACCCTTCTCATCACATAAAATTTCCTTAGGATTTGTTAGTACATCAAAAATAACTCCTTCCTCCTTTGCATGATGAACCTCCTCTAATCTAGCTGGTAACTCCTTTTCACTTCTTCTATAAATTATATGAGTTTTTGCTCCTAATCTTAAGGCTGTTCTTGCTGCATCCATAGCTACATTTCCTCCACCAACTACTGCAACCTCTTTTCCTAGATTTATAGGAGTAAAACTTTCTTCCTTAAAAGCTTGCATAAGATTTACTCTAGTTAAAAGTTCATTAGCAGAAAAAACTCCATTAGAATTTTCTCCCTTTATTCCCATAAACTTAGGAAGTCCTGCACCAGAACCTATAAATATTGCTTTAAATCCTTCCTCCTCTATTAAATCAGAAAGGTCTATAGTTTTTCCAACTACTACATTTTTCTCTATTTTAACTCCTAAACTTTCTATTTCCTCTATTTCATATTTAAGTACCTCTTCCTTTGGAAGCCTAAATTCTGGAATACCATAAAGTAAAACTCCCCCTGCCTCATGAAGTGCTTCAAAGATTGTAACCTCATATCCTCTTTTTGCTAACTCTCCAGCACAACTTAAACCAGCAGGACCACTTCCAATTACTGCAACCTTTTCCTTAAAACTCTTTTCCCCTTCCTTTTTGTTAAGACTTATTTTATTTTTTCTTGCAAAATCAGCTACAAATCTTTCTAGATTTCCAATAGCTACAGCCTCTCCCTTTATTCCTAAAACACAATTTCCCTCACATTGAGATTCTTGTGGACAAACTCTTCCACAAATAGCAGGAAGAGAATTATATTTTGAAACCTCATAAAAGGCAGAAGCAAAATCTCCTTCCTTTACATAAGAAAGAAAAGAAGGTATATCTACAGAAACAGGACATCCTAAAACACAGTTTGGCTTCTTACAGTTTAAGCATCTCTTAGCTTCACAAATAGCCTCTTCTTCCTTATATCCTAAGGAAACCTCCTTAAAGTTACTTCTTCTCTCTATAGAATCTTGCTCTCCTTGTTTTATTCTTTTACCCTTTAAACTACTCATTTTCCACATCTCCTCTACAGCCACAGCCTCCATGACTATGACTTTCACCCTCTTTAATCTTTAAAAATGCTCTTCCTTCCTCTGTTTTATAAAGAGCTTGTCTTCTAATTGATTCATCAAAATCTACTAAATGCCCATCAAATTCTGGTCCATGCACACAGGCAAACTTAACTTCTCCTCCAACAGTAACCCTACAAGCACCACACATTCCTGTACCATCTACCATTATAGGATTTAAGCTAACTGTAGTTTTAATATTAAGCTCCTTTGTAAGAAGAGAGGTAAACTTCATCATTACCATGGGACCAATTACAATTGCTCTATTATAATTTATGCCCTTTTCCTTAACTAAATTCTCTAAAAGATTGGTTACCCTTCCCTTAAAACCATAACTTCCGTCCTCTGTAGCTATATATAAATTCCTAGAAACCTTTTCAAGTTCCTCCTTAAAAATAAGTAGTTCTTTGCTTCTTGCTCCAACTATAACATCTGCTAAAATCCCATGATTATATAACCACTTTACCTGTGGATAAACAGGAGCTGCTCCTACTCCTCCTGCAATAAAAATAATATTTTCTTTTTTTAATTCTTCTAAATCCTCATATATAAAATCACTTTCTCTTCCTAAAGGACCTAAAAAATCTTCTATATAATCTCCATCATTATAATGGCCAAGGTCTATAGTACTTGCACCTAAGGCTTGAACAACAATTGTAACGCTGTTTTCTTCACTATTATAATCTGCAATTGTTAAAGGAATCCTCTCTCCCTTTTTATCTGTTTTAAGTATAATAAACTGACCAGGCTTAGCTTTTTTAGCAACTCTCTTAGCCTCAATTTTCATTAAGTACACAAAATCATTTAAATATCTTTTCTCTAAAATTTTAAACATAAATTACCCCTCTCAAAGTTAAAGTATAAAATTAAAAATAGGATTGTATTAAATCCTCCTAAGGTTTTATAAAGCTTTGAGTTTAATACAATCCAATCCTTTCTCTATTTTTAACTACTATATAACTAAAAATTTCCCTCTTTAAAAGTCAACTTCCTTTAAAAGTCAACTTCCTTTAAAAGTCAACTTCTTCTCCGTAATAGGCACAAGTATATAATTTTTCCATAGTTTCATCATCAATTTCTCTTGGATTTGAACCTGTGCATGGGTCTAAAACAGCATTATGGGCTATAAACTTAAGATTATTTTTAAAGTCCTCCTCTTCTATGCCATATTCCTTCATGGAAGATGGTATATTAAGCTTTTTATTAAAATCATTTATTAAGTTAATTAAAGCCTCTGTAAAACTCTTATCCTCTTCTCCCTTTAAGCCAATATGTCTTGCAATATTTGCATATCTATCTTCACAAGCTTTTCTATTATATTTAATTACATAAGGTAAGAATATTGCATTTGCACAGCCATGAGGAATATGGAAAACTGCCCCTACCTTATGTGCCATAGAGTGAACTATTCCTAAAAGTGCATTTGAAAAAGCCATTCCAGCTAAGCATTGAGCCTCATGCATCTCCTCTCTACACTTTTTATCTCCTTTATAAGAATCTATTAAATTTAGATTTATAAGTTCAATTGCCTTTAGAGCTAATGGGTCTGAAAAATTAGACCTTAAACTTGCTGTATAAGCTTCAATAGCATGAGTTAAGGCATCCATTCCTGTGTGTGCAACTAACTTCTCTGGCATAGTTTCTGCTAAAGAAGAATCTAAAATTGCTATATCTGGAGTTATTTCAAAATCTGCTAAAGGATATTTTATTTTAGCTTTATAATCAGTTATTACTGAAAAGGCAGTTACCTCTGTTGCAGTACCTGAAGTTGATGGAATAGCCACAAATCTCGCCTTTTTTCTAAGCTTAGGTAAGGAGAAAGGAACAGTAGCTTCTTCAAAGGTAAAATCAGGATACTCATAAAAAATCCACATAGCCTTTGCAGCATCTATAGGTGAACCTCCCCCTAAGGCAATTATCCAGTCTGGCTTAAATTCTTCCATCTCCTTTGCACCCTTCATAACAGTTTCTACAGAAGGGTCTGGTTCTACGCCTTCAAAAACCTTTGTTTCTAAACCACCTTCTTTTAAGTAATCTAAAATTTTATCTAAAAATCCAAATCTTTTCATTGAGCCTCCCCCAATTACAATAAAGGCTCTCTCTCCCTCTAAACTTTTTAAAATCTCTAAGGAATCTTTTCCGTAATATATATCTCTTGGTAAAGTAAATCTTGCCATGTTATTAAAATCCTCCCTTATAATATTAAAAAATAAAGGGAATGTATTAAGATAAATTTTATTATATTTTAATACACTCTCCCTTTACACATTTTATTTTTTTCTATTTAATTTTATTCCTAAAGCCCCCTAATATTTAAATCTCTATTTTAAGCCCCTTTTTATTTATTCTCTGCTTTCCATTGGTCTAATTGTTTTTGTAATTCAACCTTTATTTCCTCTAAGCCTGAATCATATAACTTCTTATTTAACTTCTCTAAAGTTTCTTCAGTATCTACAGAACCTGTATATAATGCCTTTAAGAACTCTTTAAATACATTTCCTACAGCAGACATTTGAGTTGTAACTGGCTCTGAATCAAACTTAAAGCCTAAAATTGGAGAAGTTTTTGCAGATTGGTTAAATTCTTCAAAAGCATCCCACTTATCTACTGGGTCATTATCTAAAACATAAGTGTCAAATAAGTTTCCATAAGCCCAGTTTGTAACACTATATGGTCCATTTGGATCTCTCTTAATTTGATTATCACTAACCTTTTCATAGTGAGTTCCCTCTAAACCATACATTAACATATTTCTTAAAGTAACATCTGTATTTACTAAGTTTATAAGCTCCATAGCTTTTTCTGGATGTTTAGAAGTTGAAGATATAGCAGTCATAGCTCCTGTAGTTGAAGCATTAGTAACTGCTGAAGAAACTATTGGAGATGTAACAACTTCTCTTCCTAAAGATTGTCCCCATATATTTTCAGCATAAGGTTGTCCATCTGCTTTCCATACAAATCTCTTAACCTCATTTTTCATATTACTAACTGCTGCATCTTGATTTATATATCCTTTTTCATAAAATTCTCTTAATTTCTTAAATAAATGCTTAACTTCCTCTGTTTCATACATATTTTGAACAGTTAAAGTTTCATCATCTACAAATATTCCTAAACCTGAAGTAATATCCTCAATTCCTTCTATAGGAATACCATCTCCTTGAGTATAAAATGGAACAAAGTCTGGCTCATTTTCTTTTATTACCTTTAACCATGGCTCTAAGTCATCTACAGTATGAATATCTTGATATGGAATATCATACTTCTCTACAAGCTCCTTATCAAAAACCCACATAGGTGCTAGGGCTATTTCCTTTTGGTTTGGAATTCCATAAATCTTTCCATCAACTTCAGCACCCTTCCAAAGTCTTTCATCTATAACTTCTTTAAGGTCTGCCCCATTACTTTCTATAAGGTCATTTAATTCTAAGAAAGCTCCTTTTCTTGCATTTTCTAAATATGGGAAGGCCCATGAACAAGTAAAGGCTAAATCATATTCTTCCCCTGAGTTTGCAATTACATTCATTTTTTGACTATAATCACCAAAGTCAATATGTTTTATGTCTACAGTTACGTTTATTTTGTCTTTAATATACTTATTAACTTCCTCCTCTACTAATTCACCATCTGTTTGAGGTTTACCTATTACATACCAAACTAAATTAACAGGTTCTTCACCTTCTCCTCCAGCAGAAGCTCCTCCTCCTGAAGAATTTCCACAACCTGCTAAAATAGATGATGCTCCAATAACTCCTCCTAATAGTAAAGCAATTATTTTTTTGTTTTTAAGCATTTTCTCTATTCCCCCTTATACTAAAAAGTAAACATGTCCACATTATATATATATTTAAAATTTCTCTCCCTTATTCTTACAAAAACCACAATTAACAAAACGTTTACAAGCCTATAAAGTAATATTTTTTTACTTTTTTCTTTTTAAATAATCATATTTCTTTCTTAAAGGTATTTTCTAAGGTGAAAACTCTTAAAGAAAAGTTTATTTAATAAATTTTAAATAAATATTTAATTTTATTTACTTAAAATAAACCATTTATTAACATTCTTAATTATGTTATAATTACATGGAAAATTTAAGTACTATACAACTATTTTAAACTTAAGAAAATAGGAGATGATTTTATGGCTGTAGCAGTAGTTCAGCAACAACCTCAAGAACAACAAAAGGATAAAATAAATGTTGATTTATCTGATGATAAGGTTGCTGTAGTTAAAAGTAATAATACAAAAAGTAAAGAAGCTCCTCCTAAAAAGGAGGAAGAAAAAAAGAAGGAAACTCCAAAGAATAAAAAGGAAGAGGATATTAAACCTTTAAAAAATGAGAAAAAGGAGGAAGTTCCTTCTAAAGAAAAAGAAGCTCCTAAGGATAATGACACTATTAATAAAAAAGATAATATGGTTTTAGAAAAACCTACTATGGAAGAAGTAATCTTACCTGTTAATAAGGATAATAATAAGGATTTTAAAAAGGAGTCTACCTCTTCAGACTTTGCCTCAGAAATTAATAAAAGACTTTATGAATATGAAAGCTCTAAGGAAAATCAAAGCAAGGCAATGAAAGAAGCTATTGACCTTCATAATGGAGATAGAAGTAATACCTGTGTTTATTTTCAAGGGGCCTCTTTAAGAGCTATTGGAGTTCCTGTGCCAAAGCATATTGCCTATACCTCAAACTTTTGGAACTGGCTTGAAAATAATAACTGGGAACTTCATAGAGATTTTTCAAATATACAAAAGGGAGATATTATCTTTTGTGGAGAACATCATACAATGTGTTTTATGGGCTGGAAGGATAAAGAAAAGGGAATTGCCTATGTAATGGGAAATGAAGCCTATCTTTATGGCAAAGCCTATTCTCAACGTAATTTAAATGGACAAGTTCCTAGTAAGGAAAATGGATATAATAGACAGTATAAGGCTACCAGATATTATAAATATAAGGGAGAAAATAAAAAAGAAAACTCTAATATTACTAAAACAAATTTAGTTATAGGAGATTTTAAGGTTACTCCTTTAAAGGGAAAGGTAACTGCTAGACAGGATGTATATGTTAATGAAAAACCTTTTCCTACAACTTCTGGTGTAAAAGCTCTTGGACTTGCCTCAAAGGGAGATGACTTTACTGTAATTGGAAAGGCTTCTAATGGATGGTTTCAAGTTCTTTATAATGGAGAAAAGGCTTATATAAGCAATAAATATACTGATTTTTTAGAGGAAAACTCTCCAAATACTAAGGATGATTCCTCTTTAGAACTTTTAAAAAGCACTCCTAAGGAGGAAAATTCTTCTTTAAATAAAGAGGAAAACTCTAAACCTAAGGAAGAAAATAAGCTTTTAGAGGAAGCTCCTTTAAAAATTGCCACTATAAAAGCTAATGGTGGTCTATGGCTTCACTCCTCTAAAAATACTTACATCTCCTCTAGAATTTCTTTAATGGATAATGGTTCTAAGGTTAAAATTTTAAAGGAGGAGGGTTCTTGGTTTAAGGTAGATTATAGTGGAATTACTGGTTACTGTTCAAAGGACTATGTAAAAGATATTGTTACCCTTAAAGAAGAATCCCCTAAGGAAACTCCTAAGAAAGAAGAAGCTAAAAAGGAAGAACCTAAAAAAACTATTGAAGAAAATAAGAATAGTAATAAACCTATAGAAGAAAATAAAAAAGTTATAGTAGAGGATGTTAAAAGTGCTACTGTAAAAGCCAATGGTGGTCTATGGCTTCACTCTTCTAAAAATTCTTATGCTTCCTCTAGATTAACCCTTATGGAAGAAGGTTCTAAGGTTAAAATCTTAGAAGATAAAGGAGAATGGTTTAAGGTTCAATATAATGAAGAAGTTGGCTACTGTGCAAAGGAATATTTAAGTAAACCAATCACTTATAAAATGGAAATTAAAGAGGATATAAAAAAGGAAGATAAAAAGGAAAGTCCTAAAGATAATAAAAAAGAGGAAAACTCTCCTTCTCCTGAAAAGAAAGAAGAAACCTTAAATAAGGTCTCTTATGTAAAGGCTAATGGTGGCTTATGGCTACACTCTTCTAAAGATTCAAGTTCTTCTTCTAGAATAAAAATTATGCCTAAGGGAACAAAGGTTACTATATTAGAAGAAAGTAATGACTTTGCTAAAATTTCTCAAGATGGAGAAACTGGTTGGTGTTCTTTAAAATATTTAACTAACCCAGTAAATTCAAAGGATTCTTCCTTAGTAAGTAATAAAGAAAAGGAAAACAAGAAAGAAGCTTTAAGGGAAGGAAGCATCATAGCCCATAGTGGTTTGTGGCTACATTCTTCTAAGGATTCAAAGGCCTCCTCTAGATTAACTGTAATGAGTAAAGGAAATAAGGTTTTAATCTTAGAAGAAAGTGGAGATTACTTAAAAGTTAATTATAATGGTAATATAGGCTGGTGTGCTAAAAGATTTGTATCTTAATAAATTTTAGCTTTTCTCTTTTAAAAAAATATACCTCTATATTAAATATAGAGGTATATTTTTATTTTTTCTAAGAAATATTCTTTTTATTTCTTTTTATTTTATTTAATTTGCTTTCAATTCTTTCAATTTCTTTCTTTGGATTATCCCACCAATGTTTACTCCAAATTCTTATTATATTCCATCCTCTTGACTCAAGATATCTTTGTCTATGTATATCTCTTTCTCTTGCTGATTTTGAACTATGATAAGCAGAACCATCGCATTCAATGCCAAGAACATATTTATCCTCATTTTCATCATATATTGCCATATCTATTCTATACCCTGAAACTCCAACTTGAGTATGCACAGCATAACCTTTTTCTACTAACCTATCATATACTTCCATTTCAAAATCACTATCAAAGGTTGCTTCCTTTGAACTATTATTTTCAGAATTTAGTAATGAATTTAGTATAGATTCTTGTTCTTCCTTATTATCATTATGAACTGCTCTTACATATTGAAGATATTTTTTAAACAATATAGCTCCTTTATTTTTAACATTTTCTACATTAAGTTCTTCAGGTTCAATTGATGTGACTACATATATTTTCTTCTTAGCTCTACTTATTGCAACATTTAACCTATTTTCTCCTCCTTCTTGAGATAAAGAACCAAAGTTTACTGATACTCTTCCCTTTTCATTTTTAGCATATCCTATAGAAAAGATAATTATATCTCTTTCATCGCCTTGTACATTTTCTATATTCTTAACAAATAAACTTATATCCTCATTATTTTCAATACGGTCAATTTCATTTATATATAAATTTCTAAACTCCTTATCCTCCTGTGCTTTCTTTTCAAGTAGATTTTCTATTAAGTTTTTTTGTTTTATATTAAAGGTAATTATTCCTACACTTTCCTTATTTCTTCTTCCTTTTAATATCTTATGTAGTAATTCAACAACCTTATTACCTTCTTCTAAATTTTCTGTGTTAATCCAACTACCCTCTTTACAAAAAACTCTTTCAATAGGTCTAATATTTGACTCTTTACCTACTAAATTTGGAGAAATCTTTAATTTACCATCATAAAAGGCATAATTTGAAAAGTTTATAAGTTCTTCATACTTAGATCTATAATGATAATTTAGACATACACTTTTATAATTTACTTTAGCTAAATCTAATAAACTTTCCTCTTCAATTGCAGCTAAATCCTCAAATTCCTCTTCCATATCTTCTTCCTCAATTTCATTATTAATGGAAGTTTTAAAAATACTACTTGGTTTTAACTGCTTGTCATCACCAGCTATTATAACTTTTTTAGCCCTATATATACTTGGTATAGCATTTTCTATATACATTTGAGAAGCCTCATCAAAGATTACTATATCAAAAAGTTCATCTACTAAAGGTAAAATATCAGAAACTGTTTCAGGACCTAAAAGGAAACAAGGAAATACATCAAATATTAAGTCAGAGTACTTTTCTATATAATTTCTTATAGACAATAAAGACCTCTTTTTCTCAGCTTGTCTTTTAAATTCCTTATATTCAAATCTCCTATATAAATTTTTAATTTTATCATTATACATATTTAATATTTCTTCTTTTACATCTTTTCTTTTAGAAGCCATATAAGAATTTGCCTCATAAACTATAGAATCAAATTCATCAATATATTTAATCATATCTTTAACTTCTACTGTTTTTTCTAAATCCATTATGCTTTGTATAATGTAAAAATCAATTATATATTTAATATTTTCTTTTGAAATTATATTATAGTTATCCTTAGTAAACTTTAAAGCTTTTCCCTGCAATTCATTTAAGTATATAACCTTACTTATAGTATCAATATCTTCAAATAATAAATCTAAGACCTCGATAAATTTTTCGCAATCTTTTATAATATTATCACCCTTTAAGAACATATCTTTTAGATAAAAATATTTTTCAAATTTTAAAGTTGATTCTAATAAACTTAAACTATGCATTCCCTCTATTAAATTTTCACTAAATAAATTTAAAACCTCAAATATATTATCAAATCTTTTATGAAATTCAGCTAAATTATTCTTTTCTTTTTCTGCATTTTCTTTATATTTCTTGCTTATGCTATAAGCAATATCTAATAAATCTTTATTTAATTTTTCTTGCATATTACAAAAGCTTTTCTTATTTGATACTTCTAACTTATAATTATTTAAATAATCAGAAAAAATAGAGTCTCTAATTTTCATTATTTTTTCTTTTAATAAATTTAAATCTTCCTTAAATAATTTTATATTTTCATTTTCCTTTTTCTCATTGTTTATAAATATTTTTCTAACTTCCTCATATATATTAAGTAAATCTTTCTTTATGATTTCTTTTCTTCTTTTAAATTCCTCTACATTTTCTGAATGAATTTTCTTATACTTTTCATAGGAAATTTTTAAATCATTATTAATATCAATAATTTCATCTAATATCTTATTATATCTTCTTTCAAACTCCTCTAAAAATTCTTTTTCTTTCTTTTTATTATAAGGATATTTTACCCATTTTAAAACATCAAACCATTTACCCGCTGTTAAGCTTTTAGTTAAATCTATATTTTTTTCATTATTCTTTTCTATTGCTAATTCTTTTAATAATTCTTTATCTACATTAAAATCTTGATTTTTAAATAAATCTAATACTTCCTTAAAATAATTTTTAGAAAAATCAACATCCTTTAGCCAGAAATCCTCATTAAACTCTTTATTTAAATCTCCATTTAGTTCATTATTTACTTTATCTGCTAATTTATCTATTTGATAATTATTTATTTCTTTAGTTTCTTCATTAAAAGCTTCATAAATTAATTTATTTAAATAAGGGTCAACCCCTTTAATTTTCCACCATTCTCCTTTATTTATCTTTTCTAAAAGAGCTCCATTTTTTTTCATATTAAATTCTTCTGCAATAAAGTTTAACTTATCCTCTGTTCTTACTTTAATACTATTAACATCTGACTCTAGACTTTCTTTAACATATTTAGGTGAATAACATAAGATTCCTTCTTTAGAGGTTTCATGGAATAAATCTTGTCCTACTTTATCCTCTTTTAATATATTAAAAATTAAATCTTCAAATTCTCCCTCTCTACCTTTCCAAAAATCTACTGTATTAATTGGTATAATTAGATTTTTATTTTTATTTTTGTTTACCTCTTCACTTAATTTTTTTATGCTTTCTTTATTAACATTAAAATCATTCTTCTCAATATTATTTTTTACTAAATTATAATATTCTGTATCTCCCTCTTTTAATATCCACCATTTACCCTTATTTAACTCTTCCTTTAAATAACCATTTTTTTCTTCATTTAATTCAAGAGCTAAAATTTCTATTTCCTCTTTATTTATACTACCTTGATTTTTTATAATAAATTCTTTTAAACTTTTAAAAACATCCTCATTTTGAGAAATATTATCTAAAATATTCTTATTAAAAGTAATTAAGTTATTAAAGTTTAATATAGCTTCATCTATATCTATGCTATTTATATTTAAATTTATAAAATATAAATAGTTGTTTTCCTTTAAAATATTATAATAAACTTCAAAAGCCTCTATGCTTTCCTCTCTTATGTTAAGAAGATTTGAGTTTAATTCTTCATAACTATATTCCTTAAAACCTTCATCTTTTATTAACTGTCTGTATTTCATAAAACCACTATATCTTTCATCTTTATGAGATGATATTCTCTTAGTTTTACTATACATCTCTTGTAAACTTAAACCATTTTTATTTTTCTCGCATAAAGTTTTAGATAAGTCCTCTAACTCAATTAATTTATTATCAACTTTATCTGATAAACTCTCTATTTCTTCCTTAAAGTCAAAATCAGAAATAACATTATTATTTATAACACTTGAAATTTTATTATAAAAGGCTTTTTTATCTTCATTTACATTATGTATTATAATAGCCTTAGAATTTAAATCTCCAAGCCTGTTATATATTACATCTAAAGCTGCTCTTTTTTGAGAAACCATTAATATTCTCTTCTCTTTTGAAAGAGCATCTGATATTATATTAGTTATTGTTTGAGATTTTCCAGTTCCAGGAGGCCCATAAATAACTAGACTTTTAAAATCATTAGAATATTTAACTGCCATCTCTTGACTATAATCTATAGGAGAGATTAAAGATAAATCCTTTTCTTTAAAAGATAACTTTCCATATTCTTCTTTTTCTTCATAATCATAAGGTAAACTATTACTTAACTCCTCATTAGTTTTTAATAAAGACCTTAATAGAGGATTTTCTTCTCCTAAATATATAAGAGATTTATAATCATTATAAATTGAGTTAGATAATGAAAATTGTCCAACTATAATATTTTTAAATAATTCTCCATTACCAAATAAATATTTAGGCATATTTTTATTAGTATATTCTTTAAACTTAGAAAAGTCATCTTTAACACAGGATATATATAATCCAAGATTATTAAGCTTATTTAATATAGATTTTATAGTTTTTTCACTAACATCTTCATAAAACTCATCAAAATCTTCAACTTTTACCTCGTTAAACTTCTCTATAGCTAGCATTAAAACTTTATTTAAAATAATTTTTTTCTCGGCTCCTTTATATATATACCAATTATCTCTCTCTTTTTTCAGATAAACTTGTATAAGTAAAAGAGGTGCTTTAAAAAATTTCCCGTTCTTAAAGTATCCTTCAATAAAAGGATAAGCTAAATATAATTCTCTTTTACCAGTCTCTTTTTCTAACAAAATATACTCTTTATTTAAATCTTTTAAGGAATAACTATAGTCTTGCATCCTTTTAATTTTTTTCTGTAACTTTTCATATAAAACTTTAAAATTATTATTTATTTTTTCTTTTTCCTTCTTGTATTTATCAATATTATCACTATTTCTTAAGTTTTCTATTTCTGATAAATACTCCTCATAACCTCTTTTTAATCTTTTTATTTCTATAGAATTAACTAAAGAATAGTCCTCTAGAATTTTAATTTTCTCCTCCTCAGAATCATTGAAAAAATTTATCATTTCTTCATAAATTGAATTATTAAATTCAATTAAATTATAAATATCAAAGGCTCTTTTTTTATATAACTTCTTTATAACTAAACTTCTGTTTTTTCCACTAATATTTATTAATCTTTCTTTGTACTTCTCTAATATTTCTCTCAAAAAATCAACTCCTATTGAAATTTTATGTAAAGTATATATTCAAAAACTTTTAAATTGACTTTATATGTTAAATTCATAGCTTAATTTTAATAATAATATAAAATATAGTAATTTTTCATATATTTATTATTATTAGTATAAAATTTACAAAAGAAATAATATGTTAAATTTTTTATATCAATAAACTTAATTAAATTTGTTGTTAAAATAAATTTATATAATAAAAAAAACCCTTCAAACTTAAAAGTTCAAAAGGTTTTATTAAGACAGCAAAGGTTAGAGTTTATTTCTCTTAATATTATTTTTTCTTTTGTTTTTTCCATTGTTATATCCTTGTGCTTCACTTTCACAGGAAAGCTTTGACAGTAATTTAAGCTGCTCTGCAAAGGTTAAATCACTTTTTGAAGAATTATCACAATTATCATCATAATATTTGCAATACATTCTTCCTACACACTTTAGTATATAACAATTACTTTTACCACATTTACAAATTCCACCCTCATTATAAATACATTTTTTTCTATGCTTCCGTCCTTTAGGTCCTATGTATTCAAGATAAGCTGGTGTTCCTTGCATTTCTTTTATTCCCATTTTAACACCTAATCAATTATAAATTTATTTTTTACTATAAAATTTTAAAGGGAATAGCTTTTAAAACTTTATAATCCCCTATAAAAATAATTTATATTGAAATCTTACTATATAAACCTGTTTTTAACAAATATTTTAATTTAATACTATAATACATAATAATATTAAAAATTTACTTTTTTATTATTCTTTCTCTTTTTAATTTTTAGCCTTTTAATTTATGCTATAAGAATTTAACTATTTAAAAATAAAACACAAAATTAATAATAAATGTATATTTTTTATAAAATTATTCTCTAAGTTATAGTATTATAAAAACTAAAATTAAATTTCTAATTAAATATAAATTTAATTTTTTCTTAAATTAAAAATTTTTAATAATATTTTCATTTATAATATCTTTATTTTTAAGATTTTGTTCTTTTAAGATTTCCTTACTATTAATTAAATTACAATTCCAAGTACCATATCCTTGATTAAAAGCAATTTGATAAAGAGGCGTTATAGTATTTTTTAAGGAATCTACAAAAATTTCCTTAGATTTTCCCTCGCTTAAATCTAAAGAATAAAGATTTTTATTTACATTAAAATAATCCTCTAAATACTTAGAAGGTATTTTCTTACTTTTTCTTGCTACTTTAAAGGCTTTATATTGCAAATCACAAAAATCATCATAATATCTCTCTAAGTTTGGAAGATTATTTCCCTTTGAACTATTTATGTTTTTAAAAGTAGGTATTAAATTCCAAAGTTCATCATGCAAAACAAAACTCCAAGGTATAAAATGGTCAATACTTATATCACCATAAATATCAAAGTTACTTTTTTCTAATAACTTTCTTGTATATATATCAGTAATCTTCAATTCTTCACTAACTAAATTCCAATATTTTTTTGCCTGTGCTAAGTTACGTTTTAAAGGTGGATATATTTTAAAAGGTATTGCAGGTACATTAGGATTTTTTATCTGCAAATAACATATAAATTTATAGTTTATCCACCCTTCAATAATTGCTTGATTTTCTTTAATATAATTAGCCCAATCAGAACCAAATATTATTATTTTATTCTCTTTATCAATTCTATAAAAAGGTTTTTTATCAGAATTTGACAACTCTACAATATAAGAATGCATTTCACTATCTTTAAGTTTTCTACATAAAATGTTTTCTCTCATACTTATTTTTTCATTATAAAGTGGACGAATAAGCCTATATTGAACATATAGACTTATATTATTTACCTTTTTATTTAATTCTTTATCCTCACTATTAAAAATAAAATCAGATATATAATCTTCATTTTCTTCTCTTGATACATTTAATTCATCATGCAAATAAAAAACTATATCACTTAGTTTATCCTGTACCCCTAAATTAAGCTTATAATACATAATTGGATACCAAACTGTACCAACCATTCTAGAAACTAACCTCTTTACACTAGCTTCACTTTTCCCCTTAATAATCTCCTTATAAATAGCATATAGCCATAACATTTTATAACTAGCAGAAAAGTTTTTCATATCAAGCATTTGCTCAAGATATGCACTTTCTACCTTAAAAGATTTTGGCAAATCCTTCATAAAATTCATTATAAACCTTCTCCTTTATAAACCCTATAAATAATAAATGTAAGTATAAGCTTGTCTAATTTTTTATTATAAACTTTTAAAAGGTATATTATTTTTTAAAATTTACTATTAACTCAAAATTATATTACAATAAATTAATACTTATTAGTCATTTATTATGTTAAATTTATTCTCTAATGTATTTTTTTATATTTATTATAATATTATAACATCAAAATTTAAATAATAAAAAAGTTTAAGTATAGCTATAAATTCTTTATAAAAATTCTTTGTGCCAGAGTTTAGAAAAAATATGCCAGAGTTTTTTTAAAGCAGTCATAGGCTAAAGCCTTGCTATAACTAGCTTTAAAGGCTTTTATGACTACTTTTCCATACTTTTTATATTATTTTATAAAAAAAAAATATACTAATAATTATTTTTTTTATTTTTTCCTCTATATAAAAAATAGTAAAACTTTGGCAAGTATGGCTAAAACCTTTAGGCATCAAGAAATCTTTGGAAATAACTCTGGCATAAAGCAGTCATTAAATAAAAAGGTGCGACATAAATTATGAATAAAATTTGTATATAGAATTTATCTTCTCTCCTTTTAAATTTATTGAAATGATGTATAATAAAAAAATAAAGAGTTAAATAAGTTTTTGGGAGGCTTTGTTATGAATAATTATTTAACAGAGGAAAATGTTAAAAAGTTAAGAGAAGAATTAGATTATAGAATGTCTGTTGTAAGGGCAAAAATTGCAAAGGAAAAGTTAGAGGCAGCAGCCCATGGAGATAGATCTGAAAATGCAGAGTATAAAGAAGCTTGTAGAAATTATAGAGAAAATGATAATAGAATACAATATCTTTTAACTATGATTTCTACAGCTATTATAGTTGATGAAAAGAAAGAAGATAATTCTACTTTAGGGCTAAGCAGTAAGGCTAAGATTAAATTTGTAGAAGAGGATGAAGAGGATATAGTTACTTTAGTTACTACTATGGACCTTGATTTAGAGAATATGTGTATTAGCATAGAATCTGACCTTGGAAAAGCCTTAATGGGAAAAAAGGTAGGAGATATAGTTTCTGTAGAAGCCCCTGGTGGAAGCTACAATGTAGAAGTTTTAGAAATTTTATAAAATTTGAGAAACCTAAAATTTTAGGTTTCTCTTTTTTTATTTTCTTTAATATTTTTTAGAATTTTTCATATTTTAATAAGTAGAAAACTCCCTTATAATGTATTTATTAGAAATTTTTATGTAAGGAGGAGAAATTTTATGGAGAAGGAAAATAAGCTTTTTGCTTCCTTTGCCTCTACAGACTTTCACCATTTTAAAGAAGATTATGAAAATATAAAAAACTTAAATGAAAAGGAATTTGAAGCTACTTTGTGGAAAGGAGAAGAAATTACCTTTAAGATTATTCTCTATACAAAGGACTTTAAGGTTGATAATATAAAAATTTTAAAAAACTCCTTAGAAAACTCTAAAGGTAACTTTATAGATAAAGAGAATATTAAATTGTCTTATCTTTATGAAACAAAGGCCTCCTTAGGAAGAGGAGATACTCCTTCTAAAACCTTATATGTACCAGATATTATTCATAAATATTATGATGGCTTATGCTTAAAGGAAAGGGACTTTAAAAGTGCTTTCTTAAAAATAAAGGTTCCAGAGGATGCTAAAGCTTCTTTATATAAGGGTTCTATTTTTATAGAATATGAAAAGACAAAACTTTTATCTCTTTCCTTAAAGCTTAAGGTTTTAGATTTAACCCTTCCTTCTTCTAAGGAAGGAGATACCTTAATTGAATTTTGGCAACATCCTTTTGCTATAGCTAGATATTATGGTATTTCAGAAAAGGACTTTTTCAAAGAAAAACACCTTTCCTATTTAAAGGATATTTTAATAGAATATAAAAATCTTGGTGGTGATTCTATTATGGCAACTATAGTAGAAGAACCTTGGAATCATCAATCCTATGATAGTGATATTTCCTTAATTAAATGGAATAGAGATGAATTTGGGAAATTCTCCTTTGACTATACTCTCTTTGATAAGTGGATAGACTTTAACCTATCCCTTGGAGTATTAAAACCTAAGGAGAATATAGGAAAGATTAAATGTTATAGCCTACTTCCCTGGGGAAATATTCTTTATTTTAAGGATTATAAGGGAGAGCTTAACTCTTTAAAACTAGAAGTTAATAGCCCTCTTTTTTATGAAATCTTTGAGGATTTTTTAAAGGATTTTATGAAACATCTAAAGGATAAGGAGTGTTTTAATTTAACCTATATCTCTATAGATGAAAGAAGTATTGAAGAAATTGAAGCCCTTTTATCTTTAATAGATAAGGTTAGAGGAAAAGAGGGAGAAAAGTTTAAGGTATCTGCTGCTATTAACTATAACTTAAAAGATGAAAGCTTTATTTTAGATAAAATAGATTATATATCTATTGGTTTATCTCATATAGACCATGACTGTAAAAAAATAAGAGAACTTTCTACTAGAAGAAAAAGTTTAAATCTTTTAACAACTCTTTATACCTGCACAGGAGATTATCCAAATAGTTTTTCTTTAAGTGACCCTGTAGAAAGTGTCTACACTCTTTTATATACTCTTTATGAAAATATGGATGGCTTTCTTAGATGGTCTCTAGATGGATGGGTTAATTCTCCCCTAGAGGATATAAGATATAAATACTGGGAAAGTGGAGACCCTTTTTTAATATATCCAAAAGAAAGAGATACTTTAGGGAAAAGCTTTTATTCAACTCCTAGATTAGAAAAGATAAAAGAAGGAATACAGGATGTAAATAAATTTAAATATTTACTTAAAAATAGTGAAAATTTACGTCCTTCTATAGAAAAGGCAATACTATCCTTAAAAAGAGGGGAAAAAGGAGAAAACCCTTATGGTTCTGCAACCTATGCCTCTCAATACCACAGAATTTTAACCTATAAAGAAGTTAAAAGAATGAAAAGAGAATTAAATAAATTCTCTCTTAAATATATTTCTTTAAGAGAGGAAAAATAAAAAAAGAAAGTTTTCTCTTCATTGAAGAGTTAAACTTTCTTTTTTATAAAATTAACTTAAAAAAGAGTTATAAAACATATATAGCCCATTTCTAAAATGCTTCCTCCAAAGCCTTCCTCTAAAAAGTCTAAAATACCTTCTATATTATTTTCTATAATTCTTGAAAAAAGCATAATATAATTTTTAACATCCTCTTTCTCAATTTTCTCATTACTTATGGAATATTTTAAGAAGGAAGCATATCTAACCATAAGAAATTGAAGGATTATAAGCTGAAAAGAAAGAGTTAAATTTTCCATATCACAACTTATGCAATTTGAGTATATTTTATATAAAATTGCCTTCTCTAAGAAAGGAGTAAATTCCTCAAAGGCCTTTTTAAACTCATCATAATTTTCCTTTAAATAAGTTATCTTAATTTCCCCTGCAAAGCTTTCTATAGGTTCTAAAAGTTCCTTTAAGTTATTAACCTTTAAATAATTTTGCACCATATCTAAAAATAAAGCATTAATCTCCTCTAAAGCTTCTAACTTATTTATTTCTATCTCCTTATAAACATAAGCAACTTCCTTTTTATAGTCCTTATCGTAATATTTTTTAAGCTCCTCTAACAAGGCTTCATAACTAGTATAACTTTCATCCTCTAAAATACTTAAAAGCATATCAAAGGCAATTAAAAGTCTTTCCTCTAAGGAAAAATCTCTTTCCTTTACTATACTAGCTAAGGTATCTCTAATTTTTAAATTTAATAATTCTTCTTCCTCCTCTTCCTTAAAAGAAACAGAAGATAAGGAATCTAAAATATCTAAAACAGCCTTACAGGATAAAGAAAGAGACCTTTCTACTTTATCCTCATGAACGTTTTCAATTCTTGGATAAGTCCTACATATTTTTGATAAATAAAGGTCTCCCTTTTCTTTTACAATATTACAAAGTCCCTTTTCATCTAAAAAGGGACACTTAGAAAAGGTTTCCTTATTTATAAAATAAGCTTCTTCTCCCTTAAATTCCTTTTTCTTAGTTCCTTTTAAAAACTCTTTGCAATCTTTTTTCCACTTTTTATATGTATCCTCATCTATATTAATATCCCATCCCTCACAGCAGGTAAAATCACACTTATCTGCAAGGCATTTAAAATCCTCATAACCTGAAAGGTTTAATACTTTTTTATCTTTTTCCATAATTATCTCCATTTTTCCTACTATAAATTTAAAATTTCTTTTATTAAAGTTAAATTAAAATCCTATCTATGTACTTATATAAATTATACCATAAAGAGAAAAAGCTTTTTTTCTTTAAGCTTTAATAAAGCTTCTTAAAATAAAAAAAGCTCCTTAAAGCATAGTTTTCTATGCCCTAAAAAGCCCTTTACTAAAAACTTATTATTTTTCTAAGCTAAAAAGTCCTTGTCCTCTTATAATATCCTCCTCTAAGAAAAGTCTTGTTAAAGCTTGATTATACTCTATAACATTTTTAGCCTTTCTTATTTCCTTTCCATACTTTTTGCCCTCTGAGAAAATATGTATCATATATCCCCAAAGCTCCTTCATTCTAAATAAGGCATTTTTATCATCCTTAAAAACTTCCCTATACTTATTAAAAATCTCTGAATGAAAGGCTTTAAGTTCTTCCTTACTCATAAATTCTCCCCTTAATATTTCTCTCATTAAGGCAGGATTTGAAAGTATTCCTCTTCCTATCATTATTTTATCTACCTCTTTAAAGTTTTCACAAAAGTTTTTATAATCCTCTAAGGTAAAAATATCTCCATTATAACAAATATTATTTTTACTTAAGGAAAGTGCCTCCTTAAAAATCTCTAAATTTGGAGTGTTGCCATAAAAATCCTCTCTTGTTCTAGGATGAATAATTAACTCCTCCATAGGATATTGATTATAAATATGTAGAAGGGAATAAAATTCAGATGCTTCTGAAACTCCAAGTCTAGTTTTAACAGAAATCTTTATGTCCTTAAGAGTAAAAATATCCTCTAAAAATCTATTTAACTCCTCCTTATGTCCTAAAAATCCAGCTCCTCTTCCCTTTTTAGCTACTGTTCCTGAAGGACATCCTAAATTTAAATTAATTTCCTTATATCCTAAGCTTTGTAGCTTTTTTGCAGTTTCAATAAAGCCTAAGGAATCATTAGTAAGTATTTGAGGAACTAAATTTATTCCTTCATTATTCTCTTTTAAAAGGTCACGAAGCTCCTTTGTCTTTAAACTTTTACTGCTATTTGGAACTACAAAGGGAGCAAAATACTTATCAATTCCTCCAAAAAACTTTTCATAGGCATTTCTATATATAAAGCCTGTAATTCCCTCCATAGGTGCTAAATAATACTTCATTTTCTACTCCTTTTTAAATTTATATTCTCTTATTTATGTAAATATATTTTATTTCCATACTTTAATATGGTCAAGAATAATTTAAAAGCTTTTATCTTATAAAGAAGCTTAAAGCCTTACCTTTTATTTTCTTAAAAAGCTATTTTAATTTTACATAAAATAAAAAAGTAACCTATAAGAGTGTTATCCCTTATAGGTTACCCAAAGAATGAATTTATTCTACTTTTTCAATATACTTGCAATTTAAATATATATGATTTAGGAAAAGTAACAATCTTTCATAAAGAGGTTCTACCTTTTCTCCAAATCTATCCTTTAAAATTTCCCCAATTTTTCTTACAGTGTTTTCACCATTAATATTTAAAAATACCAAACTACCATATTCATCTAAAGTAGTTCTTTTATACATTGGAATTTTAAATTTTAGCTTCCTGAAAAATCTTTGAATCTTATGGTCTTGTTTTTCTAAAATAGTAACTATACCATTTTCATCAACCTCATATTCAATTTTATCAGAAATTTTAAAGTGCATATCTAAAAGCTCTTCATTATCCATTTTCTTTCACCTTATTGTTTTTTACTTTAGACCTCATAATAGGTACAACTGTTGTAAGAACTAAAAGAACTAAGACTATAATAGCCATTCCATTAGAACCTAGGAATCCAGCTGGTGTACCTGGTTTTATGATACCAGTTACTTGTAGGATTATTCCTATTAATCCTATTATAGAACCTCCAGCTACTAATCCTGAAGATAAGCTTATACCATTTGAAACTCTAACTTCTCTATCATGTGCATTCTTAGTAATTTTTTCTACAAATACACGGATTAATGCACCAACTAAGATTATAGAAGTTGTTGAAATTGGTAAGTAGAAACCTATAGCAACAGTCATTATTGGTAGGTCTACTAAGTATAAGAATAATGCCATAACAACTCCAACTATTATCATTGGCCATGGTAAGTTACCTTCCATTATACCTGAAGTTAAAGTAGACATTAAGTTAGCTTGTGGTAAAGCAAATTGAGCATCTGCTCCTGTTTGAGTTAATTGGCTAGCTAATACTAAAACTGTTCCTGTAACAACAACAACACCAATTATACTTGCTATCATGAAAGAATTTTGCATTTCTTTCTTGCTTCCACCTATGATGTAAGTTACCTTTTGAGATTGGCTGTATCCACCTGCTACTGAAATTGCAACAACCATGAATGTAGCAAATAATAAAAGTGCTTTATTATCAGCTTTTCCAGTCCATCCCATAACAACGAATACTAAAGTTAAGATAACTAAAGAAGCAATTGTCATACCTGATACAGGAAGGTTTGATGTTCCTATAGTACCAGTTAAACGACCTGCAACTATTACAAATAGTAAAGATAAGATTATAGATACTATTGCACCTGCTAAAGCCATAGCAATACTATTTGAAATAAAGAATCCAACAACGAAAACTATAACAGCACCTGCTAAAAGTATTATTATAGGTCCGCTATTCTTTTCTCCTTTTCCATCAGCTGAAGAACTTGCTTTTAAAGTTTCTTTTATAGAAACTACTATAGTTGGTATAAGCTTTACAGCTCCTATAATACCACCACAAAGCATCATTCCAGCTCCTATATACTTAACATAGCTTCCTGAGATTGCATTTACATCCATTTGGCTTATTAAGATTGAAGCATCATTCCAAGAATGCATGCTCTTTTCAGCCATATCACTGAAGTAACCTATTAAAGGTGCTATACCAAAGTTTGCTAAGATAGAACCTGCAAACATTGTAAGAGCAACTTCTAAACCAACTATAAATCCAATACCTAGTAAAAGTGGGTTTACTTCTATTGAGAATTTCCACTTATAGAATTTACTACCTACATAGTTTACTGTATTGTTGACTACATTTAAAAATGATCCAGTTAAAACGTTTATGATACCACTTATAACAAAACCAATACCCATAAACTTAATTGATTCTTCACTTCCTTCAGAAGCAACTAAAGTTTCAGATATTGCCATAGATTCAGGATACATAAGTTTTCCATGTTCCTCTATGATTAAGTAGTTGTAAACTAATGATAGTCCTCCTATACCAAATAGAACTCCTCCAACACCAGCTGCTACCCCTTCTAGGAATGTAAAGTTACTTCCTATTAATAAGATAGCTGGTAAAACGAATATCATACCACTGGCAATAGATTCTCCTCCACTTGCCATACCTTGAGTTATGTTTTTCCCAAGAATACCCTTACTACGAGCAAAAATACCTACAAAAACTGACCCTATAATAGCTCCAGGAATACCTGCTGCAACAGTTAAACCTGATTTCATACCTGAATAAGCAGTAGAAGCAGCAAAAATAACAGCTAAGACTATACCTATAATTAAAACTGGAACATTTACTCCTTTTTTGGACTTTCCAGTGAAATAAGGAACGTAATCTTTACCATTTACACCGCCATAAGCTTCCTTAGGTAATTTCTTTTTCATAGACCTAATCTCTCCTTTCATTTATTTATACCAAAATAAGAAGACTTAATTTAAGAAAACTTAATTGATATATTTAAATTTGCTATATTTTCTATAAAATGCACAAATATTATATCTCACCTTATAGAGGGTCTTGTCTACTTTCAATAATAGTTGCACACATTATATACAAAAACTTATTCTTAAAAGATAAAATATTCTTTTAAGTAGCTGTCTTTAATATGCTAAAACTTAGCATAAATTTAAATTATTATGTCTTCATAAAATTATAAAGAAGAAATGCTTATACCTTAAGCAAAATATTACTTTAGTAAGCTTAATATTTTGCTTCTAGTGCTTATTTATTCCCTATTTAGTTTTCCATTATTTCAATGGGTTATTTTACCATTAAAATATTTTTATCATGTTATAATGATACCACTTTATGAGAAAAAAAACCATGATAATTCTTTCACATATACAAAATTTTTACATTTATTATTCTCAAAACTTTAGATTATTAAAATTTAACAATCTTTAACTGTATTTTTTAAAAAAATATTAAAGAATAATAGGTTTTTTTTATGTTTTACATAAGCTTTTATGAATATTTTTAAAAAAAATTGTTTTTTTTTATTATAATTTAAAGAAATTTAAAAAAAGAAGGATTATAATCACTTTTTGTCAATAATCCTTCTAAAAAGATTTTATTAATAAATTATTTTCTTTTTATTAAAATTTATTTAATCTCTCTTTTTCTTATAAACAATAGCTCCTGTAGTAATAGCAACTAAACCTAATTGCATAAATATAGAAGCTGATATTCCTCCTGTATTTGGAAGATTTCCTTCTGGTTTTTCTGAATTTTCTCCCTCTCCATTTTCAGGGTTATTTGGTTTTTCTTGCTCATCATTTTCAGGTTTTTCTGGAGTTTCAGGTTTTACTTCTTGGTTATCTTCTTCTGGTTTTTCTGGAACTTCAGGATTATTTTCTGGCTTTTCTGAATTTTCTTCATCATTTTCTTCTTTTTTAACTAAAGAATCTAAAGCTTCCTTTAAACCTAAATAAGCATTTTCAACTTCTTCATAAGTTGCGTCTTCCTTACCTAAAACTTCTTCAGCTATAGATAATTTTTCACATAAATTTTCAAAAGAATCTAAAGTATAATCATCTTTGTTTAAACCTTTAGCTTTTAAAACTAAATCTTCTAATTTAGTTTTATCTACAGAATCTTCTGTACCTTCTTTAGCAGTTGAAATTCCTATTTCTTGTAAAACTGGTGCAAATCCATCCCAAGATACTTTTATTTCAAAAATATCACCATATTTTCCTGTACTAAATTCATTAAATCCTTTTGATAACTTTCCAACTTCCTTCCATCCTTCTTTATTTCTTATAGAAACTAAAGCATTTGAAATTGTCTTTGGATTTTGAATTATAGTAAATTTAGATATATCAGTTTTATCTGATATTATATAAGTTAACTCACCTTTTTTCGGAGCATTTTCAGCTGGTTTAAAAGATGTATTAAGCTTTCCATCAATTAAATTTTTAGGTTCAAAATTTTCTTCAGCTGAAGGTCTTACATCAAAGTCAACTTCTTTATCTGAATACTCAACTTCTAAAGAATTTAAATTGAATTTAACTTCTTCAGTTCCTTTATTTATAAGACGAATATATCTAACTCTTTCAACCTCAGATAAATCCTCTACTTCCTTCCATTCAGAACCATTAATAGACTTTTGTAAAACTATATTTTTATTACTCTCAAAGTCAACATTTATATTTTTAACTTCTCTTAACTTATTTAGTTTTATACCTACAAAATCATCTTTTCCTAAAACTACTTCTCCTAAACTTAAAGTAGCTTTTCCCTCTTTAATAAATACATCACTTTCTTTAAATGTTTCTAAATTGCTATAAGCCTTGACTTTAGTATTATCAATATCTTCTTTATTTACAGAGAATTCTCTTACTGCAATCCAGTTATTCAATATTTCTTTAGTTGGAATAAATCTTAAATATTTAGCTTCTATATCTAAATTTTCAACAACTATTTTATGCATTTTAGGTCCATAATCTACCCCATCAACATCAGCCCAATTTTCTCCATCTAAAGAATATTGGAACTTGCCATAGTTAAATTCATCCCCTTCATCTTGTCCTTGCTCAAAAATAATATTATTAATCTTAGTAACTTCATCTAATTCAACTGCTACATAATCTCCTTCTTTTGCTGCTCTACGAATCCACATAGAAGAATATCTTGTATTATCTCCATCTGCTATATCTTGAACATGTCCCCAATAAAGCGGTGACATATTTGTATATGGATTAAGTCTTAACTTTTTAAAATCAGGATTTATAACTTGATCTATATTTTCTCCTATAATTTTAGCTAAATCTTTATTGAAAGGAATTAAATATTTTGTTCCTGGTTCTGGTCTTGATTGTCCATCTAATATAGGTGTTCTATGAGATCTTGAAGCTAAATATTCTTCTTCTCCTAAAGAATAATATCTTATAGACTCCTCTAAATCACCTTTTTCAAAAGCTATTGCAGAGTTTATATAAGCTATAGTAGATTCACTTAAATCTCTTAAAGAATCAACCCACCCTTTAATTTCTTTCTTTAAAAGTTCATTTTTAGATTTTTCAAAGAAACTATTAGTATGAGCTACAATTTCTTCATATTCATCAAGAACTACTTTGCTATAGTCTATTATTGATTCTTTATTCCATAATTTTCTCTTAAACTCCTCTATTATAGGTCTTAATTCTTCAGATTCCTCTAAAGATAATCCATGCCAGTTTGGAGCTGGATCACTCATATGCTTTGCAAAAGTATACAATTCTTCACTTGCATCTTTATCTATATATTTAAAAGAATCTTTCCAGCTCTTATCCATATCAAAACCAGCTCTATTCCAACCATAATCAGCTATTGCAAATAAAGCAACTTTAGAAGCTTGAGCTTCTTGCATTGGATTTGTTACAATTCCTTTGAAATTTGTAACTTTAGGATCTAACATTTCTCCTTTTCCCATTAATAATCGCTTATTGTTTATATCGTTTACAGGCCAGTTTAACCACATGAATGCTTGTCTGCCTACAGCTTCTTCAAAAAACTTAAAAGTTTCTTCTGTAACATATCCTAAAACTACATCACCAGTCCACATAATATCTATACTCTTTGGCATTTTACTTATGGTTTTTAAATATTCATTATTTACATCACCACCAGCCGCTTCTTTTGTGTATACTTTAGGAACAAATATAAATTCATATACATCTTTTTTTTCTAGACGCCATTTTTCTAAATCTTCCATAAGTTTCACTTGATTTTCTGCATCACCTTCAGCATCATCTGCAAGAACTCCAAATTGACGAACACCGATACTATATAACTGTTCGAACTTAGCTATTATTTTTTCTAATTCTTCTTTATAATTTTCCTCTGTATCAAAGTTCATTCCGTCCTTTAAGAATGGGTGAATTGTCCAAATAAATTTATTTTTTGTACTTATTCCAACTTCAACCATCTCTTTTATTTCAGCCAATTTTTCAGCTGGGTATGGTTCTCTCCACTTAAGACTATGATATTCATCATCCTTTGGCGCAAAAATATAAGAATTCATTTTAAAATCTCCACCAAATCTCATTAAATCCATACGATTTTCATTGCTCCAAGGAATACCATAATATCCTTCTATAAATCCACGCCATTGTCCATCTGAATAGTCCTCTATTAGAAGTTCTCTTATTTCATTTCCCTCTAATTGATTAAAAATTGCTTTTAAAGAAGTTATTCCATAAAATGCAGAATCAGTATCCTTTCCTAAAACTGCAACTACATTATTCTTTATAGAAACTATATGAGAATCATGTTTATCAAAATGACCTTCTTTAATTAAATTATTCTCTTTAAAATAGTTATCAACTACTTCATTAGAATCCTTTACTCCTACTAGAAAGTTTATTTTATCTTCTCTTATTTCCTCACTTACTTCATGAGAAATCCCCTTAATAGATAAAACCTCTAGTAACCTATTTTTTGTAGCTTCATCAATTTCATCTTCTAAAACTACATTAACATTATCTTGTAAAATTAAAGCACCCTCTCCGTATTTTATACTTTGAGGAATAGGATAAATTTCATATTCCTTAATAGTATCCTCTTTATTTTCCTTAGCTTTTACGCTTTCACTTGGAAAAGCACTTAAGAATGTTAAGCTCATAAGAAAAACTAAAACTTTACTAATTAGTCCTAAGAAATTTTCTCTTTTTTTCTCCATACTTTTTCTCCCTTTTTTTCTAAATTTTGTTTTTTAGTACTATTCTTAATCATATTACTACATTTAGTCTTTTATGTAAATATATTACATAAAAATATTTCTTTATAATATAAACAAAAATTTTACTATTTTACATTTAGTTAATAATAAAATAAAGATTATACGCTTTCTAAAAGCATATAATCTTTATTTTATTAATATTTATTTAATATTTTTTTCGTTGCCAAAGTATAAAATTTTTAGAAAATAAAACTCTTACCTATATTAAAAAGTTCTATCCTTTTTTTCTATAACTTAAAAATCCAAAGGCCATAATAGCTACAACAATTTGCAAAAGTATATAGGAGTATATCTCTTTGGTTTTTAAAATATCATGTTTTATCATTTCCTCCTTTATTCCCTCTCTTTTATCCCCTCCTTTAAAGGAGTTTTCAAAATCCTTACAAAGTTCATAATCCTTGTTTACTATTTTCTTACTTTCCTTAAGCATTATATTATTTCTAGGAATTGCACTTAAAAAAGCTACAGAGAGAAGAAGAAGGGTAATTTTAAAAATTAATTTCAAAAAATCCTCTTTCTTTTTGTTCATTAACCTTATTCCCTTTTCCATATTTTTCTTTTTAATTTTATTCTTCAACATATTACTACATATAAAAACCTTTGTAAATATATTACATTTATTTTAATATGGCTTATTTTTAGATTCTTTGAAATTATTTTTACTTTAAGCTATAAATAAATTCTATTTTTACCCCTTAAAATTTATAAGACTATTACCTCTTAAATACCTTCCCTCTCTTTTTAAAGCTTAAAGGATTTAACTTTTAAGAAAAATAAAATTAATATACAAATAAGTTTTAAATAAAAAAGAAGGAGCACTTTAGTACTCCTTCTTAAATTTAAGCTAAAAATATTATTTTAATTCACCTTGCATATAAGTTAGGGTAAATACAGCTGAACGTATTTCTTCATCTGTAGAATTTGGATTATTGTATATATCACTTGCGTAATCTATAGCCCAAACAAAGTTTTCCCATCTTATTTGAATATAGCCTTTATTCTCAATTTTTTTAGCTTTTTCTATAGTTTTTTCAAGTTCTACTCTGTTTTCTTTAAGAACTAAATTCTTCTTAGCAGTTTCTAATTCCTCAGTCATAGAGTCTATTTCTTTTTGAGTTGCTTCTTTATTTTCTAAAGTTTTCTTAGCCTTTGCAAGAACCTCTTCATAAGCTTTAAAGCTATTTTGTTCGTAATTTAACTTTTGTAACTTACTTCCTTCCTCTACAAGACTTTGAAGTTTTGTAAAGTCAGTTTTCTTAACTAAAGCTTCATAAGAAGTATTTAACTTTTTATAAAGGTTGTCTACTTCCTCTTGGTTATATCCATCCTTTAAGCTTTCTTGAACTTCTTTTAAAGTATTTTGTAAGTTATTAAAGCTTTCTTCTTCATAGATGCTTGGATTTAATTTTTCTACCTTTTCAACTAAGTCATTTAAAGGAGCCTTATCTATAGCTTTTCCATTTTCATTTGCATAGTATAACTTACAATCTCCAAAACTTCCATGGTCTGAACCATTTCCATTTCCTCCATCTGTAACTACTAATTTTAATTCCTTAGCTCCATTAATATCTACTAAGACATACTTAGCTGGGTCTTTTGAGTTCATTAATCCACTATCAAATTTCTTTTCTCCATCTACATAAACTTCAAAGCTTACAGAACCTATGCTTCCATACATTTCTCTGTCTACTCCTACATATGAGCTAAAGTAGTCAAAGTTTTTATCACTTAAATCATAAACTATTGTAGAAGTTGAGTGAGCTCCTAAACCTCTCTCATAATTTACAGCTTGTCCTTTTTCGTTTGTTAAGCTTATAGTATGTGAATCTATAGATTTATCCTTCTTAGGACCTGCATAAGTGTGAGTTTCTTTCTTATAGTCATAATCTGTTAAATATTTAAAGTCATTCATATCAACAACAGCTATAGTTCTATCTTTAAAAACCTTATTTCCATCTTTATCTTCTACAGTATAAGTTATTTTATATTCACCTGGCTTATCAAAGTTGACATCCCCTTCAACTTGAACCTTATCTGTTAAATCTCCATCTTCTACATCAATAGCACTAAATTCACCCTTAACATCTATAGGTTTTCCTACAGTTGTTGAAACAGATTTTGGAATATTTAATTTTGGTATAGCATTAGAAGTTACTAACTTAGCATCTGCAAAATCTGCATGGTCTGAACCATTTCCATTACCACCATCTGTAACTACTAGTTTTAATTCCTTAGCACCTTTAACATCTACATTAACGTACTTTTGACTAGTTTTGCTTCCCATAACTCCACTATTGAATTTTTCTTCTCCATCTACAAATACCTTAAATACAACAGATGGGTTATCTCTAGATCCCATAGCTTCATCTACACCTACATAAGCTTCAAAGTACTCGTAATTCTTTCCTTCTAAGTTATAAACATACTCAGCTGGTGCATGAAGTCCTAAACCTTTATCATATTTTACATAGTCTAAGCCATTTAAAAGAGCTATTGTATTTCCACTAATACTCTTATCCTTTTTAACTGTTCCGTATCCTACTTCTGCTTTTTCAGCTTTTAAATCACTTAAATAATCTTTTTCACTAACTACCCTAACCTTAGCAGTTTCTGTGTATGGCTTATTATTATTACTTAATATTTCATAAGTTACTTCATATTCTCCAAGGTTAGATGTATCAACATTATTTGCTTTAACCTTAACCTTGTCTTTTAAAGAATTACCCTTAATATCAAAGGCATTTACATAATTTTCAGGTTTAAATTCTTCACCTAATTGTAGGGTAATTACAGGATTTACAACTAAACGAGGTTTTGTAGATTCTACAGTTATTGTGTCTAAAGTATTTAACTTCTTGTCATAAGGAGTGATTTCATAAACTCCATTTCCATCTACTGTTGAGTTTCCATCTACAAAGGTATTCTTATATGCAAAACCTACATACTTACCATCTTTACGTATTTCATAACCTAAGATATTATTTTTATCTTCATCATTTACATCAAATATAAACTTAACTTTTCCATCTTCATTAGCAGTTTTTATATCAACCTTTGCCTTATCAGTAAATCCATCACCTTTATACTTATAAGCAGTTTCATTTATGAAGTAAATCTTCTTATCTGGTTTTTTATACTTTTTACCTATTTCTTCTTTTACTTTTTCATCTACAAAGATACCATGTCTAGCAAAGAACTCTGTAAGGTCTAATTGCATAGCATCAGAAGCTGCAACAACCCAAGATTTATAAATATCTTCTCTGCTATGGTTTCCAAAGTCTTTATTTCTAAATTCTCTTTCAAATTTTCCATAGAAAGTATCATCATAAATTGTTAATTGCCATAATGGTGCTATTTGAGTTAAATCAGTACCGCCACCTAGCTTATTGTTTGAGTAATCATCTAAACCTACTTTAGGATAGATTCTCTTACCCCATACATCTTCATAAGTCATCTTTGTTTTTCCATCATTTTCTTGTTGGAAATGTAAAGACATCATATTATTTGTAACCTCTGGAATAGTTCTTCCATTAGTATCAAAGTTGTGTCCAAGCTCATGGGCAACTCCCCATCCTTTATCTGCATTTAATATGCAATCTTGGTTTCCAGGTCTTATACCTAAAACACCATTTGCAGCATTCATAAAGGCATTTCCGCTTAAGTTCTTAACCATTGGCATTATTCTAAAGTTAAAGTCTGAGTTTACCTCATTTGAATTATCAAATCCCCAATAATTCATTGCTTCTTTAACATAAGCATCCCAAGCTTCAGCAGTATATTTTGGAGTTTTTCCTGTTTTCTTATACCAATCTAAAGCGTAAGTAGCCTCAGTAAATTCAAGAGATTTATCTCCACTTACTGCAAAGATATTAGGTGTTGTATCAGGCTCTTTCTTAATTTTCTCTACATAAGCTTCTAATTCTTTCATAACCTCTTGGTCATCAGATTTTCCTAATATAAATACAGGGTATTTTGAAGCACCTTCTATTCTAACCTTTGGAGCTTCTGTTTGTCTGTCACTTTCATAGTTTGTAAAGTATAATTCTCCACCTTGTATTACATTTTTAGGTATTCCATTTGAATCATAATCTACAGTTGGTATAACTATTTCATTATATCCTGGTTTTAATTTAAAGTTTACAGAACCACCATGTTGAGTAAGAGCTTGTTTATATAATAAAGTTGGTGTAGGCTCACCTGGTTTAACATCTACATAAACCTTTATTTTATCTCCAGGTCTTGCACTATAACCTGTTATTTGCCAGTCTTGGAAACGCCAAACCTTTCTCTTTACAGCTTCTTCTACAGAATTTCCTCTTCTCTCTAAAGTAAATACTTCTTCCTTTCTTGGAGATGAAAGTATAGATTCTGCTAAATCTATATTAGGTTTAAAAGTTTCATATAAAGGATTCTTACTTGCAGCCTCTCTTAAAGCATTTATTTTATCAAGACTATTAAATTCTTCACTAACTTCACTCATAGTACCATCTGTAAATAATTTTGGTATGTAGGAATAAACCTCATCTGGTTTATAGAACATTAATTCATTTATAGATGCAGAGTTTTGAGAAGATTTATTAAATACAATTTTAACTCTCTTAAACTCAGTTGGGTTAAATTTAACTTCAACTAAACCTGAAACATCTTGAGAAGTTGCATTTGCTACTAAATTATAAGTGTCTCCCTTGCTAGTTCTAGATGCATATATAGAAACATCTTCCCCAAAACCTTTTAAATCGCTTTGTCTTGCACCATATAAGATTCTATCTAAAACTACAGGTTCCTTAAATTCAACCTCTACAGTGTTTTTAAAGGAATTTGTATTTAAATTACCTGTTTCCCAGTAAGTATCTAAATTATTATCTATTGCAGCCTCAATCTTTTTATCTGCATAATGTCCACCATTATTTTTAATAGATTTTATATTGTCATAAGGCACTCTATATAGCTTATTATACTCATCATTTTTATTGTAATTTATGCTTATACCATTAGTTGCTACAGCTTTTACATCCTCTTGGCTTAAAATAGCCTTAGCATCATTTATGCTATCTTTATAATCTGTATATAATGGGTGTTTTTTAGCTTCTTCTTCTAGCTTTTTCATTCCCTCTTCATTATTAAACTTATCTGAAAGTTTAGTGTAAGTGTTATCTGCATAAATTGAGTTCATATCATCTAAAACAGGGTCTTCCTTATAGAACATCATTTCTGAAGCAGTAGCTGTTCCATTGTTTTTAAATACAAACTTAATTCTCTTAAATTTAGTAGGGTTAAATCTAATTTCTTCAACATCTGCAGTTTTCTTACCTGTTCCTTCTGCCACTAACTTAAAGGTATCTCCTTTACTTGTATCAGAAGCCCAAACCTCAAGGTTTTCTGCAAAACCTACAGTATTCCAAGCTGACCTATAAGCTATTCTATTTAAAACAGTAGGTTCTTTTAAAGTGAAGATAAGTTCATTTTTAAAGGAATCTGAAGTATGCTTTCCAGTTTCCCAGTAAGTATTTAAATTATCATCTATTATATTTTCAGTTCCTACACTTCCATTTAATTTTCCACCAGTACTTGTTATACTTTCAATATTGCTATTGTCCATTTTAAAGGCTTGGTCATAAGCACCTCTTTCCATTGAATAATAAGGTGCAAACTTAGTCATAGTAGTTTTTGTAGCTTCTATTTCCTGTGAATTTAATAAAGCCTTTGCATTTTCACATTCTTCTACATATTGAGCATGTAAAGGATGGTTTTCTGCTTCCTTCTCTAAGGCATCAATACTTTCCTCAGTTTGATAAGCCTCTGAAACCTTATTCATTTTTCCATCTGTGAAAAGCCCCTTCATATTATCTCTTACTTTATCTTCCTTATAGAAAGAAAACTCTGAAGCTGAAGCCCAATCTCTTTCCGCCTCGTCAAAAACGAATTTTAATCTTTTAAATTTTGTTGGGTTAAATTTAATTTCAATCATATCATTTATAGAGCCATTATACTCTCCGCTAGTAACTAAATTGAAATTATTACCAGAATCCTCTAAAGATGCGTAAACCTTAAATTTCTTTGCAAACCCCTTTCCTCTTGTTCCGTCTCTTCTTGCTGAATAAACAATTCTATCTAATTCTACAGGTTCTTTAAAGGTTACAACAACCTCATTTTTAAAGTTTGCATCATTATGCTTTCCTGTTTCCCAATGAGTATCTAATCTTCCATCTATTGCTTTATCAATAGTAGAATTTCCATATACTCCTCCGTTATTAGTAATTGAGATTATTTCATCTCTCTTTACCTTAAACTGATTGTCATATTCCTTTAGACTTTTGCTATTTTCTAAGTCAAACTTATTTACAGTTGCTTTAGAATTTTCAACCTCATCTTTATTTGACTCTATTTTAGAAGCCTCTTTATTTATATCCTCTGCAAAAACATTCATAGTTGTAGAGGAAACGTTAATAAACATTGTTGCTAAAAGCATAGCTGCTATTTTTTTCTTATTCATTTTTCTTCCTCCTATTAGTTTTATATTTGGCTTATCTAAAAGTGCACTAAGAAAAAACCTTTAAATTTAATTATGCTAAATTTCTACAAAAAATTTATTAGTTTAATCTTTTCATCTAAATTTTTTATATTTTTTATAATAAAATTAAAATTCGCTTTAAAGCTTTAAAAATATAATATCATATTTTCTAATAATCATTATCACTTTTGTAAGAAAATTCATAAATAATAGGTTCTTTTTAAATTATATTCACAATTTTAACAGTTTAACAATATTTATTTTTTCTAAAAAAAGAAAAACCTAGAAAATACCCTCTTTAAAGGTAATTTTCTAGGTTCTATATGTTATTTGTAAAGTGTGTGTGTTTAGTATTTTTAAGTTATAGTTATTTATATTTTTAAAAAATCTTTTTTATTTAGAAAAACCTATATTCTTAATTTTTCTCTTTTCTTCCTACTAAGAAGAAATATAGTAAAAGTGCTATTAAAGAAATAATAGCTAAAACTATTAATACATTGCTGTAATGAACTACTAGATTTTCCTTAAATAATCCTGTTATGTTATTTTCTAAAAGCTTAGTTTCCATAAGTATTGCAACATAAGCTATTCCTATAGAAGTTGCTATGTTTAAACAGAAGTTATAAAAACCTATAGCAGTTCCTGTCTTTTCCTTTGGTATAGTTCTTGTTAAAGTGTCAATCATAGGTGCATACATTAAGGCAAAAGAACTTGAGAATAATACCATAACAAGGATAAGTACAAAAATATTACTTTTAACAAAGAAAGCACCAATTAAAAGACTTATTATTATTCCTAAAATAGCCCCTTGAATACATTGTTTACTTCCTATTTTTTTAGAAACCTTTCCTGATAAAGCACCGACTGTAGCTGCAATAACATAAGAAGGTACTAAAAGTAAAGATATTTGGTCTAACTTATATCCATATAAAGTATCCACAAGGAATGGGAACATAAATATAAATGCAAGTTGTACGCTATATATAACAAAGGCTACAAGTAATACTGATATAAAGTTTCTATTCGTGAAAAACTTAATGCTTATAAAAGCATTTTCATTTTTGCTTATGTATATTAAAAATAAGGAAAGTGCAACTAAAAATCCTATTAAAACAAACCAGTTAAAGCCTGATACAAAAACCATTAAAGTTGCAGCCACTGCACCTACTAAAATAAAGCCTACATAATCTACATTACTCTTTTTAATTTCTTCTTTAGGGATATACTTTAAGATAAAAGGTAATATAAGTAGAGTTAATAAAGGAATTAAAAATAGTACTTGCCATCTTAAATATGTTGAGATATATCCTCCTGCAATTGCTCCAATTACTTGAGATATCGCATAACTACTTGTACTAAAACCTAAGTATTTCTTATGTTCACTTTCTTTAAAATATTTAGCTATAAATATTACATATAAAGTTTCTGCACTTCCTAGACCTGCAGATTGAATTATTCTTGATATAACAATAATTAAAAATGAGTTCTGAAAAATAAATCCTAATAAAGAACCTACACATATTAATATAATACCTAAAACTAAAAGTGTTCTAACGCTTATAGTATCTGATAAAGAAGCATAAACAACAGCTCCAATTCCAATTACTAAACCAGCTAAAGTAACTTGCCAACTAACTTCTGTAGCTGAAATATTAAAAGCTTTAGCTAAGTCCGACGAAATAATTTTAAATGAGTTGTCAATAACTAAAGCAAAAATCATTAAAGCTAATACAGCAGGTACTGCCTTTTTAACTTTTACTTCTTCTACCTTTTCTAAGGCATTAAGTGAAATATCCATTTTAAAACCCTCTCTTTTCCTTTGTTTTAATTTAATTTACTAATAATCTTCACTAACTTGTCTAATATTTTTAATCCATCCTCCCTAAATATCGTTTACAAAATATACTAAAATCAAGGCTTTAGCACATTTATTTAACTTGTCTATTTTTAGTCTATTTTTTAGACAAGTTAATACTATCATATCTTTATTTCAATTTCAACACTTTTTATTAAGCTTTATTTTCCTTCATTTTATGGGAAAATAAGCTATTTAATAGAGTTTTTAACTAAAATCAAGAAAAGCATCTCATACAAAACCTAGTAACTTGTCTAAGAAACTTGTCTACTTTTAAAAAGATATGTTTAATAAAAATAAAAAATATATATTTTTTCCTAAATTTTCTTCTATTTTTATATACTTTAACAAAATAAAATCTACTTAATTTAAATAAAGAAAAATTTATGATATACTATTTTTGTTAAAGAATGTATATAATATAAAATTAAAATAAGTTAGGTGTTAAGATGAAATTCACTATAAAAGATACTAAAGATTCAAAAAAATTACTCTATAGAGAAGTTTATGATAAACTCTACAAAAAAATCATAGAGGGTGAATATGCCCTAAATTCAAAACTTCCTTCAGAGCCAGACCTTGCAAAAAGCTTTGGAGTTAGCCGTATGACCTTAAGACAGGCTTTAGCCCTTCTTCAAGATGATGGCCTAGTAAAAAATATAAGGGGAAAGGGAAATTTCATAACAACTCCTGAAAAATCTTTAAAAAAAGACTTTTTAGAGTTAATAGGAAATCCTATATATAAATGTCATACAGAAAAAATTGAGGATATAGATTTAGAATTTAGATTAGAACTTCCTAGTGATTATACTAAGGAGGTTTTAGAAAAGGATTCCAAGGCTGTAGTTGCCTGTGAGCGTTATTATAAAAAAGGAGATAAAGTTTTAGCCTATGCCTTTACCTTTATGGATTTAGAAAGAGCAGAGGAATTTAATTTAGACCTTCATAAAGAAGAAGAACTTTTAGACTTTCTTGAAAATAAGTCCTATGAACTTTCAGAAAGCTCCTTTTTAGAAATAAAACACTCCTCAGCAGGAAACTCCCTTAACCCAAAATATAAATTAGTTGGGGGAAATCAATGTGATTTAATTTTAGAAAGTCTTTACACTAAGGAAGATGCTTATCCTATTCTATTTAATAAATACTATATCCCTTCTCAATATAGCACTTTTAAAATAAAGGCTAGAAAAAAGGAATAAAAAATAAGGTAGCAAATAACTACCTTATTTTTTTATCTTAAATTATATTATAAGTCCTACTATGGTAGCTGTTAACATACTTACTAAAGTTGCTCCATATAATAATTTAAGACCAAATCTTGCAACTACATTTCCCTGCTTTTGATTAAGCCCCTTTACAGCTCCTGAAATAATTCCAATTGAAGAGAAGTTTGCAAAGGAAATTAAAAACACAGAAACAATTCCTATAGTTCTTTGAGATAAATGTAAATTTCCACTTGATAATAAATTCATAGCTACAAATTCATTAGATACAAGTTTTGTTGCCATTACACTAGCAGCTTGTATAGATTCATTTACAGGCACACCCATTAAAATAGCAAAAGGAGAAAATACATATCCTAAAATCTCTTGAAAGCTCATTCCAAAAATCGCTGTAAATATCATGTTTATTACGGCAATAATTGCAACAAAACCAACTAACATAGCAGCTACTATAACAGCTACCTTAAATCCATCTAAAATATATTCTCCAAGAACCTCAAAAAAGCTTTGCTTCTTTTCCTCCTCCACAATTAAAATATCATCTTTCTCTGATACTGTATATGGATTTATAACAGAAGCTATTATAAAGCCTCCAAATAAGTTAAGAACAATAGCAGTTACAACATATCTAGGCTCTAATAAAACCATATAAGAACCTACTATAGACATAGATACTGTAGACATTGCAGAGGCACATAGAGTATATAATCTATGCTTTGGCAGTAATCCAAGTTCTTTCTTTACAGAAATAAAAACTTCAGATTGCCCTAAGATTGCTGAAGCTACAGCATTATAAGACTCTAACTTACCCATACCATTTATCTTACTTAAAACTAAGCCTATGTACTTAATTACAAAAGGAAGTATTTTTAAGTATTGTAAAATACCGATTAAGGCAGAAATAAAGATTATTGGTAAAAGAACACTAATAAAGAATGAAAATTGATCATTATTAACTAATCCACCAAATACAAAGTTTACTCCATCTCCTGCACACTCTAAAAGAACTTGGAAGCCATTTGCAATACTTCCTACTAAGTAGTTACCAACCTCAGTATTTAAAAGTAGAAAGCCTAATATAAATTGTAAAATAAGCATTAAAACAACGGGCTTATATTTTATATTTTTCTTGTCGCTACTTCCAATCCAGGCAAGGGCTAAAATAACTATTAATCCTACAACTCCAATAATATATTTCATTTTTTCCTCCTTTTTTATAACCATAAATTTAAGCACCCTTATTTTGTGCATATGGTTAAATAAATACACCTTTAGTAGATTGATTTTTTAATAAATTTTAAAAAGCTTTTAAAGAAAACCTTTAAAAAAACTTTTAAAAAAATATTAATTTGTACATTTTTTCGACACAATTATAAACATTTCAATTATAAATTTCTTTTAAAATTCTGTAAAGACTTATTAACATTTAAAATCAAAGAAGAAGTAGTCCTTATTATAATTTAAAGGGTATGAATACGTTTCGAACAAAAAAATACAGATTTTATTCCTTCTTAGGAATTTTTTATAAAAAAAACCACCCTTTTTCTAAATTTTAAAGGGTGGTTTAATTTTTTTATTTGCTTTTAAATTTAAAAAACTAATATTAATTTACTCTAAACAAGGAAGCTTTTCACAAGGATTTTTATAATTACTTAATTCCTCATAAACATATTCCTCTGGATAAAGAGACATAACAGAATCCTCGTCAATAAGTCTAAAAAATTTTGTTGAATAAGATATTAAAAACTTGCTATTAGGAAGGGGAAACCTTAAAACTTCTCCATAAGAATTAGGCTTTCCTCCTGTTGGCTCCCCAATTATTTTAACCTCTGTATTATTTTTCAAATCATAAGCATTTATAAGTGCCGAAGAAAAGGTTTCTCTACCTATTATAAGTTTTAAGTTTCCTTTTTTATTTATCCTTTTATTCTCTTTTAAATAATCTATTAAAGGAGTAAATAAAGTTGAATCTCCTCCTAAATTATTCCTAAAATCTATAATTACCTTCTCTATTTTCTCTTTTTCAATTTTATCTATAATTTTTTTAATTTTATTTTCTATGCTTTCCTCTCCCTTTTCTCTACAACTATTATATTTTATATATAACTGCCCCTTATTTAAAAGCTTAAACCAAAGATTGCAATAATCTTTTTTAGCATACAAAGGAAGATTGTGATTTACATAATTTAATTTATCAAAGGAACAAGTTTCTAAGCTATACTCCCCACTTTCTAAAGTTATATCTATTTTATCCATAGTATCACTTACTAAAAGTCCATATAAAACCTCTGCTATTTGCATATACTTCATACTTTGAGCCTTAAAAAAATACTCATTTTCAAAGGATATAATCTTTGAAAGTTCACATAAAACCTCTTTAATTTCCATATCCCCAAGGGCTAAAACTTTCTGAAAAAGCATATGCTCATATCCTTTACAAGCATTTATAATATAAACTCCTTCCTTAAAATAATAAAATTTTAAGGGAATAAATCTTTTAGCTGGAAATACAAGAGATGTATGAGCATCCTTTATAGAAGCAACAATTCTAGAAATTTCAACCTTCATCTCCTCATAATCTAAGCTATTAACAATAGATTTTAAACTCTCTACCTTCTCATTAAAACTTTCCTCACTAGTATAGGCAAATAAATTCTTATGCCTTTTTTTAAGTTCCTCTCTTAAATACTCAATATCTTCTACCCATTTTTTCTCCCATAAACTTTCCATAATTTCTCCTTTAGGAGAAAGCTAAAGTTAATAAAACTAATAAACTTCTCCTTAAATATTTATATAAAAACCTTTTTAAAATTTCTTTATACCTTTATATTTTAACACATAATAAAGTTGATTAAAGGTTTACTTTTGGATAAAATATTAAAGTACGACATATTTTATTAACTTTCTTATTAAAATAGACTTAAATAAAGTCTAGGCTTAAATATATTAATAAAAGTCTAAAAGAAAAATAAATAAAACTTAAGTTTAAAGTAAAAATAAATACCTTTAAACTTAGATAAAACTTTAAAAACACAAAAGATTAAAATTAAGGAGGATTTTTATGGATTTACTTTCATATGTAGCTATTAGCGTTGGTGTACTTTCTGGAGTTTGGGCATGGATGGCCTCAACCTTTAATATGGTAAGTTGGACTGGTTTTGTAGGATGGACTAGTTATTATTCCTCAGGGGGAATGAGTAAAGGACTTTTTAAATCACTATTCTCAAATGCCACAGGAATTATATATGCTCTTCTTATTATAAAAGGTTCTTCTATATTTCCAAATGAATACTGGTCTTACTTTTTAACAGCCTTCTTCTCTTTTATGATGGTAATTCAAGCGAAACTTAAAAAGCTAGAATTTATATCTGGAGCATTTTGTGGCTGTTTCTCAACCTTTGGATTAAATGGAGATTGGCAAGCTGTAATACCTGCTCTTCTTTGTGGAAATATTCTAGGATATATCTCTCAAAAAATAGGAATATACTGCCACAAAATCTTTTCAAAAAAATAAAAGAAAGACTTTATATTAGAAAACTAATATAAAGTCTTTCTAATTTTTAACTAAAAACTATTTAATACATAAATAGTATAAATTTATTTAAAGTAAGATTTACCTATTTTTTGTTTTAAATCATCCATTAACTTCTCTGCTATAAACATAAATTTAGCATAATCTCTAGTTACTAATGATATCTCCTTACTTCTATCTAACTCCTTATTACCATCCTCTTCAGCTTTTTTATTATTTATACTTATAGATAAAAGCAACATAATATAAATATACATCTGAGTATACAATTCCTTATCTGTTTCATCTTTTAAAGAATTTAATTTCTCTTTTAAAGATATATTGTCAATATTTATATAATATATATATTCTTCAAAATCTTTAACATAAACTACGCCACTTTCTTCGTTCATACCAGATATATACTCTTCTTTTTTAACTACTCTATATTTAGGAAGTCCTATAGAAGTTTTTACATCTTCCTTTTCCTTTTTAACTTCTTTTTTCTTTCTCTCTATTAAGTTTAAAGATATTTTACTTTCAAAATACTCCTCTTCATCACAATAAAGATATACTAAAATATCTTTCTTACAAAGTTTTTTTCCAGCTATATTCTTTGAAAATATAAGTGTAACTTTTCCATTTTTAAAAATTCTGCTAAAATCAGTTATTTCTTTATTATCAATATATACTTTTATCTTACCTTTATCTCTGCTTCTTATAAAGAAATCATCTACTGCATCAGTACTAAATCTTATTCTAAAGGACTCATCAATATAAGCTTTTTTATTATATACCCCTTTATTAACATTTTTTAAAAGCGGAAAAAAGTATGTAGGATAATATTTTTTTTCTATATATTCCTCTGGTTTTCTCTTAGGATTATTCCTTGATGTACTATTCACATTTCCTGTTGTTCCTAAATCACCATCATCTTCATCAGAATCTATTTCAGTTTCTTTTTCTTCACTTGACTCTATATTATTAAAAGGATTATTACTACCTAAAAGCAAACTACTTACAGTTGGATCCTTTTCAACCCATTCTTTCATTATTTCTTCAATAGCCTTATTATCAGATACATTTTTATCTTCAGAAGATTTTATTATGTATTTTCTAAATTCTCTAAGTTCTTGACTTTTTTCAATTATATCTTTAAGCTTTTTTTCAATAGTTTTTTTAGGAGCCTTATCATAAAGTCTTTCTCTATCTGTCATAAATAGATTACTTCTAAATTCTGTAGAAATGTTAGGAAATTCAACTATTATTATAATTAAATCTTGTATGGCACCAAGCCCTGCATTATTTAAAAATCTAGCAGTAAGTCCTCCTTGAAATTGTTGACCTAAACAAAATTTAATAGCTCTTGAACCTTCAATTAACTTTGAAGCAGTTAATTTCGAAGAATCTCTTTTATTACAACAGTATATATGAGTTAAAACTTCTTGTTCTTTAACTTTAAATTCAACATCTATCTTATTATAAACTAAGCCTTCATTTTTATGCTCATCATCTTTACTATTTTCCTCTATTATCTTTTTAAATCCTCTAAAATATAAATTATTACTTGACTTATTTTTTCTACAATCTACAAATCTAATAGGTAAATATGTATCATTAATATATGAAGCTAAATCATATTTTAAATGACTATTTAAAGGACCTTTTTTAGATAATTTATAATTATATAATTTTATTGCTGTACCACACTTAGCATTTTCACTATAAGGTATAAATCCCTTACAAGCCCCCTTATAATCTAGATATTTTTTAGATTCAATACTATTAAGTTCTTTTGGTAAAATAGGTAATTCCTCTTCATCAATTGTAGGTACTTGTCCATTAGGGGCGTAATATGTATAAACCGGGTCTTTAGCATCGTCTCTTATTTCCCTTCTTATTAAAGTCCATCCCCACTTATTTCTAGTATCATCCTTTAAATCAATAAAACTTTTTGGAATATCAATATTTCTCTTACTTAAAACCAAGCAATATCCATAATTTCCACAATACATTAAAGCACCGCTTCCACCTTGATTATAATTACCTTGAGTAAAGGGAATTGATTTTTTATTTCCTTTTAATAAAGATAAGATTGTATCTTGTAAATTTTTTGGTGTTTGTCCTTCTCCTCTATCAAAAATAATTAAATTGGCATTATTTCTACTTTGACTTGCATTAGGCATACAATCCTTGTTAGTTGCCATAAAAAGTATATTATTTCCTAATTCTTTTTCAAGCTCCTTACTAAAATTAGATGTATCTCCATTTTTTAATCCAAAAAACTTCTCTATTGCTTCACTAGGAGATTTAGGTGCATTTTCTCCTTTAGGGTCTAAACCAATCTCATAACATCTTTTCATTAAAACAGCATCAACAGAATTTGTAAATTTTTCAATTAAAGCTCTCTCTGCATTAGAAGATTGATTACCTATAACACTAAAATTACTTTCATTTTTTCCATAAGGAACCCAATCTTCTATATTATCCATTTTTAAGTTTTTTATAATTTCATTTATTTCTTTTTCTGTTTCTGCTTTATATAATTGCATAAAACTTTCTTTTGTACTCATAACCTTTCCTTTCCGAAACTTTTATTTTATTATTACATTTATTTAATTTTAATACATAACTGTTAAATAAGTCCATAAAAAAAATTAAACGCAAAAAAAATTTATTGATTTTTAAAATTAAATTAAATTTTTAATAAAAAAGAAATAAAAAAACTACTTACAAATAAATGTAAGTAGTTTTCATGGTGGAGGCGACGGGTGTCGAACCCGTGTCCGAAAGCAGACCAGTAAGACTTTCTACGAGTGTAGTCTTGTGTTTTAAAATTCCCTCAAAGAACGTCCACAGACAAACTTTCTTCTTGGTAAGCTTCATAAATTCCGTTCCTAGCTCAAAGCTTTGCTAAGCTCGGTTCCCCACTTTTAAATGACACCCTTACTCTCAACCGTGGGCAATTGAGGAAGGATGAGCAGCGCTAAATTAAGCTGCTAATGCAAAATTATCTTCTGCGTTTATCTTTAATGCATACTTTATTATCGAGGCACCATGCTTCCCTCGACTCGCTTATCAAACCCATCTTACCCCCGTCGAAGCCAAAACGCCCCCTTATATGAGATAATATGGTCTAAACGCTAAAAATTCCATATTTAATTTTTAAGTTATAATAGTAACAAATTTACTTTTTTAATTATATATCAATTAATTAATTTAGTCAAGGGACATATATTTTTGTTTGTAAGAGATAATTCCTTGACTAATTAATTAACTTTTCAACACTTTAAAACAGACAATTTATATAATACATAATTATCATAAAAATATCAATGGTTAAATTTACCTAAATTAAAACTTTTCATCTTTTGTTTTCTTTATAATAGTATAATTTTCTTAAGGATTAAATATTAAATTTACTTAAAGTAAACTTCCCCATCTTCTATCTTATCTATAGTAACTAAAGATTCAACTCTTATTCCCTTTTCCTCTAGGTGAGTTCTTCCATTTTGGAAACCTTTTTCTATAACTATTCCAACTCCAACAACTTCAGCTCCTGCTTGTTTAACAACATCTATTAAGCCAAAAACTGCACAAGCATTTGCTAAAAAATCATCAACTATAAGAATTTTTTCTCCTGGTTTTATAAACTTTTTATCAACCACTACATTATATATTGTTTTTTTAGTAAAGGAATAAACCTCTGAATGAAATACTTCCTCTCTTTTGTTTCTTGGCAATCTTTCAATTTTTTTACCAAATACAACAGGCACATTATCAAAATATTGTGCAGTTATTATTCCTAAGGCGATTCCTGTAGATTCAATTGTAAGGATTTTATCTACTTTATCATTTTTAAATCTATCTTTAAATTCTTTCCCTACTTCATTAAAAAATTCTACATCCATTTGGTGATTTAAAAAAGAATCAACCATTAAAATATTATCTTCTGTAACTCTTCCTTCTTTTTTTATCTTATCTTTTAATAGTTCCATTTTTGGTTACATCCTTTCTTACTATTAATTTATAGTTAATAACTTTATTATATCATAATGGAAAAACCTATTTCCATTTAATTTTATTATAACTTATTATCTCTATACATGTAATCATTTTTATAAATTCTTTATATAATATATTAAATAAATATGTAGGAGATAAAAATGAATTCCCTTAAATCCTTAAGTATTATACCTCTATGTATTTTAGCCGTAATTATAATATTATATTTAATACAAACAAATGAAAATATTAAAGAAGCAAGAGTAGAAAGATATTATAATGCAAAAAAGTATAAAATGGCCTACTATATTTTAGAAATGTATAAGGAAGATTTAGAACCTTTATATTTTCATACCTTTAAAATACTTATCTTAAGAAAAGAAAAGGAATTTTCTAAGGCCTATGAAGCCTGTATAGAAGCTTTAAAAAGTATAAAAGAAGAAGAATATGATGTATCCTTTTTATGTAACATAGCCTATGTTTATTTTGACCTAAAACTTTATAATAGAGCTTTAGAATATGTTGATAAAGCTTTAGAGATAGACCCTCTAGACCCTTATTCTTTAAACCTTAAAGGATACTACTATAATGAATTTAAGGATTATGACAAGGCTCTTTATTTTTTTAATAAGACTTTAGACATTTATAGGCCCTATAAAGAAGCAATCTTTGGTAAAGCCTCTTCTTTATTTGGAAAAGAAGAATACTTTTTATGCATTAACTGTTTAGAGGACTTCCTTAAACTAGATAAATCTAATCATTTAGTTTATAAAAAATTAGGTGAATGTTATTTTCTTTTAGGTAATTATAATAAAAGTGCAAAAATGTATGAAAAAGCTTTGCACTTAGAGAAAAAAGAAGAAAACTATTATTTTGAATATGCAAAGGTTCTTATTTACCTAGAAAAGTATGATAAGGCCTTAGTCAATTTAGACAAGGTTTTAAGTTTTTCCCCTTATAATTTCATGGCCTTTTATCACAAAGCACAAGTCTACTCTATGCAAAAGGATTTTGACAATGCTTTTTATTATTTAGAAAGAGCCTTTACTCATTCTCCTTCTTTAAAAGAAGTAGCTCTTAAAGATGATATGATGACAAACCTAAAGTTCTTTTCAAAATTTAAAGAACTTTTAGATTCTAAAGATACTTAAAAAATATTAATTAAAAAAATAATTTAATTTATAAAAAGCACTTAAAAGACCTTTAAATCTTTTAAGTGCTTTTTCAAAGAAAAATTAATATCTATTTCTTTCCTTAAGCTGTCTGTCCATCTCTCTTTTATGAGCCTTTTCAAGCATAGAATCTCTTTTATCGTAATTTTTCTTACCTCTACAAACTCCTAGATTAACCTTAACTCTTCCATTTTTTAAATATAAAGAAAGAGGGATTAAAGCAACCCCTTGTTGCTGAACTATTCCTATTAATCTTTGAATTTCACTTTTATGTAGAAGAAGCTTTCTCTTTCTTAAAGGGTCAACATTAAATATATTTCCCTGCTCATAAGGACTTATGTGCATATTATTTATAAATATTTCTCCATTATTTATATCTGCATAACAATCCTTTAAATTTACTCTTCCATTTCTAATAGACTTAACCTCTGTTCCAACTAAAGCTATACCAGCTTCCATAGCTTCATCTACAAAGTAATCATGTCTAGCTTTTCTATTTTCTGCTAATGTTTTATTGTCTTTTCTCTTTGCCATACATCTCACCTACTATGGTTATATTAAAAGGATTTTTTACTTTAAAAAGCAAAAGACCTCTTATTTTCTCTCTTTGCTTATTATTTTAACATATTTACTATTTAAATGTAAATTAATAAAGCTTTTCCTAAAAGTAGTCTCTTTAATGATTAAAATCTATCCTATATTACTACTTTTAATACTAAATAAAAAAGAGGTCTATTTTAAATATAAAGGCTTATTATAAAGTTTTATAACTTTTTAAAGTTCTTCCTCTGCTGTTGCCTCTCTAGGTTCTATAATTTCAACCTTACCTTCTTTTTCAAGACTTTTCTTAACTTCTTCTAATAAAGTTTCTCTTTTCTTAGTTTCAGCTTCTTTTTCCTCTAAAATATATTTATCTTCAACTATTTCAAAATAAACTTCTCTAGTATCCATCTCTACTCTTGAACAAAGAACTTTAACCTTTTCTCCAAGTTTATAAACTTTCTTAGTTCTCTCACCTATTAATTGGAGATTTTCTTCATCATAAATATAATAATCATCTCTAAAGCTTGTTACATGCACAAGACCTTCTATAGTATTTGGAAGTTCTACAAAGGCTCCAAAACCAGTAACTGAAGATATAATACCATCAAATACTTCTCCAATTCTGTCTTTCATATACTCAGCTTTTTTAAGATCATTTGTTTCTCTCTCAGCTTCCTGTGCAATTCTTTCCATTTCTGAAGATTGCTTAGATGCAGAATCTACGATATTTAAAAGCTTCTTACTTCTTTTTGCATCAATTTTTTTATTTATATATTCCTTTATAATTCTATGAATTTGTAAATCTGGGTATCTTCTAATTGGAGAAGTAAAATGACAATAATATTCAGCTGCTAAACCAAAATGTCCTAAACATTCAGGAGAATATTTAGCTTGCATCATACTTCTTAAAAGTAAGGTATTTATTACAAGTTCTTCATCTTTACCCTTAACCTCTTCTACAACCTTTTGTAAATCAGAAGGTTCTATAACCTCTCCAAAATTAAAGGAATATCCTAAGCTATAAGCAAAGTTTTTAAACCTTTGAAGTTTTTCATTATCAGGTTCTTCATGCACTCTATAAACAAAAGGAACCTCAACTTCATGCATAGCCTCTGCTATAGTTTCATTACAAACTAGCATAAATTCCTCTATAATTCTATTAGCTATGGCTCTTTCATAAGGTTTTATTTCTATTGGCTTTCCTTTTTCATCTAAAATTATTTTGCTCTCTGCAAATTCAAAATCAATAGCTCCTCTGCCCATTCTTCTTTTATTTAATATTTTACAAAGTTCTTCCATATCCTTAAAATCTTCTACTAAATCTTTGTATCTTTCTATTAACTCTTTATCCTTATCTCTTAAAATTTTAGTTACGTCAGTATAAGTCATTCTCTCATTAGTTCTAATTACACTTTCATGAATAGAATGATTAACTACTTTTCCTTTCTTATCTATTTCCATAAAACAACTTAAAGTAAGTCTATCTACCTGTGGATTTAAAGAACATATTCCATTTGAAAGTTTTTTAGGAAGCATTGGAATAACTCTATCTACTAGATAAACAGAAGTAGCTCTTTTAAAAGCTTCCTTATCTAAAGGATTATTTTCTTTTACATAGTGAGTTACATCTGCAATATGAACTCCTAATTTATAGTTTCCATTTTGAAGTTTTTCAATAGATACAGCATCATCTAAATCCTTAGCATCTTCTCCATCTATAGTAACCATTTTTAAATCTCTTAAATCTGTTCTTCTTTTTATTTCTGCATCTGGGATTTCCTCTGGAATTTCTTCTGCAAAGGCTAAAACTTGAGGTGGGAATTCTTCAGGAAGAGCATACTTTTTAATAACAGTTATAATATCTAGACCTAAATCTCCTCTATTGCCTAATATTTCTACTACTACTCCTTCAGGATTTTTTCTTCTACCATCTGGCCACTTAGTTATTTCAACAACAACTACATTGCCTTTTTTAGCTCCATTTCTATCTTTTTTAGATATGAATATATCATTTTGTATTCTCTGGTCCTGTGGTAGAACAAAACCAAAACTCTTGTTATCTTCATATATTCCTATTATTTTTTTATTAACTCTTTCAGTTATTCTTACAACTTCCCCTTCGCGTCTTTTTCCTTCTTGGCTTTCCTTTACAACCTTACCTAAAACTCTATCTCCGTTCATAGCACCATTTAAAGAGTTTTTAGGAATAAATACATCTTTTAATCCTTCTTCCTCTGGTATTAAAAAGCCAAAGCCTTTTTGATGTATTTGCATTTTTCCAGATATTAAACCAGCTCTATCTATTAAAGCAAATTTATCTTCCTCATCTCTAGCTATTAGTCCCTCTTGTTCTAGTGCCTTAAAGACCTTCTTAAATTGTTTATATTCAGCTTTATTTATGTTAAATATCTTTGATAGTTCTAACATGGTCATAGGTCTATAGGCTTCTTCTTTCATAAAGCCTAAAATTATATCTTTTATTTTCATGCTTTTTCCTCCGTTCTATATATAGATTTAAAGGCAACTTTATATTTTGCTTTAAAAAGCTTTTCTTAACTACACTTAATCTTTAAATTAATTTTTTCTCCTTATAAGAACTTATTTATTATAGTAATATAATATGTTTAAAAGTTCTCTTTAATTTAAGGAAATTTAAACCAATATAATTTAAAAGCCACCCTTTCTTTTATGGGTGGCCAAAAAATAACTATTTAACTAAATTTATAGCTAGGGTATTTAGAGCAAATAATATAGAAGCTATAACTGTAATTTTCATAAGTCTAGCCTCTCTTGTTCTACCCTTATTTCTTGAAAAGAAGCTGTTTTGACTTCCTTGAATCAATCCACTTAAGGCATCTGCTTTACTTGGTTGCATCATTATTGAAACCAAAATTACTATAGCTAAAATAGTTTGGACCACTACTAAAAATGTGTTCATAAGAAAACCTCCTAAGCTTTGTATAGTTGCATAATTCCATGCACTTATCATATCACACCAATTAAAAATTTACAATATTTATATACTTAAGTGTATAACTTTTATATAATAAATCATATTATATACTTTAATTATTTTTATTTTTATAATCATTTACGAGTATATTATTTAAGATAATATTTTCTAAAGTATATAAATAAAATACTCTTTCTTTTTAAAAGCTTTATATTTTAGAAAATAAAAAAACTCCTAAAAACTTAGGAGTTTTTTATTATTTATTATTTTAGGTTAAAGAAGGCTTTTCTTCCTCTATATTCTGCTACTTCACCTAATTCTTCATTTATTCTTATTAATTGATTGTACTTAGCTACTCTTTCACTTCTAGCAGGAGCACCTGTTTTTATTTGACCTGCATTAACTGCAACAACTAAATCTGCTATAGTTGTATCTTCAGTTTCTCCAGATCTATGAGAAACTACAGCTGTATAGCCAGCTCTATTAGCCATTTCAATGGCATTTAAAGTTTCTGTTAAAGTTCCTATTTGGTTAAGTTTTATAAGAATTGAGTTAGCAATTCCTTTTTCTATACCTGTTTTTAATCTTTCTGTATTTGTAACAAATAAATCATCACCAACTAATTGAACTTTTTTGCCAAGTCTTTCAGTCATTAACTTCCAGCCTTCCCAGTCCTCTTCTGCCATACCATCTTCAATAGAGATTATAGGATATTTATTAACCCAATCTTCAAAGAAATCAACCATTTCATGAGCTGTTAAAGTTTTTCCTTCATGCTCTAAAACATATTTTCCATCTTTATAGTATTCTGAAGAAGCTGCATCTATTGCTATAAAGAACTCTTTACCTGGTTCATAACCAGCTTTTTCAATTGCTTCTAAAATAACTTCAATTGCCTCTGCATTTGATTTTAAGTTTGGAGCAAAACCACCTTCATCACCAACACCAGTTGAATATCCTTTTTCATTTAAAGTTTTCTTTAAAGCATGGTAAACTTCTGCACAAGCTCTAACTGCTCTTTCAAAGCAATCAAAACCAACTGGCATAATCATAAATTCTTGAATATCTACAGAGTTATCAGCATGACTTCCTCCATTTATAATATTCATCATAGGAACTGGTAACACCTTAGCATTTACTCCTCCAATATATTGATATAGAGGAAGTCCTAGATAATTAGCAGCCGCTTGTGCTACAGCTAAAGAAACTCCTAAGATTGCATTAGCACCTAATTTACCTTTATTTTGAGTTCCATCTAATTCTATAAGAGTTTTATCTATGTAGGCTTGGTCTAATACATTTAGTCCTATTATTTCCTCTGCAATAGTATCATTAACATTTTCTACTGCTTTTTCAACGCCTTTTCCTAAATATTTTTCCTTATCTCCATCTCTTAACTCTACAGCTTCATATATACCAGTTGAAGCTCCTGAAGGTACTGCAGCTCTTCCTACTGTTCCATCTTCTAGATAAACTTCAACCTCTACAGTTGGAAAGCATCTTGAATCTAAGATTTGTCTTGCTACAACGTCAATTATTTCTATATATTGTTTCATCTTTAAATTCCTCCTTAAGAAAATTCAAGTTAATAATCAATTATTTTTATTCTTTACTTTTCTAATAAATTTTATGCCTTAATTTTAAGGTATTTTTAATATTAATAATATGATTTAAATCACATTACTGAAAATGATTATCATTAATCCTTTTCTTTAACTTCATAAAAAAGGCTCTCCTAAAGAAAATTTAAAAACTTATTTAGGAGAACCTTCTTATAAATTTAATCCTTATGTCTTAAGACAGCAGGGGGAGTGTTTTGTTCATGGGAGTGCATATATCTTTGACATAAGTCATAAATTGCAAAAGGTAATATTAAAGAAACTAAATAGCTAACTATAAGAATCCACATATACTCATGGGATTTACTTAAACTTCCTGCAATAGATGCTGGTGGTACAAAGGATATAAAAAATGCAAATATTGAAGTTAAAAGCCCAACTATAGAAACAATTAACTTAACAGGTTTTCCTCCTGGCATTTCATAAGCACCTTTTAATCCTTCTCCTAAGATAGCTTTTATATATCCTACAAAAAATAGTATATATCCACTTAAATATATAACAACTGTTAAAGACATGGCAGCTAAAAATGAAAGATTACTTCCACCAGCTCCAAAGGTTAAAACAGCTGCCCATATACTAACTATTACACCCTGTGCAATAACTAAATATACTGGTACGTCATGTGCATTTGTTTTAGCCCAAGATTTTGGTATAGCCCCTTCCTCTGCTGCTATAATCATTCCTCTTGTAGGTCCTACAACCCAAGAACTAACCTCTGCAATTACTCCAAAGGCAAGTAAAAGGGCTATTATCTTAACTAAAATTCTATTGTTTGCTGTAAAGTGTCCTAATAAAACTGCAAATGTTTGCACAACACCTGCACTTAAATTTATCTTATCCTCTGGTATAACTGCTGCTATAGAAAGTCCTCCTAAGGTACTTACAACAATTGCTACTATAACTAATAAAAGCATTGCTAAAGGATATTCCTTTTTAGGATTTTTCATTTCATTTGCATGAGTTGCAGAAGCTTCAACACCCATATAAGATAATATAAAGGAAACAAAAACAACTAATGTATCAATTTTTGAGAAATCTGGAACTAATTTATCCTTACTAGATATGTATATAGGATTTCCTTTTGCTATATATATAAGAGATAATATTATTAAAATAGCAGCTGGAAGAAGAATTCCTATAACAAAACCTATCTTAGCTATTTTAGCAGTATATTTTGTTCCTCCAAATTGAGATAAAGCTAAAACCCAAAATATAACTAAAACGCCTATAAATTTTATAAGTGGATTACTGTTTAAAGCAGGCCAATCAAAAACATAGGATAAAGCTCCTAAAATAAAGTAAATCATTGTTACAAAACCTACTGTTATTTCAAAAAACTCAAAAAACAGATTTGCAAAACCATATTTTTTACCTAAGTTTTTTCCTGTCCAAGTAAAAACACCACCTTTTTCCCATCCATCTACAGTAGCCATTTCTGCTGCACATAATGCAACTGGGATAAACCACAAAAATCCTCCTAAAAGCAAATAAAATACTAAGTGCAATTTAGATGTTGCAAAGGTTGGATACTCATAAACAGCCATTACCATAGAAGCTGTCATAGCAAAAAATCCAAATAGTGTCAATGATTTTTTTGGTGCTCCTTCCTCTTTCATTTAAACTCAACTCCTTTTAAGTTATTTGATTAGCTCAAATAAATCAAAAGTTAGTTCCTTCAGTAAGAAGTAAGAAACTTTTAAATTTATGAGTTATAAATTTTAATATTTTATTAACACTTTATTTATATATATTATACCTCTTTTTCTATTCCCTGTTAAATGTTTTCATAAAATATTCCAAAGTAGTACTTTATCAGGAGTTTAATTTTTACTTTTATATTTTATATATATATAAAAATTATTTTAATGATAATTTATTTTTAATATAAATAAAAAAGAAGATGCCTTCTAATTAGAAAACATCCTCTTTATATAAATTATTTATTTAAAAGACAAGTTCCTGTCATTTCTTTTGGTACTTCTAAGCCCATAACATTTAACATAGTTGGAGCTATATCAGCTAATTTTCCACCAGATTTTAATGATTTTCCTTCAGCTTCTTTTGATACCCATAAGAATGGTACAGGGTCTGAAGTATGAGCTGTCATTGGTTTACCAGTTGAGTAATCTATCATTACTTCTGCATTACCATGGTCAGCAGTTATGAATAAAGTACCATCTTTTTCTAATACTTTATCTGCAACCTTTCCTAAACATTCATCAACAGCTTCTATAGCCTTAACAGCTGCCTCTTGAACACCTGTGTGTCCTACCATATCTGGGTTAGCAAAGTTTAATATAATCATATCATATTTATCTTCATCTAATCTCTTTAATAATTCATCAGTTACTTCATAAGCACTCATCTCTGGCTTAAGATCATATGTAGCAACCTTTGGTGAAGCTATTAATGCTCTATCTTCATTAGGATTTGGTTGTTCAACTCCTCCATTAAAGAAGAAAGTTACATGAGCATACTTTTCAGTTTCAGCAATTCTTAATTGATTTAATCCTTTAGAAGCAACATATTCACCTAAAGTATTTGCATAACTTTCTGGTCTATATGCAACATCTACACCTTCTAAAGTCTTGTCGTATTGAGTCATACAAACAAAGTTTACATGTAATTGCTTTCTTTCAAAGCCTTTAAATTCAGGGTCTACAATAGCTCTAGTTATTTCTCTAGCTCTATCTGGTCTAAAGTTAAAGAATATTACTGAATCACCATCTTTAATTCTAGCAACTGGGTGTCCATCTTCCTCAATTACTGTAGGTAAAACAAACTCATCAGTTTTGTTATCATGGTAAGATTTTTCTATAGCTTCTATAGCTGAAGAAGCTTTTTCACCTTCTCCTAAAACCATAGCATTATAAGCTAATTGTACTCTTTCCCATCTGTTATCTCTATCCATTGCATAATATCTACCACTTATAGTAGCTATTTCACCAACACCAAGCTCTTTCATAAAGTTTTCTAATTCAACAATGAAATCTTTACCTGATGAAGGAGCAACATCTCTACCATCCATAAATGCATGAACATAAACTTTTTGAAGTCCTTTTTTCTTAGCTAACTCTAAAAGTCCTTTTAAGTGGTCTATGTGAGAGTGAACCCCTCCATTTGATAATAAGCCCATTAAGTGTAATGAAGTGTTGTTTTCCTTAGCTTCATCCATAGCCTTAACTAAAGCTTCATTTGTGAAGAAAGTTCCTTCTTTTATTTCTTTAGTTATTCTAGTTAACTCTTGGTATATTATTCTACCAGCACCTATATTTAAATGTCCAACTTCTGAGTTACCCATTTGTCCTTCAGGAAGTCCAACTTCTAAACCTGAAGCTTGTAATTCTGTATGTGGATATTTATTATATAATCTATCATAATTTGGCTTTTTAGCAGCTAATACTGCATTACCTTCTTTATTTGGAGAAATTCCAAATCCATCTAGTATCATTAACATTACAGGTTTTTTACTCATAATAACCCTCCAAAACTAAATTTCTATTTATACATTTATTATAATGTGTACCTAATTAAAAAACAATAGCAATAGACAATTGGTATTACTTGCCTATTGCTACTATTTAATTACTAATATTGATTAGTAGTTTACGATTTTAGCAAAGTCATCTGCAACTAAGCTAGCTCCACCAACTAAAGCACCATCTATGTCTGATTTAGCCATTTGCTCAGCTATTGTATTAGGCTTAACTGATCCACCGTATTGGATTCTTACTTTGTCTGCAACTTCTTTACCAAACATTTCAGCAACCATAGCTCTTATTGCAGCTATTGTTTCATTAGCTTGATCTGATGTAGCAGTTTTTCCAGTTCCAATAGCCCAGATTGGTTCGTAAGCTATAACAACTTTTTCAGCTTGCTCTTTAGTTAATCCATCTAAATCAGCAGTTATTTGAGCTTTTATAACTTCATTAGTAGTTCCATTTTCTCTTTGCTCTAAAGTTTCTCCACAGCAAAGGATTGGAGTTAAGTTATGCATGAAAGCAGCTTTAACTTTTTTATTGCAAGTTTCATCTGTTTCGTTGAAGTATTCTCTTCTTTCGCTATGTCCTATTATAACGTAATCTATGTTCATAGCTTCTAACATTCTTGGAGCTATTTCTCCTGTGAATGCTCCTTTTTCTTCAAAGTGCATGTTTTGTGCACCTACTTTTATGTTTGTTCCTTCAGTAGCTTTTTTAACAGCATCTAAACAAACAAAAGTTGGGCAAACAACAACTTCACATTTAGCATCTTTAACTAATGGCTTTAATTCTTCAACTAATTTTAAAGCCTCATCTATTGTATAGTGCATTTTCCAGTTTCCTGCGATTATTGGAGTTCTCATCTATATTCACCTCTATTAATATTTTAAATATTAAATAATACTATAAGGCTTTATACCTAAAATATTATTTCTCTAAAGAACTTAAAAAACTTAAAAGCTTTTAAAAGTCTTTAGCATAAGAGGGCTAAGTTTTAATGAAATTAATTTCATTAAACTTAGTCCTACCTTATAAAACAATAATCTTTATACTTCAATCTAATTTTTCTACTTTAAAACTTAAATTATTTATCGTTTAAAGCAGCTATTCCTGGTAATACTTTTCCTTCTAAGAATTCTAATGAAGCTCCACCACCAGTTGAGATGTGAGACATTTTATCACCAAAGCCTAAGATATTTACAGCAGCTGCTGAATCTCCACCACCTATTATAGTAGTAGCATTTGAATCAGCCATAGCTTTAGCAACAGCTATTGTTCCTTTGTTGAAGTTTTCAAATTCGAATACTCCCATTGGTCCGTTCCAAATAACTGTTTTAGCATCTTTTATAGCTTCAGCGTATATAGCTTCAGTTTTTGGTCCAATATCTAATCCCATGAATCCTTCAGGAATGTTTTGGTCCTCAGTAACTACAGCTTCAACATCTTTAAATTCTTTAGCTATTCTATGGTCTACAGGTAATAATAATTTAACCCCTTTGTCCTTAGCTTTAGCTAACATTTCTTTAGCGTATTCAACTTTATCTTCTTCTACTAATGAACTTCCTACTGTGTATCCTTGAGCTTTTAAGAATGTATAAGCCATTCCTCCACCTATTATTAAAGTATCAACTTTTTCTAAAAGGTTGTTTATAACATTTATTTTATCTGAAACTTTAGCTCCACCTAAGATAGCAACAAATGGTCTCTCAGGACTTTCTACAGCATCTCCTAAGAATTTAAGTTCTTTTTGAATTAAGTATCCACATACAGCTGGATTTAAGTACTCAGTTACTCCAACTGTTGAGCAGTGTGCTCTATGTGCAGTACCAAATGCATCATTAACAAACATATCAGCTAAGCTAGCTAATTCTTTTGAGAACTCTTCTCCATTTTTAGTTTCTTCTTTTCTGTATCTTGTATTTTGAAGTAAAACTACATCTCCATCTTTCATTTCAGCTACAGCTTTTTTAGCATTTTCACCAACAACATTGTCATCAGCTGCAAATACTACTTCTTTTCCAAGCATTTCGCTTAATCTCTTAGCTACAGGTGCTAATGAAAATTCTGGTTTTGGTTCTCCCTTTGGTTTACCCATATGTGAGCAAAGGATTACTTTAGCTCCATTGTCAACTAAATATTTAATAGTTGGCATAGCTCCATTTAATCTGTTTTCGTCAGTTATAACACCATCTTTTAATGGAACGTTAAAGTCACATCTAACTAAAACTTTTTTACCTTTTACTTGAACGTCTTCTATAGTCTTTTTATTGAAGTTCATTATATTCACCTCTTAAATAATATTTTATAATCACCTTTAATATAAAGAAAAATCATTTATATGTTAAAGTAGTCTGGCCTCATAGCTTTAACTATAAAACCAGACCCTTTATATAATCAGTCTAAATATTTAATTTTAAAATTACTTAGAAACTAAGCATTTTAAAGTTCTGATTAATTGGTTAGTGTATGAAGCTTCATTGTCATACCATGAAGCAACTTTAACTAATTGTTGTCCGTCAACTTCCATTATCTTAGTTTGAGTTGCATCGAATAATGATCCGAAGCTTATTCCGATAACGTCTGATGATACTATTGGATCTTCAGTGTATCCAAATGATTCGTTTGAAGCAGCTTTCATAGCAGCGTTTACTTCTTCAACTGTTACTTTTTTGTCTAAAGTACAAACTAACTCAGTTAATGAACCAGTTATTACAGGTACTCTTTGAGCGTTTCCGTCTAATTTACCAGCTAATTCTGGGATAACTAAACCGATAGCTTTAGCAGCTCCTGTTGAGTTTGGAACTATGTTAGCTGCAGCAGCTCTAGCTCTTCTTAAATCTCCTTTTTTGTGTGGAGCATCTAATGTATTTTGGTCATTAGTGTAAGCGTGGATTGTAGTCATGAAACCTTTGTTTAATCCGAAGTTATCATTTAAAGCTTTAGCCATTGGAGCTAAGCAGTTTGTTGTACATGAAGCACCTGAGATAACATCTTCGCTTCCATCTAATATGTTGTGGTTTACGTTGTAAACAACTGTTGGTAAGTCATTTCCAGCTGGAGCTGAGATAACAACCTTTTTAGCACCAGCAGTTAAGTGAGCTGAAGCTTTCTCTTTTGATGCGAAGAATCCAGTACACTCTAATACTACGTCTACCCCTAATTCTCCCCATGGTAATTCAGCAGGGTTGCTTTTTGCAGTTACTTTGATTTCTTTTCCGTTAACTACGAAAGCTCCTTCTTTAACTTCTATTTCACCATTGAATCTTCCTTGTGCTGAATCGTATTTGAATAAGTGTGCTAAAGTTTTAGCATCAGTTAAGTCGTTGATTGCTACAACCTCAAATTCTGGGTTGTCGATCATTAATCTTAATGCTAATCTTCCTATTCTTCCAAATCCGTTAATAGCTACTTTTACCATTATAAATACCTCCTAAAAGATGTTGTTTTTTATATATAAAATATTTAAAAATATTTTAAACAAAGTTATTTTTAGAGATTTAATATATTTTTATTCATCTCTACTTAAAAATTTTAAAATTTCCTCAGCTGCTCCCTCATCAGTTATAAGAACAGCATTTTTATTGCCATAAACTGTAGTTAAAATGGCTTCTGCCTTATTTCTTCCTCCAGCTACAGCTATGTGATTTTTTATTTGTCTTAAATCATTTATTGCAACCCCTAAAGTTGGCATTACATAAACGACTTCTGATTTATCATTAAAATAGCAACCTAAAGCTTCTCCTATAGCACCTAAATCTAAAAGTTTAATAACTTCTTCTTTAGGAACTCCTCTTTTGTTTGCCATTTTTTTAGCTTGACCTATACCATATATTAGCATATCTGCACTTTTAATATTTTGTATAAGTTCTTTCATGTCCTCTTGTTTCATTAAAGCATCCATAACTTCTTTGCTTATGTTATCTGGGACATGTAACATTTTATAGGTTCCATTTAACTTTTTAGCTAAATTTGCAGCTATTGTATTTGACTGCGTCTCAACCTTTTTACCCATACCACCTCGTGCAGGTACTACTAAGATATTTTTAAGATTTGCCATATCAGGTAACTCATCTATAACTTCTTTTACGGTAGTTCCTCCAGTTACAGCAATTGTATAGCCATCTTTAATGATATTCTTAGAATAATTTGCAGCGGCTTTTCCAAGCTCTTTTATGGTATTTTCATCCTCACTGCAGTCTCCTGGAACAACAATTACCCGTCTTATATGAAGCATATCACATAATTTCTTTTCAAGGCTAGATAGTCCCTTTATTTCATGTATAAATCCTTTTAAAGATTCTAGCATGAATTCTCCCTCTGGAGTTACAGACATGCCTGGAGTGTTTATTTCTATAAGGTTTTGAGATTTTAAAAAACCTATTTCTGTTCTTACAATTCTTTCACCTAAATTTAAATTGTTTGCCAAGGCTCTTCTTCCTATTGGCTGATTATAATAAATTGTTCTGATTATATTGTATCTTTTAACTAATAGTTCAACCATTTCAGGAACTATTATCTTTTGCAATTTTAAAATCTCTAGCAAACTTAACAACTCCTTTGGACATTCTAAGTCCCACTTGCTTCTCAAATGTCCCGCATGTTTATTATAAAACATATCAAGAAAAAATTAAAGGGTTTTTAGAAAATTTTTTCTTATTTTTTTAAAATATATAAAAAAATATAGGTAACTGCCTAAAAGCCTCTATATTTTTTCATTAAAATTTTTCCTAAAAATCAAGTTAAAATCCTAGGTAATTAAAATCTTTTTCTTTTACTAGAGGCTTTAATTCCTAACTCCTCTCTATACTTAGCTACAGTTCTTCTTGAAATTTTTATTTTTTCCTTTTCATTTAAAAAATCACTTATATCTTTGTCTGAAAGTGGTTTTTCTTTATTTTCCTTCTTTATTATTTCCTCTATTTTTAACTTTATATTTTCTGTAGACTCTTCTTCTTTTCCCTCTTTACCTTTTAAGGACTTTATGAATAAATCCTTTATTTTTATAGTTCCTAAAGCTGTTAAAATATATTTATCTCTTATAGCTCTTGAAACCGTAGACTCATGCATATCTAATTCTTTTGCAATATCTTTTAAAGTCATTGGCTTTAAATATTTTATACCCTTTTTAAAGTACTCCTCTTGTTTACTTAAAATACACTTTAAAACTTTATATAAGGTATTTTGCCTATTTTCTATACTTTTAATTAAAAATAAAGCACTATCTATTTTTTCTTTTACATATTCCTTTTCATAATTATTTTCTTTATCTTTATTTAATATTTCCTTGTAAATTGGATTTATAGATAATCTTGGAAGAGTATTCTCCTTCATTATTACAAAAAACTCTCCATCAATTTTTCTAATTTCTGCATCTGGAATTAAAAAGCCAACTTCTTCCCCTGTATAAAAACCTCTAGATGGTTTTGGCTCTAAAGATTTTATTATATCTCCATATCTTTGAGTCTCCTTTAAAGATATACCTAACTCCTTTGATATAACTTTATATCTATTATCGCCTAAGTCATCTAAATGATTATTTATAATTTCTTTTAGAAAAGAATTGTATAAACCTTTTCTTTTAAGCTGTATTTTTAAACATTCCTTTAAATTACGAGCTCCAATTCCTAAGGGCTCTAAATTTTGTAAAATCAAAAGTGCTTTTTCATATAATTCCTCAGAACAGCATAAATCTTCCATAACTTCTTCTTTCTTTATGTCTAAATATCCTTTTTCATCTAAGCATTCTACCATGTAATAGCATAGACTTCTTATGTAATCTTCTATAGGAAGTTCTAATAACTGCTCTTTTAAATAATCCTTTAAGGATTTTTTATTGCTTATAAAGGTAAAGGGTGATATTTCATCCTCATTATACTCTCCATAACTTTGAGAACCATAGTTATCTGACTCTAAATATTTTATTAACTCCTTATATTCTATTCTATCTTTTTCTTCTTTTCCCTCTTTTATATTCTCATAATTTGCTTCTAAAAGAGGATTTTCTAAAAACTCCTTTTCAATATACTCCCTTAATTCATAGGTTGGCATTTGCAAAATTCTTATTGAAAGTTGCATATTTTGAGTCATAATTAGCTTTTGTGCTTGAGTTAAGTTTAAATTAAAATCCATTAACATATGTATATCACCTAAAATATATAGTTATAATTTATTTGTCTTTTATATTTTAACCTTTCTTTTTTAATTATCTACTAAATAAATTTATTTTTCAATAATTTAAAAATCTTGCTAAAATAAAAAAGGACCTTTAAAAAGATCCTTTCCTTATGAAAAATTAAAAATATTTTAAATTTAATTCCTTCTTTTAAAGATAGCTATAACTCTAATATTTAAACTATATTTCCTATTTTCTTTATGGGAACATTTATGTCCCTTTTTAAAGAATCAAAAGAACTTTCTTCTAAAATAAATAATAAAGCTGTAGAAGGTCCTGCAGATTTATTTAAAAAATCTCCCTTAGCTTTTATATCTATTTTTATAAAATTACTTTTTTCTAATTCTCTTATTTCATGAAGAATTCCCTTTGAGCCAATTGGTAATATATCTTTTACAGCCTTATTCTTCATTAATAATTTAAGTTCTTTAAAGGTTGCAATTTCTCCTAAATCATTTTCTATATCTTCAATAACTTCTTGTCCAACCTTCGGCAATCCTAAAAGACATATTAAATCTCCTTCTTTAAAAGAACTTTCCCTGTTTTCTATTTTTTCTCCTATTACTGTAAGACCTAAGAAGGTTTCATAGGTTTTAAAGTTATCCTCTGTACTTCCTGTTATACATTCTTCTAGTTTAAATTCATCTAAGAAAAATTTTTCATCATTATATTCTTTTATAGCTTTATTTATACCCTTTATTATCTTTTCTCCTCCATTTTCCATAGACATTCCTAAGTTATTTATTATAACTAAAGGTTTTGCTCTAAAGGATAAAAGTTCAAAAAGGCATACTCTAGAAGAAAAGTATGAAACTATTTCATTTTTAGCTTTTACAAAATCTCCTTCACACTCTCCTATACCACCACAGCTATCACAAGCTATTACTAAGGTATTTTCTTTATTTTTTAGTAAAGTTAAATCTCTAAACTTAGATATTTGCATTTTTTAATCCTTTGCTAACTATAAAGGCTATAACTATATTAACTAAACTTGCTAAAGTAAGTGGTAATCCTAAAAGTTTTAAAAAATCTAAAGGGGCAACTCCTCCTAAGAAATAATGAATAAATTCCCCAGTTATAAGAGTAAATACTACTCCATTTAAAAGAGTACCAATAATCCCTGCTAAGATAACTTTTCCCTTATTAAAGATAAAAGATGTTATATAAACAACTATAAACATTTCTATAGCTATTAAAATATGTACTGGTAAACTTAAAGGAAAACCTGTTCTTAAAGCTACAAATAAATGAGCTAAAATACCTATTATTCCTCCAACCACAGGTGATATTATTATCCCTCCAACAAAAGCTGGCATAGAATCTAAAGCTATACTAGAGAATATAGGAAAATTTGCTAATATAACACTTATTGCTATAAGCATAGCAGAAAAACATAAACTTTTAAGGTCTAGTCTTTTTTTCTCCTTTGTAAAAATCATTGTTTTTTCTTTTTCGAATTTCTTTTTACTAGAATTAACAGATTTGTCTTTAGTAAAATTCATAGGTCTTTTCCCTCCTAAATAAAATTTCTTCCTAATTTAATTTTAAAAATTTATTTAATATTCTTTTAATCTCTTTTATTAATAAGCTTTTTAAAATTAAATTTAAATATTTTAGAAAATAAAATTTAACTTCTTTTTAAATTTAATACTTAGATAAAATAAAAAAACTGGCATAGACTTTTAACCATACCAGTTAAAAAGATTTCTCTTTTATTTTATTAAAGGTATAAAATTTATTTTTAAAAGTTTAAGCTTTTATTTTCACTTTATAATTGCACAATTTTCTGTCTTTTGTCAACCTTATTGTTAATATTTATTTAACTAAATTTTAAAATTTTCAACTTCATCTAAGCTACTAGGTATATTAATTCTTCCCTTTATAATATCTTCTTTATATTTATTAAGCTTAATTAAAGTTTCCTCTTTAATTAAAGAAGTATTTATTTTACCAATTTCAATTCCTTTATCTCTTATGCCAAGTTCCATTTGATTTTTAGGTCCTGCTTTAAAATCACTATTTATAATCTCCTTTGCACTTTTATAAAGAGCAACATCTAAGTTTTTTATAGTAGAGGTTAAAATAAAATCACTATACTCTGGAAATTTTTTTGCCCAATCAATATCAGAACCTATAGCATACTTCCCTTTATCTTTAGCTACTTTAAAAAGCCCTTTTCCCCCTTCTCCTGCTACCTCAAATATTATATCTGCTCCCTTATCATATATATTTTTTGAAAGAAGCATACCCTTATTTTCATCTTTAAAATCCCCAATATATTCTATTAAATTTTCTTCTATTATATTTTTATAAGCTTCTTTATTTGAAAGCTTTATTCCTGATAAATAACCAGATAAAAAGTCTTCCATTAATTCATTATTAGTAGCTCCTAGAAAACCAACCTTATTTGTTTTAGTTGTTTATCCTGCAATTATCCCCATTAAAAAAGCTCCCTCTTCATTTTTAAAATCTATAGATTTAACATTTGGAAGATTAGATATTGTATCAATTATGGCAAAATTTTTCTCTGGATAATCCTTAGCTACCTTATTTAAACTATTTAAAAATTTAAAGGAGGAAGCAAAGGTTAAATCATTATTTTTTGCAGCCTCTCTTAATTTTTTCTCATTATCTTTTGAAGAAATAGTATCAAAAATTTCAATTTTTGCCCCATATTCCTTTTTTATTTTCTCTAAGCCTTCCATAGCTAAATCCACAAAGTAATTATCTTCCTTAGAAAAATCATCTCTTACTAAGGCAAAATTATACTTTTTCTTCTCCATAAAGCTTATTCTTTTTAATTTTATTCCTTCTTCCCTAGAACAACCTAAAACCATAGAAGAAAGAATTAAAACAAAGAAAATACCTTTTAAAAATTTCTTAAAATTCATTTCACCCTCTCCTTTTTTTCTTAATAAAACTTATTATTTTCTTTTAAAATAAAATTTATGTAAGAAAAAAGTATAAAAAAAGAAGCTCAATATTTTTGAGCTTCTTTTTATTTTAATAGTCCTCTACATAAAATAATCCAATTACCTTAGGTCCTGAATGAATAGCTACAGAACACCCTAAGGAAAGTTTTATATATTCAATATTATTGCTTTCTAAATATTCCTTTATAGGTATATAAATATCCTCATTTTCAAGTTCAACTAAAACTATAGGCTCTCCAGTTTTTTTAGCTATTGAATCAAACTGTTCAATCATTGCCTTAACCATCTTTTTAGTTCCTCTTATCTTACCTTGAACATTCATCTCGCCTTCTAAAATATTAAGCATAAGTTTTATACCTAAAGCATTTACAAATAAGGCTTTTCCCTTTGAAAGTCTTCCTCCTCTTACTAGGTTATCTAAACTTTCAAAAGCTATAGTACTTTTAATATGATTTCTATATTCTAAAATTTCCTCTTCTAGTTCTTCTAAAGTTATTCCTTCTTCTATTAATCTAGCTGCTTTTAATACAATTAATCCAAGACCAACAGTTACACTTTTTGAATCTATTACGACTATATTATCACTTTCTAATTCCATCTTAGCTAAACATGCTGATTGATAAGTTCCACTCATCTTAGATGAGATGTGTATAGATATAACCTTATACCCCTTTTCTAAGTAGCTTTTATACTTTTCTATAAATCTATTTGGAACTATCTGTGCTGTAGTTGGAAGAGCATTTTCAGCTTCTATTCTATCCATCATAGCATCTACTTTTATCTCAACACCATCTAAATAGCTCTCTTCTCCAAAGTTTATTAACATAGGCATTACATCTATGTCATACTTTTCTATAATCTCCTTAGATAAGTCGCAAGTACTATCTGTTATGATCTTTATTTTATCCAAAATATATTTCCCCCTTATTTCATGTTTGGAAATCCAATTTGTCTTAAAGCTTCATAAGCTATAATAGCTACTGTGTTTGATAAATTCAAACTTCTAGTAGTTGTATTTATCATTGGTACCTTTATTCCATGGTGAGCATTATGAACCTCTTCTGGAACTCCAGCGGATTCTCTTCCAAACATTATAAAAGCTCCCTCCTCATATTTTACTTCATCATAATGGTCCTTTGCATGAGTTGTAGATAAATAAATTTTCTTATCCCCATACTTTTTCATAAAGTCTTCATAGCTTTCATGAATTTCAAGGTCTAATTGACTCCAATAATCCAATCCTGCTCTTTTTAAATGTTTATCATCTATAACAAAGCCCATAGGTTTTATTATGTGAAGCTTTGAATTTGTTAAAACACAAGTTCTTGCAATATTTCCAGTGTTTTGTGGTATTTCTGGTTGATATAATACTATATTAAGATTCACCTTTGTCCCTCCAAATAAATGTAAAAAAACAATTTTTTTAACTTAAGTCATAAGTATATGATATTATCTAATTAATTAAAATGCAAGTTATTCATTTTTTAATATAAACTTATTTATAACTTTAGAAACTCCATTTTTATCATTACTAAAGGTTATATAATCTGCTTTTTCCTTTAAAATATCTATAGAATTTCCCATAGCAACACCTAAACCTGCATACTCAATCATAGATATATCATTTTCATTATCTCCTATACATATTATTTCTTCTCTTTCTATTTTATATTTTTTAGCTAAAGCCTTAACAGCTCTCCCTTTATTAACTCCTTTATTATTAATTTCTAAGGCATACTTCCCTGATTTGCAAACTTCATAAATATTTTCTTTTAGAAGTTCTTCCTTTATTTTTTTAAGTTTTTTCTTGTTTAAATCTATTATTATACACTTTCCAATACTATTATCCTTAAAAACCTTCTCCCACTTTTCTTTTGTATTTACATAAAAATTCTCAATTCTATGCTCTTTTTTAATATTTTTATTTAAAATAACATTACATAAACACTTTCTAAAGTTAGAAGGCCAATAAACCTTATCCTTTGAATGAAAACTTGGAACTCCTTTATAAACTTTACAAATATTAATTATTTTAAAGCATTGAGTTTTATTTAATAAATTTTTGCTTATTACAGTTTTCTTATCCTCATCAATTATCCAAGCTCCATTATTAGCTATAACTGCACAATTTACTCCTAAGAATTCTGAAAAATAAATAGCATTTTTAAGATTTCTTCCTGTGCATATTATTATATGTACACCTTTTTCATAAGCCTTTTTTAAAGCCTGTCTATTTTCTTGTGAAATAGATTTTTTAGAATTTAATAAAGTTCCATCCATATCAACACAGACCATTTTATACATAGTAAATTCTCCTCCTATAAAAAAAGAGAAGGTTAATTAAAACCTTCCCCTTAAAATATTATTATACATTTTTTAAATTTTAGTTATTAGGCTTAGGGTTATTATTTTGTCCCTCTGCATTTTGACTTTCTTGTTTTGGAGCTTCTGCCTGTCTACTTTCTCCTCTTTTTGTACCAACCTTTATGATTTCATCCTTTTGTTTATAAACATCATGACCTATTAATTTCTTATCTATTTCTTTTCCATTTTGATAAGTAACTAAATATCCTGTAGATTTATATCCTGTAACTGGATTTTGCTCTACAACTCTTTCCCCTGCTGGTAAATTTGGGTCCTCAATAGTTTGAACTGATGGTTTTAAAGTTTCATTTACAACAGTTTGTAATTCATAAGTTTTTCCATCCATTCCTTCTACATTTCCATAAATGTTAAATGTAACATGTTTGTCGCTTGTATACCCTTGTATATATATAGGAAAATCATAAGGATTTTTAAATTGATAGTCTAAAGAACCCCAAGATACTGTAGCATCTTCACTTGGTCCTGAATAAGTAGTTGTCATACTGTGATTATGTCTCTCTGTTGGCATTATACCTGCTTTTAATACAGCTCTATATAAAGTTGTTGAAACTTGACATATGCCTCCACCTGTAACCATAACAACCTTATTTCCTATATAAGCTGCTCCATCTTTATATCCCTTATCTGTAGTTCTCTCTCCTAAGGTATCATTATAGCTAAAAGTGTCTCCTGGCATTAAGATTGTACCATTAACTGCCTTTGCTGCAATCTCTACATTAGCACTTCTATCTGAATTTGAACTTGCATAACTTGTTGTAAAACTTCCTATAACTCCATCTATTTTTGATAGCATATCCTTAGTTATTTTAGGTTTTGTAACATCTACAGGAACTTCTACAAGCTCTGTTCCCTTTGGATCGCCATTTATAGCATCCTTAACTAAAGAAACCATCTTATCCTGTTCTATAACTCGTCCATCTTGTCCTGCAACAACACTTATGTTGCCTCCATCTATACTTATTGTAGCATTTTTAGCTGGTTGATTAACCATATCTGAAAGTTGTTTTTCATAACTTCCTAATTTTGATTCATCATACTTAAAGTCTAAATTTAATTCTTTTTTATCTTTTCCTTTTATTAATTTATTTTTTTCAAAAAGATTTAAATCTTTTCCATAATTTAAAGCTTCTTCTACAGTTTCTTCTATATTATACTGTGGTGACAAATCAGAGTATTTTATATCAATACTTTTATCTGCAGCTTGAACCTTAATGCTCTTGCTTTCTAAAGGTACTTTAACTTCTTCATCTAAAGTTTTAACAGCCTCATCTTTTGTCATTCCCGATAAATTTATATTTTCAACATATACATTTGGATAAATTTTATTATTCCATGCATCAACTTTCTTTTGAATACTAAATATATACGCAAAAACAGCTATTGCAATAATTGCTAAAATAGCAACTAAAATTATTACTATTTTTTTATTTCTTCCTTTGACTGTGCTTGGATTTTCCTTGTTTTCTTTCACCTTTATACTCCTCTCTAAACCTTATAAAAAAAACTATAATCTAAAATTTGCTAAAAATCATTACAATATAATAACATTTATTATTATAACAAATTTTTTATACTTTTTGGAATAAAATTAAATAGAGCTAAAAAACTTTAACTCTATTTACTCTAAAAACATACCATTTTAAATGTTATCTAAAAAGTATTCACTTCTCTCCTTTGAAAAATCTCCTGCAATATCAAAAGCTTCTATGGACACCTTTATAACTTTTCCTAGAGGTAAGTTAAATCTATTTTTATCAATTACAATCTTTGTTGCTTTTCTTGGTAAAGTTCCTGCATAATTATCATTTATAAAAACATTATAGCCATTTAAATCTATTTCTCTATTAGGATACCAAGATACATATATTTTATTTCCTACCATATAAGCCTTAAGCCCTGTTACAGAATTTGGTGGCTTTAGGCTATCTATACTATTTGGCCCCCAATTTAAATCAACTAAATTTCCAACTCCATCTAACTTACCCTCTTCTGTGTATTGCCACATTGTCCATCTTCTCCATCCTCCTATATTAGGTGGAATTTTAGGATTTGAAGGTATTTTTGTGTACATAGCAAGCCATAAAGGCATATCGCTTAGAGGATATTTTCCCTCTACTTTAAAATCATCATATAAAGCTATGAAAAACAATCCTGTATATAACATTAATCTTCTTCTTGTTTTTTCTTCAAATCTGTATCTAAAGGTATCTATCCATTTTACAAGCTCACTAGTACTTAAGCTTCTATCAACTGGTACTTCAACATCTATTACAGGAAATAAGTCCCCATAATCTAAAGGACCAAAGGCCTCTTGTAAAATTTCAATAAATTTATCTGCTTGTAACTTAGCACTTTCTAAATCCTTAGAAGGCTTTCCAAAATGATAGGCACCACAAGGTATGCCTAATCTTCTACATTCCTTTGCAAAAAATAAAAATTTCCTATCAACTCTAAACTTTCCACTTCCAGAACCAGAAGCTCTTAAATATACAAAATCTGAATTTTTAGAAAGAGTTAAAAAGTCAACATCTTTACTAAATTCATTTAAATCTGGTCCAAAAGTACTTAATGGATTTCTATCTTGCATTAATACTCTCCAAAAAATATTATTACTATATAAAATATAATTTTTTTTAGAAAGTTGTTACTAAACTATATGTTAATTATTTTATTCTCTATTAACTTTTAAAGATTTTTCTATTATTGTATCTAAAAGTTTTTTAAAACTCATGTTTATACCAGCTGCACTTTTTGGGAATAAGCTATTTTTTGTCATTCCTGGTAATGTATTCACTTCTAATACATATGGTATATTATCCTTTACTAACATATCAACTCTAGCATAAACATCACACTTTAATAGTTTATAAGTTTCTAAAGCCATTTTTTCTACTTCCTTGTGAAGCTCATCATTTAGATTAACTATAAATTCATCTGCTCCACCATCTTCATATTTTGAAGCTATATCAAAGAACTTACCCTTTGGTTTTATAGCTAAAACTGGTAACATTTTTCCATCAATTATAGGACAAGTTATCTCGTCTCCCTTAATATACTCTTCAATCATAACTTCTTCATCATATTTTAAAGCTTCTAAAACAGCATCCTTAACTCCTTCTTTAGATTCAACTAAAGTTGTAGCAACTGAAGACCCTCCATTATTAGGTTTTATAAAGACAGGATATCCTAAAGCCTCTATCTTTTCATAATCTACTTCCTCTAAAGATGAAACCATTAACCACTTTGCTGTTCTAACATTTCCAAAGGCTAAGATTCTTTTTGTCATATCTTTATCCATACATATAGCACTACTTAAAGGACCACAGCCTGAAAAAGGTATACCTAAAGTTTTTAAAACAGCTTGAACAGTTCCATCCTCACCAAATTTACCATGTAAGGCTAAAAGTGCAAAGTCTATTCCACGAACCTTTTCTATTAAATCTTCCTTCTTATTTAAGACTATAGGAATAGCCTCATATTTATCTTTATCTAAAGCATCAACTACAGAATTACCACTTTGAATTGATATCTCTCTTTCTGAGGAAATGCCTCCCATTATTACTCCAACTTTCATATTTTTACCTCCAAATAGAAATAATTAAGGACTTGTCTTTTATAAACAAACCTTTAATATTATATCACTATATTTTTAAAATATAAAGTTAATGAAAATATTTTACTTTTTAAAAGCTAATATATATCATAAATATCTGCAAATTCTATAGATATCTTTTCAACCCCTCTTTTATACTCTAAATTACTTGTTTCCTTTTCTTCTTCTTCCATTCTAATGTTAGGCAATAATACAGAAAACTCACTTCCCTTTTTACTACTTTCTCTTAAAAAGACCTTTCCACCATGTAACTCAACTAAGGATTTTACTAGAGAAAGTCCTATGCCACTTCCCTCTTTATTTCTATTTAAGGATTTATCATTTTGTATAAATCTTTCAAAAATAAACTCTTTCATATGACTTGGAATTCCAATTCCACTATCTTTAATCCTTATATCAACCCACTTTTCATCTGTAAATATATTAACTTCAATTTTTCCTCCAGCTTCAGTAAACTTTATTGAATTAGATAATAAGTTTAAAAGTATTCTCTCTATTTTATCAGGGTCGCAAGCAATCTCAAGTTCTTCACAATCTGTATCAAAAATTATCTCTATATTTTTAGCTTCTAAATAAGGTATTATAGATAAACTTATATCCTCTGTTAACTTTATAATGTCACAATTTACAAAATTCATCTTTATAAAACCAGCATCAATCTTAGTTATATCTATAAGATTATTTACAAGCCTTAGCATTCTAAAACAGTTTTGCTTTAAAGTTTTTTCATACTTATCATAAACTACTTCAAAATTTTCTCCATTATTTTTACTATTATTTAAAAGTTGTATGCAAGAATAAATTATATTTATAGGAGTTCTAAGCTCATGAGATAAATTTGCAAAAAACTCTCCTCTTATTCTGTCGTACTGCTTTATCTCCTTAAATTTATTTTTTAAAACTTCTATTTCTCTAACATCTTGTATATTTCTAGCAACTCTTACCCATCCTAAGGTATTGTTTCTATTATCCGTAATTCTACTAGATATAGATTCTAATTCAACCATTCCACTCTTAGCTCTTACCTTATCTATTGTAAGTATTTTATCCTCACTAAAATACTTATTATCTATAATGTTTAAATTAGATTCTACAAGAAGTAAATCATAATATGTTTTCCCTAATAACTCCTCCTCCTTATAGCCTAAAACCTCTGTAACTGCCTTATTTACATAGCTTATTTTTCCAAAGTTATCTATTGTAAAAATAAGGTCTTTTATATTCTCTGTAACTCCTCTTAACCTTTGTTCTTCTAACCTTAATTTTTTCTCCATAATATATTCTTCAGTAATATCATTTATTCTAAGAACATAATATAAGTTTTCTCCCTTTTCTATCTTTTGAACATTTATATCTAGAACTTCTTCTCCCTCATTAAGCTTTGCAACACCATTCCACTCTTTAGATTTTCTAAGTATGCTCTCAATACTTAAAATATTTTTTTCATATAAAAAGCCCTTAATTTTAAATTCTAAATCTTTATAAGCCTTATCTCTAGATATTTCCTCTTTAATTCTCTTATTTCTACACTTTTCATTTGCATATATAACCTTTAATCCATTGCTTAGAAGTATAACCTCGCTATTACAATCAAATTCTATTAAATTAAAAAATACACTTAATTCTTCTTGAACAAAATCCTTCTTTTTTATAATCTGTAAAGAATCAAAAAACATACCAAAAACAAATATAATAATAGATATAAAGTTAAAAAATACTATATTTAGTTTTATAAGTTGGTTTCCTGTAAAAATTAAAGATATTCCATAAATTAATTTTAATAACATAACAGAGGAACTTACCATAATCACTAAGTAATATATTTCCTTTGTTTTAAATACTTTTATTAAACAAATTATTATACTTGAAGTATAAACAAAAAATATTATAACTAAAGTAAAATTATATAAAAGACTATAATTATAAGTTCCTAGCCCATAATTAAGATTTAACCATTGTAATAAAATCGTTATCAAAATTACAGAAAGCAATACAGTCTTTTTATACTTATCTATAAAGGAATCAAACTTTTCGATGCAAGAAAGTGCTAATAAAAGAAGAACTCCTCTAAATAAGAAACTAAATAAATTCAAATCATAAAGCTGACTATCTATTAAACCGCCCGTAAAAATTATAAATATCATCTTAGTTATAAAACTTACATAAACTAAGGATATACCAAAAAATTCTTTTCTTTTAAGTCCCTTATAATATAAAAAGCATATAGCTAAAATCATAACACAAAGAATAACCTGTGTTATTACTATAATCTCCTCTGCACCATAAACAGTATTTCCTCCCTTAAAGGTATTTTTATTTAAACAATAAATAATCCCTAATACCTTTAAGAAGAATAAAGTAAGAATTATTATAGTAATTATGACAATTCGTTTTAATGTTTTTTCTTTAACATCTAAATTATTAAAAAGCCCATTTAACATATATAAACTTTCCCCATTCTTAAATCATAATGATAATTACATTATATATTAAAAGAAAAAAAATAAACCTTTTTTGCAAAAATTTATTCATTTCTTCATAAAATTACTATATATTATTAATGTTGACCTAATTATTTTTAAGAAATAAAATGTTATTATAAAAATTTTAACAATTTAATAGGAGGATTTAATGAATAATAAAACAAAAGGGATAATTTTAATAACCATATCTGCCTTTAGCTTTGCACTTATGAGTACCTTTGTAAAATTATCTGGTGATTTACCGTCTATAGAAAAAAGCTTTTTTAGAAATTTAGTTAGTTGTATTGTGGCCTTTTATTTAGTAAGAAAAGATAAAGCATTACTTTTTGGCCATAAAGAAAATAGGCTTGCACTACTTGGCCGTTCCGCCTTAGGAACTTTAGGAATATGGGCTAACTATTATGCAATTGATAGATTAATACTATCAGATGCTACAATTCTTAATAAATTAAGTCCATTTTTTGTTATTATATTTTCATATTTATTTTTAAAGGAAAAACTAAAACCTATTCATATAATATGTCTTTTAGTTGCTTTCTCTGGGGTATTATTTATAGTAAGACCTAGTGGAAGTTTAGCAGGTAATTTTATTCCTTCTATAATAGGACTATGCTCTGCAGCCTTTGCTGGTGGTGCTTATACCTTTGTTAGATATTTAGGTGGGAAAGAAAAGGGAGCTACTATTGTGTTTTTCTTCTCCTTTTTCTCAATAGTTACAACTTTCCCTATTATGCTATTTCAATTTAAAATGTTTACCTTAAAGGAATTTTTATTTTTAATCCTTGCAGGTGTTGCTGCCTCTTGTGCTCAATTTGCTTTAACAGCAGCTTATAAATACGCTCCTGCTAGAGATATTTCAATTTATGACTATACACAGGTTATCTTTACAGGTTTAATAGGCTTTGTTCTTTTTGGAGACATTCCTAGTAGCATATCCTTAATAGGTTATGGATTAATTTTATTATCATCTTTTTGTATATTTTTATATAACAAAAAAGAATCTAGTAAATAAATAAAAAGCTACACTCTTTTGTGTAGCTTTTTATTTATTATTTTTAAAATAATCACAGTATTCATTTATCTTACATATATCACATTTAGGTTTTCTAGCTATACAACATCTTCTTCCATGAAAAATTAAAAGATGATGGGTTAAAGACCATTCTTTTTTAGGCAACTCCTTTTGAAGTTGTTTTTCAGTTTCAAGCACATTATCTGCATGAGCTAAACCTATTCTATTTGAAACTCTAAAAACATGAGTATCTACAGCAATAGATGGAACATTAAAAGCATTTGATAATACTACATTTGCAGTCTTTCTTCCTGCCCCTGCTAGAGAAGTTATTCCTTCCATAGTTTTTGGAACTTCCCCATTAAAATTTTCCTTAAGCTGCCTAGCCATCATAATTAAATTTTTAGCCTTATTTCTATAAAGACCTATTTGCTTTATTCTCTCTTCTAACTCCTCTTGAGTTATCTTTAAAAAGGAATCTACATCTGGATAGTCTTTAAAAAGTCCCTTAGTAACCTCATTTACCTTCTTATCAGTAGTTTGAGCTGATAAAATTGTTGCAACTAAAAGTTGAAAAGGAGTTTCATAATTTAATTCGCACTTAGCATCTGGATACTCTTTTTTTAAAATTTCTAAAACCTCTTTAGTTCTCTTTTTCATAGCATATCCCCCTAGTTTTTATTTATACACACCTCTATATTCCTCTGGTAAAAGTTTTGCTATACTTTTCATAAGATAAGTTAAAGCTCTTTCTTCATATTCATGTTTTCCTTCATCCTTTTCTTTTTTAGGAAGTTCTATAGGATTTCCAAACTTTATATTAACCTTTGCATGATGAAACTTCTCAGCTCCCATATTTTTATCATTAATTGGCATAAGCTTTTCTGTTCCTGTCATTCCAAAAGGTACTATCTTTGCCTTTGTAAGTCTTGCTATAAGTATAATTCCTTTTTTACCTTCTATCATTTTTGCATTTCTACTTCTTGTGCCTTCAGGGAAAATTACTATATTTTCTCCTCCCTTAACAGCCTTTACAATTTTACTTAAAGATTCTCTATCTGCAGAGTTTGGTTTTATTTCTATATTCTTAACTAGTCTTGTGCCTATATTAGTTAAGGCTTTATCATTTAATTTTACACCAGCTATAAAATATGGATCAAAGGGCTTTTGTAAAACCTTATCTAAAACTAATCCATCTGCATTACTTAAATGGTTACCTATAAATATAAAAGGACCCTCCTCTTTTTTTATTTCATCAAGTCCATAAACATTAAGGTCAGCATATTTATTTAAACATCCACCGATTAAATTTCCTGCTACTGGTTTAAAAATACTGTCTGGTAATTTAACTAATACATTAGCTACTATACGACTAAACATAACTTTACCTCCTGTATCAAATTTTAACAATATATTATTATACATCATAAAAATTTAAAAGTCTATTTTTAAAATCTTTAAGATTTTTAGAATTTAATTGATAATCTGATATATCCTCCTTATCTATTAATACCTTCTTAATCATTATATTCCTCAAAATAACATTTTTTCCTCTCCATCCACAGGAAGTTTTTTTAAAACTTTCGTTAAATTCTTTTTTACTTAATTTATGAAAATCATCATAGGAATCCTTTTCCATAAAATCTAAAGGCTTAAAATCCTCTATTTTAGAGTAGAATATATTTTCATTATAAGGACATTTTTTTTGACAACTATCACAGCCAAAAATTCTTCCATTGAAAAGTTTTAAATATTTCTCTTCTACATTCTTTTTTTGTGTTATATAAGACATACAAGAATTAGTATTTGTCATTTTACTTCTATTTAAGACCTTGCTAGGACAAGCTTTATAACAAATTTCACAATCATTGCACTCCTTATATTCTCTTAACTCCTCTAAACTTCTTTCTTCATCACAAGGAATATCTAAATCAGTAATTATTTCTCCTAAAAAAACATAAGAACCATATTTTTTAGTTATAAGCATATTATTTTTCCCTATAAAACCAACCTTAGCTAAATATGCAATATATCTCTCTGGTAAAGAGTTACTATCTACTAAAGCTATAGCTTCTCCTCCTAAGGATTTTATATAGTTTACTATTTTTTCTAAATAATTATTTAGTACAAAATGATAGTCCCTTCCCCTTGTATAAATAGAAAAACCATTCTCTTTACTTTCTCTATCATGTAGATATGGAAAAGCTATACTTATTATAGTTTTACCATTTTCCATGTATATATTTGGATTAATTCTCTTTTCTATATCTTGTTCTTCAAATTCATTTTCAAAATTCTTTTCTTTTCTTATTTCATAAACTTCCTTAAGTTCTGTAAACTCTCTACATTTTATAAAGCCTACTGTATCTAGTCCTAAAGAATTACAAAAACTTAAAATTTTTTCCTTCAATATGTTCACCTCAAATTTAAAAGACTATAGTTTAATTGACTTTTTATAAAGTTAATTAAAACTATAGTCCTATTATAAAACAAAATATTAAATATTCTATAAATCAATTTTTAAATTTAGCTGGTATTCCAACTGCTGTTTTACCCTTTGGCACATCCTTTAAAACTACCGCATTAGCTCCAATCTTTGCACCATCTCCTATATGTATAGGTCCTAAAACCTTTGCTCCACATCCAATAATAACATTATTACTAACAGTTGGATGTCTCTTACCTTTATGCTTTCCTGTTCCTCCAAGGGTAACTCCATGATATATAGTAACATTATCTCCTATTTCTGCTGTTTCTCCTATTACTACTCCCATTCCATGGTCTATAAATAAACCTCTTCCTATTTTAGCTCCTGGATGAATTTCTATACCTGTAAAAAATCTTCCTAGTTGAGAAACTAACCTTGCTAGAAAAAACATTTTTATATTATATAGTTTATGAGCTATTCTATAAAAAATTAAAACATGTATGCATTGATAAAGCAATAAAACTTCTATCTTTGTTCTAGCTGCGGGATCATTTTTCATAACATTTTCTATATCATATCTTAAATTTTTGAACAAATTTTTCACTCCTAAAAATTAATCATATAAGCCTGTTGAAAAATACTTTTCTCCTCCATCAGGTGCTATAACTAAAACCTTCTTATCCTTGTCTACATTTTTTAAAACTTCTTTAGCACCAAATAAAGCTGCCCCTGAAGATATTCCAACTAAAACACCTTCTTTATCTGCAAAGGCTTTTGCCATAGAATAAGCCTCTTCATTTGTAACCTTTATTATTTCATCAACAATACTTGAATCATATATTCCTGGTACAAATCCTGCTCCTATTCCTTGTATTTTATGAGGTCCTGGATTTTCTCCTGATAAAACAGCTGAATCCTTAGGTTCTACTGCTATTACTTTAATATTTTTATTGTATTCTTTTAACTTTCTTCCAACACCTGTAATAGTTCCTCCTGTTCCAACTCCAGCTATAAATATATCTAAATCTGGCATTTCTTTTATTATTTCTTCTGCAGTACTTTCATAGTGTTTCTTTGCATTTGCCTTATTTAAAAACTGTTGTGGCATAAAATATCCCTTTTCCTTTGCTAATCTTTCTGCTTCACTTATAGCACCTTTCATTCCTTTGCTTCCTTCTGTTAATATTATCTCTGCTCCATAGGCCTTAATCATATCTCTTCTTTCTTTACTCATAGTCTCTGGCATAGTTATAATAACTTTATATCCCTTAATTTTTCCTATCATTGCAAGAGCAATACCAGTATTTCCACTAGTTGGCTCAACTATAACTCCACCTTCTTTTAATACCCCCTTTTTCTCCGCTTCTTCTATCATACCTAAAGCCGCTCTATCCTTTATACTTCCACCAGGGTTAAACTTCTCTAGTTTTACAAAAACCTTTTCTCCTTCAAATAGATTATTCGCTTTTAAAATTGGTGTATTTCCTATTAGATCTAAAACATTATTAAAAATCATATAAAATCCTCCTAAAAAATATAATAAAAAGTCTCTACTCTATTTAGAGACGGATTTTACTCCGTGGTTCCACTCTAATTAGGTAAAGACCTCACTTATTTAAAGTACTAAAAAATACTTAAATCACTTTAACGGGTGATACTCGAAAATTCCTACTTTTCAAAAATTTCAAAATTTCTGTTCAAAAGTGCACTTCTTATAAAGATTCAGTGAAAGATTTCCAGCACCACTTTCTCTCTGTAACCTCTCTTTATAATACTCTACTTTATCACAACATTTATCTCTGACTATTTTGATATGAATTATATACTTTATTATATTCTTTTATTAAAATTTGTCAACTAATCATTATACTTTTTCTTAAATTTCTTTTTCATATTATTTGGAATAAGTTCATCTACTATATCATGAATAAGCACCATACCAACTAACTTTTCTTCATAATCTACAACTGGAATTGATATTAAATCATATTTTGTGGATTTTTCTATAGCGTCTTCTATAGTACTATCTATATTAACGCTTATAGAAGATGTATGCATAACTTCTTTAAGTCTTTTATCTCCTTCATTCATAATTAAGTCTCTTAAAGTTACTACACCCTTTAATCTATCCTCTTCATCAGTTATATAAACATAGTACATAACTTCTTCATCAGCCTTTAATTCTCTTAAAAGTTCCACGGTTTCTTGTAGGGTAAGGTCTAAATTAAAGGATATAAAATCCTTATTCATTATACTTCCTACAGATTCATCTGAATATGCCATAAGTTCCTTAACTTCCTTAGCATCTTCATTTTCTAAGGCTATTAATACCTTTTCTCTTTCTTCTTCATCTAGTTCATCTATAATATCTGCAATTTCATCATTTGGTATATTTTCAAAAAGCTCTGCTGTTTTTGAATGAGAAAGCCCTTTTATTATACTACTTTGAACCTCTGGTTCTATTTCTTCTAAAGTATCTGCTGCTAAGTCTTCATCTAAGCTATCAAAAACTTTTTTTCTGTTAATTGCATCAAGTTCTTCTAAGATATCTGCCAAGTCAGCAGGATGTAGTTTCTGAAGCTTTTTATATGGAAGAGCTAGTTTTAAGTTATCATTTATCATTTCTAAGGATTCTACATCTTCCCACATAATAACTTTTTCTTGGAATTTTTCCTTAAAAAACCTAGCTAACAATTTTCCTAAGCCCTCTAAACCTCTACGTCTAAACTTTACTATTTTACCTGTTTCAACAGCTATTACTCTAAACTCTCCTGCAATCTTTACTATTCTTAAATCATCAACCTTTACAACTTTTTTACCCTTTAAATCAACTATCTTTTTATCTAGTAAATTCTGTGATAAAAGATAAGTATAATTTCTTGGAAGTATCTCTCTACTTCCTCTTATTTGTATTTTAAATTTCCCATTATCCTTTTGATAAAAGTCTATACTTTTAAATTCGTAATCGAATATTACCCCATCTCTTTTAACTTTATATCCTATAATTCTTGGGTAACCATCCTCTGTAGTTACGTAAACATCCTTTAAAACTCCTAGAACTTCATTAAATTCATCATAAATCTTTTTGTTTATTATATTACTATATAAAAACATTGTTAATTTATTCATATAAGCTCTCCTCCTTTTTAATTTTAAATTTTCAATTTTTAAAATTACCTCTAAGAAAAGGAGGAAGTTAAAAGGTTTATAGAGCTAAAAAGAACTTCCCTCTTTTCTTAATATTTAATTTTAAAATGCACCTATCTTCTCGAGGGCTATCTTCCATTTAGTTTCACCACCTATAATTACTTAAATTACATAACTCTCTAATTTATTATATTATATAAACTTTAAAATGCAACGTTTTGTAAATATTTAAATAAAATTATTTTTATTTGACTTTATTACTTTAATATGATAAAGTAATAAACTAACAAAGCAAGGAGGTTTATTTATGAAAAAAACATTATTTTTAACAATCTCTTTTTTAATACTTTCATTATGTTTTTTAGGTTGTTCAAAAAATAAAAGAATAAATCCTAAAGAAAAAAATGAAGTTATAGTTGGAATAGATGATACCTTTGTGCCTATGGGCTTTAGAAATGAAAAGGGAGAGCTTACAGGCTTTGATATTGATTTAGCTAAAGAAACTTTAAAAAGACTTAATTTAAAACCTATATTTCAACCTATAGACTGGTCTATGAAGGAGACTGAACTTAATAATGGAAATATAGACCTTATATGGAATGGATATAGTTTTACAAAGGAAAGAGAAAAAAAAGTTTCTTTCTCTAATTCTTACTTAAAAAATAGACAAGTTGTAGTAACCTTATCTAATTCTAATATAAAATCTCTAAAAGATTTAAAAGGCAAGACTCTAACAACGCAAGATGGTTCTAGTTCCCTTCATACTCTTTTTAAAAGGGAGGATATTCTAAATATTTTAAAAAATAAAGAAGCTGTGCTTTATGATAATTTTAATGATTGCTTTATGGATTTAGAATCTAAAAGAAGTGATGCTATTCTCTGTGATGAAGTTTTAGCTAAATACTATATTTCTAAAAAGAATCCTAAAAACTTTTATATTTTAGAGGAAGATTTAGGAGAGGAAAGTTATAATGTAGGTCTTAGAAAAAATTCAAATTTACTAGAAAATATAAATAAAACTCTAGAAGAAATGAAAAGAGATGGTACCTTTAATAAAATTTATGAAAAATGGTTTGGAAATAATTAAATTAAGGAGGTTTTTATTTTGAACTATATAATTTCTTTAATACCTTCAATTTTAGAAGGTTTAAAAAATACCTTAGGAGTGTTTATTTTAACCTTAATATTATCTATTCCCTTAGGAATTTTAATTGCTATTTTTAGATTATGCAAAAATAAATTTTTAAATTATATATCTTACATATATGTTCTAATTTTAAGAGGAACCCCTCTACTTTTACAATTAATTTTTATATTTTTTGGACTACCTTTAATAGGAATAACTTTAGATAGATTTCCTGCTGCTATTATAGCCTTTACACTAAATTATTCTGCTTATTTTGGAGAAATTTTTAGGTCTGGTATTAAGGATATAGATAAAGGACAATTAGAAGCAAGTAAAATCTTAGGTTTTTCAAAGTTATTTACCTTTAAAAAAATAATATTACCTCAGGCCTTTAAAAAAATTCTTCCTTCTTTAGGCAATGAAACCATAACTTTAATTAAGGATACTTCTTTAGTTTATGTAGTTGGTATAGGAGAACTTTTAAGAGCAGGGAAAATAGCAAGTAATAGAGATGCTTCTCTTATGCCTTTATTTTTAGTAGGAATTATTTATTTAATCCTTATAATAATTTTAACTTACCTATTTAATACTCTTGAAAAAAAATATTCTTATTATGAAAATTAGGAGGTTTTAAAATGATTGAAATAAAAAATTTAGAAAAATCCTTTAAAGGAAAAAAAGTTTTAAATAACATAAATTTAAATATAAAAGAAGGAGAAATAGTTACCTTATTAGGAAAATCGGGAGCTGGTAAAACAACTTTAATTAGAATTTTAAATGGCTTAGAAAAGTGTGATTATGGCGATATAACTATAGACTCTTTAAAACTTTGCAAAGATGGTATATATAAAGATTCTAAAGCTTTTTCCTTCTTACATAAAAAGGTTGGCTTAGTTTTTCAAAACTTTAATCTCTTTCCTCATATAAATGTTTTAGAAAATTTAATTTTAGCTCCTGTTAACAATTTAAAAATGCCCTTAGAAGAAGCTACTAAAAAGGCTAAGGATATTTTATGTAAACTTTCTTTAGAAGATAAAGCTTTTTCCTACCCTTTTGAACTATCTGGTGGAGAAAAACAAAGAGTTGCAATTTCAAGAGCTTTAATGCTAAATCCTAAATATTTATGTTTTGATGAACCAACCTCTGCTTTAGACCCTATTCTTTCTTTAGAAGTTTCTAAATTAATAAAGAAACTTTCAAAAGAAAATATAGGAATATTAATAATAACTCATGATTTAAACTTTGCAAAGGATGTTTCAAGTAAAATTATAAAATTAAATCAAGGAAACCTAGAAAAAAATTTTTTACCTTAAAAGATAAAGACTATATTAAAGTCTTTAAAAGATAAAATTTAATCTTAAAACTTAATATAGTCTTTTAAAAATTCTATTTTTCTTAAAGCTAATAAGTAAGTAACTTCCTAACATTCCTAAAATCAAATCACTTACTATATACCCATTTAAAAATTTCATCCCTAAAAATCCTAAAGAATTTTCAATTATTACAAAGGCTAAAATTACACTTAAAATAAAAAGTCCTCTTTTATCTGAATGACTTTCCTTTTCTAAAAAAATAAAAAAACCTAATAAAATTGATAATAATATTATAAAGATAGACTTTATAATGTTTTCTCCTAAAGCACTTACTAAGTACCCATAGTCTAAAGAAATTTCAAAATAAGTTCTAGAAAATCCTATAAAAAATATTAAAGATATTAAAATTAAAAAAGGCATAAACTTAAATATTTTAAATTCTTTTTTATCACTTCTAAGAAAAATAAAAAAAGCAATTAAACTTAATATAGGAATATAGATTATATCTAAAAAAACTACATATTTAAAAAGATTTATATACTCTTGCTTATTAAATACTGATAGCACTATTAAGGTAACTGCTTTTAAAAACTGTAAAAAAAATACTAAATATATAGTACCTTTTAATTTTTTAGGTGAATATTTATAATTTCCAACTAAATTATTTATAGCAATGAAAATTATAAGAAACAATATTGTGTAATAAATAAATCTTTCATTCATAAAGCCCTCCTAATTTATTTTTACCTTTCTTGTTTACATATTAATCTCATTACTATAAAGTATTATTTATCTTTACTATTTATTCCTAAAACTTGAATTCCATCTTTGATACATTGAACTCTTAAAGGAAAATCTGGTCCTCTCTCCCCATCTATATCTGTTACTATATCCTCATTAGATTCTATAAGAAGTTCGTCTGTTTTTATGTACTCAATTCTAGAATCATTTAAGTGTTCTCCCTTTAAAACCTTTATAAACATAGGTATTAATTCTGGTATATGACAAGCTTTAAAAATTACTATGTCTAAAAGTCCATCTTGAACCTTAGCTTTTGTAGCTAATTTAAAGTTCCCAGCTGTTTGCCCATTAAAAACAAGCATTAAATATATAGGTTCATCAAACACCTTTCCGTTTGCTGTTATCTTAACCTCTAATTTTCTAAAATTAGGTATTTCCTCTAAACCCTTTAGGTAATATGCAAGTTTTCCTATAGTATTTTTTAAATTTGTATCTGTTTTTTGAGACACATCTGTAAATAGTCCTGTAGATAATACATTTACAAAGTAATTATCATTAACCTTTCCTAAATCAACACCAACTGCATGAGAATTTAATATCTTCTCAACACAAGCTCCTGCATCTTGAGGCATCTCTAAATGCTTTGCAAAATCATTAGCAGTTCCAACTGGTATTATTCCTATAGGAATATCTAAACCTCTTTTTTTCATAGCATTTACAACAGTATCTATTGTTCCATCTCCACCTGCTATAAGTATGTATTCATAAGAGGAGTCTACAATATCAAAAGCATTTATAACATCTACTCCCCTTTGTATTCTATAAGGAACTATGGTGTATCCTTGTTCTTGATGCATAGTTATTATTTTATCAAGTTCTTTTAAAATAGCATTTTCTCCCGAATATGGATTATATATAAATCTTACCTTTTTCAATGTTTTTCCCTCCACTTTTAATTCTTTGTTATAAATAAATTAAATTGATATTTCCTTCAATTAATGGTATGATTTTTAATATATTATAAAACCCTGCAATATTATAAAATTATATCATTTGTTAATCTTATTGTCGATAATCTAGTATAAGTAATTAAATTTTGACTTATACTAAATTTATGAAATAATAATTATTTTTTTAATCTCATTAAAGTATATATTAAATTTAAAGTATATTTTTAAGATTTAACTTAGTATAATTTTATATTGTTAATATTTTTATTAGGAGTGATTATATGAGAAAAAGTAGTATACCAAATATATTTACTTTTATAAACCTATCTTTTGGTATATTATCATTATTACAAAGCTTTAGAGGAAACTATTTACTATCTGCAATATTTATAATTTTAGCTGGTTTAGTAGATAGATACGATGGTAGAGTTGCCCGTTATTTAAAGGTTTCTAGCGACCTTGGTAAAGAGTTAGATTCTTTAGCAGATTTAGTATCTTTTGGTGTTGCACCTGCAGTACTAACTTTCTTACGTTTCGGATTTTTTGACCTTGATTTTTCAGGATCACATATTATATTAATTATTATAGGATATGCTTTATTGCTTTGTTTCCCAATTTGTGGTGCTTTTAGATTAGCTAGATATAATGCAACACAATTTGATGGTGTTTTTAGAGGAGTACCTATAACTATAGCTGGAGCTGTAGTTGCTTTATTTATTTTATTATCTTTAGTAATTAATTTTAACATAATTTTCCCAATTGTAATTTTATTAATCTTTTCTTACTTAATGGTTAGTAATATTGAATTAAAGAAATTTTAATAAAAAGTCTACTTATGAAAAATTCATAAGTAGACTTTTTAATTTGCTATTCTCTATTAGAGTTTTCGAAAAGAACATCCTCTTGAACTTCAGTTAAAATTTTATCCTCTGAAACTTTTTCCATTATAAATTTAGACTTTAATTTAATGTATTTAATATAAGCTTCTTCATTATCCTTAATTACATCTAAAATTGAGTCAATAATTTTACCCATCTCATTTACTCTATCTAAAGCTTCATCTAAATCTCTTTTCCTAACCTTACATATATTATTTAACTCTCCTGTAGCTCCAACTAAAAGTCTATAAGTGTTTGCATAACTATTTAAAACAGAACTCAAACTATTTATTTCCTTAAAATGCTCTCTAAAAACCTCATTTTTCGCCATAAATTCTCCCCTTTACTTTTTAAATTTAAAATTATAAATCACAAGTAAATACTACATCTTTAAAATCTTTTCCTTTACTTTTTAAAACAACTTTTCCTCTCCATAAAAAATTTATATGTTCTAAAGTTTTTTTTGCATTTTTTGTTTCTAAATATCTTCCATCAAAAACATGTTCTAAATATAAAATCTTATTTTTTTTATCAACCTTCTCAACTCTTATATAGGGAATATTTCCCTTTCCACATCTATCTGAAATTAAATTTCTAATATCTTCCCAACCTAAATCATCTGATACTTCTTCTACGATATAATCAAAACCTCTTTTCCCATATTTAAAAAGATTAAGTTCTATACATAGTTCTCTAGTTAAATACTTTCTTATAAAAGATGCATCTCTTTCTAAAGTTCTAACTTTAAAAAGCTCCTCTTTTCCATACCTTTTTTCTATATCTTGAAAAATTTTAAATCCTAAGTAATAAGGGTTAATGCCATAACCTATAGGACAAACTATATCATTATGTCTTTTTAAAAATTCTAAATGCATTCCTTGATTTAAATTCAATTTTTTCAAAATATTATAATGCCAATAACTTGCCCAACCTTCATTTATTATTTTACTTTCAATTTGAGGATTAAAATAAAGGCTTTCTCTTCTAACTATTTCTAGAATATTTTTTTCCCATTCTTCTAAATCGCTATAATCTATTAAGAACTTCAATATATCATCATATCCATCAAAACAAATAACCTCATCGCTTTTAAATTCTTTTTCTTCTTCCTTTAAAACTTCTTTATTTAAAGACTTATATTCTTTTTTATTAAACTCTTTGCTTACTTGATACCTTATTGAATGAGCAGCATCTAAAATTTTTTCTACCCTTTCATAGCCTTTTTCTTTTATATATTTTCTTATTATATCTTCATTTAATTTAAACATTTCTAGGCTAGTAGAAGCCTTTGTTTCTTCTTTAAACAACCTATTATTTTTAAAAAAATCATTATGTCCATATACATGAGCCATAGTTAAAATTTGCAAAAGCAAATTATTGTTTTTCATTAAATAAGCTATGCAAGGATTAGAGTTTATAACTATTTCATAAGGAAGTCCCATAAGCTTTAAAGAATATAAAGTTTTATTTTTTTCATAAGCTTTTCCATAACTCCAATGAGGATATCTACAAGGCATACCTAAATAAGCCATGTAACTTAACATTTCTTTATAATTTATAATTTCAAATTCTTGATTATAAAAATCTAATCCTTCTTCCTTAGCTATCTCCTCTATTTTTTCACTAAAAAATCTTAAATCCTTTAAGGTATAATCCATATTTAAAGCCCCTTGTTAAATTTTACTTACTACTTATTATTCACCGTCCTCTTTAGATAGTATATATTTTATAGAATTCCACAACTCTTTCTTATCCTTTATCTTAACAGAAACAAATTTATCACTTTTTATTTCTTTTTTAAATCTGTAAAACATTGTTGTAGAATATGTTGAAGGAAGAAGCTCTATATAACCAAAAATATTACTTATCCTACAAATTTCTTCTACAGACTTCATAGCTTTTTCATTATCCTCGCTCCAATTATCCCCATCTGATGCATAAAAGGGATAGATATTCCATCTTCCTTTATCATACTTATTCTCTATTAACTCTATAGCCTTATTTATTCCTGAAGATATATATGTCCCTCCTGATTCACCTTTATGAAAAAACTCATACTCGCTAACATTTTTAGCCTTAGTTGTATGGGATATAAATTCAAATTCTAAATTATTATATTTTCTTTTTATAAATCTAGATAAAAGAAAAAAAAATGACCTTGCTAAATATTTTTTTGTATTATCCATAGAACCTGATACATCCATTATAAATATCATAACTGCATTACTTTCTTTTTTAGGAGCCCTCTTTGTTTTATAATACCTTAAATCTTCCTCTCTAAAGGGTACTCTTTCTAAGAAATAATCTTTATCTTTTTCCTTTAAAATCCTTTTTCTTCCCTTAGCTCTAGCTATTTTACACATTGAGCTTTTCTTTTTTGAAATTCTTGATTTAATCCCATGCCTTTTATAGCCTCTTTTTTTATTTGATTTTTCTATATTTATTTCAGAATACTTCTTTCTATCTAAATTAGGTAAATTTAAATCTTCTATCATATATTCCATTATTTCTTCTAAAGTAATTTCTGTTTCATAAAAGTCTTGCCCTTCTTCATTTCCTGCCTTTTTATCAGAAATCGCCTTTCTTTTATCACTTGATATTCTATCTCCTCTTTTTTCTTCTCCATTTCCTGTTGTTACTCCCTTATTACCCTCTCCGAAGATAAACTTATATTCTTTTACTCCTTTAATCTGTATTTTATAAATCTTATTTTTATTTTCCTCTAAGATACTTTCCTTTGATAAAATATCTCCTAGATTTTCCTTAATTAGCTTTTCAACTAATTCTTTATGTCTTCTTTTATCTTCTAAGGCTCTATCATATTCTATATAATAATCTTCTATTCCTCTGAATATAGCCATATTTTAATCCTTCCACAAATTATTTGAAGCATATTTTAATATAACATCACAACAATGAGGACAGTAACCTATTTTTTCAAGTTCTTTTACCATTAAATTATATTCTTCCTCCTGTCCTTTATCTCTTATTCTAGATTTTGTTACTATTCTAGATAAGTCCTTAACAGAAGAAGTAAGTTTCTTTTCAATAGCCTCTTTTAAAGGTTCATAAGAACTATAATCTATTTTCCCTCCATTTCTAACCATATAAAACATGTAAGATGTTACATCCTTTCTAAATCCCTTACAAGAAGCCTCTGATATGCCTATCTGTTCCTCAATACTTCTCATAAAGTCTTCATCTACCTCTAAGTCTTCTTTTGTTGTAAAATCTTTAATCTTTGTTTTATTTACATAGGCCTCTGCATTATCTATATAATTATTAAATAAACATTCAGCTTGTTCCTTAAAAGAATGAATAAAAGCCTTTGTTATTTCATCTTGAAGAATTATATTATATTCCTTTCTAACAATGTCCTTAATATATCCTAAATACTTTTTCTTTTCTTCTATATAAACATCCATATCCTTAATAGCTTTTATCAAACTATCCATAAGACTTAATGGATTTATACAATTATGTTCTGCATTACATAAAGAATTATCTATAGCTTTTATTATAAATCTTGTTGAAATCCCCTTCATACCTTCTTCATTTTCATATTCTTCCTTAAGTTCTGAAATATCCACTCTATTTATACTTCCATTTTCTAAAACTTCAGAGCCATTATAAAGCTTTAACTTTGTCATTAAATCAACCTTACTAGAAGGTATTAATCTTGTTAATATAGCAAATATAGCTGCAATTTCCATGGTGTGAGGAGCTATATGGGCCTTAAAATTTGATTTTTTTAATATTTTTTCATAAATTTTAATTTCCTCATCAAGTTCTAAGCAATAAGGAACTTCTATTTTAACTATTCTATCTAAAATAGCTTCATTTGTATGGTCTGCTTTAAATCTATTCCATTCCGCTTCATTTGAATGAGCTATTATAAGCCCATCAAAATATATCATAGCTCCCTTTCCTGGAGAAGGTATTAACTTTTCTTGAGTAGCTGTTATTATTGTGTGTAAATACTCAATATCATTTTTAAATATTTCAATAAATTCAACCAACCCTCTATTTCCTACATTAAAAGCTCCATTTAAAGAAAAAATTCTTGGGTCTTCCTCTGAATAAATATCCATTTTAGAAATATCAATAGACCCTGTTAAAATTGAGGTGTCTTGATTATTAGGGTCTACTGGAGGTACAACCCCAATTCCCTTTCTAGACCTTACAGAAAAATTTTTAGTTGTTACTGGAAATCTTTCATATTCACCGGAAAATTCTCTTAATAATCTTTCCTTGCAGACAGGACATAAATCACCTTCTATTTTAACTCCTAAAATCTTGCTAAATTCTTCTCTTAAATGCCTTGGTATTAGGTGAAGAGGCTCCTCATTCATAGGACATCCCTCTAAAACATATATTTCTTTTGAAAGCTCTAAAAGCTTTTTTATAGAATCTACTAAAGATGACTTACCTGCTCCTACAGGTCCTACTAAGTATAAAACTTGTCTTGCTTCTTCTCCATTCATTGATGCTGAATAAAGGTAGTCCATTACTTTCATAATAACTTTATCTATTCCATAAAAATTTTCCTTAAAAAAATTATATTTTTTTATCTTATCATTTCCATAGAGTCTTCTTATTTTTATATTTTCTTCTGGTTTCAATATTTCAAAGCCTTTTTCTAAAATAAGGTCATAAATTCTTTTATGAGAAAGTTTTATAATATCTTTATCATTTTTTATAATATCTAAATAATCAAGAAAGGTTCCTTTAAACCTTTGCTTATTATGTTTTTCCCTATCAACTTTTATAAGCTCCTTAAAATCCATTATAATCCCTCCTTTATCTTAAATATATTCTCTTTATGTTATGTTCTATGACAAAATATTCTTTTAAATAAAAAAGAAGCTAGTAAAAACCTAACTCCTTTTTTTATATCTATCATAATCTCTTAAAGTTGTAAGAATAAATGCACCATATTTTATTATCTTTTGTTCTCCAAGACCTCTTATATCCCTTAACTCCTCTTTACTTTTAGGATTTTTATTTATTATTTCCATAATCATAGAATCTGTAAAAACTATATAAGGTTTTATACCTTCTTTTCTTGATATATCCTTTCTTAAAATGCGAAATCTCTTAAAAAGTTCTAAATCATTGCAAATCTCCTCTTCTTTTTTGTTTACATTTAAGACTACCTTTTCTTCTCCTTTTAATATAGCTATTGATTTTCTGTTTAATTTAACCATAGAATATGTTCCTTTTCTTCTTTCTAAGGCTTTAATAGCTAAAAGTTCATTAATTATATCTTTTATGTATTTACTTGTATACTCTTTCATAATTCCAAAGGTAGATAACTCGTATAACTTATATTTTTCAATTTTTTGTCCATGTATCCCTCTTAAAATATCTATTAAAACACTCTCACCAAAAGATTCCTTTGTTCTATATATGCAAGATAATATTTTCTGTGCTTCTAAAGTCATATCAACTAAATCATTACTTTTTAAACAATTAGTACAATTGTTACAATACTTTATAGAATTTTCTTCTTCAAAATAATCCAAAATATACTTTCTTAAACATTTATCATAATTACAAAACTCTATAATTTTTTCAAGCTTTTTAAACTCTATATTTCTTCTTGAAATTTCTGTAGTAGAACTTATTAAATAATCCATTATTCTTATGTCCTTTTCAGAATAAAGAAGATAACATTTAGAAGCTCTGCCATCTCTTCCAGCTCTTCCTATCTCTTGATAATAATTTTCTATACTCTTAGGAAAAGTAGCATGTATTATAAACTTAACATCTGGCTTATTAATTCCCATACCAAAAGCATTTGTAGCTATCATTACATTTATATTATCTTTTAAAAATTCCTCTTGATAATAATTCTTTTCCTCCTCTTTTAAAGCACCATGATACTTTCCTACACTTTTCCCTCTATATTCTAAACACTTATAAAGTTCTTCAACTTCACTTTTAGTAGAACAATAGATTATTCCAGATTCCTCTGAATATTCACTTATAATTTCACTTATTACTTCTAATTTATCAACTTCTTTTAATACGTTTATTTCTAGATTATCCCTACTAAAACTTCCTTTATAAATAAAAGGATTTTTAAGACCTAAAAGAGCTATTGAATCTTTCATAACTAATTCTGTTGCAGTAGCAGTAAAAGCTGTAATAATCGGTCTTTTTTTAAATTTATCAATAAAAGGTCTTATTTTTCCGTAGCTTTTTCTAAAATCATGTCCCCAAATTGATACACAATGTGCCTCATCAACTACTACTTGTTCAATATTTGCCTTATTTATATTATCTAAAAAATATTTATTTTCTAATCTCTCAGGAGAAACATAAAGAAGCTTTATATCTCCTTTTATAAACTTTGAAATTATATCTTTTACACTTGAAAATTCTACTCCTCCACTTATATAGTCTGCCTTTATTCCTAAAGAATTTAAATTATCAACCTGATCTTTCATAAGCGATATCAAAGGAGAAATCACAAGAGTTGTCCCTTTAAAAATATAAGCTGGTATTTCATAACATAGGGACTTTCCTCCCCCTGTTGGCATTATGCAAAAAACATCATTTCCACCTAAAATTTTATCAATTACCTCTTCTTGCCCTTTTCTAAAGTTTCTATATCCAAAAATATTATTTAAAACCTTAAATTTCTCTCTTACCATATCCCTCTCCTAACTTTTAAGTTTTATAATTTAAATATTTTATATAAAAGAATTTAAATTATAAATATTATACTATAAATAAAATTTAAATAAAAAGAGATTCTAAAACTTAAGAATCTCTTTTAATTATTTCATCTTTTATATTTAATATTCTAAATTATTCATTATATTTAAAAATTCTCTACTTTTATTTCCTATATTATCACTCTTTAATAAAGAAGATATAACAGCAACACCATCTACATTTTCCAAAATTTCCTTGCTTAATTTATGAGTATCTATCCCGCCTATGCCATAAATAGGAATAGGAGAAACCGCTCTTATTTCTTTTAAGATTTTTAAATTTATTAAAGTTATATTCTCTTTACTACTACTTTTAAATAATGCTCCAACCCCTAAATTATCTGCTCCACCCTTAATAGCTTTTAAAGCCTCCTCTTTATTGTGTACTGTAACTCCTATAATTGAATCTTTAGGTAATATTTTTCTAGCTAATAAAATATCCATATCATCTTGCCCAATATGAACCCCCTTAGCATTTATAGCTAAAGCAATATCAATTCTATCATTTATTAAAAATAATGCCTTAAATTCTTCACAAAGCCTTTTTAATTCTAAAGCCTCTCTACACATTTCTTTAGTATTTTTATTTTTTGCTCTATACTGAACAATTGAAACTCCTCCTTTTAAAGCCTCTCTTGTTTTTTCTAAAAGCTCTTTAAATGTAAGGTTATAATCAGTTACTAAGTATAACTTTTTTTCTTTAAATCTCAATTTAAATCCCCCTATTTAAATCTCTTAAACTTTAATAAAATTTGTGAAAATGATGCAAAGGACCTATTCCTCTTCCAAGTTCTAAGCTATTTTTTATTGATTCTGTAACATAAATTTTTCCAAGTTTTATTGAATTATAAAGGTCTATTCCCTTAGCTAAATTAGCCGTAATAGCTGATGATAAAGTACAACCTGTTCCATGAGTATTTTTTGTAATTATCCTTTTTTCTCTAAAAAAAGTAAATTCCTTTCCATCATATAAAACATCTGTAGCTTCTCCCTTTAAATGCCCTCCCTTAATTAAAACATTTTCTACTCCTAATTTTTTAATAAGATAAGCTGCTCTTTTCATATCTTCTAAATTAGATATTTTTATCCCTAAAATTTCTTCAGCCTCTGGTATATTTGGAGTTATTAAAGTTGATATAGGTATTAAATTTTTTATTAAAATACTTTTAGCCTCCTCTTCTAAAAGCTTAAATCCATTTTTTGATATCATAACAGGATCTAAAATTATTTTAGGTAAATTTCTTATTTCTTTTAAGGCTTTATTTATTGCCTTAATCGACTCTTTTTTATAAACCATCCCTATTTTTATAGCATCAACATTTATATCTTCAAAAATAACTTCTATTTGTCTTTTTATAATACTAGGATTAATATCCATAACCTCAAAAACTCCCATAGTATTTTGAGCCGTTATTGAAGTTATTACACTCATTGCATAAACTCCATTTGCAGAAAATGTCTTTATATCACCTTGTATACCTGCTCCTCCTGAACTATCTGACCCTGCAATTGTTAATGCATTATATAATTTATACATATTATCTCCTTTCAATAAAAAAAGCATATATAAGCCATAAGCTTATATATGCTAAAATTAAATACACTAATACCTTAGGCTTCCCTACGCTAGAATTATCTATATCAGGTTAAAGGGTCAAGAAATTTAATTTCTACTCTCAGCTAGATATAAAACTAGCTCCCCTAGCAAATTTATAAAATTATATTCCAAATAATATCATATATTCAATTATTTATCAATAACTCCTTTTGAATTTATTTTATATAAGTACTATAATTTTAATATATGATAAACTTTAGGAGGAAATTATATGGTTAGCTTAATTTTAGAAGGAGGAACTTTTCGCCCAATTTTTAGTGCTGGAGTTATGGATGCACTTCTTGATAATAATATAACCTTTCCCTACTGTATTGGAGTTTCTGCTGGAATAACTAATGGTTTTTCATACTTTTCTAATCAAAGGGGAAGAAATATTGAAATATTAAAAAAATATAGAAATGATAAAAGATATTTAGGTTTAAATAACATTTTCAAATGTAGAAGTATTTTTGGACTAGATTTTGTATTTGATGAATTAGCAAATAATCTTTATCCTTACAACTTTGATAATCTTTTAAATTACAAAGGAGAGATTTTAGTTGGAGTTACTAATGCAAATACAGGTAAAACTGAATATTTAAATGGAAAAATTAAAGATGATAAATATATGGCTTTAAGAGCAACCTGCGCTATTCCACTTTTATTTCCGCCTATAAAAATAAATGGAAATGAATATTATGATGGTGGCTTATTAGACCCTATCCCAATAAAAAAAGCTATAGAAGATGGAAATGAAAAGCACTTAATAATACTTACTAGACCAAAAAGCTATAGAAAGACCTTAAAAAAAAGTAATAAATTAGCTTCTAAAATAGTAGGCTCTAAATATCCTAAATTAAAGGATTCTTTTTTAACAAGACATATAAAATATAATGAAACAGTAAGATTTTGTGAAGAATTAGAAAAGCAAGGAAAAGCTATTATAATAAGACCAGAAGAAAAGGAAGCTATTGAAAGTTTTGAAAAGGACATAAATAAATTAGAAGAAGCTTATTTATGTGGTTATAAAGCCTGCATAAAGAATATAGAAAAAATCAAAGCTCTATTCAATTAGGGACAAATAAAAGAGACTTTAGTAAAACTTTTAGTCTCTTTTATGGTATTAAACTATATTTCTCTACAACTTTCTCTTTTTATTAACTTAACAGGTAAAACTATTTTTTTTGATATTTCCCGTCCTGTTCTCATTCTTTCTAAAAGAGTATCAACAGCAATATTCCCCATATGCTCCGTAAAAACTTTTACAGTTGTCAAAGAAGGAGTTAAAAATTTAGCAGTACATATATCATCAAAACCTAATATACTTATATCTTCAGGTATTCTTAACCCTTTTTCAAATATTGCTTTATAAGCTCCTATAGCCATAGGATCACTAGCTATAAAAAATGCTGTAGGAAGATTTTTTTCTTTTAATATTTTTTTCATAAGTTCATATCCATGTTCTGGTAAAAATTTTCCTTTTAAAACCCATTCCTCTCTGTAATTGCCTATTTTCTCCATATATTCTTTAAAAGTTTTTTCTCTATAATTAACCTTCTTAATAGGTTCACTTCCATTATGAGTAACAGACTCTCCTCCTAAATATCCAATATCTTTATGACCTAAAGATGTTAAATAATCTAAAGAAAGCTTTACTCCATACTTAAAATCTACAACTACAGAATCGTATTTCCATTCATCAGGAGAAGAATCTACAAAAATTATGTTTTTAGATAATTTCTCCATTATGTTTATTTCTTCCTCATTAAATATACCAATTGCTAATATTCCATCTAACTCTCTATATTCTTTAGTTCCTTCATTTATAATCTTTTGAAAATCTATAGGTTTAAATTTAATTTTTTCTTCATTACATTTCTTTTCCACAGCCATTCTAATTGAAAGAAAATATGGGTCATTTAATTCCTGTATTTCTGTATACCAATAAACTATACCTATAGTATAATTTTTCATCTTACTTCTTCTCTCTTTTACAGGTATATAATTTAATTCTTCTGCTATTTCCATTACCTTTTTTCTAGTTTCTTCAGATACGTTAAGAGTTTCATCTAAATTTAAAACTCTAGATACAGTAGCTATGGAAACACCAGCACTTTTTGCAATATCTTTAATAGTAGCCACATAATCACTCCTTACTTTTCCTAGTTTATATTATATATTTTTTTACTAAAATGTTCTAACATTTTATTTGTATAATATATAAATTTTAACTGAACAAATATAAAATAATACTTTATTTAATTTTTTTTAACAAATTTCTCTTGTTTAATTTCCATAATATGTTATAATTTACTTAAAATTACATCAAATTTTCTAGTAAAATAAGGGAGGATATATTATGAAAAAGAAAGGGTTAGCACTTATTTTAATTTCAGCTTTAACTATGGGAACATTAATCGGCTGTGGAGGTGGCGCTCCTTCTAATACTAATGAATCATCTACTGAAGCTCAAAAGGAAAACGATTTACCTAAAATAGGAGCAACAATTTATAGCTTTGAAGACAACTTTATGTCTTACCAACGTAGAAATATAGAAAAACTTTCTGAAGGACAAGCAGAATTACTTATGAATGATTCTCAAAATAATCAATCTAGACAAATAGAACAAATAGATACTATGATTGCTAAAGGTGTTAACATTCTTGCAATAAACTTAGTAGACCCTAAATCTGCACCTACAGTTATAGATAAAGCTAAGGCAGAAAATCTACCTGTTGTATTCTTTAATAAAGAACCTGATGAAGCAGCTATGCAAAGCTATGATAATGCTTGGTATGTAGGAACTACTTCTGAGGAATCTGGAGTAATACAAGGTGAAGTAATGGCTGAAGGTTGGAAAGCTAATCCTAACTGGGATAAAAATGGAGATGGAAAAATTCAATATGTAATGCTTAAAGGAGAACCAGGACATCCTGACGCAGAAGCACGTACTAAATATTCTATTGAAACATTAAATAAGGCAGGAATAGAAACTGAAGAATTAGCTATGGATGCTGCTATGTGGGATTCAACAAAGGCAACTGAAAAAATGGATGCTTGGATTGCTAAAAATGGAGATAATATAGAAATGGTTATTTGTAATAATGATGGCATGGCTCTTGGAGCTATATCTTCCCTTGAAAAAGCAGGATATTTAGATGGAACTCCTGAAAAATATGTTCCTGTATATGGTGTAGATGCAATCCCTGAAGCACTAGATAAAATTAAATCTGGAAAAATGGCAGGTACAGTACTAAATGATGCTAAAAATCAAGCTAAGGCCTTAGTAGAATCTTGTATGAATTTAGTAAATGGTAAAGAAATAACTGATGGAACTGAATGGAAACTTGATGATAAAAAATCAATTCGTGTTCCTTATGTAGGTATAAATAAAGATAATATAACTATCGCTGAAGATTCATATAAATAATCAAAATTTAAATGGGATATATCAAATATTTGATATATCCCTCTTAATAAAGCAGGAGGTAAAAAAGATGAAAAACTCTTCAAACCTTTTAGAAATGCGAAATATCTCTAAAGAATTTCCTGGAGTAAAAGCCTTAGATAATGTAACTTTAAAAGTAAAATCAGGCTCTGTTCATGCTTTGATGGGAGAAAATGGTGCTGGTAAATCCACCTTAATGAAGTGCTTATTTGGAATATATCACCCAAATTCAGGAGAAATTTTTATTTCTGGCCAAAAGGTACAATTTAAAAACTCAAAACACGCCTTAGATAATGGAGTATCTATGGTTCACCAAGAATTAAATCAAGTTAGAGAAAGAAATGTAATGGATAATCTTTGGCTTGGTAGATATCCTAAAAAGGGATTTTTTATAGATGAAAAGAAAATGTATGAAGAAACAGAAAAAATATTTAAGGACTTAGATATAAATGTAAATCCTAAGGATAAAGTCTCTAATTTATCTGTTTCCCAAATGCAAATGGTTGAAATAGCTAAGGCTGTTTCATATAATTCTAAAATAATAGTAATGGACGAGCCTACTTCTTCTTTAACTGAAAAAGAAGTAAATCATCTTTTTAGAATAATAAATAAACTTAAAAAACAAGGTATTAGTATAATTTATATTTCTCACAAAATGGAGGAAATATTAGAAATTTCAGATGAAGTTACCATAATGAGAGATGGTAAATGGATTGCTACTGAAAAATCCTCTGAACTTACTATGGATTTAATAATAAAACTTATGGTGGGAAGAGAACTTACTGATAGATTTCCTAAAAAGGATCATACTCCTAAAGAAACAATCCTGGAAGTAAAAAATCTTAGTGATAAAAAACATGAACTAAAAGATGTTTCTTTTGAACTTAGAAAAGGTGAAATTTTAGGAATTGCAGGACTAGTTGGTGCTAAAAGAACTGAAACATTAGAAACTCTTTTTGGTCTTAGGGAGAAAGAAAAAGGTGAAATTTTACTTCATGGAAAAAAAGTAGATAATAGTAGACCTTTTAAAGCTATGAAAAATGGTTTTGCTCTTGTTACTGAAGAAAGACGTCAAACTGGAATCTTTGGGAATCTGCCAATAGATTTTAACTCTATAATAGCTAATATAGATAATTATAAAACCCCTTCAGGACTTTTATCAAATAACAGAATTTCTAAAGATACAAAATGGGTTATAGATTCAATGAAAGTAAAAACCCCAAGTCAAAAAACATTAATAGGTAGTCTATCTGGTGGAAATCAACAAAAGATAGTAATTGGAAAATGGCTTCTTAGAAAGCCTGAAATTCTCCTTTTAGATGAACCTACTAGAGGTATAGATGTTGGTGCTAAATTTGAAATATATCAACTTATAAATGAACTTGCAAAGGAAGATAAAGGCATAATTATGGTTTCTTCTGAAATGCCTGAACTTTTAGGTGTCTGTGACAGAATACTAGTTATGAGTAATGGAATGGTTTCTGGCATAGTTGATGCAAATGAAACAACTCAAGAAGAAATTATGCATCTATCTGCAAAATATCTATCAGTATCAGGAGGAGTTATAAATGGAAATCAAATCAAAGAAAAAGTTTAATTTTAATACACAATGGCTTATGAATAATGCTATATATATTGTCTTACTTGTTTTATTAATAGGAATTTGTATTATTTCACCAGATTTTTTATCAATAAAAAACTTTATTAATATATTAAGCCAATCTTCATCTCGTATAATAATAGCTCTTGGAGTTGGTGGTATCCTTTTAACAGCAGGTACAGACCTTTCAGCAGGTAGAACAGTAGGTCTTTCCGCTGTAGTATCAGCTTCTTTACTACAAGCTGGTGATTATGCCTATAAAATGTATCCTAATTTACCTGAACTTCCTATATTTCTTCCTATTTTAATAGCAATGATTGTTTGTGGAGTTGTTGGTCTTATAAATGGATTAGTTGTTTCTAAATTTAATGTGCCTCCTTTCATAGCTACTTTAGGAATGATGACAGGAATATATGGTATTAACTCAATATATTTTGATAGACCTCCTTATGGTGCTATGCCAATTGGTGGACTTAGTCAATCTTTTAGCAATTTTACTCTTGGCTCTATTCCTATTTATGGCAATATAAAAATTCCTTATTTAGTTATATATGCACTTATTGTAATTGCTGTAATTTGGACTTTATGGAACAAAACAAAATTTGGTAAAAACCTTTATGCTATAGGTGGTAATAGAGAAGCTGCTGTAGTTTCTGGAGTTAATGTAATGAAAACACTTTTACTAGTTTATATGTTAGCTGGAGTTCTTTATGGTTTTGCAGGAACCTTAGAAGCAGGTCGTGTTGGTAGTGCTACTGCTAGTACTGGTGAAATGTATGAATTAGATGCTATAGCTTCTTGTGTTGTTGGTGGTGTATCAACTGCTGGTGGTGTTGGAACAGTTCCAGGAATCGTAACTGGAGTTTTAATATTCCAAGTTATAAACTATGGCTTAGCTTTCATAGGAGTAAGTCCTTATTTACAATTTGTTATAAAAGGCTTAATTATAGTATTAGCTGTAGCTCTTGATATGAGAAAATATATGAAAAAAAATTAACAAAAAATGTATGGAAGAATATTCTTCCATACATTTTATTTTATAATATACTAAATTCAAAGGATGTATTTTGAGTATATTTATTTCCTGCTTTTAAAACTATATAATCTAAAAAGCAATCATCATATCCTATTGGTAAAGATTGTGTTTCAAAGCATATACCATCATGCTTTTTAGCAACCTCTCCTTTATCTAAAGGTAATTCATCAGGAAAATTCATTGAATAACAAACCACGGCTTTTTGGTCTGTTTTAACCTTCATAACTCTGCCTGAAACTTCATCTATAAGCATAGCATCATAATCTGATTTTTTATTTAAAACCCAAGGATGGTCATAGCCTGAACCTATTTTTAATTGAACATCCTCTTTATCTATATCCTCTCCAATTTTTTTAACCTCTCTAAAGTCAAAAGGTGTTTTTTCCACAGGTAATAAGTTCCCCGTAGGAATTAAATATTCATCTAATTCACAAATTTTATCTGCATCTATAAAAAGTTTTTCATCTAATACAGTTCTTTTACTATTTCCTGATAAATTAAAATAAGAATGATTAGTTAAGTTTACAATCGTATCCTTATCTGAAATCGCTTCATATTCTACAGAAAGCTTTTCCCCTTGTAAAATATAATTTACTGTAGTTTTTAAGTTTCCAGGAAAACCACCTTCTCCATCCTTACTAAAATAAGTAAAGGTAGCTATTAACTTATCTCCTTCTTCTTTATAAGAATAATCCCATATTTTTTTATTAAAACTATGTTCTCCTCCATGAAGACAGTTACCATTATTATTTTTGTCTAAATTATAAGTTACTTCATTTAACTTAAAAGAAGCTCCTCCTATTCTTCCTGCAACCCTACCAACTATAGCACCTAAACTTGATGGATTATTTATATAATTTTCTTCCTCTTTATAAGTAAGAACTATATTCTCCTTAACTCCTCTTTTATCCTGTACACATAGTCTTTCTAAAGTTGCCCCTACATTTAATAATTCTAAAGATATCTTTTCATTTTCTAAAAGTATTTTACTTATTTTATCATTAATTTTACTTTCTTTAATCAAATTATTCACTCTCCTCTCATATTTATAAGTAAATTCTAACAAGTTAAATTGTATTTTTCAACAAGTTTAACCTTTTAAAGCGCCTATTTTAGACAATGATAATAATAAGTATATATTTTAAAATAAATTAACAAAAAGTTAGTAAAATTTTTAGTAAAACATTTGATTTTTACCTTCTGTAATCGTATAATTAAATTACAGATTTTCTATTTCGGAGGTATAAAATGGAATTAAATAAACTTAAATTAGATTTTATAAATAAATTTGGAGAACAACCTGAAGCTTTATTTTTCTCACCAGGAAGAATAAATCTTATAGGAGAACATATTGATTATAATGGAGGCTTTGTTTTTCCTTGTCCAATAACTCTTGGAACTTTTGCTGCTGCAAGTTTAAGAGAAGATAAAATTTTTAGAGCTTACTCTCTTAACTTTGAATCTCTTGGAGTAATAGAATTTTCTTTAGAGGATTTATCATACAAAAAAGAAGATAATTGGACAAACTACTTAAAAGGAGTATTAAAAGTTCTTTTAGAAAAAGGATATAAAATAGATAAAGGATTAGATTTGCTTATATACGGTAATCTTCCAAATGGTGCCGGTCTTTCTTCTTCAGCTTCTTTAGAAATGTTAATTGTAAAAATATTAGATACTTTCTTCTCACTTAACATTTCAAAAGTAGATGCAGCACTTATAGGTAAGGAAGTAGAAAACACTTATATAGGTGTAAATAGTGGTATAATGGACCAATTTGCAATTTCTTTAGGAGAAAAAGATAAGGCAATTTTATTAGATTGTAATAGCTTATACTATGAATATGTTCCTTTAAACTTAGGAGATAACTCAATAATAATAATGAATACTAATAAAAGACGTGAACTTGCAGATTCTAAGTACAATGAAAGAAGAAAAGAATGTGATGATTCCTTAGAAATATTAAAAAAATATGTAGATATTTCTTCTCTTTGTGAATTAGATTTAGATGAATTTGAAAAGTATAAAGATAAAATAAATGACCCTATTAAAGCTCGTAGATGTTATCATGCTATTTCAGAAAATGAAAGAGTAAAAGAAGCTGTAAAAGCTTTAAAAGAAAATAACCTTGAGCTTTTTGGAAAACTTATGAACCAATCTCATATATCTCTTAGAGATGACTATGAAGTTACAGGTAAAGAATTAGATACCTTAGTAGAAAATGCTTGGAAACAACCTGGTGTTTTAGGTGCTCGTATGACTGGTGCTGGTTTTGGTGGTTGTGCTATAGCAATAGTTAACAATAATAATGTAGATGAATTTATAAAAAATGTTGGACAATCATATAAAGATGCTATAGGCTATGATGCTTCTTTCTATGTAGCATCTATAGGTAATGGTCCTACTAAGCTTTAATATAATTTTTAGCTGTATCAAAATATATTAAGCTTAAAATATTTTAAAATATATAAATAATCATTATAAGCTAAATTAAATCCCTTAAACATATTATAAAAATTTTACTAAAATGCAGTAAATTAAATATATTTTAAGCTTATAAAAATATATTTTGATACGCTCTCTTCAATTTAATTAAGGAGGATTTTCCAATGTATAATTTAAATGCTTTAATAGATAGATTAATAGAAATATCAATAGAAAATAATCTTATAGAAAATATGGATAATATATATGTTAGAAATAGACTTCTTAGTCTATTTAATGAAAATTCATATACTCCATGTGAAGAAAAACTTAATCTTACTCTTCACGAAACTTTAAATGAACTAATAAATATTGCTATAGAAAAGAAAATTATAGAAGATGCTTTATATGCAAAAGATATATTCTCTAGTGATATGATGAATATATTCTTACCAACTCCTTCTATAATAAATAAGGAATTTTATAAAAAATACCATATTTCACCTAAAGAAAGTACAGATTATTTTTATTCTTTAAGCAAAAGTTCAAATTATATAAGAACTGATAGAATAGCTAAAAATATAAGTTTTAAAGCACCATCTAAATACGGAGTTATGGACATTACAATAAACTTATCAAAACCTGAAAAAGATCCAAAAGAAATAGCTTTAGCAAGAAATTCTGTTAAAAGTAATTATCCAAAATGTTTATTATGTATTGAAAATGAAGGCTATGAAGGAACAGTAACTCATCCTGATAGAGCTAATCATAGAATGATTAGATTAAACCTAAATGATAAAACTTGGATGCTTCAATACTCTCCTTATCTTTATTATAATGAGCATTGTATAATTCTTTCAGAAAATCATACTCCTATGAGAATAGATATTTCTACATTTAAAAATCTATTAAGTTTTGTAGATAAATTCCCTCATTATTTTGCAGGTTCTAATGCTGATTTACCTATAGTTGGAGGCTCAATCTTATCTCATGAACATTATCAAGGAGGAAATCATAGATTTCCTATGAATGATGCAAAAAAATTATTTGATTTTTCTTTAAATGCCTTTAAAGATGTGGAATGTGAAGCTATTAAATGGCCTATTTCTACAATAAGATTAAGAGGTGAAAATATAGATTCTTTAGTTTTAGCCTCTGATTTAATATTAAAAAAATGGAGAGATTATTCTGATGAAGCTTTAGGAATATTAGCCTATTCTAATGAAGAAAGACATAATACAATAACTCCTATGGTAAGAAAAGAAAAGGGTAAATTCGTAGTTGATTTAGCTCTTAGAAATAATAGAACTTCTAAAGAGCATCCTCTTGGAATATTCCATCCTCATAGTGAAGTGCATCACATTAAAAAGGAAAATATAGGTTTAATAGAAGTAATGGGACTTGCTGTTTTACCTGGAAGACTTTTAAAGGAACTTGAAACAATAAAAGAATACTTAAAAGATGAAACATCCTTAGATAATATTGAAGATTATCATAGAACATGGGCTCTTGAACTTAAGAAAAAGTTTGATTATTTAAAATCCTCAATAGATTTAAATGACTTTGTAAATAAAGAATTATCAAATAAGTTCGTAGCTGTTTTAGAACATTGTGGTGTGTTTAAACTAAATGAAGAAGGCTTAGAAGGCTTTAAAAGATTTATAAAAATACTTAATAGCTAAAAAAGATGTATCAAAATAGATAAATACTATTTTGATACATCTAATTTTTTAATAAACTACTTAAAAATTCAATAAAAACTTATATTAATATTTATAAAAACAACTTCCTCCTATAAACTCTCTCAAAATTGAATTTTCTGGTACCCTTTCTTCCTTTACATCTACAAAAAACTTTAAGGTATTTATTAATCTTTTAACTTCATAATAAACACTACTATTTTTATCTACCCTTTCTAACTCTTTTAAAGCATACTCTTTTAAAACTGCTAGTTCATATACTAAAGTTGAGTTAAACATAACATCAGCCTCTTCTTGATAAACAAATATATTCTTTTCTTCTCCTCTTTTTATAGAACTCCACATTTCTAAAGTTTGTTCAGCTCCATATCCTCTTGACAATGAATCTCTTACTATACGTCTTATTTTTCTTACATCTGTAGTCGGTATTCTATTATGATTATCTAAATTTAATTGAGTTAAAGCAGATATATAAATCTTAAACTTATTTTTTAAGCTAATTTTTTCTGTAAGTTTTGGATTTAATCCATGTATTCCTTCTATAACTAAAACACCATTAGTAGGAAGCTTTATTTTATTTCCTAACCACTCTCTTTCTCCAAGCTTAAAATTATAAGAAGGTATTTCAACCTCTTTCCCCTCTAAAATATCATAAAGATTTTTATTAAATAAATCTAAATCTAAAGCATTTATAGATTCAAAATCTGGTTTTCCTTCTTCATCTAAAGGAGTATGAAGTCTATTTATGAAATAATCATCTAATGATATAGCAATTGGAATGTATCCATTAACTCTAAGTTGTATTGAAAGTCTTTTTGAAAATGTTGTTTTCCCTGATGAAGAAGGACCTGCAATTAAAATAATTTTAACATCTTTTCTTTCACTTATCATATCTGCTATTTGGGCTATCTTTTTCTCATGCAAAGCCTCTGAAACTCTTATTATATCTTCTTTATCCTCTCCTATTAATTTATAATTTAAAGAACCTACATCTGGTGTTCCTAAAATATTTAACCATCTTTCATTTTCTCTAAATACACTAAATAACTTCTTTTGTTCCTTAAACTTTGGAACTATGGTTGGATTTTTATAACTTGGAACCATAAGTATAAATCCAGGATTATGATATAATAAATCAAAATACTTTAAAACACCAGTTGAATAGGCCATATCTCCATAAAAATAATCATATCTATCCTCTAATTTATATAAATTCACATACTCTTCCTTAACCCAATTTAACAAATCAACCTTATCTTTCATTTTATAAGACTTAAATATATCAATAGCCTCTTTTTTAGGCATCTTTATCTTTTCTATTACAATATTTTTATTAATTAATTCTATCATTCTATTTTTTATCTTTAATACATCTTCTTTATCTAACGCCTTTTCTTTGTGAATCTCTCCAAAGGTTCCTTTACTTATAGAATGTTCTATATTTATTCTAGCTTCTTTAAATAAATCTAAAGTAGCTTTTATAAAAACAAATTGCAAAGTTCTACTATAGGCTATTTTTCCCTCAGGATTAGAAATATCTATAAACTCTAAAGGTCCTTCATTATTTATTAAATCAGTAAATTCATAATATCTATTTCCTTGTTTTACTAAAGTTATAGGAACCTTTTCATTTATATAATCTTTTCCTAAAAGCTTTTCATATCTATCTCCCTTATTTATTATAAATTCCTTTCCCTTTAAAAAAACTTTAAATTTCTTCATAACTACCCTTCCTCTCTACTTATAAGAAACCTCATTGTTATTATACACTTAAAACTTTCAAAAAATTATTTATTTTTGTATAAATCTTAATAAAAATTGTTACCCTACTTAACAGGAGGTTTTTTTATGCTAATAACTTTTATAAGGACTGTAATACTTTATTTTATTGTAATTTTGAGTATTAGACTTATGGGGAAAAGACAAATAGGAGAGCTTCAACCTTACGAGCTTGTAATTACCTTAATGCTATCTGACCTTGCCTCTTTGCCAATGCAAGATACTCGTCTTCCTCTCCTTTTAGGAATAGTACCTATAATTACTCTTTTATTTGTAAAAATAGTAATTTCTGAAATTCAACAACATAGTAATTTATTTGAGAGAATTTTAGATGGAACCCCTTCAATAATTATAAGCAATGGAAAAATAGATTTAAACATGATGAAAAAACAAAGACTTACTATGAATGACCTTTTAGAAGAATTAAGAAGTGCTGGTTTTTTAGATATAAAAGATATACAATATGCAATAATAGAAACTAATGGAACTATTTCTATTATTCCTAAAAGTGTATGTGATACTTTAAAAAGAGAAGATTTAAATATAGAAAAAGAAGAAGCAAAAATGCCAATTGTCTTATTTGAAAGAGGAAAATTAAATAAAAAGGCCTTAAAAGAAATAAATAAAGATGAAACATGGTTAGATAAAAAACTAAAGTCCCTTAATTATCCTAAAAAAGAAGAACTTTTCCTTATTATGCTAGATTCTAAGGGAGAGTTTTATATTCAAAAAAATTTATCTAAGAAAAAAGAGGACATAGCTTTATGAAAAACACAATAATTTCTTCAGTTATATTTTTTTCTCTTCTTGCATCTATATTGTTTTTTAATAATAAGTTAATAAAATTATGCGATAATATAACTATGTATAGTAACGAAATTGAAAATACTTTGAGCTTAAAAGATTTTAAATCTTCCTATGAAAAGTCCTTAAATTTAAGTAAAATATTAGAGGATAATTACCTCTCTTTATCTCTTTACATAAACCATGAACAACTAGACAACTTAAATAAGGAAATTTTAAGCTTAACTCAATATATAAAGGCAGAGGATGTTTCAAGTAGTCTATCTTCAATCCATGTAATAAAAATCTATACAAAGCATATAAAAGATATTCAAAAGGTTAACATAGGTAATATTTTAAATTCCAATTTAAAAAATATATTTTATTGTGGAATTTATAATGATTTTAGTTTATAATATTATTTGAAAGGGGCAAGTCCCGCATGGACTTTTTTTGTCCCTATACAAAAAGTTAATGACAGATTTTGAAAGGTGGTAAACAAAATGGCATTAGTTAACGCAAAAGAAATGTTAAATAAAGCAAGAGAAGGAAAATATGCTGTTGGTCAATTCAACATAAATAACTTAGAATGGACAAAAGCTATATTATTAACAGCTCAAGAAAATAACTCACCAGTTATATTAGGAGTATCAGAAGGTGCTGCTAAATATATGTGTGGTTTTAAAACAATAGTTGGAATGGTTAATGGAATGATGGAAGAATTAAAAATAACTGTTCCTGTAGCTCTTCACTTAGATCACGGTAGTTACCAAGGAGCTATAGATGCTATGGCTGCTGGATTCTCATCAGTAATGTTTGATGGATCACACTACTCAATTGATGAAAACATAGTAAAAACTAAAGAAATCATAGATTTAGCAGCTGCTAAAAACATATCTGTTGAAGCAGAAGTTGGATCAATTGGTGGAGAAGAAGATGGAGTTGTTGGTGCTGGAGAAATCGCAGACCCTGCTGAATGTAAGCAAATAGCTGATTTAGGTGTTACTATGTTAGCAGCTGGTATAGGAAACATCCATGGAAAATACCCTGCAAACTGGGCTGGATTAAACTTTGAAGCTTTAGCTAACATTAAAGCTGCTACTGGAGATATGCCTTTAGTATTACACGGTGGTACTGGAATTCCTTCAGATATGATAGCAGAAGCTATTTCTTTAGGAGTATCAAAAATAAATGTTAATACTGAATGTCAATTATCATTTGCTGCAGCTACTCGTAAATATATAGAAGCTGGAAAAGATTTAGAAGGAAAAGGATTTGACCCAAGAAAATTATTAAATCCTGGATTTGAAGCTATAAAAGCTACAGTTAAAGAAAAAATGGAATTATTCGGTTCAGTAAACAGAGCTTAATAATTTACAAATAAGAGAGATTAGATTTTTCTAATCTCTTTTTTTATTTTAAAAAGCTTTAACTTTTAATATTCTTTTCACTCTCTTATATTTTGTTTATAATAGTAATATAAAAATTTTGGAGGTAATTATTATGAAAGAATTAGAAACTAGAATTATGGATATAGATGTAGAAAATTTAAGAAATACTCTAGTAAAACTAGGCGCTAAAAATGTTAAAAGGGAAAATCAAATAAATGATATTTTTGACTTTCCAGATAGAAAATTATTAAACAAAAAAGGATACGCTAGAATAAGAACTGTTGAAGACCTTATAAATAATAAAACTATTTACTTTATAACTACAAAGAAAATGATAAGCCAAGAAGAATTTAAGGTTATGGAAGAAAATGAAACTATTATAGAAAACGGTGAAATTGGAAAAAACATTTTTACTTCTTTAGGCTTAGAGCTTTTTCAAAGTATAAAAAAATATAGAGAAAGTTATAGTTATAAAAACTCTTTAATTGAAATAGATATTAACGACCCTTCTTTTTGCCCCTTTCCTTATGTAGAAATAGAAACTACTTCTCTTGAAAAACTTAATGAAATTTTAAAAGATTTAGGATATTCTATAGAAGATACTACATCAAAAACTATTTATGAAATTTTAGAAGAAAGAGGATTATGCCCTGATTCTAGCAAAAAAGGAATTTAATCTTTTAAATAGGATGACTTTTAGTCATCCTATTTAAAAATATTCTTATTTTTAATTTTATCCTTTATTATCTTAAATATTTTCCCACTTTTTTTAGGAACTGCAAAGCTATTATGATGATATCTCTTATTATTTAATATATCCTGGGAAAACATTTCTAATTCTATTACTAATTGTTCATATTCCATATAGTTTTCTTCTAATCCCTCTTCAAATAAGCTATCTTTAACTAAAACTCCTATACCCTTTTGCCAAGTAATATTTTTTTTATTACATGCACTTCTAAAATCCTCTAATAAAATATTTAATGGCTCACTCTCTTTAAAAACATCAAAATTTTCGTTTAAGATAACTGAAAGCTTTATTTCATTTAAAAAACTCTTTCTTTTATTTTCCTCTCTAATCTTCTCTATAAACTTTCTGTCAAAATCATTTAAAATATTATTTTTAATAGAAGAAATAAATATTACATTGTTATAATCCCTTATTTGGTTATTAAAATTATATAAAAAATTCTCTTCTAAAAAATTTATACTAAATTCTACTTTTTCTATAAGACTTTTCTTTATGCATTGGCTTATATAATAAGCATTACTTTCCTTATCTTTAAAATCATTAATTAATATCAATACCCTTTTCACAAAACACCTCCCAAAATTTTACAATTTAATTATATTATATTTTACATTTTTTGTATATAAAAAAAGCAAGCTATATAAATAGCTTGCTTTAAATTATTCTGTTAAGTTTAAAGAACTCTTCTAGCTCTTCCTATTCTGCTCCATGGAACAGGAGCTATAGAAACAAATTTTCCTTTGTTAGGTGATTCTATCCATTGGTTATTTCCTATATACATTCCTACATGACCTAAATCTTTAAAGAATAATAAGTCTCCTGGCTTTGCATTACTTGGAGAAACCTCATATCCATTATTTATTTGGTCATAAGTACTTCTTCCTAAATTTACACCTGCTTGTTTAAATCCCCATTGCATTAAACCTGAACAGTCAAAAGCTCTATAATTTCCATTTAAATATTGTGAAGGAATATCATAGAATCCTCTTCTTGCATGGTCTGGGAAAGTTTTTCTTAAATTACTTAATAAATTTGAAGTTAAAACTTCTCCTGTTCCCCCATAAACATAAGGTGCTCCTAATTGTTGTTTCATAGCACTTAAAACTTTTTCATATGTTCCTTGATTAACTTGTCCATTTTGACTTCCGCCTGTATTTCCTTCATTTGAAGTTACTATTTTAACATATTCTTGATTTAAATAGCCAACCTTACCATTATAATTAACCTTAAACCAGCCTGAAGCTGTTTTTCCTTGTATAGTAAATTGCTCATTTGGTAATAAATATGCTAAAACTGAACTATTAGTATTTGGTTGACTTCTAAGTCTTAAATTACTACTAACATTTACTACTTTTCCAGTTTTGCCTTTATAAGTTTCATCTAAACCAGAATTTCCACTTCCACCTTGGTTGTTATTTGAATTTCCTTCTTCTATAAGTTGTACAAAGTCTCCATGAACATGTCCTCTTGTTCCTTCAGCTTCAATATTATACCATTCTCCACTTCTGCTTTGTATATTAAAAGTATCTCCTGCACTTAAAGAACCTACAACTGAGCTACTTGTACTTGGCTTTTCTCTAACTCTTAAAGAAGTACTTACATTTACAACCTTACCTTTTTTACCAGCTACAGAAGTATCAACCTGTGAATTACCCCCATTATTTGAAGAATTATCTCCTACCTTTACATAATCTCCATGGATATATCCTGTAACTCCATTTGCACTTATATAATACCAATTGCCACTTTTTCCTTTTATCTCAAAGCTATCTCCACCTCTTAGGCTTCCTACAATGGCACTACTTGTACTAGGTGATTGTCTAACTCTTAAAGAAGAACTTACATTTATAACTGTTCCTCTTTTTCCAGCTAAAGAAGTATCTAAATTACCACCTGAATTAGAACTTCCACCTAATTCCTTTACATAATCACCATGAATATATCCAACTTTACCCTTAGCACTTATTTTATACCAAGCGCCTTCTTTTCCTTCTATATTAAAAACTTCACCATTAGTTAAATATCCAAGAACCTCACTATTTGTACTTGGACTTTTTCTAATTCTTAAATTTGTACTAACATCTACAACTTGTCCTTTTCTTACGCTTCTATCTGCATTTGCTTCTAACTGCTTTGCATTTTTATGTTCAGCTGCATAAGCCTTTTCGCTATGTGCAGTAACTACACATACCGTTGTTACAGCAAAAAGTAATGCTGCTATTTTATTTTTATTCATACACAATCCTCCCTAGTAGTCATATTACACCCCTACAAAAATAATCCTTCACTTCTATAATATATTTTTTATAAAGATTAATCAACAAAATAGTTACAAAAAAATTTCAAAAGAAAAAGAGATTACTGTAATTTATTCAGTAATCTCTATGTTCTACTACTTTTCTAAAGTTAATAAATCATCAGATTTTTCAAAAATATATTTATAAGAATCTAAAACTCCTTGCAAATAAAATTTTGCTCCTAAATTTTCAATAAAAAATTTTATTATATCTTCTAAAAATTCTTCATCTAACTTTTCTTCTTTTTCCTCCTTAAAATATTTTAGAATTTCCTTTTTCAAAAACTCCTTCTTCTCTTTAGAAATATCAAAATTATTATTTATTTTAATACTTCCTCTCTTTTTATTATCTATTGTTATATCACTTATAAAAAAACTTGTATAACAAATTCCCTGCTTATCATAATAATCTTCTTTGTTACCATAATATCCTTCTTCAATTTTATTTAAATCATCTTTTTCCATTTTACTTTCACGCCTTTAAATTTAAAATTTTTAATATTCCTTTATATATTTTATTCAAAAAATATTCTAAAGTTACTTAATATAAGTTTTATCTTTTAAGTTTTTATAATAAAAAGTTTATTTTATGATTATATAAATTATTTCTGTAAATACTAACTATGAGGTGATTTTATGTATAAAGCAATTGGTATAAATAAAGACAAAGAATTAAAAGCTTTAAGAAAAAAAACTAAACGCTTTGTTCCTCCATATCATTATAAAAAAACTTGTTCTTGTCATAATGAAAAAGAAAATATAAATAATTCTTTTTCAGAACCATTAAAAAATATAAAAAGATATGAAAATATAAAAGATGGACATTGCAAATTAAAGCCTTGTATTTTAGATAATAATTTTAAAATAAACAAAAAATTTTTATTAGCTTCTCTTTTAGTATCTACAGTAAGTATTATAGGACTTAGCTGTGCTAAGAAAAGGAAAAAAAATAAAATCAATATTTTAGAAACTGCTACACCAATACTAAAACTTACTAAAAACTTATTCTAAAAAATAAAAGAAGCCATAAATCTATGGCTTCTTTTATTTAAGTTAAATTTATATTTAAATCTATTTTATTAAAGATTCAAACTCACCCTCTACAACCTTTACTAAGTCCATAGGCTTTAACTTTATTTGATGACCTATTTTTCCTGCACTTACTATCATAAAATCTAAATCCTTAGCACTTTCATTTATAAAGGTTTTATAATTACGTTTTAATCCTATAGGAGAACATCCTCCTCTGATATATCCTGTATATTTTAATATATCTTTAACTGCTATCATTTCAACCTTCTTTTCACCAGCTATCTTAGCAGCATTTTTTAAATCTAATTCTTCTGCAACTGGTATAACAAAAACATATAACTCTTTGCTTGTTCCTTGAGCTACTAATGTTTTAAATACATTCTTCTCATCCACTCCAATTTTATGAGCTACTGAAATTCCATCTATTTTCCCATCTTCACTTTCATAACTTAACATATCATATGAAATATTCTTAGAATCTAATATTCTCATAGCATTTGTCTTAAGTTTTTTATCTTTTGCCATAAATTTCACCTCTTAAATATTAAATACTTTATTATTATACAATAAAATAAAAGTATAATCTTATATATTTAAAATAGTTATATTCATATTTTTTATATTTCTCTTAGGAAAACAAAATCTGTTACTTCCTTTTTTAAATTATCGTAGGAAGTACTATTATCTATTTTAAAATCACATAACTTAATTATTTCTCTTGTATCTTTTTCTAAATCATCCTTAGAATTTTGTTCATACCCATCTCTATTTTTTAGTCTTTTTCTTCTTACCTCTTCACTACAAGTAACTCCTACACTTTTAAAACCATATTTTTTCCAAAACTCAAGGTCTTCATAAGTTCTTCCACCAGTTACTATTATAAGCTGTTCATCATCTATTTCATATACAAATTCCTTCTTAAACTTTTCTAAAATTTTTCCTAAAACATAATAGCTTAAAAAGTTTTTATCTATTTCCTTTAACTTTAAAGCTGTATATACATAAAATTCTCTTTTTTTATTACGCCATTTATCTTCAGCTAAAAATATACAAGACATATCTCTAACTAAATCTCCTATATTGAAGAAACTAACACTTTTTTCTGAATACTCATTTATAAGTTTAGCTACAGTATCTTTTCCTGAACCTTTTTCTCCAAAAATTATTAACCCAACCATAGTTATCAATTCCCTTCTTAGCATAAGATTTACATAATAATTATAACACCTCTTTAAATTTACAATTTTAAACTATTCTTTAAAATTTAGTATAATTTCTCTCCCCTCAAAAGCTAAACTAGAGTTTTTAAAAATATTCTTTGCATTATTTATAAATTCATAAGGCTCTTTAAGGGAAGGGCTAAAATGAGTTAAAACTAAATCACAAACCTCTCCCATTTTTCCTAAAGAGGCAGCTTCTTTAAAGGTCATATGTTTATTCTTTATAGCTTTTTCTTTATCCTCTTCACTTCCATAAGTTCCTTCACAAATATATAAATCACTATCCTTTATAAATTTAGGTATTTGTTCTGTAGGCCTTGTATCTGTGGTAAAACTTATTTTAATCCCTTTTCTTTCCTCTCCTAATACCATATCAGAGGAATATTTAACTCCTTCAAATAATACATAGTTGTTTTTTTGTAATTTAGACCATATTGCCTTTGGAATATTATTTGCCATAGCCTTTTCTATATTAAATTTTCTTTTTCTTTTAATCATAAAAGAATATCCATTACAAGGTGAAGAATGGTCTAAATCTAAAGTTTCTATGCTTAAATCTGTATCACAATCAAGGTCATAATTTAATTGTAACCTAGAATCTTTTATAGAAAAGTCTATATTTTTTGCTTCTTCTATTATCTCTATATTAAAGGGAAGATATGTAAGTGTTACTGAAAAGCCTTTTAAAACTTCACTTATCCCCTTAGGTCCTATTATATATAAATCCTCAACTCTTCCACTATTACCAATTGTAGATAATAATCCTGGTAAACCATAAATATGATCTCCATGAACATGACTTATACATATAATATCTATTGACTTAAATCCTGTTTTTCTTTTTCTCATGGAAACTTGAGTTCCCTCACCACAATCTATAAGAATATTTCTTCCTTTAAAATTAACCATAAAGGAAGATAAAAATCTATCAGGCATTGGCATTCCTCCACCGCAACCTAAAAAAGTTAAATTAATCATAACTACTCCTCCTAAAAGTCATTAAATCTCAATGTTTTTAAGTAAAATATACCATAAGGAAATAATAAATACTATTTTATAAATATAAAATAATAAATAAAAGATATCTTTTTTAAAGAGATATCTTTTATTTAAAATAATTACATTCCTTTTCTTTTAAAGACCTTTTATCAAAAGGGTTTGTAACTAAAGCTCTTAAAAACAATTGAGGATAGTTAGCCTTTAACTGTTTCATGTATTGAACCCATTCAAAGGTTAAATATTTATATGCAACATTTATATCTTTTTCTATATGATTAACTTCATATTCTTCTAATCTATGAGAAAATCGACTACTTAACTCCTCCCTTAAATGCATAAGACATATAAGCATTTCTGAAAATTCTTCATGTTCTATTAACATAGGATTAGTTATTAAATTTATTACTAAATCTTTTTGTGAATTTAACTTATTTTCTAAATATATTAAATCTATCTTGTTTATATCAATTTCATAAGAATAATTATTCACAACTTCTTCTAATCTTTTAAAATCATTTTTATTCCATTCCTTCGTAACTAAAGCTTCTTTTGCAATAATTTCTGTACTATCATCTGCAAAGACAAATATATTTAAAATCTCTGTTCCAATTTCACTAAAGAAAACTCCAATTAACATACTTAACTTATCTTTTAAATGTTCTTTTTCTCTTTTTTCAAGTAATTTATCAATTACTAAAGTAGTAAAAAATACTTCCATAGGTATAAAAGCTATGTCTGCAAAAAGAAATATTAAAGTATGATTAAGATCATTAAATATAAGATAGTGTAAATAATGCAAAAATAAAGACAATCCTATTAACCCAACACCAATTAGTAAAAATTCCTTTTTCTGCTTGCTCATATTCTGTTTCTCCTTTGTATTTAAAGTCATTCCTATTTAAGACATTATATATTATAACCTTACTTTTAAACTCTTTCTATGCTTTTAAAATTTAATTTACAAAGATACTTACAAATAAAATATATATTAATTAAAACTTATACTTAATTTATAATCTAAATCCTTAAATAAAAAATCAGTTTATAGAAAACTTTCTATAAACTGATTTTTTATTAATTATATTATTGCTTTTTCAAGACATAAAAAAGGTTCTACTATGTCTCTCATAGACATCATTTCCCCTACATGGACATATCCTAAATTTTTATATAAATTGACAGCATTTTCATTTTTATGATAAGCACTTATTCTTATGGAGTTACATTTTTTCTCTTTAGCCATTTCTTCTATAAAATCTATCATTTTTTTACCATAGCCCTTACCTCTATGTTCTGTAGAAACAGCTATTCTATGAAAAGATAAAAATGGACCATCTACTTGCCATGAAATATCATTATAAACATCATAGGCATAGTCATTTACTGTAGCTACTGCTACTATTTCTCCTAATACCTCTATTCCATAAAGATGATTATTAAAAATATCTTTCAAAATTATTTCTGTATTGGGATAATTTTCATTCCAATTATAAAGACCCCTTAAATTCATTTCCTTTACAACATTATCATAAATACTTTTAACTTTTTCTAATTCTTTTTCTTCTATCAATCTTATTTTCATTTTCCTTATACCTCTTACTAAAAACTAATTTAAAATAATGCCTAATTAAACAATTAACCAAAACTTACCCCATGTTCATATCTCCTTTAAATGTTAATAATAAAATAACTTTAATTATGTAAAGTTCTCTTTACATAAAACCCTCTTTAAATCCACTTAATTACTTATCGTGGAATAATTTTATTTTATTCAAAAGGAAAAGTCAAAGAATTTTTTGTTAACATTTTTCTATTAAAATTTTATTAACATTTATCTTTTAATTATTTTTTTGATATACTCTATTTATAGAGAGGAAGTGGAATTTATGTTAAAAAAAATTAATTTTCATACTCATACTAAAAGATGTAAACATGCCCTTGGAGAAGATGAGGATTATATTAAAGAAGCCCTTAAAGAAAATTTAAATACCTTAGGTTTTAGCGATCACGCTCCTTATGCTGACAATAGATTTTCTCTTAGAATGAACTTCAATGAACTTTGTGAATATAAAGATTCTTTAGAGAAATTAAAAGATAAATATAAAAATTATATAAATATAAAAATAGGTTTAGAAATAGAATATTTGCAAACAGATGATTTTTATTATAACTACTTAAAAAATGAATTAAAATTTGATTATTTAGCTCTAGGGCAGCATTTATTTTTAAATGAGGAAGGAAATCTTAAAAATACTTACAATTTAGATAGCACAGAGGATTATATAGATTATGCAAAAAGTATATCCCTTGGAATAAAAAGTGGTTACTTTAGTTTTATAGCCCACCCTGATTTAATCTTTATAAATAATTTCCCTTGGGATGAAAATTGTGATTTAGCCTGTGATATTATAATTTCCTATGCAAAAAGATATAATTCTATCTTAGAATTTAACGCTAATGGCTTTAGAAGAGGAAAGAAAAAATTTATAGATGGAGAACGTTTTGCATATCCTTATGAAAAGTTTTGGGAAAAAGTTTCTTTGTCTAATGTAAAAGTAATAATTAATTCAGACTGTCATAATCCTAAAGAAGTCTTTGACTCTTATGTTTATTATGCTTATGAAAAAGCTAACTCACTTAATTTAAATCTAGTTTATGACATATAAATTTTCTTTTAAACTTTCTATTTTTATTTAAAAAATACAAATTTAGATAATATTTTTCATTTAATAGTAAATATTACTTGACCAAAGGTAAATTTATATATAAAATATATTTAGAATTATTTCATGTGCTAGGGGTGCCTATTGGCTGAGAGATGATATTTTTATCATTAACCCTCAACACCTGATCTGGTTAATTCCAGCGTAGGGAAGCGTTTAGGGCTGTATTTAAACCAGATCTTTAAAAAGATCTGGTTTTTTATTTAAAATATTTAAACTCTCCCTTAGCACAATTAAAGTTTAAGAAGGGGGGACTGAAAAACTATGATGTCATTTTCTCAAATAATAAATGATTTTATTCAAAGTTTTTCATCAATTAATTTAGGAGGAAATTTTAAGGAGATTGTAACTAATCCAATGACAATTCTCGCTTTAATAGGGGTCCTAATTATATTATTTTTACTTATAAAAGCTAAAAACATAAAATTTGATGCAAAAATGCTTACAACTATAGGAATTGCTTTAGCTCTTACTGCTGTTTTAAATATGCTAAAGATATATAAATTTCCACAAGGTGGAGGAATAACTTTAGGTAGCATGATTCCTATTATACTAGTTGCTTACGCTTATGGTCCATTAGTTGGAATGCTTACAGGATTTTTATTTGGGATAATATCCTTATTTATAGACCCATATATTATACATCCTGTTCAAGTTCTTTTTGATTATCCAATTCCATATATGGCTTTAGGAGTAGCAGGTTTCTTTAAAAATCATAGAATGTTTGGAGCTATAGTTGCGATATTTTTAAAATTCTTAGCTCACTTTATTTCAGGAGTAGTATTCTTTGGTTCTTTTGCACCTGAAGGAATGTCTCCAATTTTATATTCATTCTTAGTAAACGGTGCATTAATAGGCGCTGATGGATTAATATGTATAATTATTTTAAGCATATTACCTGTAAATAGGCTTATTAAGGCCATAAGACCAAAAAACATAGCAAATAACTATGCTTCTTAAAATACTAGGGTTAGATTATTTAATTAATCTAACCCTTTTTATTTCTTTAGTAAAGAATTATACTATAATTAAGAAATTTAAAGTTATATCAAATTTAAAGGAGGTACTTATGAGTATTAATCATGGTGCTAATTTATTTGATTTATCAGATAAATTAGGAGTAAATAAAAACGATATAAAAGATTTTAGTTCAAATATAAATCCCTTTGGTGCTTCTAAAAAAGCTAAAGAAGCTATTTTAGAAAATATAGATTTAGTTTCTATTTATCCAGACCCTAAATATAAAAAATTAAAAGAATCCATTTCTTCATATTGTAAATGCAAGGAAGAAAATATTATAGTTGGTAGTGGTGCTACTGAGCTTATATCATCTTTTATAAACATTATAAATCCTAAAAAAGCACTTCTTTTATCTCCCTCTTATTCAGAATATGAAAGTGAATTAGAAAAGATAAATTGTAAGGTATATAAATTTTTTGCAAGGGAAGAAGATAACTTTAAAATAGATTATATAAATCTTATAAATCATATAAACTCTTCAAACTTTGACTTAGTCATAATTTGTAATCCTAATAATCCTACAGGCTTTGCCTTTTCAAAAGATGAAATAAAAAATTTAATAAAAAACACCTCAACATTTTTTATGGTTGATGAAACCTATGTAGAGTTTACAGAGCCTGAAATTTATTCCTCTACTCCTTTAATAGATGAATTTAATAACCTTTTTGTAATTAGAGGAACTTCTAAATTTTTTTCAACTCCAGGAATAAGGTTAGGCTATGGACTTATTTCTAATGAAAAAATAAAAAAATCTATTTTAGAAAAATTAGACCTTTGGAACATAAATATTTTTGCCACAACTATGGGAGAAATTATGTTTAAAGATTTTGATTACATATTATCAAATAACCATAAGTTAAAAGAAGAAATGGAGTATCTTTTTAAAGAATTAAATTCAATAAAAGACTTAAAAGTTTATAAAAGTTATAGTAACTTTATCCTTTGCAAAATTAAATCAAAAAAAATAAATGCTAAAAATCTTTATGATGAACTTTTAAAAAAAGATTTAATAATTAGAAACTGTACTTCCTTTGAAGGTTTAAATGAATACTTTTTTAGAGTGTGTTTATTAAAACATGAAGATAATAAACTTCTTGTAGAAAATCTAAAAGAAATATTTTCTAATTTAAGTTAAATAAAAGGTTATAAGCATAATTAAATTTAATTATACTTATAACCTTTTATCTTTATAAGTTAAACTATAAGAAACATAACAGCAATTATTATATAAACAGCTAAAAGCTGAACTCCTTCAAGCCAATTAGATTCTCCATCACTAACTATACGATTAGCTATAAGAACAGATACTATTAAAGCAACTAATTCAAACTTATTAAAAATAATACTCATAGGTTCAAAAATAAGGCTTAAAAATATTAAAACTGGAGCTACAAATAATATTATTTGTAAACTTGAACCTATAGCAATCTCTACAGAAACATCCATTTTATTTTTCATAGCCATTATTATTGCAGTACTATGTTCTGCAGCATTTCCTATTATAGGAATTAAAATTATTCCTACAAAAAATTCACTAAGCCCTAAAGTTCTTGTCATAGGCTCTACAGCCCCTACTAAAAATTCACTTTCTACTGCAATAATTATAGTAGCTACTATAAGAACTATTATAGATTTTTTTAAAGACCATTTACTCTCTTCTTCACAATCCTCTCCACTTTCTATAGCATATATATCCTTATGAGTAAAGAAAGAGAATACTAAACTTAAAATATATATTATAAACATAACTAAAGCTACTATTACACTTAAACTTTCATACTTTGTATTTAAAAATTCTATTTTTATAGTATGCATAAATATAGCAGGAATAGTAAGACCAATAACTGCAAATAGTAACATACTTGAACTATTCTCCATAATCTTCTTGTTAAAACTTTGAGTTTTATATTTTATTCCTCCAGCTAACATACTAGCTCCTAAAACTAAAAGAATATTTCCAATTACAGACCCTGCAATAGATGCTTTAACAACATCAAACAAGCCACTTTTTAAAGCAAAAAAAGATATTATAAGCTCTGTTGCATTTCCAAAGGTAGCATTTAAAAAACCTCCTAGCTTAGGTCCTGTATAAAATGATATTTCTTCTGTAGCCTCACCCATAAGCCCTGCTAAGGGTATTATAGCTAAAGCTGATAATAAAAATCTAATAGTCGGTGAAAAGTTCATAAATTCTCCTATAATACTTATAGGAATGAATATTAAAAGTAATTTTAATATTTTCATCTTTAGTCCTCCATATAAACAAATTTTGCTAAAACAATTATAACATTTTATTAAAAAATTTACATTTTATTAATACACAAAATTTTAGTATTACATAAAGTTAATATACCCAAATTAGATTTTTATATAAATTTTTAAAAAATTACTTTAAAAAGCAAAAAAAACGCTCTTTTAAGCGTTCTTTTAATTAATTACATATCTACATTATGAAATAACTTTGGCAATATTTTTTCTACTATTTTAAAATATCATAATTTTGCGACAATTTCAATAATTTTATTCAATTAATTATTTTAATCAAAAAATTAATTTTTATTCTAATATTCTTTCTTCAACTTTTCCATCTATATCTTTAAAATCAATTCCTAAGATTTTTCCAATAGTAGGTCCATGATTTACAATACTTCCTCCCTCTAAAACAACTCCCTTTTTAATTCCTTTTCCAAAAGCTATTAAAAAAGTTTCATAATTTTCTTTTTTAGGAGAGTATCCATGAACTGCTTTATAAATATGTTTATCTTTAATAAATTTAGTTTCTTCAACAACTTTCCCAAAATATTCATTGGAAAAATAATATCCTCTCCCCCCTTCAACCATAAAAGTACATTCATTATTTGCCCCTTCTTTAATGGCTTCTTCTTTAGTTAATATTCTTTCTATAACTCCTTCTCTTTTTAGCTTATTTAAAATTTCTAAAGCTTTATCTTTAACCTCTTTATTTTCATCTTTTAAATAAATATAAGCAGAACCTCCACACTCTTTAGAAATAACCTTAAATCCCTTAAGCTTACCTTCCTTTATATTTATTAAATTTGCATCTTTAAAAGCACTATTTAACCTTATGACTTTATCTGTATTTATTGCACTATGGTCCCCTAATAAAATCAAAGTAGTATCTTCATAAATTTTAGCTTCTTTTAAAGCCTTTATTATTTCTCCAACTCTTAAATCATGTCTTTTTAAAGCTTCTAAGGCTTCTTTACTAGAATATCCAAAATCATGTCTATTAGAATCTACATCTATTAAGTGAATCATAGTTAAATTTGGTTTATATTTTTTTATAGTTTCTATTGCACAGGCTGTAGCAAAATCATCTAAATATGGCTCTTTTATTCCTTGTCTAATATGAGAAAACTTTTTATTCATATTAAATTGAAAAATTTTACTTCCTGCTAAAGCAGACATTACTATTTGATTTTGCCATGGTTTTGTTGTAAAAATTTCAGGCATGTTATAATCAATCTTTACCTTTCCTGTAACAGGCCAAAGTATAGAGGCTGTTTTAAGTCCTTTTTTCTTAGCTAAAGTAAATAAAGTTTCTCCCTTTATTTTATTTCCATACCAATTCCAATTAGGATTTTCTTCTTTAAAACTTAAAATAGTATTATTAGTTATTCCATGATTTACTGGATATTTTCCTGTTACAATAGTTACATGTGCTGGATAAGTTAAAGAAGGATATATACTATTAACATTCTTTATAAGTGAACCATTTTTTATCAATTTTGATATATTAGGTAAATTTTTCATTACCTCAATATCCTTAGAAGAAACTGCATCTAAAGATATAACTACCATATATTTGCTACTCAATATTATCATCTCCTGTTCCTATTAAATTATTTTAATTCTTTTATCTCTTATGTCAATGATAATTTATGTTAAAGCATAGGATTTATTTGTACTCTCCTTTGATTTTTTTAAAATCCCTCTAAGTTCTTCATAAATTTCCTTAGGTATTTGCCCCTTTATTTTACTTAAAATTTTTTCTCCTTCTCTAATTCTACCAATTCTAATATTTTCTATAAAAGTATTTATTCTATAGGAAACTCTTATTTTTTTACTTAAAAATATTAAAATACTTAGTAAAAAAGCAGGTAATAACACTCTAGGCTCAACTAAAGCAAACAAGACTACTATCCAAGCTATATTAGAGACTATTTTATAAGTTTTACAAAGACTTAAAACTTCATTGCTACACTCAATCTTATAAACTTCTCTTTTTTTCTTATTTTTTTTTAAATTCATCTTAATTCCCCCTTTATATAATACAATTATATACTTAAAATGAATTTTTTACCATATTAAACTTTTAAAAAAAGACTATTATTAAAATAGTTTTAATAATAGTCTTTTTTATTATCCTATTATATCCTTTGCCATATCCTCTAATTTAACTTCTCCTTCTTTTTCTGAGAAATTATAAAAACAATTTGCAATTTGAATTTTTTTAGCTCTTGATATATTTAAATCTTTACTTACCTTTTCTAAAAAGTCAACCTCTTCAATATCACAATCTTCATCTACAAGTCCTATTCTAACTAATTCAAAGTAAACTATATTCTTTATTCTTTCTGAAGAATTTTTTATAACATCTATAGCTTCTTCATAAGACAAGTTACCTAAATTACTTTCTTCTAAGCTTAATTCACTTATGTACTTTCTAATTAAATCCTCTTCTTCTTTTCTTATATTTTCATCAACTAAAGCAAATTCAGTTACTAAATTTATAAAAGCTAAGGCTTGTTCTTTGTTTAATTCTCTTAAAAACATTGAAATCCCTCCATATAAATAAAACTTTAACTTATTAATAATAATATACTATAAAAAAAAAATTATAACAAAAGCTTAATAGCTAATTTATAAAAAAGATATTCATTTATCTCTTTTTATCTAATTATATTCTAAAAATTTATATTATTAAAGAAAAAGCTACCATTATTTCATATAATGATAGCTTTTTTGTATTTTATTACAAAGAATTTTAAGAAATTCCCTCTTTTTTCTCTAAATAAGTTTTTAATTGTTGTAACCCTATAATTAAAGCTCCTCCTATAATGAAGAATAAAAAATTAAAACTTTTTAAGTTCATAGCAGCTCTTGGAACTTCTAAAGTTGTAGGACCCATAAAAACTGCATATATAGAACCTATCATAAGTCCTATTATAAAATAAACCATTTGTGATCTGTAATTTGAAAGCAAATATTTTATTAACTTTATAGTAGTAACTATTCCTACAATAACTCCTAAGGCAAAAATTAAAAGCATAGGAAGATAATCAAAGTTTAAAGTTAAAACAGCTTTAACACCTTTTAAAACTGGTGCATAAAGACCAAATATTAAAAGTAGAGTTGAACCTGATATTCCTGGTAAAACCATTGCTGATATAGCAATCATTCCTGCTAAGAAAACATATATAGCTAAAGGAAAAGAAAACTTATTTAAAACTATACTTGTTCCACTATCTCCACTTGAAGCTGGATTAAAATATGTTATTAATGCAACTACTAAAATCCCTAAAATAGCATATATTATGTATCCATAATTTTTCTTTAATGTTTCCTTATCTTCTTTAATTATTATAGGAATAGAAAATATTATAAATCCAGTAAATAAAGAACTTATCTTATATATTTCCTTATCAAAGATTGAAGAAATAAATAAAACTGATAAAATTAATCCTGTTACCCATCCAATTGCTAATTTTAATAAAAACTTTATAGCATCCTTTTTACTAATGTCAGTTTTCTTTGAAGAGGTTAAAGCATTTAAAGAACTTATAAATTTATTATAAAATCCCATTATAAATGCTATAGTTCCACCAGAAACTCCTGGTACACTATCTGCTAAAGCCATTAAAAAACCTCTTATAAAGTTAATTACATACATAGAAAATCTCCTTTTAATTTTATTTTATTGTTTATTATTTTATTATATCTAATTTTTCATATAATTCTTCTAAGGTTATATTATTTTCATAAAAGTAATTGCTAACCCGTAAATCTCCAACATATCTATAATGCCAGGGTTCATATTCATATCCTGTTATATCCTCTTTTCCCTTCATATATCTTAATATAAAACCATATTTATGAGCATTTTCTAATAGCCATTGTCCTTCCTTTGTATCTTCAAAAGATTTTTCTAATTGAAATCCTATAGACCTTGTTGTAAAATCAACTGCTAATCCTAGTTGATGTTCACTAGCTCCTGGTATGGCAACTAAAGTACTACTTTCACTATTTTCTCTCTTTAAAGCTCTTTTATATAAATAATCTTGTTCTTCATAAGACCTATAAGCACAGGATATATATAAATCTAACCCTTCTTTTTTAGCATCATCAAAAAGTCTTTCTATATCTTCTTTCATAATACTACTTATCTTATTTCTCTCTTCACTTTCTAAACCAACAAAGTTAGCCTTAGGCAATACTAGTTTTTCTATATTATAATCTTTACTTATTAAATTTTCTTTATTAACAAGTTTTAAAAGTCCTTTATCATCTTTTAAGATTTTATCTTTTATATAAATTTCATCTTCCTTAAGATTTTCATAAGAATTTTCTTCATTGACCTTTTCCTCTAAAGTTTCATTTAAAACAGCAACTTCAAAGGCTTTATTTTTATATACTTCATAAAATCTACCACTAAAAAAACTAATTAATAAAATTATAAAAAAAGCTAATATTTTTATATATCTTTTTATTCTCAAGAAAATATACCTCCAACTTTAAACATAATCTTTTAAATTATTTCCAAAATTAAAGATATATAAACTTAAAAATATAAATTTATTTATATTATAAAATAAATTTATTTATATTTGTTAAAAATTATTAAAGTTTAAAGTAATTTAAAAAGTAAATAAATAATAAATATATAAAAAAACACCTGACAAAATCAGGTGTTTGGTGCCGAAAACGGGACTCGAACCCGTACGAGTATTAGCCCGGCGGATTTTGAGTCCGCTGCGTCTGCCAATTCCGCCACTTCGGCTTGAACATTTTAATTATACATTACCCTCCTTTCATTGTCAATATTTCCAATTAAACTAGCTTTTAAAAAACTTATCATAGTATTTATTTTTTGTAATATAAATTATAAGAGTATAAATTTGCCTTAGGAGAATAGATTATGAACGAACTTTTAAACCTATTTATCTATATAGATGAATATTTAATAAAAAGTCTTTCCTCTGTATATTTAAATGGATATATAGATATATACACTTCTAAAAAAATTTGTGATAATACCTTATCTGGTAGAATTCATTCAGATGAAAATAATAAATTATTTTTTGGAGAAGGGAAAAATAAAATATATAATAAAGGCTTTAAAACTAGTAATAAATCAAGAGATTTCAATAAAACAAATTATTACGGAAATAATAAAAGTATAGAAAATAGACTTTTTGGAAGAACAGAAGAAGAAATCAAAAGAATTTATACCTCCTTTGAAATTCACAATAAACTTTTAAAAAAAATGACTAATTCTAAGGCTATTAAAGATATTGACGCCTCTAGTTTTAAAGATACTAATATTTGCGAAGGAGATTTTTTAAAAATAAAAGGCTCTTTAATAGAAAACTCCTTAAACTCTTACTTAGATTCTTTAATTAATTTAATAGAAGCCTTTCCACTAAAGGACTTAGACTTTCTTCTAAAAGATACCTCTTTAGAAAAATTAAATTTTTCTATTATATTAAATTTACTAAAAAATATAAAATCTAAATTTACCTTAAACTCTACAGAAGATATGATTTTATCCTGTGTAGATTATAATGCTATAATAAATGTTAATTCAAAATACTTTTTAAATGGTGATTTTTACGCCTTTCATAAATCAAATATCAATGTATTAGGAAAGGTTATTAAAATATGCAACAATGAAGAAGATATAAATCTATTTAGAAAAGTAAATCAAGAAGATTATCATATAGAACTTTTAAAAGCTATAAGCCCCTATTTTGAAGTATTAAGAAAACTTAATATTCCCCTACCTAAATGTCCAGTTACTAAAATAAAAGGACCTAGTATTTTAATCCTTCCTATAAGCATGTATTTTTAAAAAAAAGACCTTCTAAAAAATATTAGAAGGTCTTTTTTTATTTAGCTATTATTTCTACTCCATCTTCTGTAACTAAAACAGTATGCTCCCATTGTGCTGAAAGAGAACCATCCATAGTTAATGCTGTCCAATCATTATCAGCATCTACAAAGACATCATACTTTCCTTCATTTATCATAGGTTCTATAGTAAATACCATTCCCGGTACTAAAACCATACCTTCTCCTGCATCTCCATAATGGTATACAAAAGGGTCTTCATGGAATTTTAATCCTACTCCATGACCTCCAAAATCTCTAACTACTGAATATCCATTTTCCTTTGCATGTTTTTCAATGGCATATCCTATATCTCCTAAAAATCCCCAAGGTTTAACTGCCTTAATTCCTTCTTCTAAACATTCCTTAGCAACTCTTACTAATTTTTTTGCATTCTCACTAGCTTCTCCAATAATAAACATTCTTGAAGCATCTGAATAGTATCCATTATATATAGTAGATACATCTACATTTATTATATCTCCTTCCTTAAGAATTATATTCTCATCAGGAATACCATGACAAACTTCATCATTTATTGAAGTACAAACACTTTTAGGAAATCCTCCATAATTAAGAGGTGCAGGAATTGCTCCTTTGCTTATAGTATAATCATGTACTATTTTATTTATTTCCTCTGTACTCATTCCTACCTTTATATTTTCAGAAACTAAATCTAAAACTGCATTATTTATTTCTGCACTTTTTCTTATTCCTTCTATTTGCTCTTTATTTTTTATTATGTCTCTTGTAGGAACTTCATATCCTTCCCTAGCAAGTTCTTCTAATTTTTCATCAAACTCCATATGACATTTTTTATATTTTTTTCCACTATTACACCAACATAGGTCATTTCTATTTATTTTCATTTTTTGTCTCCTTATAAAAACTTTAAATAAAATTAAAGTAATCTCTATATTTAAGTATATACTAAGTTATACTTTTTTCAAGCATACTATAAAAAGCTCTTATAAAAAAAGTATAGGTTAAATTTAAAACCTATACATAAATGTAATTAATGAAATTTTATACATAGAAGGAACTATATTTTCTTTTATTATATTCATTATAGTTTAACAAATTATATATAACTCCTCTTACTTTAATTTTTTTTGCAAATATTATCAAAATATTTCCCCCCAAAAGCTACTCTTTTTATAATAATATGTAACACTTAAAGAATTTATTAATACTTTAATTTAAAATAGAATCATTTTTTTCTATAGACTCTAAAACATATCTAACAATAGAATTGTTTAAATACATTGCAAAAAATAAATCACTTATAAAGCCTTCAGACTTTCTATAATCTTCTAGAGCTTTTTTTAAAAAATTTTCATAGGTAGAGTTTTCTAAAATTTTATAACTATCATTTATTTCTATATCCTTTGTAAGTACCTTATGAAGTTTTTTCTCATATAATACATGTTTTAAGGTAACACTTTTTTTAAATCCCCATTCTTCTTCATGAGGAAGTGAAAAAAAATCACATAAAAAATGACATACAACGCCTAATTCTATACTAAATTTTTCTTTTCCTATTTCATTTATTATGTCTTTACTTTTTAAACTACTTAACCACTTTACCTTATGATATATTATATCTTCAAATTGCTTTCTTCCATGTTTTTTAACTCTATATTTAGGAGATATATCAGGAAGAACATTTCCCTTTAAAAAACTATCTTTATCTATTAAACTTTTTAAATCTCCTTCTATGCTATTAAATGTGTTCTCTCCTATTTCAACATGAGTTTTATAAAGCATAAAAATCACCACCTTTTAATTTATTTTGCTCAAAAAAACTTTTTTTAAATTACAATAATAAAAAAAGGTTAAATATATTAATTTAACCTTTAAAAAAATCAATAAGTTATTTTTCCTTCTTTATACATCTTTAAAACCTTATCTAAAAATCTAGCTCTATCAGAATCCACAAGATTTCTAATAGAAATTAACATATTGACTATATTATCTTCTCCTGTATTATTCAAATTATTTAAAGATGCTCCTCCAAAATTATTAATTAATGAATCTAAGTTTCCCATATTATTGAAATTATTATTTCCTAAAAGCCCCATAAGAGAACCTAAATCTCCAAATCCACCTACATTTCCAAAGGGATTGAAATTATTTTCATTATTAACTTGATTTTTATTATCAATGAAACTACCTTCATTACTTAAAATTGAATTTATAGAGTTCATATCAAAGCCATTATTATTCATAGCTGATAAAAGTTCTGATAAATTATTTTGGTTTATATTATTAAGTCCTAAAAGTTCTAAAATTTGAGGATTTAAACTAGGAGCAAAGTTTTCTTCTCTTAAATTTTCCCTTTTCTTATTTTTATGTTTTCCTTTTGACATCTACTATCCTCCTTATAAATAAAAATATATGTATTATTTTTTTATTTAAAGGAGGGTTTTAAATAAAAACCCTCCAATAATTATTCTAACAACATTTATAGCCGCAGCTATTTGTATTTACACCACCACATAGCCAGAATAATAAGAATAAAGTATATGCTCTATCATTATTTAATAAACCTGATTGGCAAAGCATTAATAAAGTTGGTAAAGTTGTACATGGATTAAATGATGAACATGCTACATTTTTTTCATGACAACAATTATTCTTCTTGCTCTTGCAATGGCATTTATTTTTACAGCATTTACTTCTGCTCATAAAATTCACTCCTTTTTACTTTAGCAACACTTATTGTTACTTCCACAAGAATTAAATCCACCACATAATAATGATAATAAAATTAAGATATATGCTCTATCATTACATAATAATCCTGAGTTTTGTAATATTAAAAGAGTTGGTAATACTGTACAAGCATCCATTCCATTACATCTATTATCTTTAACATTATTTTCTCTACAACAACATTTTCTCTTCTTGCTCATTTTAAATATCTCCTTTCTTATTATTTTATTTTAAATTAGCATCCACAGTTTCCTAAAAATCCATTTCCATTATTATTTCCACAGTTGTTTGAAGAACCACCCCATAAAGTTGATAAAATTATTATCCATATTATAGAGTTACAACCAAAGCCACTATTTCTATTTCCACAGCAACAATCCTCATCACAGCAACATCTATTTCCAAAACCACTATTTCCACCAAAACCGCCACATAATAAGAATAACCAAATTAAAGAGTTAAAGCCTCCACCAAAGCCAAAGTTGTTTCCAAAGCCTCCACAATTATTAGGGAAAGGTGCACAATTATTATTTCCTCCAACTGTTCCACAATTATCAAAAGAATTTCCATAACCCTTATTACAGCAATTATCTCTTGTCATTCCATCTAAGATTTCATTTAATTCCATAAATCTTAACCTCCATTTATTTTCTTTATACTACATACTATTCTAATAATATTTTTTTGACACATATTTTTGTAATTTTTTCTACTTTTTGTAATAAATTTATTTTTTAAAACATATAATTTCTAAAATAAAAAAGAAGTTATGAAAATTAAATTTCATAACTTCTTTTTATTATCTACTTACTCTTCATTAACTAAATCATCAAAAAGATAATCTACAAGTTCATCTTTTCCTTTTTTATTTAGTGAAGAGAAAAACTTAAGCTTATAATCTTTTGGTAACCCTAAAGTTTCTTTAATAAGCTTCTCACTTTTCCCTATTTGATTATTAGATATTTTATCACTTTTTGTAGCAATAACTACAACTTCATATCCATAATGCTTTATCCACTCATACATTTGAACATCATCAGCAGTAGGTTTATGTCTGCAATCAACTAATAAAACAACCTTCTTTAACGGAGCTCTATTTAATAAGTATCTCTCTATTGTAGCACCCCAAGATGCTTTTTCCTTTTTAGATACCTTTGCATATCCATATCCAGGTAAATCAACTAAATAAAAATCTTTATTTAATAGGAAGAAATTTATTAATCTAGTTTTACCTGGTGTTTGACTTACCTTTGCTAATCCTCTTCTATTAGTTAAGGAGTTAATTATAGAAGATTTACCAACATTTGATCTACCTACAAAGGCTATCTCAGGTAAATTATCAGTAGGATACTGTTCTCTCTTAACTGCTGATATTATAAATTCAGAACTTTTTATTTTCATTATTTTTTCACTCCAACCAATGCATTTTCTAATACATCATCAATTTTCTCTGCAAGTATTATATTTAAACTATCTTTAACTATTTTAGGAAGTTTAAGTACATCTTTTTCATTTTCTTTAGGAACTATAACTGTATCAATTCCAACTCTTCTTGCTGCTAAACATTTTTCTTTTAACCCACCAATAGCTAAAACTTTTCCAGTTAAGGTTATTTCACCAGTCATAGCAACATTATGCTTAACCTTTTTATTAGTTAATGCCGATACTAACGCAGTAGTCATAGTAACCCCCGCTGAAGGACCATCCTTAGGAACTGCTCCCTCTGGTGCATGTATATGAATATCCTTGTCTGAATAAAATTCATCTTTTATTCCTAATTTTTTCATATTAGCTCTAACATAGGAATATGCCGCTTTTGCAGATTCTTTCATTACATCGCCAAGTTGTCCTGTAAGTTCTAATCTACCTTTACCATCCATAACTACTACTTCTACAGGCAATGTATCTCCACCATAAGCTGTCCAAGCCATTCCTGTAACTACTCCAACTTTATCTTCCCTATCAATTTCATCATAGCTAAAGATTTTTGGGCCTAAATATTTTTCAACTAATTTAGTTGATATAGTTAATGTTTTCTTATCTTTTTCTATTATATCCCTTATTCCTTTTCTTATAACATTAGCTATTTGTCTTTGAAGATTTCTAACTCCAGATTCTCTTGTATAACTATCTATTATAAGCTTTAAAGAAGAATCAGATATTTTTATTTGTTCTTTAGTTACACCATGTTCTTTTAAAACCTTTGGAACTAAATATCTTTTAGCAATTTTAAATTTTTCTTCATAAGTATATCCTGATACTTCTATTAATTCCATTCTATCTAAAAGAGGTCTTGGAATACCTTCTAAAGAGTTCGCAGTTGTTATAAATAAAACTTGAGATAAATCAACATCTACTTCTAAATAATGGTCTCTAAAAGTCTTATTTTGTTCTTTATCAAACACCTCTAACAAAGCATCTGCTGGATTTCCTTTAAAATCCATACCTAATTTATCTATTTCATCTAATAAAAATACTGGATTCATACTTTTAGCTTCTTTTAACCCAGTAACAATTCTTCCTGGAATTGCACCAACATAAGTTCTTCTATGTCCTCTTATATCAGCTTCATCCCTAACTCCACCTAAAGACATTCTTACAAACTTTCTACTTAATGCCTTAGATACACTTTTAGCAATCGAAGTTTTTCCAACTCCTGGAGGACCAACTAAACAAATTATAGGCCCCTTTAGTGAATTACTTATTTGTTTAACAGCTAAATATTCTAAAATTCTATCCTTTACATCCTTTAAGCCATAATGGTCCTTATCTAAAATTTTTCTTGCTTCTTTTATATTTAAAGTATCCTTAGTAAATTCTCCCCAAGGCATATCTAATAAATTTTCTAGATAAGTTCTTATAACTCCACCTTCTTGAGAGTATGGAGATGATGATTTAAGCTTTGATATTTCATATAAGGCTTTTTCCTTTACATCCTTAGGAAGTTTTTTTTCTTTAATAATTTTTTCAAATTCAATTATAGCCTTCTTATTTTCATCCTCTTCTCCAAGTTCTTCTTGAATAACTTTAATTTGCTCTCTTAAATAATATTCTTTTTGCCCATTATCTAATTTCTTTTTTACTTTAGAACCTATTTTCTTCTCTATTTTAGCTATTTCAATTTCTTGCTTAACATAAAATATTAATTTTTCAATTCTTTCTTTTAAATTTAAAGTTTGAAGTATATCCTGCTTGTCCTCTTGTTTCATAAGAGTATATGCAGATATTAAATCTGTTACCTTTTCTACATCTTTTTCATCTTCTAAATTGTCAAATAAATCTGCATTAGATACACCATTACCTGATGTAATATCTAAAAGTTCGAAAAAATCATCCTTTAATTTTCTTGATAAAGCCTCAAGTTCTTCTTCATTGTCATCTTTATCTATTTCGACTTCTTTTATTTCTACTTCAAATAATTCCTCTTTTTCAAAGAATTCATCTATCTTTGCTCTTTTGATACCTTCTACTAAAACTCTTATAGTATCCTTTGGCATTTTTACAATTTGTTTTATTTCACATATTGTACCTATGTTAAAGATGTCATCTTCACTTGGATTTTCAACATCAATATTTTTTTGAGCTGCTAAAAATATCTTTTGATTTTCAGCCATAGCTCTTTCAACAGCCTCTATTGATTTTTTTCTACCAACATCAAAGTATATAACCATACTAGGAAATACGGTTAACCCTCTTAGAGGAATTAAAGGAAGAATTAATTTATCTTCTTTCATAAATATCCCCTCCAAAAAAATTTAATAACTATGTATAAATATATAGTCTTTATCAAGTATACACATATTATAAGTTTTTTTCAAGCTTATTTAAAATCACAAAATAAAGCTAACACTTAAAGTGCTAGCTTTATTTTATGATTTTGCCTCTAAAGAACTTGCTCCTAAAAATGCTATATTTTCATTAAATATTAAATCACTATTTATTTTATCTTCTATTAAAATACTTTTATTTAAAACCTCTTCTAAATTTTTAACATAAACTATAGAAATTCCTTCTATTTCTTTATTTACATTAGCTAAATTTTCTTTTGGTAAAATAACAGTACTAGCTCCTGCCCTTTTAGCTGCTAATATTTTAGCATTTACTCCTCCTATAGCCTTAACTCTTCCTTTTATTGATATCTCTCCTGTCATAGCTATTTTATTATTTACAGGAAGGTTTTTAATTGCACTATATATAGCTGTAGCTATACTAATTCCAGCTGATGAGCCATCAATAGGAATACCTCCTGGAAAATTAATATGTATATTATAATCTTTTGTATTTAAATTATACAAATTATCTAATGCAGTTAAAACATTTTGCACTGAACAATAAGCTGTACTCTTTCTTCTTATTTTTTTATTTCCTTCTCCTAATTCTTCTTGTTCGACTATTCCTGTTATCTTTAAATTTCCTCTTCCTTTTTTAACTTCCTTAGCTGTAGCTTCTATTTCCATTAATATACCATTATTTGTTCCATAAACAGCTAAGCCATTAACACAACCTATTTCAGGTTCTTCTAAAATTTTCTTCTCTACCCTAGGATTATACTGACCATTTTCAATTACCCAGTAAATATCTTCTTCTTTTATGTAATCTCTATTGTCATTCATTGCAAGTCCTGAACATAATTGAATTAAATTAATAACCTCTCTTCCATTTGTACAATACTTTGAAACTATATTAAGCCCTTCATCACTTATTCTATATCCAACCTTTCTTGTTGCATTTGATGCAATTTTTTTAATTTCCTCAAAACTTAAGGCTTTAAAAAATATCTCTACACACCTTGATCTTATAGCAGGAGCTATTTCTTCTGGACTTCTTGTTGTTGCTCCTATTAACCTAAAATCAGCTGGTAGTCCTTTTTCAAAAATTTCCTTTATATAAGGAGGAGTATTTGGATCTTCTGAACTATAATAAGCTGAGTCTAAAAATACCTTTCTATCCTCTAATACTTTAAGAAGCTTATTAAGCTCAATAGGATGAAGTTCTCCAATCTCATCTATAAAAAGCATCCCTCCATGTGCTCTAGTTACTGCTCCAACTTTAGGTTGTGGTACTCCTTTAATGCCTAAATCTCCAGCTCCTTGATATATTGGGTCATGCACAGAACCTATTAAGGGGTCTGCAATTCCTCTTTCATCAAATCTTAAAGTAGTTGCATCTATCTCTACAAATTTAGATTCTCTATCAAAAGGAGAAGAAACAATATTTTTAGCTTCTTCTAAAATAATTCTAGCAGCTGCAGTTTTACCAACCCCTGGAGGTCCATATATTATTACATGCTGTGGATTTGGCCCACAAAGTGCTGCTTTAAGTGCTCTTATTCCCTTTTCTTGCCCTATTACTTCATATAAATTATTAGGTCTACTTTTTTCAGTTAAAGGCTCTGTTAATTTTATTTTCTTTAAATTATTTAACTTTTCCATCTCTTTTTCATTTTCTTTTTTTAAAATGTTTTTATTATTTTTTTTATTAGAAAATGATTTTGTCATGTAGATATAGAAAAAAATTGACATTAATACTTGTAAAAATAACATAAATGTATATATATTCATATTAAATACCATCCTTTCTTAGGCTTAGTATTCTCCTAAATTTATGAGTATATTCCACAAAAAACTATAAATAAAAAAAGATGCACAATTACTATGCATCTTTTAAAATTAAGCTGTTTCTATATCTTTTTTACTCTTACTTTTTTTCTCAGCTACTAAATTTGGTCTAACTTCACCTTCTGGAAGTCTTTCAATTATTGGTGGCTTCTTATCTTTTATAGTTTCTTCTGTTATAGTAGCTTTTACTATATTTTCATCTGAAGGAATATCAAACATTATATCCATCATAGTTTCTTCTACTATAGCTCTTAAACCTCTAGCCCCTGTATTTCTACTTATAGCTTCATCTGCAATTGCTTTTAAAGCCCCTTCTGTAAACTCTAGCTTTACATTATCTAATTCAAATAACTTTTTATACTGCTTAACTAAAGCATTCTTTGGCTTTGTTAATATGCTTACTAAAGCTTCATTATCTAAGGCTTCTAAAGTTACTAAAACTGGTAATCTTCCTACAAATTCAGGTATTAATCCAAATTTTAATAAATCTCCAGGCATTATATCTTTTAAAAGTTCGCCAACATTCTTTTCATTTTTACCCTTAACATCAGCTCCAAAGCCTATAGAACTTTTAGTTTCTCTTTTTTCAATTATCTTATCTATTCCATCAAAAGCTCCACCACATATAAATAAAATATTTGAAGTGTTTATTTGTATAAACTCTTGATGTGGATGTTTTCTACCTCCTTGTGGCGGTACTGAAGCAGTTGTTCCTTCTAAAATTTTTAATAAGGCTTGTTGAACACCTTCTCCTGAAACATCTCTTGTAATAGATGGATTTTCTGATTTTCTAGCTATTTTATCAATCTCATCTATATATATTATACCTTTTTCAGCCTTCTCAACATCATAATCTGCATTTTGAATTAACTTTAAAAGTATATTTTCAACATCTTCACCAACATAACCAGCTTCTGTTAATGTTGTAGCATCAGCTATTGCAAATGGTACATTTAACATTTTAGCAAGGGTTTGTGCAAGTAAAGTTTTACCTGAACCTGTAGGTCCTAGTAAAAGTATATTACTCTTTTGTAATTCAACTTCATCTTCTGATTTGTTTGCATTTATTCTTTTATAATGATTATAAACAGCTACTGCTAATGATTTTTTAGCTCTTTCTTGACCAACAACATATTGATCTAAATAACTTTTTATTTCCTGTGGCTTTGGAAGGTTGCTAGCTTCTAATGGTGATGTTTCTGTATTGCCTTCAAATTCATCCTCTATAATTTCTGAACAAAGCTCTATACATTCATCACATATATATACTCCAGGACCTGCTATTAATCTTTTAACTTGCTCCTGACTTTTACCACAAAAAGAACATCTTAATTGCTTCTTATCTTCAAATTTTCCCATCTTATCCACCTCAACTTTCCATAAGATTTAAGCTATAAATTATTTTCTTTCTATAACTTTATCTATTAATCCATATTCTACTGCTTCTGATGCTTCCATAAAGTAATCTCTTTCCACATCCACTTTTATTTTTTCAAGAGGTTTATTTGTATTTTCACTTAAAATTTGATTTAATTTATCTTTTATTTTTAATATTCTCTTTGCATGAATATCTATATCAGTAGCTTGACCTTGGAATCCACCTAAAGGTTGGTGTATCATAATCTCAGCATTTGGAAGTGCAAATCTCTTACCCTTTGCCCCTGAAGATAATAAAAAGGCTCCCATAGAAGCAGCCATACCTATACAAATTGTAGATACATCAGGCTTTATATATTGCATAGTATCATAAATTGCCATACCAGAAGTTATAGAACCTCCTGGTGAATTTATGTAAAGATATATATCTTTATCAGGGTCTTCACTTTCTAAAAATAATAGTTGTGCAACAACAAGATTAGCCGTTACGTCATTTACCTCTCCACTTAACATTATTATTCTATCTTTTAATAATCTTGAGAATATATCATAACTTCTTTCACCTTTACTTGTTTGTTCAACTACCATAGGCACTAAATTGCTCATTAAATTCCCTCCTTTTAAAAAAACTCTAATTATAATATTGCCATATATTTATAAAAAACATACATTATCATAATTATTATATAAAAAAAATAAAGATTTGTTAATTAGTCTTTTTCTAAATAAACTTTTAATTTTAAAATAATTGCCAAGAAATATTTCCTGGCAATTATCTGAAAGTTAATTTATTTATTATTTTAAAGCTTCAAATAACATTTTTAAAGTTTTTTCTCTTTTAACATCTAACTCTAAAGCAGCTCTTTGAGCGTTTAATAATAAGTCTACCATTTTCTCAGTTTCTGCTCCATTTGCATACATTTTAGCAACTTCTTCAGCTTTAGCTTTTAACTCTTCTTCAGTAGCTTCTATAGCTTCTTTTTCAGTTATAGCATTCATAACTAAGTCAGTTTTTACTTTTCTTTCAGCATTTTCTTTCATGTAAGATCTCATTTTTTCTTCAGTGCTTCCAGTAAACTCATAGTATTGAGCTAAGCTTAAGCCTTGTTGTCCTAATCTTACTTCTAAATCTCTTACCATGTTGTCAACTTCTCTGTTTATCATAGCTTCTGGAATTTCTACTTTTGCGTTATCAACTACAGTGTTTATAACTTTTTCTTCCATTTCTCTCTTAGCTCTTAATTCATTAGCTTTTTTAGCTTTTTCTTTTAAGTTAGCTTTTAATTCTTCTAATGTATCAAACTCTGAAACTTCTTTAGCAAACTCATCATCTAACTCTGGTAATTCTTTAACTTTGATTTCTTTTACAGTAACATCAAATTTAGCTGGTTTACCATTTAACTCTTCTCTTCCGTAAGCTTCTGGGAATGTTACATTAACTTCTTTACTTTCTCCAACCTTTAAGCCAACTAATTGTTCTTCAAAGTTATCTATGAAACTTCCTGAACCTATTTCTAATGGATAATCTTTTCCTTCTCCACCTTCAAATGCTACACCGTCTATAAATCCTTTAAAGTCGATAACAGCTATATTTCCATTTTCAACTGTTCCTTCTTCTTTAGTTTCAACTCTAGCGTTTCTAGCTTGCATATCAGCTAATTGCTTTTCTATATCTTCATCATTTACTTCATAAGATACTTCTTCAACTTCTAATCCTTTATAATCTCCTAAAGTAACTTCTGGATAAGTTGTAACTTTTGCTTTATATATTAAGTCTTTTCCTTCTCCAACCTCTACTACTTCTATTTGTGGATAATCAACAGGCTTTATGTTGTTTTCATCTAAAGCAACTCCATATGTTTTATCTATACAAGTATTTATAGCATCATCAAATAAAACTTCAACTCCATAGAATTTTTTTACCATGTTCATTGGAACTTTTCCTTTTCTGAATCCTGGTACGTTAAACTTCTTTGAGTTTTTATTATAAGATTTCTTTAAGGCCTCGTTAAAGTCCTTAGCATCAACTTTAATTTCTAATTCAACAAGGTTTGTGTCTATTTTGTTCATTTTAGCTTCCATTGTATATTCCTCCTGTAAATAGCCTTTTAATTCCTAAATTGTGAATTAACCTAGGCAATTATAACATATAATTTCTTTTTTTATCAAATATTTCTTTTATTTTATTCTTACATTTATACATTTTATCATAATAGTAGTTTTTTTTCTATAAAATCTTTAACAACTTTTAATTCTTCGTAATTTTTAAAATTCTCTCTATAAACTTCTATTATTAATGGCCCTTTATAGTCTATTTTTTTAAGTCCTTTAATTATACTTTTATAATCAACTTTACCCTTTCCTGGAAGAAGACAAATATTTTTCTCATCTCTATCATTTATATGAAAATTTATTAAATCCTTACCCATTATATCTATATATTTTAAAGGTTCTTCAAAACTTTTATAGGCCTGTTTTATATCAAAGGTAAACTTCATATCATATTTTAAATTCTCTTTTATATATTTTAAAAAATCTAAATCTGAAGACATACACCAAGAAACATTTTCCTGTGACAAATATATGTTATTTTCTCTAGCTATATAATTTAATTCATTGTATATATCTAAAACTCTCTTTTTATTTATATCTTTATAGCCTTCTTTTTTCATTCCATGAAAGGTATAAGAGGATGCACCTAATTTATTAGTAGCTTTACATATACTTTTAAAAATTTCTAAGGCATCTTTTCTTCTTCTTTCATATTTATCAAATAAATATGGCTCATACATAGATGAAAAAAAATGTACTGATTTTATATTAAAATTATATCTATTCTTTTCATAAATTAATCTTTCTAAAAATTCTTCTCCATATTCAAAATATGTGTTTAAAAATAATTCTCCACTATTAAAACCTAAATTCTTCATTATCTTTATGGATTTTTCCAATTCAAAATCTGGATAAAAACATGCTGAAGAAATTCCAACTTCCAAATTAAATTCTCCTTTCCTATTTTCTTTTCATTATTATACCTTATAGTAAACATTTAAATAAACTCTTTAAATTTTTATTTTAAATAATACCATTTGCTTATATGGAGATACTATGTTATGATAAGCTTTGTTTGATTGTGAGAATTTTAAAAATAAAATAAATTTTAAAAACTAAAAATATACAAAAAGAAAGAGGATAAAGAATGAACAATATAAAATTTGACGACTTAGGTCTTAAGGAAAGCTTACTTAAAGCTATAAAAGATATGGGATTTGAAGAACCATCCCAAATACAAGCTGAAAGTATTCCTGTAGCCCTAGAAGGACACGATATAATCGGTCAAGCTCAAACTGGTACTGGTAAAACAGCTGCTTTTGGATGTGCCATAATAAATAATGCGAATTTTTCTGGAAAGAAAAAATCTCCAAAAGCACTTATTTTAGCACCAACTAGAGAGCTTGCTATACAAGTTAACGAAGAACTTGTAAGACTTGGAAAACATGAAAAGCTTTCTGTTTTACCAATATATGGTGGCCAACCAATAGATAGACAAATAAGAGCATTAAAAAATGGCGTTGACATAGTTGTTGGAACACCAGGTAGAGTGCTAGATTTAATAAGAAGAAAGAGTTTACCTCTTAATGATATAGGCTTCTTAGTTTTAGATGAAGCTGATGAAATGTTAAACATGGGATTTATTGATGATTTAGAAGAAATTGTTAAATCCTTAAAAACTGATAGACAAACACTTTTATTCTCTGCTACTATGCCTCCACAAATTAAGAAATTAGCTAGAAATTACATGAAAGAAGATACAAAGCACATCGCAATAAAGAAAAGTTCTTTAACAGTTTCAAAAATAGAGCAATTTTATTTCGAAATAAAACATAGAGATAGATTTGAAACTCTTTGTAGAGTTTTAGATTTTGATGAGCCAAATGCTGCAATAATTTTCTGCAAAACTAAAAAAGGTGTTGATGAAGTTGTAGAAAAAATGCAAGCTAGAGGATATATGGTTGAAGGTATGCACGGAGATATGAGCCAAAACCATAGACTTCAAACTTTAAGAAAATTTAAAGAAGGTAGCTTAGACTTCTTAGTTGCTACAGATGTTGCAGCTAGAGGAATAGATGTAGAAAGCGTAACTCATGTTATAAACTATGACCTACCACAAGATAACGAAAGTTATGTACATAGAATCGGAAGAACTGGTAGAGCAAATAGAGAAGGAGTTGCTTACTCTTTAGTTACTCCAAAAGAATATATGATGCTTAAACAAATTCAAAAGCATACTAAAAGTAAAATAATAAGAAAAGCTGTCCCTACAGTTGATGAAATATTCCAAAATAAACATAATAATATAATAAACTCTGTAAAATCTACCATAGAAGAAGCTAATGAAGATTTCCAAAAATTTATTCCAATAGCTACTCAGTTAGATGAAGATTACAGTTTAGTAGATGTAGCTGCTGCTCTTTTAAAAATAGTATTTGATAAAGAATCTTCTTTTGATTATACATCAAATTCTATAGAAGCTCCTGTAATGGATGAAACAAGATTATTTATGTCAGTTGGAAGAAGAGATGGTATAACACCTAAAACTCTTGTAAACTTCTTAAAAGAAACTGCTAGAATAAGTCCTAAACAAGTAGGAGATATAGATATAAAAGAAAACTTCTGCTTTGCAAATGTTGATTCTGATGTTGTAAATAACATAATGAAAAAATCAATGGGTAAAAAACTTAACAAGAGAACTGTTAATATAGAAGTTGCAAAAAGAAGAAAATAATAAAATAAAAATACATACTCCTTTGAGTATGTATTTTTTATTTAAAAATATTATTTTTTACAACAACTACTTCCTCCCTTTTTAGAACAACCTAAACATTTCCTATGATTTTTTTTATTATATCCACCTAAACTTCCACAACAACTTTTTTTAAAGCCTAACTCTCTTAACTCTTCTTCACTTAAATATTTAAGTGGAAATTCATTTTCTCCAAAACTTTCATATTCTAAAGTATCTTTTATTTCACTTTTATCTATATTTAACAAAATTTATCACCTCATTATATTGAAAAGATTTTTAAAATTTAATTGTTATTTACTAATATAACATATTAAATATTCTTTAACTACTTAATATTAATTTTAAATTTATATAATTTTTAGCATTTTTTCATTATTTATGATAAAATTTACTTATAAAACATTTACATTAAGAGGAGGTAACTTATGAGTATTCATATAGGTGCAAAAGAAGGTCAAATAGCTGAAACAATTTTATTACCAGGAGATCCTTTAAGAGCTAAATTTATAGCGGAAACATTTTTAGAAAACCCAATTTGTTATAATGAAGTTAGAGGAATGTTAGGATATACAGGAACATATAAGGGAAAAAGAATATCAGTTCAAGGTACTGGTATGGGAGTACCTTCAATATCAATTTATGTTAATGAGCTTATAAGAGATTATGGTGTTAAAAACTTAATAAGAGTAGGTACAGCAGGAGGAATGCAAGAAGACATAAAGGTTAGAGATTTAGTTTTAGCTATGTCTTCTCATACTGATTCTGCAATAAATAAAGTTAGATTTAATGGTTTAGATTTTGCTCCTACAGCATCATTTAAGCTTTTAAAAGCTGCTTATGACACAGCTTTTGAAAAAGGATACGACCCAAAGGTTGGTAGTGTATTTACAGCTGATAGTTTTTATAATGATAATCCAGAAGCATGGAAACAATGGGCTAAGTTTGGTACTTTAGCTGTTGAAATGGAAACAGCTGCTTTATATACTTTAGCTGCTAAATATGGAGTTAATGCTTTAACAATACTTACAATAAGCGACCACTTAATTACAGCTGAAGAAACTACATCAGAAGAACGTCAAACTACTTTTACAAAAATGATGGAAGTTGCCCTTGATGCTGCTATAACTTTATAAATATAAAAAAGCTATATAAAATATTTTATATAGCTTTTTTATTTAACTATTTCCCTCTTTAGTATTATCTTTTTCTAAACCTGGTAAGGAAAAGTTTTGCACTTCACAAACTATCCACTTTCCATTTTCAAATTTTAAATCAGTAAAAAAGTTCTTCTCCATAAATTCACTTTTTATATCTATGCCTAAAATCTTCTTTTTTATTTTATAAGATACATTTACAACAATTCTCGCCTCATAAACTCCCTTATTTTGTTCTATAGTACTATTTTCCATCTTTATTTTAAGATCGCTTATGTCATAATCATTTTTTAGAAGAAAATATTTTTGACTTAAAATATTATATACTGTATCTTTTACATTTTCTCTAGCATCTCTTATGTCGCCTTTATTTTCTGAATTTAAAGCTTGAAATACACTTCCATAAAATTCTTTTACAACCTTCTCTACGTCATCTTTTATAACAGTATCTTTTAAATTTAATTCTATATTTAAATCGGGATGATCTTTTATATACACTTTATCACTTTCAATTTCTCCCCATGGAGTATTACATTTTATTGTTAAATAAGTAGAACCATCCTTTGGAAAAGGTCCTACATCCTTAAAATCTCTAACCTTTATTCCAGAATCCTCTCCATTTATGTAAACTTCACCATCTTCAAAGGTACTCTTTATAGTAACAAGCATACCTTTTAAAGGTATATCAACCTTATTATCATCCATCAATATAAACTCTTTTTCCTCTTTCAAATTAGAATTATAAGCCTTTTTTTCAACTTTAACCTTATAAACTCCAGGCATAATATTAGGAATCTCTAATTTTTTACTGTTATTTGTAGTTCCTATAAAATTATTATCTAAATATACATTTGTTTCTGGAAAATTTGATGAAACCAAAAGATTTTTCTTTTCAATATCAACATACCACTTCTCTCCAAAAAAACCTTTTTTAGATTCTAACTTTGTAGAATAAAGCTCATCTCCATTTTCTAAAGCGTAAACTAACTTATTAATTCTACTTTTATCTGCTTTAAAAAAGTTAATATAAGGTATTAATTCTTCTTTAGTTATTCCTGAATTTTTATTTCCATCCTCTATTAAATTTCTTAAAGCTCGTTCATTCCCTTTGCTTAAAGAATTAGAAAGTTGCTCAATTACATCTCTCTTTTTACTACTTACATTTCCATATAAGAAAACTATCATTAAAATTACTGCTAAAATACAAAGTAAAATTATTTTTGGATCTCTTTCCTTTATAATTTTATCCTTAAATTTCTTGTAATAGCTCGAAACCTTATGCCCTACCCCTTTAATACTCTCCTTAAACTTCTCCATAATTATAAATTTACTCCTCTAATAAATTTATAATCCATTTATTGCAGGCTGTACATTTATAAACTTGTATTCCAAAAGGATATAAAATTTCATCTTTAAATTTATCATAATTACTTCTTAATTCCTTTAAAGAATAAAATTCATCGTCTTCTGTTAAGGCCCCTACTAATTCTCCTATATAATTTTCATTACTTTTATAACAACAATCATTTTTATCTGTACAATTTATTTTTTCTAAGGTTAATTCCTCTTGAAAATCTTGTAATATAGGTATTATATCCTGAAATTCCTTTATATCATCTTGAAAATCCTCTAAAAAAAAGTCTACCCCACTTATAGTAAATAACTTATTCATTAAATCACCTCTAAAATTTATACTTAAATATTTACTAGCTAATACTAGTATTGCATAAATTAATTAATTTTACTAACTTATTTTAGCATAATAAAGCTTATTGTAAATAAACTATTTAAAATATAAGTAAAATTATTTTATTATAGATAAAAATTCCTCTTCACTTATTATTTTAATATCAAAATTTTCTTTTATTAAACTTTCTGCCTTTTTTAATTTTAAACTTTTTTCCTTTTCTTTTAACTTTGCTAAATCCTTAATACCTGTAATTAGATAATTAGTTTTTCTACTTACTGAATTTTTAACAAATCCACCACATCTTATTACATTTCCTATAGCTTCTCCTCTAGACATAGAACTTAAAGGCCCTGTAAAAACCACATTTTTACACTTTAATATATTTCTGTTGTCCTTATTTTCTTTAAGCTTTAAAAAACTAGAGTATTTACACTCCCCTAATCTTCCCGAAGATTTATATCCTCCATTATATACTTCTCCAATTCTTATAGATAACTTTTTTGAAAGTTCTTCAATTGAAGATATATCTAAATCTTTGCATATATTCATCAAAATATTAGCACAAGCTCTTGCATCTTCTCCTGCATGATGGTGAGAAAATTCAAAACCTAAAGCTTCACTTACAGTTCCTAATTTATGATTTGGTAAGTTTTTATAATAATTTTTTGCCATAACAACAGTACAAGCATATTTAAAATTAGGATACTCTATACCATAAAAATCTAAAGTTTTCCTAAGAACACTAATATCAAAGGATGCATTATGGGCAATTACAAAAGCTCCATCTATATAATCTCTAATTTCTTTCCAAATTTCTTTAAAATTTCTTTCCTCTTTAACATCCTCTGGTCTTATGCCATGTATCCATATATTCATAGGTAAAAACCTCATTTCACAAGGCTTTATTAAAAAATATTTTTCCTCTATTATTTTATTATTTTTAACAATTGCTAATCCTATAGAACAGGCACTATTTCTTTTTTCATTAGCAGTTTCAAAGTCTATTGCCACAAAATCCATTTATATATTTCTCCCTTTCTATATACAGTAACCTATATTATATCATATTTTATTTTAGTCTTTTATTACAAAAGAAAAAAGACCTTATATCTAGAAGTTTTTTCTAAATATAAGGTCTAAAAATTTATAAAGATAATTTAAATACTAAAAATTATTTTATTACATTTTTTATTTCACTAAATAACTCTTTATTTTCTTTTATTTTATCTTCATTTCCTAAAACACAGATATAATTTTCCTTCATTAATTCTTTAATCATAGGTGCAAAACTTTTTATTTTTTCACAATCTGCATTTATTATTTCTTCTCTTTCTTTTTGTAAATCTTCATAAGTAAAATTACTTAAATAATAAGAAACTGCTAAATCACCTTTTATTCCATTACTTATTGGTTGGTCATACTTTCTTATAGTTCCTATTATATATTTAGTTAATTCTCTCTCATCTACCTTAAAGTTATTTAAATAATTAGGTATATTATCATAAGCTTCTAAAGTACTTTCTATATTAGGGTCTCTATAAGAAACTATATAAGCCCCTCCATCTCTTCTAAAGTTAGAGAAAACTCCATAAGCTCCTCCCTTAACTCTTACAGCATTCCATAAATAATCAAAACCTAAAATACTTTCTAATAAAGATAAAACCCCTGAATATTTATATCCTTTATCTTTGTAATTTCCACCTTTAGCTACATAATCTACATCCCCTTGAAGAATAAGCCCTTCATTTTTATTTCCTAAATTAAAGTTATACTCTTTTTCTTCAAATTCTTTATCACTAATATTTTTTATTAATAAGCTTACATCTTTTTTAAATTTATCATATTCTTTTTCTCTTCCTGAATAACTTATAAGCATATTCTTTTTATTAAATATTAACTCTCTTACCTTTTTTAAATTATTACATATAGTTTCCTTATCTTCTTTATCTAAATTAACTAAAAAGTCATAATAATTAAGACCACTTATCTTTTCATCATAGGCTCCTCTAGAAGTGCAATAAGATAAAACTTTTTTCATAGCTATTCTATGACCACTATCAAAAATAGCTCCTTCTAGTCTAGCTTTCTTTTCATTTATTATTTGCATAATTCTATCAATATCATCTAAATTAGTTTTGTTTATAATTTCATAAACTAATTCTATTGCTTTTTCTCCCTTACTACTTAAAGCTTTATAAGAAACCTCTAAATAAGGATTAAACTCATCATTTTTCTTTAAGTTTGCAAAGGTTATAGCACCAAAACTTATTCCTCCTGTATTAATATTAATAGAATTTGATAATTTAGAATAATCATAATTATCTGTACCACATTTACCTAAAATATCACATAACAAGCTAACATATGGTATTAATTCCATAGAAACTGTTCTAGTCTTAAAGAAAAAATTAACATAGTCTATTTTATTACATTGAAAATCATGATGTAAGGTTAAGATTTTTTCTATTTCCTTCTTTTCAGCAGGTATCTTTATAGCTTCTTTATCTATATCCTTTAAAGATAACATAGGAATACTTTCTAAATCTTCCTTTTTATCAGGTGTACTTTGTCTTTCTTTTAACTTTTTACAATTTTCTATTATTTCATCTAAAGCTTCTTCACTAAGAGATTCTTTTATCTTCTGTAGCTTTTCTTTTAGTTTTAAAGCCTTTTCTTCATTTATTCCTTTTTTAGGATGAAGCGCTACTAAAGAAGCATGATTATTTTTTAATATATATTTATCAATTAAATTCTCAAAGTAATTACTAGTTAAAGCTGATTTTATTTTTTCTAGATTTTTTTCATATTCTAAATGAACATAAGGCTCCCCTTCATAAAGCCAACTATCCATAATTTTCAAATAGTATATAAGCCCCTTAGGGTAAGAGCCAAAATCTCCTTCTCTTAATTCAAACTCTACTCTATTTATAGAAGCTTCTACGAGCTCCTTATCAATACCATTTTTAACTAAGTCTTCTAAGGTATTCATAACTATCTTTTTAAATTCTTCTTCTTTGTTTAATTTAGAATTTTTAACTAATATCGCAAAAGTTGATTGTTTAGTTGAACTGTCAAATTCTCCAGATACTGCCTTTCCTATACCAGAATCTATTAAAGCTTTCTTTAAAGGTGCAGCTGTGCTTCTAGTTAAAATATAGGCTAAGATATCAAAGGCTAAAGTAAGCTCTCCCTCTGTAGAATCTCCAATTACAAAATTTAAACTATAATAACTTTTATCATTTAAATCTTCATTTTCAGCTATACCATAATTAAAAACTTCTTCTTTCATAGAAGCAAAAGCTTTTTGTTCCTTAATTCTTGAGTCTATATTTTTATATTCAAAGTTTTTTAAGTATTCTTCATTTATAAACTCTAATTCTTTTTCTGTATCTCCATTTCCATATAAGAAAATATAAGAATTTGACGGATGATAATATCTTTTATGAAAATCTAAAAATTCTTCATAAGTTAAATCTGGTATTTTATCAGGGTCTCCTCCTGAAGATAAAGCATAACAAGTATCTGGATATATTGTTTTAGCTATATCTCTATAAAGTATAGAGTCTGGTGAAGAGTAGGCCCCTTTCATTTCATTATAAACAACACCATTATATTTTAATTCATCCTCTCTATTCTCTATGTAATAGTGCCATCCTTCTTGCATAAATATTTCTTTATGCTTATATATGTTAGGATATAGCACAGCATCTAAATAAACATCCATAAGATTCATAAAATCTTTATCATTTCTTGATGCTACAGGATATATTGTTTTATCTGGATAGGTCATTGCATTTAAAAAAGTATTTAAAGAACCCTTTAAAAGTTCTACAAAAGGCTCTTTTGTATTAAATTTTCTAGAACCACATAAAACTGAATGCTCTAAAATATGAGGAACACCAGTACTGTTTTCTGGTGGTGTTCTAAAGCCTATTGCAAAACATTTATTATCATCTTCACTTAATATTTTTATTAACTTAGCCTTAGTTTTTTCATGTTGAAAGGTTAAAGCTAAACCGCCTATTTCATCTATTTTTTTTATGTCTAAAAGTTTAAAACCGCTATAAATATTATTCTCTTTAAAATCCATCTTTCACACTCCCCTTAAAAGGTATTTTTAATATGCTTATTTTAATAATTGTACCATAATTAACCTTTATTAAAAAGTTTTTAACTAATTCTCCCTATTTAAAAACATAAAACTATATACTTTTAAATAAAAAAAGAAATGATACCTTAATATATCATTTCTTTTTTAACTTAATATTATTCTTATTTTAAAATTAAAAGTTTATTTATAAATTACAAAATTCCAATATATCTTGCAATTACATATAAAGTTATAGCCCCCCCACCTAAAAAGCTTATTTTTGCATTTCTTATATTTTTAGCTACAGACTTTTCAAAAAGACCTCTAAGTATAAGTAATATTCCTAAAACTAACCCAATGCCTTGATTTGTTAAAAACCATGCTGGATTTAAATATGTATAGAAGTATCCGATTACAAGAGGGAAAATAAAACATGCAAAAATACTTCTTATAAATGAGACCTTTCCTTTTACTAATTTCATCTTATGTAATTCTCCTTTACGCTTTTATTACTTTTTAATTTTACCAATAATTCATAAATAATAAAAGTATATATGTTTTATTATTTAACATTTATATTTACTTATTATTTTTTATCTTTATCTATCATATAGATTATTAAATTATATATTAAATTAGGAGGAATTGATGAAAAGAAAAAAATTAATATTATTAGGAATATTATTAAGCATAATAGTAATACTCTCAATTAAATCAATTATAAATCATAAGGAAAATAAAATTCCTAAAGAAGCCCTTTATTTTTTAGAAGAACCTTCAAAGGATAAGGAAGATATCTTAAAGGATAAATTTAGTTTAGTTTTAAAAGATATTTTTAATTTTAGAAATAAAACAATACTAAATAATAATTTAGAAGCTTTAAAAACACTTTATGACTTAAATAAAAAAACTAGCCTTTTTGCCTATGAAAAAGAAATTAAAAAAATTAAGTATTTAAATAGCTGGTCTGAAAAACAAGGTATTAATTTTAATGATATAAACTCAACTAGTGAAATTATTAAAATTAACAAAACCGAAAATGGTCTTTATGAAATAATATGTTCCCTTTCTAGTGAATTTACATATTACTATTTAAATGAACCTCTTAATTATAATAAATTTACTTTAGGAACCTATCATTATCTTACCTTAAAAAACGAAGATAACAAATATATTATAACTAAAGAATGGTATACAGACCCTTTTTCAGACTCTCTTGATTTAAAAAATATAAATTCAGAAGAAATTAAATCTTATATATTAAAAAGCACACCTACTCCTTATACCCCTGATGAAAGGACTAAAAAGGCAATAGATTATGCTCATTCTTATTGTGGAGTTCCTTTAAATAATGAAAAAACTTTTAAATATAATAAAGCTTATAAAAATTTCAATGATGAAGGAGGAGATTGCGCAAATTTTGCTTCTCAAATACTTTTTGAAGGTGGAGGCTTTAGAAAAAATTCTACATGGAACTATAATGGAAAAGAAGGTTCTAAAGCTTGGGTAAATGCACAAGCTTTTAAAAATTATATGATTAATAGTGGAAGGGCTTCCTATATAGCTAAAGGAAAATATCCAGAAATATATAAAGAAGCTTATAACTTAAGACCTGGTGATTTTGTAGCCTATGAAAAAAATGGCCGAATAACGCATATATCAACTGTTACAGGTTTAGATAGCAAAGGGTATCCTTTAGTAACCTGTCATAATACTGATAGACTTCTTGTTCCCTTTGATTTAGGTTGGAGTAATTCTAATATTTCTTTCCATCTAATTGATGTTTATTATTAAATTTAAATATAAAACCTACTAAAAGCTTATGAAAATTATAAATTTATTTTCTTCTAAGCTTTAGTAGGTTCTAAACTATAAAGTTTCTTTATATCTTTTTAAAGATTTAACTATTAAATTAGCTAACTTTTCTTGATACAATTTATTTCCTAGCAAAACATCCTCTTCTAAATTACTCATAAATCCCATTCTTAAAATTATTACAGGAACTTTTGAAAACTCAAATCCTCTAATATTATTTCTTTCAAAAATACCATTTACCCTTATATCTCCTTCTCTTAAGGTTTCATTTAATATTTCACTATAATTTCTACTATTTTTGTATAAATCATCAAAATTATTGTTTTTACAACTCTTTAAAGAAGGAATTAAAATTGAAGCTCCTCTTTTTTTAAAATCATCACTTCTATCGCAATAAAGTTTTATTAAAATATCAGCTCCTGATTTATTTCCTATATTAGCTCTATCTTTATCACTTAAATAAACCTTATTTCTCTCTCTAGTCATAAAAACTTTATATCCTTCTTTATTTAAAAGCTCTCTCAAAATTAAAGCTACCTCTAAATTTATTTCATATTCTTTATTTTTAGTAAAAACTCCTCTTGTTTCTAAGGGAACTTTAAAATTTCTATTTTCATAATAAGATGATATAAAATTAATATCCTTATCATAATCCTCTTGATAAGCTGCATCAATACATATAGTAAATTTTTCTTTATCCTTTGCAGAAACTATCTCCCTTGGTAAAATCAAATTTAAAATCATTATAAAAATAATTAATAATACAAATTTTTTTCTCATAAAAATATCCTCTCTAAAATAATATAAATAATAAATATTATTTCACTAAAAAGAAAAAATATTATAATCTTTAGTTTTATATATAAATTTTTCATGTTATAATTTTAAAGTCTTAAATTTAAAAAAACTAAAGATTTTAATATAAATAAAGGAGATAACTATGAAAAAACTTAATTTTAAAGGAAGTGTAATGTTAAATCCTACTCCCGTAGTTCTTGTTACATCTAAAAATAAAGAAGATAAAATAAATGCTTTTACTGTAGGATGGGTTAGTACTGTTTGTACTAAACCGCCAATAATAGCAATGGGAATAAGACCAGAAAGATTATCCCATGAATACATAAAAGAAAGTAAGGAATGTGTTATAAATTTACCTTGTAGAGATATGGTTAAGTTTGTTGATTTTTGTGGAGTTAAATCAGGAAGAAAAGTAGACAAAATTAAACATTTTGGATATGCTCTTAGTAAAGGAGTTTCCATAAGTACTCCTTCTATTGAAAAAGCTCCTGTTGCCTTAGAGTGCAAATTAAAATCTATAACTCCTTTAGGAACTCATGACATGTTCTTATTTGAAGTTGTAAATGTAAAAGTAGATGAAACTCTTATAGATGAGAAGGGTAAAATTCACTTTACTAAAGCAAATCTTATATCCTATAGTCATGGAGAATATTTTGGTCTTAATTCAAAGCCCTTAGGCTCCTTTGGATACTCAATAAAAAAGAAAAAAGTAAAGAAATAATAAATAAAATACACTAAGATATTTTTCTTAGTGTATTTTTTAATTTCTATTAAATTTCTTCCTTTGCAGAAGTTAAAGATTGAATTTTATTTAAAACTGAACTTGCATTACTTTCATCTACCATAACAACTAAGTAATCTCCATTTTGTATTTCAATTGAACCTCTTGGAATAAATTCATTATTTCCTCTTTTTATAGCAACTAATAAAGCTTCCTCTGGCCAATTAACATTTTTAACTTTCTTTCCTTCTGCTTCACTTCCTAATTCAACACCAAATTCTAATAAAGTTTTATTATTTGAAGGTTCATCAACTTTAACTCCAGCTTTTTCTATCCATCTCTCTAATAAAGATTCATATATTGGCTCACTCTTTAATATGTCAGATGTTACATAAGAAACTATTACCACAATAGATAAAGCTAACATATGGTCAAAGGAACCTGTCATTTCAGTAATTAAGATTATTCCTGTTATAGGCGCCTTTACTATAGAAGCAAAATTTCCTGCCATAGCTAAAATTACAAAATCTATTATATATTCCTTTGGTAATCCTAAGCTTGTAAAACTTAATAACCCAACTATATTACCAATTATTGCTCCTAATAATAATAAAGGAAAAAATATTCCTCCAGGAGTACCAGCACCAAAACTTACAATTGTTAAAAAAAACTTAACTAAAAGTAAAGCTAAAAGTATTTTTACTGGAAAACTTTTAGTTACCAAGTCCATTATAAGTTCATGTCCTCCTCCTAAGATTATAGGGATAAAAATTCCTAATAATCCTGTTATTAAAAAAGGTACCATAACCTTAATTTCTACAGGAACCTTTTTAAATTTTCCATAAAAACTTTGAACTTTTAAAATCCCCTTTGAGAAAATTGTACCGCCAATTCCTAAAACAACTCCTAATACTATTAAAAGCCAATAATATTTTAATGGTAGCACAGGAACATTTTCAATTCCTAAACTTGGATTCATACCTAAAAATTGTTTTGATACAAAATCTGCAACTAGAGATGCAGCCATAGCAGAAACTAAAACTAAAGGAGAAAAACTTTTATGTACTTCTTCTAAAGCAAATATAACACCAGATAAAGGTGCATTAAAAGCTGCAGCAAGTCCTGCAGAAGCCCCTGATGTTATTAAATACTTTTTCTCTATATTTACTCTCTTTAAACACTTGCTAAATCCTTCACCTATTGCAGCCCCCATCTGTACTGAAGGGCCCTCTCTTCCTAAGGATAAACCTGCACCTAGTGAAATTACTCCTCCTAAAAATTTATATATTAATATTCTTGCCCAATTCATCTTTAGCTTACCTATTAATTCACCTTCAACCTGTGGAATACCACTACCTGAAATCATAGGCTCTCTTCTAACCATAAATCCTACTAAAGCACCTAAAATTGCTAAAATAGCTAAGACTATTAGCATATTTCCTACACTTAAAGTAGCAAAGGCATAAAGCTTTTTAAAAAGTGGAAATAAATAACTTACAATGACTCTATTTAAGACTAGTACTAGTGAACATACAAGCCCTATAATAGCACCTTCTAAAACTAGCTTAAACCTTAAGTCTTTTCTATGGGACAGTACCGTTTTAGTACTCTCATTAATCAAAGCCTTCCCCTCCTTATTTTTCATTTTATTAACACAACTATTATACCCTTATGTTTTTACACTTTCAAATTTAATTAAACTCAAATTTTTAATTATTTTTTCATATAAAAATAATTAAAGTATTTTTTTACTTATTTCCTATAAAATTATTAAATTTAATATAAAAGCTAATTAACTAAAAATATGTAATTTATTTAAAAGTTTATTCATAGTATTAAAACAAGGAATATTATAATGAAAGGATGTATGTGCATGAGTCTTTTTACCTTTAAAAAAGGACTACATTTACCTTATAATAAAGAACTTACAAAAAATAAAGATATAGAAAGTTTTTCTCCTAAAGAAGAACTTATATTTCCACTTTCTCAACATATAGGAAGTCCTTGTTCACCCTTAGTTGAAATTGGAGAAAGAGTTTTATTAAATCAAAAGATAGCAGATTCTAAAGAATATATATCCTCACCTATTCATTCTAGTGTATCTGGCTTTGTAAAGGATATAAAAGAAATTACTTATAAAGATAATATTAAAGTTAATTCAATAATTATAGAAAATGATTTCAAATATGAATCTCTTCCTAAAGATAATTTAAAATTTTCTAAAGATATGCCCTTAGAAAGCTTAATTTCCTTAGTAAGAGAAAATGGAATAGTTGGTCTTGGTGGTGCTACCTTTCCTTCTCATGTAAAACTTAATATAAAAAAAGACAAGGAAGTTAATTACTTAATAATAAATGCAGCTGAATGCGAACCTTATTTAACCTGTGATTATAAGGTTATGACAAATTACACAAAGGAAATAATAACCTCTTTAGAAATTTTATCTAATTATTTTCCTAAAGCTCTAATTTACATAGGTATTGAAGATAATAAATTAGATGCTATAGAAATTTTCAAATCAAACTTAAAGGAAAATTCAAAAATAAAAGTCTTTAAATTAAAAACTAAATATCCTCAAGGTTCTGAAAAACATTTAATATATGCTCTTACAAAAATAAAAATTCCTCCAAAAAAACTTCCTTTAGATTTAGGCTGTATTGTATTTAATATATCTACTATATATCAAATGTATAAAAGTTTTATAGAAGGAATACCTTTAACAGAAAGAATCATAACTGTAACAGGTGATGCAATAAAAACACCTAAAAATTTAAAAGTTAAAATAGGAACTCCAATTAAAGATATAATAGAGTTTTGTGATGGATTTAAAAAAGAACCAAGAAAAATAATTTTAGGTGGTCCTATGATGGGTACTTCTATAAACTCACTAAATACTCCTATTACTAAAGGAACTTCAGGAATTTTATGTTTAAATAATACAGAAGATTTTAAAAGTACTTCCTGCATAAGATGTGGAAAATGTATATGTTCATGTCCTATGAATTTAATTCCTCAAAGATTAAATGAAGTTATAGAAAAAAATGATTTAGAAGAATTTAAATCTCTTGGGGGAATGAATTGTTTAGAATGTGGATGTTGTTCTTTTTCTTGTCCTGCTAAAATTTCCTTAGTAAAAAATATAAAAAAAGCTAAGAAATCTTTAAAAAATCAAAATTAGTGAGGTGAAAGCATGGTTTTTGTAAAAGAGGATTCAAAGGAATCTTTAAATATAAAGAAAGTAGAAGAAAATCTCTTAATGGATTCTGCTCCTTATATAAAGGATAAACCTTCTACTCAAAGTATAATGAGAGATGTTTTAATAGCCTTAATTCCAACCTCCTTAGTTGGGGTTTTGATTTTTGGTATAAGAGCTATTTTTGTAATATTAACCTGTATAGTATCATCAGTATTATCTGAATATATCTTTCAAAGAGTAACAAAAAGAGAGATAACTATAAAAGATTTAAGTGCTATAGTTACTGGTCTATTACTTGCATTAAATTTACCTGCAAATACTCCCCTTTGGGTTGCTTCTATTGGCTCTATTGTAGCAATAGTTTTAGTTAAGCAAATTTTTGGTGGGATAGGTTGTAACTTTATGAATCCTGTATTAGCTAGTAGAGCCTTTTTATTAGCTGCCTGGCCTGAAAGTCTTGGTAATTTTACAATAGATGGTATAGCCTCTGCAACTCCACTTACTCTTTTAAAAAATGGTCAAGGAAACATGCCTCCTATAAGTGATGTGTTTTTAGGTAGCATTGCAGGGTGTATTGGTGAAGTTTCTGCTTTAGCTATACTTATAGGTGCAATTTATTTATTTTATAGAAAGGTTATAACTTGGCATATACCTGTAGTCTATATAGGTACTGTTTTGATTTTAACTACAGTTATAGGTAGAAATGGACTATTCACTGGAAATGGATTTTATGAAATATTTACAGGTGGATTATTTTTAGGAGCGTTTTTTATGGCTACTGATTATACAACTTCTCCTATAACAAAAAAAGGTCAAGTAATTTTCGCCTTTGGTTGCGGACTTGTTACAACTATAATAAGAATTTTTGGTGGTTACCCTGAAGGTGTTTCCTATGCAATTATATTTATGAATTTACTTGTTCCTGTTATAGACAACTTTATAAAGCCTAAAACCTTCTGTGAAGAAAAATAAATTTTTAAAAGTATATAATTAATATTTTAGGCAATAATATTTTTGTAGGGTTATTTAATCTATGCAGCTGTTCCTATATTTCTCTACTTAGAGGCTTTATTTAAAACTAAATTCTAAAATGTACGCGTTATTATTTTAGGGTTTTAAATTTCTCTAAAACTAATCTTTAGTTATAGTAAATAACTGTAACAACTCTTATTTATTAAAGATAGCTAAGAAAATTTTAAAAATTTTCTTAGCTATTACGTTATAAAATATTATCTTTTATTTAAGCTTTCAATAGTAACCTCTTCAAATCTATATTTTTGTCCTGTAGGATTTTCCTTTCCCTCTTTAACCTTTTCTAAAAACATATTATAAGGTCTTACAAACTGGCCACAATCACCATACAAAGCTCTATATAAAACCAGCTTTTCTCCACTTTCTGAATGAGTAACAATTCCTTCTACTAAATAAAGGTCTCCCTTAAAATGTCTAAAAATTTTTCCTAAAGATTTTTCAATATTTCTTTCCATAAATATTCCTCCTAAAAATAAAGAAGATTGTATATAAAAACTTTAAAAGCTCTTTTAATACACAATCTACTTATTATTTTATACTTAAGAATTTTTAAAAACAATTATAACCTTATTTAAAATATAAAGGTCTCCATTTCTTCTATTGCTTTATCTACTAAAGCTTCTATATTTAACTTTTTCTCTCCCCTTACTAAATCTTTAATTCTTGGCTTAGTTTTTGGATGCTTAGGAACAAATATTGTGCAACAATCCTCATAAGGAAGTATAGATGTATCATAAGTTCCTATTTCTCTTGCAATATCCATTATATCTTCTTTATCCATAGCTATTAATGGCCTAAAAACTGGTCTATCAGAAACATCATTACTTGCCATAAGCCCTTCCATAGTTTGAGATGCAACTTGTCCTATACTTTCTCCTGTAGTTATAGATTGTATATTCTTTCTCTTTGAAAGTTCACAGGCAACTCTCATCATAAACCTCCTCATTATTATAGTAAGTTCATCTTCTCTACATTTTTCTATTATATCCATTTGTATCTCCGTAAATGGAACTACATAAAGAGTTATTTTCTCTGTATAACTACCTACTATTCTTGCTAACTCCTTAACCTTATCCTTAGCTCTCTCAGAAGTATAAGGATGAGAATGGTAATAAATACAATGAGTTTCAACACCTCTCCTTGCCATTAAATATGCAGCAACAGGAGAATCAATTCCTCCAGATAACATAACCATAGTACTTCCATTCATTCCATAAGGCATACCACCTACTGCTTTTATTTTATCTTTATCAGTAAAGATATATGCTTTTTCTCTTATTTCTATATAAACCCTACATCCTGGATTATGTATATCAACTTCTATTTCTCCATTAAGCTCTGAAAGTATATATCCTCCAACTTCTCTTGAAACTTCCATAGAATTCATATCAAATTTTTTATTTGCTCTCTTTGTTTCAACCTTAAAACTTTTAGTTTTACTTTCTCTTATTTTTCTTAAAGCTTCTCTTTTAATATCATAAAGATTTCTTTCTACTTGAGTAACTAAACAAAGTTCCTTAACCCCAAAGACCTTTTTAACTCTATTTATAACTTCATCTAAATCATCTGCTTTTATAAACCATCTATTTTGATCTGTTATAATTTCATGGTTTATTCCCTCTAACTTTTTCTTTATATTTTCTTTTAATCTTCTTTCAAATTTATTTTTATTAAGTCCCTTTAAAAATATTTCCGAAGCATATTTTACTAAAATTAAATTATTCATAATCTTATTCTCCTTAAAAATTTTAAAGCTTTTTTTAACACCTCTATGGTATAATCAACCTCTTCTAAAGTGTTATACCTAGAAAAGCTAAATCTTATAGCTCCTTGAATACATCTTTCTTCTAAACCTATAGCCCTTAGTACATAACTCCCCTTTTGTATAGAATTTTTTGATGAACAAGCAGAACCTGTTGAAACAAATATGTTATTTTCCTCTAACATATGAAGTAAAACCTCTGATTTAACTCCTAAAAAGGAAACATTTAATATATAAGGAGTATAGTTATTACTTAAAGGAGTATTTATTATTACATCTTCTATTTCTGAAAGCCTTTTTATAAAATATTTTTTTAAACTACTTACCTGTTTATAGGATTCTTCCATTAATTCATATGAAATATCCATAGCTTTTACCATACCCATATAAGATGGTGTATTTTCTGTACCTGCTCTTAATCCACTTTGCTGTTCTCCACCGGTTATTAAAGGCTTTAAATTTATTCCCTTTCTAATATACATAAACCCAATGCCCTTTGGTCCGTGAAATTTATGGGCAGAAGCTGTATAAAAATCTATATTAAATTCTTTAACATCAATTAAAAACTTTCCAAAGCCTTGAACGCCATCTACATGAAATTTTGCTCTTTTACTTTTTTCTTTTATTAAATTCCCAATTTCCTTAATTTTTTGTATACTCCCAATTTCATTGTTAATTTGAATTATAGATATTAAAACTGTATCTTTATTTATTGAGTTTTTTAATTCTTCTAAATCTATAAAACCCTCTTTATTAACCTTTAAATAAGTTACCCTTACTCCTTGTCTTTCTAGTTCTTTATAAGTATTTAAAACACTAGAATGCTCAAAAGCTGTAGTTATAACATGAGTGTTTTTTTTACCTAGCCCTTTAATTATCATATTATTTCCTTCACTAGCTCCTGAAGTAAATACTATTTCTTCTCTAGATGAATTTATCTTTTTTGAAATGCTTTCCTTAAGCTCCTCTATCTTTCTTTGAACCTTTATTCCTAAAGTATATAAAGAAGAGGGATTTTCCCAAAATTCATCCATAGCATAATAAACTTCTTCTCTTACTTCTTTTAAAGGTTTTGTAGTTGCACTATTATCAAAATAAACCTCCATTTAAACCTCCCTAAACTTCATTTAATTACTATTATTTCACATTTAATATTAAACCATAATAATTATTTATTATCAAAAACATTTTTTTCCATTAATAAAAATTAAAAAATCTCAACTTAGACTTAACTAAGTTGAGATTTTTTTATTCCATAGCAACAAATTCTACTTTTTCAACGCCACGCACTAATTGAATTTCATTTAACATCTCTTTTATATCACAATTCATAGTTGATATATCTATTGTAAAACTAACATGAGCTAACCCATGTATAGGCAAGCCTTGATCTATTGTTAATATATTTCCTCCAACCTCTGATAATATATTTAAAACAGAAGATAAAACACCTTTTTCATGAGTAACTACCATATTAAATATAACTTTTCTTCCCTGTAATGTTTCTGAAAACTCAAAAATATAATCTTTATATTTATAATAAACACTTCTACTAATTCCTGCCTGCTTAGTGGCTTCTGTTATTTCTTTTACCTTTCCTTCTTTTAAAAGTCTTTTAGCATTTATTACCTTTTCAAAAACTTCTGGTAAAACTCTTTTATCTATAACTAATAAATTTCCTTCCATTTTGGAAATATTCACCTCTTTACATCTATAAAATATTAAATACTAGCAAAACAGTAAATTCTTATTACCACTTACTAAAATATCATCTATAATTAATATTTTCAATAAATATTATACTTTATAAATGAAAATTAAAAAACACTTTAACAATAAAATTAAAGTATTAATAAATTATTATTTTGGATTAAAGTATTTATTTTTATTATTAAGTTTTTAACATTATAAATAAATTATATCACCACAAATTCTAAAAGACAAGTGTATCTCTATAAAATACACAATATAATAGAGGATATATAAATATATCCTCTATACAGATTATTATAATACTATTTCAAAAGTTTTTATTTGTTTTCCTAAAATAACACCTTTAATAGAATTTTCTTCTACATTTAATTTTTCTATAATTTCCTCATTTAAATTAACTTCATTTATTTCTTTAACTTCTCTATTAACTTTTATTTCAAAGTTCTCATCCTTATTAGAAATATTAAACACTCTTATTATTATAGAATCTCTATCTTCTGCTTTCTTAAAGGCTGATAAAACTACATTGTCTCCTTTAATTGTAACTAAAGAATCCTCATTCTTAAAATCTCCTTGAAGAGCTAGCATATTAACATTGAAGTTATAAGCTTCTTCATAAGAATTTTCAAAGGTATAATCTCCTTTATGAGGAATTATTGAATATTCAGCAATATTTTCTCCTAGGCATTGAGCCTCTGGTGTTTTAAACACACCCCAATCTCCTAATTCTCCAACAGCTCTTAAAATAGTTAAGGCTATAGTATTTTTACTATCTCTTAAAACCTCATATTCAGGAAGTCCTTTATTGGCAATCATAAGTCCAACTTTTCCATCATTAACATCAACAAAATTTGTTTGCTTTTGACAGTTAGAAGGATTTTGCCATCCTTCCCATGGAGTAGTTTCTCTTTCTATAACATCAAAGTGTCCCTCTGCAAAATGAGTATCTGCTTCTATTTCACTTGGGAATAAAGCTCTTATTCTATGGTCTTTTGCCTTATTTTCTATTACAACTTTTACATCTACTCTCTTTGAAATTTCATTTAAAGTTATGGTAGAAGTTAAGTTTATCTCAGTTTTATCTTCTAATCTTCTACTTTCTTTTTTACTAGCTTCAAAAGGAACTTTTAAAGTATTTTTAACCTCTATTACCTTTTCTACTTCATTATCTATTAAAACATTTATAGTAGCTTTATTATCTAAAGTATTTATTATTTCATCTTTTAATGGAGCTCTAAATATATATTCATCTCCTATATCTCCACAATCTTCAAAGTAATTTAAATTTTTATATTCTTTCTTTGTTTCTTTGTGAAGTAAATTAAAAGTACCATTTTCATTAAATTTTAGTAAAAAGAATTTATTTTCAAAAGTTAAATCCTTATTAATTTCTTTATTTTCTTTCTTTTCACAAGGTACTATTTCAAAGGATTTTAATCCTAAAGCTTTTATATTACTTGCTAAAAATCTAACCTTAAATCTATTTACATATTCAGGTTGTCTAAACCTATTATTTGGTAAGGTATATTTAAAAGTTTCTCCTAAGGCTTCAACTGAAGAAGGTACTTCCTCTCCGTTTTCTTCAACAACTTTAAAACTTTCTATAGAAGAATCTTTATTTATATCAACTATAGCTTCTACTACCTCACTTCTATCCCATCCTAAAGTATTAAAAACAACTATATTTTTTCTATCCGTAGTAGTTCCATTTACTAGATTTAACATATATTCAGTACTTCTATCTATCATTTCCTCTGATATTTGCATACTAGCTTTAAATCTTGTTACCATATCTTGATGAACTTCATCAATACTACATCCACAAATAGAATCATGAGGGTGATTTTGAATTAAATATTTCCATCCTTGAAGTATAAAATCACTTTCATATTTTTTACCTTCTAAAGATGCCATAACTCCTAAAGGCTCAACATATCTTTCTAAAAGATTTTGAGCTCTATTATTCATTTGCTTTAAATAAAGTCTTGAAGAAGCTGTGTTACATAAAGTCCACCATCCATCTGTATACTGTCCATTTAACTCTCCTGTAACAGTTTTTAAATCCTTAACTTCCTTTTTAACATCTTTTATATAATCAACTAAATTACTATGAACTAACTCAAAATCAACATCATTTTTTACATTATCTATTATATCTCCAACATTTGTTTGAACAGGTTGATGGTCACAGCCATTCATTAGTAATATTTGATTTGTTGTAGCATACATTTCTGCTTTATTTACTCTATCTTCTAAAAATTCAATAGCCTCTTTCTTTTCAGAAGGAATTTCATTTCCATTACTATACCAGTTAGCCATAAGTATTCCTAATACTTCTGAACCCTCTGGAGATTTCCATAAAACCTCTGAATGATATTCATTTTCCCCTACTTCTTCTACCTTTTGATTATCAAAAGCTATTGGAGTTATTCCTCTACCAAATACGGCATTATCAATACCAAAACCTCTTAATATTTGAGGTGCTTGAGATATATTACCAAAGGAATCAGGGAAATATCCTATTTTTACAGGATTTCCAAATCTTTTTGCAAATCTCATTCCTAAAAGCATATTTCTAACATTTGCCTCTGCACTTATTAAATATTCATCTTGAAGAACATACCAAGGACCTATATGAAGTTTTCCTTCTTCTACAAGCTTCTTTATTCTATCAAACATATAAGGTTTTATTTCTAGATAATCATCTAAAGCTATAGTCTGTCCATCTAAGTGAAAATATTTAAAATGCTCATTATTTTCTAAAGTATCTATTAATGAATCCATAAAATCTACTAATTTAACTCTATGTTTTTGAAATGGTATATACCACTCTCTATCCCAGTGACTATGTGAAACTACATGTACTTTTTTCATACCTAACCTCTCCTTATCTAAAGTTCATTAACTTATACATAGATTATATACGTTTACAAAGGATTCATTCAATTTTCAATCTTATATGTTTACTGGACTTTTTATAGATTATTTAATCTTAATCTTAGTTTTTATATACTATAAAAATAATATTTTAATATCTATTTCTTATGTTTTTTAATAATTATCTAGAAAAATAATATTATTTATTAAATTATTAATTCTTATTATTTTCTTTTAATTTAGAAAGAGCCTTTATATAGGCTTTATTAGTTCCACAACAACCTCCTATTATATTAACGCCTTTTTCAATAGCACTTTTAGATAAAGTCTTAAATTCTTCTAAATTTAAGTCATAAATCAACTTTCCTTCTACATTCTTTGGCATTCCTAAATTAGCCTTTATATATATAGGAAGCTTAGTAAGCTCCTTAATAATATCTAAAGCCTTTAATATTTCTTCATATGATGTGCAATTTATACCTAAAGCATCTACTCCTAGAGGTTCTAAGGTTGAAACCATTTCCTTTAAAAAGTTATAAATATTCTTTTTATTAGACAAGGTAAAGGAGCATATAATAGCTTTATCTGTTATAGTTTTAGCTTTTTTTAAGGCTAATTCTCCTTCTTTTATACTTCCTAAGGTTTCAAAAATAACTAAATCAAACTTATCTTCTCCAGCTTTAATTATTCTTTCAGTATTTTCATAAACAATATTTTCAAAAGAAGGGGAATTTTCGTCTAAATAGTATGAAATAGCTCCTATATCTAAAGCAACTAAAATATCCTTTTCCTTAACTTTATTCAAAATATTCAGACTAGATTTTATAACCTTTTCTAAGTTATATCCATTTATTTTTTCATTTATAATATTGCACATAAAAGTATTTGAAAGTATTAATTCAGCTCCAGAATTTATATATTCTCTATGTATTTTTTCTATTAATTTAGGGTTTTTTAAATTTAAAATTTCTGAGGAGGTTTCCTTTAAATTACCACCTAACTCAATTAATCTAGTTCCCATAGCGCCATCTGCTATTATTAACCTATCTTTTAAGTTTAAAGCCTTCATTTTTTATTCTCCAATCAAAATAAATTTATTAGAAAGATAATAAATTTTATTTTTTAAAACAAAATTATTATCTTATATTATTTATATTTTACATTTAAAAAATAAATAATAAAAACATAATTTTTTTATTATTTTATCTATTAAAAGAAAGTCTATATTTTATATTTTAAAAAAACTGTTATAATATTACTAGTAATAGTAATATTAAAGGAGCGAAATATATGTTTAGATCTATATATTGGTATGGAAAAGGATATGCCTGGACATTAATAAAATCCTTGTCTGACATTAAAAAAATTAATAAGTTAGAAGAAGAAGGCAAGCTTGAAGAAAGAGATGAGTATATATATCAGTGTAGTAGAAAAATAGCTTATACTTTTCTTAAGGCTGCTGGACTTGAAGTTAATGTTGAAGGCTTAGAAAATATTCCTGAGGGGCCAGTTCTTTTTGTTTGTAATCACCAAAGCAATATGGACATACCTGTAATTATGTACTCTATTGATAGACCAAAGGGATTTATAGCAAAAAAAGAACTAGAGAAAATGCCTATATTAAAAGATTGGATTTTACTTTCAAAGGCTATATTCATTGATAGAGAACATCCTAAAAAAGCCATGGCAGGTATTTTACAAGGAATAAAACAATTAAAAGAAGGATACTCTATGGTTGTTTTTCCTGAAGGAACTAGAAGTCAAAGTAGTAAAATGGGAGAATTTAAAGCTGGAAGTTTTAAACTTGCAACTAAACCAAAGGTTCCAATTGTTCCTCTTACAATTGATGGAGCTTATAAAATAATGGAGGGAAATCATTATTTTATAAAACCTGGAAAAGTAAATCTTTATATTCATCCTCCAATTTACACAGATAAACTTACAAAGGAAGAAATTGCAGAACTTCCTGAAAGAGTTGAAAATATAGTTAGAAGTAAACTTCCTAACAAAGGAAGATAAAAAAAACCATGAGTATAAATTTACTCATGGTTTTTTTATATTAATTTAAAACTGTTCCTTCTAAATCTATCTTTTCTTCATTTAATGATTTTTTATTAAAGAAATCCTCAGTTTCCTCTATTACAACCTTTCTTAGTCCTATAATTCCTATAAGATTTGGAATTGCCATTAATCCATTAACAATATCTGCAATTATAAATATTAAAGTTAAAGGTAAAAATGAACCTATACCAACTAAAATTATATATAAAATTCTATATGGCTTTATAGCTTTTATTCCAAATAAATATTCAATACATCTTTCCCCATAATAATTCCAACCTAAAATTGTTGTAAAAGCAAAAAACATAAGTCCTATATTAACTATATATGTTCCTATATTTTTTATAGGAAGACCAATTTCAAAAGCTCTTGTTGTAAGTGCTGCTCCTTCTAAACTTCCACTATAAGCACCAGTTAAAATTATTACAATTCCAGTCATAGTACAAATTAAAATAGTATCAAAAAATGTACCTGTCATGGAAATAAGTCCTTGTTTAACTGGAGATTTAGTCTTAGCAGCAGCTGCTGCTATTGGTGCACTTCCAAGTCCTGCTTCATTAGAGAAAACCCCTCTTGCTATTCCACTTTTCATTACTGTTATTATACTAACTCCAATGGCTCCTCCTATAGCTGCTTTAGGATTAAAAGCACTTTCAATAATTATTGATATTGCCTGTGGAACTTTATTAAAGTTAAAAATTATAACTATTAAAACTCCTAAAACATAAAGTCCTGCCATTAAAGGAACTACTTTCTCTGAAACACTAGATATTCTTTTTATACCACCTAAAATTACTAAAGCAACTAATAAAGTTACAACTATAGCTGTAACAATTGTAGGAATTTTAAAAGTAATACTTGCAGCATCTGTTATAGATTTTACTTGACCAAAAGTTCCTATTCCTAATAAAGCTACACAAATTCCAAAAAAGGCAAAAATATTAGCAAGCCAATTTAAACCAAGTCCATTTTTTATATAATACATTGGTCCTCCTGCCATTTGACCATTTTCATCTACAACTCTATATTTTATAGCAAGTACTCCTTCTGCATATTTAGTTGCCATTCCAAAAAAAGCAGCTACCCACATCCAAAATAAAGCACCAGGTCCTCCTGCTTTTATAGCCGTTGCAACTCCAACTATATTTCCTGTTCCTATAGTTGCTGAAAGAGCTGTACATAAAGCTCCAAAACTTGAAACATCTCCCTCTGCATTAGAAGAAATTTCATCATCTTTTTTAAATACATACTTTAAAGCTAGTGGTAATTTTAATATTTGTAATAATTTTAACCTTATAGTCAGGTATATTCCTGTACCTACAAGTAGCATAAGAAGTGGTACTCCCCATACTAAATTGTCAATTTGATTTAATAAGTTTTCCATAAAAAAATCCTCCTTAAATTTAAATTTGCGGAGGAGAATAAGGATACTTAAAAAATTTAAGTAACTAACCTTATCCTCTGTCCTTTTACCTGAGAGTTTCAGCCAAAAAATTTGACCTTGCTCCTTCGGTGCTCTTTTTTTAAAAGAGTCTCTCCAGAGGCTCGTCCAGTAACGGTCCTAATACCTGAAAGATTTCCCTCTTCGGTGGATATAAAATATCACTCTCCCATTACCTTCATCCGAACATATTGAATTTTAATTTATATTATATAGTTTATCTTTTTAAAAATCAATTGTTACTTTAATTTTTTTATTAAAATAATTTTATATTCGAAAGTTATTCTTTTTCACAAATTGTCAGAAAATTGTTAATTTATCTCTTTAACCTCTTTATATAAGCCATTGTTATTTTTAATCTATCATTAATTTCCATATTTTTTCCTTTTTTTCTTGAATTAATTGAAAATTTAGTGTTAAAATATCAATGTCGGTATTCTTTTAGAAGCTGAACTAATTTTTACGGTTAAAACTTAATAAAACCGAATTATATCCCTTTTGGGAATAAGAACGGAGGAGAGAAAATGAATGCAGTCTATCAAACTAGACGTAGAACAAGAAAACTAGTAGTTGTTGGTATGCTCTCTGGTATATCAATATTTCTAGGATTAACAGGATTAGGATTTATAAACGTTCCACCTGTTAGAGCTACTATTATGCATATTCCTGTTATAATAGGAGCTATTGTTGAAGGACCTATTGTAGGAGGATTAATAGGCTTAGTATTTGGTTTATTTTCTATGTATCAAGCTTTTATGGCTCCAACGCCAACTAGCTTTATGTTTTGGAATCCAATTATAGCCCTACTTCCTAGAATTCTCATAGGAGTTGTTAGCTACTATGTTTATATTTTTATGATTAGAGGTTCTAAAAAGAATCTAAAACTTACAACAATTGTAAGTTCATTTTTACTAGGAATACTTTTATTCATAAGCTCTTATGCTTTAATTAAATCACCAACTATAGCTGCTATAATTGGTATAGTATTCTTTTTAGGAAGCTTAATTTTAATGTTTAAGTTTAAACATAAAAATAAAGAAGAAGCTTTATCTATAGGGGTTTCAGCTGTTGTTGGAACACTAATAAATACAGTAGGAGTTCTTGGTTTAACATATATATTTTATTTAGAAAGATATGCCGCAGCTTTAGGAATTTCTGAAACTGTAGCAAAAGTAACCTTAGCAGGTATCGGAATAACAAATGGTATTCCAGAAGCTTTTATATCCGCTTTAATTTCAATTCCTGTTGTTTTAGGAGTTAAGAAAATTTTAAGATAAAGAAACATATTTTAGCGTATAGTTTTTAATCTATACGCTAATTTTTATTATTAAAATATCTTTATTTAATTTTAATCTTTTATCTAGGAAAAAAGTAGAACTAAATCTTTTTTACTCCTTTTATGGTTATAAGTTTATAGATTATAATATAAAGAATTTGCACATTATAAGGGTGTAAGGTAAAGAAATTCTTAACCTTAAAAAAATCTTATTAAACTTAAAAGGAGGAATTTAAAATGGCTCAACATTTAGTTCCAGAAGCAAAAAATGGTTTATCAAAATTTAAAAATGAGGTAGCAAATGAAATGGGTGTACCATTCTCAGACTATAATGGAGACCTTAGTTCAAAACAATGCGGTAGTGTTGGTGGAGAAATGGTTAAAAGAATGGTAGAAAAATACGAGCAATCAATGAAATAATAAAATAAAAAAAGAGGTAAGCATATGCTTACCTCTTTTTTTTATTTAGGATGCCTTATTAATCATAAAGTTTCTCCAATTTCCATCTTCAATTAAAATGCTATCCTTTTTAAAATCCTCTTCCTTATCTCTGTTATAGTAATAAACATAGCATTTTTCAGGAGAATTCTTTCCTAAAATTTCTACATCCATTTCTACTCTATTATACTCATTATTTTCATTTAAAGGTCCTAAATATCCTTCCATAACATCCATATCTTCTATAGTTTTTTCATAGTCTAATATGGTCATAACTTCTCCATAAACAAATCCATCTCCTTGAACTAAAGCTGGATATCCCTTTTTAGGCATATGATATAAAGTTCCCTTCACTCTTCCTAATTCGCTTTTTATAACCTTACCCTTTAAGTACTTTTCATAGTTGAAAAACCCTGTTCTTAAACTTCCATAAACAAAAATTTTTCTTCTTATCCTAGGTTCTAACATTAGCAAATAGCACCTCCTAAAACCTTAATGTCTTCTTCATTTAAAACTATAGCTTTTATAGCTAGTTCTAATCCTTTTGCTATATCTGAAATAGCCATAGAAGGTGTATTAGGCTTATTTACAACCTGTGATGGAATATATGGAACATGGATAAATCCAGCTCTTATGTTTTTATATTTTTTATCAACTAAATATAAAACACCATACATAACATGATTACATACAAAAGTTCCTGCAGTATTAGATAAAGAAGCAGGTATTCCATTTTTAATCATCTCTTGAACCATAGCTTTTACTGGTAAATTACTAAAATAAGCCATTTCTCCATCTTCATATATAGGAATATCTATTGGTTGATTTTTTTCATTATCTTCTATTCTAGCATCATCTATATTTATAGCTACTCTCTCTGGAGTTATTCCAAATCTTCCACCAGCTTGTCCTATAGATATAACTACCTCTGGATTTATTTCCTTTATTTTTTCTTCTATTTTTTCTAAAGATTTTCTAAAAACTGTAGGTATTTCTAATTTGTGAATTTCTGCTCCTTCTATTATATCAGGTAACATTTTTACTGCTTCTAAAGCTGGGTTTACACTTTCTCCTCCAAAAGGATCGAAACCTGTAATTAATATTTTCATTCTTATCAACTCCTTAAATTTTAATTAAATCTAATTTAAAATGCTAAGAAATACATTAAAGCAATATGTACAATTAATAAAATTATAGCAAATAAACTTTGACATTTAATAACTACGTTCTTATCTTTTGTTTCTAATAAAGCAGCTGGCATTACATTAAAGTTTGCTGCCATTGGTGTAAGTAATGTTCCACAATATCCTGCTGTTAAAGCTAAAGCTCCTGCTATAGCTACATTAGCTCCTTGAGCAAATACAAATGGTAATCCTATACCAACAGTTATTACTGAAAAAGCTGCAAAAGCATTACCCATTATCATAGTAAATACTGCCATACCTACACAATAAGCTGTAACTCCAGCTAATATATGTCCCTCTGGAATAAAGTTTGATATACCAGAAGATATAACATCACCAACTCCAGCTGCTGTAAATACTGTTCCTAAAGCTGCTAAAAGCTGTGGTAATATACTAGTAGAACCTACTGATTGTACCATTCTATTACTATCTTCTACTAAATTTTTAGGTTTAGCTTTTAAAACTAAGAAACTAGTTATTACAGCTGCAACTGAAGCTATTCCTATAGCAACAGTTCCTGATAAACTTGTAAATTGTGCAATTAATAAAGAACCTAAAGCTATTACAATAGATGGTAAGAAAATTTTATTCTTTAATTTCTTAGCTTCATTTTCTGCAAACTTTACATTAGGCATTTTTAAGTTTCCTATATTAACCTTTTTACTTGCTGTTAATACTCCTATAACTAAAAGTAAAGCACCTACTAAAACAGGTGGCATAACTCCTCCTGCTATAAAGATAATTGATAATATAGTCCAAAATATTGCAGTACCTATTCTTGTTTTATGATTTTTGTCTTTTAAAGTGTAAATTGCTGTATTTAACATTAAAAGACCAACTAATATATAAAAGAATTCTAACAGGGCATTAGAAATCATCTCCATATTCATTTTAGTATCACCTCTTTATTTATACTTCATCTTTTTTAGATAAGTTTTTTCTTAATTTCTTATCTAAAATTCTATTTTGTAAAACTCCTAAAATAAGGGCTATTACAGCAATTGGTACAGATGCCTTTGCTATTTCTAAAGTAGTAACCCCATATCCTAATTCTTGTAAAGTTCCTGCTATTAGTAAAACACCAGAACTTGCTAAGAATACATTTTGTCCAAAGAAGTTTCCATAGTTATCCATAGCTGCTGCAGTACCTTTTATTAAGTCTTCGCTTTTTTCATCTACTTTACCATACTTGCTAACAGCTGCTCCTTGAGCCATTGGATTTATAAGAGGTCTTATAAATTGAGCTTGTCCACTTAATCTTAAAGAAACGGCAGAACCTACTTCTCTAATAAATAAGTAACAACTTAAAAGTTTTCCTGTTGACATGTTTTTCATATTTTTAATTAAAGTTATTGCTCTTTCTTTTAATCCAAATCTTTCACACATTCCTATAACAGGTAAAGTTAACATAAACAAAGTCATATGTCTTTGACTTACAAAAGTAGAACCTAATTTATCTAATATTTCAACAAAACTCATATCTGCAACTAAACCTGTAGCTAATCCTGCCACTAAAACAACTGCTATAGTGTCAAATTTAAGTGCAAAACCTATTATTACGATTACTATTCCTATAAGTGCCAATTTCATCTCTCCTTTTTGTTTTTTTTCTTTTAATTTTTACTTCCGTTTTTTTAAAATATTATAACCATATTTTTTTCAATTTTCTACAATATTTTATTTAAATTTTGTAAATTTTAAGGCATTTTTTTATTAATTCGTTCTTTATTATCATTTTATTAAAAATAAATTAAAAAAGTAGTATCTAGTTAGATACTACTTTTTTCAAATTATTTTATTTTCTAGAAACTATAATCTTTCCATCTACTCCATTTATTAAAGCAACTGAACCATCATAAATTTCTCCTGCAATTATCTTCTTAGCTATTTCAGTTTCTAAGACATTGCTTATATATCTCTTTAATGGTCTAGCTCCATATACAGGATCATATCCTTCTTCAGCTAATATTTCTTTAGCACTATCAGTTACTTCAAGAGTTATATTTCTTTCTCTTAATCTGTTTTCAACATCTCTTAAGAAGATATCAATAATCTTCTTAATTCCTTCACTACTTAAAGGTCTAAACATTATGATGTCATCTACTCTGTTTAAGAATTCTGGCTTGAATCTTAATTTCATTTCATTCATAACATTTTCTCTAATATCTTCTTCTATACCCTCATTAGATTTGTTTTCTAATAAGTATCCACTACCAATATTAGAAGTCATTATTATTATAGTATTTTTAAAGTCAACAGTTTTACCTTTGTTATCTGTTAATCTACCATCATCTAGTATTTGAAGGAATAAGTTAAATACATCATCATGAGCTTTTTCTATTTCATCAAATAATATTACTGAGTATGGATTTCTTCTAACAGCTTCTGTTAATTGTCCACCTTCTTCATATCCTACATATCCTGGAGGAGGTCCTATTAGTCTAGATACTGCATGTTTTTCCATATATTCAGACATATCTATTCTTACTATATTATCTTCGCTATCAAATAAGTTTCTAGCTAAAGTTTTAGCAAGTTCTGTTTTACCAACTCCTGTAGGTCCTAAGAATATAAATGAACCTATTGGTTTTCTTTCATCTTTAAGACCTGCTCTAGCTCTTATTACAGCATTTGCAACTGCAGTTGTAGCTTCATCTTGTCCTATTACTCTTTCTCTTAATTCTTCTTCTAATCTTAAAAGTTTTTCTCTTTCACTTTCAACTAATTTTGTAACAGGAATTCCAGTCCATTTTGAAATTATTTCTGAAATTTCATTTTCAGTAACTTCTTCTTTTAATAAAGCATTCTCATTATCTTTTTCCATGCTTTCTTCTTGTGCTTTTATTTTGCTTTCAAGCTCTGGAATTTTTCCATATTTAAGCTCTGCAACTTTATTTAAATCGTACTCTCTTTCATATTTCTCAACTAATCCTCTAGCTTCATCTAATTCAGCTTTTAAATCTCTAATTGCTGAAATATGAGATTTTTCTTTTTCATACTTAATTGTCATCTCATCATTTTTATCTTGAAGCTCTGCAAGTTCTTTTTCTAAAGAAACTAATCTTTCCTTAGATGCTTCATCATTTTCCTTTGATAAAGCTTCTTTTTCAGTTTCAAGCATTAAGATTTTTCTTCTTATAATATCTAATTCAGTTGGAAGAGAATCTATTTCACTTCTTATCATAGCACCAGCTTCATCTATTAAATCTATAGCTTTATCTGGTAAATATCTATCTTGAATGTATCTATGTGAAAGTTTTGCAGCAGCTACTATTGCTGAATCATGAATTCTAATTCCATGATGAATTTCAAATCTTTCTTTTAATCCTCTTAAAATTGATATAGTTTCTTCAACTGTTGGTTCTTCAACTATTACAGGTTGGAATCTTCTCTCTAAAGCTTTATCTTTTTCTATATATTGTCTATATTCATCAAAAGTTGTAGCACCTATACAATGAAGCTCTCCTCTTGCAAGCATAGGTTTTATTAAGTTTCCAGCATCCATTGCTCCATCAGTTTTACCAGCACCTACTATGGTGTGAATTTCATCTATGAATAAGATTATTTTTCCTTCTGAGCTTTGAACTTCTTTTAAAACAGCTTTTAATCTTTCTTCAAATTCACCTCTATACTTAGCACCAGCTATTAATGCACCCATGTCTAATGAGATAATTACCTTATCTTTTAATCCTTCAGGAACATCTCCTCTTACAATTCTTTCTGCTAATCCTTCAACTATAGCTGTTTTACCAACCCCTGGCTCACCTATTAAGATAGGATTGTTTTTTGTCTTTCTTGAAAGAATTCTAACTGCCCTTCTTATTTCTTCATCTCTTCCTATTACAGGATCTAATTTATGTTGTTTTACAAGTTCTATTAAGTTAGTTCCATATTTATCTAAAGCTTCATAAGTTCCTTCAGGGTCTTGTGAGTCAACTCTTTGACTACCTCTAACCTCACTTAAAACCTTTAAGAAAGCATCTTTAGTTATATTATTCTTTCTTAAAATTTCTCCTATAACACCATTTTTATCTATTTCCATAATTGCAAGCATTACATGTTCAACACTTATGTATGAATCTTCAAATTGCTTTGAAATTTCTTCTGCTTTTATTAAAACTTCATTTATTCTTCTTGTAGCAGTAACTCCTGAAGATTGTGCTGCTTCCCCTAATACCTTAGGCATCCTGTCTATTTGAACATGAATATCTCTCTTTAATGAATCTATATTAACACCCATTTTTTCAAATATATTAGGAATTAAGCCATCTTTTTGATTTACTAAGGCTGAAAATAAGTGAATTACGTCTAATTGTTGATTATTATATTTAACTGCTATTTCATAAGCATCGTTTAAGCTTTGTTGTACTCTTAATGTCATTTTATCTGCATTCATTTTATCACCTCAATATTCTCTTTTTTCTATCTTCTGTTACTATAATACTATAAAAGTCAAAGAAAGTCAAAGTCTATTTTTCACTTTCATAATTTATTAATCTAAAGGTAAAATTACTTACAATTTATTATAAAAAAAAGTTTTAAGTAATAATTATTTAATTATAAGGATATTTCATTAAGAATTTATTCATTTTTGTAAGTTCTTCTATATATTTATTATTTAAAATTACTCTATTGTTATACTTTCTATATGTTGGTATTATTAAAATATAATAAGTTTGTTAAAAAATAAATAAAGGAGGGTGTCTTAAATTTGGAGTTAAAAGTTTTTGATTTTACAAAAAGCACTTTAGAATTACTTAAGGATATGAAAAAAGATTTAGCCTATAGTGCAAATTTATTAGATGATTTTTTCTATTCTCTGCTTGAAAATTCCTGTGATGGTTTTTTTAACATATCAACTAGAGTAAAATCAGCCTCTAGTTTAAAGGAAAAAATCATAAGGCATAATTATTACATAAAATTTAAATCTCCTAAGGATTTATTTAAAAATCTTTCTGACTTAATAGGGGTTAGAATAGAATGTAGATTTATAGAAGATGAGGAGCATATTTTTAAATTTTTAAAGACTATTTTTAATTGTACAGGAGAAAAAGGTTTTTCTTATTCTGCTCAAAATCCTAATATTTTTTTAGACCTTAGAGAAAAACAACCTCTTAAACAAAAAAATGGTTTTGAACTTTATAGAATAGATGGTTTTATTTTAAATGAAGGAGAAAAGTATAATTTTGAGCTACAAATAAAATCAATGGTAAATAATTTTTGGGGTGAAATAGAACATAAGATAATTTATAAAAATTATAATATGATTTTAGGAGATAAGTTTTATAAAAATATATTAAACTCTATAAAAAATAATCTTTGTTTAATAGATAATCAACTTTTAACAATTTTTAATCATGTAAATACTCATATGGATAGTTCTAATAATGTTGGCTTAAAAAAAGAAGGCATAGAAATGTTATTATCTAAAATGATTTACGATATTTATTCTTCTAAGGTTAAAAATGATTTAGGTATTTCTATAGATTTTAGAAACGCCTGTGATATAATAATAGATTATATTTTTACAAAAAATAACTGTAACACCTCACAGGAATATTATAATACCTTTGTAAATACTTCTGTTAGGTTAAATGAAGTTTTTAAAGATTCAATTTCTTTTAAAAATAAATTATCTATAGGGGCAAGTTCCCTTAACTTTGATTCTACTTTTTCAAATTCTATAGGAAAAAAATTAGCCCATGCAATGAATTATGATTTTCATTGGAACTTATTTTTTAAAATACTTTTCCAAATAGAACCTGGTAATAATAGAGAGGATTTTTATTCCTTTATAAGATATTTAGAAACTATATTTTCAAATAGAGATTCCTACTTAAATCTTTATTTAAACTTTTCTTCTGAAGAAGTTTCAAAAATAAAAGAAGATATTTTATCCTCTTTAAATAAAGCCTTCTTAAAAATAGACTCAATTAAGTTTATCTATAGAGACAAGCTTTCAGAAATTTTTAATCATATAGATAACTTTGTTAAATTCTTATGTAATTATATGAATAACTACAAGGAATACGAAGATTATAGTTACCTTTATAAAGAGTACTTATATCTTACTCTTTTAAGCATCTTTAATATGAATTTACAAAAGGTATCCTTAATGGAATTTGCAAGTGAATTAAAAAACAGTAAAAGCAAGCTTAGAATAAGCTATAAAGGAATAAAACTTTTAGCTTCAACTAAAGAAAGTTCTACTATAAATATAAACGAACTTTTAGAACAAATTTATGTAAGATAATTTATTACTTTATAAGATTATTTAATCTTGTAAAGACTTAACACAAAGGAGGAAGATTTATGCACTTATTTTTAACAACGATTTTTATAATTAACATTATTTTTATTATTTCTATTATTTTTATTGAAAGAAGAAACCCTGAAACTACTTGGGCTTGGATATTAATCTTAACCTTCTTACCTATAATAGGCTTTGTAATTTACATCTTATTTGGACAAAATATAACTAAAGAGAAAAACTTTAAAAGAAAAATATCAGATGATAAAACAAAACAAAAATATCTAAATTCCTTTAAGGCTCATTATAAATTAGATGATATTTCTCAAAAATATAAAGACTTAATAAAAATGAACTTTAATAATGATAATTCAACATATACTCAAAGAAATGATATAGAATTATTTTTTGATGCTAAACCTTTATTTAAGGATATGTTAGATGCAATAAATAATGCTGAAAAATTTATTCATATGGAATTTTACATTTTTAAAAGTGATGATATAGGAAAGAAATTTTTAAATGCCTTAGTTAAAAAAGCTAAAGAAGGAGTTGAAGTAAAATTACTTGTAGATTCTATAGGAAACTCTATTCATAAAAAAGATATAAATAAATTAAAAGAAGCTGGTGTAGAATTTAAAGTATTTTTCCCTGGACTTTTTAAATATATAAATCTTAGAATAAATTATAGAAATCATAGAAAAATACTTATTGTAGATAGTAAAGTTGCTTTTTTAGGTGGATTTAACATAGGAGATGAATATCTTGGAAAGGATAAAAATATTGGTAATTGGCGTGATACTCACACTAAAATAAAAGGTCTTGCAATTAATGATTTAGAAGGAAGATTTCTTTTAGATTGGAGTTATGCAAATAATTCCTCCTTAGACTTAGATTTAAAAAAATATTTTATAGACCCTCACAGTAAAGATCTACCTAAAAAAATAATTGGCTCTCAAATAGTTTCTTCTGGTCCTGACCATGTTGAACAACAAATAAAAAATGGATACTTTAAAATAATAAACTCAGCTAAGAAAAATTTATTTATACAAACTCCATATTTTGTCTTAGATGAACCTATGCTAGAAGCTTTAAGACTTTGTGCTTTATCTGGTGTTGATGTAAAAATAATGTTACCTGGTAATCCAGACCATAAATTTATGGCTTGGATTGCAAACTCTTATTTTGAAGCTTTATTAAAAGCAGGTGCACATATATATTTATATGAAAAAGGCTTCCTTCATGCTAAAACTATAGTAGCCGATTCCTCTATTTGTAGTATAGGAACAGCTAATATGGATATCAGAAGTTTTTCTCTAAACTTTGAAAGCAATATCTTTATATATAACGAACATATTTCAAAAAATATGGAAAGTCAATTTTCTAAAGATTTAGAAGTATGTAAAGAGGTTACCTTAGAAGGTTTTGAAAAAAGGTCTATAATATCAAAAATAGGAGAATCTGTTATAAGATTAGTAGCTCCTTTAATGTAAAAAATACAGTGCTTTTCGCACTGTATTTTTTATTCCTTAAAAGAAGCATAAATATTTTTATCCATTTTTACAGTTATCATCTTTTCCATAGATTTCTCCATATTCTCATAATCCTTTCTATAATGAGAACCTCTGCTCTCTTTTCTAAGAGAAATAGCTTTTAATATTGCTTCACATAATATAAGATTGTTCTTAAGCCTATAAGAGTCTATTAAATCTCCTTTTCCTGCTCTTAAATCAATTTCCTTTTTTATTTCTTCTATTTTATAAAAAGCTCTTTCAAGTCCTTCTTCACTTTTTTCTATCATAGCATTTTTAAACATAATATCTTGAATAATTAAAATAAGTTCTTTAGCCCCTTCAATTTCATAATAATCAAAATTAGCTTCTTCTTTTTTGCTAGGCTTGTTATTTTTCAAATATTCTCTAGCACTTTCCCCTGCTATTTTTCCAAAAACTATACCATTTGCTGTAGATAATCCTCCTATCCTATCAGCACCATGCATTCCTCCTGTACATTCTCCTGCAGCAAATAATCCTTTTACTGAAGTTTCTGCTTTTTTATTTATTTTAATTCCTCCATTAGAAGCATGAAAAAATATTCCTATATTTATTTCATCTTCCATAGTTAAGTGTTTATTTTCCTTTAACCAATTAAAATAAACCTTAATAAATTCTGGCATATTCTCTTTTAAACTCTCTTTATACCTTATCCTAATACCCTCTTTATTTTTAAGAAATTCCTTAAAAATTCTATAATCTATATCCTTTGAAATTAATCTTGAAGTAAAAGGACCATAAGTTGACCTTAATTCTAATTTTTCTTTTAAATTATCAACTCCCTTAAATATATCTTTTCCATCCTTATCTCTAGCTTCTATATATTTAAAAGTTTTTTCATTAAATATAGTTTTAGGACAAAGCTTTATATATCCTGGCATCATTTGCATAAATTCTAAATTTACTAACTCACATCCAACCTTTAAAGCTAAGGCTTGTCCTTCGCCTCTTATATCTTCAGTATTTAATCTATATTTAAAAAGCCCTCCAAAGCCACCTGAAGCAATTATAAGTGCCTTACACTTTATAAACTCTATTTCCTTATTAGAATTTATAATTATTACTCCTAAAATTTTATCTTCATCCTTAACTATATCTATAACCTCTGCAAAAGGATATTGAAAAACCTTATTATCTTCTAACTTATTTTGTAAAACCTCTTTTAAGCTATTAAACAAAAGTCCATTCCAATTTCTATTCTTATGGTCAAAACAGGGTATAAATTCTTTTTCCTTTGAATTTATAGCTTCCTTTAGTTTAACACCCATATCCTTTAAATAATTTATACTGCTATTTATATTTTTAACAAAAGTTTCTACTAATTCATCATCTACAACATAAGAGCCAACCCTTTTAATAGTCTCTATTAAATCCTTTTCATCCTCTTCATTTTCAGGTCCTATAAGCCCTAATCCCCATGTTCCAGGATAAAAACTAGACCCTGAAAATATATTTGAACTACTTGAAAGTATAACTTTTGCTCCTTCCTTTGAAGCCTCAATAGCTGCTATAATTCCAGCAATTCCAGCTCCCATTACAAATACATCACATTCTTTGCTTTTTTTTAATTTTACCTTTTCTCTCATAAATACCCCACTTAAATAAACTAATTAATTATAAAATTAAGACTGATTTAAAGGTAAAACATATTATTAAAAACTTATAAATATTAGCCTTAATTAAAACTTTTATATAAATTAAATTTATCTTTAATATGTATACCTAAAATCAGTCCTTATTTTGAACTTTCTTAAATTTTATCCTTCAAAACTACTAAAAGCTTCTAAGAATTTATCTATATGTTCCTCTGTATGCGCTACACTTAAAAACATTGCTTCAAATTGTGATGGTGGTATATTAAATCCTTTATTTAACATATGTAAGAAATATCTTTTAAATCTTTCTCCATCACAAGTTTTTACATCTTCATAACAATTAACTTCTTTTAAATCAGTAAAGAATAAAGTCATCATTCCACCTTGTCTATTAATAGTAAGACCAATTCCTTTTTCTCTAGCTATATCTAAAACTCCCTTTTCAAGTTTAGCACCTATTTTTTCAATATGGTCATAATAAGATGGATTTTCATAAAGTTTTTTTACAGTAGCAATTCCTGCACTCATAACTATTGGATTTCCTGACATTGTTCCTGCTTGATAAACCCCACCTAAAGGAGATAAATTTTCCATTATTTCTCTTCTTCCACCATATGCTCCAGAAGGTAGTCCACCACCCATTATTTTAGCATAGGTAACTAAATCTGGCTTTACGTCAAATAAACTTTGAGCGCCTTTATAAGCTACTCTAAAGCCACACATAACCTCATCAAATATAAGAAGTGCTCCATATTCATCGCATAATTCTCTAAGCTTTCTCATAAAGTTAGGATTACACTTAACAACTCCCATATTTCCTGCAACTGGTTCTATTATTATAGCAGCAATATCCTTTCCATATTTTTTAAATAACTCTTCAACTTGTTTTTCATCATTATATATTCCTATTAAAGTATTTTTTATACTTTCTTCAGGAACCCCAAGACATCCAGGAATTCCTTCTGTTAACACACCTGAACCAGCTTCTATTAAAAACCCATCAAAATGTCCATGATAACACCCTGCAAATTTAATGATTTTATCTTTTTTTGTGTAACCTCTTGCTAGTTTTACAGCACTCATTGTTGCTTCTGTCCCTGAGTTTACCATTCTTATCATATCAACATTGTCTAATGTTTCACATAAAAGCTTAGCTAAATCTAACTCTAACTTTGTTGAAGCACCAAAGGCTATACTTTCTTCTGAAGTTTTCTTTATAGCTTCTACTACATCTTCATCACAATGACCTAATATCATAGGTCCCCAAGCTAAAACAAAGTCAATATACTCATTTCCATTTTCATCTTTTATAATAGCTCCCTTACCGCTTTTTATAACTGGAGGATTTATTCCAACACTTCCAAAAGACCTTACAGGACTATTAACTCCACCTGGCATATATTTTTTTGATTCTTCAAAAATTTCTTTATTTTTATCCATATTAATTCTCCTAACTATAAAATTGTTAAGTAAATAAGTTTAATTACTCTTTTAACCACTTAGCAGCTTCAATAGCATAATATGTTATTATCATATCTGCTCCTGCTCTTTTCATTGATAAAAGCATTTCTAAAGCCACTAGCTTTTCATTTATAAGTCCAAGTTTAGCCGCAGCTTTAACCATAGCAAACTCTCCACTTACATTATAAACACAAAGAGGTACATTAACCTTTTCTCTAACTTCCTTAACTATATCTAAGTAAGATAAAGCTGGCTTAACCATAACAATATCTGCACCTTCTTCTATATCTTGTTCTACTTCTTTTATAGCTTCTCTTGAATTTGCAGGATCCATTTGATAAGTTTTTCTGTCTCCAAATTGAGGAGCTGAGTTAGCAGCTTCTCTAAAAGGTCCATAAAAAGCAGAGCAATATTTTGCAGAGTAACTCATTATTCCAACATTAACAAAACCAGCTTCATCTAAAGCTTTTCTCATAGATAAAATTCTTCCATCCATCATATCTGAAGGAGCTACCATATGTGCTCCTGCCTTTGCATGAGAAACTGCTATTTTATCTAAGAAACTTAAGGTTTTATCATTATTTACATCTTTACCTTCAATTATTCCACAATGTCCATGGCTAGTATATTCACACATACAAACATCAGTTATAATTAATAAATTTTCATAATCTTTTCTTAACTTTCTAATAGCTTTTTGAACTATTCCTTCCTCTGAATAAGCTTCAGAACCACAAGCATCTTTATGCTCTGGAATACCAAAAATAATTACTCCTTTTATATCTAAAGATACAACCTCATCAACAATCTCATTTAATCTATCTAAAGATACATGATAATTTCCTGGTAAAGAACTTATTTCATTCTTTATATTATTACCCTCAACTACAAATATAGGAAATATAAAATCATTAGCTGTTAAAATATTTTCTCTAACAAGATCTCTCATTTCCTTGTTTATTCTAAGTCTTCTTCCTCTTTTTATCATAATATTTCCTCCTAATTTGTTTGTAAAATATCTATAGATTTAATTTTACCACAAATTTATTTTTTAACCTCTTGCCATATTTCCTTAATTTCACTTAAAAATCCATCTCCACAATGTATTTTGCACATTTTACCGTCAATTCCACTTTCATTTAAAGCTTTTAAAGTTATAGGCCCTATAGCTATACTTACTTTTTCCTTAAGATTTTCAAGTCCTATTATATCAATCATATTTTTAACTGTTGAAGGGCTTGTATATAATACCATATCAACTTCATTAAAAGCTCTTGGGTTTTTAGCTTCTCCACAAAGAGTATCGTAAATATTAACTCTTTCACAAACTGTTCCTAAAGAAGTTAATTTATCAAATAAATATTCCCTACTTAAAGAAGAACATGGAATTAGTATATTTTCTCCACCTTTTAAACTATCCTTTAAAGAATCAAAAAGCCCTTCTGCTGTAAAAGAATGAGCTGTTACACTTGGCATAAGACCTCTAGATACTAAAGCTTTCTCAGTTGCTTTTCCTAAAACAGCAAATTTAGCTGTTATTTTTCTTACATCAAATTTATTTTTTATTAAATAATCAAAAAAAACATTAACAGCATTTACTGATGTAAAAATTATATAATCATATTTTCCTATTTTTTCAATATATTCATCTAAATTACTTGAAGTTTCCTTTATTTTTATAGAATTTATTTCTGTAACCTCAGCACCTAATTCTTTTAACTTCCACTTAATATCCTTAGCTTGTTCTTTAGACCTTGTTAAGCAGATATTAGCACCAAATAAAGGTAACTTTTCATACCAAGAAAGCTTTTCATTTAAAGAAACAACCTCTCCAACAACTATTATACAAGGTGATTCTAGCTTAGCTTCTCTAACCTTTTTACATATATCTTCTAAATTCCCAATAACCTTTCTTTGCTTTGATGTTGTTCCTCTCATTACTACTGCACAAGGAGTTTCTATATCTTTTCCATTTTCTAATAACTTTTCTACAATAGTTTCTAGATTAGAAAGTCCCATCATAAAAACTAAAGTTCCATTTTCCTTTGAAAGAGCTTCCCAATTCACATTTAAAGTTCTAGCAGACATACCTGTTACAATATGAAAACTTTGAGCTAAACCTCTATGAGTTATTGGTATTCCTGCATAATTTAAAACTGAAATAGGTGAAGTAACACCAGGAATTACTTCAAAGGGTATATTCTCTTTATCTAAAGCTAATACTTCCTCTCCCCCTCTACCAAAAACATATGGGTCCCCCCCTTTTACTCTTCCTACAATATGACCTTTTTTAGCAAGAGCCACTATGCTTTCGTTTATTTCTTCTTGTGTTTTATAATGACATCCTGGTTCTTTTCCACAATAATAAATTTCACAATCATCATTTAAGTAATTAAGTATATTATTTCCAACTAATCTATCATATAAAACTGCTGTACATTTTTTTAGTGCATTTATTGCTTTAAGTGTAAGTAATTCTTCATCTCCAGGACCTGCACCTATTATATATGCTTTTTTACTCATGATTCTCCTCCTATACTTCACCTAATATTTTTTCTGCAAGTTTTTTTCCTAATAATATATTATCTTCTTTATTTCCTAATATATCTTTTTTAACTATTTTATTATTTACAGTAAATGTACCTATCATGTATAAATCATTTCCTTTAACTTCTGAATAAGCACCTATAAGACTATGACATCCACCATTTAAAACCTTCATAAAGCTTCTTTCCGCTTCAACAGTAACTCTAACTTCCTTATTATCTAAAGCTTTGAAATAGTCATTAAATTCGCCCTCTTTTAAACATTCAATTCCTAAAGCTCCTTGACCTATAGCTGGTAAAAATATCTTAGGGTCAAAATAATCACTTATTATATCCTCCATGCCAAGTCTTTTTAATCCTGCCGCTGCTAAAATTATTCCATCTAAGTTATCCTCAGTTATTTTTTTAATTCTAGTTTGTACATTTCCTCTAATTGGCACAATTTCTAAATCACTTCTAAATAATTTTAATTGTTCTGCACGCCTTATACTGCTAGTACCAATTCTAGCTCCCTTTCTTAAATTACTTAAAGTTGAACCATTTAAAGATACAAAAGCATCTCTTATATCTTCTCTCTCTGGCATTGCAACAAGTTTAAAATCCTTAGGAAGTTCAAAAGGTACATCCTTCATGCTATGAACAGCACCATGTGCTTCTTTATTTAAAAGTGCTAATTCTATTTCCTTTACAAAAAGACCCTTACCACCTATTTTATTTAAAGAAACATCTAGTCTTCTATCACCCTCTGTCATTACTAAAAGTTTCTTACTATCTATATTCTCTTTATCTTTTAAAAGTTCCATAACTTTTTCAGTTTGAACTTGTGCTAACTTACTTTTTCTAGTTGCTATTATTAATTCCATTAATCTAAACCTCGCATTTTGATTATTTTTCATAGAATATCTTTTAAAATATTAGCTTTTAAATTTAAATAACCTTTAATCTAAGGTTAAAAATTTAGCTATTTCTTCTCCTAAAAGATTTTTTAAATATTCATATTCTTTTTCTTCTAAAAAATATTTTTTAAATTCTTTACTTGAAATTATATCTATAATATCACTTTTATTTTCTAACTTTTTAGCCTTTTCTCTTATTTTAGCTACTTTAATTGAATATAAATCATTTTCCTTTACTATTTTACTTACCTCTTCTCCTATAGCTCTAGTTATCTTAGGAGAACCTAATTTACTACTTATGCTAAAGCCTAAATTTTCATAACATCTACTATAAGGAATAGCTACCAAACCCTCTTTATAATTAGATGCATTTAAGTATAATTTATATTCTTCATTACAATCATTGCTTATTTCTCTTACTAAAGAAGGGTTGTCTACAGCTATTATTATAAGATGTGCTTTTTTTATAAAGCCTTTGTAATAACTTCCCTTTTCTAACTTTAAATTTTCACTTTTAATATCTAAAATTTCCTTTGAAAAATCCTTAGATAAAATATGTACATAACAACCCTTTTCTAATAAGCCCTTAACCTTTATAGTAGAGGCCTTACCTCCACCTATTACTTTAACATGAAATTTGCTCCCTATAACATTTATAGGTACTAAGTTAAAAATATCTTCTCTATTATTTTTAAACAAGAATTATCACTTCCCTTTAAAGCTTCACTTTTTAAAAGTTCTATTGCTCTATTTACATAAGCATCTGCTGTACTTTTTATCATTTTTTCTGCTAACTTTAAATTTTCTCCATTTCCTTTATTAGAAAAAGTTTTTATTCTCTCACTACAAATTTCATTTTCTTTTATTTTAATTCCTCTTATTTTATTTGAAACCTCTCTTATTTTAAGCCAGTTTAAAAATTCATCTATACTATCTTTTACTATGTACTTATAACTTTCCATTCTATCTTTTCTTATTTGTTTATTTTTATCATCAATTTTACTTATTTCATCTATATCCTTAAGAATTACCCTTTTATTATCAGCTAATTCTTTATCAACATCTCTAGGTACTGCTAAATCATATATGTATATCTTCTCTCCTAATTCTTCTATATCCTCAACTCTAACTACAGTATGAGGTGCAGAAGTACAAGAAACTATACAATCTACCTCATTTATAACTTGATTTTTCTCATTAAAATCTAAAACTTCCACTATTGTATCCTTTAAATTTTCTGCCTTACTTTTATTTCGTAAAACTAAATAAATACATTCTATATTGTGACTTAAAAGATGTTTTATTGCTAATTTTCCTATTTCTCCATAACCTAAAACCATAAACTTTTTACATCCTTTTAAAAGAGCACTATTTATTGAAATAGATACTGATGAAACTGGAACTTCAAACATTTTGCACTCTGTTTTGAATTTTTTTCCGCAAGAAATAGCTATTTCAAACATTTTCTGTAACTCTGAAGAAATACTTTTATCTAAAATAGCTGTTTTATATGCATCCTTAATTTGTCCTAAAATTTGATCTTCTCCTAAAATTCTTGAATGAAAACCACAAATTACTTCCATAAGATGAGTTACCGCTCTTTTTCCCTCTGATAAAAACATATATTCTTTTAAATTTTCATTCCAATTAAACACCTTAAAAATATTTTCAAAAATTTCATTTTCCGATAAATTTTCTTCACAACTAAAATATATTTCTGTTCTATTACAAGTATTTAATATTACAACTTCTTTAAAAGAAACCAATAATTTTTCCACATATTTTTTATGCTTCTTAGGGTATAAGGCTAATTTTTCTCTAATTTCTATATCTACATTTCTTTTAACCCCTATAACTCCTATCATGAACTGCCTCCTAAATTTTTATATCATCTGTTAAAATTTTATTAAAACACTCTATTTTATAATATCATAAAAATTATATATGCCCAATGAAATAATTATATTACTTATATTAAAATTTTATATTTATTATATAATATATTAGTTATACAATAAAAGCACCCCTAAAGCTTAGGGTGCTTTTATTTTTTAAATTAATTTTTTATTATAACTTTTTAAATATATAATTAATCTTATATTTTATCCTTTTTATCTACATAATAATAAAGTATAGCTAAAAGACATCCACCAAGTATATTACCAAGGGTTACAAAAAACAAATTATAAAAAATTCCAGATAAACTTATTACTGTACCTTTTGTTAATAAAAGCCCCATAGTTAACAAACTCATATTAGCAATACTATGCTCAAAGCCTGATGTTACAAAGGCAAAAAGACACCAAAATATCATAATAAGCTTAGCACTTTCAGTCTTTAATCTAAAAGTACACCATACAGCTAAACAAACTAATATATTACAAAAAACTCCTCTTATAAATAATTGTTCTGGCGGTAAAGTTATTTTAGTTTCAGCAGTTTTTATAACAAAATCACTTATACTCCCATTAACTAATCCTGCTAATAAAAATCCTAAAGCTGCTATAATAGAGCCTAAAAAATTTCCTATATAGGAACCACCCCATATTTTTATACAATCTTTTAATTTTATTTCTTTCTTTAAAACTCCTAAAGTCATAATAAAATTATTTCCAGTAAAAAGCTCAGAACCTGCAAAAACCACTAAACTTAATGCAACTCCAAAAGATGCTCCCATTATTATTTTAGTACTTGGTGAATTATAACTATTTAATATTCCACCTATAGTAAAAGCCAAAATTATCCCAAAACTTACATAAAGTCCTGCCAACATAGAATATACTAAATACCCACCTTTATTTCTATGTAACAAAGAAATTTTTCCTTTACCAGCGTTAACAACATTATTAAATTCTTCCCTAAACATTTTAAAGCCTCCTAACTTATAAGTCTCCCACTTAGATTCTAAAGTAAAAAGCTTTTAATCACTAGAAAAAAATTAATAAAAATCTATTTTTTACCATTTATACACCTTTGCTTAACAATTTATAAATATTTTTAAAAAAGTATGGTAGAAACCTTAAAAGCTAAAGTTTCTACCATACTTATATAAAATTATTTTCTTTTATTATTTGTTCTCATAAAATCAGTTAAATCTTGAAATAATCTGTTTTTCTTTCCTTTTAAGAATCTATTTAAGAAAGGTGCTAAAATTATAGGGAAAATACTTCCTGTTATTATATCCTTCATTGTATCAAATAAGCTAAGTTGTGCTGTTAGGCCAAAAGTTTGGTCTGTAAAAAACTCCCAAGTTTCCCATATAGCTGTGCAAGCAATTCCAAATATCATAGCAAAAACTGAAATAAGAATAGGCTTTACATTATCTGTTTTATAATCATTAAGATATAAAAATAACATATAACCAAGTATAAAGGTTAATATTCCTGATAAAGTATGTAAAAATGTATCCCAGTTTGGAATTGCATAAAAATTATTTACCTTAGCTAAAAACATAGAAATAAATATAAATCCTACTATTATAAAGTTTAAAAAAGGAGATAATTTTATTTTTGCAACTTTGCATATAAGTCTAGGTAAAATTAATGTTATAAAAGTTAAAACTACAGAAGATAGTAAATTAAAATTTTTATTTATTATTCCATAGACTAAATAAGCCAAAAGTAAAATATAAAAAATAATTTCAAAATAGATATCATAGGTTAATTTTCTTTTCATAATTTTCCTCCTAAATATTCATACTACTTATTAACTCTAACTTTTGCTTTCTTGTAAGTTTTTTTATGTAGTATTCTCTGCTTTGTGCTTCTCTCTTCTCTTTAAAGCTTTCAAAATAAACAAGCTCTAAGGGGCCTCTTCCTCTAGTATATTTAGCTCCACATCCCTTTCTATGATTATTTATTCTTTTTTCTAAGTTATTAGTCCAACCAGTATATAAAGACCCATCTCCACACTTTAAAATATAAACATAATTCAAATCTATCACCTCTTTTAATATTAAATCATACTCTTATTTTTATCAACTTATAAGCATAACATTATTTAGCAAATTTTATTTTTAAAATCTATTGATATATAATATTAACAAAAGGAAAATTATTTAATAACTAATCCTTAAGTATATAAAATTAAAATTTATTACAAATTAATCTTAAGGCTTAAATAAATATTATTAATATTAAGAAGGAGTTTTTTAAGTGAGAAAAGAATATGTTAATTTCCCTTCTAGTGTCCCTGTAACTATTTCCTATGCAAATATAAAAAACTATCCTCTTCATTGGCATGATGCTATAGAAATTTTATATGTTCTTAAAGGTAGTATAAAGGTTGATATAGATACTGATAGCTATGAAATAGGAGAAGATGAAATTGAAATAGTTAATACAGAACAAACTCACAGAATTTATTCTGATGAAGAAAACAGAGTTTTAATATTTAAAATAGACCCTCATTTTTTTGAAAAATACTATAGCGATATAGAAAATATGTTTTTTTATACAAATACTTCAGATGTAGGAGCACAAAGTGATGAGTCTTATGATAAACTTAGAGTATTTTTATCTATTATTTTATGTGAAGAGGCTCAAAAAGTAGATGATTATGATAAATATATAGAAAAGTCCTTAGTTGAGCTTTTATTTCATCTTTTAAATAATTTTCACTATCTTTTATATGATAATGAGGAAATTCATGAAAATAATATGCTACTTGAAAGATATCATAGAATATCTAAATATATATTTAATAACTATAATAAAAATATAACTTTAAAAGATATTGCTAATAAAGAATTTTTAAGTACTCATTATCTTTCACATGAAATAAAGTATGCAACAGGTTTAAGCTTTACAGACCTTTTAAACCTAACTAGAGTAGAAGAATCTGTAAAACTACTTTTAGATACTGATAAATCCTTATCTGAAATATCCTATGAAATTGGATTTTCTCATACAAGATATTTTAATAAACATTTTAAAGCATATTATAATTGCACCCCTCTACAGTTTAGAAAAAAAAATAAAATAAGTGAGGAAGAATATAATAAAGAAAAATTAATAACTTACTTTCCACTAAAGGAAAGTCTATGCGAACTTTCTTATTATTTAGATGATTATCCTCGTTTTAATTACGAAGATAAAATACACAAATTAACCTTTAATATGAATACTGAAGGAGAAGAATTTAATAAATATTTCAAAGAAGTACTAAATGTAGGAGATGCCTTTGACCTTTTACTTGAAGACAATCAAGACATTGTATATGACCTTCAAGACCATATAGGGTACAAATACATTAGACTTTTACATGTATTTTCCTCTGATATGGGAATTTTCCCTGGTTCTAAATTTTTTAACTGGACTAGAACCTTTGATATATTTGAATATATATCTTCTTTAAACTTAATTCCTTTAATAGTTTTAGATGATTTTGGTTATTCAAAAGAAAACTTTTTAGAGATAATAAAATCCTTTATAGATTTCTTTAGGGAAGTGGAAAGCTTTGACCTTAAGGATTTAAAATTTCAATTTACAAATTCAATAGATAAAGCTTTAAAAGATTCCTTAGTAGAATTATTTAATAAGGAAAATATAAGCTTATTAGAAGATTACTATACCTTAAATAATAAAATAGATTTAATTTATGATACAGCTTATATGCTTCCTTATATAATTCATAATACAATAAACTCTGGAAAAAAATTAGACTTTATAAAAGCTTTTGATGCCTTAGATAGACAAATAGATATTACAAATGAAGTTTTCTTTGGTTATCCTGCTATGGTAAATGATAAAGGAATTAAAAAACCTTCCTATTATGCTTATTATTTTCTAAGTAAGCTTGGAGATACTCTTCTTTATAAAGGAAATGGATATATACTTACTAAATCAGAAGATGAGTATCAACTTCTAGTTTATACTTATAATGAAGATATTAATTCTATAATAGATTTTAAAGATTTTACTAAACTTAGAGGAGTTAAGGACTTGGTAGATAAAAAGCTTTCCTTAAACTTAATAGATTTAGATAGTGACGTTAGAATAACTAAATACACCTTAGGAGAAAACTTTGGTTCTTCCTTTAACTATTGGATTTCTATGGGAAAACCTAAAAGATTAAGAAAAGCTGAAAAAGATATACTCTTTAAAGCTTCTTATCCTAAAATAGAATTTAAGTATTCAAAGAAAAATACTATTTTAAATATACAAACAACCCTTCAGGGTTATTGTGCAGAACTATTTATACTTAAAAAGCTTTAATATTGTATAATAAACATGAAAAAACAGTACTTTTTTGCCTTTTTATAAAATTTACCTTTTAAAAATTCCTTACATTTGTACATTTTTTTAAACATGAATAGAAATTATTTTTTATCTAAATTAATTATATAATAAACTCATAAAAGAAAAGAGAAGATATGAAAGAAGGTATTTTTTATGGCAAGGCTAAAAAAATTTTTTAGACCTATAAATATAAACTGTTTTAATTGCAAATTAAGTTTTTTACAACAAACTATGGATTTATTTTATAGAGATTAACTATATAAAAAAGAGTTAGAATTTTAAATTCTAACTCTTTTATTGTTTTAATATAAGTTATCTACTTCTTTTATAGCAAAGCTTAAATATTTTAAAGCTTCATTAGTATCATCTAAATAATGATAAAGGTCTGCCATTTCTAAATATCTTGCTCTCTTTTCTTCATAAGTACCAAACTTAAGTAAAAGGTCTGTAGCTAAATTCATATACATTTCCCATTGCATATCACTTCTTTCATTTTTACTAAGTTCAGCCTTAAAATAATAACTTCTTTCTATAAAAAACATATTATTTTTATTTATTGCAAGTTCTAAGGATAAATCACAGTATTCCTTAACACTTTCTATACAACCATTTTTATTATATACATTTATTATAAATAATAGAAGTTCTATATAACCTATTTTATCCTCTTTATTAACGTTAAATATGGAATGTTCTGTTAGCTTTTGTGCTTCTTCATACTTTCCACATTTTAAGAAGGCATCAATAATTAAACTATTTATTCTTTTCCAATTATAACAATTACAATCTACCTTTTCTTTGTACTTATTATAGTTATTACTAAACTCCTCATAATCCCCTTCTAAAAGTTCTAAAATAGCTAAAATTCCTTGCGCTTCTCCTAAGCACTTTTCATTAACATTAATTCCTTTTATAGAAAAAATATCTTCAATTATTTCTTTACTTTTATTTATGTTTCCAACTCTATAATTGCAAATTGCTAAAGCTGTTGCATTTTTTATATAAATTTCAGTATTTTTTTCTATTCCTTCTTTTAGTAAAAAATCTAAAAGCATATTATAGTAAGTTATAGCATCTGAAAAATTTTTTCTTACTGTAAAATATAAAGCTAAATCTTCATAATATCTTCTTTTACTGTCTTTGTTACTTTCATAAATATTTGAATATTCACTTAATAAATCCTTAGCCTTTTTAAAATCTCTAAGATTTGTGTAACTTATAAAAAGAATATGCATAAGCTTTGAAGATATATCTTCATAACCTTTACTTAAAGAATACTCTAAATATTCTCTAATTTCTTCTGCTTCTTCATCATCTAATATATTTTTTTTCATGTATTTACTAATAGAATTATTTAATTGTGTTAAATCATCGCATAAAAGATATTCAAGGTCTAAACTTAACCTATCTGCAACTAATTCTAATACCCATTTATCAGCTTTTACTTTTCCATTTTCTATACAACTCATTCTAGATATAGATATGTCGTCTTCGCAAAGCTGCTTTAAGGTTAAACCTTTATATATTCTAGCTCTTTTTATTTTCTCCCCTGTAGATAAAAAATCCATTACTCTCACCTATACCTTAACTTTTAATTACACCTAAATTTTTAAGATTATTTATACCCTTGTCTAAATATTTGGCAGCTTCATAATCTCTCTTTAATTCTAAGTAAAACTTTCCAAGTCTAATAGAGATATCTGCTTCTTTCTTTTTCATATTATTTCTTTTTGCAATTTCAAGTGTATCTAATAAAATATTTTCTGCTTCTTTTATATTATTTTGCAGAACTTCAATTCTAAAGGTTAAAATTTTATATTCTATTAATCTGTTAACATCACTAATATTTAATTTATTTTTTATTTCATTTAAAATTTCTATACACTTAGTAATATTTTTTGTTTTAATATGATTTTCACATAAATTAAATAAAGTATCTAAAAGTTTAGAATCTGTATTTTCTTCTCTTATCTTCATAGCTCTATTATAATGCTCAAAAGATTCCTCTATATTATCAAATTCAAAGAATAATTTTCCTAGAGAATCTTCTATAGCACTTATTTTATCTAATTGTTCTAGTTCTCTATATACGTTAAGACTTTGCTTAGAATATGCTATAGCGCTTTCTAAATCTCCTACTTTAGCATGTTCCTCTGCTAATAATTCTAAACTTTTAGCATAAGCTTTTTTGTTGTAAACTTTTTCAAATTCGCTTTTCGCTAAAAATGCAAAATTTATTGCCTTTTGTAAATTTTCAATAAAGAAGTATGTTTTTGATATTAAATAATAAATTTCACCTAAAAGTAAATCCTCTGTAAGCTTATTATTTATATATATCTTCTCTGCTTCTTTTAAGTATGAATTTGCCGAATAATATGCCTTAGAGTGAATGCTTATTTTTGCTATATTAACGTAAGTTTTAACCATATCTATATGACTATTGATTTGTAAAAATAACATATTTGCAGACAGAAAATACTGTTGGGCTAAAAGATGTTCTTCATTTTTCAAATGCATCTCTGCCTTTAAAGCTAAATTTTTAGCTTTTCTATATATAAGGTCATACTTATCTGCATAATATATAGCATATTCAATAAATTTCTCACCCTTTTTTATATCATCATTTAAAATAGCACTTTCAGCTATCTGTTCATAGTATAAACATATTTTCTCAGCCTGTGTTTTCTCAGTTTCCATTAAATATTCAACAGAAGTATTTAATGTAAGTGCAATGTACTCTAAAAGGTCCATAGAAGGATTTGATCTTCCAGATTCAACTAAACTAATTTGTCCTGGAGTTATTCTATCTCCTGCTAATTCCTTAAGAGTCATATTTAATTCTTTTCTTCTTCTTTTTATTTTTTCTCCCAATGATAATATTTCCATAGCTTAAATCATCCTCTTACTGTTATTATTTTAACATCCATAACCACTTAAATTATATCATAAATTTAGGTTTGAATGTCAATTATTCAGTATTTTTGTAAAAAAATCTATATCTTTGTGCATTTTTTAAAATCTTTTAATAATATACTTTAATTTTAAGAAGTTATATTTCTGTTTTTTTAATATACACACTTATTATTTAAAAATATTATATATTATAATCAAAAAATTCTCCACTATGAAAAAAAATTTCTATATATATACAAAAAAGCAGCTTAAAGCTGCTTTTTTAATAAATCTTATTCCATCCAGCCCATACTTTCGCCGGCGGCATCAATCATTCTTCTTGAAGCCCTTTTTAAAGCTCTTTGTGTTTTTCTGTCTAGATTTGGTGTAACCATCATTCCAACAGCTGCTCCTATGGCTCCTATTGCTAAAGTAGTCATTATTTTTTTTCCCATAATAATCACCTCTTTAATAATAATTGATTTATAACTATTTTGTGTAGTTAAAAAATTTTTATAAGAGGTAAGTAATAGCATTAAATACTTTCTAAGGCTTTTTTAGCAAGAATATCAGCTCTATCATTAAACTTATTTCCGCTATGCCCCTTTATTTTTTTGAACTTTACATTGATTTTATTTAACTTATCTTTCATAAACTCATGATAATTCTTTGTTATGTCATTATTCCTCTTCCAAGTTCCTAAAGCCCAACTTTCTATTCCTTGATAATCATAACAAAGAATTATATTTTCATATCCTTTCTCTATAGCATAACTAACTGCTCTCATAGCACCTTCAACTTCTCCTGAAACATTTCTTAAAGCTATAGCTTCTTTATTATATCCAACTCCCTTATCTTCATGTAAAATCTCATTGTTTTTTACAACTAAAAAACCATAAGAATAGTTACCTTTTTGCACCATAAAGCTACCATCTACATAAATATAGATTAAATCATCTATATTTTCCTCATATCCTTTAGTTTCTTTAATACTTACACCACTTTCATGAAGCTTAATAAATTCTTCAGCCTCTTCTTTTAAAGCAAAACTTTTATATTTAGCTCCCTTAACTCCTATAACTTCACTTTGACACTCTTGCCAAGTTTCAAAAATTTTTGCCACTCCTGACTTTCCCTTTGCTACTGCATAATACTTTTTAGCCATATTATTCTCCTTTTTAATTTGTAATTAAATCTATAACTTCATATATATTTTCTAAATTGTTAGCTCCTGTAAAGCCTCCGAAAAACTCTACAGTTTTTCTTAAAACAATAACAAACTCATTTTTTCCTTGCCAATTTTCCAATATAATATTTATATCTACATCTTTTATTATTCTATTTAAAGCGAAAAAAATAACAGTAAAATCATCTAGAGTTCCTAAAAAAGGAATCTTATCAGGTAAAATATCTATAGGACAAGCTACATAACCTAAAGAGGCTGAAACTATAGCTTTAGTTTTAAGAGGTACTCTTTTATCTTTTAAAAGTCTAAAAATCAAAGCAACTATATCTGGTATAAACATTATGTAATCTTTATAATCCTTTACCTTATTTGGAATATGCTCAACTACAAATTCCCTACTACTTGTATAACTATCCTTAACCTTTTCTACATTTATACTCATTATATAATCTTCTGTCTTTTCTTCCTCAATGTCTTCTTTAACTTCTATTTCTAAAACAGGTTCTTTAAGTTTTGAAATTTCTAGATCAATTTTATCTAAAGATATATGTAAAAGTCCTTCTTTAATCTCTAAAGTATTAAAGTTTAAATTTAAAAAAGGTATTTTTTCTAAAATTTTCTTATAACTTACAAGTATTTTATCTTGCTTTACTAAAATTCCTTGTTCTTTAAAACCCTTCAAAGCTATTTTTAACCCTATTTTTCTAAAGGGTTTTAATATACCAACACTCATAAGCTTAGCCTTTGAAAATTCTAAAACTAAGTTGTTATCTTCTATACCTAAAATATCTATTCTTGCCTTAAATCCTAAGGAAAGAACCTTTTTAAAAACACCTTCAACTTCTATCCCTTCTTTTATTTTCAAACTATTTATAGTAAGTCCTTTTATTTTAACAAAGTCATTAATAAAACTTTTTATATCCTCTTCATTTAACTTTATATCAACCTTTGAAATTTGCAAAACATTTCTCTCCTATCCTTAATTATTATCCACCTTTTAGTATATAGTATTTACTATAAATTTTGAAGATAATTCTATAAGTGTATTTTTAAAATTAAATCTTTTAAAATTATTCTAAAAAAAGACTTTTCTTATGTAATAATAAGAAAAGTCTTTTATATTATTTCTTTATTATCTTATAGTTATTGAAAAAAATAGCTAAAATAGCTCCTGCTATAAAACCTCCAAAGTGTGCAGAAATATCTATATTAGGTAGAGAAAGACCTATAAATATATTAAGAAGAATAATAACTATTATATTAGTTATTAAACTCTTTCCAATTTTATCCTTTTCACTATAAGCAAAAACTAAACTAGCCCCTAAAAGTCCAAATATAGCCCCTGATGCTCCAACTCCCATAAGTGGTGAGAAATAAAGACTAAATAAACTAGCAACTATACCAGAAACAAAATATATAACTAAATATTTCTTTGCTCCATAAATTTTTTCTATAAAATCTCCTAATATATATAAAGCATACATATTAAATACAAGATGTACAATTCCATCATGTAAAAACATTGAGGTTATAAGCCTATAATATTCTCCATTAAATATTATGGCATTATTATGCTTTGCTCCCATCCAATATAAAATCTGTGGATTCATCTCTATAAGATTTCTAAAAAATCCTGCTCCAAGAGCAGTTGCTATTATAAGACAAATTAAAAAGGCTAAAATATTTAAACTTATTAATATAGCTGTAACCTTTCCACATTTTAATCTTTTATACCAAGGAAGCTTTACTTCCTCTTTCTTCTTTAATAAAAAATCAAGTATTTTAACTAAAGGCTCAGAGCTTCTATCACTTTTTATAATTTCTTTTTTTTCAGCATCAACAATTACTCTATGGCAATTTTCTTCTATAGCAAAGTCTTCTTCCTCCTTTTCATTTTTAACATAGTTTTTGTATATAACTATATTATGAAGAGAATAAGGCTTATCTAAAGTTTCTAAATACTCTTTTGCTATTTCTAAATTTTCTTCTTCTTCATAAGACTTAGATATTATAACTGCATATTTACCATCATCTTTAACAGTTTTTAAGGCTATCCATAACTCCTTACCTTTTCCCTTTAAATCTTCAACATAAAAGCCATAATTATTTATAAGTAAGTTAAAATAATCTTGCTCAAATTTACTCATTGCCTCTCCTCATTTTCTAAATAATTTCTTCTAACATATCTAAAAGCTCATTAAATCTATTAAATGTATCTTGAAGAGGTTTTTCTGTAGTCATGTCTACTCCTGCTACTTTTAAGGTATCTATAGGATACATTGAACCTCCAGCCTTTAAGAATTCTTTATATCTTTTAACAGCCTCCTCTCCCTTTGTAAGAATTTCTTTTGCAAAGGAAGAAGCCGCTGCATATCCTGTAGCATATTGATATACATAAAAATCAGAATAAAAATGAGGTATTCTAGCCCATTCTATAGCTATTTCTTCGTCTACATTCATTGACTTACCGAAATATTTTATATTTAAGTTTTTCCACATGTTGCATAAAACTTCTGATGTTATTGACTCCCCACTTTCAACAATTTCATGAGTTTTTAGTTCAAATTCTGCAAACATAAGTTGTCTAAAGACAGTTGTTCTTATTTGTTCTAACTCTTGATTTATTAAATATAACTTTTTATTTTTATCTTTTTCCTTTTCTATTAAATAGTGTATAAGTAAAATTTCATTTGTTGTTGAAGCAACCTCTGCACAAAAAAGACTATAATCTCCATATATATAAGGTTGTGTCTTTCTAGTATAATAAGAATGTATAGAATGACCCATTTCATGAGCTAAAGTTGAGGCATCATTTAGTTCATAATTATAATTTAATAGTACATAAGGCATAGTGTCATAAGAACCCCATGAATAAGCACCACTTCTTTTTCCCTTATTCTCATAAACATCTACCCAGCCTTCATTTATTCCTTCATTAAATATATTTAAATATTCTTCTCCTAAAGGCCTTAAACCTTCTCTAACTAAATTTATAGCATCATTATACTCTAAAACTTCCTTATTATTATCTATAACAGGAACATATAAATCATACATATGAATTTCCTCTAAATTAAGAAGCTTTTTCTTAATTTCCACATATCTATGAAGTGAATCTAAATTATTTTCTACTGCTTTTAAAGCATTATAATATACATCACTTTGAATATTATTAGGCTCTAAGGAAGCCTCTAAAGAGTTTTTATATTTTCTTATTTTACTATTAAAAACAAAATTTTTAATAGAACTTGATAAACTTGTTGCTAAGGTATTTTCGTATTTTTTATAAGTTGAAAATAAAAGATTAAATGCCTCTTTTCTTACTCTTCTATTTTTACTTTTTATAAAAGAACTATAATTTCCTTCACTTAAAGTAACTAACTTTTCATCTTCATCTAAAATTTCTCCAAAGGTCATATCTGAATTTGTAAGCATTGAGTATATACTCTCAGGGGCTCCTAGACAATCTGAAACTGAAGCTAAAATCCCTTCTGCCTCCTTTGATAATACATGCGGTTTTTCCTTTAATATCATTTCAAAATAAATTTTATACTTTTTTAAATCCTTATCTTCTTTTATAAATTCTTCTATCACTCCATCTTTTAAACTTAAAATTTCAGGAACAAAATATGCAGTATAACTTAAAAATTCTGCTGAATAAAAATCTATTTTATTTACTAAATCTTGCATTTTAGCATTAGTTGTATCTTCATGACTTCTCATATGAGCATAAACATATAACTTTTCAAATTTTCTACTTAATTTTTCATTTAATAAAAGAAAGGCTTTTAATTCATCTTTATTATCTAATTTTCCTTCAAAATCCTTTAAAGCTTTAGCTTCTTTTTTTAATTTATCTAAATCTTCATTCCACTTATTTTCATCTTTATATATTTTATCAATTCGCCACTTATAACAATCTAATATTTCATCTCTTGTTTTTAACTCTTTAACCTCACTCATCTTAATTCTCCCTTCAAATATTATTTGTAATCTTCTTCCTTACCTTCTATATCTAAAAAAACCTTTTTCATTTGATTATTTATAATTGAGCAAAGTTCATTTAAGACTGCTCTCATTTCTTCATGTTCTTCTTCAAAATTAAATTTAACTCTCCAAGTTGGATTATATTCTTCATCAACCTCTTCTATACTATAACCTAAAGAAGTAAATTTTTCACTTTCAAATAAATCATATATAGCTGAAAACTCCCATTCTAACACATCTTTATCTGTATCAAAAAAAAGACTTACCTCACCATCTACACAATATAACTTCTTAACAAAATTACTTCCTTCTAAAATATAATAACTACCAAGTTCCCCTTTTATAATTCCATTTTCTTTATCCTTTTCCATTATGACTAATGAAGAAAAATCCATATTATATCATCCTTTCCTCTATATCTATATATACTAATTATAAATTTTATATTTATATTTGCAAGTATATATTATATATATAAATAAGCTTTATAACTTTTATTGATATGTAAAATTATGGTAAAATATTACTATAAATATTTAAAGGAGGTTTTTTAATGAATAAATTTTTTATAAGAAGATTTATTTTTTTAATTTCTCTTATCTTTCTTATTATTTTTCCTTCCTTATTTATAGCTAATAAGTTTTATGTTAATCAAAAATGTAAAGATTTATACTTTGCTACAGAATATTTATCAACAAAGGGAGATATAGAAAATAGTTTCTTAACAATAAAAAATTTTGACTTAAAATTTTTAGACAAAGATATTGCTATTTTAAATATACAGGGTCTTACTTATGAAAAGCCCCATAAATCTACCAATGCCTTAGCATACTTTAAAAAGAATAAAAATAATATATGGTCCTTAGAAAAAATAGAAAGGTTAACTTAAAATGCAAATTATTTGCACTTACTTTAAAATCCATGTATAATTTATTTAGAATTAAATTAGGAGTGATAAAACTTGATAAAAATAAACAATCTTTCCTTCTCCTATAATGGTAAAAAGCCTTATCAATTAGACCATATAAACTTAAATTTACCAGAGAAGGAATTTATATCTATAGTAGGGGAAAATGGAAGTTCTAAAACTACTCTTTTAAAACTTTTATTAGGATATTTAAAACCTATTGAAGGAAATATAGAAATAAACTTAAAAAGTGTTGGCTATGTTCCTCAAAAGGTTGATAATTTCAATTCTCAATTTTCAATTACAGTTTATGAAGTCTTAAAAATACATTTAAAAACCTTAAAGATAAAGGATAAAAGCGAAATAGATAAAGCTCTTTTAGCTGTTAATATGTTAGAATTTAAGGATAAGCTAATAGGTTCTCTCTCAGGAGGACAACAGCAAAGAGTTTTTATTGCTAGAGCTTTAATAGGCCATCCTAAAATTTTAATTTTAGATGAACCCTCCACAGGAATAGATGAAAAGACTCAAAAAGATATATATGAACTTATATATAAATTAAATAAAGAAAAAGCTATGACAATTATATGTGTTGAACACAATATACAAAAATCTCTAAGATATTCTTCATATATTTTAGAGCTTAAATCTTCTAAGGCTAAATTATATAAAGCCTCAGATTACTTTAAAAAAATCAATAAAACAAATACGGAATTTATATAGAAAGGTCTTTTAAAATGTCTATTATACAAAATATTTTTCAATTTGAATTTATGAGAAATGCTTTTATGGCAGGGTTTATAATATCTCTTTTATGTCCTTGTATAGGACTTTTCTTAGTGCTAAAAAGATATTCAATGATAGGAGATACCTTATCACATTCTTCCTTTGCTGGAGTTGCTATAGGATTAGTTTTTGGTATAAATCCTCTTTTAAGTGCATTTATATTTACAACTATATGTGCTTTGCTTATTGAACTTTTAAGAAATTATTACAAAAAATATGCAGAACTATCAATGTCTATTATACTTACCTTTAGCTTAGGTTTAGCACTTATATTAATTAGTAGTGGTAAATCTAGTACAACAGTTAATTCCTTTTTATTTGGAAGTATATTAACAGTTTCAAAAAGTGATTTAATAATAATAGGATTAGTTTCTATTCTTTGCTTTATAGGTATATTTTTATTATATAACAAATTAATATACACAACCTTTGATGAAGAAGGTGCTAAAATTGCTGGAATTAATACAAAACTTATAAATTATATTTTTACTATTATAGTAGGAGCTACTATATCAGTTTCTATTAGGGTTATGGGAATACTTGTTATTTCTTCTATAATTGTAATTCCTGCAGCAACTGCAATGCAATTTAAGAAGGGATTTACTAAATCCTTAATCATATCTATGATAGTTGGTGTTATAGATGTTTTAAGTGGTTTACTTTTATCTTCTTTATTTGACTTAGCCCCTGGTGGAACTATAGCTTTAACCTCAGTAGTAGTTCTTATTTTATCCTTAATATTAAATAGAAAAAAATCATAATAAAAAGTACAAATAAATTTAATGAAATACCTTTAAAATTTTCATTAATTTATTTGTACTTTTAATATTATAAGCTTATAGTCTTATCTTTTCCTTCTTCATTATACTTAAATAATTTATCTTTTTTATATAAATATCTATATATTCCATATATAACAATACCTTTTAAAGCTCCTGTTATACTTATAGCCCACCAAATTCCTTCTAAACCTAAAAATTCTGGTTTACACATTATATAAGCCATTGGAATTCTAGCACCAGTTAATAAAACACTAACTATAGAAGGTATATAAGTTCTTCCTAGACCATTAAAAGCACCTGTTGTAGTTATTTCTATACAAACTAGTATTTGACAATATCCAAGAATTTTTAAATAAACAATTCCTTCTTCAATAGCCTTAGCTTCTGGTATAAATACACTAAATACTTCTTCTCCAAAGAAAATTAAAATAAAAGAAGCAAAAATCCCTACACAAATAGCTATTATCATTGTTATATTAAAACCTTCAGATATTCTTTTAAATTTCTTAGCTCCATAATTTTGCCCAACAAAGGTCCCTAAAGCTGTGGCTATTCCTCCTGAGGTCATCCATGCAATTGCTTCTATTTGAGAACCTACCTTTTGAACCGCTATAGGAATAGGACCAAAAACTGCAACTATTTTTCCTATAAACATTGAGAAAACAGTAAATAATCCACTTTGAAAGGCAGCAGGTAAACCAATATGAAATAAAATCTTTACATAATTTATATTTATTTTAGTAAATATATTAACCTTTAAATACTTAGCTTTACTTTTTATCATTATATATAAAAATGTAATAGTAACTATAACTTGAGCTAAAACTGTGGCTAGAGCAGCACCTAAAACTCCAAGCTTAGGAAATAATCCTACTCCAAATATTAATAAAGGGTCAAATACTATATTAAAAATCAATCCTATAGTATTTGCTATAAAAGGAGTTTTACTATCTCCAGAACCTGTGAAAACTGCTGTAAAAACTGGATTTAAAAAACTAAATATCATTCCTATTGAAATAGTTATTAAGTATATTCTAGCCATTTTTATAACTTCAAGATTTCCTAAATCAAAAAATCCTATTAATTGATTATTAAATAAAAGCAAAATTAGTGAGTATAAAAGAGCTAAGATAATATTTATTTGAAAAGCACTTTTTATATATTCCTTTGTTCCTTCAATATCTTGTCTTCCTAAACTTTGTGCAACCTTTATTTCAGCCCCAACCTTTGAAATCATAACAAAAGCCATACCAAGCCACGGAAAAAATCCAGCAGTTCCAACAGCAGCTACTGCATTACTTCCTACTCTACCAACCCAAATCATATCTGCCATATTATAAGCCATCTGTATAAAGGAGGTTGCCATAATAGGTATGGAAAGTTTTATAAGATTACTTGTTATTTTCCCCTTAGTTAAATCAATTCTTTTGTCCATTTTGCCCCCTTATTTTTTTAAAATTATCATTAAAAATTATAATCTATATAATTATTAAGCTAAATATTTAAAATTATTTTATATAACAGTTACTTGATCTGCAAAAATAAATGTTGGTCCCTCTCCTGGCATTATACTCCATGAAGGACAAAGTTCCTCATTTTTAGCATAAATCTTTATATATCTTGTTTTTAAATTCCTCTTTGCACATATATCTTTTTTCCCAACCTCTTCTCTTTTTTCATTTAAGTCTTTTTCTATTCTTTCTAAAAGAGAAAAGTTCACTCCATCTAAAGAAGAATAAAACTCAACAAACTTAGGATAATATATCCATGCTCTTGTATCTTGTAAAAAACCAATCATTACTTCTTTTATTAATTTTTCTTCTCCTAGGTCAACTATAACAACTACATCCTCTGTATATCCTAACCAATTTCCATCTGTATAATGTAAGGTTCCTTTTTTTCCATCTATTAAATCATAAACTCCGTTTCTGTTATACATATAATGTTCTGTAGGATTAGTTAAACCTCTTATATCTTTTATAGGCAAGGTTACATATATTCTGCTTTCTATGGTATCACTTTCCTTATACCCTTCTCTAAAAACCTTAGCTTTTAAAAAAGTTTTATCCTCTACAACTAAAGGAGTTTGATATAAAGGAGAATCTATCTTTGGCTCACTTCCATCTAAAGTGTATCTAATTTCCCCAAAATCATCTTTTTTCTCTAAAATAATTTCCTTAGAAAAAGGTTTACTAAGTAAAAGTGTATCTATATTAGCTTTTGGCCTAAAAGCCCTTAGCTTAATTTTATTCTCTCTCTTAACACCTTTATATTTAGGAATATAGAGGTCTACCTTTTCTTTATTTTTAAAATAATAAGAAGTAAAAAAGCTTTCTTTTAAAACCTTTTCACAAAGTGTATTTAAATTTAATATTATTTTATTATTCTCTGGAATTATTAATACCTTTCCATCTTCATAAATAAAAATTCCTTCCTTTAAAGAAACATTAAATTCAAAACCTTTATGTTCACAGAATAACATCTTTTTACTTAACTTCTTTAAAACTGGTAAAATATTTATACATAATAAATATTTATCTTCATTTTTTAAATTAAAAACAATATTTATAGAATCTTCTTTAAGAAGAATATTTATTTCCTCTTTATCATTTAATTTTAAAATTCCCTTACAAATCTCATCACTTATCTTTTTAAAATCAAAATCCTTAGCCTCTACCTTCTCATAATCTCCTAATTTTTTATATCTTAAAAAGCTTATATTAGGTCTTTCACTTATATATTTTTTCCAATAATGAGGAGTCATCAAAGGAAGAGTATCAAAAATACTTTCATTCTCCTTTAAAAAATCATTAAAATATCTTGACATATAATTTTCATTAAATAAATGTATATCCCTAATACTTAATATATTATTTTCATATAAAAAACTACATCTATAAAATCTACTATTATACCAAAGAGTTTTCATATTGTAAGTATTCCAATCTTTTTTAGCTAAAGCTGTTGTTACTGGAGTTAATCTATATTTTTTCTTAAACCAAGTTGCACTTTCTTCTAAGGTTTCAATTCTTATTTTCCCTTCTTTTTCTAATTTAGATATATGTTCTATTTGAACTTCATACCCTTTATACATTGTATTCCATAAAAAAGTATTTTCCTGTCCAACTTGAGCGTAAGAAAACCCTAAATTATCCTTATTATTTAAACAATCAAAAAACCATTCAATCCATCTTTTGTCTTGTCCAATTATCCAAGCTGGCTCTAAGGTGTGAACCCCTTTTAATTCCTCTCTTAAACCTTCTTCAAAATTATAAATTGGATCTGGCCCTAAAAGTCTAAACAAAGGTAAATCTAGTTGATTTTCAAAACTTTGAGCTGGCATATATTCATTTAAAAGACTTGGGTAATAAGCTTGACTAAAATATCCTCCCCAAAGAGTAAAACCATCTGTTCCAATTTGGTCTCTACAAATAGCTCCTCCAATAACTCCATATTTTTCTTTAAAATATTTTAAACTTCTTATGTCTATAACCCAAGAACCTACAGTCTTTGGATAATAACCAAATATATTTTTAAAATCTTTCATATATGCATCTATTAATTTAAATCTCTCCTCTGGCGTATACCCTAAGGAGTACCCAATATTTACATAATCATTTATTGGAGTTTTTCCCTTCCAAAGAACTCCTGCCTTTTTTGCTAATTCTTCTGTTATTTCAAACCAAGCAGCAATTTCATCATATTCCTCTAAAGAACTTTTTATAAGCTTTATAAACCTTTCATCCATTAATGCATCATGTTTTAAGGCATAAGTTGCAGGAAATCCATACTGTTTTATAAGTTCAATTTCTTTAACTACAGTATTAAAATCATCCTCTACAAATTCACCACTTGGATAAACTGTTTTTCTTATAAAATTATATATATTAACTATAGTAATATTATCCTTTTTTAGCTCTTTAAACTTTATCATATAACCCCTCCTCTTTTTACCATAATTTTAAGTAATCTAATTATTATAAACAATGGAAAAATTTTAGTTTTATAAAATATTTTCTTTAAATTTTCTTTTTTGTGAATTTATACAAGAAAGTGAAAAAGCTTTAAGAAAATGAATTATTTCACTCTCTTAAAGCTTTAAATTCTAATTTATTTATTATTTTCATTTATGCACTCTTTACATATTCCCTTTAAAGTAAGATTATGTTCCTTAACCTTAAATCCAGTTTGATTTCTCAAAAGCTCTTCTATTTGTTGCATAGGACAAGGAACTTCTATTTCTTTATGACATAAATCACATTCTAAAATATGCTTATGCATATTATTACTTTTTAATTTATAATAACTTTTACCATCTCCTAATTCAAACTTATCAACAAGACCTTTTTCTAAAAAAATCTCTAAAGTTCTATAAACAGTAGATAAATTTATCTCCTTACATTTATTATATATGTAATCTGCTGTAAGGCTTCTATCACTTTCTTTTAATAAATCATATATTAATAATCTAGCCTTGGTAACTTTAACACCCTTATCCTTAAATATTTCTTTTACTTCCATAACAATCTCCTAAACAAATACTTAAATCATTAATATAAATTATATCACATAAAAAAATTTGTATAAAATATATTTAATTTTTACTTTTATCCTTTAAAAAGTAAAAAAATGAAGGATATATTAAAATATATACCTTCATTTTTTAATTAAACTAACATATTCCCACTAATCCTAATATTATTCCTAAAAACATAACACCAAACATAACCATGTTTATATTTACTTTTTTACGTAAAAGATAAAAAGCAAGTAAAGTTACACATAATGGAACTATTCCAATAAATAATTGATTTAAATATTCTTGAATCATTATAGGTTTATCACTACCTTCTACTGCAACTTGAAGTATAGTTTTAAACTTAACATTTGATGCAGTCATAGAACCCATCATAATAAGTCCTAATATGCTTGAAGCCTTAGTTAATATTTTCATTCCTCCACTTTCATAAAGCTTTTGAATAAAGTTTGCTCCTACTGAATATCCACTATAAAGAGCATAATAATGTATTAAAAATGCTGGTATATTATATAATAATAAGAAAACAATCGCACCTAGTGGAGAACCTGTACTAGCTAATGAGATACCAATTCCAGCAGCTACAACTCTTAATATTCCCCAAAAAAATGAATCACCTATTCCTGAAAGAGGTCCCATTAAGGAAGCCTTAACCGCAGTTATAGAACCTGAATCAAAATTTTCATCTTCACTATTTTGCTTCTCCATAGCTGAAACAAGACCCATTATAAAATTATTTAAATGCATTGTTGCATTAAACCAAGTGGTATGACGAACTAAAGCCTCTGCTCTATCTTCTTTACTTTTATAAAATCTATTTATTACAGGTAAAAGAGTATATATAACCCCTACAGCATGATACTGAGTTGCCCCAGTACGGCTAGCATTCATAGTCCAAGAACGCCAAAATACTGAACGTAACATTTTTTTATCTTCAATTGATAAGTTTTCATTCATTTTCATCATGCAAAAAATTCCTCCTCTTCATCCTCTTTAGTTATAGGTCCTGAATTTTTAGGCCCTACAAGAACAAGTTTTGAAATTTGTAAATCCCTTTGAGATGTTATAACACATATAACAACTCCTAAAACTGCTACAGCAATAGCAGGTAATTTTAAATATGCTGTAAGAATAAAACCTAATAAATAAAATACAGCTAACTTATTATCCCAAAGTAACTTCATTAACATTGCAAAACCAACAGCTGGTAAAAGTCCTCCTGCTGCACTTAAGCCATTCATTAATCTAGCTGGTATATTTTCTACTAAAGCGTTTACAGGACCACTACCAAGTAAAACTCCTAAGAAAGATATTGCAGAAATTATAAGATAATATAAAGCCCATGTTCCATAATGAAGTGCTACTATTTTCTTTTGATCATTTTCTCTTGCAGCATTATCTAAAGCAGGTGCAAAAACATTCATTAAAACGTTCTTTAAAAACATAACAACAAAAGCTGCTAACATACCTATTGGTATAGCTAAAGTAATTGCTGCCTTTGTTTCAACATTAGAAATAATAGCAAATGTTGTTGCTAGAGTTGTTGCTGTAACTGGCTCTGCAGCTATAACACCACCGATGTTAACATTTCCTAAAAATACTGCCTCTAAAGCAGCTCCCATTAATATACCTGTTTTCATATCTCCCATTAATAAACCAGTTACAAGTCCTACAACTAAAGGACGTTCCATCATACTCTGTCCTGTTAAATAGTTTCCCGCAAAACAGATAAATACACTTAGTGCCGCCATTAAAGCATGCATCAACATATTTTTTACCCCCTAAAATTATTTCCTTTTAAATTTTCCTTAAATTAAAATTGAGATAAAGCCTTCTTTAAATCAAGTTGCGGATTTGAAGGTAATACTTGATTATAAGATTTAACACTATCTATTTCTGCTAACTCCTTAGCGGCTTTTAATTCCTCAGGATTTAACTGAACACTTGAAAACACCATTACCTTATCCTTTGGATTTGATTTATCAAAACGTCCTGCATTAGCAACGTTTACACTTTCTATATCACTAACTTCTTTAGCAATTTTTGTAGCATCTGAAACACTATTTACTATTACAAACATTCTTTTATCTTTTCCACGTGGGTCGTTAAAAACTTTTATTGCATCTTCAACAGAACGTATTAAAAGTTTCATTCCATTTGGAACTGCCATTTTTAAAGTCATTTGCATAACCTCATTTTTTGCTGCTTCATCATTTGCAACTACTAAAAGTGGTGCATTTAATTCCTTTGTCCATACTACTGCTACTTGTCCATGTATTAAACGGTCGTCTACGCGTACTTGTGTTATCATATCTTTTGTCCTCCTAAAATCATCCTTTTTAAACGATTACTTTTTTCTAAAAAAATAATTTAATCGTTTTCTTAAATTGCATTAAAATATTGTTTTTTATTTTTTACTTTTAAAAGAAGTCATCCTCATCATATTTAGATAACTTTGTAGAAACAAGAGTTACTTTAGCTTCATCTATAGCATTTTTTATAGATTCTTCTGTAAGCTCCTCTTCCATTGAAAATAAAATTGATAAAATTATTGCTAAATTAGCATTAGAAATTATAAAAATATTTTCTTTTTTTGAAGATAAAACTTCAGTTACTGCTTTTTGATTAACACTTCCTCCAAATAAGTCAGTAAAAATTATACCTTGTTCATTTTCCCCAATGTCATTTATAAAATTTACTATTTTCGGAGTGTAATCTTCCTTTGTGATATATGCATTTATTATTTCTACATCATCACCCTTATCTGCAAGTATATTTAAGGAACTTTGAATTCCCTCTGCCATTTTTCCATGACTTGCTATTAAGATTTTTTTGTTCATAAAAACTTCACCTCTCGCTTACAATTATAAACATTATGTAAATATAAATCAACCAATTTTTGAATATTTTTCAAAGAATTTTTGAATACATTTTATTTTTATTTAGCATATATTTTATTATTTTTATCAAAAGTTACTCATATTTTTATTAAAATTTCTCAATAATATACTCAAATTACTTCCCTTTAAAATCTCTAAAAAATAACTTTTTCTCCTCTATTTTATAGTAAATACGAATACTAAAATAAAATTTACCATTTAATTTTTCCTAAATTCTAATTTGACAATAAATAATAAATTGGTGTATATTATGAAATAGAGTATCTTATTAAGCTAAATAGTATAGCACATTTACTTGTTTATTAAGAAATGTGCGTAATATAAAGGAGAGATTTTTCAAATGAATTGTATTATAGCTCAATCTGGCGGACCAACCTCAGTAATAAATGCTAGTGTTTATGGTCTAGTTAAAGCAAACAAAAACCTTAAATTATATGATAATGTTTATGGAGGCTTAAATGGAATTGAAGGAATATTAAATAGAAAAATAATAAATCTTTCAGATCTTGATGATGTTCAGTTAGAAAGATTTAAAAATTCACCGGCCTCTGGCTTAGGCTCTTGTCGATATAAATTAAAACCTCTATATGAAAGCGAAGAAGAATATTTAAATCTTTTAGAAATTTTAAATTCTCTTAATATAAAAGCTTTCTTTTATGTAGGTGGAAATGATTCTATGGATACAACAGCTAAGTTAAACGCTTTTGCAAAGGCTAAAAACATAGATATAAAATTCTTTGGAATTCCTAAAACTATAGATAATGATTTAATGCATACAGACCATACCCCTGGCTTTGGAAGTGCTGCAAAATTCATATCTACTGCTGTTTTAGAAACATACTTAGACTCTAAGGTTTATACTAACAATGGAATATTCATAATTGAAACTATGGGAAGAGACACAGGATGGTTAGCTGCCTCTGGTGCTTTAGCCTCTATAAATGGAGAAAAATGTGCAGACTTAGTTTACCTACCAGAGAGAGCATTTTCAGTACAAAGCTTTTTAACAGATGTTTCTAGAATATATAAAGAGAAAAAACATGTTTATATAGTAGCTTCAGAAGGATTAAAAGATGAAAATGGAAAGTTTCTTACTGAAACTGCGCCAAAGAATGATTCCTTTGGACATGCTCAATTAGGTGGAGTTGGCTCCTATCTAAAAAATTTAATAATACAAGCTAGTATAACTAATAGAGTTAAATCTTTAGAACTTAATACTCTACAAAGATGTTCAATGCACTCCTCTTCTAAAATTGATGTAAATGAGGCAGTAATGGTTGGACAAGCTGCTTTAGAGGCCTCTATAAATTCAGAGGGTGGATATATGGTTGCTATAAAAAGAGAATCTTCCTCTCCTTATAAAAGTTCTACCTTTTTAATTGAAGCAGATAAAATAGCTAATAACATAAAATACTTCCCAGAAGAATGGATAAATGAAGAAGGTAATCACATAAAAGAAGAAGCTTTATCTTATCTTAAACCTTTAATTAGCGACTTTGAAGATAAAGATTCACTTCCAATTTATCATAGCTTCGTTTTATAAATATTAATTACCCTAAAATTTTACCCACATAAAAAAGATGCATAAAATTTATGCATCTTTTTTTATTCCTCTCTAAGAACTTCTTTTAAAGCATTATAAGAAAAATCTATTATTTCACTACAACTAACCTTGTTTTTCTTTAAATCTAAACAAATTTCTGAGCCAAACTCATCTCTAACTTTATTTAAAAGCTTTTTAGCATAAAGTCTAGCTTCATTTTTTTCTTCATTGCTTTCTCTTCCCTTTATAAGGCCAATAGCCATAACTGCTCCATTTACAGCACCACATAAACTTCCAACTGCAAGTCCTGTCCCCATTCCACTTCCTAAAGAAATTGGAATGTTATCTCCAAACTCTTCATTATATGTTTTTAAAATAGCCTCAGTACAATTATATCCTTCTTTATGATATTCTGATGGATTTCTCATAATAAATCTCCTCTCTTTAAAATCTTTTATATTTATTATATAATAAATATTAAAAAAATTTTATTATTATTTTTTTAATAAAAATAATAAGCTTCTAAAAAATTAACTTTTAGAAGCTTATTTATATAAAATTTTATAAAGTTAATTTTTTTCCCTTTAATAAGTCTACATAATTTAAAAAATCATAAACTTCTTCCTGAGTATTATATATGCCAAAGCTTACTCTTAACATTCCTGGTCTTTCTTTATTTGTATATGCATACTTTAAAAAGTCATTTTCTTTAATTTTCAACAATCTTCTAACATAAGGATGAGCACAAAAACTTCCATTTCTAATTGATATTCCTCTAAATTTAGCTAATCTTTTTGCCATTTCTTCATGATGTACTCCCTCTACATTAAATACAACTAATCCTATTCTATCCTTTAAATTAGAATCACCATAAATTGTTATTTTATTAATGTCCTTAAGTCCTTTTATTAATAAATATTTAAGTTCTTCTTCCCCTTTAACTATTTTTTCAAAACTTATTCTCTTTATAATTTTAAGAGAAGATAAAAGAGCACAAAGTCCTATTATATTTGGTGTTCCAGCTTCAAATCTTTCAGGAATAGTATCTAAAAAAACTTTATTATCTGATACTAAATCAACAGATCCTCCCCCTCTTAATAAAGGACTCTTATCCTCTATTAATTCTTTTAAAGCAATAACAACTCCAATTCCAAAGGGTGCATATATTTTATGAGATGAAAAAACTAAAAAGTCTATATAATCCTCTTCTTCATTGCCTTCAATATTTATTTCTCTATGTGCTACTAACTGAGCAGCATCTACAATTATTTTAATACCATTTTTATGAGCTAATTTTGCTATTTCATTTATTGGATTTAAATATCCTGTTACATTAGAGGCACCTGTTATTGTTAAGTATTTTATTTTTTCTCCATAAAGTTCTATTAATTCTTCTATTTTTTCCTTTTTTAATCTTCCATACTCATCTACCTCTACATATAAGGTATTGCTATACTCTCTCCAAGGCAAATCATTTGCATGATGCTCCATTCTTGTTGTTATTACATAATTTTCTTTACATCCTAAGGCCTTTCCTAAAAGATTTAATCCTTCAGTTGCATTTTTAACATATAACACAGTATACTTCTCTTTATTTTTAATATTAAAAAAGTCTAATATTTTTCCTCTAGACCTTTCATAAAAATCATTACAAAAATTCTCTTTATAGCCAATTCCTCTTCCAACAGAACTATATAAATTTAACATATGCCCTATAGAACTTAAATTTTCTTTAAAAGAAGGTGTTGTAGCTGCATTATCAAAATTAATAGGAATAACCTTATTTCCATTAAAAAGTTCTATTTCTTTATCTATACCTATAAATAAATCTCTAAATTCATTTTTCATAAAACATCACTCCAATGATATATTTTATTCTTTTAATATACTTTAAGTGATTAAATATTATTATTTATAAGGGTTTATTTAATATTTGATTTGATGAAAAGGCTCATTATTAGTATAATTGTATGTGATTAATACTATAAATTTGATGATAGGAGTTTTAAAATGATTATTTTAAGCTGTAGACACTTAAGTAAAAGTTTTGGTATTGATGAGATTTTAAAAGATGTAACATTTAATATAAATGAAGGTGACAAGGTTGGCTTAATAGGACCAAATGGAGAGGGAAAGTCAACCTTATTTAAAATTCTTACCAAACAATTAGATTATGATAGTGGTGAATTATTTTTAGATAAAAATAAAACCTTAGGATATCTTTCTCAAAACTTATCTTTAGATAGCGAAAATACTATATATGATGAAATGCTATCTGTATTTTCCTCTTTAATAGAACTTGAAGATAAAATAAAAATCTTAGAAGAAAAACTTAATGAGCCTTATGACTCTTCAAATGAAGAATATCATAATAAACTTATAAAAGACTATACTTTATCTCAAGAACTTTATGAAAACAGAGGTGGTTATACCTTTAGAGGAGAAATTTCAAAAGTTCTTAAGGGCTTAGGATTTTTAGAAGAAGATTTTAATAATAAAATTATAACCCTTAGTGGTGGACAAAAAACTAGATTAGCCCTTTGTAAACTTCTTTTAAGAAAACCTGATTTACTACTTTTAGACGAACCTACAAACCATTTAGACTTAGAAGCTATAGAGTGGCTTGAAGAATATTTAAATTCTTATAAAGGAACTGTTTTTGTTATTTCCCATGATAGATTTTTCTTAGATTCTGTAACAAATGTAACCTTTGAACTTATAGGTGGAAAGGTTCATTGCTATAATGCAAGTTATACAAAATTTTTAGAACTTAGAAAAAAGGATATTGAAGCTAGATTAAAAGCTTATAATCTTCAACAAGCTGAAATAAAAAGACAAGAGGAAATTATAGAAAAATTCCGTTCATTTAATAGAGAAAAAAGTGTTCGTGCTGCTGAAAGTAGACAAAAAGCTTTAGATAAAATAGAAAGACTAGAAGCACCAGAAGTTATAAAAGAAGCTTCTAAAATAAGCTTTGAAACCTTAGTTAAAAGTGGAAATGATGTTTTACATATTGAAAACCTAAAAAAAAGTTATGATAGTCTTTTATTTGAACATGTAAACTTAGATTTAAAGCGTGGAGAAAAAGTTGCTTTAATTGGAGAAAATGGCAGAGGAAAAACAACTTTATTTAAAATAATAATGGGAATTATAAAACCTGATTCTGGTTCAGTAACTCTTGGAAAAAATGTATTTACAGGATACTATGATCAAGAACAATCTAATTTAGACCCTGACAAAACCATAATAGATGAAGTTTGGGATGATTTTCCTAATTTAACTACTACTGAAATTAGAAACTATCTTGCTTCCTTTTTGTTTACTGGAGATGATGTTTTTAAAAAAATCTCTCTATTAAGTGGTGGTGAAAAGTGTAAAATAAATCTTTTAAAACTTATGCTTTCTAAAGCTAATCTTCTTCTTTTAGACGAACCTACAAACCATTTAGATATTATGTCTAGAGAGGCCTTAGAAGATGCTATTTTAAGCTATGACGGTACATTAATTGTAATTTCTCATGATAGATATTTTTTAAATAAAGTAATTAATAAAATACTTGAATTAAAAGAAGAAGGAATTAAAACTTACTTAGGAAATTATAATTATTACATGCATAAAAAAGCTAATCCTAATAGATTTGAAGATATTGATGAGGAAATAAATAGTGGAAAAACAAAAACTCAAATAAAGGAAGAAAGAAAGAAAAGAAAAACTGCTGAAAAATCCGCAAGAGCTTTAAGAGCTAAACTTAGGGATGTTGAAAAACTAATTCCTAAAAAAGAAGAAGAACTTGAAAAACTTCAAGGTATGCTTTGTACTGAAGAAGTTTATTCTAATCCTTCTGAAAGTGTACGGGTTAACAAGGAAATAAACTCACTTCAAGAGGAAATAGATACACTTTATGCTACTTGGGAAGAACTTTCAGAAGCTCTTGAAGAATAAATAAAAAGTTAGTAAGAACTTTTCTCTTACTAACTTTTTACTTTTATAATAATTTATTTTTTCCCTGTACTTCCAAAACCACCACGGTCTTCATTTCCAAAGGATTCAACTTCTTCAAACTCTATACTTGGCATAACCTCCATAATTCTAAATTGTCCTATTTTATCACCTTTCTTTATAAGAGTCCCTTCTATATTTTTTCCTTCTTCAACCTTAACATCTTTTCCTTGAAGACAATAAACAGGCATGTGCCATTGGTCATTATCTCCTATGTAAGTATCATCTACAACTCCAACTCCATTAGTTTGTATAATTCCCCAAGTTTTAAAAGTTGAACTTCTAGGGGCTAAATGTCCTTCCCATCCTTTTGGTAATTCTAAAGCAAAACCTAAAGGTATCATAGCTCTCTCTCCAACTCTTACAAATACCTCTTTATTTGCATAAACATCTATCCAGTTCCCTTTTCTTATTTTTTCTAATTTAGTTGCTCCATTAAAATATTTAATTCTAATTATCATATTAAATTCCTTTCTTTTGTCTTTAAAAACAAAATTAAATATAGACTATTATATAATTTTATCTATTAAAATTAAAGCCCACAGAAAATACTGTGAGCTTATAAACAATTTATTATTTAGTTATCTACAGCTTACTCCTTTATGACAATGACAATAGATAGGTGGTCTATTGCAATCTTCTTCTCTTTTTCTTAAACTATTTATAATTACTACCTTAGCATGCTTATTATTTTTGGAAATACAAACTTCATAGCATGGATAGTACTCAGGCTTTTCAAAATAACAAGGGTCTACTGGTTGTTTTATAGCATATAATCCATCATCTAAACATTTAAAAGAAACCTTTCCACAAGAATCTGTATATTTACAATCTACAAGTTCAAAGCCAGTATTACAATCTATTTTGTATAATTCAATTGGCATTCCACTTATTGGCTCTCCATCAGAACATCCTAATAAAGATTGTACTTCAATAGAACCTTTTTTAGGTATTGGCTTTTGTACTGGTCTTTTACAACATTCTCTATCTAAATTGCAATTAAAATCATTATTTACATGATGATGACCTTTATTATGATAATCACAATTATGATAATCATTATATCTTACATCTTCAAATAATTCTTCTAATTCCCTTGTATCTATACCTTTATTTTCAAAATTACATTCTCTACAATTCATAAATTACCCTCCTAGGTTTTATCATATGATTAATATATATTATGACTACTAAATATGAATTGTTACAAGATTACTTATTTTATTTATTGTCTAATATTTTTTCTGCTAACTTTTTGTATATATTAGCCTTATCTATAAGTATTGAGGAAAATAATAATTTTTTCTCATTATCTTTTAAATCTTCAAATTCTTTTTCTAAATTACTAAACTCTAAATCTACTTCTTTTTTAACTTCATCTAAGTTCTTTTCTTGCGATTTCAAATATATATTATATAAGTTTCTAATTTCTTCAGAAGTTATCTCGCCCTTATTATATTCATCAACAATTTCTCCTAAGGCTAATTTTATATCACTAAGGGCTAACACCCCTTTCATATTGTATATAAAACACATAAGTATAATATGCTCTTTACTATATTTTTTATTTTTTATATCCATTAATAATTTACCCTTAGCATAATTATTTATCATTGTTTTAGTTAATATTTTATCATCCTCAAATCTTTTATTATTTCCTAATTTACTTTCAAAAAGTTGAATAACTTGATCCATATATAAATCTATCTCTGGTATATCATCTAAGCTAATTTTGTTATCTAAGTTTAAACTTTCTAATAAATTATTTAAATCCATAAACTCACTTCACTTTCATTTATTTTATCATGTAGTTTTCAAAACTACATTTTGTTCTATATATACTATATTATAAGGAAATCAAAATAAATTCAAGATATTTGGTAATAATATATATATATTTTAAAAATTCTCCATAATTTGAAGGTTGAAATATTCCTATATTTAAATCATAATAATAACATCATAGTAAGTAGTTTTCAAAACTACTTGAAACTTGTCGGAGGTATGTTATGAAAAATACATTTTTTAGAGAACCTATAAACGGTTTTACTCACTTATTTGGAGCTATACTATCTATATTTGCTTTAATTTTATTAACTATTAAGGCCACTTATGTATATGGTATTGGTCTTCCACTTTTATCTGTCATATTATTTGGTTTTTCCTTAGTTCTTTTATATAGTACATCTGCAATATATCACTTAGTTAAAGCTAAGGATTCAACTATAGCTTTTTTAAGACGTTTAGACCATTCTATGATTTTTATACTTATTTGTGGAAGCTATATGCCTTATTGTCTTATTGGTCTTTATGGTAAAGCAAAGATTATTATAACTACTTTAATAATAGTACTTACAATTTTAGGTGTTCTTTTTAAAATGATATGGTTTAACTGTCCTAGAATAATTTCAACTCTTATGTATATAGGTATGGGTTGGATTTCCCTAGGTGCTATTCCCTTTTTTGATAACATACCAACCTTAGCCTTAGTTTGGTTAGCAATAGGAGGAGTTATTTACACCCTTGGTGGAATTATATATGCACTTAAACCAAAGTTTCTTGAATTTAAAAACTTTGGTTTCCATGAAATCTTTCATGTATTTATTTTATTAGGAAGTCTTTGTCATTTTATTTCAATATTCTTTTATCTTCTATAAAAACAGGGTAATACTAATTAATTAGTATTACCCTGTTTTTCATATATTTGAACTTTTTATTTTTTCTATAAAAGTTTCTAAGTTTTTAGAAATAAATTTATCTTTATGATATATTAAGTGAAGTTCTCTACTTATACTTACCCCATCTATTTTTATTTCTTTTACTAAGCCTTTATTAACCCTCTCTGAAATAGCCTTATAAGAAACACAAGCTATACCAAGACCTGTTTCAACAATTCTAACAATTGCCTCTGTATTACCAAGTTCCATGTAAACATTATAATTACACCCCTTATTCACAAGGTAGTTTTCTATAATTTCTCTTGTGCCACTTCCTGACTCTCTCATAATAAACTTTTCATCTTCTAAGTCTGTTAAGCTTATTTTTTCCTTTAAAAATATAGGGTTACTAGGATTTGCTATAAAGGCTAACTCATCTGTGCCTATATTTAATATTTCTAGTTCATCAGATTTTACATGCCCTTCTACTAGAGCAATGTCAACCTTATTTTCCATAATGAGTTCTTCTATTAGTTGAGTATTTTCTATTATTAAAGAGATTTCTATATTTTTATGTAATTCATTAAATTCCTTTATTAACTTTGGAAGTATATATATACCTAATGTTGTACTAGCACCTATTACTATTTTACCCTTTTGTCCTTCTTTATTACTTCTAATTGTATTGTTAGCTTCTTCATAAAGATTTAAAATTCTTCTGCTGTATTCAAAATAAACTTCTCCCTCATGGGTAAGATAAAGCCTTTTTCCTATTCTATCAAAAAGCTTAACATCTAAGTCACTCTCTAATTCTGCTATAGCTTGACTTATTGAAGGTTGACTTATATACATAGATTTTGCAACCTTAGTCATATTTAAGCATTTAGCTGTTTCAAAAAATATTTTTAACTTTCTAAAATTCATTTAATCAATCCTTACTTATCATCTTTTACTTCTTCAAAATCAACATCAATAACTGGTCCATCATCTTGCATGCTAGACTCAGATTTTTTTTCTTCCTTTGTGAAAGTGTAAGTATAAGCATCTCTTTTTACTTGCTTATTTTTTCTAAGATGTTTTCTTATAAACTTAAAGTATATCCATCCTACGAAGCCAAGTACTAAAACAACTAATAAAACATATGGTAATATCCAAATTGCAAAAGCGAATATAAGTATTGTAACAATTATTCCTATTAAAATTCTCAAATACTTTTCCATATATTATCACTCTCTTTATTTTTTTATTCTATTAATTATAACATAAACTTAAGAAAATAAGAACCAATTAAAGCTTAAATTTTATTAGGTAATAGTTATATTTAAAATTTTTTTTGATTATATTTAATTTTTTTTTGAAAATACTAACTAATACACTAGAAATATAAATTAATCCTTATGGAGGTTATAAAATGAAAAAATTTTCTATACTATTAATTTCAATTATATGTATTTTTTCAAATCTATTTTTCAACTTTAATTATGTAAAATCAGCTCCTATAGAAGAAAAAAAGATTTTTTTAACCTTTGATGATGGACCAGCTGGTAAAGTTACAGAGGAAATTTTAAATATTTTAAAAGAAAATAATGTAAAAGCTACCTTCTTTTTAGTTGGAAATTTAATAGATAATAATAAAGATTTAGTTTTAAGAATGAAAAATGAAGGTCATTCTATAGGGCTTCACACTTTTACTCATATAAGAGAAAAAATATATAAAGATGATGAATCTTTCTTAAATGAAAATTTAAAAACTCAAGAAATAATAAAAAGTATAACAAAAGATAAGGTATATATCCTTAGATTTCCCTTTGGCTCTAATAATAGTACTTATAATTTAAAAGAAAGCTTAGTTTCTAAACTCCATTTAAAAGGCTTTAAAATATATGATTGGACTTTAGATAGCAAAGATTCTATAGACCCTAATATAAGTGAACATAATATAATTAAAAACTCTATTAATAACTCTAACAATATAGTTTTATTGATGCATTGTGGTTATTCAAATAAAAATACTCCAAAAGCACTTCCTTATATAATAAAATATTATAAGGAAAAAGGGTATTCCTTTGAAGTTATAAATGAAAACACTAAAGAAATTTACAAATTAAAAAAATAGGAAGGAGATTTCTCTCTTTCCTATTTTGTTCCTAAATTCAAAACTCCCTTAGCTAAAGAACTTCCTATATCTTTTGCAACTGAAGAAATTTCTAAATCCCTTTTTATGTTTAAATTTATTAAAATTGAAGTATTTTCAAAATAAATCAAGTTATAAACCTCTCCCTTTTTAACTCCTTTATTTTTATAATCAATCTTTTCAAAAAAATATCCTATATTTTCTGCAAACTTAAGTCCTCTTCCATCACCTTCCTTAACAAAAGAGGTAACTTCATTATTATTTGAAAAGTTTAAATTTAAATTTATATGCAAAGAAGAATTTAATTTTTTTGCCTCGTCTTTAATTTTTTTTAACCCTTCTCCTCTAAAATAAAAAACTTCATTATAAGGCGTTAAATCTATAAGGTTTATATTATTTTTTTCAGCTTCTTTTTTAAAATAAAAAATAATTTCCTTCCCTAATTCATCTCTTAAATAATCTTTTGTTCCTAGCTGTAAAATATTAAGCTTTCCTAAATCCAAAGTTATAATGGCTTCATTAGCTAAATACATATTATCCTCCTATGTTAAAAACTATACTTTATAATATGTTCTTTAAAGCTAAAATGCCATTACTATAAGAAAAGGTAATTTTCTATCTTTTTAATATAATTTTTTCTCCCCTTTCTCCTAAAACAAAATATAAATCAGGGTTTATTTCATAAATGAAATTCTTTATATATTCATTTCTAAAGTCATGAAAGTTACTAACATCTCCCCCTATAGAATTCCAAATTGCTTCATGCACATCCTTTCTTAGCTTCCAGGATAATTTTTCAGAGGAAGATGCTATTATTTCATTAAGTCTATCACAAGGCATTCCTTCTAATAAATAGTTATTTAATGTCTTATAAAGGTCTAAAATATTATCTTTATCTACTTTTTCAAATACTTCTTTAGCATCCTTTTTTCCTTCTTTCTCATAAAGAGATAAAATATTCTTCTTTAAATTTTTATCTTTCTCTAATATTCTAGTTATATAATAAGCACTTCTCTTTTCAGCAGACTTTATTTTATCTTCTAACCACCCATGAATATTATCTTTATCTATTATTTCTTCTAAGGGCTTATTTGAAGTTTTTTCTCCAAAATTTAAATTACAATAATATATCCATTCTTTTATAGGCATATTACTTTTTTCTGCTAAATCTAAAATTCTTTCCTCCATGCTTTCAAAATGCTTTATTTTATTAAATAATAAAAAATGAATCTTTCCTAAAAATAAACTCATAATTTTTCACCTCTTTGTATAAATTATAAATAAATTATATAATTTATCTTCTTTAAATTCTGTAACATATGTTACCTTCAAGAAATTTTTTGTTAACTTTTTGTAAATAATGAGTTTTTATAAAGTAATAACGTTTCAAATCGTTATACGAAATTGTAAATATATCTTTTAAGTAATATAATAGAAATCGACTGTTTTATAAGGAGTTGATATATTTAAATGTACAAACCAAAGTTAATTTCTCTTTTAGAAGATAAAGAGAACGGATTTACAAAAGAACAAATTTTAAAAGATGTAATAGCAGGGATAATAGTTGCAATCATTGCCTTACCCTTATCTATTGCCTTAGGTATTTCTTCAGGTGTTTCTCCTGAAAAAGGACTAATAACTGCAATTATTGCTGGATTTATAATTTCACTTTTAGGTGGAAGTAGAGTTCAAATTGGTGGCCCAACTGGTGCTTTTGTTGTTATAGTATTTGGAATTATTCAAAAACATGGAATTAATGGATTAATAATCGCTACTTTTATGGCTGGTATTATTCTTGTCTTATTTGGCTTATTAAGATTTGGTAGCCTAATAAAGTACATTCCTTACCCAATAACTGTAGGTTTTACTTCAGGAATAGCTATAACTTTATTCTCAACACAGATTAAAGATTTTTTAGGCTTATCAATTAGTAAAACCCCCTCTGAATTTATACCTAAGTGGGAAACTTACATATCTAATATAGGTACAACTAATCTTTATACCTTAGGCATAGGAGTATTAGCTCTTATTATCTTAATACTGTGGCCTAAGATAAACAAAAAAATTCCTGGTTCTTTAGTTGCACTAATTATTACAACCTTAGTAGTATTTATATTTAAGTTGCCTGTTGCTACTATAGGAAGTCAATTTGGCTCTATAAGTTCAAATATTCCTATTCCAACCATACCTAATTTAAATATTAATACCTTAATTAATTTAATAGGCCCAGCCTTTACCATAGCTCTTTTAGGAGGAATTGAATCTTTATTATCTGCTGTTGTTTCAGATGGTATGATTGGAGATAAACATAACTCAAATGCAGAACTAATAGCTCAAGGAATAGCTAATATGTCCTCCTCATTATTTGGAGGAATACCTGCAACTGGAGCTATTGCTAGAACTGCAGCTAATGTAAAAAATGGTGGAAGAACCCCTGTAGCTGGAATGGTTCATGCAATAACTTTACTGCTTATAATGCTTTTATTTATGCCTCTTGCTAAATTTATTCCCTTAACAACCTTATCTGCAATACTAATAATAGTTTCTTATAATATGAGTGAATGGAGAACCTTTAAAGCTATGCTAAAGGCTCCTAAAAGTGATATAGCTATATTATTAACTACATTTTTCTTAACAGTTTTATTTGACTTAGTAATTGCTATAGGTATAGGCATGGTAGTTTCTATGTGTCTATTTATGAGAAGAGTTGCAACTTCTATAGAAGTTAATGAATTAAATGAAGAAGACTGTTCTTATAAATCTACTATAGATACTGACATGGAAAATTTAAAAGTTGGAGAAAATGTTTTAGTTTATGATATAAGAGGGCATTTATTTTTCGGTGCTGTAGATACTTTTATAAATACAATGAAGGAAATAAATGATGATGCAAAGGTTCTTGTTTTAAGAATGAGACATACTAAAACTTTAGATGTTACAGGATATAAGCAAATTAAAAATATAGCTTTAAGTTGTAAATCTCGTAATATTACCTTAATAATATCTGAATTACAAGAACAACCTAAGAAAGTTATGAGACTTATGGGATTTATTGATAAACTAGGAGAAGATAAATTCCCAAAAACCTTTAATGAAGCCTTAGAAAAAGCTAATTCTTTAGTATAAAAAAAGACACTAGTAAATTTTTACTAGTGTCTTTTTCTATTTATCTAGCTCTATGCTATCAAGTTCTATTACTTCCGTGTCTTTTTTATTTTTTTGACTTTTATCATATAATAGCGATGCAACAAAAGCACTTCCTGCTAAAGCTAATAACGCAAGTTTGCCTTTTTTAATTTTTTTATTCATAAAACCTCACCTCACCACATTTATATTTATGTAGTCTTAAAAAATTAATACTACACAGAAAATATAATTTTATTTATTTAAATCATATTTTTTCTCTTCCCAAATAGTTTTTTCTAATTTCTTCAAAACAGTTTCTAAAGACATATCAGGATGAATTGTTTCTTCATGAGATATTGTTATGTTAGACATAGTAATTGCAAATTTAACAATATCTTCAATATCCATTCCATTCATATATCCATATCCTAAACCAGCTACAAAAGAATCTCCTGCACCTGTAACATTTTTAACATCTACTTCTGTTGCTTTTATTTTACCACAAGATACACCATCATTGTAGAAAATTCCATCAGCATCTAAACTTATAAATACTTTTTTAATTCCTAAACCTAAGAAATAATTACTTGCCTTTATTAAATCCTCTGTATCTGTTATAGGGAATCCAGCTAATATTTCAGCCTCATGTCTATTTGGCTTTATTGTATGGAAATCTTTTATAAGATGCTTTACCCAACTTGCTTTTTCAGCAGATACAGGGTCTAAAATAAAATTAGTTTTATCTTTAAAGTTCTTTAATAAATACTCCATTATCTCTGGATTATCAGAATCTAAAACTGTATATTCAGCATTTTCAAAGATTTCTTTTTTAGAATCTATAAAATCAGTATTCATAGCTCCTATACTTTTCATATCTGCAATTGCAGAAACCATCTCACCATTTTCATCTAAAATAGCTAAATAAGTTGGAGTAGTCCCACCTTCTATAAGCATAGAATCATCCATGTGATAACCTATTTTTTTTGAATGCTCAACTATGCTTTTTCCATGTTCGTCATTGCCTAATATAGACATAAAATTAGTATTTACTCCTACTCTTGCCATATTTTCAGCAATATTTCTACAAACTCCTCCAAAAGATATTTTAACATGCCCTGGTGTTGAATTATATGGTCTATAACTTGCCTTACTAAAGCCAAAGACATCCACTACAGAAGCTCCAAATACCAATAAATATGGTTCTTTTCTTAAGTTCATTTATTTAATCCTCCCTATTTTAAAAACAATAAATTATAATTATTCAGCAACAAACTGATTAGTATCTTTATTATATATGTATCCACACTCTTTAAGTCTTTGTCCAATTATATCTTTTTCAAAACCTAAATCATCACACATACTATCTATATTACCATAATAATCTCTTAATTTTAAATTTATAATACTAAGTAACATATATGGATCCATCTCTTTATAGTTGCTAATATCCATTATAAAAATCTCTCCTTTAAAAAAGTGCTTTAATAATATTATATACAACTTATTTAACTTCTACAATTTTTTATTTAATTTATTATTATATTTTTCTTTAATTTTTTATCACATTTTGATTAATTTGCATATTATATTATTAGGTTATAATTATTAACTTATATTAAGCTATTAAATAAACCTCCTGTTTTAATTATTTAATTATTATCATATTCTCCCTTGCATTACAATAAAAACCGTTGAATAATCAACGGTTTTTATTTTTATTTACTTTATTATTTCTATATTCAAGGAAAAGAAATAATAAAAGAGTACTAAACTCAGTCATAGGTATTGTTAGCCAAACTCCATAAACACCTAAAACTTTTGGAAGTATTATTATAAATATAATAACAAATATTAATCCTCTAAAGGTTGACAATATGGAAGATTCCTTTGACTTTTCAACTGCTTGAAAATAAGCTATATTAAGTATATTGCTTCCATTAAATAAAAAGGCTATAAAGTATAAATAAATGCCTTGTCTAGTTATATCTAATAAGGCTCCTCTATCACTTGTAAATAAACTTATCATTTGATTTGGAATTAAAAAGCCTAAACTTAAAAATAATATTCCTAAAATTATTACTATTCTTCTTGTAAGTTTTAAAAACTCTTTTACTCTTTCTTCTTTTTTAGCACCAAAATTTACACTTATCAAAGGTTGTACTCCTTGAGAAACACCATTGAAAACTGCCATAAATATTAAAACTATATTTGTAATTATTCCATAGGCAGAAACACCTAAATCCCCTTGAAAATTAAAAATTACAATGTTAAAAATAAATATAACAAAGCCTGCGGATATTTCATTTAAAAAACTAGGTGTACCATTTTTTAATATTCTTAATATATTATTTATTGTTATACCTGATAATTCTATATGCATAGTATTATTTTTTCTTATAAAATGTATTGATAAAACTCCTAAAGCAACTAATTGGCCTATAGAAGTAGCTAAGGCTGCTCCAAACATTCCCAAATCAAATATATATATAAATATATAATCTAAAATTATATTAGTTGCATTTGAACCTATAACAGCATACATAGCTAACTTAGGCTCTTTATCATTCCTTACAAAAACTATAAAAGCTGAAGCAAAGATAAAAAGTGGATTAAAGGTTAATATAATTTTTAAATAGTCCCTAGCTAAAGGAAAGGTTGATTCTGAAGCTCCAAGCATGTAAACTATTTTATCTAAGAAGAAAAATTCTAGTAAACTTATAATTAAACAAAATATAATAGCTATAAAAACTGCAGAGGTAAATATTCTATTTACCCTATGAAACTTTTTTTGTCCTAAGGCTACAGATAAAGCTGTAGCTCCCCCAATTCCTACAGTAAGCCCTATAGCACTATAAAAATTATATATAGGTAGTGAAATATTTAAAGCTGCTAAACCTAATTCACCTATTTTATGTCCTATAAACATAGTATCAAATAAAATACAAACTGACAGTCCTAACATACCTAAAACAGAAGGCATCATATACTTTCTAAGAAGCATACCCTCCTTATCTTGTAATAAATCTAACTTTTTACTCATCTTATCCCTCCTTATTTAATTTTCCCCATATAAAATTTTTGTAATCTTTTCTTCTATATTTAAAATATCCTCCCCCTTATTTAAATCAAATTCTCCTAATACCTTAACTGGTCTATCTCCTAAGATAAAAATTTTATCTCCTAAAAATAAAGCTTCCTCTACATTATGAGTAACCATTATAACGGTATTTTTATTTTTTTCTATATAATCCTTAAGGTATATAAGCATATTTTCCTTAATTCCCTTATCTAAAGATTTAAAGGGTTCATCCATTAATAAAAGACTTCCATTATAAATTAAAGCCCTTAAAATATTTATTCTCTGTCTCATTCCCCCACTTAACTCTTTAGGATAAGAATAAATATAATCCTTTAATGAAAAATCCTCTAAAAAACTTTCTATTATTTTCTTTCTATCTTTCTTTTTATAAAACTTTATAATTGGAATTTCTAAGTTATTATAGATATTTTCCCATTGAATCAATCTATCTTCTTGAAAGACATAGGAAAACTTTTCAGGCACCCCTAAAAGCTCCCCTTTATCTATTTCCTCAAGATTTGCTATTATATTTAATAAAGTACTTTTTCCACAACCTGACTTTCCCAAAATACAATTTACTTTATTTTCCTCAAAATTTAAAGAAAAATCCTTATAAATTTTATCTTTGTTAAAACTTTTTTCTATATTAATTAACTTAATCATTATTTCTCCACCTAAAAACTCTCCCACCAATAGTTTTTTGTATTAAAGAAAAAATTATTCCTATAATAATGACAATTATTATCCATGCAAAAACCATATAGGTATTTAAATAATTTTTTTCTAAAAACAAAGCTGTTCCTATTCCATATTTAGGTTGTCCTATAACTTCTCCTCCTATTACAAGTTTCATAGTCAAAGAAAATGTAGAAACTAATATTCTAAACAAAGAAATAGCTATTGATGGAAAATAAATTCTTTTTATTAAAACCATAGTATCTATTTTATAAACTTTAACCATTTCTAATAAACTTTTATCTATATTTAAAATAGCTCCTATTATAGCATCATAAAAAATCGGAAAACTAACAATAAAACCAACCAATATAGGAGCACTTCCTTGCTTTAACCAAATTAAAGCAATAATTATAAACCCTATTGTTGGTAATGACCTTATTATATTTAATATAGGAATCATAAAATTATATATATATTTATTTAAAATACTAAAAACTCCTAAAAATATCGCTAATAACAAAGCTAATAAAAAGCTAAAACTGGTCCTAATTAATGTACTAAATATTATTTTTAAAAATTCATCTCCCTTTAAAACTTCAATTAACCCCTTAAACGTTAAATAGGGAGAAGGTAATATTACCTCGCTCCCTATAATCATACTAGCTATTTGCCAAAAAATAAGAAGTATAATTGAAGATAAAAGTATTAATTTCTTATTCTTGCAAGAAAATTTCTTCATTTACCTTCTTTCCTCCTATTGCTTTAGGCTCTAAGCTGTAAATCTTGTCATAAAAATAAATATATTCTTTTTCACTATCTAAAGCAGAAACATAATTTAAATTTGCTCTTTCTAAGGCTTTAGAAATTACTTCTTTTTTTCCTGTAATTCCAACCTCCTCTGCAAATTCACCAGCTTCTTTTTTATGGTCATTTGTCCATTTAACACTTTCTTTAAATTCCTTTAGAATTTTTTCTACTGTTTCTTTATTATTATTTGCAAAATCAGAGTTTATTATAACGCTTGACTGAGGATATCCCCTTTCAAGTTTACTCATATCTTTCCACATTTCGTTTAATGATGCTACTATTTTAGTATCTTTTTTCTTTTCCATTATTTGAGTTAACATAGGTTCTAGAACAACTGCATATTTAGCTTTTCCTTCTATAAATAAAGGTGCTAACTCAGAAGCAGAATTTACATAACTTAATTTTAAATCCTTCTCTGGATTTATTTTATCATTTTCAAGCAATATTTTAAATATTAAATCTGGTGTTAATCCTTGCCCAACATTATAGACATCTTTTCCTTTAATATCCTCTAAGCTATTAACAGAACTATCACTACTTATTAAATATAAAGAACCAAAGCCTACAGTAGCTGAAAGCTTATACTTTCCTTCTTTATTATAAGCAGTAGCTGCAACATTTGAAGGAACTATAAAAATATCTCCCTCTCCTTTTAACACTTTAGAAACTAAAGCATCTGCTCCCTTTACTATTGTGTAATTTACATCTACACCCTTTACTATTTCTGGTTTTTCCTTTATAAGCTTAACTATACTAATTGCAGGTAATCCATCTGGAACCACAACTTCTACTTTTTTCTTTTCTTCCTTATTTTCTTTTTCCTTATTATTAAAATTAAAACATCCAATAAAAGAACTTAATAAAAGCATAAAAATTAACAGTAAAGAGAATACCTTGCCTATTTTTTTCAAAGTCTCACCTCCTTTTTAAATTATATTTATCATCTTCTTTTATTTTGCAAATTAAAAATAATTTTATTCAAAAAATATTATTTTATTTCCCTTATTCTATTTATAAGATTTTTCTCTATAAGTTCAGACTTTGAAAATCCCTTTCTAAAATATCTTATTTGCTTATACTCTATGCCATCCATTAAAAAATCTAAAACATCTATTCTATCTCCTTTATAAGAAATAGGGTCTCTTTTTCCTTTAAGATAAACTAAAAGTTCCATTTTTTCTCTCCTTTTTAATTAATTATAATTCTTCTAATTATATCATATTTTAAAATCTAAACCTATATAGCATAAAAAAAGCCTTAGAAAAGAATACTATTTCTTTTCTAAGGACTGTTATTTTATCCCTCTGCATTTTGTAAAGAATAAACTTCTTCTAAGGATATACCTAACTTTTCTGCTATTAATTCTTGTGATAATATACCTAAAAGACTTTTAGCTATTCTTAGTTGTTCTTCTTTTACTGCATTTTTAACAGCTAAATCTCTTTCTTCATTGTATAATTTCTCAATTTTTGTCATTGCTAACAACTCCTTAAGCTCTAATGCCTCTTTTTCATCAATAAATTTATCTGTAGATTCTATTAAACCATTTAAAATAATAGCTTCATCTCTTTCAGATTTTATAGATTTTGCTAATTGAACACAATCTCTTAAAATATTACTATCTTCATATTCACTTCTCATAAGAGGAAGCATAATAAATTTTATTTTATCTCCTTGAGTTAAATTATCTTCTATAATTTTCTCTTTTAATTCCTTCAAAGCTTTTTCAGCTGTAAATCTATTCATAAATATGCTTTCTGAACAAATTAATATATCTCCAAAACTTAAAGTATTTCTAGCTTCCTTTACACTAGAATTATAAACTATAGCCATTCTAACCTTAGGGAAAGACCCTCTGTGCTTATAATATCTTTTTATAACCTTAACAGCTACCTCTAGATATATAAACATGTTTTCTTCTATGTTTCTTTCATCTTCATATCCAAAAAGCAAAATAGAACCATCTTCTAAAATAAATATTTCATTAGGTCCTCCATCAGAAACTTCATTTTCAAAGAAATTTCTTGGTAGTCTGTCCATTATTTTAGGGATATCATTAACTCCTAAAACCCCAAAAGGTTTGCCTTTATAAAGAGGTCCCATAAGTTTATATAATATTTCTTTAGCTCCATAACTTATGCCATTTTTTGTCATGTTTTTATCACCCTCACTTTGTTGAGAACATATTCTTTTCACTATTATATCATATTTTATTTATATATATTTCATATAAACTTAAATAAAAAAGTTTTTACAAAAGAGCCTTAACAAAATTGTATACATTTAGTAAAATTATTAAAATTGTTATGGTATTAAAAACCTTCATTATTACTTTATTACTAAATATTCTATTAAATTTAGCTCCTATAAATCCTCCTAATATTCCTCCTAATATCATACATGGAAGCATAGTTAAATCATAAGAAGCAAAACCTGTTCCAAAAGCTATCGTTAAAAGCTTAGAAGCTTGTGAAAATAATATTATAAGAACAGAATCTCTAGCTGCATCTTTAGCCTCCATAGAAAAGAAAATTGTTAAAAAGGCTACATTTATAGGTCCTCCACCAATTCCTAAGAAGGAAGCTATAACCCCTAAAAAAATTCCAATTATAGCACTAAAAAAAATATTATCCACCTTATAACTTTTAAACTTTTCTTTATTATTCATATATATATATACAAATATTAATAATAAAGCTAATATCCCACTTTGTATTAGTGAAACTTTATTAGCCTCCATAGCCTTTAAAGTAAAACTTAATAATTTTTGTCCTAAAAGTCCTCCAATAACAGAACCTATTGCTAATATCCCAGTATTTTTTATATCTATCTTACTTTTACTTTTATATGATAACTGTTTAATTGTAGATACAACAGCCATAGAAAAAATAGTAAAAGCTGATAAGACCCCAATAGTTGCTAAGTTATAATTACCTAAAAAATCTAAAACTGGCTTTATTATAACTCCACCACCAAGCCCGGCCATAGAACCGCATATAGTTGATATTAAGGCTACTAAAAAATATATTAAAATCATATTTTCAACTCCCTTAGTTTTTTATTTATTATTTTTTAAATATTATTTATTATAAGATGAACTTTTTTGCTTTTAAGTTTACATAATAAATCTTATATAGTATGTTATACTTAGCTATATTAAAAATATAAGGAGATTAAAATTTTGGAAACGTTAAATGATTTATTAAATTTAGATTTAAATAATTGTAGTATTTTAAGTATTAAGGAAGACCATTTAATCTTATTTAAAAATGAGGATTTTCAAACTCAAAGTAAATTTTATTTTTACTTATATAATAAACTTACTTCTATAGATAAAAAGGATACAAAAGCCTTAGCTTATTGCAATTACCTTTTATCTTACTATCTATTTATAGTAATGACTCCTTTATACTATGAGGAACTAGCTTTTTATCATGGAAAAAAAGCTTTTCAAATAGAAAACTCCATTAAATATATGGAATGGCTTTTACTATTTGGAACTTTAGAAAATCCTCTTTTAACTTATGAGCTTTGTTCTGACCTTGCAAATAAAATATTAAAGAAAAACCCAAACTCTAAACTAGCTAATTTATTTCTTCTTTAATAAAAAGACAATATAAAAATAATATAAATTTTTAAAGCAAATTTAGGTTATTTTTATATAGTCTTTTAATTTTATCTAAAAATTACATCTCCAAAAAAGTAACCAATAAAAATAAAAAATAAATTCCATAAAAATATTCCTGGAATTGAAAAAATTAAAAACTTAAGAAAATTCATTCTAACAGAACCAGCTATAATTGAAACTATAGTTCTTAAAACTGGTAAAAGCCTACAAATAAATACTCCTAAAACCCCTTTTTCTCTTAATATAAAACTACTCTTTTTAATAGTAGGATAAAGCTTCGGAAATCTCTTTCCCATTTTATCTAAAAATAATGCTCCTCCATAATATCCTATTAAATAAAGAACTATACTTCCTAAAACCCCTGCTAAAACAGATATAAATACAACACTATATAAACTCTCATTATTTTTAGAAGCTAGTAAACCAGCAGCAGGCATTATAATACCAGCTGGAAGCCCTGGTAAATTTAAATACTCTAAAAAAACTATTAAAAATAATAAAATCAAACCATAACTTTCAAAATAGTTTAATAATGAGTCTATGCTCATAAAAAATTCTCTATCCCCTTTCATATATATAATTTTTAAAATTCCCTAATAAATTTAAAGCTGTATTTTTCCTCCGAAAAAATATCCCACTACAATACCCGTGAAATTCCAACAGAATATTCCTGGTATTGAAATTAAAATAAATTTCCAAAAATTTATCCTAACTGTTCCACAAATTAATGAAACATAAGTTCTTACTATAGGTATTAATCTACAAACAAAAATACCAAAAATACTATGGTCTTTTATTATACTTTCCGCTTTTGATATTTTTTCTTCAGCCTTAGGATGCTTTTTTTTAATTTTTTCTAAAAAAGAAGCACCTACAAAATAACCCACCAAATATAATATTATACTTCCTACAAGACCAGCTATTAAAGAAATAAACATTACTTCTATTATACCTTTATGAGCCTGTCCTGCTATTATTCCAGCAGCTGGCATAACTATACCTGTAGGCATTGCTGGAATACAATATTCTCCCACCACAATTAAAAATAAAACAATTAATCCATAAGTATGTACATAATATAAAATATCCTGCATAGTCATAGATATCATCCTTCTTTCTTTTGTCTAATATACTAGGATTATATAAGACTATTATAACATATAGTATCTTTTAAACCTTATTATTACTTGTAAATTTAAATTCAAAATTAAAAGGGTGTGTAAAAAATTTACACACCCTAAAGCTTATTTTTAATTTTCAATTTGCATACTTTTTATCTCTTTTAAAGATAGTCCAGTCTTCTTTGCTATTACTTCATCATCTAATAAACCAATAAGACTTCTCGCTATATTTTGTCTTTCATATAAAACCGCTTCATTTACTAAAGCTTTTTGCTTTAACTTAGCTGTTGAATTTAATAAAGATTCCTCATCGTAAAAATCTAAGTAAGAATAATGCTCCCCGTCAATATCCCAACCTAAAATTGAATCAACACTTACATTTTGAGCTGCTCTAAATATTGACTTATCTACTCCATCAAATTTTTTCTTAAACTCTTCAATCATATCTTTAATTTCAAAACGTTTATTTCCTATTTTCTTAGCAGCTACCATACAAGCACAATTTAAAGGCCAGATACCAGCTCTTTGAATCCATCTTTTTATGTACTTTTCCTCTACATAATATAAAGGTCTTATAAGCTCTATTCCATCAAAATTAGCTGCCTTTAATTTTGGTAACATTGTTTTAAAATTACCTGCATATAAAACATTAAGCATTGTAGTTTCTATTACATCATTAAAATGATGTCCTAAGGCTAATTTATTACATCCAAGTTCTTTAGCCTTTCCATATAAAGAACCTCTTCTCATTCTTGCACACATATAGCATGGATAATCCTTAGCTATTTTATCTACAACATTAAATATTCCAGAATCATAAATATATACTGGTATATTTAAATATTTGCAGTTCTCCTCAAGAAGTTCCCTAATTTGAGGATGATATCCTGGGTCCATTGCTAAAAATACAAGTTCAAAATTTATTTGTCCATGTTTTTTTAGTTCTTGAAAAAGCTTTGCCATTATTAATGAATCTTTTCCTCCTGAAATAGCTATAGCTATTTTATCGCCCTCTTCTATTAAATTGTAATCCTTTATAGCTTTTATGAACTTTGACCATACTTTCTTTCTATATGTCTTAACTAAACTTCTCTCTATTTCATCTAAAGGTCTTCTCTCATTAAATGGCACTAAAATCTCGCATCCCTCTCCTGCAACACCACTCATTTTAATCACCTCACTATATAAAACTCTTTTGTTATTATAACAAGTTTATCTTCTTTTGTCTTTATAAAATACAAGTTAATTTTATAGAAAACTTTTTATTTTAAATTTAAAGACTTGTATTTTTAATACAAGTCTTAATAAGCTTTCTAATAATCTTATCTATTAAAGTTAACTTTTCCAAAATATTTCTTAGTTATAAAATTAAAAAGAGGAACTCCTATTATAGTTATCACAACAAATTCTCCTAAGGCTACTTGTAAAGTAGATAAAATAAGTGGTAAACCATAAACATAATGAAGCATCCATCCTATTATTAATCCATTAAATATAGTTGGCCAAAGAGATGCAATCCATATAGATTTTTTCCCCTTTATATATTTTCCTGTTAAATAAATAGCCCAAAGACTTATAAACGTTGCAAAGGTACCTAAAATAATATCAATAGGACCGTTAGGACCTAAAATATTTGCTATAAAACAGCCTAAAGTTAATCCTACTATATAATCCTTTTTATAAAAAGCTAAAAGCACCATAATTTCTGCTATTCTAAATTGCACTCCTGAATAACTTATAGGAGCTAAAACTATGGTTAAAGTTGCATATAAAGCTGCAATAAGTGCAGAAATAACTATTCTTTTTATATTTTTATCTGTCATACATCCTCCTTAAAGTTTAAACCTCCTAAAATATCTTAAATATAAATTGCTATATTAATAAATAAAACCGTAGATAAAAAATATCTACGGCTAAATAACAAAATTATATAATACTAAAAAAATACCGTAGTTTTATTTTAAGACAGGAGGTTTTCGAACTGTCTATCCTTATATTTTTCCATGTAATTATATAATATATTATTTTAAAAATCAATTTAACAAATTATTTTTAAAAATTACTTATTTTCACTATGAAGTTTTACATCTAAATTTTCTCCATTAGAACTTATTGTTATATCTCCATCTCTAAAGGTTTCATAAACCTTAATATTTGCCTTTTTTAACTTACTCATAGTTTCCTTATGTGGATGACCATATTTATTATCCTTTTCACAAGAAACTATAGCAATACTTGGGTCTACAGCCTTTAAAAATTCATCACTAGTTGAAGAGTAAGAACCATGATGCCCTAACTTAAGAACATCTGCCTTTAGATTTTTCTTTTCTCCTAAAACCTGTTTTTCCACTAAAGCCTCTGCATCTCCTGTAAACATAAAGGAGTTTTTACCATAAGAAACCTTCATTATAGGAGAATAATCATTTAACTCATCATAATTATCACTAATAGGAGAATATACTTCTACCTTTGTATTTTTTCCTAAATCAATATTTGTTCCTTCTTTTATTTGCTTTATTTTTAACCCTTCATTTTTTACTGCTTTTAACATATTTTCATAAGTCTTTGTTGTATGTGCAACTTTAGGTGCATAAAAAGCTTTAACATCAAAATTTTCTAAAACTTCATCCATTCCCCCTATATGGTCTTCATGAGGGTGAGTTGCTATTGCTATATCAATAGTTTTTATTCCTCTATTTTTTAAATCATTAACTAAATCATTAGCTCCCTTATTTGTTCCTGCATCAATTAACATATTAATTCCATTTACTTGAACTAATTCACTATCTCCTTGCCCTACATTTAAATAAGTTACTTTAATCTCATCAGAATTATTGCTAACCTTTTGACTTTCTTCACTACTTTGTGTTCCACATCCCACAAAGCTTAAAAATGTAACTGTACTTATTATAGCTAAAAATTTTTTAAACATTTTGCCTCCAATTATTCTTTTTATTCTTTTTAATAATCTTATCATATTTTTTACTTTTTTCAATTTAAATATTTTTTCTATAAATAAATATACCCCTTCTAAATTTAGGATAAATATAATATAATTATAATTATAGCCAACAAATATATAAAAACTAAAGAAGCATAGATTTTTTTATCTAGGCTTCTTTTTCTTCTTTTATAGGCAATAATATTTTTAATATAAATTTATTCTCTAAAGATTCTATAATCATTTCTCCATCATATTTTTCTAAGGCGTATTTTATATTTTTAAGACCAATTCCATGTAAAAACTTATCTTTTTTATCTGTTACAAGTTCTTTATTCATTTTATTTATTTTAGAATTTTCTATTTTAATTATATAAAACTTATTTACATAGTTGCCTTTTATAGTTATATATCTTTCTTTATAATCCTCTAACTTTTTACAAGCTTCTATAGAATTATCAATACAATTTGAAAATATAGTACATATATCAAAGTATTCAATAAAATTCATTCTTGAAAAATCCATAAAAACTTCTAAAGAAATATTATTTTTTATACAATTTTCTCTTTTATTATTTAGTATTACATCTAAAACTTCATTTCCTGTATTAAAGCTTAAATTTAACTTGTCTATTTCTAAATTAAGGCTTTCAATATATTTCTTTTTGGAAAAATCCTTAACATTACTATCTATACAAGCTATATGATTTTTCATATCATGATAAAGCCTTCTAACTTTTTCTTGATTTTCCTTTAAGTTTGAATAATATTTATACTCCATTTCTAATTTATCTTTTATAAATTCATTTTCTAATTTTAATTTATTATTTTTTATTATTTTACTTACAATAAACATTAATGACATATTAGATAAAAGCATTAAAATAGATATAAAAAATATAGTTGCATTTTCTATATAATTATTTCCTCCACCCTTAAAGGCATAACCAAATATAACTAATATGATAATTATATTTGTAAAAATAGGAGTAAGAATATATAAAAGATCTCCCTTTGCTATATCAAAAGGAAACTTTAAACATCTTACTATAACTATTAATGATATTAATATACTCTTTGATAAAATCATAGTTTCTAATCTGTATATATTTTTATCTAAAAGCTTAGATATACTACTTAAATCATTTATCTTAACTATAAATGACATAGATATTGCCTCTATAGTTAGCATAAATAACCAAAATATTAAAGAAACCATAAGAGACTTTAAAAAGGTAACTTTAAAATTTAATTTATAATAAAGTAGTCCTATAAAAAAACATATTATTATTCTTTCATTAGGTTCTATATCTAAAATCTTTAAAAGCATAGAAAATAATATAACTAATAAAAGAGAAAAACCTCTTACTCTTCCACTACTTTTTTTTAAACTAAACTGACTTATTATTAAATAAAAACTTATCCACTCTATAACTAGAGAAAGAACTTCAATAGTATCCCAAAAAAATTCATTTGTTAACATATCAAATCTCCTAAAAGACTAGTTAATTTAAGCTTTAAATTTTTCATCCTATGCTTACTTACAGGTATTGTAAAGCTATCAATTATAACACAATCTTTTTTTATCTCCTCTACTCTCATTAAATTAACTATATAACTTGTATGACACCTGAAAAATCCCTTTATACTTAATTCTTTTTCTAGCTTATTCATACTAAGCTTTACTTTAAAATCTTGAAAAGTAGTGTGTATTATAATTTTTCTCTCAAAGGTCTCAAGAAAAAGTATATCTTCTATCTTAATGTTTAAAACATCATTTTTTTCTTTAACTCTTATAAAATTATGTCTATTTTCTAAAATGTTTTCAACACAAGCCTTAACTTGAATTTTTAATTCATTATATTTTAAAGGCTTTAATAAATATCTAAAGGCTCTAACTTCATATCCTTTTTGAATGTACTCCCATAAAGCAGTTATAAAAATAATCTCAACCTTATTATCATACTTTCTAATTTCTCTTGCTGTTTCCATTCCTGTTAAGCTTCCCATTTGTATATCTAAAAAAAGTATATCTAGCTTTTCAGGATAGCAATCTAGCAAATCTTCTCCCTTTTCAAAAGATAAAATTTCATATTCTACATTTACTTCCTTTAAAATTTTTTCTAAATTCTTCCTAAGTTCTTCTCTTTGCAAGGAATTATCTTCACATAATGCAATTTTAAACATGTATAATAATCTCCTTTTTAACTTATATTTTCCTATGTAATTTTATCATACTTTTTTTTATATTGCTTAAAATTTAAATAATAAGAATAAACTTCTTAAATATTAAAAAACCTTAAGAAAAATTTTTATATTTTCTTAAGGTCTTTTCTTTTAATCTAATTTTATATATTTAGATGTAAACCAGGCTGTTTTATAACCATTATTAGAAAAATAAGTACATAAAAAATAATCTTTATCCTTTTTATGAACTAAAAGTCTTTCACCATTTTCTACATACCCCATATTTAAGCTTTCTTCCTTATTTAAGTATCTAGCATATAACTTAGTTGATACATTAAAAACTCTCCCATTAGTATCTATTTTAAGATAATTTTGATTTGAATTTACCCAAACTTTTTTTGATTCTACATTATTAAAATCTTTCCAATATACGACAGGTAGATAATTTCTTTTATCACAAACTTCAGGAAGAATTTTTATTCTTTCTCCTTTATATATCTCGCCTAAATCATTATAATTATTACTTGGATTATTCCTTGGGTCTAAATTAACCATAGCTTTTGCATTAGTTTCTTTTAAAAAGCTTTCCTTTAAAGAATTATGTTTATTATTGCTACTTAATGCTACATTATCTATTGCTTTTCCAATTAATTCTCCAATTAACTTAGGACCTTTTTCTTTATAAATTTTAACATCCTCAGTAGCTTCACAAAAGCAAACCTCAACTAAAACAGCTGGCATTGAAGTTTTTCTAAGTTCATATAACTTAGGATTTTCCTTAACTCCCCTATTTTTAAAACCAGCTCCTTTAGCTAAATTAGAAACTATATTTTCAGCATAAGTATATGCCTCTCCACCTTTTTTATAAATCCAAGTGCCTGTACCTAAGGCACCCTTATAACTTTCATAAGCCTTGTCAAAATGTATTGATATAAATAAATCAACCTTATTTTCTTCTGCTTTTTTAACCCCTAAATAAAGATCATCATTAACATTACACTCCTCTGGTGTTACATCTATAACTTCATGGTTTTTCTTTAAATAATTTATTAAATACTTAGAAACCTCTCTATTTTCTAAAGTTTCATCAATTATTCCTAAAGCTCCTCTAGCTTTTAAGTTATGTCCTGCTCTTACTGCTATTTTCATTAATATACCTCCTAAAAATAAATTAACAATAAAAAAATACTTTTAAAAGATAGATTAAGTGAATTTCTTTATCTGTATTTTAAGATTTTTTCATCCATTGTTACTCCACCTTTTTTATAATCAATTTTAACAATTGATATAACTCTACCAGCACCTTCTTTAAGACATATTTCTTGAGATTTTTTTACAATATCTAATAATGTATCTAAATCGCCTTCCATTGTAGTTTCCATAGGACCTACCTCAAATTTAACTCCTTGTGATTCAATATAAGAAATAACCTTATCCACAACTTCATAAAGTCTTGAATCTTCTACTGAAGGTAGAATTTGTAAACTAACATTGCAATTTTCCATAGTACTCAACTCCCATATATTTTAAAATTTATAAATTTATTTTATCACACAAAATAAAATACAAATTATATAGAAGCTTATATATATTATTTTATTATTAAATTTTTATATCTTTATAATAAAAAAACAGGTATAAAACCTGTTTTTTATCGTAGTTAATTTAATATATAAACGTCTAAGTTTCTAACGCCCCAGCTAGATGCTTCTGCCTCTGTATTAAAGAATAGATCCACCTTATTTCCTTTTATAGCACCACCAGTATCAGCAGCAATAGCATATCCATATCCTTCAACGTATAACTTTGTTCCTAAAGGAATTACATTTGGATCAACTGCTATTGTACTATACCCATTTGGATCTCTTAATACTTGCATTCCTGATGCAGTATATGCTTCTTTTGAATTTAAAGAATGATTATAGGCAGTAGATGTAACATTTATTTTCTTTTTAAAATTTATGCTTTCTCCACCTCTATTTAAAGTTTGAGCTTTTTGTGTCCCTTTAACAACTTCTTTATTAACAGGCTCCTTAACAACTAATTCCTGTATAACGTTATTACTCACTTCTTTTCCATTTTCATAAACAAGTTCACGGGTAACTTCCTTCTCCCCATCTTGTCCATCTGTTAAAACTTCTGTATACGTTTGTGGTTTATTCTCATCATTTTTAACTTCAGTTGTAAAGTCTATAGGTTGCATCTCTTTAACCTTCTTAACCTCTACCTTTACCACCTCAACGTTCATTCCATCTTTTAAATTTTCATTTTTGCTTGGTAGTATCTTATCATTTTCATCAAAAGTTATTCCTTCTGACTTTAACATATTCTCTACATTATTTTCAGCACTTACAATCTCTTTTTCGCCATCCTTTGTTTTTACTTTTACATTGACAGCCTTATTTACAGTGATTGTTTCATTTTTTGATATTTTACTTTCTAATGAAGGTATTACTTTGTCTTTAGGTGCTAATGTTATTCCATTATCGTGTAAAGCCCCTTGTACTGTTCCCTTGTAGGTAACAATCTCCGTTCTCTCTCCATTAACTACTACGTTAAGAGTTTTTCTCATTGAAAATACTACTATTCCTCCAACTATAACTAATCCTGTTAGTCCTAAAGCTAAGGTCTTATTTCTATTTTCCTTTGAAAACAACTTTTTAATATTCACCATATTATCTCCTCCTTCTGGCAAGTAAAAGTTTTAATCTTCCCTGCGAAAGTTATACGCTTTTTTTTATGTCAGAAGGGATTTTACACTTTCCTAAGTAAAATACATTACCTATTGTAACCCATTTGTAATTATTAATCAAATAGCCTATTTTACTCATATTCTTACTATTTCTATAAATTCTTAGATATAATGTGCAAAAACACAGTTTATTTCTATAAATGCTTTAGTATACTTCTTATACCTTTAAATAATGCATCCTTTTATTCTATTAATTAAAAATTCTGATAATTCCAAGCTATGATTTTAAAGGATATTTTAGAAAAAAATATATAATTTAAATACATTTATATCTTTTTAATGAATTAATTTCCATTAAAATCTTTATATATTTTTCCTATCCAATATTAATTTATTAAAAAAAACTTTTTACATTATATATATCTTTTTAATAAATTAATATTATACTGTATTTACGCTTATTTTTTGAATTGAAAGTAAAAGCTTCTTTTAATTCTTTATAAGTTAAATTTAAAAAGTCTTTTAATAAAGTTAGAACTTACTTTCTACATAAACTTAAAAAATATTGCTTAACTACATATATAACTTTATTAAAGACTAAAATAACTTGCTTTAAATTTAAAGCAAGTTATTTTTTATAAAAAACAATATTTTATTTTTCATTCATTAAATCCAATTTATCAAAAAGCATAAAGGATATACTTAAAATCATAGCTACTATAGTTGCAAGTCCCATTCCTTTAATCTCTATAGAGCCTAATTTTATTGCAATATTACTTAAACCAACTATCATTGTAACTGATGTCAATATTAAATTTCTTGATTTTGAATAATCAACCTTTTCTTCTATAAATGTTCTTAAACCAGAAGTTGCTATTGTACCGAATAAAAGCAAACTTACTCCCCCTATTACAGGTGTTGGTATGCTTCTTATAATAGCTGACAAGCTTCCTGAAAAACCTAGTATTATTGATAAAAGTCCTGCACCACAGATTACATAAGAACTATAAACCTTTGTTAAGGCCATTACTCCAATATTTTCACCATAAGTTGTTGTTGGAACTGAACCAAAAAATCCAGATATAATAGTTGATAATCCATCTCCTAAAAGAGATTTATTAAGACCTGGGTCTTTAGATAAATCCTTTCCAACTATACTACTTGTTACTACTAAATGACCTATATGTTCTGCCACCACTACAAAGGTTGCAGGTAAAACTGTTAAAATTGCAGTTAAATTTGGCTTTGCTATATGTATTTGCGGTAAAACAAATATACTAGCTTCTTTTACAGGAGTAAAATCTACTAGACCTAAGAAACAACTAAGTAGATAACCTGTAACTATTCCTATTAATATAGGTATTACCTTTAAAAAACCTTTTAATAATACAGAAGCTAAAATTACAGTTATTATTGTAACCATTGAAACTAATACCCAAGTTGGATTTAAAACCTTAGAATTTGATAAGCCTACTGGAAATCCTGCCATATCTGCAGCTGTTGGGGCTAATTCTAAACCTATTATTGTTACTATAGCTCCCATTGCAGCTGGTGGAAATAAATTTCTAATCCAATTAGTTCCTACAAATCCAACTATTAAGGCTATAAGTATAAAAACTAATCCTGAAACTACAAAACCACTTTGAACTTCCATAAAGGAATAACCTTCTCCAATTAAAAGTAATACTGGTGATATAAAGGCAAAACTTGACCCTAAATAAGCAGGAATTTTTCTTTTTGTTATAAAAGCATATAGTAATGTTCCTACTCCGTTAAAAAATAAAACTGTTGCTGGGTCAATATTTAAAAGAATTGGTACTAAGACTGATGAACCAAACATTGCAAATAAATGTTGGATACTTAATGGAACTGATTTTTTTAAAGGTAACTTGTCCTCTACTCCTACGACTTCTATAAGTTCTACATCTTTAGATTCTATCATTTTTTTATCCTCCCTTTTCTAGACTCTCTGGACTAGATTAAAAGTTTATATAAAATATAGCACACCGTTCATAATAATTCAATATTTTTTTATCTCATTTTATGTTATAATAAGTATTCATGTGCATAAAAATACTTTTTGCGCATTAACAATTTATTAAAATTTAAAGAAGAAAGGACAGAACTTAATGATTACAGTAAATAATGTAAGCTTAAGATTTGGCGGAAGAAAACTTTTTGAAGATGTTAACTTAAAGTTTACTCCTGGAAATTGCTATGGGGTTATTGGTGCAAATGGTGCTGGTAAATCTACATTTTTAAAAATATTAGCTGGTGAAATAGAACCTAATACAGGAGAAGTTTCAATCCCTGCTAAAACTAGGGTTTCTGTTTTAAAACAAGACCACTATAAATATGATGACTGTGAAGTTTTAAAAACAGTAATAATGGGAAATCCAAGATTATTTGAAATAATGGAAGAAAAAGATGCTTTATATGCAAAGCCTGATTTTTCTGATGAAGATGGAATAAAAGCTGCTGAACTTGAAGCAGAATTTGCAGATTTAGATGGATGGGAAGCAGAGTCTGAAGCTTCTTCACTTCTTCAAGGTTTAGGAATAGGAACTGACCTTCATTACAAATTAGTTAGAGACCTTAAGGGTGATGAAAAAGTTAAAGTTCTTTTAGCTCAAGCTTTATTTGGTAAACCTGATGTGCTTATCCTTGATGAGCCTACAAACCACTTAGATATAAAGGCTATTACTTGGCTTGAAAATTTCTTAGCAAACTTTGAAGGAACAGTTATAGTTGTATCTCATGATAGACACTTCTTAAACATGGTTTGTACACAAATATGTGATGTTGACTTTGGAAAGATTAAGTTATATGTTGGTAACTATGACTTCTGGTATGAATCAAGTCAACTTGCCCTTCAAATGGCTAAGGACCAAAACAAGAAAAAAGAAGAAAAAATTAAAGAACTTCAAAACTTTATTGCTAGATTTAGCGCTAATGCCTCTAAATCTAAGCAAGCTACTTCTCGTAAAAAATTATTAGATAAAATTACTCTAGATGATATTCAACCCTCAAGCAGAAAATATCCTTTCGTTGGATTTAAACCTGAAAGAGAAGTTGGAAATGATATTTTAGAGGTTAATGGAATATCTAAAACTATTGATGGAGTTAAACTTTTAGATAATGTAAGTTTTAGAGTTAACAAAGATGACAAAATTGCTTTTGTTGGAAATGAACGTTCTATAACAACTTTATTTAAAATAATAAACGGAGAAATGGAACCAGATTCAGGAGATTATAAATGGGGTGTAACAATAACTAAAGCTTACTTCCCTAAGGATAATACTGAGTTCTTTGAAAACTGTCAGTTAAATTTAGTTGATTGGCTTAGACAATTCTCAGATGAAAAATCTGAATCTTATCTTAGAGGCTTCTTAGGAAGAATGTTATTCTCAGGTGAAGAAGCTCTTAAGGAAGCTTCTGTATTATCAGGAGGAGAAAAGGTTAGATGTATGCTTTCTAAGTTAATGCTAAGCTCTGCTAATGTTTTAACTTTAGACCAACCAACTAACCATTTAGACTTAGAATCAATAACAGCTGTAAATAATGGTCTAGCAGATTATAAAAGCGTATTATTATTTTCATGTCATGACCACCAATTCGTTCAAACTATAGCAAACAGAATAATTGAATTAACTCCTGAAGGAATTAAATTTGATAAATCTTGTACATATGATGAATACTTAGAAACTAAATAAAAAAAGCGTGTTTAATACACGCTTTTTTATATATTATCTCCTATGGTTTTAAACTCATACCCATTCTCTTTGTAAAATTTTATTATTTCAGGCAATATTTTTACTGTTTTTTCCTTTCCAAAAGTATCATGCATAAGTAAAATAACTTGATTTTTCCCTTTAGAAGTTCCTTTTACATAATCTATCATTTCTTTTAAAGTGTAAGGTTTTCCTTCTGCATCTCCATTTAAGGCATTCCAATCTATACTTACTATATCGTTATTTTTTAAAATAACATCTAATTCCTTTAAATTTTCATCCTTATAATAGACTCTACTATTATACCCTCCTGGCATTCTTAAAACCTTTGTATCAAATTCTACTCCTAATACATTTTTCATTTTATCATTAGTTTTTTTAAATTCTTCCATAAAATAATTAACATCAGTTTTATTCTTTGGATATAATCTTTTAAAATTATGGGTATAACAGTGATTAGCTAAGGCATTTCCTTCTTTTATAGCTCTTTTTAATATTTCTTCTTCTTTTTTACCAGAATCTAGTCTAGAACCTAAAATAAAAAAAGTTCCTTTAACCTCTTCTTTTTTTAATATATCTAAAATCTCCTCTGTAAGGGGACTAGGTCCATCATCAAAAGTTAAAAACACATACTTTTCTTCTCCTAAATAAGAACCATCTATCATTTTACTAACATCTCTTACATTTACTGCATAATTCCTTCCTTCAAAAGTTAAATTACATCCTGGTATTATATCAGTTAAATTATAATTTGGTAACTTTACTGTAGCTTCTTCCATAATAACCTTTTTACTTTCAACCTTATTATATGTATGTCCTTTAACAATTTCTAAATTGCCATAGTTTAAAGCTAAATAAGAGCCTAAAAAGACTAAAGCAATAATAAAGATAAAAGTAAAAAACAAACTTTTTCTGCTATATGTTTTTTTTAATCTTTCTTTTTTCTCTTTGCTAAAAGTCTTCCTCTTCATACTACCTCCAAAACCTAATTATTATTTTTTTATTAAAAATACCTTAATAAAAAATCATCTTTACTCTTTATAAATAGTATTACTCAAAAGAAAGATTTATATTATTTTATAAAAAAGTAACTCTATCCTTTTTACTCATTTAATGTAAATAAATAAAAATTATAGAGTTAGTAAAAACATATTATTTATAACATCTTATCAATTTCTTTTAAATTTAATCTTAATGATTTTATAAAGGGCATATTATAATTTTTCTCCCAATAGCCATAAGAGGTTAATATATAGGTTCCATCAGGTAAAATTTCATTTCCAGCATAACCACAGTCTCCACCTTTTTCGCTATTTGTAAAGTCTTTCATAAGCCTTATTCTATACTGCCCTTCTCTGTTATGAACTAAATCATCATAAGTTCCTACCCAAGCTACAAAATCTCCAGCTATCCACTCCTTATAATCTCCTACCTTTTTAGGGTCTCTTATTATCTCTCTGAAAGTTATTAATATTCTTCCTAATGAATCATAAGTTGCTTTATGTCTCTCTCCCATTAAAGCTCCTTGCAATTCTATAGGTTCTGTCCAAGTTTCTCCTTCATCATTAGAAAATGAAATCATAGAATTTTTTCTTTTGCTTTGTGCTCTAGCTATTAAAGCCAATTGATTTTCACAAGGAGAACGTAATACTTCAATTTCACATAATTGTGCTTCTTTTTCTATTTTATCATGTTCCTTTAAAAGCCTAGAAGGTTCACTCCATATCTCATTTCCTTCCTCATCAAAGCTTAAATATGTCTTCCAATTATTATAACTAAGATCATGAAAAATCCCCATCCACCTATTATCCATAATTCCCTTATTATTTTTAACTCTAGTTAAACTTGCATGTGCAACTACTGCCTCATATTTACCTGTAGGAAAATAATGCTTAAATTCACTCCATGTTTTTCCATAGTCCTCTGAATAAGATGTTTTAAACCCCTTTTCCTGTCCTCTAGGAACACCTGAAATCATTTGTATTCTAATTTTTCCATTAGGCTTCTTTATTTTATATATAATAGGTGTTTCCTCACTTTCTTCCCAAGAAGAGGGTGTTTTTAATCTTTCACTCCAAGTTATCCCTGAATTTTCACTTTTCTTAAGAACTATAGAACCTTTTCCATGTCCCTTTGGATAAACAACATAAATAGTTTTATTATCATCCATTAAAACAGTTGAAGGATGCCCTAAATAAACTCCCTCTTCTTTATCAACTAATATTTGTCTTTCCTCATCCTTTGATAAATCTATGAAAGGAATATCATAGCCTATTTTAACATTCTGACTACTTAATGTTTTTATTTCATTTAAATCCAAAAATTTAAAATAAAAATCTAAATAATCTATTTCTCCTTCAAAAGTCTTTATAATTTCTTTTTTATTATTTAAGCTCCCACCTATAAATATAGAATTTAAATTATTAAGAAAGTTAAGATTTATACTATTATCTAAAGTTTTAATATTTTCCCCATCAATATATAGATTTATATGGTTACTTAAAGATAAAATTAATATGTGCCAAGAATTATCATCATATTTTTTTTCTGATTTCATATTAAAAATTAACTTTTTATTTTTTTTCATATAAAATTCAATTTTCCCTTTATTTAATCCTAAGGTTAATTCATCAAAAAAATATTTATTCTCTAATATGCTAAAAAGTATGCCATTATAATTATTTTCATAACTTTTAAACTTTATTATAATATTTAAATATTTTTTATTTTTAAGTTTATAAGTATCACAACTTATATCTAATATCTTTTTTCTAATTGGTGTAAATTTTTCTTTTATAGAGTAACTTAAAATTTCTTTTGTATCTAAGGATTTGCACACTTTTTTCTCAATCATATTTTCCTCCTAAAATTAATTTTTTTACTTTATAAAAATAAAAATTTAATTACATTATTAACTTTAAATATCTTTATATAATAAAAAACCATATTAAACCTTAAATAAAACCTATACTTTTTAATAAATATATATTTATATAAAACTTATAAATTTTATCAATTTAGTTTAATATGGTTTTTAAATTTAACTAATCAAATTTAAATCCACTTAAAAGTTCTGAAAAAGGATTATTAATATCTTCATTAGCTTCCTTTTTCATCTTTTGCATTATTTTATTTACTTCTCTTTTATTTGTTTTATTGTTATTTTCAAATCTCTTTTTAAACTGTGATTCTTTCTCTCTAAAATTACAATTTGCTCCTACACAAACATATATCTTTCCCTCACCATGTCCTCTAAGTTCTAATTTTCTTTTACATTCTGGACATCTAACATTAGTTGTTTTAGATACATTTTCTCTATAACCACATTCTCTATCTTGACATACATTCATAGTTCCATTTTTACCCTTTACCTCAAGCATATACTTACCGCATTGAGGACATTTTTTACCAGTTAAGTTATCATGATGAAATTTATTTTCTCCAAGCTTAACATCTTCAACTAAAGCAACAGTATAATTCCTTATATCTTTTATAAATTTTTTAGAATCACCTTTTCCTTTGCTTATTTTTTCTAGCATTTCTTCCCAATTAGCTGTTAATAAAGGAGATTTTAAATCTCTTGGAACTAAATCTATAAGCTGCTTCCCCTTAGATGTTGGAATTATTTCCTTACCTCTTTTTTCTATTACAAAGGAATTAAATAATTTTTCTATAATATCCGCTCTAGTTGCTACAGTTCCAAGGCCTCCTGTTTCACCTAAAGTTTTTGCAGAAGATTTATCTACTGAAATAAATTTTTGGGGATTTTCCATAGCAGATAATAAACTTCCCTCATTAAATCTTGAAGGTGCTTTTGTTTCTTTAGTTATAATATTAATCTTAAGAACCTTAAAAAAGTCTCCTTCCTTTAACTTAGGAAGCTCTTGCTCTTTTATATCCTCTTCTCCTTCATCATATACTTCTTTATCATAAAGCTTTTTCCACCCCTTAGATTTAACAACCTTTCCCTTTGCAATTAATTTTTCTCCCTTAACTTCTCCAGTTAAAGTTGTTTGTATATATTCAAAAGGTGGCATTAAAACACTTAAAAATCTTTTAACTACAAGCTCATAAACTCTTCTTTCATCAGAGCTTAAGTTAGATAATATTCCCTTTTCCTCTGTTGGAATTATAGCATGATGGTCTGAAACCTTATTATCATCTACAAAATTCTTATTTGTTTTTATAGGAGATTTTAATAACTCATTTGCTATAGTTCTAAACTCTCCTATAGCTACAGCCTTTAATCTATCTTTAATAGTAGATACTATGTCCTTTGATATATATCTAGAATCTGTTCTTGGATAGGTAAGAAGCTTATGATTTTCATATAATCTCTGCATTATATTAAGAGTTTGTTTTGCTGAATAACCAAAAATCTTATTACAATCTCTTTGAAGTTCTGTTAAATCATATAATTGTGGAGAAAATTTCTTCTTATTACTTTCGTTTATATTAATTATTTTTCCTATTTTCTCTTTATTTAAGTTTAAAACAACCTTCTCTTTAAAATCTTTATTAAAAATTCTTGAATTATTATCTTTATTTATCCAAGTAAAATTGCATTTATCCGTTTCTACCAATATTGTATTATACTCTTTCCCTTTGAAATTTTTAATTTCCTCTTCTCTTTGAACTATCATAGCTAAAGTAGGTGATTGAACCCTTCCAGCTGATAATTGAGCATTATATTTACATGTTAAAGCTCTAGTTACATTTAACCCAACTAACCAATCAGCCTCTGCTCTACATTGAGCTGCTTTATATAAATTATTATAATTTTCTCCAGGCTTAAGATTTTTAAATCCCTCTAAAATTGCTTTATCTGTTTGAGAGGAAATCCAAAGTCTTTTTATAGATTTTTTAATATGTGCTTTTTCTATTATCCAACGAGCAACAAGTTCTCCTTCTCTTCCTGCATCTGTAGCTATTATAATTTCATCTACATCTTTTCTCTCCATTTGCTTTTTAACTTCATAAAATTGCTTAGAAGATTTTTTAATAACTTTAAGTTTCATATGCTTAGGTAACATTGGAAGTGTTTCCATAGACCACGCTTTAAATTTATTATCATAATCCTCAGGAGATTGAAGTTCAACTAAATGCCCTAAAGCCCAAGTTATTATATATTCCTTTCCCTCAATATAACTACCCTTATTATTATTACATTTTAAAACCTTAGCTATTTCTCTTCCAACACTAGGTTTCTCTGCTAAAACCAATTTTTTCAATAATATCATCCTTTCATGACACTTCTATTAAAGGAAGTATCTTTAAAAAAAGGGAATTATAAAAGAAAATTATAATTACCCTTTAAGACTTTCCATATTCTATACTACCTTAAATATATTTACTTAACAAATAAATTTAAAAAGTTTTTTTAAACTCATTTTTTATTTTTTCATAAATATCTAGTTTTAAATTTTTTAATTTAATAAATTCAAATCTTTTCTGAGAATAAAATCTAAGTTTAAAGTTTCCAATTTTTTTTCGTATCTGAAAAGGGTTTGAAACTACTTTTATCCCTTCCATACTAGATTTTTTTATAAATATTTGCCTTCTATTTAAGGACTTGTAACTTACATAATAAAGATTTTTTCCTATACCTAACTTTGTATTTTTATATAAAAGACTTCTCTCAACAAATACTATAGGTAAACTTATAAAAAATGGCCAAAATTCCTTATTTATAAGAAAAATAATTAAACTTAAATATAAAGCTATCTGCATTGGAACTATAAAAAATCTTCTTCTTTCTTCCTTTCTTGGAGAGTATATTATTCCTTGAAAATTAAACTCAGGAATTAAATGCTTTAAGATTTCTCTATATCCCTTTTCATTACATAAAGGGAAAATAAGTTCCTCTTCCTTTATGTTATTTCCATATCCTACTACAGAACATTTTATTGTATAAAACTTAAATATTTGATTTATAATATTCTGCTCTATCTGCACAGCATGTACACTTTTCATAGGGATTGAATAACTTCTTCTTGTAATTAATCCATACTCAACCTTTAAATAATCATTATTTCTGTATATTGTAAACTTATAATACTTACATAAAATAGCTAAAACAGAAAAAGTCATTATTATTATTAAGAATATACTAAATAATAAAAGCATTGATAAAAATAAGGCTAATATTGTATTTCTAGATATAAGCCTCTCTATAACCATATCTTTTAAAAAGCTTACTAATTCATCATCTAACCCCTTATATATTTTACTCATGAAATGTATAGTTGAATATAAAACCCCAATGCCTAGTAATATATTATTTCTAAGCATAGATAGTAATATTAAATGAAGTGCTGATATATTATATCCTAAAACTTCATTTATAGATTTTTTTTCATGAATTAAGTGTTTCATTCTGTAACTTAAATTTCCATATAATAAATCTAAATCCTTCTTTTTAAATATCATTACAATTTCAGCATTTCTTTTATAAGAAGGATATACACTTTCTATTTTTATTTTTCTTAAATTAAATATTCTATGAAGCACACTTCTTTCAAGTTCTATTAAGGATATACTCTTTAGAGGAACTACCATTTCTTCTCTAATTAAAGCCCCTTCTCTATAAATTAAAAAGTTTTCTTCTAAGACTATACTTGTGTTAAACCATTTAATTATGGAAAAGGTTAAAATGCTTAAAATACAAATTAAAGTTATTATAAAAACATGCTCATTAAATTTTAAAGCTAAAAAGATTATTATAGGCCATGTAACTTTTATTAATTTAAAAAATATTATTAAAATTTTACACCAATGATTTTTTTTATAAAAATTCATTTTTAACTCCTAAATTCTATCTTTAAAAATATAATTAAAAGCTTCAAGTTTTTCACTATTAAGAGCTGGTATAGTAACCTTTCCCCCTGCTGTATATATTTTTATATTTTTTATTTTTAAAATCATATCAATAGGATCCTCGTATAAATTTATGTATTTTATGTTTTCCCTTTTTATAAATATATATCTTTTAAAAAATATGCCATATCTAATTTCTAGAAAATTATTAAATATAAAATAAGACCATGTAAAATAATTTATTACGGGAAATACTAAAACTATAAAAAAAGCTATAATCAAACCTATTCCTTTAAAAAAATTTATGTTTCTATATAAAAATGTACTTAAAAAGTTTAAACTATTAATACCTTGAACCCTTAAAAATATAACCTTTAAAAAGAAATATAAAAAATATAAAGCTAAAAATCTAATTATAATTTGCTTAATAATAAATAATTTGCTTAATTTATAATTCATCCACTCCTCCTTTAATAAAAAAACCTATAAGAAATATCTCTTATAGGTCACATATTTTAACCTTTATCTAGTAATAAATATTTTACCACATGCTTGTACTTATTTAAATCCTTATATATCTTTACACATTGAATTTACACTTTTTAAACATTAAATCTCTCTTAATATTAAATAAAATAAATTCTAAAAGTTCTTCATTTTTATTTTCATCTGCAAATTTTTTTATTTCTTCATAATTATCTAACAAAAATTCTATAATAAATTTTATCCATTTTAAAATCTCTCTCTCTTTTACCTTTTTATAATCATAAAAAATTGTTAAAATTAAATTTTCATAATCTATAAAAACACCTTTAATTTCTTTCATAAAAGAAAGAACCCTTTTAAAGCTTTCTTCATATTCTTTCTTTTCTCTTAAAGTTTTTAAAATAATATCATTTTTTAAAGTTACTCTTCCTTTTTCACTATATACAACCTTTATATTACAAGCTAACCTTATAGCACATCTTTTTAAATCTATCATAAATTCTCCTAAAAAAGCTTTTTCCTAAAATTTTATGAGTTTGTTCCTTTTAAAATTCCTAAAAAATAAAACTTACAAGAATTTATAAATTTAATCTTGCAAGTTTTATCTTCTAATTAGTTATCTTTATTTTGTTTTATAGGTAATGTAATTATAAAGGTACTTCCTTTATTTACTTCACTTTCAACTCTTATATCTCCATGATGTAACTCTATAATACTTTTAACTAAAGTTAATCCTATTCCACTACTTCTATAAGGCTTTTTAGCTTTAGAATCAGCTTGAACAAATCTATCAAAAATAGCCTTTTGTTGTTCTTTAGGTATTCCAACTCCAGTATCTTTTATTGAAATCTCTACTTTATCCTCTCCAACTTCTTTTATAAAGACCTCAATTTTTCCAGGCCCCTCAGTATATTTTATAGCATTAGATAAAAGATTTATAACACATCTTTCTATTTCACTTTTATCGCATTCAACTTCAAGTTCCTCTATTTCAGGGTCTATTATAATTTCTAAGTTGTTCTCTTCAATATATGATTTTAAGCTTAAAGCAGTATCCTCAACTAAAGAAACAATATCATTCTTCTCTATATTTAGCCTATAAGCCCCAGCTTCTATTTTTGAAGAATCTATTATATCATTTATTATTTTTAAAAGATTATTAGCATTATTTTTAAGAGTATTTGTATAATCTTCCACTTGATATTTACCTAAAATATCCTCTTTATTTTTTAATTTTATCAATTGAATTGTAGCTAATATAACATTTAAAGGTGTTCTAAGTTCATGAGAAAGATTTACAAAATAATCATTTTTAAACTTTTGTCTTTTTATCATTTCATCTTTAAGCTCTGCGGCTTCTTTATAAAGCTTTTCTTTCTCTTCATATAGCTTTTCTTTCTCTTTAGCTTCTTTCTTTAATTGTTCAGCTCTCTTTTTAACGGTTTTCTCTAAGGCAGTTACATAGCTCCACATTAGAAAAATAACTATTACAGCACTTGAAAAATATATTAAATAAGCAGTTGGAGTTCGCCAAGGAGGAGGATCTATTTTTAAATCTAAGGTTGTAACTGGAGTTAAGTCTCCATGATTATCACGAGCTCTAATTAATATTTTATAACTTCCAGAATCTAAGGTTGCATAATTTGCATTATTTCTCTTATTTGCAAAAACCCAATCCTCGTCAATACCTTCTAATTTATATTCATAGGTAATTTTATTTGTGTTTAAATAATCTGGTAAGAAGAAATCAATAGATATATTATTTTCATTATACTTTAAGCTAAGGTTTCCTCCATAATATGGATAAATTTTATTATTTACCATTATTTTATCTATAACAACCTTATTTTTATCTTTATCATCAGAAAATTTCAAAACATCTTTAGGATAAAAGGCAGTTACACCATTTATTCCTCCAAAAAACATTTCTCCATCACTACTTTTAAAATAAGACCTTCCATTAAATTCATTACTTTGAAGTCCATCCATAGCTGTATAATTTATAAATTTATTTTCATTTTGGTCAAACCTAGATATTCCATCATTCGTACTTATCCAAACATTATCATTTTCATCTATAAGTATTCCATATATAAAGTTATTTGATAATCCATTTATAACAGTATAATTTGTAAATGTTTCTGTCTTAGGGTCTAATTTGCTTAGTCCAGCTTCAGTTCCTATCCAAAGATTTCCCTTTGAATCCTTTGCTAAACAACGAACCCCATTATTTATAAGACTGTTATTATCAAAGTTATTATTTACATAACTTTTCAATATTCCCTTATCTTTATCAAACTTTACTACTCCTCCATCAATTCCTATAGTAATCCACAAAAATCCTTCTTCATCTTGTGATATACTAGTTACAGCATTTTCAACTATTCCTACGGCCTTAAATATGTTTGAGTAATCAGTAAAGGTTCCTGTTTTATCATCATAAGACTGCAAGCCTCCTCTTGCTCCTATCCAAAGCAAGCCATCTTTATCAACAAAGACATTTCTAGCATCCATCTTATTTCTCTCTTGCATATCTTCAGGATAAGGTATTCTTTGTACTAAACCACTTTCCTTATTTATCTTGTTAACTCCTCCTTGAGTAGCAACCCATAAATTATCTTTATCAGCTTCACATATCTGCCAAACAACATTACTACTTAAGGTATTTTCATCATTGCTATCACTATAAAAGTTTGTAACTTCTCCAGTTTTAGTATTTAGTCTATTTAATCCTGCAGAATTTGTACCAAGCCAAAGCATTCCATTAGAATCTTTATATATTCCACTCATACTATTATCACTTAAAGTATTTTCCTTATCAGGTTCTCTTCTATAGTGCTTAAAAGGTTGATTTGGGTTTAATAAGCTTATCCCATTATAAGTTCCAAACCAAATTAGTCCACTTCTATCTTCATAAGCCACTAAAACATTATCGTTAACTAAACTTGTATCATCATAATATCTACTTTCAAAAAGATGCATTTTTTTATCTTCTTTACTATATTCTAAAAGTCCTTTTTGAGTAGATATCCATAAATTGTCGTAAGTATCCTCATATATAGTATTTACACTTTCTGGGGCTATATTAAACTTTTCTAAATCCTTATCTAAATAAGTAATATCCTTATAATTGCTAGATATTAACATAACATTTTTGTTAGTAACTACCCACATATTATCTTCTCTATCTTTATAAATATTTGTTACAGAAGCATTATCCTTATCTAAGGTTTCATTTATAGATTGAAACTCCTTTGTATTTGTATTTATTACACTTAATCCTTCACTAGTTCCAATCCAAATATTCCCGTATTTATCCTCACATAAGGAGTTTATAACATTACTTTTTAGCCCTTTAGGATTACTATCTTTAAATAACTGCTTTATTTCTCCATCCTTTGGATTATAAATATTTAGTCCTTTTCTTGTAGCTATCCAAATAGTACCATCTTTATGTTTTAATATATCCCATATATTATTATTTGATAATTTGCTTTTCCCCTCTTCATCTTCAAACATTCTACTTACTTCATTAGTTACTACATTTATTTTGCTTACCCCTTTACTAGTACCAACTAAAATATTATCTTTATCATATTCCATTAAAGCCGATATAAAGCTTGAGTTTATACTATTTTTATCATTTACAAGTTCTCTAAAAACAACAACTTCATGCCCATTATATTTGTTTAATCCATCTGATGTCCCAAACCACATGTATCCCTTATTATCTTGAATTATTTTACTTACTGTAGATTGAGATAAACCGTCTTTTAAAGTCAGGTTATTAAACCGTAACTCTGACTCTCCTAAGGCAAATACGCTTTTAAATGGTATAAATAACATTATAAAAGAAATAAAAGCATATCTTATAAGCATTTTTCTAATATTCAATTTTATTTACCTCTCTAAAACTAAAATGACAATTTAATTTTCTCAAAAAAGAAGAATATTGTCAAACAATGTCATATTAATTTCAATATTTTATCTTTATAACATTTATATCATTAAAAAAATTCTCAATATTATAAAGCACTAGTGCTTCTTTAAAATTATTTTTTTTTATATAATCGCTTACCTTATATGGAAAACTTCTAAGGTCTATTACATGAATCTCACTAAAATTCATAGATAAAAAGGGAATCATAGAATTAGCAAAGGAATCTTTAAATACAACTAATTTTTTATCTTCCTTTATTTTCTTATTTTTTATAATGGTAAGTCCATTATTTCCTCTAAGGAAAACTGAATACTTATCTCTTGTCTTTAATTTTTCAAAATCATATAGTGTATTAAAGATTTTATCTTCTATACTCATCTTTATATTGTCTATATCATAATAAATTAAAGTATCTCCCTCTGAATAAAAACTCTTTGATTTTGAAAAATATGTTCCATAAAAATTTTCAACCTTATTTTCCTTTAATTCCTTTAAATTTATTTCTTTCATTCCTAAGGATTTCATATAAGCAGTATAAGCTAAATAAGCACCATAGGTGGTCCAATGATGGTCTGTCTTATAATATATATAATCCTTCTTACTATTTTTCAAAATATTTATTAAATCTATATTTATATCTTTATTACTTCCCTTATAAATTTCCTCTATAAGTTTTTCTTGATTCAAAAGCTCTATATTAAAGGGTAAATACTCTTTATATATTGTATAGGAATTAGGGGCTATAAGAGTTGTAACCCTTCCATTAAAATTATTTATAAAAGTATTTAATGCCTTTTTATTATTTTTAAATCTTTCTTCATCATAATATAAAGTTTTTTCAAACATATATCCCTTTTCTCCATAAATTATATTATTATTTTCTCTTTTTCCTAAAAAATATTCACTTATAGATTTTAAACTTATCCATTTATCTCTTAAGAAAAAGTTATCATTTATATAATTTTCATAATCCTTAACATAGTAACCCTCTTTAAAAGATTCTAGAGAAAATTCTGGTCTTTTTTGCAACTTTCTATTTTCTATTTCTGAAAAACTTTTTTCCTTTTCAAAAATATCTAAAAAAGTAATACAAAATAAAAATATAAAAAACATATAAAATATTGGATGTTTTTTCATATTTGCAAACTCCTTTTAAAATCTAAAATATAAAAAAGGATTATAAGTAGAATCTACTAAGTAGGAAATTGAAATAAAAAATAAACTAAAGATTATTATGGATTTCAAAAAATTATTTTTTTCTATATACTTATCATAAAAAATTTTTATAACCTTTGTAGAAGATAATATACATATTACAAAGATAAAAAGATAATTCATAAGATAATAAAGAAAATCAAAGGAAAAATTACCATAAAATAAATATTTCAAATCACTTAAATTTTCAAAAGAAAAAATAGCCCATCCGAAAAACAATAATATTATTGTATAAACATGAGATATAATCTTATGTTTTTTTAAGTAATCTCCTATTAAAAATTTTTCTATACAAATAACAATAAAAAAATAAAGTCCCCATATTATAAAATTATAATTTGCTCCATGCCAAAATCCTGTTAAAAACCAAACTATAAAAAGATTTCGAATAGTTTTTATTTTTCCTAATCTATTGCCTCCTAAAGGAATATATACATATTCCTTAAAAAATGAACCTAAAGTTATATGCCATCTTCTCCAAAACTCTGTTATGCTTCTTGATATATACGGGAAATTAAAATTTTTAGGAAATTTAAATCCTAAAATTTTTCCAAGACCTATAGCCATAGAAGAGTAGCCACTAAAATCAAAATAAATTTGAAAAGAAAAAGCAATAATAGATAGCCATAATAAAGGCGTAGAAACATTACTAAAACCAATATTTTTAACTTCTTCAAATAAAAGACCAATATTATTAGCAAGAAGCACCTTTTTACTAAGACCTATTATAAATTCAATAATTCCCTCTTCTACTTCTTTTATCTTAATATTCCTATTTTTAAGTTCTTCTTTTACTTCTCTATATTTTACTATAGGCCCTGCTATAAGTTGTGGAAAAAGTGATACATAGGCTCCAAAATTTAATATATTCCTCTCAGCTTCCACTTCTCCTCTATAAACATCTATTGTATAAGACATGGTTTGAAATGTGTAAAAACTTATTCCTAAGGGAAGAGTTAAACTTATAAAAGAAAAAGAAGTGTCAAGGGCTAAATTTATATTGTAAATAAAAAAATTAAGATATTTAAATAATATAAGTAGTCCTAAGTTAAAGGTAATTGAAAGGATAACTAAAAATAATGAAACTTCTCTTTTTTCTCTATGCTTATCTATTAATAAACTTATAGAATAATCTACTATTATAGAAAGTATCATAAGAAAAAAATATTTTACTTCTCCAAAGGAATAAAATATTAAACTTAATATAAGTAAAGATAAATTTTTAAATTTATTTGGAGTTAGATAGTATATTATAAATATTAAAGGCAAGAATCTAAATATAAACAAAATACTGCTAAATACCATTTTAAACACCCTTAAAATCTATTAAACTTATAATCTATAACTAGGATTAAACTTTATAATATTTTTAAATTTATAGTAAAGTTTAATCCTTATTAAATTTAAAAGCTTACTCAAATTGCTCCTCATATAAAGTTTTTGCTTCTTTTAACTGTTCCTCTGGCAAAACAAATAATGAAACATAATCACCCTTTATAAAAACCTTTGATGATTCTGCTATTTCTTTTTCCTCTGGATAAAAGGCCTTTCCTATTTTATCCTCTAAAACTTTATTTAATGATTCTTCAACATTTTTAACCTTTCCCTCCTTAGCTTTAACAATAATAATTAAAGCATTTCCAGGGGACCTTCCTGTTTCTGCTATTCCATATTCATAAACATCCTCTAAATTTAAATGATATATTTCCTTAGCCATTTCATCATCTACAGGCATAGGCATAACAACTAATCCCTCATCTACTAATTTATTAATCATATCTTCAGCACTTAAAGATAATTTAATACTCCCACTTTCTTCGCTATTAACTGTATCACCTTTATTGTTAGATATACACCCACTAAAGGTAGCTCCTATCATTATAGCTGCTAAAACACTAATTAAAATTTTCTTCATCCCAATCTCTCACTCCCTAAAAGATATTTCTTATATTAAAGCTATTATATAATACTTGATAATTACTTCCAATATTGTAATAATATTGTTAATCAATTAGTAACTTTTAGTCTTTACATAAAATAAAAAACACTAAAGTTTTAAAACCTTAGTGTTTTTTTATTTTTATAATATTATTTTTTTATCTTACTTATATTTTTCTTTTTTCTTACTACATTTTTCTTTGAAGAATTTTTTTTAACATCTTCCTTATGTATTTTTCCCTCGTATAAATAAAGTCTAGGAATTTTTATTTTTAATTGTCTCTCGCATTTTAAAATAATTTTCTCTTCTTTATAATCTGCTAAGGAATAAGCAAAACCTTTTTCACCAGCTCTTCCTACACGCCCTACTCTATGTAAATAATTTTGAGAGTTCATAGGAATATCTAAATTTATTATATGAGTAGCTCCTTTAATGTCTAAACCTCTAGCTGATACATCAGAAGTTATTAAAACCTTAGCTTTACCACTTCTAAAATCTTGAAGTGATTTCTTTCTCTCCATTTTGTTATCACTACCATGAAGAGAAACTGCTTCTATTTTATTATATCTAAGTTTTTGTATTACATTATTTACATTATAACTATTATTTATAAAAACTATTATTTTTTTATCATTACCTATGGCATGTATAATTTTTCTCAAAAAGTCTATCTTATCTCTTAATTCCACTTGAAAATATCCATGCTTTATATTTTCATTAACCTTATTTTCACTTTTAGCTTGAATAAGAACACTTTCTCCTATTAATTCCTCTGCATTTTGTAAAGCTTTTTCATTCATAGTAGCTGAAAATATAAGTTTTTGAGTATCTCCTTTACAAGACTTAACAACACTTCTTACATCCTTTATATTTATAAAATCTAATAACTTATCTCCTTCATCAATTACAATTGTTTTTATTGTATTACAAGTTATTTTTTTCTTGTTTATAAGCTCTAATATTCTTCCTGTAGTTCCAACAAGTATATGAGGTTTATTTTTAAGTTTCTCTATCTGCCTTTTTATATTTCCACTTCCAACTAAAGTAGTAGAGGTTATTTTCTTTTCAAGTCCTCTCTTAAGGTCATTTAAAACATTATTTATTTGAACCCCTAACTCATGTGTAGGCGAAAGAATAATTGCCTGCATTTCATTTTTTGAATCATCAATATTTTCTATTATAGGAAGTAAATAAGCTAAAGTCTTTCCTGTTCCTGTTTCTGCTTTACCAATTACATTATTCCCCTTTAATACTTCAGGTATAGCTTTTTCTTGAATATCTGTTGGTTCCTCTATTCCTAAGCCTATTAAAGATTTTGAAACCTCTTTACTTAATCCTAACTTTAAAAATTTATCCATTAGCATCCCATCCTTTTTACTTAAAGTTTAACCTTATTATTTTTTAATATATTTTCACAAAGAGTTTCAAAATGAGAGGTGTCTACTCCCTCTTTTTTCAACTTAGAAAGTCTTAAATTTATTCTCTCTAAAGTTTCTTTGCCTTCTCTCTTATCTCTTTTTTTAATACAATTATTAAAATAATCCACTAAATAATCTATTTTTATAACTTCATTAGCTAAGTCTTCTCTATCTTCATTTATAAGTTCTATAAGCAAAGAATAAACCTTAGGAGAAGTTGAATCTCTATGTAATTTTAAAAAATCATTGTTTCTGCTAGTTATCTTTGACATATCTATTTTCCTTTCTAAATAAATTATGATTTAACATAAGTTATTAATAATAACATTTTCTAATATATCATAAGTAAAAAGAAAAAAACAGAAGAAACCATCCTAAAATAAACTTAAAATAAAACTTATTAATATGTTTTACTAATCTAATAAATAAATCCATAAAGCTCTATTTTAAAAATTAAGTATAGTTTCTTCTTTAAAGATAAGATTTTCTATTTATATTTTAAAATTTAATATTTTAATTTTATATAACTCCTTGTTCTAACATAGCATCTGCAACCTTTTTAAATCCAGCTATATTAGCTCCAATTATTAAATTTCCATCATAGCCATATTCAGAAGCTGCATTTCTAGAATTATAGTATATATCTTTCATTATATCTTTAAGCTTCTTATCAACTTCTTCAAAAGTCCAAGACATTCTTAAACTATTTTGGCTCATTTCTAAAGCTGAAGTTGCAACTCCACCAGCATTAGCTGCTTTTGCAGGAGCAAATAATATTTTATTATCTATAAATAGTTTTTGAGCTTCTAAAGTTGAAGGCATATTTGCTCCTTCTCCAATAGCAATTACTCCATTTTCAATTAATATTTTAGCACTTTCTTTATCTATTTCATTTTGTGTTGCACAAGGAAGAGCTATATCACATTTTATATTCCAAATTCCTCTACATCCTTCTGTAAACTTAGCTGTTTTAACATAATTTACATACTCTGAAATTCTTCCTCTCTTTACTTCCTTAATTTCCTTTACAACTTCTAAATTTATTCCCTTTTCATCATATACATATCCTGATGAATCTGAAAGTGCAACAACCTTACCACCAAGTTCAGTAATCTTTTCAGTAGCATATATTGCCACATTTCCTGAACCTGAAATTACAACTGTTTTACCTTCTATGCTTTTTCCATTATCTCTTAACATTTCATCTACAAGATATACTAAGCCATATCCAGTTGCTTCTTTTCTAGCTAAGCTACCACCATATGTTAAGCCCTTACCAGTTAAAACACCTGAATCTACAGAATTTTTAAGCTTTTTATACTGACCAAACATATATCCTATTTCTCTTCCTCCAACTCCAATATCTCCAGCTGGTACATCTACATTAGGTCCTATATGTCTATATAATTCACTCATAAAACTTTGGCAAAATCTCATTATTTCTCTATCTGATTTTCCCTTAGGGTCAAAGTTAGACCCACCTTTTCCTCCTCCAATAGGAAGAGTTGTTAAAGAGTTTTTAAATATTTGCTCAAATCCTAAAAACTTTATTATGCTTAAATTTACAGAAGGATGGAATCTTAACCCTCCCTTATATGGTCCTATAGCACTATTAAATTGTACTCTATATCCTCTATTAACTCTTACATTACCTAAGTCGTCAACCCAAGGAACTCTAAACATTATAACTCTTTCAGGTTCTACTATTCTCTCTAGTATTCCTTCTTCTATGTATTTAGGATTTTTCTCTAAAACTGGTATTAAAGAATATAATACTTCCTCTGAAGCTGCTAAAAATTCGCTTTCACCAGGGTTGTTTTTCTTTAAATCTTCCATTAAATTATCTACATATTTTTTTACATCCATTATTAATGCCCCCTCTTTTAAGCATAGTTAATTATTTAGTATAAAATAAGCTTAAATTAAGTTTTAAATATAAAAAAAATAACTTAATTAAATCTTATTTAATATTATAGCACAAAATACCATTTATTAAATAATAAAGTTTAATATTTAATAAATTATCATTTTTTAAAAGTTTTATATGTTAATTTAATATAAAATCTCTTTTTTTAAAATTTATTTTTTTAATATTTTATAATAAAAAAAGACGATTTAAATCGTCTTTTATCTAATAACCTTTTGTGGGTTTGAAAAAAATATTAAATCTAACATTTTTTGATCTAATAAAACTTCATAAGCCACAAACTTAGTTTCCCATCTTACTACAATTACATAAACCTTTTTTCCATCTTGAACATTAGTATAACACTTATTTACCTTTGCACTAGAATATCTATCTAAGGAACTATCTCCTAAGGGTGCAGCAATTTCAATATCTCTTAAATCTATGTTACCCTTTATTTTTCTTCTAACTCTTTCATAAATAGCACTAATCTCAAGTTCACCATCTGTAAACTCATAATCATATTCAACCATTGACAATCTTTTAGCTATAAAAAGTGGTAAACATATTATTAATAAAAATATTAATGCAGGTATAAGCCCCATAAAGATAAATATTCCTGCTGCTAAAAATAAAGAAATAACCATAGCTGGAACAATAATCTTATGTAATCCTGATTCTTTGCCACTTATACTCAATTCATAAAATTTCTCCATACCTATCTCCCTTTTTAATTACTTTTAATTAATTATAACATAATTTTCTTTTCAATTTTATATAATAAATAGGGTAATAAATATTAATTTTTTGTATTATTTTAATATTTCTTAATTTTTACTAAATAAATATTTTTGCAACTTTTAATTTTTAATATTTCATTTTAAAAATTATAATGATAAAATAAAAAAGTATTAAACTTTTGATTGGAGTGTTAAACTATGGATAAAAATACAGATATTGATTGGAATAATCTAGGTTTTTCTTATATAAAAACTGATTATCGTTATATATCTCATTATAAAAACGGTGCATGGGATGAAGGAAAATTAGTTAAAGACAACAAATTAACTATAAGTGAAGCTTCAACAGCACTTCACTATGGACAACAGTGCTTTGAAGGGTTAAAAGCTTACAGAACAAAAGATGGAAAAATTCAATTATTTAGAGTGGATGAAAATGCTAAAAGAATGAATAAATCATGCGAAAAACTTTTAATGCCTGAAATACCTGTTGAAAAGTTTATAGATGCTTGTATGAAAGTTGTTAAAGCTAATGAAAGATTTGTTCCACCCTATGGAACCTTTGCAACTTTATATTTAAGACCTTTTATGATAGGTGTTGGCGATAATATAGGTGTTAAGTCAGCTCCTGAATTTATATTCTCAGTATTTTGCATTCCTGTTGGAGCATATTTTAAAGGAGGATTAAAACCTGTAAACTTTATGGTTACAGATTATGATAGAGCAGCCCCTAAAGGAACTGGTTCTATAAAGGTTGGTGGAAATTATGCTGCAAGCTTAAAAGCTCATGAAATAGCTGTAAAAAAAGGCTTTGCAGATTGCATATACTTAGACCCTGCAACTCATACAAAAATTGAAGAAGTTGGTGCTGCAAACTTTTTTGGTATAACTAAAAAAGGAGAGTTTGTAACTCCATATTCAGATTCAATTTTGCCAAGTATAACGAAATACTCTTTAATGGAAATAGCTAAAAACAATCTAAAAATGCCAGTTTATGAAAGAGATGTTTTAATAGATAATTTAGATGAATTTTCTGAAGCTGGTGCCTGTGGCACAGCTGCTGTAATAACTCCTATAGGTGGCATAGAATATAAAAATAAACTTCATATTTTCTATAGCGAAACTGAAGTTGGACCAGTAACGAAAAAACTTTATGATATTTTATGTAAAATGCAATTTGGAGATATTAAAGCACCTAAAGAATGGATATTTGAAGTTAAATGATATAAAAATAAAGGAGGAGAATTTTCTCTTCCTTTATTTTTTATAAATTTATTCCATAAATAAATTGAATTTTTTTGCTAAAACTTCATACTCTTTAAAAGTATCTTTATCTTCATAAAAAACTGGAAATTTCAAATTATAGTTTCCCCAAATAGTAAAAGGTTTTTCAATAAAATAAAATGTTGAAAAAAATAATTCTCTTGTATTTAATCTAATTATAAAATCAATCACTCTAATATCTTCTATTTTAAAATAAATATCTTTTCTATTATTTTCACTAATTATTCCCTTTAATATTTCTGTATCCTCTTTGTTTAATTTCTCTAAAAGCTTTTTTAAACTTTCATCATCTAATTTTTCAATGTAAAAATCTATAATTAAATTATTATTATTAATTTTTAATGCTTCTTTAAAAAAGTCTAAAAAACTTTTTTCTTTTTCCTTAAATAATTCATCCTTCTCTATAGAAGATGCTAATATTTTATTAGGATATTTATCTAATCCTTCCAATATATTATTAAATCTTATTTTAACTTCTCTTTGAAAATCTTCCTTTTTTATAGCTTCTAAAAACAAGGTATCACTCCCTTTTTTTACTTTAAATTATATTATATACTAAAGTATTTTTATATAAAAAAACTTATAAATTATAAAAATTTATAAGTTTTCTCATATAATCATTCTATTTCCTTAAAACCTATAACATCATAAGTATTATTATCTTTTTCTTTAGTAATATTTTGCTTTTCACATTCTTCTAAACTTAATGGGAATTTATAATTATTTTCATCTAAAGAATTAATTAAATTAATAAAAACTAGTACTTCCCTTATAGTTTTTTCAATATTTTTTATTATGCTAGGAAAGGTAAGATTACTTTCCCAATCTTTAAGCTCTTCTTTTAAATTAAAATTTATTAAATCATCTTCTTTATTTCCATCATAAAAAGTATAATCTTCTCTTTTTAATATTATTTTATTAAAACTAAAATCCTCTCTAGCATTAATTTTATAAACTCTTTTAATAAAACCTTCTTTTTTAACCTCTAATAAGTAAACTCCTTTTGTTATTAAAAATTCAACTAATCCAGAATCATTAGTCTTCTCTTCATATTTATAATTATAATTTTTAATAACAATATTTACTCCCTTAATAGGACTTTCATCTTCTTCTAAAATATTTAAAAAAATTCTTTGATAAATCATATTTTTTAAGATATTAAATCTTAAAATTTTCACCCTTTTTTATTACTATAATATATAAATATTCTTATAAAAAATTTTTGATATAAAATAATTCTATATATTTAAATTTAAAATTTTAAGAGAAGTTATTTTAATTTTTTAAAGCTTTAAAACTCTTAAATTTAAATATAAATCTTTGAAATATATAAAGATAAAAAATCAGAACAGCCATAGAGATTAAGACCTCTATAGTTAATATTCCTCCTCCTAATTTTAATATTTCTTTATTGCTTATTAAGATAACATACAATAAAAGAGATAAAGAATTCTCTAGTATAAGTATTCTTTTTAAATTTACTAAAGATTTAATCTCTTCCTTTTTTAAATCCTTAATAAGTTTTTCTTTTTTATAAAGCAAATCATAAATAAGATATAATCCTATTAATATTTCTATAGCTAAAAATATTAATACAATAAAAAAACCAAATACCATGCGCTCCCCCTCCATTGTAATCGTTTTAAATTAATTATAACATTTTATTAATTTTTTTTAAATAAAATAATTAATTTCTTCAAAATTAAAATTTTAACCTTTTTGTAAATTTAAGCCTTTAAATGTAAAATACTATTATAATTGTACGATTTTTATATTTTATTGTTATAAATTATTTTTTAATAATTTATAAGAGGAGGCACTATATGAAAAAATTTTTTAAATACTTATGTTTAATTTTACCCTTAACCTTTTTAATAGGGTGTAGCAACAAAGAAAACTTAAATAACTTTTCTTTTTCCGCTTTTAAATTCAAAAATTTCTATGCCTTAGATAAAACTGAAGATAACATAAAAATAAACTTAAATGGTAAAGTTCAAAATCTTAAATTTCCAATATACTTAGACAAAAATAGATATTTAATTCCTTTAAATGAAATTGTTAATCTTAATAATGGAGAATTAAATATAGAAGAGGATAATTTAACAGTTAACCTTTTAAATAAGAATATAAAGGTTAATTTAAAGGATAATGTTTGGTCAGACTCAGAAAAAGAAAATCAAAAACTTAAAATTACCCCTATAATACAAGGAGGTGCTACATATATTTCATTAATTGATTTTGCTAATATGTTTGATTTAAAAAGCAGATGGAATTGTGATGAAAAAACAATAAAATTATATACAAATAAGGATATGTTAGATGTTAAACCTTATAAAGGAAAAGGTCCACAAAAAGGTATTATAAGATTTGAAGATGTAGCTTCTAGTGGTACAGGCACTTTAGAGGATTCAAATTATCTTGAATCTATAAGAGTTATGGCAAGATATCTAGGAAAGAAAAATGTTCCTTATCATATATCCTGGATACCTAGATATATAAATCCTGAAAAAAATATAGATAATGACCCTTCTAAAGAGAATAATTTTGCTAATGCTGAATTATTATACACCTTAGATTTTGCAAGCTATAATAAAGGAGAAATTGGTTTACATGGATATACTCATCAAATAGATAATTCAATTAGTGGACACGGCTTTGAATTTGGTAAATATAATCCTTCTGTAGATGATTTAAAATTAAGAGTATCTAAAGCTATAGATATAGCAAAAGACTTAAATATAAATATAAGCTTTTTTGAAGCACCACATTATACTATAAGCAAAGCACAAAATGAAGCCTTAGAAAAAGACTTTAAATACATTTTTAATGATTATGATGATAGCAAAGCACAATCAAAACCTATTAAATCTCCAACAGGAAGTGGCTCATACTACATTCCTACTCCTTTATATTATATTGAAGGTGGGAAAGAAAATGCTATGTTAAATAAAATATCCAAAATGTCTAATAAAACTTTTGCTGGAATGTTTTATCACCCATTTTTAGAAACTAAGCTTATAGAATTTAAAGATGGACAAGATGGCTATCCTGAAGATATTTATAAGAAACCTTCTATTATACAAAAAGTAGTTGATGAATTTGAAAAAAGAAATGTTAGCCTTATTTCTATAGAAGAAGTATCAAAAAATAAATAATATACATAATAAAGCTCTAGTAATAAAATTTACTAGAGCCTTTAATTTAAGTGATAAAATTCATGTAATATTTTATAAAAAAAAAAAGAATAAAGCTATCTTTCTAAGAAATAACCTTATTCTTATTTATAAAATCTATTTATTTATTATAAAATCTTTTTCTATCTCTAAAGCTTCTTTTAAAGCATCTACAGTAGCCATAACTTCACCCTCTATATCAAGAGCATGATTTGCATTTTCTATTACAAAGCTTTCTAAATCTTCTCTTTTTTCTATTGATAATCTATGTTCTAAGCTAAGTAAAGGATCTTTATCTCCTGTTATAACTAATGAATTTTCTTCTATATTAAATTCATTTAAAGTCTTATCTATAGGACTTATATAAATGTTTTTAATATTTTTAAATCTTTCTCTTAAATCTTTATTTAGGAAATATTGAACGCTTGTTCCTATACTCTTTCCTATTATTAAAATTTCTTCATATTCTTTATCTATAGCATTGTCTATAACTTCTAAAGATTCAGAAACCATTATACTAAATTCTTTTTCTATATTAAATTCACTTCTATTTATTTGATATCCATATTCAATCTCTAAAACATCATATCCTAATTCCTTAGCTAATTGCTTAGAGTAATCTAAATATGATCTATCTAAACAGTATCCTATACCAGGTAATATTATGCAAAGTTTATTACTTTTAACATCAATAAATCTTGGGCTTAATTCAACTCCCCAATAAGATTTTATTACTTTATTATTCATTTTAAAAACCTCCTATAAATTTTAAAGTTTTCAAAAATCTGTCCTAAAAAGTGATATGAAAGAGAGAAAATGCTTCACTTCTTAGGACAAATTATCTTAAATTTATAATAAATTTTGTTGTAATTATCTTCAAGTAATATTATAAATTTAAATCTTAATTCAATCAAAATTCACTAAAAACAAAGCCTTAAATTATATATAGCTTTATTAACAATTTGTTAATATTTTCTCTCTTTATTAAATATTATCCTTGTGATATATTTGAAATTTTAAATATGTAAGAAAAAAATTACATAGATTAAATATAATAATCTATGTAATTTTATTTAACTTATTTATTTTATTTAAGTAATTTTAAAAGCAATCTATAGAGGTACCCCTACCCTATTGTCTCTTTTAAAATTTATAATAAATCTTCTCTAAAAATTATCTTATTGGTCTAGTAGACTCTATGCTCTTATGCATTTTTATAGGCTTAACGTTGAAGTTTGATCTATATTCTGTTTCTGCCCAGAATATGTTATCAGCAACTAAAGCTTCTGGATTTAATTCTACTCCGTCTAAAATTATTTCTTTAAACTTGTGGTATCCAGCTCTGTCTATTAAATGACCACCATGTAAGTATTCTGGCTTGTAGTTTAATGCCCAAGCAGAGAATTTTTGCCAGTTTGCAAATATTCCAAGAACAACTTCTTCAGTTGCAAAGTTTACAAATGTTTTACCCATTCTTGGTGTTTGCTTACCTGTTCTACCACCTATAACTAATCTATAGAACTTTTCTGGTTTTCTAGTCCAAGCACTTGCAGGACATGCTAATACACATTCTCCACAACCTACACAACAACATGGATCTTTATCTATTAATCCTTTATGATTTAAGCTTAAAACTCTTGTAGCATGGTGTTCACAAGCTCTTACACAAGCTCCACAACCTATACATCTTTCAGGATGATATTCCATTCTAGCTTGTCCTATAACACCAAAATCTTGGAAGTGTGCTTTAGCACAGTCATTAGGACAACCAGCTACTGATACTTTTATATGGTAGTGTGAAGGGAATACTAATTTTTCTATTTTATTAGCCATATCCTTAGTATCTGCATTAGCTTTTATACAGTGTGAATTTCCTATACATGCCATAACGTTTCTAGCACCTATTGTAGGATATCCATTTTCATCAACTGTCATATCACAGTTACATCTATCAACTTCAACTTCTTGTAAGTAACCTTCTATGAATTTATTTACTTCTGGAATATTTTCATATTTTATTCCTGGAATACTAAATGTTTGTCTCATTCCCATGTGGAAAGTTCCATTTCCCCAAGTTTCAGCTATTTCTTGAACTTGAGATAAGTACTTAGCATCTACAATTCCTCCAGGAACACGCATTTGTAACATGAATTCTCCTGGAACCTTTGATTGACGAAAACAATTTAATCTAACCTTTTTTATATCTATATCATGATTCATAAATAATTCCTCCTAATCTAGTAAATCCTTTGCTTTTGAATAGTTAAAAACAGGACCTTCAAGGCATACATATGTTTCATTTATTCTACAATGTCCACATTTACCAACTGCACAAGACATTTTTCTTTCAAAAGAAACCCATATTTTATCTTCAGGAACTCCAAGTTTTAAGAACTCTAAAGCTGTAAAATGCATCATTATAGGAGGTCCTACAATAATAACTTCATAGTTGTCTCCAAAATCTTCTAAAGGTAACTTATTTAAATGAACAGTTACAAGTCCAGTTTCCCAACCTTCTTTTGTATCATTATCTAAAGTGTAGATAGTATTAAATCTTTCACTCCATCTATCTAAATCATTTTTGAAAAGTATTCCCTCTGAATTTTTAAATCCAAATACTAAGCTTAAGCTTTCAACATAATCTGGCTCATCATAGAATTTGTTTATTAAACTTCTAACAGGTGCAACCCCTGTTCCTCCAGCAACAATTACTACATTTTTGTTCTTAAATTGTTCTACAGGCCATCCTTTTCCATAAGCTCCTCTTAAAGAAATCTTATCTCCTACTTTTAACTTAAATATTTCATCTGTAACCTTACCTACAGCTCTTATTGTAAAGTCTAAGTATCCTGGTCCAAAACCACTTACAGAAATAGGTGCTTCTCCTATTTTAGGAAGAGATAATTGTAAAAATTGACCATGTTCAGGAACTATGTCAGAAGCAATTCTAAAAGTCCACTCCTTATCAGTTTCCTTAACTATATCTATTATTTCGCATGCTTTAGGTGTTAAAACATTTTCCATTTACATCTCCTCCTTGATTTCTTTTACTGCCTTTGCAACCTTGTTTATAGATGCTGTCATTGATATATTTTCAGGACATCTGTCTGTACATCTACCACAACCTACACACATATTTTCTTCTCCAAATTGAGCTTTATAGTCATGAATTTTGTGCATAACTTTATATCTCATTTTGTCTCCAGCAGTTTTTCTAAATGAATGACCTCCTGCCATTTCATCAAATCCATCTACATGACAAGATGCTTGTACTCTCTTTCTTTCTCCTATATTGTGGTTTGAATCATGAACTACATCTCTTGTTGTAAAGCATGTACATGTACTACAAGCAACTGTACAACTTCCACATTGAATACATCTTTTATTATATTCTTCCCACATTTTGTGCTCTTTAAGTTTATTTAAAACTTCAACACTTTCTATTTCAGGTAATTCAACCTTAGCTTCATTTTCTTCAATAAATTGAAGTTCAAAGTCTGCTTCTTGCTTTCCTTCAAAATATTTATTTAATTCTTCTTCCTTAACATTGAAAAGTAAGTTATCCTCATTAAATCTTACAGCTAAGCTATAATCATCAGTTTTGTTACTGTTCATTGTTGTACAAAAACATGTATCCCATCCTTCTGTACATTCTATACAAACAAACTTAACTCTATCTCTCATTCTTTTATAGAATACATCTTCAAAGTTACCATTTTTAAGATATATAGTATCTTGTCTTCTTTGAGCATTTATATCACATGGTCTAGCAAAAATAAGAATTTTCTTTTGGCTATCCATTCTACTTTCTCTAAATTCATCTTCTATAAAATAGTATAAAGTTTGAGAAATAGGAGTAATTACTTCTTTAACTGGATAAGTTGATTTTTCATCATAAACTATATCCTCAACTCTATCTATAACATCATATTTTATAATATCTGTATCGGAATATCTCCCTTGTTTTTCAAATCTCTTTGGAGCATAAATTATATACTCTTTCTTAAGCTCATCAAATAGCTTATTTACTTCTTCTAAATTTAATTTGTATCCCATTCAAACACCTCCAAAATTTAAACCATATAATCGTTAGTTTATTTTTTAACAAACTCCTTACACATTTATAATACCTTATTTTTTTAAATAAGTTAAATTCATATTTTTTATAATATATATAATAAAATAATTATATTACTATCATTAATTTTAAAAATTCATTCCAATAATATTATTTTTTTAAAAATATATATATTTTTTAAACATTTTAAAATTTATATTAATAAATTTCAGTTTTTGCAAAAAAATATTAAAAAAGAAAATAAGATATTAAGCCTATCTTATTTTTTTTAATATATTACCTGCTTTTTTACTCATAAATTAAATTTTTGAAAATAAATTTCTTTAAATTTTTAAAACTATAACTCTCAATATTTTCTATGCTTTCTACTGTAAATATGTTGTTTATTCCTGTTAATTTTTTTATGGTTTTCTTATTATCCCTATGTATAATATTATTCTCATTAAAATTATTAAGTATTATACAAGACACCTTCAAGTTTAAGCTTTTTAAATAATTTATTGTAAGAAAACTTTGATTTATAGCACCTAATCCACTATTAGAAACTAAAATAATTGGAAGTTTAAATTCCTTTACTATATCTTCTAGCATTATTCTATTTTTTTCAGATAAACTTATTGGACATACTACTCCTCCACTACCTTCACAGAGAATAAAATCATACTTACTTTTTAAAATTTCATAATCTTCTTTTATCTTTTCCATATTAATAGAAACCCCTTCAAGTTTACTAGCTAAATGAGGTGAATATGGATTTTCTAACACATAAGAAACCATTTTTTCATAAGATTCTTTAATATTTGAAAGTTTAATAACTTCTATGCAATCTAAAGGAAGAAGCTTTTCCTTTTCTTTTTTAGCTCCACTTAAAACAGCTTTATAATAAACTGCCTTTATCCCTTCCTCTATTAAAACTTTTAAGAGCAACCCACTTATAAAAGTCTTTCCTACATTAGTATCTGTTCCTAATATATAAACACCTTTTTTCATAATTAAAGAACCCTCATATTAGAATCTTCTATTAATTTTTTATCATCTTTTATTTTATTTCCACAGGTAGTTAATAAATTTCCTGTTATAGTAGCATTAGCTCCTGCTTTAAAAGCATTTTCTCCAAAATTTTCAAGAAAATTCCTTCCTCCTGCTAATCTTATTCTAGCTTTAGGATTTATAAATCTAAAAATAGCAATAGTTCTTAAAATTTCTTCTTCTCTTAAGGGTTCTACATACTGAAGCTTTGTTCCCTTAATAGGATTTAAAATATTTATTGGAATTGATTTTATTTCAAGTTCGCGAAGAGTAAGGGCTAAATTAATTCTATCTTCTATACTTTCACCAAGACCTATTATTCCACCAGAACAAACCTCTAAGCCAACTTCTTTAGCATTTTTTATAGTCTTTATTCTTTCTTCATATGTATGACTTTTACATATATTCTCAAAATACTCTTTAGAAGTCTCTAAATTATGATGATATCTTTTAACTTTAGCTTCCTTTAATCTTTTTAAGGCTCCTCTATTTATTATTCCATGAGATGCACAAAGCTTTATATTAACATCATTATTTAACCTTAAATAATAATCTAAAACTTTTTCAAAATCTTTTCCATAAAGCCCTCTTCCAGAAGTAACTATAGAAAATCTATAAACTCCTTCATTACAGTTTTCCTTAGCTATACTTTTTATTTTTTCATAGGATAAAAGAGGATAAACTTCTATTTTGCTATTGTTATTATTAGATTGAGCACAAAAAGCACAATCTTCATTACAACTTCCACTTTTACCATTTATTATAGAACACAACTCAACAGTATCTCCACATAATTCTTTTCTAATATTATTAGCCTCTTTAAGCAGTAAATCTAAATCACTATAAAAAAGTTTTATTGCCTCCTCCTTAGTTAATTTTATATTATTTATAGCTTTATTCTTCATTTTTAAAATAAAACTCATAAAATCCTCTCCCAATCTTTAAATATATCCTAAAGCCTTAAGTCTTACATATAAATTAGAGCCAACTAAAGCAACTATAAATGTTAATAACAAATCGCTAGGTAAAAATGAAATTGCACCAATGCTTATAGCTGACATAACACTCATAGTACTTCCTAAATAAAAATTATATATTAAATACATATAAGATACTCCAAATAAATAAACTACTAAAAGCCCTAAAACTCCTGCAAAAAATAGATTCTTAGTATTTACAACCTTTAATTTTTCTCTTATCCTTCCTATAACATAAGCTGCAAATATGAAACCAATTAAATATCCAAAGGTAGGTTTAAGTATATAAGAAGGTCCACCTCCCTGCGTAAAAATAGGGATTCCTAAAAGCCCAACTAAAACATATACTATTTGTGCTAGTGCTCCTCTTTTAGCTCCAAGTAATATTGCACCTAAGGCACAGAAAAAATATTGCAAAGTAAATGGTACTATAGGAATTGGTATTTTTATAAAAGCTCCTATAGCTGTAAGTGCTGCAAAAATAGGTATAAGAGTTAAATCTCTTGTTTTAATACGCATAAATTAGTTCTTCTCCTTTTATAAATATTAAGTAAATATTTTTTAAATTTACAAATATTATAATATAGTATGAAACCTTTATTGTCAACCAATTAATTATTTAAGGTTTACAATAAGGATATTAAAAGAACCTATATGAAAATTTTTAATCACATAGGCTCTTAAGATAATTCTTTAATTGTTATTATTATTGTTATTATTATTGTTATTATTGTTAGTATTAGTAGTATTTTCAGAGTTATCCTCAGGTTTATCTTGTATATTTTCTTGATTTTCTAAATCATCTTGATTTTTACCAGTCTTTATAATTATATTTCCATTTTCATCATAAGTTATTCCATCTTTAACCTTCTCACTAGCTGAACTAAACATATTTACTATAAAGTCTTTTATATCTCCTAAAATATTTTTTATACCATTTAAAGCCTTTTCTATAAGACCACTTTCTTCTAAATGTCTACCTGTTTCTTCTAAAACCTTATTTAACTTTTCATTCATGTCCTTTAAAGACTCTTTCATAGAAGCGTAATTATAATCTAAATCATTTATTTTTGACATAAATTTTATTGTCTGCTCCTGTTGTCCTTGAGTTAATATTATATTGTAATTATTAGTAACATTATTTACTATTTTCCCTATTTCCTCATCGTTTTTAGGTTTATCTTTTATTACATCTGTCTTAATATCATTTACAACTACAGCGGCCTCATCTTTTCCTAAGGTTTCTCCATCTTTAGTTTTAGCATCACTTAAATTGTTAGTTAATGATATTTCTTCTCTTGCAGCTTCCTTTTTTGGCAAAGCTAATTCCTCTCCAGAGGCATCTTCAAAACCCTTTAAGATTCCTGCTAAAGCTGCTGTTCCTGTAACTTTAAAAGGTGCATCAGCCTTTACATCAGCATTATTTACGCCTGAAGTAAGAAGTGCATTTGCAAGCATACTCCCTGTTACTTCTGTTAAGTTATTTGTAATTACATTTATTCCACCTTTATCCTTAACAACTACATAAGAACTAGAGATTGATTGACTACTTTTAGGTATTGGTTTGCTAGTATCTAAACCTAACTGTTCTCTTATATCTTGATTTGTTACATTTATTATTTTAACTTCATTTTCTTTTACTCCAAAAGCTTTTAACATCTCTGCTCTTTCTGCCTCTGTTAAATTAGCTCCTAAAGTAACTACTGCTTCGCTTTTTTGCTCCTTTGCAAAAATTTCAGTGCTAAAGCCAATAGTTAATGTACTAATCAAAGCACCGCATATAAATTTTATAAATCTTTTTCTTTTAGCCATATAAATTTATTGAAAATAGATTAAAATCTCTTTTCAAACTCCTCCCTATTTTTAATTTTATTTTAATTTTTTAAATTAAATTTTATTAAATTTAACTCTATGTTTTAAAATTATATCACTTTATAAAATATTAAAAATTAAAATTTAATTACTTTAATATTTCATAAAAACTCTAATAAACAAAACCTAGTATAACTTTATATTATACTAGGTTTTATTTATCTATATTACTTTATATTTATCTTTTATACTTAAAATAGTCCTAATTCTGTGTTATGTTCTTCTTTAAAAACAACTCTACCCCTTTTTGTATATCCTCTACTGTAATTTTATTTATTGTACTTGAATCAAAACCTTCATCACAAAGTCTAACACTTTGCCCCCTTATTAAATTATCTAAAAACTGCTTTATCATAAGTCCATTTTTAAGAGCTAATTCTCCAAATTTCTTTTGCATATCCCCAATAGAGTTTTCTAAAGTTTTTTTAACTTCCTCTTCTAAAGTAAAGCCCTTTTTAACTAAAGTACTTAAAGCAATATCATATAATTCTTTTTCATTATAATTGCCAAAGTCAATCCAAAGAGGAAATCTATAATTTAACCCCTCATTACTTAAAATAAGCTCCTTCATTTTTCCTCTTATTCCACCTAAGACAATTATTATTCTATTACTATTGCTATCTATAAATTTTATAAGGTCTGATACAATCTCATTATATCTTTCTTCTCCATAGAAAGTATTCCACTTATCTATATAAAGCACTTTCCCAGTATGCCTATTTAATATATCTTCTACTTTCATACCTGAGTTAATCATAGCCATAAATTCATACTTATCTATTTGAACTATATTTTTAGCCTTAATTATTCCCATGCTATATAACATTTCTGAATATATATTTAAAACAGTCTTTTTCCCTGTTCCACTCTCACCTGTAAATACCATATTCATATACTTATTTAAATCAACTTTAAAACCAAGCTTCTTTCTTTTTTCTCTTATTTTCATTAGTTTATATTGTCCTCTTAGAAAATCCTTAAGTTCCTCATTACCTATTAAATCATTTAATCTCTTTTCTAAGTCAAAGTGATTATCATATTTTATTGCATTCATAGCTTTTATATCTTTTGTATTTATAAGATTCATTTCATAAACACTTATATCACTTTCTGCAATTCTAATACTTTGATTTCTTATAAGTTGTTCTACATAATTTCTTACCATTCTTCCATTTCCAGATTGAGCATCTGAATTTTCATATATATCAACAAAATTTTTCTTAAGCTCTGAATAGGCATTTTTAGAAAGCTTAAAACCTTTAGATTCTATTAATTTTATTGCCATCTCTAAAAGTTCATTAGGATTATAGTCTTCAAATTTAGTCCAAAGAGGAAATCTTGACCTTAAACCTATATTAACATCAAAAAAGTTTTCCATTTCCTCCTCATATCCTGCTAAGATAACTATTACCTCTCCTGCATAATCCTCTATTAATTTTAAAAGTGTTTCTATAGCTTCCCTTCCTATAGAATCATTAGCTAAAGTATAAGCTTCATCTATAAATAAAACACCACCTATAGCTTCTTTAAATTTTTCCTCTGTTTTCTTTGAAGTTTCTCCTTGAATCTCTGAGACAAAACTTGACCTATCAGTTTCAATTAACTGTCCAATTTTTAAAAGACCCATACTATTTAACATTTCAGCTACTAATCTAGCTATACTAGTTTTTCCTGTTCCAGGATTCCCTGCAAAAACCATATTTAAATTTTGTTCTATCTTTGTGTTTACTCCAACAGATTTTCTTTTTTCTTGAGCTATAATAAGTTTATACTGACTTCTTAAAAAGTCCTTAACTTCATCAAGGCCTATTATTTCTTTTAATTTTTCTTCTAAATTAAATTTTGCACTTACCTTAAAGTTAAAATTATCTTTCTCTAAAAGGTCAATAGCTCTTTCCTTATTTACTAAATACTTTTTAGAGGCATCCATTATAGCATTTTCTACAATATTTCTAACAAATCTTGCATTCCCTAAATCACTTTTGCCTACCATTTGATTTTTAGAAAATAATTCAATAAGCCCTGCCTTTGCATTTTTTGCAATTCTATATCCCTTAGATTTTGCAATGTTAACTGCTATTTCATACATTTCTGAAGGGGTATAATCTTCAAATTTTATTACATTTGGAAATCTTGATTTTAAGCCTTGATTAAAACTTAAAAACTTTTCCATATCCTTTTCATATCCTGCTAAAATAACTGTTATATTATCTCTATTATCTTCTATTCCCTTTAAAAGTGCATCTACTATTTCATGTCCTGTTTTATCATTTTCATCCTTACATAAAGAATATGCCTCATCTATAAATAAAACTCCTCCTAAGGCAGATTCTATTATTTCATTTGTTCTTCTTGCAGTATCATTAATTCCATCCCCTATAAAATCTGCTTTACTAACCTCTTTAAATATATTTTCTTTTATCATTCCTAAAGCATATAAATATTCAAAGGTTATTCTTGCTGCATTTGTTTTTCCTGTTCCAGCATTTCCTGCAAATATCATATTCAAAGAGATTTTAGTTGTTTTTAATCCAAGTTTCTCTCTTATTTTTTGCACCTTAAAGTTATTTTCTATCTTATCTATAAACTCTTTAAGTTCCCTCATTCCAATTATTGACTCTAACTTATATCTAACTTCCTCTAAAGTTGGATTTGTATAATTTCCTAAGTTATAAATCTTATCATTAGATTTACAATAAATACTATCATCCTCTACATATATAAGTAATCTACTGTTTGCCTCAATAGACTCTTTTCTAATTACATTTATTATAGGCTTACATATTTTATAAGATATGTATTCTTCTAAGCTTAAACTTCCCTTCTCCCTAAAATTATCTTCTATATAATTACAAAGTCCTGCTCTCTCATCAATTTCTTGATTTTCATCAAGACCTATTATTATATCTATATCAAATTGTTCCTTTACCTTATCTATTTCTTTTAATAGTTTCTTCTTTATTACCTTATTTTTATCCTTTTCACTTAAAGTCCTTCTATATAAAGTTTTATCCTTATTTATTAAAAACTTATTACTTATGTATTGAACATCCTCATCTTTATCCTTATTATAAAGAAAAATAAAAAACTTATTATTACAGATAATTTTATTTACAACATTTTTATTAACCTCTTTATCAAAATTTTTAGCTTCAACCAAAAATTTATTTTTTATAACATAATTATCCTTTAACATTAAACAAGAATTAGGTTTTATTTCTGAAAGAACCTTTAAAATTTCTTCACTTGCCTTATCTGTGTTTTTAAATACTACACCTTGAGAATCATTATTTAACTTTTCATATAAATCTGTTAAAAAGGCATTATAGCCTAAATTAAATTTATATGCTGCTAAATCTATTTCATCAATTTTATTATTTTTAATAAGTTTATAAAAATTAAGTTCATTAAAAAAATACTTTAACACACTATTTTTAAATATATCTCTTTCTTCTATTATAAGTAAAATACCTTTACTATCTTCCTCTATTTTTTCTTTAAAATAATCACATAACTCATTATTAAAGGTTTTTTGACCAATAAATTCTTCATTTAGTTTTTTTTCTATTTTAGAAAATTCCTTTTCTACAAAATCTTTATCTCTCATAACTTACGCTTCAAAACTTATTTATGAAGCTTCCTCCTTTTATATTTTTATATATTTATTCTAATTTTATCTTAAGGCTTAAATATTAACAACTATTTAACTTTAATTATTAATACATAATAACTTTTAAAAGTAATTACTTATGATTTAATTTTTAAATGAATTTAACTTAATATTCATATTTCTAAAAAATTTAAATAGTCTGATAAAGAAATTTTAATATTTTTTATAAAATTTAGTACAAATTTATGATAAATTGCTATTTTTAAAAGTAAAATATTCGTATATAATATAAATGAATATATCTTAGTATTTACAATTATAAATATTTTAAATAATCATCAAAAAGGAGATAGAGGAATGAATGAACAAAATCATGGATTAGGTATTATAGCACTAGAAAGTTGCACAGAACTTGGTAGCGCTATAGACAAGCTTATACAGGAGAAAAGAAATTGTGAAGAATCTTTCTTAATTAAAACTGACGAAATAAGATTCTCAAATGGTGAAGGTAAAGTTAAAATTCCAGAGTCTGTAAGAGGAAGAGATATATACATTCTTTGTGATATAGGTAACTATAGTTGTACATATAAAATGTTTGGCTTTGAAAACCATAAAGGACCTGATGAGCATTTCCAAGACATAAAAAGAACAGTTTCTGCAATAAGAGGAAAGGCTAGAAGAATTACAGTAATAATGCCTCTTTTATACGAATCAAGACAACATAGACGTAAAGGAAGAGAATCTTTAGACTGTGCTTTAGCACTTCAAGAGCTTGAAAGATTAGGTGTTGATGAAATTTTAACCTTTGATGTTCACGACCCTAATGTTCAAAATGCTATTCCACTAATGTCCTTTGAAAACTTCTACCCAACTTATGATATAGTTAAAGCTTTAATTAATAATGAAAAAGATTTAGAACTTGATAAAGAAAAACTACTTGTAATAAGCCCTGATACTGGTGCTATGGATAGAGCTATATACTACTCAAGCGTTTTAGGAGTTGATGTTGGTTTATTTTATAAAAGAAGAGACCATTCTCGTATAGTTAATGGTAAAAATCCTATAGTAAAACATGAATACATGGGAAGAGAAGTATCAGGAAAAGATGTATTAATAGTTGATGACATGATAGCTTCTGGTGAATCTGTACTTGATATTGCTAAAGAACTTAAAGGAAGAAATGCTAGAAATGTCTACATAGCAACTACTTTTGCATTCTTTACTGAAGGATTAGAAAAATTTAATAAATTCTTTGAAGAAGGAATAATAAAAAGTGTTTATTCAACTAATTTAACTTATATCCCTGAAGAATTAAAACCTGCACCTTGGTTTAAAGCAGTTGATTTATCTGATTTTATTGCTAAAATTATAAACAGATTAAATTACGATAAATCTGTAGCTTCATACATGGATGCAACTCATATAATTCAAAGATTATTAGAGGAAAAATAATAAAATTATAAAGCATAAAATGATAAAAAGATGCTCTCTTATTTTAAGAAGAGCATCTTTTTATTTATTTAAATAAACTATCTAAATATTTTAAAGCCTCCTTAGAATTAAAATATTTGTAATAGATATTATCTATTTTCTTTTTAACTTCTTCTCCTTTTTTCAAAAATTCAGTTCCAAGAGATATTTGCTTTTTATATTCAAAAGAAACTTTATTTATTTCCTCTTTATGAATTTCATCTACATCTCCATCAATGTATATATCATAAACATCTATTACATAATCCTCTTCAGAATTTGGAAAATATTCATGAGGTGCTGTACTATCAAAAATTGCAAAGTTTAATTCTCTACAAATAACCATATCCTTGCTATCTGGGTCAAACCCACAATTATAAATCTCTATATCATATCCTAAATTACAAAAAGCCTTAGCTATTTTTTTTAATAAAGTGGATTTTCCAGTTCCAGCCCTTCCCTTTAAAAAATATCTTTTTAATCCATAAGTTATACTAGGTACTTTATCTTTAGCTCCATAAGGAGTAGCACCACCTAAATATCTTTCAGTTACATCTCCTTTTCCTTCTTTTTTTATAGCATTTTTAGACAATAATAAAATAATATCATCTGCTAGTTTATTTGCCTTTTCTATATTTAAATAAGGAAAATAAATACTCTCCCAAACATCATGAATATTTAAAGCTATTTCAAATTCTCTATTAGCTTTTTCCATATAACCTTTAAATTTATCATTTAAATTTTCTAAATATCCTCTATTTTCTTCTATTTTATCTTTTAATAAAAATCTATCTAAATCTATTATATTAACTTCATGAAAATCCTTATCTAAATTGAAAAAAGAGTGCATAGGACTTCCATTAAAGACAGCTATATCTTTATCTCTTAAGATAACTCCCTCTATTTCATTAAGATCTATAGTACTTAAAATAACCTCAATTTTTGAAAAAGATTTATTTTTTTCAATAAACTCTTTTAAAAAATTATTTTTAAAGATATTGCTTCCTCCATTTAACAGATAAATATTTTCTACTTTCTTTAATATAGAATTATAAAGAGGCCTAAAGCCCTTTGATGTATTTCCGCATCCATAATAATAAATTATATTTTCCATTTCTTCTCCTTAACAAAATCCATTTCTTAAATTATTATATTTTTTACTTTTAAAATAAGTTACAATAAATAAGAGAGCTAAATTCATAAAATTAGCTCTCTTATTTATATTAAACAAAAATTTATTAAAACCTTTTATTATAATAAATAATATGTTTTCTTTATTTTAACCATTATTTTGTTCTTTAGAAGCATTATCTCCACTTTGAGAATTACTACTATCTACAGGGGTATTTTTTATTACCTTAAAGGCATAACCATGGTCTTTATAGAATTTAATTATAGCTGGTAAAGCTTGTACAGTTTCTTTTTTCGCAGCTGCATCATGCATTAATAAAATAACATGATTTAAGGTATCTATATTCTTAGCTGAATTTTGAACATACTCATCTATAGTATAATGTCTACCTGTTGCGTCTCCTGTTTCAGCATCCCAATCTATACTGACTATATTATTTTTTGCAAGTGCTTCATCTAAAGCCTTTAAGTTAGGGTCTTTATAATATCTTCTAGACATATATCCACCAGGCATTCTAATAACTCTAGCATTAAAATTATCTCCTAAAACACTTCTCATTATTTCATTAGTTTCATTTAATTCACTCATAAACTTATTTACATCAACGGAATTTCCAGGATATATAACTTTGTAATCATGAGAAAAACTATGACTTGCTATAGCATTCCCTTCTTCTATTTCTTGCTTTAAAAGCTCTTGATTTTCTTTATTATCCTTTAAAGCAGAACCTATATCAAAGAAAGTAGCATGTACACCTTCTTCTTTTAAAATCTTTAAAATTTCTCTTGTATTTTCACTTGGGCCATCATCAAAGGTTAAAAATATCTCTTTATTATCATCTGAAGCTTTTCCTTGAAGCATTTTTTCAACTTCATCGGCACTAACTGCATAAGAATCTGCACCATAAATTATATTTCCATTTGGCATTATATCTGTTTCCTTTGGCTCCTCTTTCTTTGTTTCCTCCTTAGCTAAAGCTACAGTATCTTTATTGTCCTTGTTAAAGAATATTGATTTTATTCCAAAACCTAAAACAATTAAAACAACAAGCCCTATTAAAAGAACTGCAACTCTTCTTTTAAAATACTTACTCTGTCTTCCTTTTTTTACTCTGTTACTCACAAAATTCATCTCCATGTCTATATAATTTCTTAATCTCTCTTATCTATAATAAAGCTTAAAAAAAGTTTTTTTGTTACAAATTCTTTAAATTAAACTTATATTAACAAATTAAGATTTAAAAGTTATTTTTAATTAAGAAACTTTAATTATTAAGCTTTTTAAGAATCCATGCAGACTTTTCTGATAAATTTAAAACATTTTCTTCCTTACAAATAATATTAGTACCTGCAAAAAATTTATTTACTAAAACTCCCCAAACTCCCTTAGGTAATTTTACTTCTCTTTTCTCTCCACTATTAAAAATTACTATAAATTCATCTATAGTATCTTTTAGACTATAGGCAACTATTCCTTTTTTATTTTCACAAATTTCTTCTTCTATAAATAATATTTTCCCCCTTATTTCTTCACTACTATTTAATCTAAATAAGGAATATTTTTTTCTTAAACTTATTAAGCCCTTATAATATTTAAATAAATCAATATTAGTTACTTTATCATTCCAATTAATTTTATTTACAAAATCATTAGAATTATAACTATTTTCTATAATTTCTCCCTTTTCATTAAATTTACTCCTTAAAAACTCCTCTCCACAATGTATAAAAGGAATTCCTTGAGAAGTTAAATAAATAGCTGCACTTAATTTATTCATAGCTAAAATTTCTTCTCTTGTTGCATTTTCACAAACAATTTTAAGCTTGTCATATAAGGTATTATTATCATGAGATGAACAATAATTTACTGTTTGATAAGGTTCCTTAGCCCAAGGAGCTTTTGAATAATTTACCTTATTATAATCTATATCCTTATGATAAATAGATGCAACTATACCAAACTTAATACTTTCCTCAAAATTCTCTCCATAGTTTACAAATCCACCTTCCTTTAAATTTGATACATGACCCTTTATTCCATCTCTCATATCATCACTAAAAGCACCTATTTGCATTTTATCAAAATCTTTTATATTACATTTAAAAGAAGCTTTATCTTTAGGAAGAGGTGATTCTCCTCCATTCCATCCTTCTCCGTATATTAATATTGAAGGGTCTATTTTATTTAACTCTTTTCTTATTTCTTTTAAGGTTTCAATATCATGTAAAGCCATTAAATCAAATCTAAAACCATCTATATGATATTCTTTAGCCCAGTACATTATAGAATCTATAATGTACTTTCTTACCATAAGTCTTTCTGAAGCTAATTCATTTCCACAACCAGAACCATTAGTAAAATTTCCAAATTCATCTTGCCTATAATAATATTTAGGATAGGATAGATTTAAATTAGAATTTTCTAAAGAGTAAGTATGATTATAAACAACATCCATAACAACTCTTATTCCTGCTTTATGAAGCTTAAATACCATTTCCTTAAATTCCTTAATTCTAACTTCTCCTTTATATGGATTTCTAGAATATGACCCTTCAGGCACATTGTAATTTAAAGGGTCATATCCCCAATTATACTGCTCTTTATCTAAATTTTCCTCATCAATAGTTGCAAAATCAAAAGCTGGTAATAAATGAACATGTGTTATACCTAATTCTTTTAAATGATCTAAAGTAGTTTTAACCTCTGTCTTAGGAATCCTTGTACCCTTCTCTACAACCCCTAAAAATTTTCCTCTATTTTTTAAGGAAACCCCTGAACTTTCATCTATTGAAAAATCTCTTATATGCATTTCATATAAAATTGAGCTTAAATAATCTTTAAGATAAGGTTTTTTATCCTCTTTCCACCCTTTAGGATTAGTTTTATCTAAGTCAATAACCATTCCTCTATACCCATTAACTCCTAAAGCCTTAGCATATGGGTCAACAAATTCTCTACAAAAGCCTTCTACTATAATACGATATTTATAATAAACACCATTTAAATCTCCCATCTTTTCAACTTCCCAAAGTCCTTTATCTTTTTTATGAAGTTTTAAAGTTTCTATTAAGGTATCTGTATTTCCATCCTTATAAAGTAAAAGCTCTAAACTTAAAGCTTCAGGAGACCAAACTCTAAATATTGTTTTCTCCTTGCTATATATAACCCCAAGTTCTCCCTCATAATAAAATTTTTCATTAAACTCTTTAGAATTAAAATTTTTACTCATAAAATCTCTCCCTTAAATTTCGGTAACGATACCAAAATCATATATAAATATAACTTAGATTAATTATATTAAAGGAATTACAAAAATTCAACTTAAAGTAAATTATAGTTCTTATTTCTATTAAAATAAAATATTCTATACTATATTAATTTTAATAAAGGATTCTTATCTATGAAATTTTTAAATAACAAATTAAAAATATCAAATAAAATTCTCAATCTCTTAATTGGCTTTTTCATTATGCTATCCTTAATTTTAATATTTTTCTTAAATAACATTAACATAGCAATTGTTATTGGTTCCTCTATGGAAAACACCATTCATGATGGTGATATATTAATTGTAAATAAAAAATCCTATAATTCTCAAAGTCCTAAAAGACAGGACATAGTAAATATCTATTCTCCTTTAAAATATGATAGCTATTTAGTAAAAAGAATTGTAGGTATGCCTGGAGACCTTATAGAAATTAAGGACTCTTCTATCTATATAAATAATAAAAAACTTTTTGAACCCTATATAAAAGAAAAAATGACCAACGCTTATCCTCTTAAACTTAAAATACCAGAAGATAAATTTTTTATTATGGGTGATAATAGAAATGTTAGTTTAGATTCAAGAGACCTTGGCTTAATAAAGGGTTCTCACATAGAAGGAAAGGTTTTATTTAAATACTGCATAAAGGAACATAAGTTTAAATTAAAAATAACCTAGAGAAAACTCTCTAGGTTATTTTTAATTTAATTCTTTTTTTATACCATCTTTTACTTCTACTACCTTCCAGTTCTCTTTATCTACTAAGTATTGACATATGAAGGCAGGTTCTGGTTTTCCCTGTGGTTGATAATATTTATTTATTATAAAACCAACTTTTCCATCACCAAGGTCATAAACTTCATCAGATTTTAATTTTAAAAATTGGTCCTTTTTAACAACCCCTAAATTCTCTACAGTATTTAAGGCTTTACTACTTAAGTTTTCTTCTTGCTTTTCTTTAGGCTTTTCTTCATTTTTTTTATTTTCTTCTAAATCTATTTTTTCATCTAAACTCTTTAATTTAGAATTACCACTTTCTAGTAAATCTTTAACGTTATTTCCTAAATAAGAAATATTTTTTATGGATTTAGTTAAAATATCTCTAGCTTCTGAAAACTTACCTTCATTTTCTAAATCATTAACCTTTTCCATATCTGAATAAAAATCATCAATAGCCTTTTTATCCTTATTTATTTCATCTTTTAAATTTTTAACTTCTCCACTTATTAAAGCTTCGTTTTTATTTTCTTCAACCTTTTTTAAACTATCTAAAGCAACATCTAATTTAAAATCCTTATAGGCTTTAGTTGCTACTACATAATCGTAAGTTAAATTATAAAGACTTGTAGCCTCTTCCTTATCCTTTGAGTCTTCTTCGCTAGCAGTTTTAAAAATTGCTGTAGCCTCCTCATAATTTCCTTCCTTTATAGCTTCTTTTCCTTGATCTATTAAAGTATTATTTCCACAGCCTACAAAACCTAAAGTAAATATTAAACATGATGCTACAACTATTTTTTTAATCATAATATTCTTCTCTCCCATTTCCCCTTAATAAATTAACTAAAAAAATTTTATTTTTTATATGTAATATAAGCTTTTAAAACTTCACTAAATTTTTCATTTTTTAATGCTTCAATTAAAATTCCTATTACTTCATAACTTGAAGTTTCTTTATTTTCTCCTCTTAAAAAAAGTAAAGTATTTTCTACATCCTTAGCAATTATATCTATATCTGATTTATTTAAAGTTAAGTCTATATCATTAGCAGCATTACATAAACTAATTGATAGTTTTTCTAATTTAAATTCCTCAATTCTTCCATCTTTTTTTATTATATTCATAATATCCACCTCTTACAATTATAGTATAATTTAGTAATTCTTAAATTAAGTATATCATTTACATTTTATTCTTAAAAGATAAAATATAAAAAAATAAAAAGGCTATTTCAAAAATAGCCTTCCCATTTTATTTATTTTATAGTTATAGAATTACTACTACTTAAAATTTTATCATACTTTCCAATTTGACCAACAGATATTTCCTTCATGTTAGATGGTATATCCTTTGTTGATAAAGTATTTTCATCAATAAACTCAGTTTCCTTTATTTTACCATTTATAAGAATCTTGCTTTTATAGTTAAAGTTTTTGCCTCTAACCTCTAAAGTATCACCATCTATATAATAATTATCTAAAGTTACTTTCTCTAAGCCCATATCCATATTAGTCTTTTTATACTTTTCTTTATTATCACTTAAAATATACTTATCTCCAAATAACATATCGTATTGAAGAAGTTCAAACTTTTCATTATAGTCTTCACTATTTTTAAAAGAATTATGGAAATTTGGCATTACTCCAGATACCATATTAAGCTTGTCTAATATATAAGTAGTAAACTCCTCAGCTTCCATATTTACATTTTCCTTTTCAAGTCCTATGTTATCCCAGATGAAAAAGTCTGATAAATATTTATCTCCTTCTTTTAAAACACTTTCATCATCATTTATAACCTTTAAAGATGGAAGGTGGTCTCCAAACATTGCAATAACTGTAGGCTCACCTGATTCTTCAACGTAATCTATAAGCTCCTTTATATATTCATCTACACCTTGTAACTTTTTAATGTAAAATTGTAGCTCATTTCTTTCTTCATTATCTAAATCTCCATCTACTGTATATTCTTCAAAATCTGAAGAAGAATATCCTCCATGACTTTCAACTGTTACATTATAAATAAATTGTGGCTTATCGCTACTAGATAAAATACTTTCTATAGGTTTTATATTTAATACATCCTCTGGAAATTCACCTTCTTCATTAGTTGGCTTGTCCATATATTCCATAGAAATATATCTATCAAAACCTAAGTTAGGGTAAACTGTATCTCTATTATAGAAGTTACCCTCATAGTTATGAATAACACTTGTATCATATCCATAATCATGAAGTATATAAGCTAAACTTTCAACTGGTTGTTTCTTTAAAATATTATTATTAGGTATTTCTCCAACTGGTAAATAATCTGTACTAAGTCCTGTTAAAACCTCAAATTCACTTCTAACTGTTCCTCCACCATAAGTTGGAACCTTTAAAAATCCATGAGTTGATTCAGAAGCCACCTCTCTAAAGGTAGGAATTGGATCTTCCTCAAAGGTTAATCCATTTATCCTTTCTAAATCCATAAAAGATTCTAACTGAACAATTATTATATTTGGAAGTCTTGCTGGCTTAGCAGTTACCATTTGTTCACTATTACTTGCTAATTTTTTTTCTTCAGATATATTATTTTTTATATCATCAATAGCATCTTTATTGTAATTTTCAGGTTCTTCAACCTTAAATCCCGCTGCAGTATCTAAAAATGAATATATAAATCCATTTTTAGCATAAGAAGTTGGTATATCCCACCTTAAAACATCTATATGATTTTTTGCTACTACAAAAAATGAACTAACTAATAAAACGCTCAATGGAAAAACTATAAATCCATAAGGATTTAAAATCTTATTTCTGCTCTTATATCTTTCTGTAAACCATAAAACCCCTAATATAACAATTATAACAAAAAACCCTATAATCACATATTTTAAAAGACTTAAATTTAAATAGTTACCTGCAATGGCTAAACCCTCTTTAAAAGAAAACATATCTGCCCATATAAGTGGGGTACCTCTAAAACTTACCATTAAACCACTTACTGCATAAAAACCTAATAACACTATGCTTATTATTGCATATACTAGTCTAGTTTTCTTAAAGAAGAAAGCTATTGAAGTAAACATTAAAAATATTAAATAGTTAAAAATAAATATGTTGGTTTCCCCTATTAAAAATTTTTTACCATTTTCAATAGAACCTCTGTGAAAAGACTCCCCTAAAAAAACTAAAATAAAAGATAGAGAAATCCATAAAAAGATATTAATCCCTAAATTAATTAAAGTTTTTTTGTTAATAAAGATCTCTTTAAAGTACTTCTTGTTCATTTTATGCCTCCCTTAAAATGAGTGTAAGAACCAAAATCTAACCATTAACAATTAAATTTATAAATCTATATTGATTATTCTAACTTATTTAAGTATTTTATGCTATTTTAATTTTGTTAATATTCGTTTAAAGAATATCTAAGCTTTTTTTAAAAATTAATATTTACTTGCTAATATAACATTTATTTTTTGTTTTTATAAATAGTTCTAAATCATTAAGAAACTGAAAAAGCATTGCTCTATTTTCAAATTCTTCCCTAGTAACTGGTAATTCTTGTTTACTAAGTTCTCTTTTTAATCTTTCTAATCTGTTTAGTAAAATATTTATATTAACCTCTTTTCCTATAACTGAAGCTAATTCCTCTGTAAAGTTTGCAACTAATTCTGTCTGTTCTACAGTTTTAGAAATTCTTGAAAAATGCTCTCTCATATACTTTAAAATTTGAAGTTGAACTTCTCTCATATCTATATAATGTATATAATATTTAAAATCTGAAAATAAATAATTATTATAATTATCATTTGCTCTTTTTTTAGCAATATTTATTCTCTCCTCAAGTTCATCAAAGAGCTTTTGTTCCTTTATAGAAACACTATGAGTTCTTAATGAATAGGCCATATCCATAAATATTTCCTTTATTTTCTCTGAAATATAATCTATATCTTCTTTTATTTTTTCTTCATTTTTTGGCATATAACTATTTAAAACTAAAGCAACTAAAACTCCAACTAGCATAAGTCCTAATTCATTTGTAATCCAATAAAGATTAACCAACTTTTCAATTAAAAGATGAGTAACTAAAACAGAACTTACAACAATTCCATCTGTAATTTTTAATTTAACTGTAAGTGGTATAAATATCAAAAGATATAATCCAAAAACAATTGGATTAAAACCTAAAGTTAAAAACAAAATAGAGGATACTATTAAAGCTACAATAAAAGATTCTATTCTTTTCATAGCTATTTTAAAAGATTCTCTTTTTGTACTTTGTACACTCAATATTGTTATTATTCCAGCTGAAACCCAGTAGCTAAGGCCAATTTCCTTTGCAATTAACATAGCTATAACAGTTCCTATAGCTGTTTTTAAAGTTCTAATTCCTATAAATTTCATTCTAAACTCCATATATTAATAATTAATTTTGCTTATATGCTTATAATATAATCAAATAATAAAATAATCAAATTTATTTATTTTTATAAAAAAGAGATGTAATAAATTACATCTCTTTAAAAGTCTTGAATATCTTTTATGTTATCTCTTATTAATTCTATGAAAATATCAACAATTTCTTCATCAAACTGACTACCACTACACCTTTTTAATTCTTTTAATCCTTCTTCATAAGACTTTCTCTTATTATAAGGTCTATTAGAGGTCATAGCATCAAAACTATCAATAACTGTTAAAACTCTTGCTAAGTAAGGTATTTCCTCTCCTTTTATTCCCATAGGATATCCTAAACCATCATATCTTTCATGATGATATAAAATAAGAGGTACAACTTCCTTTAAAGAATTTACAGACTTTATTATTTCAACCCCATCTTTAGGATGTTCTTTTAATATCTCCCATTCTTCTAAAGTTAACTTCATCTTTTTTATTAATATATCATTAGATATATTAATTTTCCCTATATCATGCATATATGCTCCATAAATTAAATTTTTTTTATCTCTCTCAGACAAATTTAATTTTTCAGCCATAAGCCTACTATAAATAACAACTCTCTCTACATGACTATAGGTGTATTTATCCTTTGCATTTATTATACTTATTAAGGTTTTTATAGATGTTACAAGGGTATTTTCTTCCTCATTTAAATCTCTTTTTAACTCATCTAAAACAGATACATAGGTTTCAACTCTGTTCTTATGAAAAAACTTAGCTCTATATAAAGCATCATCTGCACATTTTACTAAATCTAATTCATCCTTTGCTTTATCTGGAAAAACTCCAATTCCAACAGATACAGTAAAATTTTCATTGGGCTGATTTTCTTGTCCCTTAAAATAAGTTTTTTCAACCCTTTCTCTTATTTCTTCTGCTATAAGTGTAGCTTCTTCCTCTGAAGTCTTTGGAAGAAGCATTGCAAACTCTTCTCCTCCATATCTAGCTACTAAATCAGACTCTCTACATTTTTCCTTAAGTATTTTCCCTATAATCTTTAAAGCTTCATCTCCTTGTTGATGTCCATATAAATCATTATAATGCTTAAAATAATCTATATCTAAAAATATTAAGGAAAGCTTTTCCTCATTTAAAAGACTATAATTCATATATTCTCTTAACTTATCATAAAAATATCTATGATTAAAAACCTTTGTTAAACCGTCCTCATTAACTAAAGTTTGTAATTCTTCTATATGGTCTTTCTCTGTTTTTACATAAAATCCTAAAGTCCAAGCAGTTAAAACAAAAACTCCTGCTAAAATCAAGTCATTTTGAAAAAATATATTTACATCACTACTTTTATCAAAAATTAAGTCTATAGTTAAAATAATAGCTGAAGATACTATAGCTACAGTACACCCTCTATGCATTCCACCCTGTATAGTTGAGGTTATTATTATAAATAAAAACAAAAATTTATTATTACTTGTATTTCCTCCAGAAACTAATATTGCAAAGAAAAAAATAATAATAAATAAAAAAGTTTCAACAAATTGAATTTTTTTAATGTGGTTTTTATACTTTTTCAAATTAGCCAAGCTCCACAATATATATATTATAGATAGTAAAACAATAGAAATTAAGGCAGCTGGAACTATCCCATAATATATAGGCATTTTTCCATAGAAACTTATTATATTAAAAATATATTGAAGAAAAGCTATGGCAGAAAATAATAAAGCAGATACTTTTACTATTGATAATATTTCATCAACTTTTTTCTTCTTATTCTGACTTACATATTTAATCATACTATCCTCACTAAAATCACGAAATAAGGTCGGCTTAAAACCGACCTTATTTACAAAAATTATTTTTTATTCATCTCTTAAAGATTTTGGTTCCTTTGGTTGGTGTGTAAACCAAATGCAAGCTGAAGTAGCTGCTACTGTTGCAATAACTGTTGTTACTGCTGCAAAGGCTGTTAATAAATTTTTGTTTAATTTTTTCATTTAACTCATCCCCTTAGGCTTAATATTTTATTTATAAAAGAATCTATAGATTTTAAAAATATATCACCTATGTAAGTTAAAGTCATGCACTGCCAAGCCACACCTAAAATTATACTAAGCATTAAAAACTTAACATCATAAAAATTAAAATAATAATATAAAATTGCACTTAATAATTCAATAAATAAATATATATTTAAAATCTTTAAAGATCCTTTTTTCATACGTTTTCTTTTTTTCTCAGTTTTTATAGGTTTATTTTCTGTATCTACAGGAGCCACCTTATAAATTATGTAATACGCTAAAATAAAAACAATAAATCCTATTATTAAAACAATTTCAAAGGGCATATCTTTAAATAATCTTCCTTTTATTAAAAGTCCCATAGCTAAAGAAACTACTATACCTAAAAAAGTACAAATATTTGAAGACTCTGAATGGGCACCGCCTGAATACTTTCTAAGTATGCTTGCTGTAAATAAAAATACTAAAGCTTCTAGAGAAACCTTTAATAATATTCCAAATAAAAAAACTGAAATTATTGATACTAAAGTTTGAATTAAAGCATATGTTCCATACTGAATAATTTCTTCTTTTTCTAAGTTATAATTTAATTCTAAGGAAACTTTTTTAGCTATTAATTTTGATATATTCTCAATCATCTTATCTCAACTTTCCTTTTTTTAATGCTACTATATAATAAGAAAAAACTATAAATGCAAATATTATTGTAGAAGGTATTCCAAAAATCACCTTATCTACTGAATTTTTAAATACTTCTCCTAAATTTTTATTTAAGACAAACTTAACAATTGCAATATTTAATCCCTCACAAAGAAATAGTATCATTAAAATTAAAATTGAACTTCTTATACTAGCTATTAAATCTATCTTATTTATATTAAATATTAAAAATATTAAAACAAATACATTTAATATAGTATGAACTCCGTAACTTATTGGTAAAAACCTAACTAAATAAACTACTAAAGAAATTATTAAACTAGATAATACATACGAATTTTTATCTATCTTTTTATTTGCAAAACAATATGCTGCTAAAACCATTAAAAAAGCCTCTGGTATCCCTCTTATAAATAACTCTAATAAAGTTACCTTTAACATTTGTTCCTCCAATTGCATAGCCTTTAAGCTAAGCTATTATTAAATTTAACCTCATCATTTGTTTTCTTAACAGTAACATATATTATAATTACCACAAATACCCTTATGAATATGTCTCCTATACTTAAAATGCTATAACCTATATCTATAAAATCACTTAGATATTTTAACTTAACATTACTATCTCCTAAAATATGAATATCTTGTATTTTAGAAAAGGTATCTCCTTTAAGATATCCTGTAAAATAAGTTAAAGATGGAAAAGCAGGCATCTTTCCTCCATTTGCTTTAATAACAGTATTATTTAAAAAGGTTCCTAAAAATATAAATAAGGCACCTATAAAAGCACTTATATACTCTTTATACCAGAAGATAGGTATTAAAAATAAATACATATAAATACATTTAAAATATGGTGCTAACTTTACAACACCATAGTTTCCCATAAATATATTTATTTGAAATATTATATATAAAACTTCAAAAATTAATATAGGATAGATTGTCCAACTTTTAAAAAATTCCTTTAAGCTATAACCCTTTAATTTTGCTATTATTAAGCCTATAATAACCGCTTCTATCATATGTTACTCCTTAAATTAAGCTTAAAGCTTTAACAGTTTATTAATACTTTATTCATTTAAATTAAATCATATAATTCATATTAAATCAATAATAAAAAACCATTATTTACAAAAAAAAATCATTTTTTTCGCTTTTATTTATTAAATTTACCTATTTAACTTTTTTTCTTTTTTAAATTCTTAATAGTTAAATAAAAGAAAATAATACTTATTACTCCTATAACTAAAGTGAAATTCTTTTTAGAAGCAACTATTACTCCATAGCTTGCTAAAGCTTCTAGTAATATAGAAGGTATTTTCCCTAAAAACGTAGCTATTATAAAGGTAAAACTATTTACATTACTCATTGAAGCTGCAAAGGTAACAACTCCAGAAGGAATAAAAGGAATTAATCTTCCTTCTAAAATTAAAAGACCTATATGTTGATTTTCACTATCTATTATTCTATCTACTAATTCATACTTTCCCTTAATGCTTCCTAAAAATTTTTTAAAGCCCTTTCTATAAACTTTAAAACTTATAAATCCTCCTATAACTTCTCCTAATAATGAAATTAAAAATCCATTTACAGGACCAAAGAATATAATATTAGCTCCTGTTACAAAAACAGAAGGAACTACTCCTAAAAGAGCTATAATTATACTTATAAATAAACTTATAAAAATAGCTATTTCTTCATACTGATTAAATATATTTATTAAATTATCTATATTTTTCTCCTCCTTTAATTTTTATTAATTTAAGTATATATTTTTAAATGTTAAAATTCCAATCTCTTTTATCACTTAGTTAAAATAAACCATCTAATAAATTTATATTCTAAAAATTTTAATATTAAACTAAAAATAGCTGTCTTTTTAAAAAGACAGCTATTTTTTAATTTCTCATTATTACGTATATCATATATCCTATATAAAGAATTACAAGAAAAGCTCCTTCATACCTTGTTAGTACCTTTTCTTTTTTCTTATTTAAGAATATTAACGCTCCTATTATTAAAGTTACAATTATAAGGAATATTAAATCTATAGATAAACTTCCTGCAATTTTTATAGGACTTATTAAGGAAGATAAGCCTAAGATTAAAAGTATATTAAAAGTGTTAGAACCTAAAATATTTCCAAGGGCAATGTCATTTTCTCCTTTCTTTGCTGCAACTAAAGAAGTTACAAGTTCAGGAAGAGATGTGCCTACTGCAACAATAGTAAGTCCTACTAACTTTTCACTTAATCCTAAACCTAAAGCTATACTAGATGCTGAATCAACTACTATTTTTCCTCCAAGTATAATGCCTATTACTCCAATTACTGATAAGATTATATTTTTAAGAGTACTTTTAGGTGCTTTTTCCTCTTCCTTTTCAAAATTTTCAACCTCTGTTGTTAAAGCAACCTCTTCCTCTTTTTTATTATTTTTCTTAACAGTATATATTAAATAACATACATATACTATACACATTAAAAATAGTATTCCACCTTCTAATCTAGATAAAGAGTTTTTAGTCCCTATAAAAGAAGTAAAGGCAAATACATATAAAATAAGTGTAGCTACTAAATTTACTAAGAAATCTTTTTTAATAGTTTCTTTTTTTATTACTAATGGTGCAACCATAGCTGTACATCCTAAAGCTGCTAATAAATTAAATAAATTAGACCCTAAAACATTTCCCATAGTAATATCATTACTGCCACTTAAAGATGCAGATATACTAACTGCAAGCTCTGGTGCACTAGTACCTAAAGATACAATTGTTAATCCAATTATAACAGAGGGAACACCTAACTTTTTAGCTATTCCTGAAGCCCCATCTACAAAAAGATCTGCACCTTTAATAAGTAAAATAAAACCTATTATTAAAAGTATGTAGTTCATTAATTCCTCTCCATTTCCTAGAAATTTTAATATATCTTTTATAAATCATAAATATTATTATACTATTTATTTAAAGAATTTCTATAATATCGAAATTTGTTTTCATCTAGTTAATACTTTGTCTAAACATCAAAACTTAACTGTTCTTCTTCTTTTAAAATATCCTCTTCTAAATAAGATATTGTTATGCCAAGTAACCTAATTTTTCTTGAACTAAAATCTACAAAATTTAAAAGTTCCTTTGCATACTTTAAAATTTCCTTCTTTTCTTTAAAAAATTTTTCTAAAGTTATACTTCTAGTTATTGTTTTAAAATCATTGAATTTTACCTTTAAAGTTAATGTTTTTCCTTTTTTATTTGTAAAGTAAAGGGCTTTTTCTATCTCTAAGGATACTGCTTCTAAAACCTCTAAAATTTCTTCTTCATTTTCTATATCCTCCCTTAAGGTAACTTCTTTTCCTATAGACTTTCTAATTCTATTAGGATTAACTTCTCTATTATCTATTCCCCTAGCAAAATCATATAAAAGTTTTCCTCTCTCACTAAAGATTTCTATAAGTTCTTCCTTTGAAAACCTTAATAAATCTTCTCCTTTAAAAACACCCATATTATTTAATTTATTTTTCGTAACCTTTCCAACCCCAAAGAACTTCCCAATAGGCAAAGCTTTTAAAAACTCCTTAGAATTTTCTTTAGTTATTACAGTTATTCCCTTTGGCTTTTTATAGTCTGAAGCTACCTTTGCTAAAAATTTATTGTAAGATACTCCTGCTGAAGCTGTAAGATTTAACTCCTTATAAATTCTCTCCTTAATTTCTAAGGCAATTAAAGTTGCTGAACCCTTAAGTTTTTTACTTTCTGTAACATCTATATAAGCTTCATCTAAAGATAAAGGCTCTATAATATCTGAATAATCCTTTAATATGTTCATAACCTCTTTTGAAACCTTTTTATAAAACTCTATTCTAGGTTTTATGAAAACTGCCTTAGGACAAAGCTTATAGGCTGTTAAAGAAGGCATAGCTGAATGAATACCATATTTTCTAGCTTCATATGAACAAGTGGCAACTACACCTCTTCTATTTGGATCTCCTCCAACTATAAGTGGAACTCCTTTATATTTAGGATTTTCTCTCTGTTCAATAGATGCATAAAAGGCATCCATATCTATATGAATTATCTTTCTTTCCCTTTTCATAAAGCCTCCAAAAAAACATATATTTATATGTAATTTTACAACAGGACTTTTTTTATTCCAAGAAAAAAGATAGGTTAAAATAATAACTAAAACCTATCTTTTTATTAATAAAAAATAATATTTAATTTTTAATTTTTTTTGGCTCTTTATAATTTACTCCCTTTGTATCTACTCTTATTTCTTTAATCTTAATTTCTTTAAGAGGCTTATCATTTTCTCCTACAGAGGATTTTTCTATTTCATGAACTACATCTAGTCCATTTATAACCTTTCCAAAGGCTGCGTATTCTCCATCTAAATGAGGAGAATCCTTTGTAACAATAAAGAACTGACTACCAGCACTATCTTTTTCACTAGACCTTGCCATAGAAAGTACCCCTTCTTCATGTTTTATATCATTTTCAACTCCATTTGAAGAAAACTCTCCCTTTATGCTATAACCAGGACCTCCCATTCCATTTCCCATAGGATCTCCACCTTGAAGTACAAAGCCTTTTACTATTCTATGAATATCTAACCCATCATAAAACCCACTATTTACTAAACTTATAAAATTATTTACAGTATTCTCTGCTTTATTGGGATATAATTCTGCTTGTATATCTCCATAATTTTCTATTTTAATCGTTGCAATTGGAAGTTTTTCCTTTGGAATTTCATTTTTCGATTCCTTCTCCATTTTTCCACAACCTATTAAAAATAAAGATAAAATCATAATACCTACTAAACTTATTTTCTTTAAATTTTTCATAAAACCTCTCCTTATTTTGAAATTTATTACTAATATGGTTTAAATTATAACATTTTACTGATTTTAATTTATGTACTATATAAAATTAATTTGTTTCTATATAATTAAATTTTCCTAAAAATAAAAAGGTATGTATTCATTTTAAGAATACATACCTTTTTCTAAATTTCAAATTCTTCAACTTCTACAGCAAAATCTCCACAATTTTTGCAAACATTTATATTTACTAAATAGCTTTTGTCTACCTTCTTCTCCTTTAAAAGCTTATTATAGGTAAGTCCTTCATAATTCTTTTCTATATTACTAATAACATATTCTCCATTTTTACCATAGATAAACATATTAAACTCTAAAAAAGGAAAACTTTTTCTCTTTTCTTCTAAACCAAATTTACACTCTTCACAAGGACCATCATAATATGCTTTACTAAATAAAACCTTATCACTTTCTCCTAATATTTCAAAAAGTTTATCTAAATTAAAATTCTTAACCTCTTCATTAAAAAAATAAATTAAATTTTCATGAGTTAAATTATATTCTTTTCCATCAAAAGTAAATTTAAACATTCAATTCTTCCTTTCTATAATTTTTTATAAAAATCATCTCTTAAACCTATTTAATAACTTTAAAATAGATATGTCAAACATAAATTATTTTAAAACAAATTTTTCTATAGCCTTTGCAACCCCATGATTTTCGTTACTATCTGTAATATATTTTCCATATTCTTTTATAAAATCTGGTGCATTTCCCATTACTATAGGTAACCCAGCAACCTCTAACATTGATATATCATTTCCACTATCACCTATACAAATTACCTCCTCTAAAGGAATTTGTAATCTTTTAGCTAATACCTTAACAGCATTCCCCTTAGAAGTTCCCTTTTTCATTATTTCTATACATCCTCCCCAAGAGGCATAAACTAAATCAACTCCTTCTATATTTTCAAACTCCTCTTTAGCTTCTTCAATACTACACCCATCTTCTTTTTTTATAATTATAAATTTTAATATTTTATCTCCCTGTTCCTTATAAGCCTCTTTTAAGGTATTATATTTAAAAAACTTTATCTTCTCTTTTTCTTCTACCCAAGTATTCATAAGCCTATGACTATCCTCTTTTGGTATTTCAGTTTCAGATATTAAACCTTCTGTAGAGTCTACATAAGCTAAAAAATCGTACTTTTCTATAATATCACATATTTTCATATAGGTATCTTCATCTAATGTAGACTTAAATATTACTTCTTCAGTATCTTTATCTTTTATATATGAACCATTTGAACAAATAAGTGGTGCATTTATTCCTATTATGTTTCCATATATTTTTGCTGAAGGAAAAACTCGTCCTGTTGAAATTGCAATATTTACTCCTTTATCTATAGCTTTTTTTAAAGCTTCTTTATCTCTTTTGCTAACTGTATGGTCTTTTTTTAAGAGAGTTCCATCCATATCTATACAAATTAATTTATAGTCCATTTTAAATTCACCTCTAACCTTTTAATTTATGTAATTAAAAAAAACCTATAAATATCCTTTGAAAATCCTTTTATGCTAATAAAAACATAAAAGGATTTTTTTCTAAATATTTATAAGTTTTATTTTACCATATTAAAATATAGTTTTTAATTATTCTTTATTTTTATACTTTTCTAATTCTAAGTCTAGCTCATCCTTTGAAGGTTCACTTTTTGAAACTTCTTCTTTTTTATCTGATGTTCTATACTTATTTAGTTCTTCATCTAAACTTAACTCTTCTAACTTAGCAAATTCATCATCTAAGCTTTCACCTTTTAACTCTTCTAAGCCAGCTGCATAGTTTTCTTTTCTTGAAATACTTCTTTCTATGTCATCAATATTTATTGAGTTACTTTTACTTTGAACATTTGCAATAACTTCATTTATTTGTTTTGAAGCTTCTGCATTATTAACTCTAGCTACAGCTTCATCTCTGTAACTTCTTGTCTTATCTAATTCTTTTTCTAAATCAGCTAATTTAGCCTTTAAAACATCCGCTTTAGCTCTTTGTCCTTCATAACTTGATTTTAAAGATTCATACTTTTTATCACTTTCTAATTTAAGCTTTAAAGCCTTCTTAGCTAATTCTTCATTACCTTTATCCATAGCTAACTTTACTTTTGCATCATATTGAGCTGAATCTTCTTTAGCTTGGTTCATTTTCTTTTCTGTATCTTTTAAATTACCAAAGATTTGAGCTGAAGCTCTTTTAGCTTCGTTAAAAGATTTTTCCATCTCTCTTATCTTTTGATCTAATAATTCAACTGGATTTTCCATATTATCTAAAGCTGAATTTGCCTTAGATTTTATCATATTTGATATTCTATTGAATATTCCCATTTCATTACCACCTTTAACTACTATTTATTTAAATTTATTATACATTCTCTTTTTTACAATTTCATGTCATAATTATTAATTTTAACTATCTTCTTTTTCTAATTAAAATAAATACTAATAGTATTAATAATATTATTCCAATTCCTATAAATGGTCTTCTTATAAACATAAAACTAAACATATTACCAAGCATATTAAATATGTTGTTTAACATAAGCATATCAAAAAAGCTAAATCCTCCACTAGAGTTCTTTTTTGAATTATTTCCACTTTGTGAACTGCTACTACTTTCATTATTTTTATTAGAATTATTCTCTTTTGAACTTCCCCCTGAGTCCTTAGGAGGTTTACTATTAAACTTATCACTTGTTGAATAATTATTGTTTCCCTTTTTACTTTCTGAACTTCCTTTATTTTGACTACTTTCATCATCTACTTTTCCAGGACTTTTATTACCTCCTGAGGAAGAATTATTATACTTATCTGTGGTTGAGTAATTACTATTTCCATAATCCTTCTTTTTCCCACTTGAAGAATTACTTGGCTTAGAATATTTTTTGCTTGAACCATAGGAACTGCTTTTGCTTGAGCTTTTAGAGCTTGAGCTACTACTTCTACTTGACCCTCCACTAGAAGAAGATGAACCTCTTTTAGCTATGCTATTTTCTATTCCAAAAGTATCTGCCTTAACTTCCTTTAAAGGAGAAAGATTTAAACATCCAACTATAAAGAAAAAAGCTACAAAAAACAGTAAAAGTTTCCTAAACCTCTTATGTTTTTTCACCCTCTTACCCTCCTTAAATATGTTTATATCATCATTATAAATTAATTATTAAATTTTGTATATTTTAATATTTTAAATTCATAATTATTTGATAATCTGTGATATCATAAATATATAATTATTATATGGTAAAGGAGTATATTAAATGAATGCAAAGGAATTTTTAGATAAAGAGAAAAACACCTATGGTAATCTTTATAGTGATCTTGTTTTTGTTTTAGATGATATTGAAGATTTAAGTGAAGATTCTACTTTAAAGGAAAGAGCTTACTATAAAAATATTAAGATTTTAAAAGAATATAATAATTTATTAGACAAACTTTATAAAAGTCTTCCAGAGAAAAAATCTTTTTTATCCTTCCTAAACAAATCTAAGGATAATGAAATTATAACAGAATGTGAAAACTTTAAGAAAAAATATAAAGAATCTCTAGATAAAATTTTCTTATGCTCTAAATGTATGTGTGTAAAATGCATAAGAGAATGTGAATTTAACCCTTGCTTAAGCTGCAATAAAACTGGGAAAGTTAACTACTGTGATAAGGAAAATATAAATCTTATAGTCTTTGATAATTTTATAAAGCAACAATATAATAATGAAACTAGAGAAAATGAACCTATAGAAATTCTTTGTGAAGTTGAAATTTTAGATATAGATAAACGCTTTAGAATTTTAAAAGAAGTTTTAACAGGAAAAAAACTAGTTTTAGAATATATATATGATATAAAAGATGGCGATTTATATAATTCTATTGATGATGTGGATTTATTTAATGAAATAATAGAAGTTTATGAAAGCAATAAAATATAAATAAAAATACTAGGCACTTAATATTAAAACTCTAGTGCCTAGTATTTTTTAATATATTTTAAATATTAAAATTAATCAAATAATAAATCTAATATTTTTTCCCCTGCTCTCCTATTTTCTCCTTTGTAAGGAAAACAATGAATATGAATTGCAGGATTAAAATTAAGTTCTATTATTCCATGATTATTAAAATTTGCTTCTTCTTTAATATTATCTATTACCATATCAACTCCACATATAAGTGCCTTAGCAGCCTTAGCTGACTTTAATGCTACATCTTTATAGCTTTTATGTATTTTATCCGTAAAGTCTATGCTATCTCCACCTGTACTTATATTAGAGTTTTCTCTTAAATAAACCTTTTCTCCCTTTTTAGGAATTGACTTAAAGGTAAGTCCTTGATTTTTTAAAAACATTTCCTCTATTTCACCTAATTTTATCTTTTCTAAAGGAGTTTTATATCCTATTCCTCTTAAAGGGTCTTTATTTTTTTCAATAACAAGTTCTTCTATAGTGCTTTCTCCATCTCCAATTACATTAGCAGGTTCTCTATGAAGAATTCCAACCACCTCATTACCTATTACAAGAAATCTATACTCTTTTCCTGTCATAAATTCTTCTATAAGTATTGAATTATCCTCTTTAAAGGCTATTTCAATTGCCCTATTATAATCTTCTCTCGAAAATTCTAAAGGAAATATACTAATTCCCAAACCAAAATTAGTTGACTTAGGTTTTATAACTATCTTCTCTCCCTTAAAAAGCCTAAAATCTTTTTTAGCCTCTTCTATATTATAGTAATCCTTTCCCTTTGGAACCCTTACATTATTTTCTTTTAAAATTTCTTTTGTAACAAGTTTATTTTCCATTATTAAAGCAGTTATATAAGAATCCTTTGATGTTTTTGTTGCTTGCTTTACATACTCAACCTTTTCTCCATTACAAAGAGAAATAAAATTCTCTAATCTATCTAAAATCTTAACCTTTATCCCTCTTTTAAGAGCATCTAAAATTAAAATTTGTGTTGATAACTCTAAATCTTCATATCCTATTAAATTAAATTCCTTATCTTTAAAAGACTTTAAATAATCCTTTGCTAATCTCATATGAAAATTAACATAGCCTTCTTCTTTTATAGAAGTTATAACTTTTTCAGAAACTGTATTATTAGGATTATTAATTTCTTCAATTGCTCTTTCTAAAGCCTCTTTAAAAGCATGATTATTTGGAAATAAATTAAGTAAAATTTCATTTATTTCATTTAAAATTTCTTTTCCTTTATCTCTTAATAAAACAGGAGATTCATTTTCATAAATACAAACATTTTCTTTTCTTCCTTTTAAAGCAGCTATATCATGGTTTTCAAAAAACTCTTTTTGCTCCTTATAAGTTATTTCTTTATTCTCTTTAAATAAAGTGTAAATCATAAACAAATGAACCATATAAAGTGTGTTTTTATTTACTCCCTCTAAACTTAAAGGGTCTAAATCTAAAAGTCTAACTTCTAAATAATCTATTCCCTTGTTAAGTAAACTACTTAACATATCTTCTTCTCCTAAGGATTTTAATCTTATAGGATTATAATATTCTTTTACATTTTGTATTTCCTTATCTCTAACTAATCTTTCTATATCTTCTGCATATTCTTTTATACTGTTATAAGACACATAATAATCCCTTTTATTTTTATATCCATATATACTATTTCTTAAGGATATATCACCTTTTATAAAGTAAGAATCTTCCCCTAATTTTTCTCCTTCTTTTTTTATATTATCTATGTAGCTTTCATGAAAAACAGGACTTGCACCAGTTAAGTATATTAATAACCAATGATATTTTTGAAAATTCCTAGCCATCTTTAAATATAAAGCATCTTTAAATTCTCTATAGCTTTCACCTTTATTAAGTTTTTCAAATAAAATTTTTATAAACTCCTCTTTGAAAGAAAAATTATAATGTATTCCACTTATAACCTGTTTCTTCCTTCCATATTTTTCACTAAGATTTTCTCTATAAATTTCCTCTTCCCTATTTTTTAATTTAGCAATAGGTATATTGCCTTCTTCCTTTGGTAATATAGGAGGATTACTTTGAGGCCATAAAAATTCATCTCTTTTTATAAGTTCTAAAGAAACAACCTTATTTAAATTACATATAAAACTATAAACCTCCTCTAAGGTTTCACAAATTGGAGTTACTAACTCTAACTGACTTTCAGCAAAATCTGTTTTTATATAAGGATTATTTTCTCTATCACCAAAAGCTTCTGGATGATTTGTAAGAGCCAGTTTTCCATCTCTTGTAACTCTAACATTTTCTTTTTCTAATCCAAAATTAGCCTTAAAAAAGTAATCCTCTAAGCTTTCATCCTTTATAATATTTAATAAATTTTTATCTAAACTCATTACTTCTCTCCTCCTGTAAAAGACCTATTTAAAATATTTTTAAAAACTCTATATAATAAACTCTCTTTATATTCTACTTACAAAAAACTTTTAAGTAAATATTTCCATATTGATTAATCACCTTAATTCTTATAGGAATTCTAGGCTTTATTATAAATATATAAGAAAATCACCCTATAGTCAAAGGTATTATTTATTTATTTTATTCCTATTTTTTTAAAATACTCATAAATTCTCTTACTTTCTTTAAAGTTAAAAAATCTTTATTAAAGAATATTTATTATTAATAAAATAAAAAAACACTATAGTTTTTAACTATAGTGTTTTTTAGTAAATTTCTTTTTTAAATTTTTAAAAAACTTAAAGGTTTTATATAATATAGGATTTTCTTCCTCCATATCGTCTTGAAACCTAATTCTTGATAAATTAATTATAGGATTTAAAAGGTCCATAGTATCTTCATAACCTTGTTTTGTTCTTAAACGCTTAGCATCCATATTTAAATTTAAAGTTCCATTTATTATGCTATCATCTAAATTTCTAGGAATTATTTCTATAATTTCAGCATTAGGATAAAGACTTCTATCTACAAATTCCTCTTTAGATAAATGAACTACAATTATAACATCACACCCTTCACCATAAACAGGTTGTATTGGTGTATTATCAACCATTCCTCCATCTAAATATTTTTTTCCTTCAACTTCTGAACTATCGTATATTAATGGCAAAGAAGCAGAAGCCATTATTATTTCTTTTCCTACATCCTCATCATAATCATTTATCTTAAAATACTTAACCTTACAATCTGGTAATTCCGTACAGGCAGCATAACATATTTTCCCTGATTCTTTAACCTTGTTTATGTCTATAAATTTATTTACTACTTCATAAGCACCATCCTTAGGGAAATCTCCATTTTCTAACCTATCTGACATATGTTTTTTTACAAAATTAATACTTTTTACCCCTAAAGCTAAAACAACACCTTTTTTTAAAAGGTCCATTTTTGTCATAGGAAGTAATTTTTCCATTGTAACTTCGTCCCATAGTGCTTGAGCATTATCCATATCCCCTTGAGCAAATAAAGCAGCATTAAAGGCACCTATAGATGTACCAGAAATAACCTCTATGTACTTGTCCAGTTTCAACTGTACTAAAGCTTTCCAAACACCTAATTCATAAGCGCCTTTTCCTCCTCCTCCAGATAAAACTAATCCAACCTTCATAATGTCTCCTCCATTTATTTATAAAATGAATATACTTATAAAAAATCTTATATTATATCATTTTACTACAAATATAAAAAAATTTCATAATTAATTATAAAAAATAACCTATGAATAAATTTCATAGGTTATTTTTTTATATTATATTAAAAATTTAAGTAAAAATACTAATCCTAAAATTACAGTAGTTAAACTTATTTCTTTTCTTTTTCCTGTAAATAATTTAAGTATTATATATGATATAACACCAAAAACTATACCATCTGATATTGAATATGCAAAAGGCATCATTATTATTGTTAAAAAGGCTGGTATTGCCTCTGTAAAATCATGTAAGTTGATTTCCTTTATAGGCTCAATCATAAATAATCCAACTAAAACTAAGGCAGATGCTGTAACAGCTGGAGTTATAACAGCAAATAAAGGTGCAAAGAATAAAGCTAAGAAAAACATAAATGCAGTAGATACTGCTGTTAATCCTGTTCTTCCCCCTTCAGCCACTCCTGATGCACTCTCTACAAAAGTACTTACTGTACTTGTTCCTAAACAAGCCCCAAGTGTTGTTCCTACTGCATCAGAAAATAAAGCTTTCTTTATATTAGGAACTTTACCATCTTTATCTAACATTTTAGCCTTTGTTGCAACACCAACTAAAGTCCCTATAGTATCAAACATATCCATAAATAATAAAGTAAATAAAGCAATTACCATATCTAAAGAAAATATATTATGGAAATCAAATTTAAAGAAAGTAGGTGCTATTGAAGGTGGCATACTTATTATTTTAGTTGGTAGAGGAGTTATTCCCATAGGTATACCTATTAAAGCAGTAATAATCATACCTATAAATAATGCTCCCTTAACATTTTTAGCTATTAAAACACTTGTTATTAAAAGTCCTATTATTGCTAAAAGTCCTGTACCTGATACTATATTTCCTAAAGAAACTATTGTTCCTCCCTCTGTATGTACTACTATTCCTGCGCCTTCTAACCCTATTAAAGCTATAAGTAATCCTATACCAACTGATATAGCATTCTTTATTCCCTTTGGTATTGAATCTACAATTGCTTCACGGACATTAAATATAGTTAAAAGTATAAATATAATTCCTTCTAATAAAACTGCAGTTAAAGCAAATTCAAAAGAATATCCCATTTGTATAACTATTGTATAAGCAAAAAAAGCATTTAATCCCATTCCTGGAGCCTGTGCAAAAGGTAACTTAGCATAAAGTCCCATTATTAAAGTTGCAATTACTGCTGATAAAGCAGTTGCTGTAAAAACAGCTCCTTGATCCATTCCTGCTGCTGATAATATTGATGGATTTACTATAAGTATGTAAGCCATTGTCATAAAGGTAGTTAATCCAGCAATAAACTCTGTTTTCACATCAGTATTATTTTCCTTAAGTTTAAAGAACTTTTCCATCATCTCACTCTTTCCTTCTTTTGTTTTTATAAATACCTTTAATATATTAACAGATTTTTTATATTTATCAATAGTTTTACGAATATTTTTGTCGAAAAAGTAAAATTAATAAGTTTTTTTGTAGGATTAAAATATAAAATACGTATATTAAACTCTTTAATATATTATATAATACGAATAAAAACATATTTTTTTAATTTTAAAATATTAAATAAATATATTTTTTAAAACTTTGCGAACCTTTAATAATTTCTATTTATTAAAACTAATAAATCTTTCTAATACCTTCTTTAAATTCCTTTAAATTTATTATCTCTAATTATTATTAAAATAAATATTAAACTTAAAATAAAAAAACCTATTTCTAGATTTTTTTATTTTATCTAGAAATAGGCTTAATTTATTATCTTTTATCTTTTTGATATGGTTCTCCAGCTGCTTTAGGTGCTTGTGATGTCTTAGAGAATACAATTAAAGCAATTAAAGTAACTACATATGGGAATATCTTAAGTAGTACTGGAGGTATGCTTGAAAGTGATGGAACTATTTGAGATACATTCGCTATAGTTGTTGCAAATCCGAAGAAGAATGTAGCTCCTAAAACTCCCCATGGCTTCCATTGACCAAAGATTAAAGCTGCTAAAGCTAAGAATCCAAGTCCTGCAACACTTCCTGTAAATTCTCCACCATAAGTTACAAGAATTATAGCACCACCAAGAGATGAAAATGCTCCTGATATCATAACACCAATATATCTCATTTTATAAACATTTATACCTGCAGCATCAGCAGCTTGAGGATGCTCACCACATGCTCTAAGTCTTAAACCAAAGCTTGTTTTATATAATAAGAATGTACTTACAACAAGTATTAAAATAACTAACCATGTAGTTGCATAGGTCTTTGAAAAGAATAATTCACCAATTATCGGTATTGAAGATAATACAGGAACATCCTTAGGTACGAAACCTTGCATAATTCTTATGTTACCACTACCTGTCATATTTCTAGCTAAGAATACAGTTAAAGCTCCAGCTATCATGTTTATAGCTGTACCACTTATTACCTGGTCTGCATTTAAGTTTATACTTGCAAAAGCATGTAATAAAGAAAATAGCATACCAACTACAACAGCAACGCCTAAACCAATCCATAACGGAAGTGAGCTACCTGGCATAGCTTCTTGAAGCTTTGAAACTGTAAAAGCTCCACTAAAAGATCCAACAATCATAAGACCATCAAGTCCTATATTTACTACACCACTTCGTTCAGAAAATAAAGCACCTAATGCGGTTATTAAAAGCGGTATAGTAAATGCTATTGCATAAGGAAATATTTGTTGAATTGTTTCCCACATTATTTGCTCACCACCCTTTCTTTAGTTGTTTCTTGATTTTTATTTAATTTCTCTTTTTTCTTTTTATGAAATTTATTAAATAATCTCTCCATTATTACACTTGTAGCAGAGAAGTAAATTATTGTAGCCATTATTGTATCTGCTATTTCTGGAGGTATGCTTGTCATAGCATTCATAAATCCTTTTCCTGTGTATAAAAGTCCAAAGAATAAAGCTGAGAATAAAACTCCAATTGGCGTATTTGCACCAAGTAAAGCTACTGCTATACCATCAAATCCTTGTGAAGGCATAACACCTATTTGCATACTTACAGCATTTCCTGTGTATTGAACAACCCCTGCAAGTCCTGCAAGTCCACCAGCTATCATCATAGCTAATAATATATTTCTATTTACTGAAATTCCTGCATATTCTGCAGCATCTCTATTAAATCCAACTGCTTTTAATTCATATCCTAAAACTGTTTTGTTTAATACAAACCAAACTCCAAATACAGAAACAAGTGCAATTATTATTCCTATATTTATAAAAGAACCTTGGAAAAGGTCTGTAAGTGCTTGTATTCTTAAAGTTGCTCCTGCCGGAAGCTGTGCAGATTCCGTTTCTAAAAACTCTCCTTTAAAGTACATAGGTACAACATAATAAACTATCCAATAAGCTATCCAGTTCATCATTATAGTTGAAACAACTTCATGAACATTAAATTTTGCCTTTAATACTCCAGGAATAAGAGCCCATAAAGCACCACCTAAAATACCAGCTATAATCATTAAAGGTATTAATATTGGAGATGGTAATTTAACAGTTAAACCTACTGCTGTTGCAAAAAGACCTCCCATAAGCATTTGTCCTGGTGCTCCTATATTGAATAAACCAGTTTTAAAAGCAAAAGCTAATGAAAGACCAGTTAAAATTAAAGGAGTTGCCGTAGCTAGAGTATTTCCTATTCTTTCTATATTCATAAGTCCACCTTTTAATAAGAAAGAATATCCCTCTATAGGATTATGACCCATAACAGCCATTAAAATAGCACCTGCAATAAGTCCTAATATAATAGCCATTAAAGATATAATAAACTGTTTAAACTTCATGTCTATCTCCTCCTTTTATACCAGCCATCATAAGACCTACCTCGTTTTCATTTGTTTCATCTGCATTTACAATTCCTATAAGTTCTCCATTATTTATTATTGCAATTCTATCTGAAACATTTAATATTTCATCTAGTTCAAGAGATACTAAAAGAACAGCTTTCCCTCTATCTCTTTGTTCTACTAATCTTTTATGAATATACTCTATAGAACCTACATCAAGTCCTCTAGTAGGCTGTGCTGCTATTAAAAGTTCTGGATTTAATTCAATCTCACGCCCTATAATAGCCTTTTGTTGGTTTCCTCCAGAAAGAGATCTTGCTATAGATGCTCCTCCTTCTCCAGATCTTACATCAAATTCTTGGATTATTTTTTCTGCATATTTCTTTATTTCTTTTTTATTTAATAATCCTTTACTAGAGAATGGTTTTCTATCATAAACTTCTAAAACCATATTTTCTTCTATTGTATAATCTAGAACTAATCCTCTTTTATGTCTGTCCTCAGGAATGTGAGCAATACCTGAATTAATTCTATTTTTTATGCTTTCTTTCGTTATATCTTTATTTCTAAAGTTTATAACTCCATTTTCACACTTTCTAAGACCTGTAATAGCTTCTATAAGTTCACTTTGTCCATTACCTTCAACTCCAGCTATTCCAACTATTTCTCCTGCTCTAACATCTAATGAGAAATCTTTTAGTCCTAAAACCTTTTTATTATTTTTAACAGATAGATTTTTAATATCTAATACAACTTCACCAGGCTTAGCTGGCTTTTTATCTACTTTAAAAGATACTTCTCTACCTACCATCATCTTAGCCATTTCAGCTTCACTAGTTGTTTTTACATCTACAGTACCAATATATCTTCCTCTTCTTATAACTGTACATCTATCAGCAGCTGCTTTTATTTCTTTAAGTTTATGAGTTATAATAATTATTGATTTTCCTTCATTTATAAGGTTTTTCATAATTTTTATAAGCTCATCAATTTCTTGAGGTGTTAAAACAGCTGTAGGCTCATCTAGTATAAGAACATCTGCATCTCTGTAAAGCATTTTTAAAATCTCAACCCTTTGTTGCATACCTACAGATATATTTTCAATCTTTGCATAAGGGTCTACATTTAAACCATATTGCTTTGAAAGGTCTTCAATCCTTTTAGCAGCCTTTTTTAAATCCATTCCAAGACCTAGAAGTATTTTAGGCTCACAACCTAAAACTATATTTTGTGTAACTGTAAAGTTTTCAACTAATTTAAAATGCTGGTGAACCATTCCTATACCAAGGTCATTTGCAACATTTGGGTTAGTGATTTTTACTTCTTTTCCTCTAACCTTTATAACACCCTTATCCGGTTGGTTCATTCCAAAAAGAATTCCCATTAAAGTAGATTTACCCGCTCCATTTTCACCTAGTAGAGCATGTATCTCTCCCTTTCTAAGTTGCAATGTTATATTATCATTTGCTACTATACCAGGAAATTCTTTACGGATATTAAGCATCTCTACTACATATTCCATAAGTTATCCTCCTTAATACTTAAACTCTTTTTTATTTAAAACCATACATATATAAAAATTAATTAGCATAATAAAAGGAGATGGAAGCCCATCTCCTTAATAAAAACTTCCTTGAATTTTGAACTAATTTATTAAGTCTCCTTGCTCGCTAGAAACTGTTATTTCACCATTTTTTAACTGTTCAAATACTTTGTTTACTTCAGTCATAGTTTCTTCACTTAAGTTTGGATTCTTATCTGGTAAGCCTACACCATCATTTTTTGCATCATATAATAAAGTTTCTCCACCTGGGAAAGTTCCATCTAATTCTCTCTTTATCATGTCATAAGATGCATGGTCTATTCTCTTAACAGCTGAAGTAAGTATTACAGATTTATCTCCTTCGTATATACCATCTTCATATTGGTCAACGTCAACACCTATTATCCAAGCTTCTTTTCCTGAAGCAGCTCTGTTTTTAGCTTCTTGTATAGCACCTACACCAACGCCACCTGCAGCACAGAATATAGCTTTTACTCCATTATCATACATTTGAGCTGCTATTTGTCCACCAGCTGCTGAATCATCAAAAGATCCTTGGTATATTATATTCTTAGCTTCAAGAGTCATATGAGTTCCTAATTTTTCATTAGCAAAGTCTACACCTTGTTGGAATCCCCAGTTAAACTTTTGTACTGGAGGAATTTCCATACCACCTATAAATCCTAATTGTCCTTCTTTAAGTTGTAATGCAGTAGCAACCCCTGCCATAAATCCTGCTTGTTCTTCAGCGAAGAAAATTGAAACCGTATTCGGACCTACTTCAGGTTTTGCATCCTTAGCACCTGAATGTGGAGCACCATCTAATAATACAAATTTAGCATCTTTATATTTTTCTTGTCCTTTATATATAGCAGTTTCAAATTTAAATCCTGGAGTTACTATAAACTTATATCCAGCATCATAAAGGTTTCCTATTTCTTTTAAATAGTCAGCTTCTGTTGTTCCACTTGGTTTTAAGTACTTAGCTTCTATACCTAAATCTTTTTCAGCTTTTTGTATTCCTTCCCAAGTTCCTTGGTTAAATGACTTATCGTCTATTGTACCAGCATCAGTAACCATTCCAACCTTTAATTTGTCTCCTTTAGAACCTGCATCCCCAGATGCTTGTCCTTCACTAGAACCTCCACAACCAGCAAGTAAAGTAGCCGTTGTAAGTACTGCTAAAACAGCAGAAAGAAATTTCTTTTTCATACTAATATTCCTCCTTAATACCTAAAAATAATTCTTACTTTAAATTTATGTAATAAACTAGAATTAAATTAATAAATAAGCAAATGAAATTGACCAATATTCACAAAATATATTTAAATTAATATTCGAGTTTACAAGATAATATTAAACCGTGAAAGCGTTATCTTTCTATGCGTTTTTTTTATTTTAATATTTTATTTTCATTTTTATATATTTACCCTATTTTATTTATACTTTGTACAAATTTACCCTTTACAAATTATTCTTTTTAACCCTAAATTATCCTATAATTATTTTAATCTTATTCCATTTACATAAATTTAATTAATTATACATACTTTATTAATATATATAAGTTTTTCAATATTTTATATATGAAAGCGCTTTCTCATAAATATTTTATTTTTCTTTATTCCTTTTAAATATAAAAATTTATAAAAAAAAAGACCCTTATTTTAGGGTCTAATAATTAAAATCTATTAATAAAGCTCATTACTTCTCCTGTTTTTTCATTTCCTGAACCTATAAAAAGATTTAATAAATCAATATGTCCATATTCTTTTAACATTAAAAATTCTCCTTTTCCATTAAACTTATTTATTTTTTCTATAAATCTCTTAGAATTCTCAAAGTTAACTATGGAATCTTTTTCCCCATGGACACATAAAACTGGAATTTTAGGAGAATTTTCCTTTATTAAATTTATGGGATTAACAGAAAATATCTCTTCCCTTTTATATAAATATCTTTTTATATAATTTTTATATTCTTTAGAATCACATTTACTAAAGTCTAAAGTCCCTCCTAAAGATACAAATGAATCTATTATTTTTATATCTATATTAAATTTTCTTCTCATATTTTCATTATAAATTAAATTTGCTGCTAATTGAGCTCCTGAGGAATATCCCATAACAACAATTTTTTTTACATTATTATTTTCTATATAATGCTTTAAAGCAGAGAATATATTTTCTATTTGAACAGGATACTTATGTTCTGGTGCTAATTCATAAGAAGGAATAACTACATTAAAACCATATTTATAAAAAAACTTGCCTATAGCCGCACAACCCTTAGGTCCTCCTAATATTCCTCCACTATATATAAAAAATATTGTTGGCTTTCTCTTATCATAGCCTTTATATACTCTATAATAATCTTTTTTGTTATCACCATATCTAAATTCACTATATTCTATATTTCTATCTTTTAAAAAATTGTAATTAAAAATTTTAAAAAATAATTTTCTCTTTAATTTTTTCTCTTCCTTACTACTCTCATACATTTATAATCTCCTTAAAGTTTAAAATTACGTTTAAATTTCTCTCATACAAATATACCTATAATTATTAACAATTTCAACACTTTGTTTAAAATTTATTAATATTTCTTTTTAATTGTCTATTTACCCTCTAAATAGATAATTTTTAAAATAAATTTTTATTAAAGATAAATCCATGCTAGAAATTTTTTCAAAAAAAGTGAGAAGTATAAAAACTTCTCACAATTATTTTTAATATTTTATTTTATAAAAGGGTTATAAAATCTACTTCCATTTTTAATTGTAAAGCTTAAAGATATTATAAAGATTAAAACAACTAAAAATATAGCAAGATAATCTCCTTTTGAAAACTTTCTTTCATTATACCAAGTTCTTTTTTTATTTTTTCCAAAGGCTCTAAGTTCCATAGCAGTACTTATATTTTCTATTCTATCTAAACTTGAAAAAATAAGTGGCATTAAGATTGAAGATATATTCTTTATTCTCTTTAATAATTTTTCTTTTCTAGACATATCAATTCCTCTTGCCTGTTGTGCAAAGGATATATCATGATATTCTCTTTGAATATCTGGTATATATCTTAAAGCTATAGAAACAGAATAGGAAATTTTATAACTTATTCCTATTTTATTTAAAGAAGCTGCAAACTCACTAGGATTTGTTGTTAATATAAATAAAAGAGCCATAGGAATTACAGATAAATATTTTAAAGTAACATTAAACTCATAAAATAACTGTTCTAAAGTTAAAGTATAAGGTCCTATTATATGAAATATATTATGTCTTGTTCCGTATATATGAACACCTTCATAAGGTGAAAATATAAAAATTGCTAAATCATTTAAAAGTAAAAATACTAATATAAAATAAACTATAAAAGAAACTTCTTTAAATTCTATCTTAGATACCTTAAAAATTATTAAGCTAAAAATAAGCATAGCTAATAATACTCTAGTGTCATAGGTAAGCATAGCTGTTAAGGTCCAAAGTATAAAGCATATAAGCTTTGTAGCTCCTGTTAATTTATCAATAGGAGAATCTTTTCTTATATAAGTAAGCATTGCATCCATTAATTTCTTACCCCCCTATCATAATCAATAAATTTAGAAACAAAATCCCTAGAATTTTCAATATTAAACTTTAATGCTAAATCATATAAGGATGTTTCTTTTAAACTTGCTTTTTTTATTACCTCTTTATCCGTAAGTATTTCCGCTGATATGTTATCTGCTATTTTCTTTCCCTCTGAAATTACAATAGCTCTATCTGTATATTCAAGCATAAGGTGCATATCATGAGTTATTAAAATTATAGTAACTCCTCTTTTATTAAGCTTTAAAAGAAACTCCATTATTTCATTATAATGCTTATAATCTTGACCAGCTGTTGGCTCATCTAATATTATCATCTTTGGATTTAAAACTAAAATTGCTGCTATAGTAACTCTCTTTTTTTGACCAAAACTTAAAGCAGAAATAGGCCAGTTTCTATATGGGTAAAGACCACAAATTTTTAAAGTTTCTAAAACTCTCTTTTTAACTTCCTCTTCTTCTATTCCTCTAACTCTTAAGCCTAAAGCAACCTCATCAAAAATCATTGTTTTAGATATCATCTGATTAGGATTTTGAAGAACTATACCTATCTTTTCTCCTCTTTCTTTAATGGTTTTTCCCTTTAAAGTTTCTCCTTCAAATAATATATCTCCCTTTGATTCTTTATAAAATCCACAAATAAGCTTTGATATGGTTGATTTACCTGCACCATTTTTTCCTACTATACTAACTATTTCACCTTTATTCACCTTAAAATTAATATCAGATAAAATATTTTTTCTTTTATTATAAGAAAAACTTACCTCCTTAAATTCTAATAAAACCTCTTCTTTTTTTTCTCTTTCAGTATGTTTTAAGCTTTTATACCATTTCCTTAACTTTTCTCCCTTATCTTTAAGGGTTAATTTATCTATGCTCTCTAAATTCATATCTTCCTTAAGGTCATAACCACTATACTTTAAGGCAGTTACATATAGAGGTTCTCTTATTCCATACTTTAATAATTTATTAGAAGCTAATATTTTATTTGGAGTTGTATCACAAATAATCTCTCCTTCGTTCATAAGAATTATTCTATCTACTCCCCCACTTAAAACTTCTTCTAATCTATGTTCTATTATTATAATAGTTTTCTTAGCTTCCTTTTGTATTTTATCTATAAGCTCCATAGAAGCTTTTCCTGCTGCTGGGTCTAAACTTGCTAAAGGCTCATCAAAAAGAAGTATATCAACATCATCTACTATTGTACCTGATAAGGTTACTCTCTGCTTTTGTCCTCCTGAAAGACTATAAGGTGCTAAATCTAACCTATTTTCTATATCAACTATTTTTGAAACATAGTCTACCTTCTTTTTCATTTCTTCTTGAGAGATGCAACTATTTTCTAACTTAAAAGCTATATCCTCAGCTACTGTTAATCCAATAAATTGACTATCTGGGTCTTGCAAAACAGTACCAACCATTTTAGAAATTTCAAAAACACTTAAATTCTTTGTTTCTTTTCCTTCTATTTTAAGGCTTCCTGAAATCTCAATATCTGTTGAAAAAGGTATTAACCCATTTATACAATTTGCTAGAGTACTTTTTCCAGAACCTGAAGGACCAGCAATAAGAACCTTCTCTCCTTCATATATAGTTAAATTTATTTTATTTAAGGTTGGTTTTGACTGAACTATGTAATGTGCAGTAAAATCCTTAAACTCTATTATTGCTTTTTTCTCCATATTAATCTCCTTAAAAATAGTTTATTAATGTAATTCTATTTCGCTTTCTAAAATTAGCTTTAAAAAAAGGTTGTTTGAAAATATATTTCCCACAACCTTTCAAACTTCTAATATTCTTTTCTTAAGCTACCTCTTTTTATTCTTGTCTTAGCATAGTTAGCTACTAAAATAGTTCCTAAAACGCCAACAGTAACCATATTAGAAATTCCACCAATTGCTCCTTGTAGATAAACCTTATTTGCAGGCTCAGAGTAAATTAATATATCTAAAGTTGGAGCTACTAAAAACCATGCCACTCCATTTGCAATTATTTGTATTATATTAAATATAATTATTTGCTTTAACTTAAAAACACCCTGATTTATCTTTAAAATTCTTGAACCAAAACCAATTATTAGTCCTACTATTCCTGAAGCAAAAACCCAGCTTATCCAAGGAGATCCAAAAAACACTATATCCTTTAACGCATGTCCTATAAACCCTATTAAAAATCCAGCTAAAGGTCCATATAATAAAGCCATTAAAGCTAAAAAGGCATATGCAGTTTCTATATTTGTATTAGGAATACCTGTAGGCAAAGAACCAAAACGCCCTAATATCATAAAAACAGCTGAACCAATTCCTATAGCCACAATAGTCTTAATTGATAATTTAGTTTTTTTCATTTTTCATCTCCATTTTAAATCTATATGTATTAAAAATATAATATTTATTTTTTAAATATTAGCATAAATTCACACAGATAACTATAAAGTTTATTAAAGCAATTGTCAATAATCTTAAATATTATTAATATTAATATTCTTTTAATTAAAATACTATATTAAATAATATATTTTATTTATTAATATTTATTTCCTATATAAATTTATTGCTTATTTTCACAAAAACTTTATTTAAATAAAAATAAAAGTAGGAGAAAATTTAAAATCTCCCCTACTCCTATTCTAAGAAACAGCAATCATTACAGAGTATGCTTTTAATTTTACTCCTAGGCTTAAATCTGCCTTTTCTTTATTAATAAACTCATAATCTTTAAGGATAACACTCCATAAATTCTCTTTCATTAAAGGTAAATTTATCTCATAATCTTCAATTGTTGTTCCATTATATATTATTAGCATTTCCTTAAAATCTTCCTTTAACAAATCATTTTTATAATGAGCTATTATAACTCCACTTTTATCATCTTCATTATAAAAATAAACATTTAAATTTTTTCTTATTTCCTCTTGATTTTTTTCTCTTAAAATACTAATTTTTTTTCTTAAATTTATTAAATTCTTATAATAGTTAAAAACCTCTATATACTTTTCCTTGTCACTCCACTTTATGCTATTTATATAATCACTACTTTTGTAACTATTATGGTCTCCTTCTTTACTTCTTAAAAATTCACTTCCTCCTTGAATAAAGGGTATCCCTCTTGAAGTTAGAAGTATAGAAACTCCTAATAAATCTTCTCTTATAAATTCATTCTCTAGTATGGTTTTTTCTTTAAGATTTTTAAAATCCTGCCCCTTTAAATTTTCTAACTGACTTTTTAATATTTGATCCCACAATGTATAATTATCATGGGAATCTAAATAATTTATACTCTCTAAAGGACTAAAGGTTAAAGTATTTATAGAACCTTTAATCCCTTCAATTACTTGCCATGCCTTTTCCTTGTTATGCTGTTCTCCATTTATATATCCCCTAGAAGGACTATTATCTCCCCTTAAGGCATTTCTAAAATCATCATTAAAAATAGAAAACTCTAATCCTTTTTGACTCCCCTTAAAAGTTCCATTTTTTAAAGGTGACTCTCCTCCCTTCCACGGTTCGCCATATATTAATAAATTCTCATTAAATCCCCTAATTTTTTTTACAATTTCTTTCATAGTTTCTAAATCAATAAGTTCCATTAAATCAAATCTTAAGCCATCTATATGATAATTTTTAATCCAATGAATTATAGAATCTAAAATATATTTTCTAACCATAGGTCTTTCAGAAGCAATTTCATTGCCACAACCAGAACCATTTGTATATTTTCCTTTTTCATCACTTCTAAAATAATACATAGGAACTATATTATCCATATTTTCTGTACTATACATATGATTATAAACAACATCTAAAATTACCCCTATATTATTTTCATGAAACTTTTTTACCATATTCCTAAACTCTACTATTCTTTTTTTAGGATTATACGGATCTATGCTATAACTTCCTTCTATGCAATTAAAATTTTTAGGGTCATATCCCCAATTTCTATTTTCTTCTTTTTCACAATTTTCTTCATCTACAGAGGCAAAATCAAAAACTGGCAAAAGGTGAACATGAGTAATTCCTAATTCTTTTAAATGGTCTATTCCTGTTTTAACTATTACATTGCTTTTTTTACTATGATAAAAAGTTCCTTCCTCAACAGCACCTAAAAATTTTCCTCTTAATCTTTCTGATACTCCAGAACTTTTATCTATTGTAAAATCTCTTATATGCATTTCATAAATTATAGCATCCTCTTTATTTTTAAAATCAAATTTTTTATAATTATTCCAATTATAAGGGATACAATCTTTATTAAACATATCTAATAAAAATCCCTTTTCTCCATTTATTCCTACTGCTATTGCATAAGGGTCTATTGCATAAGTAGTCTTATTTATATACTTAAAGTTTTTATCTAAATCATTAAAACTTAATCTATAAAGATAATACTTATCTTCATTTTCTTCCCTTTTTATATTAACTACATAAGTACCACTTTCTAATTCTCTATGCATTTCATAAATTCTTAAAGGATTTTCCTTTAAATCTTTATATTCCTTATAGATTAAAAGTTCAACTTTTTTTGCTGTAGGCGCCCATAACTTTAAAGATATATTTTTCTCATTAAATCTTACTCCTAAATCCTTTCCTACATAGTAATAATTATTTAAAAAGTCTCTAAAAAAAACTTTACCTCCTAAAAACATACTAGAGGCTCTAACTTCTAATAAATCTCTTGGGTCTATATAAAACTTAAGATTTGTTAAGCTAATCTCTTTTTCCTCTACCTTAATAGTAAATAAGGACTCATCTATTTTTATTCCATTTTTATAAAGATAATATTTTACTCCTATTAAAGGTTTATGAGATAAATAAATCTTTATTGTATGATTATTATCCATTACTGCAAATATTATCTTTGGTATGCTCTCCTTTATAACTTCCTTTAAAGAAAAAAATAATTTTTCATTTTTATATAAAGAAAATAGATTTTTCTTTTCCTTATTTAAAGAAAAGGTTATACTCTGCTCTTCCCATAAATTTATACTTCCTTTTTCTAAAAGACTTTTTCTTAATATAAAATTTTCATCATTTAAAAATGCCCCAACTCCCATAGAGGTTTTAATATTTAATTTAATTTCTTTTCCCTCAATATTTCTTCCAAAACTCCATATATTCCAATTAAAGTTCTCTCCAAAGTAATCTTTTTCTTCTTTAATAAACTGAAAAAAACATCCCTTATCCTTTTCATCTATAATTTCTATTTCTTTATAAGCACTTATATTGCTTACAGGGTCAAAGGCTTTTATTAAAATCTTACTTTCCTTATTAAAATTCTTTTCTAATTTTAATATTCCATCTTTTAAAGTAACTCCTTCTAAGTTCCCTTCTATAGATAATATATTTTCTTCAATTTTTATATTTCCAAAAAGTGATTTTTTAATAACCACTAATTCAACAGGATAAAAAACAGATAAGCTATCTCTTGAAGATATGATTTCTAAATGCTCTTTAAAAGGCTCCCAAAAAAAATTAAATAATTCTCCCTTTTCTTCTTGGTTTTTTATAAGTATTTCCTCTCCGCCTAAATTAGTTACAAGATATCCATAATTATAAATTCCCTTCTTTAATCCTTCTAAAAATGTAATCTCTTTATCTAAATATACTTTTCCACTATTTTTATCTAAAGCAAAATTTAATTTAAAGTTCTCTTTTTTTTCCCAAGAATTAAAATCTCCAACTAAATAAGCTTTAGCTACATCTTTTAAAAAGGCTCTTACTCTTATGGTATTAGTTAAAGGACATACCTCTATGTAGTAATCATTTTTTTCATAAGAAAAACTTTTCTCTACATATTCAAACATAAAATACACCTCTATTACTTTTTATGTAATTTAAGGCTACTATATATACTCCATTAAAATATATTAGTAGCCTTTATATATTACTTAACTCTTAAAACTAAAGAAGCTAAAGGAGGAACCTTAACCTTTATTGAAAATTTAAACTCTTTAAAATCCTCCTTATAAGCTTTTAAATATGTTTCACCCATAACATTTCCTGCTCCACCATACTTTAAAGAATCTGTATTAAAAACTTCAAAATACTCTCCCTCTAAAGGAACTCCTATCTTAAAGTCATAATAAACTACTGGTGTAAAATTGCATATAAATATCAATAAGTCCTTTTTATTTTTTCCTTTTCTTATAAAAGAAAATACACTTTGATTAAAATTATCTGCATCAATCCATGTAAAGCCCTCTTTATCATAATCTAATTCCCAAAGGGCTTTATTTTCTAAATAAAACTTATTTAAACTTTTGAAAAAGTTATGAGTTTTTTTATGAATTTCAAACTCATCAATAACCTTCCATTGAAGTTCTTCCCACTCTCTCCATTCAACAAATTGAGCAAATTCACTTCCCATGAAAATCAACTTTTTCCCAGGATGCCCCATCATAAAAGAAGCATATAATCTTAACCCAGCATATTTTTTCCAGTTATCTCCCCACATTTTATCTACAAGAGATTTTTTTCCATGTACAACTTCATCATGGGAAATTGGCAAAATAAATTTTTCATTATAGTTATACATCATTGAAAAATTAATCTTATTATGATGATATTTTCTATATATAGGGTCTAAATTAATATAGCTTAAAGTATCATTCATCCATCCCATATTCCATTTATAAGTAAAACCTAATCCTCCTTTTTCAACTTCCTTTGTTACACCTTCCCAATCTGTAGACTCCTCTGCTATAGTAATAGCTCCCTTTCCTTCTTTCTTTATTATGGTATTTAATTCTTTTAAAAAAGCTATTGCCTCAAGATTTCCATTATCTCCATAAATATTAGCTTCCCACTCTCCATAATTTCTTCCATAATCTAAATAAAGCATATTAGAAACTGCATCTACTCTTAAACCATCTATGTGAAATTCTTTTATAAAATACATTGCATTAGATAATAGAAAAGATTTAACCTCTAATCTTCCTAAATCAAAATTACAAGTTCCCCAGCCCTTATTATTAGCCTTCCAAGAAGCTTCATACTCATAAGTTGGAGAACCATCAAACATGTATAATCCATGTTCATCTTTACAAAAGTGACTAGGAACCCAATCTAAAAATACTCCTATATTATTTTTGTGAAGCTTATTTACAAGAGTTTTAAATCCATTTAAATCTCCATATCTACTTGTTACAGAATAATATCCACTTCCTTGATATCCCCATGAGGCATCTAAAGGATGTTCATTTATAGGCATAAGTTCTACATGAGTGTATCCCATTTCCTTTATATATTTTGGTAATAAATCACTTATTTCTTCATAAGTTAAAAACTCTCCATTTTTTCTTCTCCAAGAACCTAAATGTAGCTCATATATATTTACAGGTTTTTTATCTAAACCTTCTTTTTCTCTTTTATTTAACCATCTTTTATCAGCCCATTTAAACTTTTTTTCTTTAATTAATATAGATGCTGTATTTGGTCTTAATTCTGATTTAAAAGCATAGGGGTCAGCTTTATAAACCATATTATTTCTAAGCTCATTTAAAATAGCAAATTTATACTTTGAATTTTCTTCTAGTTTTTCTATAAATAAAGACCATATTCCTTTTTCATTTATTTTTTTCATAGAATATTCTTCTTTAACTTTCCAATTAGTAAAGTCACCAACAATATATACTTTACTAGCTTTAGGTGCCCAAGTTGTAAACCTAACCCCTCTTTTTCCATTTTCTTTTACAAAATGTGCTCCCATAAAATTATATGCTGAAAATTCTTTTCCTTCTAAAAATAACTTAAACTGACTTATAAAATCTTCATTTTTTAAATTGCTCTCCTTTTCGGTAACGTTACCATTTTTATTTTCCGTAACTTCCTCACAAATTCTCATCCTTAATAACCCTCTCCTTAAAAGTGTAAATATACAATATTTTGATTTTATTATACTATTTTCCATTTAAAATTACAATTGCTTGTACCATTTTTTTCCTATATTTTCTTTGTAACTAATTCTCTATCTTTTACAATAAAATTTTTTTCTTTATTTAATTCTATTTTACTTTGAATTATTCCTAAAACATCTAAAAGTACTATTCCAATTACACTTTGCCTTACTAAAAAAATATATTTATTTCTACTAAACTCCTGTATTTCATAGTAAGTATTTATATCAGAAAGTGCAGGATTTAAATTTAATTTAACTCTGCCCTCTTCATCATATATAAGATTTAAGTATTCCCTATCCTTAGAAGAAATATCTATAATATACTTCTCCTCCTTATTATAAATTATAGATACTTTATAATTTTCAATATATCTTATTCTTGGTCTTTCTTTTTTAACAATATCCCATTGGTCTAATAATAAAATTATTTCTCCATTATAATATTCATATAATAATAATATAGCTACATTTCCAGAGCCTTGAAATTTTCCTTTTATCAAAATAAAATCTTTTCCTTCTCCCAAAAAATCCCCTAAAAAAATCTCCATATTATATCCACCATAAGGCAATCTTTTGCTTATTAATTTCTTTTCTTCCTGTAAATAAAGATTTATTTCAAGTTCTTCTTGAAACCCGTCCTCACTTAAAGGATAGTAACTTATTAAATCAACCTTATCTTTAGAATTCTTTCCTCTTATATGTCCTATCTTTGAATCTAAAATTACCATATTTAAAATCCTCTTCTAAAGTAATATACCTTATATTAATTTATGCAAAAATATAATTAAAGTAACTTTTAAAATAAAATTCTCTTACTTTATTTGTTAATTAAATATTTTATATTTTTTTTAAAATTAACTCTTTATAAAAAAGTATTCTTCAAAGTATAATAGAAAAGAAATATTTTATTTATAAAATTTTTCATCATAAACTAAATAAAATTTGGAGGTAAATATGGACTTTAATAGAATTATTAATTTCTCAACAGAAGTTGGCACTTTAATGTTAGAAAATGGTGCTGAAACCTATAGAGTTGAAGAAACAATGAGCAGAATATGCTTAGCTTATGGTGTAGAAAAAGTAGATGTTTTTGTTATTCCTACAACCATTATAATAACTATAAAAACTTGTAAAAATGCTATTTCTAGAACTACTAGAATAAAAAGTAGAAGTATTAATTTAGATAAAATAGCTAAATTAAATAACCTTTCAAGAGAAGTAGCCTTTAATGAAGTTTCTATTGACGAAGCCGAGGAAGAACTTAATAAAATTTCCTCTGAAAAAGAATATCCCTTAAAAATAAAAATTCTTGGATATTTACTTTCAGCTTCAGCTTTTACTCTTTTTTTTGGTGGGAATTTAAAAGATTCTATAGTATCTGGATTTATAGGAGTTGTTCTTTGCCTTCTTGCTTATGTTTTTAATATTTTAAAAACCAATAACTTTTTTATTAACATAATATCAGGTGCCTTAACCTCTTTACTAGCTTATGTAGCTGTAAGACTTAATATTGCACCTAACTTAAATGAAATAATAATAGGTGCCCTAATGCCCTTAGTTCCTGGACTTGCTATAACAAACTCTCTTCGTGATATAATAGCTGGTGATTTAGTTTCAGGAAGTGCAAAATTTATAGAAGCTTTTTTAATAGCTGTTGGAATTGCTATTGGAAGTGCTAGTATTTTATCTATATTAATAAGCCACTATGGAGGTATGAGTATATGAATACAATAATCTTAAACACTATATATGCCTTTTTTAGTTCTTTAGGTTTTGCTTTGATTTTTAACATAAAAGGAAGAAATCTTTTTTTTGCTTCCTTATGTGGGGGATTAGGTTGGTTTGTTTACCTTTTTTCAAACGAATTTATAATTGCAAATGAAAGTTTTAACTATTTCTTGGCAGCCCTTTGTATAGGATTGTTTTCTGAAATTTCAGCTAGAAAACTAAAAACTCCTGTCCTTGTATTTTTAGTTTGTGGAATTATTCCTCTAGTTCCTGGTGGTGGAATGTTTTATACAATGCTAGAAACCTTAAAAGGAAATATAAATAAGGCTTTAGCCTTAGGCTGTAACACCTTAATGTTAGCTGGTTCTATAGCAACAGGTCTTGTTTTAGTTTCATCCTTTACAAAATTATATTATGCCTTAAAGAAACTTATAAATAGAAAACTTAAAAAAGCATAGATTTTAGTAAAAGTCCTAGAAAAATTTCTAGGACTTTAAAATTTCCTATCTTAAATAATCATTTGCTTCTGAATCCCATGATATGAAATAATAAACATCCATTAAGTTGTCAAACTCATTTTTTACAAAATCTAATATTTCATTTCTTGAATTACTTGCATGATTTTTTTCATAATCTTTTCTTATAGTTAGAGTATATTTTTCTCCACTATCTGTATATTTTATTATATCCTCTACATAATCTGATTCATCATCATAATTTTTAAAATTATCATCCTTTATTAAATATAACTTATACCCTTTACTTTCTAAAGCCATAAGAATATTTTTAAACTTTTCCTTTAATCTATAATCTGTTCTTATTTTATTTACAAGATTTCTTTGCTCTATATTTCCATACTTATCTAAATAAAGAGCTGTATTCCATGAATTAGCATCTAATCCAAGTTCTATACGAGGAATATAATTAAATACCATATCCTCTTCTATTCTATTTCCTTCTATGTTATTAAATAAATTTAAAAGTTTAATAAGCTTTCTAACATCTGCTCTATTCTTTCCATAAGATAAATAAACTCTATCTACACATTCATTATTAACTCTTTTTAAAGGCCAAGTTATACTAGTTATGTATTGCTTTTCCCAATGTGAACTTAGTCCTCTAGAATCCATAAACTCAAAAAGCCCTAAATTATTAAGCTCTCTTAATTTTTCTGCAACAAGTCTTCTTTTTTCTAAGGTAATATTATCCTTATCTTTAGATTTTTCTATATCAAAAGCCTTAAAATCACTTTCTAAAAAAAAGTTTCCCATAAATTTATACCTCCTTAATAAAACTTAATTTCCTTATGCCTTATTAAATATTTATTCTATTATACCCCTCTTAAAAATACATTAAAAATATTCTATTTTGATAAATTTTAGAATAAATAATAGTTTTTTTATTTCTATTTAAAAACTATTATAGTATTCTTAGTAAATAAAAAATAATTTATAGCTTTTTTTAAAAAACACTATAAAAATTACCTTTTTTATATAAAAAGTAAAATTTTTAAAAACAAAAGAGCCTTTTTTAAAAAGACTCTCTTTTAAATATAAATATTTTTTATTTTTTCTCAAGATTATCCTTTGAATTTGCAATCAAAAAGCATAAATCAATAAATATTTCTGGTAAAGACATAAATTTAGGATAAGCTAAATATCTAGGACTCCATGTAGGAGAAAATTTTGATTTATATCTTCTTAAACCATCAAAACTATAAAATATATTTCCACTATTATAAACTAACCTAGCTAATTTTTCTTGCAGATGAGAATGATTATTAAATCCTACATTAGATAAGGGTGCTTCTCCTAAACTAAAATACTTATACCCCTTTTCTTTAAAGAATATAAATAAATTTAACATTAAATAATCCATAGATGCATTTGGTGCATTCTTATTAATTCTCATTAAATCAATAGCTACAGTTTTTCCTCCATCAAAGGCATCCATTATACTTACAAAACCTACAATCTTATTTTCATCATTTTTCTTTAATATAGCTACTGGAGATCTTTGTATATAATCTTCACTAAACCACCCTAAAGAAAAGCCTTTTTCCTTTCTATCACCTAACCATTTATCAGAAATTTCCTTAAGTTCTTTTATAGTTTCACAATTAAAAGGTGGATTTATTATAGAAAAAGAATATCCTTCTCTTTCAACTCTTCTTAAAGTATTTCTAAAGGAGCTTTTCTTAGAACCATTTAAATTAAATTTTTCTAAATCTATTTTAGCTTCCTCTCCTAACTTAAAAAAATAATAACCTGCATCATGGTAAACAGAAAAATTTTTCTCCTCAATTTCATAAAAGACTAAATCATATCCATATAAATCAGTAAAATCTTGAAATTCTTCTATAGCACTATATAAATTCTTTTCCTTAGCAATAGGGTCTCCTAAGACTATTATTTTATCCTTATACTTACTATACATTATTAAAGATTTTCCCTCATTTGCAAAAAATACTTTTTTATCCTTTAAATAAAGCAAGTGAGAAAAAATATTACCATAATCTATACTACTTAAAAACTTAGAAATTTCCTCTAGATTTGCATCTTTATATAACTTATCTTTTTCTATTTTAGGCATAGTTATATACCAAATTATTAAAAATATAAAAAATGTTATGTAAGTAAATAGAGCTATCTTTAAGTCTCCCTTTGTACTTTGAATAAAATCTACATAATACTTATAATCCTTAGTAAAATGTATATTAAACTTATGTATAAAATTTGCAAAAACTACTATAGAAACACAAACAATTGCTAATATTGCACTTAACTTTGTAAACTTAATAGGAATACTTTTTCTATAAAAACTTCTTTTTGATAGTAATAAAAATATTGTTACTATTAAAATAAAAATTCCCTCTTTATAATCTAAATCTTTTATAAAGGCAAAGGCTCCTCCTACTACAAGTAAAACTAAGGTTACATAATAAGCCCTTTTAACCTTAAAAAAGACCTCCTTAGATGTCATAAGTAACATAAGTCCTATTAAAACAGAGGCTCTATGAGAAAATCTTAAAAAAGATAAACTATAAATATTATCTAAAAACTTTATTTTATAAAATATACTAGGATAAATTCCTGATATTATTAGAACAACTCCACTTATAAAAACTAATACTGAAACTACTATTATTGATAAATCTCCTAATATCTTATAGTTTTTTAAAAGCCTTTTTACATTTTCATAGTTCTTCTTATCTAATATAAAGTTAATAATATTTTTTAAGTGCCTATAACTTTTTTTAATTGAATCCCACATGTTATCTCCTTTCATTTTTAAACAAAGAAAAAATCATTTAACAATTTATTCATGTTTAATTGTATATAGTATATATAATTTTATTATTCAAGGCAAATTTAATGTGAATTCTCAAAGTAAAATAAAAATATCTAAATTAATTTTTTTAATTATATAAATTAACATATCTTTCTATGGATTTTTTAAACTCTAAAACACTTATATACTTAGATTCTCTTAAAACTTCTTTTCCATCTATATATAGTATAATTGCAGGAAACATAAATATACCTAGTTGAGAAACTATCTTTATATTTTCCTCTGCTTTAAGTTCTACTATTTTCACATTTTCATAATTTTTCACAAGACTTTCTATTTTAGGTTTTAATGCAGTACATGCAGTACAAGTCGTTGTACTTAAATATACAATTCTTATTCCTTTTTCTAATACAAAATCTTCAAATTCTTTCTCACTTTTTAAAATTTTCATATTATTCCTTCCTTTTTTTATATATTTAAGGGGATGAATTTTAAAATTCATCCCCTTAATTAATATTTATTTAACCTCATGAGTTGTCATATCACCAGACTTTAAGGCTTTTCTTTCAAGTATTAGATTTTTAACTAAAACATCTATAGTCCAATTAATAGAAGTTTCCGTAACCATTGCAACTAAAGGTCTTTGTATTCCTACCTTTTTTAAATTCTCTAAAAAGATATGAACCTTACCTGGTGCTATTGCATTAAAAATTATAGCCCTCTCTTTAACCCCTTCTCCTTGAACAGCTTTCATTTCATTATCTAATATATCTTTTATTACTTCTTCTCCATTTTTAGAGCTTAAAACTATTTGGTCTTTTATTCCCATTATTCTAGCAAAGTTTTGTATTTTTTTTAACTCTTTATTTCCAAAGTTATATAATATAACGCAATTTCTTCCTTCTTGTTCACTTCTATCTGATATATCTATTCTTTCAAATGACATAATAAACTTCTCCTTCAATAACAAATTGTAATTATTAATTAATATAAATTATACCATAAGTAAATAGATAATTATATAAGCTACCTCTTTTATTTAATCAACACCTATATTTAAAGAATTTAAGTACTCCTTTATATTATTACTCATAAATACTGAAGACATACAGGCAAAATCATCAGCACCACTTTTTAAAACCTCTCTAAAATTTAATTCGTTTATTCCTCCCAAGGCAACAACCTTACATTTTACTCTTTCTTTAACTTCAGTTATAAAATTAACACCTTTAGGCTCCACCTTTTCTTTACATTTAGTTTTAAAAATAGGAGATATTAAGATGTAAGAAACTCCTAAATTATCTACATAAATAGCTTCCTTAAGAGAATGAACAGAAACTCCAACCTGAAGTTCTTTAAGCCTATCTATATTTTCTATAAAATCCTTAAAACTTAAATGAATATGCTTTTCTCCTAAAATTTTAACTGCTTCTAAATTAGAATTTATAATTATATTTGTATCAGAACTCACTACGGTTTTTATTTCCCTATAAATTTCTATTAAATCTTCTAAATTTAAATCCTTCTCCCTTAATATTATATTTTTAATTCCTTTTTTAGCACTTTCTTTTATTACTTTAAAGTATTTTTCCTTGCATACTAAATTTCTATTTGTTATTAAAAACATACCTAACTCCTAAAATCTATGCCAATCTTTAAATATAGGTTGATAACCTTGTTTTTTTATTAAGTCCTTAACTTCTACAACAGAACTTTCATCACTTATATAAAATTGTCCTGTTCCTTTTTCTTTTAAAGAATGTCCTCCAACCTCTGTAGAAACTCCAGCACTTAATTTATTAACACCTAAAGGAATCAAATTTTTTCTAAACTCTCTATCTTCTCTAGTAGATATATTTATAGTTCCTTGTGGATCAAAAAGTCTGTAAGCTAAAAGGGCTTGAACTAAATTTTTATCTAAAACTTCCTTTAAATTTTCTTTTCCTCCATAACAAGGTCTAATTCTAGGAAGTGAATAACTTATATCAATATGAGGATATTTATCTCTTAAATACTTGCCATGCATTGCTGTAAAAAATGCATCTATTCTAAAATCACTTAATCCTAATAAAGCACCAATTCCTAAAGTTCTAATTCCAGCTTTTATCCCTCTCTCTGGTGCATCTAATCTAAACTTATAATTTTTTTTAGGACCTTTTAAGTGTACCTTTTCATATACACTTTCATCATAAGTTTCTTGATAAATAGTAAGCCCCTCTGCTCCTACTTTAACAATTCTCTCATACTCTTTTTCTGTCATTGCATATACCTCTATTGTAATAGATGGAAATTTACTACTTAAAATCTTAATAGCCTCTTCTATATATTCTACTGGAGTATGATATTTACTTTCGCCTGTAAGTATTAAAATATGCTTAAAACCTTCTTTAGAAATTAATTCTCCTTCTATTTTTATTTCTTCTTTACTTAGCCTTTTTCTAAATATTTTGTTTTCTATATTATAGCCACAGTATGAGCATTTATTTATACAATAATTAGAAATATACATAGGTGTATATATTAATACTGTTTTCCCAAAATATTTTAAAGAAAGATTTCTTCCCTCTTTAGCCATTTCCTCTAAAAGACTTTCAGCTAAAGGAGAAAGTAAATTTAATAAATCATAATAATCCTTATTTCTTTTATAAATACTTTTTAAAATATCTTCTTTTTTTACTAAGGAAAAATATTTGTAAAAATCAAAATTTCTATATTTTTTTATTACTTCATAAAAACTCAAAGAAAACCATCTCCTATCCTAAAAAACCAGTAAGAGGAGAAGAGGCATTTCCAAATTTTGATTCATTCCCCAATTTAGCCTCATAAGCTAATCTTCCTCCCTTTACTGCCATAGAAAAAGCCTTAGCCATGCTTACAGGATTGCAAGAAGATGCTATAGCTGTATTAACTAAACAAGCTGCAGCTCCCATCTCCATAGCTTCCATAGCCTGTGATGGTTTTCCTATACCTGCATCAACTATAATTGGAATATCTAATTCATCTATCATTATTTGAATTAGTTCCTTTGTTTTCAAGCCTCTATTACTTCCTATAGGTGCTCCAAGTGGCATTATAGCTTTTGCTCCAGCTTCTATTAATTTTCTTCCTACATAAAGATCTGGGCACATATAAGGAAGAACTATAAACCCCTCCTCTGATAATATCTTTGTAGCCTTTATTGTTTCTTCATTGTCAGGAAGTAAATACTTAGAATCTGATATAATCTCTATTTTTATCCAATTTCCACAGCCCATAGCTCTAGCTATTTTAGCTATTCTAATTGCTTCTTCAGCATTTTTAGCACCTGATGTATTAGGAAGCAAAATTATATCCTTAGGTATATTTTGAAGAATATCTTCCTCCTTATTATCTAAATCTATTCTTCTTAAAGCTAAAGTTATAACATTAGCACCACTTCCCTTTAAAATATCCTTTATCATCTTATTTGAAGGATACTTACCACTTCCAACAAAAAGCCTATTTTTTATCTCTACTCCACCAATTATTAATTTATCCAAAATACTCTACTCCTTTTATACTAAATTAAATATTATATAATTTATTGATTAAGTATATTTTTAAATTTTATTAAAAGCTATATCTATAACTAGATTTGCCATATGATTTGCACATATAGCTACTCTAGGTGCCATTAATCCACACCCTTCCTTAGCCTCATTTATAAAATCACCACAAATATAAAATCTTTCTGTTATCTTTTTTGTTTTTATTAAGTTAGAATCAAAAAAACCAGCCATACCAGAAGAAGAAATCAAAAACTTATCAGTTATATTATCTAAGAAATAATTAGCCAATAAAGCTTTACTCTCTGCTCTATCAAAAGCCTCTAATATGATGTCCCCCTTATTTAATAATTTCATATTATTCTTTTCTAGCTTTAAATTTAAATCACAAACCTCTATAAAAGGATTTATTCTCTTTAAATTTTTCTTTAAAGCCTTTACCTTATATTCTCCAATATCCTCTATATAATATTGTTGTCTATTTAAATTAGAAGGTTCCACTAAGTCAAAATCTATTAAAATTATTTTTCCAACGCCTATTCTACTTAAAGAAATTGCAATATTGGAACCTAGTCCTCCACAACCTGCTATTAATACCTTAAGATTTTTAAGTTTTTCATAAACTCCTGGAGTATGTCTACATATCATAAGCTCCTCTAACTCTTCTCTTTTAGGCATTGCTCCCTTTTTAATAAAAACAATTCTATCTCCTTCTTCAAGAAACTTGTCCTCTTCAACAGGAAAGCCATTTAATATAATAATATTAGAATCTGAAAACTCTTTTTCTTTTAAAGAATACACTGTTATTTTTTCCTCTAATACTCTCCATTTTTCATTAACCTTTATATTCATATATTCCTCTCTTAATACTATCCTCCACCAACAAAGGCAATAATCTCAATTTTATCTTCCTCATTAAGTATAAATTCATTGTACTTATTTGAAGGAACTATATCTTTATTAATTTCAACAACAACTCTTTTACTACTTATTTCTAGTAAGTTCAATAAATCAAGTACTGTATTTATATTATTCTTTTCTAAATACTTACCATTAACAATCATATTCTCACCTCTTTTCTTATTTTTAAGATTATTTACACCAACAAAAAAGGTTTAGCTTTTATTGCTAAACCTTTTAAAATATATTTTCTAATTAATCATAAAATATTTTTAGTATGAAAAATATAAGATTAAAATATACTTCCCTACGTTGGTACTAACCAAATCAGGTTCTTAGAGTTAGAATTTAAATTCCTCTCAGCCTTAAAGGCACCCCTAGCAATATCTTAAAATTATTTGTTTTTATTTATCATACCTTAAAAATTAAATTTTATCAATTAATTTTTTCCTTTTTTTCCATTTTTCTGTTTTTCATAGTTATTAAATCATTATTTAATAATAATGTTAATATAAATCCTATTAAAGCTATAATAGAACAAGTTAAAAACAACTTAGTATAACCTGTATTCATTGTACTTTGAAAGGCAGTTTCTATAGCATTTTTAGCTCCCTCTAAACTTTTCATATAGGATTTTTCTATAGCCTCTATATTAACATTAGGATTATTTAAAAATTTATCTCTTAACACTATAAATTGTCCATTTACCATTTCTTTTATAATGCTAAAAATATTAGTTACACTAGCATTTCCTATGGAGTTTGAAAAATTTGAACCTCCTCCTAAAGAGTTCATAACATTAGACATTCCATCCTCTAAAGGTGGCATAACCTTTTGTAATGCTTCTGGAACCTTTCTTCCTGCATCAGAGATAAAATTAATAAGAATATTTGGAGATACTGCAATTCCTATAGATTTAACTAAAGATACTGCTGATTGTCCAACTGTAGCTTCATTATCTGGAACTAAGCTAAGCATTAAGTAATTTATTGGAGTTCCCATAGAAAATCCTAAACCAAAGCCCATAATACCTAAACCTACAATTAAATTAAAAATTCCTGGATGTTTAGTTGTTATATATCCTTGATAGAGGTTTCCTATAATAACTAAGGCCATCCCTATTAAAAGCACTTTTTTAACACCTATTTTATCAATAAATTTTCCTCCTAAAGGAGCTGCTATTCCAACAAATATTGCAAAAATAGTAACTATATATCCTCCACTTCCCATTGGAGTTTTTAGTATATTTTCACTAAATTGAGGAATAAATACTGTAGCCATTAATCCACAACCTACAACAAAACTTAAAATTAAAGTTATGGCTATTTCTTTATTTGTAAAATAAGATAAGTTTATTACAGGGTCCTCTGCTTTTCTTTCTACAAAAACTAATATTGGAATTGATATTATAAATATTAAAAGATATGGCCAAACCTCTAAGGATTTTATTGAATTAATAAAATCATAAAATTTTAAATTAGTAGCTCCATACATTAAGGATAGTATTAATACTGTTAGTACTAAAGAACCTAAAACATCTAATTTTTTAACTCCCTTAGAAGAAGTATTTTCTTCTAATTTTCTTGCCATAAAAAGTATAATTATACTAATTGGAACATTTACTAAAAATAAAAACCCCCAGTTTTTATCACCGAAAATAGAAAGTATTCCAGAACCTAAGGTTGGTCCTACAACTGTAGCTATTCCATAAACTCCACCTATCATTCCTAAGGCTGAGCCTCTTTTTTCAACTGGAAATGATGTTCCTATGTATGCTGTAGCGATTGGCATTATACCACCACCACCTATAGCTTCTATAACTCTTGAAACAAGTAAAAAAGTATAGCTATTTACATAATCTGATATACCACAAAGTAAAGAACCTAGACAAAAAAGTGATATTGAAACCATATAAACTTTTTTTCTTCCATACCTATCAGATAATTTCCCCATAAGTGGCATAGATACTGCATAGGCTAAAGTATATATTGTTACAACCCACACACTAGCATTTTGTGAAACCTTTAATCCATCAGCTATAATATCTCTTGCAGGAGAAACTATTCCAGAATCAATAGCTCCCATAAAAATCCCTAATAAGAAGACCGCCATGGTAATTCCAACTGATTTCTTCTTCATTTTTTATCATCCTTTCATAAGCTTTCTTAAATTCTAGTGTGATTTTTATTAATATTATTCTCTTAAATATTATTAATAAACTTCACAATGAACTAGGTTCAGTTTACTACCATAATTTAATAAAATCAAAGTTAGAATTTTCTTAAATTGTTTCAAAATATATTAAAACTACCTGCTTATTTCATTTTTATTCATATTTAGTTAATGTTTTATTAATATTATAATTTTATAAATTTCTTTTCTTTTTATTTATAAAATTATGAAACCTATAAATATTACTTCTAATATTTATAGGTTTCATTTTCTATCTTTTTATATTTTTAATTTCTTCTTTTAATTTTTTAATTTCTTCCTCTTTTTCTCTTAACTTATCTTCATAATATTTATCTTTATTATCTAAATTATTATTTAACATATTTATTAAAGAGGCCATTTCATCTGCACTTCCTACAATTCTATTAAAAAGTAAAAGATTAGATTTTAAAATCTCTGGTATTTCATTATGAGAATATCTTAATCTATGGTCAATTTCTCCATATCCTTCCTCAAAAATAGTTCTAACTTGAATTTCTGCAATAACTTTTTGATTAGTAGGATAACATTCTACAAGATAATGAACTGACCTATACCCAGATTGTCTTGATATAACCTCAATTCCTAAATCATCAAAGATACTCCTATCATCTCCATCTCTTATATTAGCTGTTATTTCAATAACATCCCAAGTTTTTATTATAAAGTCATGTATATCCTTCCATTGGTCTTTAAATATATGTAAAACCCTTATACCTATTAAATCTGTTATTTCATTTTTATAGTTCTCTTCATTAAAATCAAAATCTTCACCATACTTTTCTTTTCTATTTTTTGTTTTTCTAATTATTTTTTCTATCAATCTTTCAGGATTTTTTATCCTTGATTTAACAGAATGAACATTTTCATTAGAACGAAGTATATTTGCTATAAATTCTGCTTGATTATAATAGGAATCTTCATAATTTACAAAATCATTATATATGTTTTGTAAGGTTTCAAATTTAATTTTATTTTTTTCTATATCAACTTTTGAATGAGGATATTTTTCAAGAAAAAACTCCTTATCTAAGCTTCTCATAATTATCTCTCCCTGTCTTAACTTATTAAAAATTCTTATAGAATAAAATTATTATTTCTTTTTACCTATTAATTTTTTTAAATCCTCTAAACCTAAATCAATTTCTTCCCTAGAAAAATTATATCTTTTAAGTTCTTCATCACTTTTGCTCTTTAATAAGTTATACATTTTTTCACCAATTTCATATATCTCTATAGATGGATTTTTCTCTGCTTCTTTAAATAGCATATCTTCAGCTTCTTCAATTTCCCCCTTAGATATTAATCCTCTTAAAGTTATCCAAAATATATCATCCTTTGAATAAGTATAAGATAAAGAAAAATCATTTTCTCCATCATCATTTAATAAAAATCCCATTAAAACACCTACTTTTATATTTCATTTGTTTATTTAAAAATCTTTAAATACTCTCCATATCCCTTTTCTTCTAATTCTTCCTTTGGAATAAACTTTAAAGAAGCAGAATTTATACAGTATCTTAAGCCTCCTAAATCCTCTGGTCCATCACAAAATACATGACCTAAATGAGAATCCCCTAATTTACTTCTAACTTCTGTTCTAATCATTCCATGACTTTTATCAACCTTTTCTTTTATCACACTTCTATCTATAGGTTTTGAAAAAGCTGGCCATCCACAGGCTGAAGTAAACTTATCCTTTGAAGTAAATAAAGGTTCTCCTGTTGTAATATCTACATATATTCCTTCTTTATCGAAATTCCAATACTCATTTAAAAAGGGTCTTTCAGTTCCATTTTCTTGAGTAACATAGTATTCTTCCTTAGTTAAAATCTTCTTAAGCTCCTCTTTATCTTTCTTTTTATATATCAAAATTATCACTCCTCATCTTAAATTTTTTCAAAATAATTTTTCATACTTTTTATTACTTCCTCTAAAACTTCAATACTCTTAAGTACATCTCCCTTTATACATAAAGAATGACCAGCACCTTCTATTTCAATGACCTTTATCCCTAAAGATTTTATTTTTTCTAAATTCTCTGAAGATAAAAATTTATCCTTCCTACCAGTTATAGCTAATCCTTCTTGATAAACTTCCTCTTTAAAGGTTTCATCTATAGGAGTTAAGTATATATTTTTTACATCATAGCTTTTTTTAAGATAATTATATAACTTATTTTGTAAAACTGTTCCTAAACTTTTGCCTATTAAAATAACCTTTTTATATTTTTCTCCTTTAAGCTCTAAAACACTAAACAAAATATCTAAAGACTCAAGAAAAACTTCTCTTAAATCCTCTATATTCTCTTTATTAAAGGGTTCTCTACTAACTTGAAAACCATACTCTATTTCTAAACAATCAAAATTAAAGTCTAAAGCTAATTGCTTAGAGTAGTCTAAAAACGCCTTATGTAAAGTATATCCAAGTCCAGGTAAAATTACTACTAAAACAGAACTATCATTACAAGTTAATTTATTTTTAGTAATACAATTCCACATAGACTTTTTTTCTATATTAAAAACTTTCATATAATATTCACCTTCTTTTTAAATTATATTATATAATTATATGTTAATTTTTTTCAAGAAATAAAGATACAAATTAAAACCTTATATAATAAATTTTACTAAAAAAATATTTTATAAAATAAAAAGATATGCTATTTAGCATATCTTTTTATTTCTATTTAATTTCTTCTTTACTTTTTTCAGTATTTTTTATAACCTTAAAATTGTACCCTTCATTTTTATAATAATCTATTATATCTGGTAAAATCTCAACAGTTTTCTCTTTTCCTGCAGCATCATGCATAAGAATTACTACATGATTTTTTCCCTTTGATGTCTTTTTAACATAGTTTAACATTTCTTCCTTTGTATAAGGCTTTCCTTCTGCATCTCCATCTAGAGCATTCCAATCTACGTTTACTATTCCGTTTTTAGCTAAAACTTCATCAAATTCCTTAAGAGATGGGTCTTTGTAATATTTTCTACTTCCATATCCTCCTGGCATTCTTAAAACTCTACAATCAAATTCTTCTCCTAAAATTCCTTTCATTATAGAGTTAGTTTTATTAAACTCCTCCATAAAATAATCAATGTTTAATTGGTTTCCTGGATATAACTTCTTAAAATCATGGCTATAACTGTGATTTGCAATTGCATTTCCACTTTTTAATTCCTTTTTTAAATAATCTTGTCTTTTTGAATCTTTCTCTATGCTACTTCCTAAAACAAAGAAGGTAGCATGTACACCTTTTTCTTCTAATATATTTAATATTTTTTCTGTGGAATTAGAAGGACCATCATCAAAGGTTAAGAAAACCTCTTTCCCTTCTCCTTTATATGTATCATTTGCCATGCTTTCTACATCTTTAGCATCAACAGAATAGTCTAAAGCCCCATATATAACATTCATTCCTGGAACTATATCATCTAAATTTGGTTTCTTTACAGGCTCTACCTCTTCACTAGCCTTTGAAGTTTTATTAGCTAAATTGCTTCCTATAGCTGTTACTATTTTTATACCTAGGAAAAGTAAAAGTATTATAACAACTACCCCTAAAATTATTTTTAAAATTCTATTTCTTTTAGAATTTCTCTTTTTAGAAAAAATATCCTTACTCATCATTTCCTCCTATACATATGATTTTATCCTTCGTTAAGACTTAACTTTCAACTTAAATTTATTTAAATAGAGAATTAGCCTAAATCTTATTATATATCAAATTTAAAAATTTTTCCTAAAAAATAAATCCTAAAATAAACTTTTAGGACTTATTTTTAACTTAAATTATTTTTAAAATAAAGCATTCCATAAATACTTATTGATATTAATAAAAGTATTATTTGTAAAAAGGATATATAGTCTATTAAATATTCATTAACTTCTCCATATATAAATATTCTTCTAAATAACTCTACAATTAAAAATATAGTTAGGGTTTTAAAATAGGCCTCTTTTTTTATTAAATAACTTCTATAACATATGTAAATAAGGTAAATAATACAAAATACTACTATAAAGCTTATGATAAAATCCTTATCTATCATTAAATTTCCTCCCTATTAAACTATATTAATTTACATTTATATAATTTTATTTTACAATAAAACTTGCTAAATAAATATAAAGGATGGATTAATAATGAATAAGTTTAATAAAATATTAACAACTATAGTTATATTAATTATATCTATAGCTTTATTTTTTCTCTATAAGTTTAATCTCTTAAGTCTTGACTCTTTAAGAGAGGTAATTATAAATTCTGGATATTTCGCTCCCTTAATTTATATAATAGCCTTCTCCCTAGTTCCTTTAACTTTTTTCCCAGATTCTCTTTTAGCAATCTTAGGTGGAAGTTTATTTAATCTTTTTTTTGGCTTTCTATATACAAGTATAGGTGCTTTAATAGGAGGAAGTATCTCCTTTTTTATCTCTAGATTCCTTGGCAAATATTTTGTAGAGAAATTAGAAAATAAAAAGCTAAAAAATATACAAAAAATACTAAAAGATAATGGCTTTTTAATGATTTTACTTTTAAGACTAATACCTCTATTTCCCTTTGACCTTATAAGTTATGGTGCAGGACTTACTAAAATTTCCTATAAAGATTTTGCTTTAGGAACTTTAATTGGAACTATTCCTGGTATTTTAGTTTTTGTAAATTTAGGATCTCAATGGATTAATTTTAATAAAACAAATATATATTTATCTGTAAGCTTATTAATATTGTTTATATTATTTTCTTTCTTTTTAAAAAAGATTTATATAAATAAAACTTTAGAAAAAAGAACTAAAAAAGTAGTCTAAGAAAAATCTTAGGCTACTTTTTATTTTAAATTTATATATTTTTATAAGTACTTATATTTATAGGTTCTATATTATTCTCTCTTGCCCATCTATTAAAAAGATTAAAAACATGCATATCATCTAATTTTTTCCTAATAGAATCCTCTTCTTCCTTTTCACAAGCTAAATACTTTTTAAATAATACTCTTTTATTATAATCTAATAAATTTAAAAAATTATCTTGTTTCTCCTTATCCATGCTATTGAATTTATTTTTAAAATCAAAGTTAAAATCTTTCCCTGCCTTTCCACCTTCCTTAGTGAAGCTTTTAAAAGCTAGTTTTATTTTATACATTGATTCAAATAATAAACCAACCCCAAGTAATACTATTCCTATTAAAATTAAAATTTTCATTTAATCACCCCTTAAATATATTTTTTTAAAATATTTTAATTAAAAAAGAGTATATCAAAATTTAACCTCAAAGAAATTTTACCATAGATTTTCTTTATGAGATAATTTTAATATACCCAAATAAAATATAAATTAACTTATATAATTCATAGGATTTACCCATTGTCCATTTATCATTATACCAAAATGCAGATGTGGTCCTGTACTATAACCTGTTGAACCTACATATGCAATTACTTGTCCTTGATTTACATGCTGTCCAACTTGAGTAGCTAATCTAGATGAATGACCATATAAGGTGCTTGTACCATCTCCATGGTCTATTATAACCATATTTCCATAAGCAGTATTCCATCCTGCCTCTACAACAGTTCCAGCTTTAGCTGCTAAAATAGGTGTTCCATAAGCTGCTCCTAAATCTGCTCCTTGATGAACACTTTTCTTTCCTGTAACTGGATGAGTTCTAGGACCAAAAGGGTCTGTAACTCCACCTGGTGCAGGTCTTATAAAGCCCTTAGAACTTTTAGAAACATTCTCTACAGTTTCCTTCTTTTCTAAATTATCTTTATTAGTACTTTTTACCTCTTTTGAAGAATTATTTTTCTTCTCTTGTACCTTTTTATTTTCATTGATTAAATTATTTATGTATCCAGTAAGATTTGAATTATCTTCCTCATAGCCATTAATCTCATTTAATATAGCTTTTTCTTTATCACTTAAGCTATTTATCTCTTTTTCCTTCTCTTCCTCTAAAGAATTTAACTCTTTTATTTGCCCTTCATACTGGCTTACTAAAGAATCAAATTCTTTTTTCTCCTTTTCTAATTTACTTTTTTTATTTGATAATTCCTCTTGTTGCTTTTTTAAATTATTCTCTTCATTATTTAAATCTTCTTGAACAGATTTAATCTCTTCTATTAATTTATTATCTGTATCTACTATATATTTTATGCTAGATATATTACTTATAAAATCTCCAACATTTTTTGATTCAATCATTATATATAAAAACTGATTGCTTAGATTAGATTTGTAAGCACATCTTATTCTTCCTGAAAGTATACTCTCTTTCTCTTGTTCTTCTTTTTTCTTTTTATCTATGTCTTTTTCAACCTCTTTTATTTTTACTTGAAGATTATCTATACTTTCCTCTAAGGAATTTATATCACTTTTATATTCATCAACTTTTTTTTGAGAAGAAAGTAACTTTTGATTTTTTTCTGCAATTTCTTTCTGTATCTCCTCTAATTTACTTTGAGATTTACTTTTCTCTTCATTTATACTATTTTTTTTATCTTTTAAATCATCTATTTTTCCCTTATTACTATTAATTTCTTGCTGTGCTTCCTCTTTGCTTTTAGCATAAACACTACTATTACTGCTATTTATAGAAAAAGCTAATACCATAGTCATACTAAGGATAATAGAAGCTATCTTTTTCTTATTCATAATATTTCACCTATTTCTTCTTTAAGATAAATAATTTTACTAAAATACCATACATCAAATCATTATACACTATAAAAATAAATTTGTTAATATATATTGTATATACAGAAAACTCTTTTAACTTTTAATTTATTTTTTATTAATTTTTATAAATTTATATTTTATATTTTAGCTTTAATAATCTTCTTTTAAATTTTATTTATAAATTTTACATAGATTTTATAATAAATAACTCACCAAAACTTATAAAATTTCTATAATGTTATTGTATAAATATTTTGGAGGTTCTTATATGAAGAAAAATGCTTGGGAATACACCTTAGAAATTATATCTTTAATGGGAGATATAGACTATTATAACGATATGTTAAATAAGAGTATTAATAAAAAAGAAAGAGAGATATTTTCTAAAAAGATAGATTCCTTAGAATATGAATTATTCTCTTTAAAATCTAAACTAAAGAATACTTATATTCTTTAAATGAAAAAAAGGTTCAAACTAAGTTGAACCTTTAAATAAACCAATTTATATTCCCAAATATGCCGTCACACTTACAATTTTATACCTGCCTCTCGCAGGTGGGTTCTACTCAAATTAATTCGATCTTCTTCTGTCACAAATGTGAAGTAAAACTTGAAGCCCGATTTCCTTAATTGTTTTGTAAATCCCGTATTTCAAATGTAGGTTAAAATTAATAAGCTTCGCGTACATCTCAGGATTAATTATGCTTTTATTATAACATAAGAAATAAAAAAAGCAACCTTAAATTTTTAGAATATTTTTACTATTTATTTATATATATTTAAAATAAAATACATTTTATTTTAATTCATCTAATATATCATCTACTTCTAATTCGCAATCCTCTGGTAAAAATACTGCTAAGAATTGTTTTCCTGAATAATTGCTAGGCTCTATTTCGTATCCATAAGCCTTTGCTATTATTTCAAAGTCCTCCATAACTTCCTCTAATATTTCTTCTACATTATCTACAGCAATATCATCTAAATAAGGAATAACTCCCTCTAAAATCCATGGATGACTATCCTCTTCATAATCAGTTTCATCCTTTGCACAAGCTTTAGCACCTTGTATTTCAACATCTTCAAAATCATAATAAAACTTAAGTGCAAGTTTATTATCTTCTGAAAACACTTCTTCTATTTCTGTTAAGCCATTATTTGATAAAAAATTTATTATTCTATACTTTTCCATGCTATTTACCTCAAATTAGTATAATAATTTTTTATATTCTTTCTTTACTAATCTAAACTCTTCATCATCTTCAACTAAGTTGTATTCTACAGATTCTCCTACTTTGTCTACTCTAAAAACAAAATCCTCAGCTTCATCTCCCTCTCCTTCTAAAGGTGATAAAACTATGTATTCTTTTTTATTTTTCTCTCCTAAATATATTTTAGCTACAACTTCAAATTCTACCTTATTTCCTTCTTCATCTCTAAAGGCCATTATTTGCTTTTCTTCCATTTTTGTATCCTCCTAAAATTAATCTATTAAAGATGATTTCTCACCCTTATAAAATATATATTCATAATGTAATGCTCTAGTTAAAACTACATAAAGAAGTTTTTTATCTATTTCATTTTCATTATAATTTTTTTCATCTAAATTATAAACTATAGTACAATCAAATTCTAATCCTTTTGTAAGGTAAGATGGTATTATTACTAAATTTAATTCAAATTCTTTATTTTCTTCTTTAATCAAGTCAAAATCAAACTTTGAGTATTTTTTAATAAAAGTTTTTACTTTTTTACATTCTTCAAGAGTTTTACAAACTATTGCTATTGATGTTTTTCCTCGTTCTCTTACCTTATTAACTATTTCATCTAACTTTTCACAGAAATCCTTTGAATTTTTAAAGTTAATCTCCTCTGGCATCATACCATGCCTTAAAACTGGCTTAGCTGGTTTTTCATAAGATTCCTGCTTAAGTAAAACCTTATTTGCATAATTTATTATTTCTACTGTACTTCTATAACTTTGACTTAAATGTTTATACTGTGCTTTATCATTATATATTGATTTAATAAGTTCTTTCCACTCTTTAATTCCTTTAAAAGAATATATTCCTTGTCCTATATCTCCAACTATTGTTAAAGAATTTCCTAAAACCATCATAGATATTACACATAATTGTAAAATTGAATAATCCTGTGCCTCATCAACAACTATATGTTTTAATAAAGTGCTTTCTTCTAAGCCTTCTATTTTGAATTTTAAATAAAGCATAGCAGCTAAATCATCTGAATCTATTATTTTATTATCTATATTATTTGACAAGTTTTCTCTCATATATTCAATTAAATCTTCTTGTATTTTCCCATGGCTTATTTTCTTAAGAAGATTTTCATCTTGGAAAAGATTTTTATAAAGATTAGTCGTATCTATTCCCTTCCATTTGCTAAAATATTCATTAAACTCTTTTCTAGCAGATTTCTTTATTTCTTTTTTATGATTATCTCTCTCATCATAAAGTTCTATTAGCTTCTCTCTTCTTTCTTTACAATCTTCCATGCTTTTTTTTAGTCTAGCTATTTTATATTCAAATTGAAAATCAACTTTATCTAATACCTTTGAAACCTTTTCTCCTAATTTTTTAGAAAAGTAATTTTTTATTTCATCTTTTCTTTTATTTACAGGATACTTTTTTAAATCCTCTAAAAATAATCTTTTTATTTCCTTTGAGTCAAAAACTGAATATCCACAAATTCTTATATTATCTATATTACTATCCTCTTCTTCAAGAATTTTTATATATTTATCTAATATTTCCTTAAATAATATAGAGCCTCTTATATGACTGCTTTTTTTCATATATTCAGTTTCTTCTTCATTATTTTCTAAAATCTCTACTAACTTTTTATCCTTACTTATTAATTTTCCCTTTATACCTAACTTTTTTAAAGCTACCTCTTCAAAAGTTTTTTGATTAATAGAATCAACCCCTAAATTAGGCAATACTTCAGAGATATAATCTAAAAATATTTTATTTGGTGCTATAATTAAAATATCTTCTCCCTTTAAGGTTTCTTTATATCTATATAATAAATAAGCTAATCTATGAAGTGCTACAGTTGTTTTTCCCGAACCTGCTGACCCTTGTATTATTATCGGAGAATTTTTTGGTGCTCTTATTATTTCATTTTGTTCTTTTTGTATTGTAGAAACTACATCTTTTAGTTTAGTTCCTGTACTATTTTCTAAATTTATTCTAAGGAATTCATCTATTAATCCTTCCCCTTCTTCATTAATACCAGATTTTAAAATAATTTCATTTAATCCTTCATCAAAGTATTCTTTTAAATTATAATCTTCATCAAAAAGAAACTTTCTCTTTAAACTAAGCTCCCCTTCAATAATTCCAATTGGTGCTTTATAATAAGCTTCTCCCTGAGTTCCACTATAGTATAAATCTGAAATTGGTGCTCTCCAATCTATTACCTTTTCCTCTCCTTCTAAGATATCTCCAAGGCCACATTTTCCTATATAAAAACTTTCAAAATCTTTTCTATATTCCCTGAAATCTATTCTTGCAAAATAAGGTTTATTATAAGATTCATTAAATTTCTCTTTTTCCTTTGATAAAAAGTTTAAGGATTTTTTAACTATTTCAGCCTCTTGATTATAAGAACCCTTAGATTTTTTATTTAATGCTTCTAACTTTGTACTAGCTTTTATTTTTTCCTCTTCTAATCTTTTTTCTTCTTTTTCAATCCATTTTCTAGTCTCTAGAAGAACTTCTTTTTCATAAGCTAAAGTAGAATTGTAATCCATAAAAAAATCCCTCCCTTACTATGTAGACATTATCTTATTAATCTAAAGAATTAAAGGTGCAAAAGACCTTTTATTTATTAAATGCAAGTTCTTTTACACCTCCTTTTAATGAAATATAATAAATTTTATAAATTAATTCTATTATACAATTTGTAATTACCCCTAAAGTTACTAAAGATAACTTGACTACATTATATTGTTATATTATAGTAGATTTTTTTATTAAGTTCAAATATATTTTACTCTAAGGACTTTATAAAAGTTTATAAAAATATTTTTTAATGAAATGGATAAAATATCTTTGAGGTGATATTTATATGAAAAAAATAACAGATAGAACTCCTTATGAAGCTTTAAATGATAATCTAAAGGGAATTTATATGGGAATAGATATCTTTAAAAAATACGAAAATAAATGTAAATCTCCTGAACTAAAAAAATTATTAAAGGAAGTTATAACTTTATATACTAAAGAAGCTACTACAGTTTCTAATAAAATATCTTCCCTTGGACATTCACCAGCTAAGGATGTTGGAATTTTAGGAAAAGCTTCTGAAATAATTTATAACATAAAAACAATTACAGCAGATACTGATAGTGAAATTTTAGAAGAAAGCATTAAAGCCTTTAAAACAGGTATAATAATGTTTCAAAAATTTATTGATGAAAAAGGACATGAGCTAGATAAGGAATCTATAAACTTAGTTAAGGATATAATAAAAGAAAATGAAGAATTAAATAAAAAATTAAATACTTACTCAAGTCCTCATCAAGCTGATTTCTTTTAAAAAATAAAAAGGCTATAAATTTATAGCCTTTTTTAATTATATTTTTATCTTATAATAAAGCATGTTTTTTTAAAACTATATTCTTCTTTAAAAACTTTTCTTTTTTATAGCTTATTATATTTTTTATAGAATCTTTTAAAAATTTTAAGGGCATTTTTAAAAAGGCTATAGAACATATAATAACCATTAATTGATCTAAATATTTATTTATCCAAAAAAACTCTGTGTTTTTAAGTAATCCTCCTATTAAAAAACCTATTAATATTCCTAAGCTTAAAAAAGAATCCATTAACCATTGACTACTTTCTATATTTACAAAAGAAGAATTTATTTTTTTACCCTTAATATTTAAAAATATATAAGTCATTAAAGAACCTATAATAGATAAAATTATATAAATTAATATATAATCATAAGAAACTATTTTTCCTCCATTAAATATTTCTATAACTGCACTTAATATAGAATAAATGCACATTACAAAAATTACTAAGGATTTAAAAATTACAATTAATTCTTTTAAAAGTTTTTTATCTAAAAATTTATTTTCTTTATCTTTATTTATATAAATACTTCCAACTAAAGATACTAAGGATAAAAATATTCCTCCTAGTGAATAAATACCATCAAATATTATAATTTCTGAGTTTAAAATAAACCCAAATACTATACCTAAAATAGCAAAAACTGCCGTCATTAAAATTGATACTTTAAGCAAATTACTTTCCGTCTCCATAAATTACACCTCTAAATAAGTCATATATTAATATTTTATGACTTTTATAGATATAATTCATTGACTAATATCCCCTTCTTTAGTTATAATCATGCTTTCTTTTAACTTTTAAAATTTTTAAAAAAGCCCTTTAGTAGCTAATTTAATTAAGAATAGTACTTAAAGTCTCTTTATTTTTATATGCTCCTTTATACATTCTCTAAAAATTAAAGCTTTTTCCTTAGAAGGATAAGGATTATTAAAAATCAAATTCATATTTATATTTTTTAAAGCTTCAGTAAAATCTCCCTTTAAAAAATTTTCATAGGCTAAAAGATAAAAACAAACTGAAGTTTCTTTTAAATCTTCTAAGCTTTTATTATAAATATTTATATTTTTATTTTCCTTTAATTTATATTTTAAAATTTTATTTCTATTATTTTCATTTATAAAATTTCCTTTTAAATTAATCATTTGATCACTTATAATAAATCCCTTATCAGTTAAAGTTACTATGCTTTCAATTATACATATTTTATCAGTAGTTGCTTGTCCTAAAATCTGTTGTATTATGCTTAAGTTAGCAATTTTACTTCCCATAGGATAATAAGAATTACATCCCCATACACCACTTATATTTGCTTCTTCTTTTCCTTTCTTAAGCTTACCTTCCTCTGTATAAACAAAATCTAAATAATATTTAAAATTATCCTTTATATCTACAACATATTTTTTATTTCTTTCCTTATTTAAAATCTCAACCTCATAATTTTCTCTATAAAAAGCTTCCATTTTATTTCTTTCATAAAAACTCTCTGTATTAAAAACTTCAACTAATTCCCACTCTTTATAAGTAAAAATTTTTCCACTTACACAACCACCAAAACAATCACCTATAGACCTAACTAAAACATCTAACTTTTTATTATCCTTAAAATATTCTAAATTAACTTGAAAATTATAATTATTATCCTCTAAAGCATATTTTAAAAGTTTTTCACTTTTTCCCTCCTTAAGTATTAAAAAATGTTTCTTTAATCCCTTATCATAAGATGATATTATATAAACCTCATCTTTAAAACCATTTCCTGTTACATCTCCAACCTTATAATCTATTACTTTTTCATCATAATTTTCACTCATATTTAACCCTCTATAAATTTAGATTATAATATTATTTTATATTCTATTTTTTTCATCTGTTACTTATATTTAAAAAGAAGTGAATTTTAAATTTATTTAGTTTATAATTTACTTATGAAAATTTCATGGAATGGAGATAGACATATGACCAAAAGAAAAAATAAATTTTTATTGATTATTTTAATAATAATCATTTTATTATTAGGTGGTTTTTTTGGTATAAAAGCTTTATATAAATCTTATTTTGCACCTAAAGTTCAAGTAACACCTATTAATTCTAATATAGAACTTAATGACTTAACTTTACTTAAAAAGTTTTTACCAAATAATATTAATCTTTCTTTAAAAGAAATAAAGGTTAGCTCTTCAACAGAATTTTCAGATGAAGAACTAACAGACCTTTTTATATTAGCTCTTAGAGAAAGTCCAAATGCTATAAAAGACCTTACAGGACTACAAGTTGATATAGAAAATGGGGCTATAAATGTTTATGCTGATGTAGATTTTAAGGGCGTTCCTTTTCAAGGAAAACTTACCTTTACAGCTTATAGTGAAAATGGAAAAGGAATTTTTCACTTTGAAGAAGGAAAACTTGGATTTTTAGATATTTCAAAAGATACCATATTTAAAAACTTAGAAAACAACTCTATATTATCTTTTGACAAAGAAAAGGGAGATATTATACTTTCTTTTAAAGATATTATAAAATATCTTGAGATAAGTTCTATAAAGGTAGAGGGTGATAACTTAAATATAGTATTTAGTGGTACTATTCCTTTACTTAGTGCTCTTTTCCCTAATATAGAATAAAAAATTATGCCATAGAAATCAAAAAATTTCTATGGCATAATTTTAAAATTCAAATGGAATAATAAAAGTATTATATCTATTAAGGTGATTTTATGTTTTATAATGCTTTTAAAAACTTAAATCTAGACTTAGATTCTATGAAAAGAGAAGGTACAATTGCTACTTTAATATTTTTACTATCTTTTTCACTTTTAGGCATAAATAATGCCCTCTTAGCTTATCCTATAGCTCTAAGTTCTTCAATTTTATTAAAAGAAAATTTTAAAATCAATCCTTTAGAAAAATTTATAAAAACAATAAGTCTTTATATTCTTATAATATTTCTATCCTTTTTAGCTTCTAGAAATATATTCTTCGGAATTTTTATAAACTTTCTAAGTTTATTTTTTATAGCCTACAATTTTTCTATGCATTATACTCCTTTATTATACAAACCTCTTTTAATGCTATATGTATTTACTTACTTTTATAAAGTAAACTTTTTAGAGCTTAAAGGAAGAATACTTACAGTATTTCTAGGTTTTTCTTTAATACTAATTTTTCATCTTTTCTTTAATAATTTAACCTATAACTCTCTTATTAGAGAAAAGATAAATAAAATTCTTTCACTTTTAGAAATGCAAGTTTCAAATATTTTAAAGAAAGAATATAATTCTAGTATTAAAGAAGATATTAATAAAGAACTTTCAATACTTTGCTATAACCTTTATACAACTAGAAAAAGAAAGTCCTTAACTAATAATTTAGGAAGTATTCAATTTAAAATATATCTTTTATTAGAAAACTTAAATGTTCAACTTTATAATTTAAATAATTTATACCAAAACTTAAATTATAAAAGCCCCTTAATAAACTTATTTTTAAAGGATTTAAAAAAAACCTTAAAAAACTTAAAAATATTCTTAAATAAAGAAGATAGCTTTTATAATATAGAAAAATATCTTTCTATATTAAATAAGTATAATAAAAATATACCTTATCAAATTCCCTTAATTCATGATTTATGTGTATCGTTAAAAAGTCTTTATATAAATTTTTCTAATATATCAACCTTAGAAGAAAGTGAATTTTACAAAGCCTATAACCCTTGGAAAAACAAGGATAAAAAACAATTTAAATTTAAATATTCTCTTAAGTTTGGAACTATAAAATTTAATTTTGCTTTAAGAATCTCTTTAACCTTAAGCCTTATTTTTTTTATAAGCTCATTTTTTAATCTTCCAAAGATAAGTTGGGTTTCAATAACTGTAATGTCTATAATGCAACCTTATTATGAAGATACTTTAAAAAAAGGAAAAGATAGAATAAAAGGAAATATACTTTCAATTATTGTCTTAATTATATTTTTAAACATATTTCCTTATAGATTTATTAAGATTTTAATTTTAATTCTAACTTTATATTTAACTTATGCCTTTAAAGATTACTATAGTCTTTCATTTTTTACGGCACTTTCTTCTATTACTTTAGCTTCCTTAAACTATAATATTAATACTCTATCTAGCTTTAGAATATTTTATTTACTTTTAGGTATAATAATTACTTTTTTAACTAACAAGTTTTTATTTCCCTATAATTTAAATAAGGGTTTAGAGGAATTAAGCTTTAAAATAATAAGATATTTAAGCATATTAGTTTCAATTTTAACGAAATCCCCTTTAAAAAATCAAGATGAAATTATAAATTTAATAATTCATATAAAGTTAATGTGTAATAAACTTAAAATTAGAAATATTGAAAGGAAAGATGAAAATATAATAAAGTTTATAGACCTAGTTGAAAATCTTCTTGCTTCTTTAAGTTATTATATCTTATTAAAAAAAGATTTAGGTTTAATTTGTAGCATAAATAAAAATACATTAATAAAGTTTGAAAACGCTCTTAATCTTTTAATTAAAGAAAAATCCTCCTTAAAAGATATAATAAGCTTATTAAAGGATACAGTTGACTATATTATTAATTGTGAATACCTTAGTAACCCTCCCTTAAACTCCTATTTTAATGGTTATCTATACTATAAATAATATAAAAAAATACAAGAGGTAAATATTAATCCTCTTGTATTTTTATTTATAAATTAAACTAAATAATCAACTTTAAATAAATCCATTAATTCCTCTTCACTTAAATTATTAAAAGTGTTTCCTAAACCTAATTCTTCTTCCTCAATTATCTTATATATTAAATCCTTTTTTTCTTCTTGAAGGGCTATAACCTTTTCCTCAATAGTCCCTTTTGCTATTAACTTTATAACTTCTACTGCCTTTTTTTGCCCCATTCTATGTGCTCTATCTGTTGCTTGGTCTTCAACAGCTGGATTCCACCAAGGGTCAAAGTGAATTACAATATCTGCTGAAGTTAAATTAAGTCCTGTACCTCCAGCTTTTAAGCTTATTAAAAATACTGAATTTTCTCCTTCATTAAATTCATTAACCATGTTAATTCTTTTTTTAGATGATATACCTCCATCTAAATAACTAAAGGAAATCCCCTCATTTTCAAGCCTATCACTTATATTCTTTAATACTGAAGTAAACTGAGAAAAAACAAGAATTTTATGTCCGCCTTCTATGCTATTATTTAAAATTTCAATTAATGCTTCTATTTTTGCACTTTCTCCTTCATAATCTTTTAAAGCTATTTTAGGGTCTAATGCTAACTGTCTAAGCTTTGTTATATAAGATAATATCTCAATTTTCCTTCTATTAAAATCATCTAACTCCTTTTTTTTCTCAATAATTGATAAAGCATTATTAGCATATACTGAGTAAGCTTTTTTTTGCTTTTCTTCTAAATCAACTAAATAAAGCTTTTCAATTTTATCAGGCAATTCCTTTATAACATCCTTTTTCTTTCTTCTTAATATAAAAGGTTTTATAAGAGAGTGTATTTCTTCTAAAACCTCTTTACTCTCATTTAACCTTTTATAATATCTAAGAGTAAACCTCTGTCTATCATAAAGATATCCTGGCATTACAAAATCAAAAATTGACCAAAGTTCCATAAGTGAATTTTCCATAGGGGTACCTGTTAAAGCAAATTTATAAGTTGAATTTATCTCCTTAACAGCCTCAGAATTTTGAGAGTCTGGATTTTTAATTGCCTGTGCTTCATCAATAAAACAGTATTCAAAGTTTATTTTTTTATATTCTTCTAAATCTCTTTTTAATAAATTATAAGTAGTTATAATTACATCCTTATTTTCTATATTTTTTAAAGCCTCTTCTCTTTTTTCTTTACCTTCATTTAAAACCTCTACAGATAAAGTAGGAGCAAACTTAGTAAATTCCTCTTTCCAATTATATATTAAAGAAGTTGGGGCAACTATTAAAGTCTTTTTCCCCTTGTTAGAAAGAATAAAAGTAATTGCTTGAAGAGTTTTTCCAAGACCCATTTCATCCCCAAGAATTCCTCCAAGTCCTAAGTGCTCTAAGGTTTTTAGCCAATTATAACCAATCTTTTGATACTCTCTAAGATTTGCTTTAAGTTCCTTTGGAACATCAAAGGATAATTTTTTTATATTCTTAAATTTATTTTTTAATTCATTTAACTTCTTTTTTCCTTTAATATATCTAATACCTTGACTTTCTATATAATTAGCTATATATAAGGCTCTGCTATTATTTATTTCTAAAATATTATTCTCTAAATTTTCATTTTCTAATGAATCTAATAAATTTAAAAATTTCCTTAATTCTAATTCTTCTAAATCAAGAAACTCTCCACTTTTCAATTTAAAAAATTTTAAATTTTCCCTAAAGGCTTTAAGTATTTCTTTTGTTTCTTCCATAGGTATATCTCCAATTTTAAAATCAAACTCAAAATAATTATACCTTCCTGGTTTAATATCTCCTTTTATTCCCTTACTTCCTAAAGTTTTTATTCCTTTAAAATTTTCTGAATAATAAACCTCTCCATATTCTTGTAATTTATATAAATCATATTTGAAAAAACTAAATATATATTCATCTCCTAAATAAAAATAAAACTTTTTATTTATTTCCTTAAGATTAAACCTTTCAACTAAAGAAATAACCTCTTTTTCCTTTTTAACATCTCTATATATTATTTTTTCTGTACAGTCATCAAATATGTTAAATTCATATTTACCATACTTCACCTTTAAAGTTAAACTTACTTCTTTTCCTTCCTTATCAAAATAAAACTTAAAATTCACCTTATCTAAAACTATTTTATCAATTATATTTTTAGATAAAGTTACATTTTCTGTTAACTCTCTTAAGGAGGGAATTAACTTTCTAAGAACTCTATCTTCCTCCTCTTTATCAAATTTTATAACCTTTCCTTCTAAGAATATATCTAAATAATCTTTTATTTTATAACAAAAATCTTTTTTAGGTATATATATGCTAGTTCCATACAAAAATACATCAAATCTATCTCCTAAAATCTTTGGCATTCCATTTAAAGAGGTAAGTTCAAAACTATTTTTTAAATCTCTTAAAGAAAAGTCTATTGGCACATCCTCAAAAAGAACCTCTCCCTCTACAGCTCTATAAAAAAATCCTTCATTTAGGTAAATCCTATGATTTTTTATAACACGGAAAAATTCCCTTACTAAATAATTTGGTATCTTTATACTTTTTCCCTCTATAAAAGCATCTCTATTTCTTAAAAAACTTTTTATTGGCTTTTCTATTTCCTTTAAAGCCTCTATAAATTCTATAAGTTCTTTATCTTTAGTACTTAACCTTTGTTCTCTTATATCAAAGGTAAAGGCTTTACTATACTTTATAGGTATTTTATTATAGTAAGCTACTAAAAATTGCTCAATATCTTTTAATATATAAAGCTTATTAGAACTCATGGATTTAGTTCCTATTTTAAACTCTGCAATTATGCTATTACTCCATTCATTTTTATTTATATAAACTTCTATTTTTAATTCTTCTTTTTTATCTTCTTCTTTAAGAATCAAATCTAAAATTTTACTTTCCTTTTTCTTAGAAAATAATTTTTTATCTTCTTCAAATTCCTTTTTTTTAGCTAATTCTCCTAAAGCTTTATAAAAAGTTGCTACTAAATGTTTACAACAATAATTTTCTTTACTAAATTCATGCTTTTCATAATCTTCACAAGTACAGTATGTAGATAAAACATCCTTAGTCCTAATATCTATTTCTAATTTTGTAATATACTCATTAAATAACCCTTCTGAAATTACTCTTCCCTTAACAGATACTAAATCCTCTTCATCTTCTATGTCTACGGACTTAACAAGGTCATTATTTATTATTCTTTCACCCTTTACGTAATTTCTTCCTGTAGTTTCTTCTTTAAATCTTTGTAACAATAAATCTTCAACTAACATATTTACTCCTCTATTTAAGTGCTTCATATCCTATAATTATAACATAAATTTATTTCCTCTTAAAAACTAGCTTAACTTTATTTAATAGCTCTAAAAATAAAAAAAGGTTTTATCAAAAACAATTAATTTTTGATAAAACCCCAATTATTATTTTACTGTTCCTCTCTCAACTAAGGAAGGTTCTAAATTTATTATTTTATTTTTTATAGAATTATTATTTATTAATTCTATAAGTAATTTACAAGAAGATTCTCCAATTTTATATATAGGCTGTGCTATTGTTGTAAGCTCTGGCTCCATATAAGAACAAATATTTATATTATCATATCCTAATATGCTTATATCCTTAGGTATTTCATATCCATTTCTTATTAAATATTTCATACCTCCAATTGCCATAACATCACTACTATAAAATATTGCATCTACCTTTTTATTATTCTTAACTATACTCTCTGTAGCTCTTATTCCACCTTCCATAGAAAAGTCTGCCTCTTCTATTATGCTTTTATTAAATATTCCTAATTTATTTGTAATATTTTTAAAAGCTTCAAGTCTTAAGTTTGCTATTTCTAAATTTGATTTACCTGTAACAAAGGCAATGTTTTCTTTTCCCTTATTAACTAAATAGTTTACACCTAATTCAATACCTTTTTTGTTATCACAAAATACACCATTAGTATTTTTTTCCTCTGAAACTATTCTATCTATCATAACAAAGGGAATTTTATTGTTTCTTAAAATTTTAATCCATTCCTTGCCTTCTCCACAGGCTGCTATTATAACACCATCTACTAACTTACTAATTAATAATTTTAAATATTCTTCCTCTTTCTTTTTTTCATTGAGAGTGTTACATAGAATAATACTATAACCATGCTTTTCACTTTCAATTTCTATTGCCTTTGCCATTTCTGAAAAAAAAGGGTTTTGAATATCTGGTATTATCATTCCTAAGGTATAGCTCTTTTTAGTACTTAAACTTCTAGCTAGAGTATTTGGTATATAATTTAATTCCTTTGCAGTTTTTAAAATTCTTTCTCTAGTTTCCTTTGAAACATTTATTTCCTTTTTATTTAACACCATAGATACAGTTGTTTTTGATACATTTACTGCTTTAGCTATATCTAGTAATGTAGTTTTTCCCATTTAACGCAACACCTCTTGTCCACTTACTTTTATAACAACAGTAATTATACCATAATATATCTTTGTATCTATACTATTATTTACTATACACCTTTAAGTCTGCTGCTATTTTATCATCAACTTTTTCACCTTTGTAAATTTTATTTGCTAATTCTACACCTAAAGCACCAATTAAGTCTGGTTGTTGTGCTATTGTTGCTGTCATTTCGTTAGCATCTATAGAATCTTTAGCATCTTCATTTCCGTCAAAGCCTACAACTATTGCATCTATCCCACTAGCTTTAATTGCTTTAACTGCTCCTAAAGCCATTTCATCATTATGAGCAAATACAACTTGAATATTTGGATTAGCTTGAATTATATTTTCCATAACTTGAAGTCCTTTTTGTCTATCAAAGTCAGCAGCTTGTATTGAAACAAAATTAAATTTATCATCTTTATCCATTATATTGTGGAATCCTTCTCCTCTATCTCTAGTTGCAGAAGCTCCTGGAATACCTTGTATTTCTACTATATTAATTGGACCCTTCTCATCTTTAAACTTATCTAACACATATTGTGCAGCCATTTCTCCACCTTTTACGTTATCTGAAGCTATATGACTTGTTATTTCTCCTCCATTAGCTTGTCTATCTAATGTTATAACTGGAATATTACTTTTATTAGCAACTTCAACAGTTTTAACAACTGCATCACTATCTGTTGGATTTATAAGTAAGGCTACAACTCCTAATTGTATTAAATCCTCTACATTTGCTCTTTCCTTTGCAGGATCATTTTGAGAATCTAATACTACTAAATCATAGCCTAGCTTTTCAGCTTCCTTCTCAGCTCCATCTTTCATATTTACAAAGAATGGATTGTTAAGAGTTGATAATACCATTCCTATTTTAGGCTTATTATTTCTTACACAGCCCATAAATGAAGTCATAAGCACCATGAGTATTAATCCAACTGAAAATATCTTTTTATTTATATGCATAAAACTCACCTCTTAAGCTTCTTAATTTTTTCTGCTCTTTTTATCTAAAAGTACTGCTATTAATATTACTAAACCTTTTACTATTGATTGATAAAAAGGTGATACATTCATAAGGTTTAATCCATTATTAAGAACACCTATTATAAGAGCACCAATTAAAGTACCTGCTATTGTTCCTTCTCCACCTGCTAAAGAAGTTCCTCCAATTACTACCGCTGCGATTGCATCTAATTCAAAACCAGTACCTGCATTTGGTGAAGCTGAACCTATTCTACTTGTTATTATTACCCCTGCTATAGCTGAAGCAAAACCTGATACTACATATACTAAAGTTTTTATTTTATCTGTATTTATTCCTGATAATCTTGAAGCATCTTCATTTCCTCCTAAGGCATATAAATATCTTCCAAATCTTGTTTTTGATAATGCATAAATTGCTATGATTGCTATGATTATTGTTATTATAACTGGTATTGGTATAAATCCAATTTTTCCATTCCCTATTTTTACAAAGGCTTCAGGTAATTTTGATATTGGAGTACCATCTGTAAATACTAAAGTAGCCCCTCTAAAAATTGTCATTGTAGCTAAAGTAACTATAAAAGCTTGTAATTTTCCCTTTGACACTAATAATCCGTTTATTAATCCAACTCCTATACCTATACATGCAGCTACTATAATAGCTAAGAATACGTTTCCAGTAGACTTAACAATAGATGCACCTATAGCTCCACTAATAGCTAAAGTTGATCCAACTGATAAATCTATTCCACCAGTTAATATTACAAAAGTCATTCCTATTGCTATAATTGCATTAACAGAAACCTGTGTAAATACATTAGTTATATTTGCTACAGTTAAAAAGTTTGGAGTAACTATAGTTATAACTATACATAAAAGTACTAAACCTATAAGAGATTTGTATTTAGATATATTTGCCTTAACATTTGCTTTCATTATGTAATCCTCCTTAATTATTTATTCCAACAGCTAATTTCATTATGCTTTCTTGATTTGCATCATTTCTATTTAGCTCTCCTGAAATTTTACCCTCACTCATAACCATAATTCTATCGCTAATACCTAAAACCTCTGGTAAATCTGAGGAAATCATTATTATAGCTTTTCCACTAGCCTTAAGTTCATTTAAAAGCTCATAAATTTCCTTCTTAGCTCCTACATCTATTCCTCTAGTTGGCTCATCAATTATTAACACCTCTGGAGAAAGCATAAGCCATTTAGCTAGTATAACCTTTTGTTGATTACCTCCACTTAAATTTTTTATAAGTTGTTCTTTGTTTGGTGTTTTTATTTTTATCTTCTTTATATAATAATCTATATCCTTTGCCTCTTCTTTTTTGTTAAGAGCCTTAAATTTATTTTCATACTTTTTCAAATTACAAAGTGTCATGTTTTCTCCAACAGACATCCCTAAAATACATCCTTCTTTTTTTCTATCTTCAGAAAGATAGCATATTCCATATTTTATAGCATCATTTATGGAATTTATTTTTATAGGACTTCCATTTAAAGAAATTTCTCCACTTGTTTTTTTATATTCACCAAATATAGTTTTAGCAAGTTCTGTTCTTCCAGAACCCATAAGTCCTGCAACTCCTAGAATTTCTCCTTGTCTAAGAGTAAAGGAAGCTCCACTTACCCCTTCTTTACAGCTAAGATTTTTAACCTCTAGAGCTAAATCTCCTTTTTTAATTTCTCTATATGGAAATTGGTCTTCAATAGTTCTTCCTACCATCATAGCTATAAGTTTATCATTATCTATATCCTTTATTTGTGCACTTCCTGCATATTTACCATCTCTTAAAACTTCTACTCTATGACATATTTTAAATATTTCTTCCATTCTATGAGATATATATATTATTGCTATACCTTTTTTTCTTAAGTTTTCTATAACTTTAAAAAGGTTTTCAGTTTCAACATCAGTTAATGCAGTAGTAGGCTCATCCATAATAATTATTCTAGCATTTTTTGTAAGAGCCTTTGCAATTTCTATCATTTGCTTTTCTCCAACATTTAATGTGCTAACTAATCTATCTGGGTCTATATTACATCCTATCTGTTCTAAAAACATTTTACTTCTTTCATCTAATAGTTTTTTATTTATTTTTCTTGTATATTTACTATACTTTTCATTTCCTAAAAATATATTTTCTGAAACTGTTAAGTTATTTAAAACACTAAGTTCTTGGTGAATTATTGTTATTCCAGCTTCTTCTGCTGATTTAATTCCCTTAACCTCAACTTCTCTTCCTTCTATGAAAATTTTACCTTCATCCTTTTTATAAACTCCACTTAATATTTTCATTAAAGTTGATTTTCCAGCTCCATTTTCACCCATTAAAGCAGTAACTTCTCCACCATAAGCACTTAAACTTACCTTGTCTAAAGCCTTAACGCCAGGAAAAGATTTAGATACATCTACCATCTTTAACATTGGTGTTCTCTCACCCATTTAATACACCTCCTAAAATACTTAGCTACTTCAAAATGAATATTCCACCTAATTAGTTAAGTAGAATATTCAATTTTAAAATTTAAAACACAACCCCAGATTTTAAAATTATATTTGCATAAGGAGTTTGCTCTCCTGTTCTAATTACAGCCTTGCACTCTTTTAAATCCTTTTTTAACTCTTCATGAGATATAAAAGTTATTTTTGTATCTTTTATAACACTTTTTATTTCATGAAATAATTTAGGACTTATCTCTTCTGTTTCTTTTGCAATTAAAACTTCCTCAATTTGAAGTTCCTCTAAAACAGCTTTTAAAGTTTCCATAAAACTTGGAATTCCTTTTACTAGAGCTAAATCTATTCTTTCAGTTTCCTTTGGAATTGGTAAGCCACAATCTCCTATAGCTAACATATCAGTATGTCCCATTTTTGATATTACTAAATTTATATCACTATTTAATAAAGATGTTTTTCTCATAAATTAATCCTCCTTATAAATTTCTAAAATTTCTTCTAAATAAGGTATTGAGGGTTGAGCTCCTTTTCTTTGAACAGCTATTGAAGAAACCTTATTTCCAAAATTTATAGCTTTAATTAAATTTTCTTTATTTAAATTTTTTACATCTAGCTTTGAACTTAATCCTCCAATAAAGCTATCTCCAGCTGCTGTAGTATCTACTGCCTCTACTTTATAGGCCTTAACTATTTCACAAAAATCTTTTCCTATAAGAGAAGCTCCCTTTTCTCCAAGAGTAATAATAACAAATTTAACTCCCTTATCTAAAAATACCTTTCCAGCTATTTTTGCATCATTAATATTTTTTACTTCAATTCCTGTTAAAAGCTCTGCTTCTGTTTCATTTGGAACTATTATATCTGTATAATTTAATAATTCTTCATTTATTTTTTTAGCTGGTGCTGGATTTAAAATAGTAATCTTATTATTACTTTTAGCTATTTTAAAAGCTTCTAAAGTTATTTCTTCTGGTGTTTCAAACTGTGAAATTATAATATCTGATTTTTTTATTAAATCCTTAGCACTCTGTATTTCATCCTTTGTTAATGTCATATTTGAACCTGCATTAACAATTATTGAATTATTACCTTCCTCATTTACCATTATTAAAGCCATTCCTGTAGGATGTTTTTCATCTTCAAAAACATAAGTTACATCTATATTATCTTCTATTAATTTATCTTTAAGTTCTTTTCCATTTTCATCTTTTCCTATTTTAGAAATCATAAAAACTTCAGAACCACATCTTTTTGCAGCTACTGCTTGATTAGCCCCCTTACCTCCTGCTATCTTTTGAATTGATTTTGAAAGTATAGTTTCTCCAACCTTTGGCATATCTTTAATCTTCAAAACTAAATCCATATTCATACTTCCAAGAACACAAACTTTATTCATTTAACATCCCTCCATAGTTAACCGTTTAACTGAACCGTTTAACTATATAATAATACTTTTGTAAACGATAATCAAGTCTTTTAATAAAAAAAAGATAGCATTAAAAATGCTATCTTTTAAAATTAAATTTATTCTTCTACTAATTCATACATTTCTTTAGCTCTATCTACATACATAATACCTTCTAAATGGTCAATTTCATGTAGAAAACATCTAGCTAAAAGGTCTTGAGCTTCATAAACCTTTAATTCTCCCTTTTCATTTAAAGCTTGTATTCTAACTGCTCTTGGTCTTTCTACTAAACCTTCATGCATAACATAACTTAAACATCCTTCATAATCTTCATAAGTTTCCTTTGAAATTCCTATTATCTCTGGATTTATAAGTACATATTCATTTTCCCCATCTCCAAAATCTATATAAACAACTCTCTTGTTAACTGCTATTTGAGGAGCAGCTAAACCTATTCCTTCTACAGTTGATAATGTATCCTTTAAATCTTTTATTAAATCTTTAACTTCATTTACATCCTTAACAGGCTCTGAAACTTTTTTTAAAGCTTCATGTCCTATTTGAACTATTTTCTTTACAGCCATTTAATTTCTCCTTTCAAAATTCTTATAACTATATTAAATCATAAAACAATTATTTTTTCACTAAGAAATTATAGTTAATATTCCTATAAAAATTATTGACTGCCTTTTAAAAACTTTAAGTAAACTTAAAATATTTTAAAAAGACAGTCAAAATTTATAATATTATCATAATTATAAGTAATGATACTAAGCTTAAACATCCACTTAATATACATATATACGAAACTATTTGCTTTACAGTCATTCCTCTTTCTTGTAATCTATAATGAATTTGACTTCTATCTGCTTCATATACAGGTTTTCCTGAATGAAATCTTCTTAATATTACAAATATATTATCAAAAATAGGAACACCTAAAGCTAATACAGGCACTAATATTGATAGTGCTGTTGCTTGTTTAAAAGCTCCTTCTAAAGCTATAATAGCTAAGATAAAGCCTAGGAAGTTAGCCCCCGAGTCTCCCATAAACACCCGTGCAGGATGCCTATTATACCTTAAAAATGCTAATATTGATCCTACTAGAGTTATTGACATATATGCAGAATTAAATTGCCCCTTTGCAAGAGCAACAACAAACATAGTCATAGCAGATATTATGGAAATACTTCCTGCTAATCCATCCATTCCATCAGACCAGTTTATTACAGTAGTAACTCCAAAAATCCATGTTATGGTAAGTATGTACTGAAACCATCCTGAAAACTGAATAAAATCTCCAGTAAAAGGATTATTTATACCCTTAAAAACAATTCCAGCCTTAAAAACCATAGTAGCTGCTAAAATTTGAATTATAACTCTTGGATAAATTGGAAACTCCTTACCTTTCCCTTTGTAATAGTCATCAATTACACCTATTATTATTACCAAAGTAGCTGCTATAAATATAGTAAAGGTCTGTGTTAATTGTCTTTTTGAATCTATTCCAAAAAGATATGTTGCAAAAAAACCTATATACATAACAACTCCTCCTATTAAAGGAGTTGATTTATCATGTTTCTTTCTTTTCGTAGGCTTATCCACAAAGCCCTTTTCATTAGCAAATTTAATAAATTTTGGCATTAATAAATATACTATCACAAAAGGAATAAGCATTACAATTAAATACTTAATCATTTTTTCTCCCTCTGTTTAAAACATTTTAACATATATTATTCTAGTAGATTAACAGATAATATTAATTACATTTTAATTAAATTTCTCTTAGTTCTATTATAACACAACTTAATTAAATTAATACTATTCTGCCTCATGTTTTAAACAAACTGAAAAGACATGACAAGGAATTTTTCCTTCAGCTTTTCTTTCATATTTTTTTACTAATTCTCTAATTTGTCTATTTACTTCTTTAAATTCTTCTTCATTTAAGTAAATATTTTTATAATTAAAGCCAATAGAATCCTCTGCATTTCCACTATCTACTTTCTCTGAAATTCTCTTCATTGTCTGTTCCTTTGAATTATCATAATACTCACTTAAAATATTTAGTATTTGAGATTTATAAACTTTCTTAGCTTCTTTTTTTATATTGTTTCCTTCTATATTGAAGGTTTCAGCAGTTAAGTAATAGTACTTTGCTATAATTCCCTTTATTTCTTTAGTCTTAACAAGTTCTAAAATACCTGCTTTTTCCAATTTTTTAATATGGTAATGAACTTTTGCTGGTACTTCCCCAAAAAAATCAGCAATTTCCTTTACCGTAGCAGACTCTTGATTATTTCTAAGATAAGTAATTATCTTTAATCTATAAGGATCTGAATATGCTTTAATTTGTTCTAAAGTTGTTAAATTCATAACATCGTTCATTGTAAGCCCCCCTAATATTTCAGTATAATATTTACTTATTATACCATATTTTTAGATATTTTACACTTTATCTATTCATTAAAATTTTTATTATATTAAAATATCTATTTTGCTTAATAAAATTATACATTTTATTTCTAAAATAGTAAAGAAAAAAGGCAAATCTTGAATTTTTATTAACACAAGATTGCCTTTTTTGTTAAATTATATAAATTTATCCTCTTTGTTCTATCATTGACTTAACTTTCATAAGTCTTGTAAGAGCACTTCTTTCATTTTCATCAAGTTTCATTCTGATGTATCTTATAGTCTCTTTTAATTGAGGAATTGTCATATATTCAAGAGCATTAACTCTTCTTCTTGTCTTTTCTATCTCGTCTGCCATAAGCTGACCAGATTTTTCAACTTCAGCAAGTTCTAATAATTTTGGTAATATACCATATAATTTAGAAATTGCATCATCAAGTTCAGCTGAAGTATTCATAAAGCCATAAGGATAAATACTACCTTCATCACCTTCTAATTTTCTTTTGAAGTTCATTATAGGCACATTTACACTCATTATGTTTTTATTTCCCACTTCAACCTCAATTTCTTCTTTAGGGTATGCTATAGCTTCCTCTAGGAACTCTGAACTCATAACAGCTCTAGCCATAACGAAGTCTTTTAAGGAACTTCCTAGTTCCTTTTCAACTTCATCTCTTAATTGATTATTATATTTGATAAGATTTATGAATTGTCTCATTAACTCATCTTGCTTATCTTTTAATAATTTATGTCCTCTTGTTGCTGTTGCTAATCTTTTCTTTAGCTTTGAGAGTTCCATTCTAGTAGGATTGACATTTAATCTTTGTGCCATTCTTACTCATCCTCTCCAACAGGCATATACTTTTCAAGATATTCATCTCTAATTCTCTTAAGCTCTGTTCTAGGTAAGATCTTAAGTAATTTCCATCCAAGATTTAGAGTTTCCTCTATTGTTCTGTTAGTTGTAAAGCCTTGTGAAACATACTCATCTTCAAAAGCTTCAGCAAATTTAGCGTATGCTTTATCTACATCTGATAATGCTGATTCTCCTAAGATAGCAGCAAGTTCTTTAGCTTGCTTACCTTGAGCATATGCTGAGAATAATTGGTTCATTGTATCAGCATGGTCTTCTCTAGTTTTTCCTTTACCAATCCCCTTATCTTTAAGTCTTGATAATGATGGTAAAACATCTATTGGAGGCATTATTCCTTTTTTATAAAGCTCTCTTGATAATATTATCTGTCCCTCTGTTATATATCCAGTTAAGTCTGGAATTGGGTGAGTTTTATCATCTTCAGGCATTGTTAATATTGGAATCTGAGTTATTGAACCTTCTTTTCCAACTAATCTTCCTGCTCTTTCGTATAATGTTGAAAGGTCAGTATATAAGTATCCTGGATATCCTCTTCTTCCTGGAACTTCTTTTCTAGCTGCAGAAACTTCTCTTAAAGCTTCACAGTAGTTTGTTATATCTGTCATTATAACAAGAACATGCATTCCTTTTTCATATGCTAAATATTCAGCAGTAGTTAATGCCATTCTTGGAGTAGCTATTCTCTCGATAGCTGGGTCTGATGCTAAGTTCATAAATAGAACCGATCTATCTATAGCACCAGTTTTTGTAAACTCATCAACGAAGAATTCTGCTTCTTCGAAAGTGATACCTATAGCAGCAAATACAACTGCGAACTTAGAATCTGAGTTTAAAACTTTTGCTTGTCTTGCAATTTGAGCAGCTAACTCTTTGTGTGGAAGACCTGAACCTGAGAAAACAGGAAGTTTTTGTCCTCTAACTAGAGTATTAAGTCCATCTATTGCAGAAATACCAGTTTGAATAAATTCTGATGGATAGTTTCTAGCAACTGGGTTTATAGCTTCTCCATTTATATCTAACCTCTTCTCTGGTATTATATTTGGACCATTATCCTTTGGTCTTCCCATACCATCAAAGACTCTTCCTAACATATCTTCTGAAACACCAATTTCAAGTGGTCTTCCTAAGAATCTTACCTTTGTATTTTTAAGGTTTATTCCTGCTGATCCTTCGAAAAGCTGAACCATAGCTTTATCTCCGTTAACCTCAAGAACTTTACCTCTTCTTAATTCGCCAGTTTGCATCTCTATTTCAACTAGCTCATCATATTTAACACCTTCTACGCCTTCAACAGCCATTAAGGGTCCTACAACTTCTGTAACTGTTCTGTACTCTTTAAGCATTTAGAACACCTCCTTCGCTGATTAACTTGTTCATTTCTGACTTTAATTCAACTAAGATATCATCCATCTTACTTATGTCTTCTTCTGCTATATATTTACTTCTTGCTATTTTATCTCTTACAGGAAGTTTTAATATTTTATCTAAATAAACACCAGCTTTTAAAGCTTTTTCTGCTTCATGTCTAAAACTTAAAATTAAGTTTAACATTTTATATTGTTTATTTAATGAAGTATAAGTATCAATTTCATGGAATGCGTTTTGTTGTAGATAGTCTTCTCTTATAGATTTTGCAACCTCAAGTTTTAATCTATCCCCTTCTGAAAGTGCATCCATACCAACAAGTCTTACTATTTCTTCTAAGTTTGCTTCTTCTTGAAGAAGTGCCATAGCTTCTGTTCTTAAATCTGACCAGTCTTTTTCTACATGTTCATCCATCCATTCACCCATTTTTTCTAGGTATAATGAATATGATGTTAACCAGTTAATTGATGGGAAGTGTCTCTTATAAGCTAATTGAGCATCTAGTCCCCAGAAAACTTTAACTATTCTTAAAGTTGATTGAGTAACTGGCTCTGATATATCTCCTCCTGGAGGTGATACGGCACCTATAGCTGTAACTGCTCCTTCTCTTCCATCTTTACCTAAAGCTACAACTTTACCAGCTCTTTCATAATAATCAGCAAGTCTTGAACCTAAGTAAGCTGGGTAACCTTCATCCCCTGGCATCTCTTCAAGTCTTCCTGACATTTCTCTTAAAGCCTCAGCCCAACGTGATGTTGAGTCAGCCATTATTGATACTGAGTATCCCATATCTCTAAAGTACTCTGCAATTGTTATACCTGTATATATTGAAGCTTCTCTAGCTGCAACGGGCATGTTAGATGTGTTAGCTATAAGAACTGTTCTCTTCATTAAGCTCTCACCAGTTTTTGGGTCTTTAAGTTCTGGGAATTCGTTAAGAACGTCTGTCATCTCGTTACCACGCTCTCCACATCCAACATAAACAACTATTTCAGTATCTCCCCACTTAGCTATTTGGTGTTGAACTACTGTTTTACCAGCTCCGAAAGGTCCTGGAACTGCTGCTGCACCACCCTTAGCTACTGGGAAGAAAGTATCTATAACTCTTTGTCCTGTAGTCATAGGCTCTACTGGATTTAATTTTCTTGCATATGGTCTACCTTTTCTTACAGGCCATTTTTGCATTAATGTTAAGTTTTTATCGCCTTTTTCAGTTTCTACTACAGCAACAACTTCTTCAACATTAAAATCTCCAGCTTTTATTTCTTTTATTTTTCCTTCAACTCCATAAGGAACCATTATTCTGTGAAGAACAACAGGAGTTTCTTGAACTGTTCCTATTACATCTCCTGCTGAAACCTTATCTCCAACTTTAGCAGTTGGTACAAAAGGCCATCTCTTTTCTCTATTTAAAGATTTAACTTCTACCCCTTTACTTAAGAAAGCAGAGTTAGCTGCTTTCATGAAAGCGTCTAGAGGTCTTTGTATTCCATCGAACATTGACTCTATAAGTCCTGGTCCTAATTCTACTGAAAGTGGTTCACCAGTAGTTATAACTGGGTCCCCAGGTCCAATACCTGATGTTTCTTCATATACCTGGATTGAAGCCTTATCTCCTCTCATTTCAATGATTTCTCCGATAAGACCTTTTTCTCCAACTTTTACAACGTCATATACATTAGCTTCATCCATACCTTCAGCAACTACTAAAGGACCTGAAACTTTGATAATTTTCCCCGTTTTCAAGTTATCTACCTACTTTCTATAAAATGTTAACGCCAACTGCTTTTTCAACGTTATCTGATATTCTTTGTTTTCCTATATTTAGAGTTCCTTGATTGCTTGGAATTAATATTACAGCAGGAAGTACTTGTCTTGTATATCTCTCGATAGTTTCTTCTATATTCTTAGCTACGTGCTCTGTAACAAAGATTACTGCATAACCTGTCATTGCAAGCTTATCAACGGTTTTTCTAGCTTCTTCATCTTCAACTACAGGAAAAACATCTATTCCTAAAGCTTTAAATGCTAAAACTGAGTCCTTATCACCTACAACTCCTATTTTCTTATACATATCCATCACGCAGCCTTTCTCTTATTACTTCCTTAGTAATATTGTTTAATTTACCAACCATGATAGTTCTTATTTGCTTTATTTCATTTTCTTTAACATACATATATGTTAAAACTGGCTCTAAACCTTTAGTTACTATTTTAGCTTCCTTCATTATTCCCATTATGTGATTATCAATAAGCTTTTCAAATTCACTAACAGATGAAGTTTCTATGTAACTAGCTATACCTTCTCTTAGTACTTGTGAATATTCTTTACTACTTAAGTTGTTAGGAATATTTTCAATAGTATCTAAGTATAAACTTCTAAACTTACTTGTATCTATACTACCACCTGGCACTATAGCATCTAAAAAGAAGTTAACATTTTTATCTTGCTTTTTAGCTCTTAATAATGTCTTTACATTATTTAAATCTATAAGATTAGTAAGATATCTATCTAAAGCCTTATCTTTTATATTCTTTTTATTTGCAATTTCATGAATATGAGCATATAAATATTGATCTGCAATTAAATCTATATATTGAGGATCTTTATTATCTTCAAACTTTTCAAATATTTTTCTTAAGCACTCTTCCATCTTTTTAGGAAGTCTACCAAAATCATCTCCATTTATTGCAGTTTTTAAATCAGTTACTCCAATCATACCAACTGGTATTAACATTTGGGAAAAATCTTTATCTAAGATTTTCCCCTTAACTAATACCTTAATGTTATGATAGTCATATTTTAAAGCCATAACATCTATGATTTCTTTTAGAGGACTAGCTTCATACATAGTTTTATATAATCTAACTAGCTCATTTGATAAAAGAATTTCATAATCATCTGGTCTTCTTACATCATTCATAAATGCTGCATACTCTGTTTCTTGCAGAACTTTTAATGCACTTTCTGAAGTGTTTGCATCTATCATTCTTTCTATTTGAGCTTTATCAAGGAGTTTCTTTTCGTATACTCTGATTCTAGGAATTAATTGCAAAAATTGCATTGAATCCATTCTATATCCTCCTTAATCAAATAATACTTTATTTACATCAAACTCTAACTCTCCTCTTAAAGAGTTAATTAAAGCTTCAAAGGTATTATTTATTTGTATTCCATTTCTATCTAATATGAAGCCACCATTAAATTTGCCTTCCATATTTAATGTAATACTTCCTTTTTTTCCTTTTGATTCAAGTTCTTTATTTAATGCTTCCAAGAACTCATCGCTAAATATATCTTTATCTTTTTCGTTGATTATAATTACTTCTGTTCCTTCTAGATTTAAAGAATCTAAAGTTGATATAACATAGTACTTATAATCTCCCTTAGAAAGCTTTTGTAATTTTTTTATAGCTTCCTCAAATACTTCTGATATAACAGCTTGTTTAGCTCTTAACATATCATTTCTTACTGATAATTTAGCATTTGAAATTATTCTTGCTTTTTTAACTTCTGCTTCTATATTAGCCTTAGTTATTATTTCTTCTTTATCTGCCTCTGCTCTATTAGTTTTTTTAGATATTATTTTATCTTTTTTTGCTTCAGCTTCAGCTAATATATAATTTTTCTTTTCTTCAGCATCATTTAGAATCTTGGAAGTTAAATTATTTAAATTTGACATTCCCTTCACTTCTCCAATCTTTGCTTACTATTATTGTATTACGCTTGCACCATTTACTAATAAGAATGATATAACGAATCCTAATAATGCATATGTTTCAACCATTGCTGCGAATATAATACCTTTTGTATTATGTTCTGGTCTCTTAGCTAAGATTTGGATACCAGCAGCAGCTGCTTTACCTTGAGATATACCTGACCATAAACCTGTTATAGCTATTGGTAAACATGCAAATAATAAGTATAATCCTTTAGCTAATGAAGCTTCACCATTACTAATTTGGTTAAATACTAAGAAACCTATAACGAAACCATAAAGACCTTGTGTACCTGGTAATAATTCAAGAACTAACGCTTTACCAAACTTTTCTGGTTCTTCAGTAACTAATCCAGCTGCTGCTTCCCCAACTATACCAACACCTTTAGCTGATCCTATACCTGACATACCTACAGCTAAAGCAATACCTAAAGCTCCAAATATTAATCCTCCGTAATTTGCCATAAAATATGAAATCCAGTTTTCCATAATTTAATTCCTCCTGAAAATATAATGTTATTTTAATTTAATTTTAACTATAATTATTTAATTTTTTTAATTGTTATAAATTTATTTATTGTTTTAAATGGTGTGAATGCTCTTCCGCCACCTTCATAGAATTTTGAGAAGTACTCAACATATTGTAATCTTGCTGTATGAACATATGCTCCAAGTAATGATAAAAGCATGTTAAATGTATGAGCTGCTATAAAGAATAATGGCCCTACAATTATAATTGCTATTCCTGGGAACATACCAATTATTAAGTTAAGTGCAGCTGCAATTGATCCACCTGCAATACCTAAAGCCATAAGTCTTGTATATGATACTAAGTCTCCTACATATCCTGTTATACCATATAAAGCATATAAACCTTGACCTAATTTAGCACCCTTAGTTTTTTCATCTCTACCTTGAGTAAATACTATTAATAGAGAACCTACTATAGCTAATATTTTACCAACTAAGCTTATAGTTCCACCAAAGAATATCATTGGAAGACCTACTAAAAGCATAATCCATGAACCTACATCAAATAAAGCATATAAGTATTGTTTATTTCTAATTAACATGTAACCTTTAATGAATAATCCAAAGAATATTTGAATTACACCAAAGCCAACTGATAGAATAAGCAATAGATTCGTATCTTTACTTGGATTTATAAGTCCAAATGGTAATTCAAATCCAAATGCAGTACCAAATATTAATCCTGCAATTGCTGTAGCTATACTTAAATACATGAAGAACTTAACAAACTTTTCTTGAGTTTCATCTAAGTTAAATAACTTCATAGCTAATAGTGATCCAATAAATAATACTATTCCGTATCCTAGGTCTGCAACCATCATTCCAAAGAATACTAAGTAGAAAGGTGTTAAAAGTGGTGTTGGGTCTATTTCGTCATACCTTGGTAAACTGTACATCTCTGTTATTGAATCAAAAGCTGCTGCTGGTCCTTTATTATGTAATTTAACAGGAACTTCATCAACTTCATCCTCTTTAACTTCTTCAAATTCAAGATAGTACATATCTCCTACAGAGGATTTTATAATTCCTTCTAAAGAAGCATCATCTTCCTTAGGAATCCATCCTTGAATTACAACAACTCTATCTGTTTTTAAGAAGTTTTCACTTGCTTCTTTTCTAAGAAGTATGTTGCTAAAGTATTCATAGGCTAATTCTAAAGTTCTCTTTTCTTCTCTGTAATTTGAAAGACTTTCTCTTACCTCTGCCTTTTTAGCTTCTATTTCTTTTATTTTAAGTTTAAATTCTTCTACAAGAACAGAAGCCTTCTCTTTATATTTACTTTGAAATGCTGAAAAACCAAAGTTTTTTAATACTTCGTCCATTTCTTCAGCTTTGTCTTTCATAGCAACTACAAAGACATAAGAATCTTGGTCAGTATTAGAAATAACTTCTAAATAACTTTCCTTGAATTCGCTTTCAATTTCGTTCTTCATCTTCTCAAGATTTTGTCTTGAAAGAACACCTAAGAACGCAACTACTTTTTCAAAATTATTTAATTCACCTAGTGGAGCATCGAAACTTTGCCATGGCTCTAAGATTTCTATTTCACCTAAAAACTTTGTCTTCTCATTCTCTAGAGTAGCAAGCTCTCTCTCCATCTTCTTAACCTCTGAATAAACGACTTCCCAGTTGCTATTTTCAACCTTTACTTCTAGCTCATCCAAAGTTAAGCTTTCTTTACCAGCTCTTAAAGCTTTAAGTCCTCCAACGTCACTAACAAATGGGCTTAAGAAGTCTAAAGCTGATCTTGTCTTTGAAACATTATCTTCTACAGAAATTGTTTCATCATCTAAGTCATCTTTCTTAAGAGATTCAAAAACTTCATTACCTTCAAGCTTTTCTTCATCTTGTAGATTTATAAACTCAACTTCTGAAGAACTTTGAATTTTTTTAAGAAGTTTTTCTTTCTCAGATTCAAAGGCAAGTAAGGTGAATTTATTCATCTTAACTATTGCCATTAGTTTTCACAATCCTCTCAATAACTAAATTTACTGCAGAATCAATCTTAGCACCTTTAAGACTTGATACCTCAGCACATTGTCTTTCGCCTTCTGAAAGTATGACACTTGCCTCTTTTCGTCCAGCTTCCTCTGCATTGCTAATAATTCCTCTTGCAACATTTTTAGCATCTTCTATTATTGAATTATATTTTTCATCTGCTTCTACTGTTGCATCAGAAATTATTTTTTTGCTTTGCTCATGAGCGTTTTTAATCATTTCATCAGCTTGCAATTCAACTTTTTTAATTTCTTTTATTGCTTCTATTGCCAAAGTTTCACCACCTTTATATAAGGAATTTTTTATAAAATATATATTAATACTTTATATAGTATTAATTAACCCTTATTACTAATTATACATGAAAATCAACTTAATTCAACATAATTTTGCTAATGTATACAATTTCAGAAGTTTTTTTGCAAAAATCTGCATTGCCTTTATTTAAATAAAAGATTAAAATTATTAACATTTAGAAAAAGTCGCATTAATATATTTGCATATTGTATATTAATACGACTAATATACTAACAAATTTTTAATTTTCCATTTATTTCATTTACAATTCTGTATAAGAATTATAATCAAAATTCATCTCATCAAATATAAGATATTTTTCTTCAAAATTAATCTTCCCATTTTTAATATAATTAATTATATCTACCTCAAATTTTTCTATGTGAGACTTTTTATAAGGCATTTGTCTATTAAAACTGTCTTTTATGTTTTGTTCTTCTTCTTTTGTTATGGTTCTTACTAAAAATTCTGGAAGCCATCTCTTTTTATTAAAGCATAAATAATCAAATTTTAAAACTTCTTTAAAAAGACCTTCATCCTCTCCTCCTATCTTTTCAAGATAAAAATCTAATAATATCTTATAATATTCAACATTTCCTATACTTCTCTTAAAATTTCCCTTTTCTTCAAAAAACATTGCTAAGTCATAATAAAAATCAAAGGGCTTTTCATATATGTCTAGGAAAAATTTAATCACATTATTAAATTTACAAGAATTATAGTATTTATCAACTACAGCTTCTACCTTTTTTAATAATAAAAGTTCTTCATAACTTATATCCTTACTTCTTATTATTTCATAAGGCGCATAAGGAGAATAAACTATTCCCCACTTTTTAGCTTCTTCTCTCATTGAAGAACCTTTTAATAATTTTAAAAATCCTAATTGAATTTCATCTGGTCTTATAGCATGAACATCATTAAAAGATTTTTTAAAGGATTCTAAATCTTCTCCTGGTAGTCCTGCAATTAAATCTAAATGTTGCATTACATTTTTTCCTGCTGCAACTTTTAACACCTTATCTTTTATATTTTCATATGTAATATATCTATTTATATTATGTAAAACCTCATTGTTAGTTGTTTGAACACCAACTTCTAATTGAAATCTTCCTTTTGGAGCATTATTTAAAATCTCTATTTGCTCTTTTGTTAAAAGGTCTGCTGCAATTTCAAAGTGAAATCTTGTATTAGTATCTTGCTCACTTAAATACCTAAGAAGTTCTGCTGTGTACTCTCTATTACAGTTAAATGTTCTATCTACAAACTTAACTAATTTTAGTCCTCTCTCCATAAAATATTTCAATTCTTTTTTTACTCTTTCAATATCTAAAAATCTAACACCATGCATTACAGACGAAAGACAATACTTACATTTAAAAGGACATCCTCTTGAAGCTTCATAATAAACAATTTTATTATTTATATCTTCCTCATAAGTATATGGGAAAACTAACTCATTCATATCCATTTCTGGTCTTTTAGGATTTTCAAAAACTTTTCCATCTATTTTATAATTTAATCCCTTTATATCCTCTATTTTTCCATGACCAAGCTTGTAAAGAACAAACTCTCTAAAAGTTTTTTCTCCTTCACCTACTATTACATACTCTCCCTCATGACTTTCTAAAAACTCTTTTCCTTCATAGGAAACCTCAGGTCCCCCGTAAAGTATTTCTATATTAGGGTTTACAAGTTTTATAAGTTCAGATAATCTGTTTACAAACTCCATGTTCCATATGTAGCAGGAGAAAGCCACTATATCTGGTTTCTCCTCAATTATACCTTCTAAAATATTTTCAATTCTATCATTTATTGAAAACTCTTTTATTTCACCTTGGAAATCTAAATCCTTTGTAAAGGCCTTTAGATATCTCACCGCTAGATTGCTGTGAATGTATTTTGAGTTTATCGCTGTTAGCAGTATTTTCATAATTTATACTTCCTCTCTTTATTCCTTTGATAAATATTATTTTATCACAAACTTTAGTTTCCTCTATTTCGAAATATTTTTCAAGTACTTTTTTAGAAGTGTCTATTGTAAATTCTTTTGAAATGCTATTATCAATAAATTCAAATTCCTTCTCCTTATTTCCTGCCATTAAAACTTTAACTTTATCTTTAACTGTCTCTTTTTTTTGTTTTTCTCTATCCCAAATATATAGTTTTCCTCCAAACCTAACACTTGTCCATATTTTCTTTAAAACTTCCTCAGCTTCATTTTTACTTAATTTACTTAAAGAAAAAAACAATATCCCATTATCATACTGATTTCTATATTCCTCTTCTAAATTTTCAATATAATAATCAACACTTATTTCATCCTCTGTTTGTTTTAAAATATTATAAATAATTCCATAGTTATCTATACCCACATCTAAAGTATTACCTTTAAAACTTATGTTTCTCATATCAAGATTAACTTCTCTTATCATAAAACTCACTCCCATTTTATTCCATATTATCTTCTATTATACATATAAAGAGTAATTCTTTCTATTGTTATTAGAAAAAATTACTCTTAAATTTATTTTTTAGCTTTATTTTTATCCTTTATTAATTTTGAAAATAAAATTAAAATAAATAAAAGATTTATAAATATAATTACATAATAGTTATAAATTTTAATCTTATCTTTGTTACTATCTAATTCTAAATTAAAAATTCTTCCTTTTTCTCCATCTAAGATATAAAGCTTTTTATTTATTATTTTCATATCCTTTATTTTTATATCTTTATTTAAGGATATAAACTCTTTAACTTCTCCACTTCTAAGAATTATATATATATTTTTTTTATCTTCATTAAAAAATAAAATAGCATCTTTACTTTTTGAAAAAAACCCCTCTTTATCTATAACTAAGGAATTAATCTCCTTAACCTTATTACTAATATATATAGGCTTTGGCATCACATAACTTTTATGTTCTTCCGTTATAAAGTTTATTATAGGTTTTCCCTCCTTTATAAACCTTTGAGAATTTAAAGCATCTCCTCCACTATATTCAGGCCATCCATACCAAGTACCTTCTCCTTGCATTTTATAAATATAATCTGAATCACCACTTAATGGCCTATATCCTTCTTCCTCAATTCCTCCAACTATAGCAAAAATCTCTCCTAAACTATTAAAGTCAATTCCTTTAATATTTCTAATACCATAAGAATAAAGCGTAGCTTTTTCACTTTCTATAGAATATTCAATTAAAGCTCCATTCCCTAAAAGTTTTCCTTTTATCTCTTCTCCTTTTTTAGTTTTAGTATTATAAGGTACAAAAGCACCTTTTTTATTTTCATCATAATTCCTTCCACTTAGTATTATATCTACAGGAGGTACATCTTCCTTTTCTCCTGCTTTATCAACAATTCCCGAATTAGTCTTTGTACCTATGCTTAAATATATTTTATTATCTTTTATAAGTATTCTACTGTCTTCTTTATTTAATCCTTCATTTTCAATTTCATTAAGCAAAACCTTTCTTTTAGAATTTTCTATATCATAAGAAACTAGTTTTTCCTGTATTGTATAATATAAACTTTTATCCTTATATTCTATATCATATATATCACTTTCTTCCTCATGTTCTAAAGAAAGCTTATTGTTTTTATCTAACTTTAAAATTTTATTTTGTGCTGCTATAAAAATATCTTCCCCATTACTACAAAATCCTCTAGCCTCCTTTAACCCCTTTACTATTAATTCCTCACTAAAACCCTCATCTAATAAATACTTTTCATCTTTTTCATAAAAAAAGCATACTATTGTACTTAAAATTATACTCATTAAAACAAAAATTCCACCCTTTAATAACCCCTTCATCTCTCCTCCTTTTAACCTAAAGCTTTTTAAAATCTAGGTTAATTTATAACAACCTTCTATATAATGAATATTTAACATAAGTTGTGAATATTCATTATTATTGAACTTTTAATATGGTGGTGATTCATTGAGTAAAAATGATTTTTATAAAAATTCCTTTATGTTAACAGCTTCAAACTTAACTACTGGATTATTAGGTTTTATATTCTCTATGTATTTATCAAAAGTATTAGGTCCTGAGGGTATGGGGCTTTATGGAATTATAATGCCTATATATAATTTATTTATATCAATTATGACAGCTGGTATAATAGCCTCTATATCAAAAATAACAGCAGTTTACTCTGCTAAGGATGACTATAAAAACATAATACGCACAATGAAAGTTGTAGCTTTATTTAATTTTGTTTGGTGCCTTATTATAGGAATTTTTGTATTTTTCTTATCTCCTTTAATAGGACATTTTTGGGCTAAGGACCCTAGAATTATAAAAGCTATAATGGTAACTTGTCCTGCAATGATTTTTATTGCTCTTTCAAATATTTTAAAAGGATTTTTCTATGGAACATCAAAAATAACTGTTCCTTCTTTTATAGATATTTTAGAAAAATCTCTTAGAATCTTTGTTTTAGCCATATTAATATTTATATTTAAAGCTGAAACCCTAGAGTCCTTAGTTACCTTAGCTTATTTAGCCCTTTGCCTTGGAGAGTTACAAAGCTTAATACTTTTATTTGGATATTTTAAATATTCAATAAATAAAATTCCTAGAATAAAAGGAAAAAGTGAAAGCTTACCTCAATTATTATTTGATGTTTTAGTAACTTCTGTTCCTTTATGCTTAAATGGATTTTTAATGAGCATTTTTAGTGTAATCTCAACTCTCTTAGTCCCAAAAAGGCTTATAGTTGCAGGATTTACCTATTCTCAAGCACTTTCTCTTATAGGAAAGTATTCAGCTATGGCAATGTCTATAGTAACTTTTCCTATAATAATAGTTTCTTCAATAAATACATTACTAATTCCAGATTTATCTCAAACTTTAAGTCGTGGAAATTATATATCAGCAGCTAAAAGAATTAGAGATGTTATTAAAATAGCCTTTTTAATAGGTGTATGCACAACAATAATTGGTCTTTCAGTTCCAGATTCTTTAGGAAAGTTCTTTTTTGGAAGAGATGATTTAGGAAATTATATAAGGATAACTTCTTTAATAATGCCTATTGTTTTTACTTCTAATACAATGTATGGAATTTTAAATGGTTTAGGAAGACAAAATATAATTTTAAGAAACACCATAATAACAGAAATTTTAGAAGTTACACTATTATTCTTTTTAACTTCAATTCCTTCTATAAATATTTATGGTTATGCAATTACTATGCTTATAATTTCCTCATTATCTCTTTGTTTAAATCTTTATGAAATTTATAAACATATAAATTTAGGTATGTCCTTAGGAGATTTCTTAATATATATTTTAATAGGAGTTTTAACCTATACTATTTTAAGTCCATTATCCTTAAAGCTTTCTCTTATAGACTTTAGGCTACAGGTTCTAACAATTACAACTATAGCCTCTTTAATTTTTATAGGATTAATAGCAAAGGATAAATTTAAAAAGAAATTAAAAAGAGCTATTTAATTGATAAAAATAAGGAGTTTTAAAAACTCCTTATTTTTATTAATTACTTAAATATATTTGAAATTCTTTACTCTTGCCTAAAATTCTTTTTATTTTAACCTTGTTTTTCTTTAAATCATAGAAAGAAATCTTTTTATTTACTAATTGACTTTCTAAATCTCCAACTATAACTATAGGTCTTAATCTATAAATCAAAGAATTTAAATACTTATTATCTTTATTTATAGAATTTATATTTAAAATATCCATTCTTAAATCTTCAATTTTGCTTAAATTAAGAAATTCCTTAATTGAATTGTTTGATAAAACAGCTACCTTTATATTATCTAAGGTAAAAAAAAGCATAATTTCTTTCTTATTTAAACTTTTAGCCCATAATTTAAGCTTTCCTCTATTATAATTAATTCCCTCTTCGCCTTTTAGTATATCTATATTTTTTTCTTTTAAAGTAGAAATTAAACTTTTATCAATTCCTTCTAAAGAAGGGAGAACTATCTTTTTTACTTTTAAATTATCTAAAACTTTACCTAAAAATTTATTTGTATTATTATTTATATTTTTTAAAAGAAATAAATCTATATTTTCTACCTTAAGTTTATTTATTCCTTTTAAAAATTCTTCTTCCTTTTCTCCTTCACTTATAAGAATAGATTCTTCATTATTTTTTATAAAAATTAAATTCTCCTCATATAAAAATTCCATATAACTTAAATTCTCCTTAGCTAAAACAGTTTTTCCTCCAAGATTTATAAAAAACATTAAGCTTAAAAAAGATATAATTGCTATATTTCTTGACCTTTTCATAAAATTCACCACCTATAAGATAAAATTCCCTAAAGATGATTTTTTATGCAAATAAAAAGCTTAGAGTTTAAACTCTAAGCTTTTAAAATTATTTTAATCTAGTTCCAAATTCATCCTGTTCTATTAAACCTTTTTTCATTAAACCACCTAAGGCCATTTTGAAATAATTTTTAGATGTTTTAAAAGTATTTCTTATTTCATCAGGAGTACTTTTATCATTTAATCTCATAACTCCTCCATTTTCCTTTAGATAGTTTAATATAGTATCTCCAAGTTCGTTTCTTTCTTTAAGTTTATGATTTCTTAAAGATAATCCAACTATTCCATCTTCATAAATCTTTATTATTTTACCCTTTAAACTATCTCCTGGTTTGATATTTGTAAAATATTCATTTTTAAGAACTACAGCTCTATATTTACAATCTATTGCAACTCTTAAAGAACCATTTGTTTGATATCCATAAACAACACCAAAAACTTCTGATCCAAGTTTAGGTTCTTCTAGTTCCTCTAAATATTTATCCACCTCTGTTGTTGCTGCTAATCTTCCTGTCTTATCAACATAAATATAAACTAAATATTTTTTACCTTCCTCCATTTTATACTTTTGCTCCTTTAAAGGAACAAATATATCTCTTTCTAATCCAAAATCTACAAAGGCTCCAATTTTAGTAACAGACTTAACTTCTAATAAAGCAACATCACCAACAACTGCTAAAGGCTTTTTTAATGTTGCTATAAGTCTATCTCTAGAATCTCTATATATAAATGCCTCTACTTCATCTCCAACCTTTATTTCTTTTCCATCTAAATTTCCATTTGGAATTAATATATCATCTGAAGTATTTTTAGTTCCTCTATCTAAGTAGTATCCAAAATCCGCTTCTCTAACTACTTTCATTTTATTAAATTGACCTATGTTTATAGCCATAAGTTCCTCCTTTATTTAATATAAAGATTTTTCATCCTTACATATTCTTTTCTTGATTTTTTTATTTTTTCTATTTCTTCCTCAGTAAGTTCTCTAACAACTCTACCTGGAACTCCCATAACTAAAACTCCCTCTGGAATTTCCTTGTTTTGACTTATTAAAGTTCCAGCAGCAACCATAGTATTTTTGCCTATTTTAGCTCCATTTAATATTATTGCCCCCATGCCTATTAAACATTCATCTTCTATATTACAGCCATGTATTATAGCACCATGACCTATGGTTACCCCATCACCAATACAAACATTATATCCTTTATCAATATGCAAAACTGCATTATCTTGCACATTAGTTTCATTTCCTATTTTTATCAAACTCTCTTCTGCTCTTAAAACAGCCCCAAACCAAATACTACAATCTTTTCCTATAGTAACATTTCCAATAATATCACTACTTTCTGCAATAAAAGTTCCTTCTCCAATTTTAGGCTTATTTCCTTTAACTTCAATTAACATCTAATCACCTCTTAGTCATTCTTGTAATTTTATCATATGAAAGTAGATTGTGTCTACTTATGCTTTTTAGAAGCTATATTTATATGTAACTTAATTAAATGTATTCTTTTATAATTTACTATTTTAAATTTATAAAGAATACATTTAATTAATACATTATAAATATTATATAATATATTAATCTTTATAAAGAGGTCTTATGGATAAAAACTTTCTTTTTTATGATAATTTAAAATTCTTTTATGGAATACCTCATAGCCATACCTCCTTATCTAACGGAGAAGGAAGTCCCTATGAAGTTTTAGAAAAGGCAAGATGTAACGGACTTGATTTTTTAATAATAACAGACCATAATAAATATTTAAATAAATTAATGATAGATAAAAATAAAGAAATTTCAAGATGGGAGTATTTAAATAAATGTATAAATAGATATAACAAAAAACATTCAAATTTTCTAGCACTTCCTGGCTTTGAAGCAAAATCAACAACTTTAGGACACTTAAACATAATTTGTCCTAATAGATTTTTTACTGGAATTATTTCTGATATTAATTTTTTTCTTCTTTGGCTAATTAATGACCATACAGCTATTTTTTCCATAAACCATCCTAAAAAAACTTTAGAAAAAAATATTAAATTTAATCCTCTTTTTGATAAACTTTTATCTTCTATAGAAGTTTATAGTGGGAACCCTTTAGAAAATTATAAAAATTATGAAAAAGAATTTTTTTCACTTTTAGATAAAGGTTTTAAACTCTCTCCTTTAAACTCTCAAAATAATCATAAGCTAAATCAAGGGGATAGTGAAAATCTAACTTGTGTTATTGCAAATAAGCTAAATAAGAACTCATTTTTAGAATCTTTAAAAAAAAGACACATTTTTTCCACAGAATCTAGGACCTTAAAACTTATATTTTTAGTAAACTCATTCTTTATGGGAGATACAGTATACCTAAGTTCTAGGGAAAAAATTAAATTTTATATACAAGCTAATGACCCCAAAAATAAAATTTCAAAAATTCAAATTTTAAGCAATTTAGGAAAGGTAGTAAAAGAAATTAATAATATAAATTTATATAATGTTAAATATTTTTTCGAAAAGCAATCCAATAATTGTGAAACTTGGTTTATTACTAAAATTTATCTAAATAATGGCAAAGAAGCTTTAAGCTCTCCAATCTTTATAAAATACAAATAAAAAAACTCCATTTTAAATGGAGTTTACTTTTTTGAATCTTTATTATGTTTAACTCTATTTGGTTTTGCCTTTGGCTTAATAACAATCTTTTTCTCTTTTTTAATTCTTGGATATCCGTTTTTAACAATATCTAAGAACCATAAGAATAGTACAGCTGCTATACTTGAGATTATTAAAACAATCCATTGATTCATAGGTATAAACATAGGTATAACAAAAATTATTATTGCTGCCGCTAAAATTATCCACTTATTTACTCTGACTTTGTTAAATACATATCTACCTAAAACTGTGTATCCACCAAAAATCAATACTCCTAAAAGTACAACCTGTATAACTAATACAAATATACCCATAATTTTGCCTCCTTGCATAATACTCCTTATATAATATATTAGTCTAAAAGAAAAACATTTTCAAGTTTTTACTCTTTACAATTGTTTTCAAAAACTTTACATTTGTAATATCATTTTTATTAATGTGTTAAATTAACAAAAATATATTTGTTATTTTCCAAAGTATAGGTGGTATTTTTGTAAAAACTTTGATAGAATATAATTATCAATTTATTCAAATTATTCAAATTTTAAAGAGGTGATACTATGTCTTTAATGAACACATCAACCCATTTAGATGAATTAGATCTACAAATTTTAGATATCCTAATTAAAGATTGCAGAACTCCTTATTTAGAGATAGCAAGAATATGCCATGTTTCTGGTGGGACAATCCATGTCAGAATGAAAAAGATGGAAGACTTAGGAATTATAAAAGGTACTAGAATACTTTTAAATTTACCTAAATTAGGTTATGACGTTACATGTTTTGTTGGTATTCATGTTAACTCAACAACATCATACACTCATGTTTTTGACGAGCTATCAAAAATTAAAGAAGTAGTTGAAATTCATTTAATAACTGGAGGATATGCTATTTTTGCTAAGGTTATCTGTAAAAGTATAGCAGACCTTCAAGATATTTTAATGAACAAAATCAATCACATTGAAGGAATAAGTGGAACTGATACCTTTATATCTCTATCTCAACCAATAGATAGGAATATAACTCTTTAGGAGAAGAAATAGCTTAAGCTATTTCTTTTTTTGCCCTCTTTTAAATATGAATAAAATTAAAAAATCTACTAATAATATTAACATCTCTAAAAAAGGAGGTGTTAAATTTGAAAACCTTAAACATAATAGCCCTTACTTTAGTAATAATAGGTGCTCTAAATTGGGGATTAATAGGTCTTATGAATTTTAATTTAGTAGACTCAATTTTCGGCATAGCTTCTATTTGGAGCAGAGTAATCTATCTTTTAGTAGGTTTATCTGGACTTTACTGTTTAACCTTCTATGCTTATTTAAACCGTATAAGAGAGTAAAGATTATCTTAAATAGAAATAAAACTTACAAACCTCTTAAAGAAATTATTTTCTTAAATGTTTGTAAGTTTTATAAAAGGATATATTAAAACATCTATATACTTTCAATTATATTAAAAAGTTCTAAAGCTGCCTTTTTTGGCCCTTCTTTTTCATAGCCTTTAAGTGCTAGACAAGTCTTTATTTGTCCTACTTTAACCTTACTCTTAAACATATAATCAAAATATTCATCTATTATTAAATCCATCTCTTTCTGCTTTTGTGTAGGCCCAAAAGGATTAGCAAAATAAGATTTAACCAATCCATTTTCTGTGGTTGTTCCTTTAGCCATTCTACATCCTGCTTTAAAAACTTCCTTAGCCTCCTCTGCACTTTTAAAATACTCAATAGAATTTTCTTTTTCACTTGTTTTAGCATAATTATTAGCATAAAGAAAAATATCTACTTTATAACCTTTTATAATATCATCATATTTACAAACTGGAATAAGAAGTCTTGCATTTATTTTATCTGGATTCATAAATATACTTCTGTCAATTTCTTTAAAGGCATAGCCTTGATCTAAATCATCTAACCTAACAAAGGCTCCAATTTCAGTTCCATATCCTTTAATTTTATCTTCTTCCTTTTTAAACACTCCCATATCATCAAAGATTATAGTCATATCACTTATATACTCTTCACTTAAATTCCTAAAAGCCTCTAAACTTTCAGACTTTCCAGCTCCACTATCTCCCATTATTACTATATTAGCCTCTTTTCCATTTTTAAGAACTACATTTACCATAGCACCATGTATTGGCATATATCCTCTTTTTATCATAACAATATTGTGAAGAGTTAATATCATTTTTTTCATGTATCCAAAATAATCTATTTCTTCACTATAATTTGCATATCCTAACATTATATTGTTTTTTTCATCATCATAAAAACAGGTTTTTACCTCCTCTTCTTCATCTTTAGCACCAAAAATATATATAAGCTCTGGCTTTACCCCTCTGCATTCTTCAACTTTTGCTAATTCAAATAAATTACATAAACTTATTCCATGTGACATAAAGTCTCTATGAAAATATACATAAGCTAGAAGTTCCCCAACTTTAGCAGGATAACAAAACCATTCTTCACTATTAATACTTGCATTATTTAAAGGATTTTCTTTAACCTCTAAGAAAATCCCATCTCTTGTATTTTTTGCAGGATAAGTTATAAATGGAGCTTCTAAAGAAATAGCATCTATAAAAGGAATATGCTCTAATATTGAATACTCTCTAGAATTTGGCCAAATTAAATCACTTACCATAATACTAGCATTTCCACCTGCTGAAACTTGTCTTAAAACACTTGGCATATTTCCTAAAAGATTTTTTTGAAGTCTTCTGTAAAATCTAAGTACTAAATCATTAAAATTTTTATTAGCATCTACAAAACCTACTGCTGATATTCCATCCTTTAGCTTATTATTTTGAATAACTGTGTATCTCTCTAAATTTCTCCAAAAAGAATAAAAATCATCTATAAGATTTATAAAAGCTTTCTTATTACAAAGTATATCCTCAAAAGCTTCATTAATAACTAATATCTCATCTACCCCAATCATAGATAAAAGTTTTAATGTGCTTATTAAATATCTAGATAAAATTTTTATATCTTCTGTTCCTATAGCCTCACTTAAAAATCTAAAATTATGGCTTTTTTTGTTTTTAGTCTTTTTTAAGTATGCCTCTAATACTCTTTTAAATCCTTCGCTATTTAATATAGCTTCAAAACTATCACAATATTTTTCTGTAAAGTTTATAGTTGCTTTACCATGTTTTAAGCAAAACTCTTTTTTCATTATTATTCCCCCTTTTTATTTTAAAAGCTATAAAAAAATAAATATTTCCAATTTAATTATAACATTAAAGTTGTATCTTTCCATAATTTTTCATTATTTATTTTTTTTGTAATATATTCTTTTATATATTTGTCTATATTTTTTTATACTTGTCAATAATTTTTATACTAACTATTCTATAAAGGAGCTTTTATGAAAATAACCACTAAAAAACTAAGCTTATTTTTAATATTTATACTTTTAATTAAAATCTTTTCTTATTTACCCTCTAATAAATTTTTAAAAGAAGATTTTTTAGTACATTTTATAGATGTTAATCAAGGAGATTCAACTTTAATACAAAGTAATAATAAAAATTTACTTATAGATACTGGTTCCTTAGAATACTCTAAGAATTTAATTAACTATTTAAAAAAAATCAATGTAAAAAAATTAGATTATATAATAGCTACACACCCCCATGAAGATCATATAGGTTCTATGAAAGCTTTATTAAATAAATTTTCTATAGATTATTTTTTTACTCCTTTTATAAAAAATAAAAATTCTTCCTATAATAATCTTTTAGATTTAATACATAAAAATAATATTGAAATTAGGTTTTTATCAAATTCTGGTCCTTTGCCTATTAATTTAGGTAAAAACTGTAAGATTATTCTTAAATCCTCTTACAAGAATTATGAAAATATAAATAATTTTTCTCCAATCCTTAAAATATATTATGGTAAAACATCATTTTTGTTTACAGGGGATGCTGAAATAGAAGCTGAAAAGGATGTTCTTTTATCTAAGAAAAATTTAAAATCTAATGTCTTAAAGGTTGGTCATCATGGCAGTAGCACTTCTTCTTCCGAGGAATTTTTAAAAGAAGTATCTCCAAATATATCAGTTATTTCTTCTGGATTAGATAATTCCTATGGACATCCTTCAAAGGAAACTTTAAAAAAATTATCTAAAAGCAAAGTTTTTAGAACAGATGAAGATGGAACAATTGTTTTAAGTTCTGATGGAAATTCCATAATAAAACATAAAAACTAAGGGTACCCTTTTGGTACCCTTAGTTTTTATAGCTTACTTAAATCTATAGAAAACTATTTACTTTCTTCACACTTTACATCTTCATCTAATTCATCTAAATTAACTAATATTTTTTTCCAACTTAACAATATGTAAAATAAATTAACTACATCTTGTTCATTATAAATAAGTATTTTTTCAACTTTTTCCTTTGGCATTCTTTGAAAATATTCCTTATCTTTTAAAACCTTATGGAAGGTTTTAGCTAAGTTTGAACCTGAAAGAACATCTCCCTCTCTTTCAATTCCAAATTTTTTTTCTAAAGCTTTAAGACCTATCCCTTGTTTAAAAGTATGCTCATAAATTTTCTGTATATCAACAGACCTAAAGTAATTGCTAAAATCAAAGTTTATTCCATACTTATCAAACAAATAATTTATAACTGTAAAGTCATTATTTCCAGAAAAAGTTACTATATACTTTTTCTTTTTTTCTGCTGCAACCATTATAAAATATTTTTTTGCTAGGTAAAGAATATCTCTTACTTCTCCCTTATGCTCTATCATGTACTGAGTAGTAATAAATTTTGATTTTTCCTCATCAAAATATCCAGCACCAAAAACTCCTATGCACTTTGGCTTTTTATATACATAGTGTTCTAAATCAAAATATACAGCCTGTTTATATATATCATAATTTTCATTAAAAGATAGGGCATTACTAAGATCTAAATCATTTATATCTATTTCATGCTCTTTTATGATCACTTTATCACTCTTTTCTTATATAAACTTGTAACAAAAATATTATATCATTATATCATTATTTAGTTAAGTATTAATAAATATTAATTAAAATTTTAATTAATAGAATTATTAATTGACAAATTGGAGGTAAATTGATATAATTTAGATGAATTTGATAATGATTTTCATTAGTGAGGTGCTTAAGATGAGTATATATGATTTAAAAGTAGGTCAAGCAGGAGTTGTAGATACAATTCGTGGAAATGACGCTTTAGCTAAAAGACTTCTAGCTTTAGGATGCATAGAAGGAACAGAGGTTACTCTAAAAAGAGTTGCTCCCCTTGGTGATCCTTTAATAGTTAATTTAAGAGGTTTTGATTTAGCAATTAGAAAAAAAGATGCTAAAAATATAATTTTAAAATAAAAATATAATAATTAGGGGGAAAACTAATGACAACAATAGCCTTACTCGGTAATCCCAACGTTGGTAAAACTACGCTTTTTAATGCCTTAACAGGTTCTAACCAACATGTAGGAAACTGGCCAGGTGTTACAGTTGATAAAAAAGAGGGTTTTTTTAACTCTAACAAAATAGTAGATTTACCTGGTATATATGCACTAGATACTTTCTCTAATGAAGAAAAGGTATCTAAAAAGTTCCTAGAAAGCGAAGATGTTGATTTAATCTTAAACATAGTAGATGCTTCTAATTTAGATAGAAATCTCTACTTAACAATGCAACTTAAGGAGTTTAAAAAACCTATAGTATTACTTCTTAATATGCTTGATGTTGCAGAAAAAAAGGGAATAAAAATAGACCCAAAAAAGTTAGAAAAAGCCTTTAATCTTAAAGTAATTCCTATAACAGCTTCTAAAAAAGAAGGTTTAGATACTGTAAAAGAATTTATAGATAAAGGTGATTTTCAAAAATATTTAGACAAAAATACTTACTCATTTAAAGATGAGGCACACACTTATAAATTTATAGAAGATAAATTATCTGACTGCTATAAAAGGTCTAACACCTCTTCAACTAGCTTAACAGATAAATTAGATAAAATATTTCTAAACCCATGGCTTGCATATCCTTTATTTATAGCACTTATGTTTTTCGTATTTCAATTTACTTTTGCCTGGGTTGGACAGCCAATTTCTGATTTTTTAGATAATGTTTTAAACGAAAGCTTTATGCCTTATTTAAGCAACTTATTATCTAATACTGCTCCTTGGTTCCAATCTTTAGTTGTAGATGGAATAGTAGCAGGTGTTGGAGGAATAATAGTATTACTTCCAATAATTTTAGCTTTATTCTTATGTATATCTATTTTAGAAGATAGTGGATATATGGCTAGAGTTGCTTTTTTAATGGATAAATTTATGAGAAAGATAGGACTTTCTGGAAAGGCATTTCTTCCTATGATAACAGGATTTGGATGTACTGTTCCTGCTATTATGTCTGCTAGAACCTTAGAAAGTGAAAAGGACAGAAAGCTTACTGCTCTTTTAGCTCCTTTTATGTCTTGTAATGCTAGATTGCCTGTATATGTAATTTTCGCTGGATTATTTTTCCCAAATAATGCATCTTTAGTTGTTGCATCCTTATACATATTAGGTATATTAGTAGCTTTTATATTAGGTTTAATATTTAAAAATACTTTATTTAAAAAAGAAGAAGAACCGTTTATAATAGAACTTCCTGAATATAAAATACCAGAGATTCGTTCAGTACTAGCTCAACTTTGGGATAAATCAAAAAGCTTCCTAAAAAAAGCTGGAACTATAATCTTTGCAATGAGTGTAATCATTTGGTTCCTTCAAAGCTTTAACTTTAATGGAATGGTTGAAGATATAACACATAGTTTCTTATATAATATAGGTTCATTTATAGCTCCAATATTTACTCCATTAGGTTTTGGAGACTGGCAAGCTTCAGTATCACTATTAACTGGTTTAATGGCTAAAGAAACTATAATATCAACTATGGAAGTTATTTATAAGGGTGATTTAGTTCACATGTTACCACAGTTTTTCACAGCAGTTTCTTCTTACTCATTTATGGTTTTTGTATTACTATACACTCCATGTATAAGTGTTGTAGGAGTTATGAAAAAAGAATATGGTGGTAAGTTCACAATATTATCAGTAATATTCCAATTTGTAGTAGCTTGGATAACTGCCTTCATAATTTATCGTATAGGATTATTAATATTTTAAAGAAGGTGTTCAAATGGAAATTTTTATTACAGCTCTAATAATATTAGCTGTTATATTTATACTATATAAAAACTTCAAAAAATCTTCTAGTGGGCAATGTAATGGCTGTAGTGGCTGTGCTTCTAAAGGAAATTGCCCTAGTAGAAAAAATAATAAAAAATAAAAAAATAACCAATTCCTCTTATGGAATTGGTTATTTTTATTACTAAATTACATTTTTTCAACTACATCTATTCCAATTAAGAATAAAGCATTTTTTATAACTTGAGCAGTAGCTGCTATAAGTTCAAGTCTTGCAGCCTTTAATCCTTCATCCTCTACATTTAAAACTGTATGATTATTGTAGAATTTATTAAAGGCCTTAGCTACCTCTATAGAATATCTAGTTACAACTGAAGGCTCTAACTTATCTATTCCTAAAAGAACAGCTTTTTGTAAACCATCTAAAGTCTTAGCTAATTCAAACTCTTCCTTTGAAGTTAACTTTGTAAAATCTGGCTCTGCCTTTATGTTTTGCTCTTTAGCTTTTCTTAATATACTTTTAGCTCTTGCATAAGAATATTGAACATATGGACCTGTTTCTCCATCAAAGCTTAGCATTTCTTTCCAATCAAAAACTATATCTCTTTCTCTTGAGTTCTTTAGGTAAGTAAATAATATAGCACCTATACCAATCTTCTTAGCAACTTCCTCTTTATTTTCTAAATTAGGATTCTTCTCTTCTATAGTTTCTCTAGTTTTTTCTATAGCTTCATTTAATAAATCTTCAAGTAAAACTACGTTTCCCTTTCTTGTTGAAAGTTTTTTATCTGCAAATTTAACTAATCCAAATGGAATATGAACACAGTTTTTAGCCCAATCTTTTCCTGCTAATTCTAAAGTTTTAAATACTTGATTAAAGTGTAATATTTGGTCTTTACCAACTACATATATACATTTATCAAAATTATATGTTTTATGTCTGTAACTAGCAGCTGCTAAGTCTCTTGTAGCATATATAGATGCTCCATCTGATTTAACAACTATACAAGGTGGCATATTATAATCATCTAACATAACAACCTTAGCACCATTACTTTCTGTTAGTATTTTAGCTTCTTCTAATTCCTCTACTACAGCATCCATTTTATCATTGTAAAAACTCTCTCCAGCCCAAGAATCAAAATCTACTCCTAACATATCGTATATTTTGTTAAACTCTTTTAAAGATAATTCTTTAAATCTTTCCCATAAAGCTACTGCTTCTTCGTCTCCATCTTCAAGCTTTTTAAAGTACATTCTTCCTTCATCCTCAAGCTCTGGGTGTTTTTCAGCTTCTTCGTGGAATTTAACATATATTCTTAAAAGTTCATTTATTGGTGCTTCTTCTAAAGCCTCTTCATTTCCCCATCTTTTATAAGCTGAAATTAACTTACCAAATTGAGTTCCCCAATCTCCTAAGTGATTTATTCTTATAGCATTATATCCTTCAAAAGTTAACATTCTATATAATGAATGTCCTATAGCTGTTGTAAATAAATGCCCTACATGGAATGGCTTAGCTATATTAGGTGATGAATATTCAACAACAACATTCTTTCCTTCTCCTAATTTAGAAGAACCATATTTATCTCCCTCTTCTAAGACTTTATTTATTATATCCTTTGAAAAAGCTACTTTATCTACAAAAAAGTTTAAATAAGGCCCTAAACACTCTACCTTTTCAAAGCCTTCCTTATTTATTTTTTCTGCTAATTCAGAAGCTATCATATTTGGTGCTTTTCTCATAACCTTTGCTAATTGAAAGCAAGGAAAAGCAAAATCACCCATCTCTGGTTTAGGTGGTATTTCTATAAGTTTTTCTATGTTTTCTAAATCTAAATCTACATGTTCTTTAATTCTTTCTGCAACTAACTTTTTGTAATCCATAATTATCCTCCTTATTTTATCTAACTTTAAAATCATATATTATAATGACATTATTGCCAAAATATAAATTTATTTACAATATAAAAAAACCGTCTCTTTATAAAAAAGAGACGGATATATCCGCGGTACCACTCTAATTGGTTAAAAACCCACTTTATAATTTAACGCAAAGCGACATTTTAACAAATTTTTAATTATTAAAATGCAATCTCAGAGGCTCTTTTCATCTAAACTATTCTATAAGGCTTACACTCTACCCTTACTCGCTTAAGAAATCATAAAGACTACTCTTCTCTTCACAGACTTTATATATTATATTTTCTTAACTTATTATAGTATTTTATCTTAAATTCTGTCAATATACTATTATATTTATTATTAATAATTCTTTTATTTTTTTAAATTCCATTGAAAACTTCTTTAAAATTAGATAGTATCAATATTATAATCAAATTATATTTTAAACAAGTAGAGGGGAAAAGAAATGGATAGAATAGGAGTAATAGACATAGGTTCAAACTCTGTAAGATTAACTCTTGCTGAAGTTGAAAGATCTGGATACTTTAAAATAATTGATGAGTTAAAAGAACATATAAGATTAGGTTCTGACCTTTTTTCATGCTCTGTATTAGATGAAGAAAAAATAAAAATTACAATTTCATCTATAAAAGCTTTTAAATCTATGTGTTTATCTTGTGGTGCCTCAAAAATAGTACTTATAGGCTCCCAAAGCATAAAGGACTTAGATGAAAAAATTGACCTTAAAGGAATAATAAAAAGAGAATTAGGGCTAGACCTTAGAATTTTATCTAATGAAGAAGAAATTCACTATAACTTTTTAGGAGCTAAAAACTCTCTTTATATAGATAACTCTCTTCTTTTAGACATAAATGGAAATAACACTCATCTTTGTTGGCTAAAGGATAATGAAATATATAAAGAAGTTACCCTTCCTTTTGGATATGTAACCTTATCTTCCTTATTCCAACTAAAGGACATGATTACCTATGAAAACAACACAAAATGTGTAGATTATATTAAAGAACATTTAAAAGAAATAGACTGGCTTAAAGATAATTCCTTTGATTCTGTTATAGGTGTTGGAGGTTCCTTTAGAAATCTTGGTAAAATAGATAGAAGAAGAAAAAGATACCCTATTGATATTGTGCATAATTATGTTCTTTACGACTACGATGTAGATGCAATGTTTCATCTTTTAAAAAGCAAAAATCTACGTCAAAGGCAAAAAATAGAAGGTCTTTCTCCCTCTAGGGCAGATGTAATAGTAGCTTCTACTGATTTAATCAAAGAGATTTTAACTTATACAAACACTAATGAGGTAATAATCTGTGGTAGAGGTCTTAGAGAAGGCTTAATATATGAGTATATAATAGATAAATTCCATACTTATGATGATATTTTAGATGTAAGTTTAAAAGGTATTATGGATACATTAAATATAAATATTCCTCATGCTAAAAATGTATGCAAACTTGCCTTCACTCTATTTGATGGCTTAAAACCTCTTCATCACTTAGGAGATGAATTTAAAAACATATTAAAAACAGCCTCTTTGCTTCATGACTGTGGTATAAGTATAAGATACTATGACCATCATGTGCATTCATTTTATGTAATATTAAACTCTCACATAAGTGGTTTAACTCACAAAGAGATTTTATTAAGTGCTTTATGTGCAGCTTATCATAGAAATAATTCTTTCCAAGCACCAATTGCAAAATATTCAACCATAATAAATAGGTTAGATATAAAACACGTGGAGTACTTAGGAGTTATTCTAAAAATTTCTGAAGGCTTAGATAGAGGCTTAACAGGTCATGTTAAAGATGTTGATGTTATTATAAATGAAGACAATGTAACATTAAAACTTCATTCTGAATATGATTTAGAACTTGAAATTCGTCAAGCAAAAAGAAGTTCTAAAGCTTTTGAAGAGGTTTATAATAAAGAATTAATAATTAAGAAAGCTTAAAATAAAAAAAGTTTATGGTCTTTAAAATCCATAAACTTTTTTTATTTTATACTTTATTTTCAATTATATTTCTTGTTGACTGTAAAGACCTATTTAATTCCTCTAAAGTTTCCTTGCCTAACTTTTTTCCTTCTTCACTATTTAAAGTTTCTTCTACTGGCAATATATAATAATGAGATTTTTTATTTTCTCTTGGAATTTTATAAACCCAAGTTGGTATATATTCTAAATCGTCAATTAAAACACCTTTTCTTGTTTTCTTTAAGGTTAAATTTAATAAAATACCATCAGCAGTTCTACTATCCCCCATAGTTTCTTTTCTCTGATTAGAAAGAAAATTTCCTAAAGAATAGGCAACTAATGTCCTTTCACCCTTTTCTCCTACTATTTCTTCTATAGGTTGAACTACATGAGGATTACTTCCTAAAATTAAGTTAACTCCATATTTATTTAATTCCTTTGCAATTTCAACTTGATACTTACTAGGTTCTGTACTATATTCAACTCCCCAATGCATTCCAAAAACTATAAAGTCAGCTCCATTTTCCTTCATATCATAAATTAAAGTTTTCATTTTCTCTAAATCTTCTTCTAAATTTTCATATGAAAAAGTATTTAAAGTACTTTCTTCTCCTATTTTATTTCCATTTATTTCTCCTTTCCTACTCTCATAGGTATAAGAGGTAAAAGCTATATCTATTCCTTTTATACTTTTTATTATATATTTATCATTTCCAATTGATGTCATTTCTTTATTAATCTTTTTTTCAGTATTTTTAAGAGCCTCATATCCTTGATCTAATGAATGGTCTGTAGCTAAATTTAAAATATTAAAACCTGCATTTTTTAGGGCATCTATCATAGAATCTGGACCATTATATTTTGGATATCCAAAATAACCTATTTCTTCTCCTCCATAAACTCCTTCAATAGTTCCATAACTTATATCACTATCTTCTAAAAAACTCTTTATATACTTAAAGTTATCATTAAAATCATAGGAATTATTTTCTTCACTATGAGCTGACCATATTTGCTCATCTTGTAAAATTATATCTCCTACAGCACTTATATTAACTTTCTTACCTATTGAAAATCTACTTAAAAATCCTTTTTTATCACTTTCCTTAAAAACTTCCTCATCTTCTTCTAAAGTAGCTCCTCTTGTGCTTAAAACATTATTCCCTATAATATTATTTATTACAAAAACGGAACAGATAATAAGTAAAGAGGCTAAAATTAATTTTATTTTTTTAGACATTCTTATCATATTCTCACCCCTTTATATATTACCATATTTTTACATTTTATTTCAATTATCTTTATAAAAAAATAGATTAGATAAAACTAAATAAAATTCAGTTTTATCTAATCTAAAATATTTTTACATGAATAATCCGCCTATAGAATATACAAAAGACATTACTAAATTAGCTGGAATAACCATTACGTATCTACCTATAAGTATTACAATTATTAGTATAGGATAGTAGTACTGATATATAACTTGTGATAATTTATAAAATAATTTAGGTTTAAGGTCCTCTAAAATTCTAAAACAATCTAATCCTGGAAGAGGTAAAATGTTAAAAACAAAAAAGTTTACATTTAATATTACAATATACTGTAATATTAAAAATATTATTTGAGAAAGATCTCCTCTTATACCAAAAAACTTTAAATATAATGCCATTAATATAGCACAAACTATAGCTACAATTAAGTTAGAAAGCCAAGCAGCTATATTTACCTTTAAAGCATCCTTTCTTGGATTTTTAAAAGCATTCTTGTTTATTTCTACTGATTTACTCCATCCAAATCCAAAGACAGCCATCATTACAGCCCCTACAATATCTACATGCTTAAAAGGGTCTAATGTTAATTCTCCCTTAAATCTTGGAGTTTTATCTCCTAACTTATCTGCCATTTTAGCACGAGTATATTCTTTAACAGAAAAAGCTATTAATATTGCTGGAATGCTTAAAAAGACATTTAATAAAAATTGCATATCTTAATACCTCCTTATTTCGTATTTAAAATTATACCATATTTTTCTTAATATTCTTATGTAATAAGACTAAGCTTAATAAATTATTAATTTAAACCTTCTTTTAATACATTTTATCATAAAATTTTATATATTTAAAAAGAGATTTCTTAACTGCATTTATAGTAAGAAATCTCCTTTTCCTTAAAACTTATAATCTTTTTGCCGCTTCATAAGCAAGTTCACTTCTTTCACATTCATCATATTTTAATGTAACTTGATAACAAAGATGACTTCCTTTCATTCTCTCTGAGGCATAACAAAGGCCATTACTTCTTGAATCTAAGAAAGCTTGATCTATTTGCTCTGGGTCCCCTACTAATATTATCTTAGAACCTTCACCAGCTCTTGTTATAATAGCCTTAACTTGCTTTGGTGTTAAATTTTGAGCTTCATCTATTATAATCCAATTTTTTATTATACTTCTTCCTCTTAAATAGGCAACAGCTTCTGTAGTTATTATTTTTCTCTCAAAAAGTTCTTCTATTTTATCATTTAATTCTCGTTCATTAGAATATCTTTCATTTTCATCAGAATCTATTAATATTTCTAAATTATCATATATAGGCCTCATAAAGGGTGCTATTTTTTCTTGCTCTGTTCCTGGTAAATAACCAATTTCCTCATCCATAGTAACATTAGGCCTACAAACTAATATTCTTCTATACTGTCCATTCTCCTCTTCTAGAATTTTTTGCAAACCAACGGCTAAGGAAAATAAAGTTTTTGCTGTCCCTGCAGGGCCTTTTATAATAACTAGCGGAGCTTTTTTTGCATCGATACTTAAACACTCTAGCATAAATTTTTGTCCTACATTCCTTGGACTTATTCCCATAATATTATTATTATCCTTATAAAGTAATGGTCTTACAACCTTTCCATCAAATCTTCCTAAAGCAGTTTGTTTATCATTGTCATTACAATGAATTATTAAAAATTGATTAATCTCTAATTTAGGCTCTATATAAGTTTTATTATCTTCATCATAAAAACTTAATTCTTTTTTTTCTATAAACTTATTTTTAAAAAAGTTTTTTAAATTATCAGCTCCTGTATAAACCTCAATTCTTCCACTATACTGCTCCTCAACCTTTGGAACTACTACTTCATAAAAATCTTCTGACTTTATTCCTACTGTATCTGCCTTTATTCTCTCAAAAATATCCTTAGTTATTAAACAAACATCTTCACCTTTTTCCTTTAAAGATTTACAGATTTGTATTATTCTATTATCTGCTTTACTTATATTCCAAGCTTCTGGTATTTTAGTATCATAAAAATTAGTAACAACCTTAAGTTTTCCTCCTTTAGGGAGAATAACTCCTTCTCTTAAAGAACCACTTTTTCTTAACTTATCTAACTCTCTAGCAACATTTCTTGCATTTGCCCCTAAATCATTGTTCATTTTTTTTATATTATCTAATTCTTCTAAAACCACCTCAGGAATAATAACATTATTATCTTCAAAGGAATATATAGCTCCTGGTGAATATAGCAATACGTTAGTGTCTAATATATAAGTTTTCTTCAAAACAATCACTCCTTTAGAATAATAAAACCTATAAATAATCAAACTTGATTTTCATTTGTTTATATATTAATATTTAAGAATACTCAATATAATTCTTAAATATTAATATTTTATAATCAAAATTTCTATAATTTATAAAGTGTAAATTTTTAAAGAACATATATTTTAATTTAAACTTTATTTTCTTATATTCAATAAACATTAGGAGGCCTAAATAAATGAAGTTACTTTTTTTTGATACAGAAACTACAAGTGTTAGACCAGGCAGTATATGTCAACTTAGCTATATACTTGTAGATACTTCAACTAAACCACAAAAAACTGTAGGAAAAAATATATTTTTTACAGTTGATGAAATGGAAGAAGAAGCAGAAAAAATTCATGGTTTTTCCTTAGAAAAACTTTATGAATTAAGCAATGGATTATATTTTGAAGATGTCTATTTAGATTTTATTAAAGATTTTTCAGATGCTGACTTTTTAATTGGACATAATGTTCAATTTGATATAAAGTTTTTAAAACACGAACTTTTAGGTCTTGGAGAACTATTTGAACCTAAAAATACATTTTGCACTATGAAATATTATAAAGATATATGTAAGATTTTAAGACCTACTGGAGATTATAAAAATCCTAAACTTGAAGAGGTAATTAAATTCTTAAATATAAGTGATTCTAAAATAAGCGAAACAGCAAATAAGTATTTTATGGGTAGTGGCAATTATCATGATGCTAGATTTGATACAGCAGCTACTTATCTTATAGTTACAGAAGGAATTAAAAAAGGTTATATACCTAAAAATTATTTTACAAATCTTCTAGAAAAAAAATAAATTCAAATAAAAAGAGTTATTTTAGAAACTTCTAAAATAACTCTTTTTATATTAAACTGTTATATCACTACTTAAATTTGTAGCTTCTTTATTTTTTTCTAGTATAGTATTTACATATTCATCAATAAACTCTGTAACCTGACTTGGTGCTCTACCAACAAATTTAACTGGGTCTATTATAGATATTATTTCCTCTTTTGAAAGATTAAAGGAAGGATCCTTTATTATTCTTTCTATTAAGTCATTGTTAAGTCCTTCTCCCTTAACTCTTTTAGAAGCTTCCATAGAATGAATTCTTATTCTTTCATGAAGTTCTTGTCTATCTCCACCTTTTTTAACTGATTCCATCATTATGTTTTCAGTCGCCATAAAAGGTAATTCTTGATTTACATGTGCCTCAATAACTTTATTATAAAGCACCATATTCTCTGCAATATTTATATAAAGATTTAAAACACCATCTAAAGCTAGGAAAGCTTCAGCTACTGCAATTCTCTTATTAGCTGAGTCATCTAAAGTTCTTTCAAACCATTGTGTTGAAGCTGTAATAGCAGGATTTAATGCATCTACTATAACATATCTAGCTAAGGCACCCATTCTTTCACTTCTCATAGGATTTCTCTTATAAGCCATAGCTGAGGAACCAATTTGATTTTTTTCAAAAGGTTCTTCTACTTCTTTCATACTTTGAAGTAATCTTAAATCATTTGAGAACTTATATGCACTTTGTGCCACTTCTGATAATGTATTTAAAATTATAGAGTCTAATTTTCTTGGATAAGTTTGTCCTGTAACTCCAAAACTTTTTTCAAATCCCATTTTTTCAGCAACTATTTTATCTAAAGCCTTTACCTTTTCTTCATCGCCTTCAAAAAGATTCATAAAACTAGCTTGAGTACCTGTAGTTCCTTTTACTCCTCTTAATTTTAAAGTTGATAATAGAAAATCTATATTTTCAATATCCATAACTAAATCTTGCATCCATAAGGTAGCTCTCTTACCTACAGTAGTAAGCTGTGCTGGTTGAAAATGAGTAAATCCTAAAGTTGGCATATCTTTATATTTTAAAGCAAAGTTTTTTAAGTTATTTAAAACTGCAACTATTTTTTTCTTTATTAGTAATAAGGCATCTCTCATTATTATTACATCAGTATTATCTCCAACATAACAACTTGTAGCGCCTAAATGTATTATTCCTTTTGCCTTAGGACATTGAAGACCATAAGCATAAACATGACTCATAACATCATGTCTAACTTCTTTTTCTTTTTTTATGGCTTCTTCATAATTTATATCTGAAATATGACTTTTAAGCTCTTTTATTTGCTCATCTGTTATATTTAATCCTAATTCTTTTTCACCCTCTGCAAGAGCAACCCATAATTTTCTCCATGTTGAAAATTTCATATCATCAGAGAAAATATAGGACATTTCTTTTGATGCATATCTTGAATTTAATGGTGTGCTATATAAATTTTTCACTTTTTCCCCTCCTAAAGTAGAACTGCTAATTTAAATTTATTATATCATAAGATAAATTTATTATAAATAAATTTATCCTTTTTTTATGTATTATTCGTGTTTTTACCATATTTTCTTTGAAAACAGCATATTTTTTTACTTAATATACGTATATTAAATATAGTTTTTGACAAAAACATAAAAATTATTAAAAAATAAAAGGATTCCCCTAGGAATCCTTTTACGAAGATTACTCTTCTAAATTTTCAATTAACTTAGCTATTTCTTCAGCTGCTAAAGCTTCATCATCACCACTTGCGATAACCTTAACATTAGCATCTTTAGAAACTCCTAATGATAAAACTCCGATTAAGCTTTTAACATTAGCTTTCTTTCCATTATACTCTAAGCTTATGTCAGATTTGAAAGCTGAAGCTTTTTTTACTAGTAAAGTTGCTGGTCTAGCATGTAATCCTGTTGAATTTTTAACTATAACTTCTTTAGTTACCATTATAAACACCTCTTTACTTTTATTTGTTAATTAACACTACTAACTTCTTAATTATACTCATTTTTTTAGAAAATTTCAACAACTTAAATAAAGATTAATTTTCATTATTAAGTTTATTTACGAAATTTTTTATTCTTTTTAGGCCTTTTTCTATTTCTTCCTTAGATGTTGCATAAGATAATCTTATAAAATTATCTTCCCCAAAAGCTATCCCTGGTATTACAACAACATTTTCCTCTTTTAGTAATAAATTTGCAAACTCCATAGAACCTTGTAAAGTAGCCTTTTTTATCACCTTAGATATATCTATCATAACATAAAAAGCTCCCTTTGGTTCTATAAAATCAAGTTCATCAATTTCATTTATAAGTTTAATCATAAGGTCTCTTCTTGAAGCAAATTCTCTAACCATATTATTTAAGGTTTCTTGTTCTCCCATTAAAGCTTCTAAAGCTGCAAACTGAGCTATACTATTTGTATTTGAAGTCATATGACTTTGAACATTATTCATAACTTTTATAAGTTCTTCATTATAACTTGCTGCATACCCTATTCTCCATCCTGTCATAGCATAAGCTTTAGAAAATCCATTAATAACTACTGTTCTTTTAAAAGCATCTTCACTTAAAGAAGCAATACTTATATGTTTTTCTTTTCCATATATAAGTTTTTCATATATTTCATCAGAAATTATTATAAGATTATTTTCTTTAGCAAATTTTGCAATCTCTTCTAAATCCCTTTTTGAATATACTGTTCCTGTTGGATTATTTGGAGAATTTATTACAATAGCCTTAGTTTTATTAGTTAATACAGAATTTAATTCCTTATAAGTAACCTTAAAATCATTTCCTTTTTTAGTTTCTATAAAAACAGGTACTCCATCGCTTAATTTAACTAATTCAGGATAGCTTACCCAATAAGGTACTGGTATTATTACTTCATCACCTGGATTTAAAATAGCCATAAATAAATTAGCTAAAGACTGTTTAGCCCCTGTTGAAACAATTATATTCTTATTGCTATAAGTTAAATTATTATCTTCTTTTAACTTCTTTGCTATAGCCTCTTTTAACTCTACTATTCCTGAAGTTGCTGTATATTTTGTTTTACCATTATTCATAGCATTAATGGCAGCTTCTATTATATTTTTAGGTGTATTAAAATCAGGTTCTCCTACACCAAAACTTACAACATCTATACCTTGTTTTTTTAACTCTCCAGCTTTAGCTGTTAATGCTAAAGTTAAAGATGCCCCTATATTTTCTGCTTTTCTAGATAATATCATCTAATCCCCTCTTTACTGCTTGAAATTTTATTACGTTTAAAATATATCATTTTTATTATTTAAAGTAAACAAATAAAAAAACTGCTACAGAATTAACCATAGCAGTTTTTATTTATTTACCAAATTTAGAATTTAACTAAACTTTATCTTGGCTGTATTATAAGCTTTATAGCTGTTCTTTCTTCTCCATCAATTTCGATGTCTGTAAATGCTGGGATACAAACTATGTCCTTACCACTTGGTGCAACAAATCCTCTAGCTATAGCTATAGCCTTAACAGCTTGATTTATAGCTCCAGCTCCTACAGCTTGTATCTCTACAGTGTTTCTTTCTTTTATTATAGCTGCTAGTGCTCCTGCTACTGAATTAGGATTTGATTTAGTTGATACCTTTAATACTTCCATTATATAAACCTCCTAGACCTTTTTAGGATACGTTTACATTTATAGTTAACGTTTTCCTTTAAGTATAAATATTCTATATACTTCTATTAATTCCTTCTAAAATCTATAAAATATTTTTAAAATTTAAATTTAAATAACAAAACTCCACTAAAAATTTAGTGGAGTTAATTAAAAAAATACATTTTGTAAACAAAATGTATTTTATATATTCATTTATTTAGCATAGTCAACTGCACGAGTTTCTCTAATTACATTTATCTTGATTTGACCTGGATACTCTAATTGCTCTTCTATATTCTTAACAATATTTCTCGCCATCTCAATTGCCCCTGCATCGTCAACTTGATCTGGTTTAACCATAATTCTAATTTCTCTTCCAGCTTGAATGGCATATGACTTTTCTACACCTTCATATGAAGTAGCTATTTCTTCTAATTTTTCTAATCTCTTAATATAAGCTTCTAAAGTTTCTCTTCTTGCACCAGGTCTAGCTGCTGATATAGCATCTGCTGCTTGAACAAGTACTGCCTCAAGAGTTTGCATTTCCACGTCACCATGATGTGCTGCAATTGCATTTACAACAGCTGGTGATTCATGATATTTCTTTGCAAGTTCTCCACCTATAACTGCATGAGGACCTTCATATTCTTGGTCAACACCTTTACCTATATCATGTAAAAGGCCTGCTCTTCTAGCTAAATTTACATCTAAACCTAATTCAGATGCCATTAAACCAGCTAAATATGAAACCTCTATTGAATGTTTTAAAACATTTTGACCATAACTTGTTCTATACTTTAGTCTTCCTAGAAGCTTAATTATTTCAGGATGTAATCCATGAACACCAGTTTCAAAGGTTGCTTGTTCTCCTTCTTCCTTAATGTCATTTTCCACATCTTTAATAGCTCTTTCTACCATTTCTTCAATTCTAGCTGGATGAATTCTTCCATCTACAATTAATTTCTCTAAAGCTATTCTTGCAACTTCTCTTCTAATTGGATCGAAGCTTGAAAGAATAACAGCCTCTGGAGTATCATCTATTATTAAATCAACCCCTGTTAATGTTTCTAAAGTTCTTATATTTCTACCTTCTCTTCCGATGATTCTTCCTTTCATCTCATCGTTAGGTAAGGCAACAACATGTACTGTTGTTTCAGAAACATGGTCTGCTGCACATCTTTGAATAGCAGTAGTAATTATTTCTCTTGATTTTTTATCAGCTTCTTCTTTGGCTTTAGTTTCAAGTTCTTTAATCAGCATAGCTGATTCATGTTTTATTTCTCTTTTTACTTCATCTAATAATAATGTTCTTGCCTCTTCACTTGAAAGATTAGAAATCCTTTCAAGTTCTGATCTTTGTTCTCCGTATAAACTTTGTACACGTTCTTCAAGGTCTTGAATTTCTATAGACTTTTTATTTATGCTATCTTCTCTTTTTTCAAGCATTTCACCTTTTTTATCTAAAGATTCTTCTCTTTGTATAAGTCTTCTTTCAAATCTTTGAATCTCGTTTCTTCTATCACGAGTTTCTTTATCAAGATCTGCCCTTAATTTGTGCACCTCTTCTTTAGCTTCTAATATGGCTTCTTTTTTCATTGATTCAGCTGCTCTTTTAGCCTCCTCAAGTGTTAAGTTTGCTTCTTTTTCTAAGCTTTCCACCCTATTTTGTGAAGCTTTCTGTATAAGAGTGTATTGAATAAACCCTACTACCCCTAATATTATTATTCCTATAAGTATTCCTACTATCATATAAACACCTCCTCGCTTATTCTCTCTATAAAAACACTTCGCGTAGAAAGGTGTCATACTATTCTCACTGTAATTTTTTTGAATATGATAAACCAGTATTTGTTATTATTGTATAGTAATTTTAAACTTATGTCAAGATTACCCCTTGCCTATATTATATGCTAAAAAGCTTATATTATTCTTTATGTAAAAGGGTAATGAAAGCTTTTTTAAGTACTTTGTCTGTTAAATTTATAGATTTTAAAGCTTTTTTATTCTATCAACTGATAAAATTTTAATAAAAAAAAGATAAGGAAACCTTATCTTTTTATTCTTCCTTTTCTTCCTTTTCCTCTGAAACTTCAATAGCTTTTGCTAAAGGAAGAGAATATTTCTCTCTTATTTGATTTTCTATATCTAAAGCAACGGCTGGATTATCTTTTAAGTACTGCTTAGCATTTTCTCTTCCTTGTCCTAATCTTATATCTCCATAAGAGAACCAAGCTCCACTTTTTTGCACTATATTTTCCTTTACTCCAACATCAACTATATTACCTTCTTTTGATATTCCTTCATTATACATTATATCAAATTCAGCTTGTTTAAAAGGAGGTGCAACTTTATTTTTAACTATTTTAACTCTTGTTCTATTACCAGTTATTCCATCACCTTGCTTTATTGAATCTATTCTTCTTATATCCATTCTAATTGAAGAATAGAATTTCAATGCTCTACCTCCTGGAGTAGTTTCTGGATTACCAAACATTATTCCAACCTTTTCTCTTAACTGGTTAATAAATATTACTACACAGTTAGATTTATTTATTGTACCTGTTAATTTTCTTAAAGCCTGTGACATTAATCTAGCTTGAAGTCCCACATGAGAATCACCCATTTCTCCTTCTATTTCCGCTCTTGGAACTAAAGCTGCAACAGAGTCTACAACTAAAACATCTATAGCTCCTGATCTAACTAAAGCCTCTGTAATCTCTAAAGCCTGTTCTCCTGTATCTGGTTGTGAAACAACTAAATCATCTATATTAACACCTAATCTTTTTGCATAAACTGGGTCTAAAGCATGCTCTGCATCTATATAAGCTGCTGCTCCACCTAATTTTTGAGCTTCTGCAACTACATGTAGAGCAACTGTTGTTTTACCTGAACTTTCAGGACCATATATCTCAATTATTCTTCCTCTTGGTACTCCACCAATTCCTAAAGCTATATCAAGGTCTAAACAACCTGTAGATACTGCATCCATTTGAGGAGAACCTTGCTCTCCAAGTTTCATTACAGAACCTTTTCCAAATTGTTTTTCTATTTGCCCCATAGCCATTTCAATAGCTTTTAATTTATCTTTATCTATATTTGCCATACTTAACCTCCTTGAATAACCGAACATAAGTTCTACTATTATTATAATATAAACAAAAAAAAAGTCAATATAAACATGAAGTCCTAAAAGAACCTCATGTCTTAATAATTGACTATTTTTCAAGTTTTAAACCCTTATCTATAGGTATTTATAACATTTTTATTTTTTCTAAAGTAATCTACTCCAGAAATTATTGTTATTATAACAGCTAAATATAAGAATATATTAGGAACATAAGTAAAGAAGTTTCTTAAAAAGCTACTTCCAGCAACTAAGTCCATAATTCCTGGTGAATTTATTATATTTACTTGTAATAATAAAAGCACTATAGCTATTATTTGTATTACAGTTTTTATTTTTCCCCACCAACTAGCAGCTATAACTATTCCTTCTGAAGCAGCTATAGTTCTTAATCCTGATACAGCAAATTCTCTAGCTATTATTATAATTGCAGCCCATGCAGGAACTAATTGTAATTCAACTAAAGAGATAAGTGCTGATGTAACTAATAACTTATCTGCTAAAGGGTCCATAAACTTACCAAAGTTAGTAACTTGATTTCTAGATCTTGCAATATATCCATCTAACTGGTCTGTAACAGATGCTACTATGAATATAAGTGTTGCTATTATACTACTATAAGGCAAGTTTTGGGAAGCTATAAATACTAAGAATATGGGAACTAAAATTATCCTAATTAAAGTTAATTTATTTGCAAGATTCATTGCATACAACTCCTATTAAATCATATTCTAATGCTTTTTCAATTTTAACTTTACAAAACTGATCCTTTTTAGCTCCATTTCCTTTTACATAAATATAACCATCTATATCTGGAGCCATTTCATAGCTTCTTCCTATATAGTATTCTCCATTAAATTTTTCAATAAGAACTTTATATTCTCTACCTACTTTATTTTTATTGATTTCTTCTGATACTTCCTTTTGAAGTAGCATTATTTCTTCTTCTCTTTCTCTCTTAACTTCTTCATCAATTTGATTTTCCATTATAGAAGCTGGTGTTCCTTCTTCCCTTGAATAAGTAAATACTCCAACCTTGTCTAATTTATATGTTTTTATAAAGGATTTTAATTCTTCAAAGTCCTCACAAGTTTCTCCTGGGAACCCAACAATTAAGGAAGTTCTTAAAACTATGTTAGGAATATGCTTTCTTAAATCTTCAATTTTTCCTATAATTTCTTCTTTTGTAGTTTTTCTACCCATTCTCTTTAAAACATTGTTACTAATATGTTGTATAGGTAAATCTAAATATTTACACACTTTCTCATTTACTGCTATTTCTTTTATAAGCTCATCATATATAGCTTCAGGGTAGCAATATAAAACTCTTATCCATTCTATTCCTTCTATCTTAGATAACTCTCTTAAAACAATATGAAGTCTCTTTTCACCATACAGGTCTACCCCATAATTAGTTGTATCTTGTGCTATTAAAATAAGTTCCTTCACACCTGATTTAGCTAAGCTTTGTGCTTCTTCTACTATGCTATCTAAATTTCTACTTCTAAATTTCCCTCTAATTTTAGGAATAATGCAGTAAGTACAGAAATTATCACATCCTTCTGCAATTCTTAAATATGCAGTAGCTTTATCTGTTGTTATAAGTCTTAGTCCCTCATTAATTGAAACATCACTGTAATTTATAGCTTTTATCTTTTCTTTATTTCCATTTATAAAGTTCATTATGGCTTCATTTATTTTAGCATAATCATTAACACCTAACATTATGTCTATTTCAGGCATTAATTCTAATAATTCATCACCATATCTTTGGGTTAAGCATCCTGTAGCTATAAGTAACTTACAGTTATGACTTGTTTTATATTTTGCCATATCTAATATTGTGTTTATGGATTCTTGTTTAGCTTTTTCTATAAATCCGCAAGTGTTTACTATTATTATATCTGCTTCCTTTGGATTATTAGTAAGTTCATACTCATTTTGTACCATGCCAAGCATTATCTCTGAGTCAACCCTATTTTTGTCACAACCTAAACTCACCATTCCTACCTTATATTTTGCCAAATCTACTTCCTCCTACGTTTAAATATATATCTTTTATTTTAAAACTCTTTTTTAAATTAAACAAGTTTTTATTTAATATTTTCTATTTCATCCTTACTAATAAGAACTTGTCTTGGTTTACTTCCATCTCTTCTAGAAATAACACCACATTCTTCTAATTCTTCTATTATTCTTGCCGCTCTGTTAAATCCTATTCTTAATCTTCTTTGTAAATAAGATGCAGATGCTTGACCACTTTCTACTACAATATCTATAGCTTCATCTAAAAGTTCATCTCTATCTCCTTCAGAATTTCCTTCTGAAGAAATAGCTACTGAATTTATATGTTCTAGTATTTCATCTTCATATTTAGTATCCTTTCTAGATTCCTTTATAAAAGATACCACATGTTCGACCTCTTCTTCTGAAATAAAAGCTCCTTGAACCCTTTGAGGTTTAGCTTCTCCTACAGGATAAAATAACATATCCCCTCTTCCTAAAAGTTTCTCTGCTCCTGCTGAATCTAAAATTGTCCTAGAATCTATCTGACTTGAAACTGCAAAAGATATTCTAGATGGTATATTAGCTTTAATAACTCCTGTTATTACATCTACAGAAGGTCTTTGCGTTGCTATTACTAAATGCATTCCTGCAGCTCTAGCCATTTGAGCAAGTCTACATATATAATCTTCTACATCATGAGGGCAAGCCATCATAAGGTCTGCAAGCTCATCTACTATTATTACTATATAAGGAAGCTTCTCCTCTACTTCTCCCTTATTAAATAAAGAATTATAAGATTCTATATTTCTAACTCCATTATCAGCAAAAAGTTTATATCTTCTAGTCATTTCATTAACAGCCCAATTTAAAGCAGCAGCTGCTTTTTTAGGTTCTGTAACTACAGGAATTAATAAATGAGGAATGCCATTATAAACATTTAATTCAACAACCTTTGGGTCAACCATTAAAAGCTTAACATCCTCTGGAGAATATTTATATAAAATACTAACTATTAAAGTATTTATGCAAACACTTTTTCCTGAACCTGTAGCACCTGCAATAAGAACATGAGGCATCTTAGTTAAATCTGTAACTACTGCCTTTCCTGTTATATCTTTTCCTAAAGCACAAGCTACCTTAAATTTATTGTTTAAAAACTCTTTAGATTCTACTATTTCTCTAAAGAAAACGGGAGTCTGCTCTTTATTTGGAACCTCTATTCCTATTGCAGCCTTTCCTGGAATAGGTGCTTCTATCCTAACCCCTTTAGCTGCTAATCCTAAGGCTATATCATCTGATAAGTTTACAATTTTACTTACCTTTATTCCCGCCTTAGGTTGAAGTTCAAATCTAGTAACAGAAGGTCCCTTTGTTACTTGAAGTATTTTAGCCTCTACACCAAAACTCATAAGTGTTTCTTCAAGTTTAGCTGCATTTGCTAATAAAGCTTTTTTATCATCCTTGTCTAATTCATGTTCCTGTATATTTAAAAGATCTGCTTTTGGCATAATATAAGTATTAAATATTTTTTCATCTTTTTTGTCATTAGTATATACTTCTTTACTTTTATTTTCCTCTTTTGATTTTTGAGAAGCAAAGCCTCTTTGTTCTATTATAGTATTATCTATGTCTAATTCTCTAGGCTTTTTGCAATCTTTTTTTAACTTGCTTACATTTTCTTTGTTATCTAAATTGTTCTCCTCTATAGTATCATCAATATTACTTAAAGAGGAGTTTTTCATAAAATCTAAAATTTTAACTTTACTTTGTTCTTCAAAATTTCCTTTAGATTCCAAATCCTTATTTCCTTTTGAGGAATCTCTCTTCTTTAAACTTATATAATCATCTTTTTCATAATTTTTATCTGTAAACTTAACCTTAGAGGCCTTGTCCTTAAATCCTCCAAAAACTCCTTTTAAAGAAGCTAAGTTATAATCAAAAATAAGCATAGAGGCTATTATATATAAAGTTATAAATACTATATAAAGCCCAACTTTTCCTATTAATTTATATAAAGGTAATACAGTTATAAATCCTATTAATCCTCCATGCCAATGACTTTTAGATGTCCATATGTCCTTTATAGATTCCCATAAGTTTCCTTGAACATAATAGTCATTTATATTTATAGTTTGTATAAGCAAAATAGTTGTTATAAGTGCTATAGTTATGCCTAATCCAACTCTTGAAAAAAGCACTTCCTTTTTAAATAAAATAAGTGTTACACATAAATATATTATGTAAATAGGTATAAAAAATGCTCCTATTCCAAAAAAACCTATTAATATAGTTCTTGATATAACACTTAAATATCCTGCTTTATCTGTATATAAGCTAAACATAACAATTAAAGAAGCACAAATTGCTATTAAAGCATATATTTCTTCTGTAACTTTAATTTGGCCTTGCTTTTTCTTCCTATTAGTTTTATTTGAACTTTTTTTCTTTACGCTAGCCATACTAAAATAAATCACCTCACCTTATTTTAATATTAAAGGAGTAAATACTTGTACCAAAAAATATTATACACATAAACTACTGCAAAATGTCAAAATATTTTTATATTATATAAATAGAACCATAGAATATACTATGGTTCTATTTATTAGCTTCTATTAAGGTATTTAACTTATGTAATGCTTCCTTAACTCCACCAACTTCATTTATTAAGCCACACTTAACTGCCTCTTCTCCTATTAAAATAGTTCCCATATCATTTAAAAGCTCATCTGTTTGCATCATAAGCTTCTTTAAAACCTCTAACTTTATATCTGATGTTCTTAGTATAAAATCATTTATTCTCTCTTGCATTTTATTAAAATACTTAAAGGTTTGAGGAACTCCTATTACTAATCCATTCATTCTTATAGGATGAATTATCATTGTTGCTGAGGGAGATATAAAAGAGTAGTTAGAGGCTGTAGCTAAAGGAACTCCTATAGAGTGTCCTCCTCCAATAACTAAAGATACTGTAGGCTTTTTTAAACTTCTTATCATCTCAGCTAAGGCTAAGCCAGCTTCTACGTCTCCTCCTACAGTATTTAAAACAAATAATATCCCCTTTATCTTATCATTTTGCTCTATATCTATAAGTTGAGGAATCATATGCTCATATTTAGTTGTTTTCGTTTGTGGTGGTTGAACATTATGTCCTTCTATCTGTCCTATTATAGTTAAAACCTGTATATTAGAATCTTCCTTTTTTTCCTTAGGCAAAACGGTACCTAGTTCTTTTATTTCTTCTAAGGTTTTATTTTCATTTTCTTTATTATGTTCCATAATTTAAATCTCCTTCCTGTATATTTTTATTTTATACAGAAAGGAAATTTTATATACATTATTTCATAAAAGCTCTATGAAGTGCTTGTATAGCCTTATTTACATTATTGCTATCAACAAGGCACCAAATAGTCATATGTGAATCAGCTGTTTGTAAAACTTCTATATCTTCACTATCTAAGGCTCCTACTATCTTCGCCATAACTCCAGGAATTCCTCTCATTCTTGAACCAACTACAGCAATAGTACTTAAATTTTCAACTAATTCATATTTTAAATTATTTTTTATCATAATATCTTCAAATAATTCTTTAACTCCTGCATCTATAGTAAATACTTTTTCTCTTGGGAAAATATTTATAAGGTCTAAGCTTATCTTATTTTTTGCAAGACTTTCTAAAATTGTTTTGTAATTTTTATTATCTTTATTATCATCAGCTTTTATTGAAACTTGTATTCTATTACCTTGATGAGTTATTCCTGTTATAAATTTATTATTTTCTAAATCACCTAAGTTGTCTATCATTGTACCAATACATGTGCTCATGGTATTTTTTATTACTAAAGTAACATTTCCCTTCATAGCTATTTCTACAGCTCTTGGATGAATAACCTTAGCACCTTGATCTGCTAATTGAAAAACTTCATTATAGCTTATTTTATTTATAAGTTCCGCTTCTTTAACTATTCTTGGATCTGCTGTCATTATACCATCAACATCTGTATATATTTCTACTTCTTCAGCCTTTAAAGCAACACCTAAAACAGCTGCTGTAGTATCACTTCCCCCTCTTCCTAAAGTTGTTAAGAACCCATCTCTATCAACTCCTTGGAATCCTGCAACAACTGGAACTTTTCCATCTTTTAAAATCTCTAAAATAAGTTTTGGATTTATATCTATAAAGTCAGCACTTGAATAGTTATTATCTGTAAGAATTCCAGCGTTTCCACCTGTTAAAGGAACTGCTTCTATTTTTGCCTCTCTTAATTCATCACACATAACTACAGTACTTATAATTTCTCCACAACCCATAAGTAAGTCTGTAGCTAATTTATTTTCCTTTTTAAACTCTTCTGATACTAATCCTAAAAGTGTATCTGTTGCATAAGGTTCTCCTTTTCTTCCCATAGCAGATACAACAACAACTGGTAAATATCCTTTTTCTATAGCACCCTTTACCTTTTCTACAACCATAGTTCTTCTCTCTTTTGTTGATACAGAAGTACCACCAAACTTTTGTACTACTATTTTCAAAATATCCACACTCCTAAAGCTTAGTTTTTTTAATCATGTCACTATCTACATCTAATATTATGGTTTTAGCTCCTATTCTTTTTACATTTTCCCATTCTATTTCTAAATATTCATCTGAGTTAAAAAGATTAAATTTGCTACCACCTAAGTTTACTATTAAATATCTTAATTTTCCTTCTTCATCTATAATAACATCATTATTTATAAGACCACTATATTTCTCACCATCATTTATATTTATAATTTCATATCTTTCTATTTCACTTAAATACTTAACATTATTACTCATAATATACCCTCCACAATTATTTATTAAAACAATAAATAATATGTTACTTATAAATAATATATGTCATTTAAGCTTAAAAGAAACTATTTTATAAAATATAAAAAAATAAAAAGGCAATAATAATTGCCTTTTACTATTGCTCTTTATTCTCTTCTTCTGCTTCTTTTATTGCATCTTTTCTTGAAAGATTTATTCTTCCTTGAGAATCTATTTCTGTTACTTTAACTAATATTTCATCTCCAACAGAAACTATATCCTCAACTTTCTCTACTCTCTTATTATCTAATTTAGAAATATGAACTAATCCTTCTTTATTAGGTAATACTTCAACAAAGGCACCAAATTGAGCAATTTTTGTAACTTTACCTAAATAAATTTCTCCAGCTTTAACTTCTTTAGTTAAACCTTCTATTATCTTAACTGCTTCATTTACTCCCTCTGCTTCAGAGGATGAAACATAAACTAATCCATCATCTTTTATATCTATTTTAACACCAGTATCTGCTATAATTTTATTTATAACTTTTCCACCAGCACCAATTACATCTCTTATTTTTTCAGGATCTATTTGTAAAGTTGATGTTTTAGGTGCATATTTAGAAACTTCTTTTCTTGGAGCTGGTATGCATTCTTTAATTTTATCTAAAATCATTAATCTTGCTTTTCTTGCTCCATATATTGCATCATGTATAACTTTTTCAGATAGTCCCTTTATTTTAGTATCAACTTGTATTGAAGTTATTCCTTCTACTGTTCCTGCTACCTTAAAATCCATATCTCCAAAGAAATCTTCTAAGCCTTGAATATCAGTTAAAACTTCTTCTTCTGTTAAGTCCTTTGAAGTTATTAATCCCATAGCTATACCAGCTGCAGGTCTTTTTATTGGAACACCAGCATCTAAAAGTGCTAATGTACTACCACAAACTGATGCTTGTGATGTAGAACCATTTGAACTTAATACTTCTGATACTAATCTTATTGTATATGGGAATTCAGCTTCTGAAGGTATAAGTGGTTCTAAAGCTCTCTCAGCTAAAGCACCATGACCTATTTCTCTTCTACCTGGTCCTCTTAATGGTCTAACTTCTCCTACGCTATATGCTGGGAAATTATAGTGGTGCATATATCTTTTAGATTCTTCTTCACCAATACCATCTAATATTTGAATTTCACTTATAGAACCTAAAGTTGCAACAGTCATTACTTGAGTAAGACCTCTTGTAAATAATCCTGTTCCATGAGTTCTTGGAAGTAATCCAACTTCACAGCTAATTTTTCTTACTTCATCAAAAGCTCTTCCATCTGGTCTTTTTCCTTCTTTTAAAAGCATATGTCTTACAACTTCTTTTTGCATGTCGTAAACAGCTTCTCCAATGTCAGACATATTATCTGGATATTTTTCCTCAAACTCTTCATTTATTTTAGTTTTAACTTCGTCCATTGCAGCATTTCTTTCATCTCTATCAGTAATGTGCATTGACTCATTTATCATATCAAAAGCAAATTCTCTTACTGCTTCCTCTATTTCCTCTGGTACTTTATGTAGCTCTGGAACTTTCTTCTCTTTACCGAACATACTTGTAGCTTCTTCTTGGAATTTTATTATATCCTGACACTTATCAAAACCAAATTTTATAGCATTAATCATAGTATCTTCTGGGATTTCATCTCCACCAGCTTCAATCATCATAACTCTTTCACTAGTTGCACAAACAGTTAATTGAAGTGAGCTTTCTTCTCTTTGTTGTGAAGTAGGATTTAAGATAAATTCATCTCCTATTAATCCAACTTGAACTGCAGCAACTGGAGTAGTAAAAGGTATGCTTGATAAACATAATGCCATTGAGGCAGCATTTATAGCTAGTATTTCAGGAAGGTTATCATTTTCTACTGAAACAACTGTACATACTACTTGAACATCATTTCTATACCCTTTTGGAAATAAAGGTCTTAAAGGTCTGTCTATAGCTCTACCATTTAGTATAGCTTTCTCTGAAGGCTTTCCTTCTCTTTTTATAAATCCACCTGGTATTTTACCAACTGAATAAAGTCTTTCTTCATATTCAACACTTAGTGGAAAAAAGTCTATTCCCTCTCTTGGTTTTTCTGATGCATTTACATTTGTTAATATTACTGTATCTCCATAACTCATTAATATAGCAGCATCTGAAAGCATTCCTAGTTTACCGAACTCAACTTTCATTGGTCTTCCTGCTATGATAGTTTCATGGGTATGATTCATATAAATACCTCCTTTCGGTATATAAAGACTAAAATTTTACAATATTAATATTTTTAAAATAATAGAGCGGTAAAAACCCGCTCTACTAAATTATCTTCTTAATCCTAATTCTTTGATTATAGCTCTATATCTTTCGATATCTTGCTCATATAAGTAGTTTAATAATCCTCTTCTTTGTCCAACCATCATTAAAAGACCTCTTCTTGAATGGTGGTCTTTTTTGTGTGTTCTTAAGTGATCAGTTAAAGAGTTTATTCTTTCTGTTAATAATGCAATTTGAACTTCTGGTGAACCAGTATCTCCTTCGTGTCTTGCATGTTTAGCTATGATTTCTTGTTTTCTTAATTTATCCATTGTTACACCTCCGAAAAATTATCCCCTAGTTCCAAGAAAAAAGACGGTTACCCTTAAATCTTAGAGTTAGGTTCTATATGATTATATCAAAAGTCGCTTTTATTGTAAATCTTTATTACAAATAAATTTTTATGTGGCTTTTTTTAGCAAAATTCTTATCTTTTATTAATTGACTTTTTAGTTCTTCTAAAGAGTTGAATTTTTTTTCATCCCTTATTTTATTTATAAAATGAACACTTATATTTTCTCCGTAAATATCATCATTAAAATCTAATATGTGAGTTTCAACAGTAATAACCTTTCCATTTACAGTAGGATTACTACCAACAGAAGTTATTCCTTTATAAATTTTATTTTTAACTAATACATTAGTATAATAAACTCCTATTTTAGGTAAGATTATTTCACAATCATTTTTTAAATTAGCTGTTGGAAAATTAATAGTTCTTCCAAGTTTTTTTCCATCTACAACTTCTCCAGTTAAAGAAAAATATCTTCCAAGCATATTATTAGCTTCTTCAATTTCTCCACTAGCTAAAGCTTTTCTAATTCTTGTAGAGCTTACAACTTCTTCTTTATAAGTATATGGGTCTATAACATAAAGTTCTATACCTTTATCTTTACACAATTTTTCAAGGAGCTTTACATCTCCTTTATTTTTATGACCAAACCTATAGTTAAATCCAACAACAATTCCACAGACATTATATTCTTTTATAAGGTTTTCTATAAACTCTTCAGGTTCTAACTTCATAAACTTTTTATCAAATTCCACAAAATTAGTTAAATCAACTAAATCTTTAAGGATATTTATTTTTTCTTGTAAATTCATTAGAAGTTTTGGTGCTTTTTCTTTATTTATAAGCTTTCTTGGATGATTTTTAAATGTATATACCATACTTAAGGAATTCTTTTCTTTTGCTAAATCCCTACTTTTATTTATTAAAGCTAAGTGCCCTTTATGAATACCGTCAAAACTTCCTAAAGCTACATAGGTGCTTTTCTCAACCACTTTCTTAAAATCATTATTTATTAAAATCATTGACTACTCCTCTATTAGTAACTTCTCTATTTTAAATCCTTTTTCATCCTTTTTTCCTAAACCTAAAAATACTCCTTCTTCTCCATATACTCTATATAGCTTGTTTATCTCAAGTTCTTTTTCATATAATCTTTTATCAAAAACTTTAACTCCATTTTTTAAAAGCTTAAAAAACTTATTATTTACAGTTATTTTAGGAAAGGCTTCTAAAGCACTTTCAATTGAAATAATATTATTTTTTAAAATTTCTTCTGTTAAATCTTCTATATTTATTGCTTCCTCTTTAGTAAAAGGGCCATTTTGTATTCTCTCTAATTTAGTCATAGTTGCACCAACACCTAGCTTTTCGCCAATATCATAGCAAAGACTTCTTATATATGTTCCTTTAGAACAAGAAACATCCATTTGTATATTATAAATTGACTCTATTTTTATATTATAAATAGAATCAATAGTAACCTTTCTTGCTTCTCTTTCAACTTCAATTCCTTGTCTTGCTAACTCATATAGTCTTACCCCATTTTGCTTCAAAGCAGAATACATAGGTGGAACTTGCTCTATAGTACCTATAAAAGAATTTATGCAATTTAATATTTCTTCTTCTTTTACCTTTGATGCATCACAAACTTTTAATATTTTGCCTTCTAAATCATAGGTATCTGTTACCGTACCAAGTTTAAAATTTACTCTATAGATTTTTTTATTATCCATTATATAATCTATAATTTTTGTAGCTTTTCCAATACAAACTGGCAAAACTCCAGAAGCTTCTGGGTCTAAAGTTCCTGTGTGCCCAACTTTTTTGGTTTTTGCAATTTTTCTTACTATAGCAACAACATCAAAGGAAGTCATACCTGTATTTTTATATATGTTAATTACTCCATTCATAAATTACACCATCTCTTTTTCAAGAACTTTTAATATTTCATTTTTAGCTTCTTCTATATTTACACCCTTTATAAAAGCTCCTGATGCCTTTGTATGACCACCGCCACCAAAATTTTCTGCAATACTTCTAACATCTAAAGAATCTTTAGACCTTAAACTAACCTTTACTCCTTCGTCTACTTCCTTAAGAAGAATGCATCCTTCTACTCCTTTTATTTGATTTCCTAAAGATACAACATCTGAACTATTTTGAATTTCTTCTCCAATAGAATCTATCATGTCCTTAGTAATTCTCATAAGAACTATTTTATTATTACAAACTAGTTCCATATCTCCTAAAACTAGGGACATTAATTTCATTTTAGCAAAAGGTTTATTATCAAATATATTTCTATGAATTTCATCATGCTTTATATAATTAACTAATTCACCTGCTATTATATGAGTTCTTTCAGTAGAATTTGAATATCTAAAAGAACCTGTATCAGTTATTAAAGATGTATAAAGACATTTAGCTATATCTTCATTTATTTCAACCTTCATCTCTTTAAGAAGCATAAATATTATCTCTGCAGTAGCAGAAGCCTCTACATCTAAATAATTTATATTACCGTATTTATCATTAGATAAATGATGGTCTATATTAACTAAAGTTCCTTTAAATTCGCTTAAATCTGCTGAAATTCTTTCAAAATTACCACAATCTAAAACTATAACACAATCTGTATCTTCTGATGGCTTTATTACTTCTCCATTTATTTCCTCAGCATAAGGCAGAAAGCTTAGGTTATCTGAGACTAAGTCTTTAGAGATAACATAAGCTTTTTTACCATAAATTCTAATGCCTTGAAGTAGTGCTAAAACACTACCTAAGGCATCACCATCTGGAGATACATGATATGTTATACCAATTTTTTTACTTTTATTTATAATTGATATTACTTCATGAAATCTCATTTTTTATTTCTCCTTAATTTGATTTAACAATGATTCAATATACATTGCATTATCTATAGAATTATCTTCTTCAAATAATATTTCAGGAGTACTTCTTAGCTTAACTCTACTTCCAACTTCTTTTCTAATAAATCCAGCTGAATTTTTTAGAGCTTTTAAGCTTTCCTCTTTTTCTTCATCATTTTTAGCGAATAGGCTAACAAAAACTTTAGCGTATCTTAAATCCTTCGTAACTTCAACATGAGTTACACTTACCATAGCTGTTAGTCTAGGGTCTTTTATTTGATTTCTTATGATATCACTTACTTCTTTTCTTACTTCTTCATTTATTCTTTTACCTCTGAAGTTAGCCATATAAATCACCTCTTTATAAAATTAAAGTTCTTTTCTTTGAACTGCTTCCATAGTATATGCTTCTATTATGTCTCCCTCTTTAATGTCATTAAACTTCTCAACACTAAAGCCACATTCATATCCAGCATTTACTTCTTTTACGTCATCTTTAAATCTCTTTAATGATGCTAATTTAGATTCAAAAATAACTATTCCTTCTCTTATAACTCTTACATCAGCATTTCTAACTAATTTACCAGTTAATACATATCCTCCAGCTATTGTTCCAACATTAGAAATTTTGTAAGTAGCTCTTATTTCTGCTGTTCCTAAAATAACTTCTTTGTATTCTGGATCTAACATACCTATCATAGCTGATTTTATATCTTCTATAGCGTCGTATATTACTCTATAAGTTTTAACTTCAACTCCATCTCTTTCTGCAGCTGCTATAGCATTGTTATCTGGTCTAACATTAAATCCTATAACTATAGCATTAGATGCAGCAGCTAGTGTTATGTCTGTTTCTGATATAGCACCAACAGCACCATGAATAACTCTAACCTTTACATCATCAGTTGATAATTTTTCTAAAGATGCTTTTATAGCTTCAACAGAACCTTGTACATCTGCCTTTACTATAACTGAAAGTTCCTTAACTGAACCTTCTTTTATTTGGCTATATAAATCCTCTAAAGAAACTCTATGAGATGTTGCAAAGCTTTCTTGTCTTATTTTTTCTTTTCTAGCTTCAGCCATATTTCTTGCAGTTTTTTCATCTTTAACTACTGTAAATCTATCTCCAGCAGCTGGAACCTCTGAAAGTCCTAAAACCTCAACTGGAATTGATGGACCAGCTTCTTTTATCTTCTTACCTGAATCATCAAACATAGCTCTTATTCTTCCATAAGTGCTACCAACTACAATTGAATCTCCCATGTGTAGAGTACCATTTTGAACTAATAAAGTTGCAACTGCTCCTCTCCCCTTATCTAATTTAGCTTCTACTACTGTTCCTTTTGCTCTTCTTCCTGCATCAGCTTTTAACTCTTGCATCTCTGAAGTTAAAAGAACCATTTCTAATAAAGTATCTATATTTTCTCTAGTTTTAGCTGAAACTGGAACTGCTATTATATCTCCGCCCCAATCTTCAACAACTAACCCATGCTCTGTTAATTCTTGCTTAACTCTATCTGGATTAGCACCTTCTCTATCCATTTTGTTTATTGCAACTATCATAGGAACATTAGCTGCTTTACAATGGTTTATAGCTTCTACTGTTTGTGGCATTATTCCATCATCTGCTGCAACAACTAATATAACTATATCAGTTATTTGAGCTCCTCTAGCTCTCATAGCTGTAAAAGCTTCATGTCCTGGAGTATCTAAAAATGTTAAAGTTTCTCCATTTACTTCAACGGTATAAGCACCTATATGTTGAGTTATACCACCAGCTTCTGTACTTGTTACCTTTGATTTTCTTATAGCATCAAGTAAAGAAGTTTTACCATGGTCAACATGACCCATAACTGTTATTATAGGTGGTCTTTTAGCTAAGTTTTCTTCTTCTACATCAGTATCTTCTTCAAAGTCTTCTAAAGTATTTTCTTCTTCTTTCTCGTAAACTGCAACCTCATATTTTTCTGCAACCTTTTGAGCTGTTTCAAAATCTATTTCTTGGTTTATTGCAGCCATTACTCCTGTAAAGATAAGAGTTTTTATAACATCATTAACTGGTTTATTTAATTTTTCAGCTAACTCTTTAACTGTTATAGTCTTTCCGATTTCAATAACTTCAACATCTTGTTCTAAGTTATCTTCTTCATTACCTTTTTTCTTTTTCTTTTTCTTTTTAGCAGCATTATTAACTTCCTCTGCTAATTCTGCTTCATACTCAGCAACCAATTCACTATTTGCTTCGCTTCCTGCTAAAAGTTCTTTTATTAATGCAGCGTCCTCATCCTCTATAACGCTCATATGGTTTTTAACTTCAACGCCAAACTCATCCATTAATACATTTATAAGAACTTTACTTGGAACTCTTAATTCTTTTGCCAATTCATAAACTCTTATTTTTGACATATATTCACCCCCGAAAATTTTTAGATGAACTAATTATTATTAGAATAAGACAAAAGCTTCTCTGCCATATTCTTATCAGTTACTCCTAATATATTGATTTCACATCTACCTATGCTATAGCCTAATTCTTCTTTCGAAAAATTATCTATATAAGGTATATTATACTCTTTGCAGTATTTAAGGAATTTATCCTTTGAACGATTTGAAATGCTCTTTGAAAAAATAAATAAATAAATTTTATTCTTTTTAAATTCTTCTTCGCATTTATTATAACCTTCTAAAAGTTTTCCTGCTCTCTTTGCAAGACCTAAAAAATTAAGAAACTTATCCATTTTTTATCTCTTCTCTCAATCTATCATAGACTTCATCTCCAATGTTAGATTGAAGATTTTTATTTAATCTCTTTGCTTTAAATGCTTTTTCTAAACACTCAACATTTTTACATATATAAGCGCCTCTTCCTGATTTTTTACCAGTTAAATCTACAGAAACTTCCCCATCAGAATTTTTTACTATTCTTATAAGTTCTTTCTTAGGTTTCATTTCCATGCACCCATTACACATTCTCATTGGAATTTTTTTAGGTTTCATCTTGTCACCTCCAAAGTCTAGAAGCTATTATTCTTCTATTATAATGTCTTCTTCAATAACAACATCTTCATTTGATAATTCTTCTGCTTTAGATTTACTTTTTATATCTATTTTCCAACCAGTTAATTTAGCTGCTAATCTAACATTTTGTCCTTCTTTACCTATAGCTAATGATAATTGACTATCTTCAACTATAACCTTAGCTGACTTAGTTTCTTCATCAGCTTCTACACTTACAACCTTAGCTGGGCTTAAAGCATTTTCTATATATTCAGATGGAGTATTGCTCCATTTTATTATATCAATTTTTTCATTTTTTAGCTCATTTACTATATTTTGAACTCTAACACCCTTAGGTCCAACACAAGCTCCCATAGCATCTACTGACTCATCATTTGAATAAACTGCTATTTTAGTTCTAGAACCAGCTTCTCTAGCTATACTTTTTATTTCAACTATTCCTTCATATATTTCAGGAACTTCTAATTCAAATAATCTTTTAACTAGTCCTGGATGTGTTCTTGAACATAAAACTGAAGCACCTTTAGATGTTTTCTTAACTTCAACTACATATAATTGTAACTTTTCATTAAAATTATATTTTTCTGTAGGCATTTGTTCATTTGGCCCTAAAACACCTTCTATTTTTCCTAAGTCTACAAATACATTACCTTTATCTTTTCTTATTACAGTACCTGGTAATATATCAAACTCTTTTTCAGCAAATTCTGAATAAATTACATTTCTTTCAGATTCTTTTATTCTTTGTATAACCATTTGCTTTGCAAGTTGTGCTGCAACTCTTCCAAAGTTTTGAGGTGTTACTTCTATTTCTACTATATCATCTAATTGATAAATAGCACTAATAGCCTTTGCATCTTCTAAACTTATTTCTGTTACATCATCATAAACTTCTTCAACAACTACTTTTTGAGCGTAAACATGAATATCACCTGTTTTTTCATCACGCTTTACCTTTACATTTTGTGCAGTTGTACCTGAATTTGAAAAATTCTTTTTATAAGCTGCTATTATAGCATCATCTATAGTTTCTAATAAAGCCTCTACTGAAATACCTTTCTCTTTTACTATTTCAGATAATGCCCCTAGAAAATCTTCATTCATTGTTAAACCCTCCTTAAAATTATATCTCCCCTTCAAGGTTCGCTGTTTTAATTTTATCTTTAGGAACTTTTACTTCATTCCCTTCACATTCAACTACTATTTCATCATCATTTACTGCCTTAAGAATTCCTTTTACATTTTTTCTTCCACTTAAAGAACTCTTAAATCCAACAAATACTTCTTTTCCTATAAATCTATTAAAATGCTCATCACTATGTAATCTTCTATTTAATCCTGGTGATGAAACTTCTAAGAAGTAAGCATCTTTTATAGGATCTTCTATATCAAGCATATCACTTAATGCTCTACTTACAATTTCACAATCTCTTAAAGAGATTCTATCTTCTGGCTTTTCTATATATAATCTTAAATAATATTCATTATTTTCTTTTACATACTCAATATGATATAAATCATATCCTTTTTCTTTAACTATAGGAGCACAAAGTGCTTCAAGATCAGCTACAAGTTGTTCTTTTTTCATTATACTTCCCTCCCTTATTAAGTTTTAAATCTTATTTTTATTGTATCCAATAAAGTAAATACCTATTAATTTATATAATAATAGGTATGCAAAAACGCAACTTTATTCTAAGTTGCGTTACAAATAGAAAGAGCGGGCTTTTCTGTCCCACTCCTTTACCTTAAACTATTAGTAAAAAACTTCTACTTATATAGTAACATAGTATATTTTATATTACAAGAAATTTTTAAATTTAGCCAAATAGACTAAGTTGATTACTCTCTTGCATTCCATTTAAACATCCATGATTATCTAAAGTCTCTATTACTGTCTTTGAAACCTTAGACCTAAGTCTTAAATCTTCCTTTGAAATAAATTCTCCATTTTCTCTACATTCAACTATACTCTTTGCTGCATTATCTCCAACACCTTGAAGAGCATTTAAAGGAGGTCTTATTCCATCTTTTTCGATTTTAAATTTTGTTGCTTCTGATTTATATAAATCAACTTTTAAGAAGTTTAAGCCTCTTTTATACATCTCATAAGATATTTCTAAAATCGTTAAAAGTCCTTTTTCTTTTACAGATATATTGTTTCCTAAAGAATTTAATTCCTCCATCTTTGCCTTTATAGCTTCTTCACCTTTACATATTAAATCAGCATCAAAATCGTCTGCTCTTACTGTAAAATATGTTGTGTAGTAAGCTTCTGGGTAATAAACTTTATAATAAGCTATTCTAACTGCCATCATAACATAAGCAACTGCATGGCCCTTTGGAAACATATATTTTATTCTCTTACAAGATTCAATATACCAATCTGGCACATTTTTTTCTCTCATTAAAGCTTCATCTTCTTCACTAAGTCCTTTACCCTTTCTTACCTTTTCCATTATAGTAAAAGCTTTTTTAGGTGGAAGGTCCTTATACATAAGATAAACCATAATATCATCTCTTGTTGCTATACAATCCTTTAATGTAGTGTATCCTTCCTTAATAAAATATTGAGCATTATTAAGCCAAACATCAGTACCATGAGAAAGTCCAGAAATTCTAACAAGGTCAGCAAAACTTTTAGGTTGTGTATCAACTAGCATTTGTCTTACAAACTTTGTTCCAAACTCAGGAAGTCCATAGCTCCCAACTTCACATCCTAATTCTTCCTTAGTTACTCCTAAAGCCTCTGGTGATGTAAATAAACTTATAACCTTTTTATCATTTAAAGGTATAGTCTTAGGGTCTAAATTAGTTAAATCTTGAAGCATTCTAAGAACAGTTGGGTCGTCGTGTCCTAGTATATCAAGTTTTAAAAGTCTACCACTTATTGAATGATAATCAAAATGAGTTGTTATAATATCTGTATTTACATCATCAGCAGGATGTTGTATTGGACAGAAATTATATATTTCATTATCATTTGGAACAACCATAATTCCACCAGGATGTTGCCCACTTGTTCTCTTTATTCCAGTACATCCAATTGTAAGCCTTTCAATTTCTGCTTGTGAAACAACTATATCTCTTTCTTGAAGATATTTTTTAACAAATCCATATGCTGTTTTTTCAGCTACAGTACCTATAGTACCAGCTTTAAATACATATCCCTTTCCAAAAAGAACTTCTGTGTATTTATGAACAACCGCTTGATATTCTCCTGAGAAATTAAGGTCAATATCAGGTTCTTTATCTCCTTCAAATCCTAAGAATGTTTCAAAAGGTATATCATGACCATCCTTTATATATTTAGCTCCACAATCAGGACAATTTTTATCTGGTAAGTCAGCTCCTGAACTTATAGAACCATCTAAGAAAAACTCTGATTTTTTACAATTTGGACATACGTAATGAGGTGGCAACCCATTAACCTCTGTTATATCTGACATTGTTGCTACAAAAGAAGAACCAACGGAGCCTCTTGAACCAACTAGATATCCATCTTCTAAAGATTTAGCAACTAATTTTTGTGCTATAAGATATAAAACAGCATATCCATTATTTATTATAGAATTAAGTTCTTTATCTAATCTTTTTTGAACAACCTCTGGAAGATTTTCTCCATATATACTATGAACCTTATTCATAGTCATATTTCTTATTTCTTCTTCAGCACCTTCTATTTTAGGTGGAAATGTCTCATCTGGTATAGGTTTTACAACCTCAACCATATCAGCAATTTTTTGAGTATTTTCTATTACAACCTCTTCACAAGCCTCTTTTCCTAAATATTCAAATTCCTTAAGCATTTCATCTGTTGTTCTAAAATATAAAGGTGGTTGATTATCTGCATCTCCATAACCTTGACCAGCCATTATTATTCTTCTAAAAACCTCATCATTAGGGTCTAGAAAATGACAATCACAGGTTGCAACTACTGGTCTATCCATTTCTTTTCCTAAATCATATATCTTTTTATTTAAATCTTTAAGTTCTTCTTCATCTTTTACATTACCTTTTCTTATAAGAAATTCATTATTTTCTATAGGTTGAATCTCAAAGTAATCATAAAAGGATGCAATTTCCTTAAGTTCTCCTTCACTTTTGCCCTCTAAAACTGCTTTATACAATTGACCTGCTTCACAGGCAGAACCAATTATAAGCCCTTCTCTATATTGAGAAATTAAACTCTTTGGAAGTCTTGGTCTTCTTGCAAAATAATCTAAATGAGCCATTGATACCAGTTTATATAAATTTTTAATTCCCACTTGATTTTTAGCTAATATTATTATGTGATGTAGAGGTAACTTTTTCACATCTATATTTGATAAATACTTTTCATTTAATGTTTTAACATCATGAATATCCATTTCTTCTTTCATTTTCTTAAAAGAAAATTTTAGTATTTCCGCTGTTGCCTTAGCATCATCTACAGCTCTATGATGATTTTCAAGGCTTATGCCTAAATGCTTAGCAACTAAATTTAATTTTACCTTTTTTAAATCTGGATAAAGATACCTAGCTAAAGGAACTGTATCCATTACAGGATTTTTCAAGTCTTTTCCCATGTCTTTTAAATTCTTTTTTATAAATCCTACATCAAAAGAAGCGTTATGTGCTACTAATACAGAATCACCTACAAAGTCCATAAACTTAGGCAATACTTCCTCTATACTAGGCTGACCATTTACCATATTTTGAGTAATACTTGTAAGCTCGGTAATTTTATACGGAATATTTACCTTAGGGTCTACAAATGTACTAAAAGAATCTATTATTTCTCCATTTTTTAATTTAACGGCACCAATTTCTATAATCTTATCATTTTTGCTTGAAAAGCCTGTTGTTTCTATGTCAAATACCACATACTCATCATCAAAGGATTCATTGTTACTATTAATAACTATTGGTGTTCCATTATCTGCTAAATATCCTTCAACTCCATAAATAACCTTTATATTATTTTTTTTAGCTGCTATTTGAGCATCAGGAAAAGCTTGAACAACCCCATGGTCTGTTATTGCCACAGCCTTATGGCCAAACTTTGCTGCCCTTTCAACAATTTTACTTGCAGAAGTTACAGCATCCATAGAACTCATAGTTGTATGCATATGAAGCTCAACTCTCTTTTCTTTTGCATTATCAGTACGCTCTATCTTTTTCAATTTATTTATATCTCTAGCCATTATTACAACTTCCTTAGCATATGGATCCATAGTAGCTTCCCCTCTAACTTTGCAATAAAGACCTTTTTTAACATTTTCTAAAACATGTTCTTTATCTTTATCTCTTAAAAAACACTTAACAGATATAGAACTTGTATAATCTGTTATAAAAAATGTAAGTATTATTCTTCCTGTTTTAGTTTCAAAAATATCAGTTTTAAACACATCTCCTGAAACAGTAACAATACCAGAACCCATATCTATACTACTTATATCTACACTTTCCCCTTGAATACTTCTTCCAAGTATAGTATTTTCATCCTTAGGTTCATCTTTATAATATTTCTTTTCATAAGTTCCTTTGTTAGAACTTGCTGTTTTATTTTTATTTTCTCCGCCTTCTCTTTTTGAAGATTTTTCTTTTAGCTCTTGTGATTTTATGCTTTCTATAAGTTTTTTAGCTATTTCTTTATTTTCATTTAATTTAGCTTCATTATAATTTTTATCTTCTAAACTTTCATCATAATTAAACTCTACAAGAGAGTTAATTCCAAAAAATGATTTTATGTATCCTTTAATTTCTCTATCTAAACTCTTTTTAGCAACATAATTACATAAAAATTTAGAACCACTTTTTATGGTTATTTTTTCTTCTTTAATTTCCCTAGGAGAATTAATTAAAAACTCTTTTAAAACAGGATGTTTTTCTATGATTTTTTCACAGACATGATTCCAATGTTTTTCTCCTACTTCTTTTAAACTTATATCTGAAATATCTATATAATGCATAATTTCTACATTAACTTCAAAACCTATAGCTTTTTTTATATATTTCTTAATTATATTTTTTTGCTCTTCGCTTAACTTTTCTTTACTTTTTATTAAAGCTCTAAGAATATTGCTTTTTTTAACCAATTGAAACTTAGTTATTTCAAATTCTAAATCATTAAGATTTTCATCTGATTTTATTGACCTGTTAATCTTTTTAACAAACTCATTACTCAAAATCTAAGCCTCCTTTGAATTTTATTTTAAATTATCCCTATACAACATAAAGAAGGGATATTAATCCCTCCTTTAAGCTTAAATTGTTTCTATTATTTTTATAAGTTCCTCAACTAAATCCTCTTCTTTTACTTTTTTAATTATTTCTCCTTTTCTAAAGATAAGACCTTCTCCCTTACCTCCAGCTATACCAATATCAGCTTCTCTTGCTTCTCCAGGGCCATTTACAACACAACCCATAACTGCAACTTTAATATTTTTTTTGCAATCTTTTAATCTTTCTTCAACTTCTTTAGCTATATTTATTAAATCTATTTGGGTTCTTCCACAAGTTGGACATGAAATAAATTCTATTCCATCTTTTACATATCCAAAATTCTTAAGAATTTCTTTTCCAACCTTTATTTCTTCAACAGGGTCACCTGTTAAAGAAACTCTTATTGTATCACCAATACCTTCTGAAAGTAAAGTTCCTATACCTATAGCTGATTTTATTGTTCCTCTCCAAGGTGTACCTGCTTCTGTAACACCTAAATGAAGAGGATAATTTGTCTTTTTAGAAGCTATTCTATAACTTTCTATCATAGTTTCAACATTTGAAGATTTCATAGAAATTACTATATCGTGAAAATCTAATTCTTCTAATATTTTAACATGTTCTAAAGCACTTTCAACTAGTGCTTCTGGGGTAGGTTTACCATATTTAGTTAAAAGTTCTTTTGAAAGCGAACCTGAGTTTACTCCAATTCTTATTGGAATATTTTTTTCTTTACAAGCTTTCACTACCGCTTCTACCTTTTCCCTTGAACCAATATTTCCTGGATTTATTCTTATTGCAGAAACTCCATTTTCTATAGCCTTTAGAGCTAATCTATAGTCAAAATGAATATCTGCAACTAAAGGAATGCTTATTTTTTCTACAATCTCTTTTATAGCAGAAGCTGCCTCCATATCTAAAACTGCACATCTAACTATATCACACCCTGCTTCTTGTAGCTTTTTTATTTGTTCTACAGTAGCCTCTACATCCTTTGTATCTGTATTTGTCATAGATTGGACAGAAACTCTAAAATCTCCTCCAACATATATATTTCCAACTTTAACCTTTCTAGTTTCTTTTCTCTTCACAACTAAGTCCTCCAAACTTTATAGTATCGGGAATATTATATCTTTTATAGTAACCAACACCATAAGTCCCATAAGAAGCATAAAGCCTAAGGTATTTAAAGCTTCAACATATTTAGATGGAATTTCTTTTCTAATTATCATCTGAATAATCTCTATGAAAATTCTTCCTCCATCTAAAGCTGGGAATGGTAAAAGGTTAAATACAGCTAATTGAACACTTAAAAATGCCATAAACCATAAAAGATTACTTATACCTGCTTTTGCAGCTTGACCTGACATTTTAATTATTGTAACAGGACCACCTACATCTGTTTTTAAATTTGCTTTTCCCATAACTATGCTCTTTAAAGCAATAAATGACTGAGATATAAGACTTCTTGTTTTATTAAAACCTTCTTTTACTCCTTGAAGTAAAGTAGGTTTTTCTACAAAATCATAATTTATTCCCACTTGATACATTCCATTTTCATTTACAATAGGCTTTACGGTTTTTGAAATAACCTCATTTCCTCTTTTTATCTCTAAATCAACTGGATTTCCCTTTGCTAGAACTAATCCCATTTTAAAATCTTCTGTAGTATAAATTCTATGGCCATCTATTTTTAGGAATTTATCCCCCTTTTCTATTCCTACTTCCTGTGCTGGAGAATTTGGTAAAACTTTTTCAACCTTATTCTCTGCAAAACCAGTATTCATAGTTAAGCCAATAAAAATCAAAAGGGCTAATAAATAGTTCATAAAAGCTCCAGCCCCCATAACAAGGATTCTTTGAATTGGAGTTTTATTACTTAAGCTTCTTGAATCGTTGCTTTCTTCTTCCTCTCCAAGCATTCTAACAAAGCCACCAAAAGGAAGTATTCTTAAATTATATTCTGTCTCTCCAATCTTCACCCCAAAAAGCTTTGGACCCATTCCAATTGCAAATTCCTCAACATAAATACCATTTAATTTAGCAACAATAAAATGCCCAAGTTCATGAACTACGATTAAAACACTAAAAGCTATTAAAGCAAAAATTATATACACCCTTTTACCTCCTAATTATACTTTTCACATATATACTGTCTAACTTCTTTATCTAAATTTATTACATTATCAAGAGTTACCTCTTTGTTGTAATCAAAAATATTCATACACTCTTTTATTATCTCTGGTATTTGTAAATAACTTATTTTTTTATTTAAGAATAACTCAACGCAAACTTCATTTGCACCATTTAAAATAGTAGGCATAAGTTTTCCTTTTATTCCTGCTTCATAAGCTAATTTTAAGCATTTAAATGTGTTTAAATCTGGCTTTTCAAAGGTTAATTCTCTAATTTTAAATAAATCTAATTTCTCACTAATATTTTCTCCTCTATTTGGATAATTTAAGGCATACTGAATTGGTAATTTCATATCAGGTACTCCTAATTGAGCTATAATAGCGCCATCAGTATATTGTACCATAGAGTGAATTATTGATTGAGGATGTACTACAACTTCTATGTTCTCATAAGAACAATTAAATAGCCAATGAGCTTCTATAACTTCTAAGCCCTTGTTCATTAATGTTGAAGAATCTATTGATATTTTCTGTCCCATATTCCACTTTGGATGTTTAAGAGCCTTTTCTGGAGTTACTAATTTTAAATCATCTATTCTAAATCCCCTAAAAGGTCCTCCTGATGCAGTTAATAATATCTTATCAATTTTATTATGATAGTTTCCTTGTAGTGATTGGAATATAGCACTATGCTCAGAGTCTACAGGAAGAATTTTAACACCATTTTCCTTAGCTTCTCTCATTACAAGTTCACCAGCTACCACTAAAGTTTCCTTGTTTGCTAAAGCTATATCTTTTTTCTTTCTAATAGCCTCAACGGTAGGTCTTAAACCAATCATTCCAACAACTGAAGTAACTACTATGTCAACTTCATCTAAAGTAGCTACCTTTATTAACCCTTCCATACCGTATATTACTTCACAGTTTAACCCTTCTTCTTTTACTAAATTCACAAGCTTTTCATAAGATTCTTTGTGATTTATAGCAACACATTTAGGTGAAAACTCCTTTATTATGTCTAAGGTTAATTTTATATTTCTATTAGCTGTTATACCAACTAATTTGAAAGCATCTTTATGAAATCTTAATACATCTAAAGTCTGTGTTCCTATAGAACCAGTTACCCCTAGTATAGATATTTTCTTCATAACTTTTTCCTCCTAAGTTTTCATTAAAACATAATAGACTAAAATAATCTACTTAGTCTATTCTATTATTTTATATCATTATATACTTAAATACAATAATATACATTTATTATGTTTTTATTTTTAAAAAAGTTATTATATTTATTGCTTACACATAATAAATATACTCAATTTATCTTTTAATATTCTTTTAAATAAAAAAAATGCTTTAGAAAATCTAAAGCATTAAAGTTTTAAAACAAGAGTTAAATAGAAAAATACTACAGTACCAGCAAATAAAATACTATCAAATCTATCTAATATTCCTCCATGTCCTGGTATTAAATTACTATAATCTTTTATTCCAGCATATCTTTTTATAGATGAAGCTACTAAATCACCAAATTGGCAGAAAACTCCACATAATATACCTATTATAAAATAATGATATATCGGTATTGATGGTATGTTGTGAGATATTAATATTCCAAATATTCCACATGCTAAAGTACTTCCTAAAACTCCACCTATAGAACCTTCAATAGTTTTCTTAGGACTAACCTTTGGACATAACTTATGTTTACCAAAGAATCTTCCTGCATAATAAGCTGCTGTATCACAAAGCCAAGAAGCTAAGAATATAAGCCAAACTAAATATTGTCCTCCTGTTTTTGAATTTACTAAGTATATGAAGCTAAAGAAAACGCCTACATATATAAATCCTAATATTGTAACAGCTACATCTATAAATGTATATTTAATATCTAATATAGGAACACAAAGTAAAAGGAAACTTCCTATTATTATCAAAAATGATAAAACTTCAAAATTATTACCTGTTAAATAATATAAAATAAGTAAAATATATCCCGCTATGGAAATAGGCTTTAACTTAGCTACCTTCACAGTTTTATAATATTCATAAAGTCCTGCAAAAGAAAGGGCTATTGTAAGAATCTTAAGCCAAATTCCACCTAAAAATATAAATATAATAAAGGGTGCCATTATAAGTGCCCCTAAATATCTACTATTAGATTTCACAAAATCACCTCTATTTTTATTTAATTCCACCAAATCTTCTATCTCTATTTTGATAATCAAAAATGGCTCTTCTTAAATCTTCACCTTTAAAATCTGGCCAATTTATTGTTGAATACCAAAATTCAGAGTAAGCACATTGCCATAATAAAAAGTTGCTAAGTCTTTGTTCTCCACTTGGTCTTATTATAAGATCTGGATCTGGCATTCCTTTTGTGTATAAATAGTCTTCAAAAGTAGATTCATTAATATCCTCTACCTTTATCTTTCCCATTTTTACATCTTCTACTATATTTTTTACTCCTCTTAATATTTCATCTCTTCCGCCATAATTTAAAGCTAAAGTTAATATTACGCCATCATTATCTTTAGTCTTATCCTTAGCCCATGCAATAGCTTGTCTAGGCTCCTCTGGAAATTTTGAAATATCTCCTATAGTTTGAACTTTTACTTTATTTTTATCAAGTTCATGAATTTCTTCCTTAATAAATTCAATTGCTAATTTCATAAGAGCATTTACTTCTTCTTCTGGTCTTTTCCAATTTTCAGTAGAAAAAGCATATAAAGTTAAGTACTTAACCCCTAATATTTCACACTCTTTTACTATGCTCTTTATAGTTTTAACTCCTGCTCTATGACCCATAGTTCTTGGAAGACCTCTTTTTTTTGCCCATCTTCCATTACCATCCATTATTATAGCAATATGTTTTGGCATGTTTTCTTTATCTAAAGTTATTTCTTCTAAAGTTTCATTTGATTTTTTCCCAAAAATCTCTAACATAGAGCTTCCTCCTTATAATTTAATTATAAAATAAAAAACCTGCTAAAGAGCAGGTTTTTTAAATTAAATTGACATAATCTCTTTTTCTTTAGCTGCAACTATATTATCTATTTCTTTAACAAATTTATCAGTTACTTTTTGGATGTCATCTTCACCCTTTTTCATTTCATCTTCAGTTATAGTTCCTTCTTTTTTGAAATTCTTAACTTTATCATTTGCATCTTTTCTTATAGATCTTATAGCAACTTTAGCTTGCTCTCCAACTTTTTTCACATTCTTAACTAAATTTTTTCTAGTTTCTTCAGTTAATTCTGGAACTAAAAGTCTTATTATAGTACCATCATTGTTTGGATTTATTCCTAAATCTGATTTTAAGATAGCCTTTTCTATTTCCTTAAGCATTGGTTTTTCCCAAGGTGTTATAACTAATAATCTTGGTTCTGGTGATGAAACATTAGCTACTTGATTTAAAGGACACATACTTCCATAATACTCAACTTGAATTCTATCTAACATAGTTGGGTTTGCTCTTCCAGCTTTCATTGTAGCTAATTCTGAATTTAATGAATTTATAGTTTTATTCATTTTTTCTTCTGATTTTTTTATAACGTCCTTAATCATTTAAAACTCCTCCTTATTTTTTGCTACTTACTATTGTTCCTATATTTTCTCCTAAAACAACCTTTTTGATGTTCTCAGGATTATCTAAAGCAAATACTAATATAGGGATATCATTGTCCATACAAAGTGATGTTGCTGTTGAATCCATTACTTGTAAACCTTGTTCAAGTACTTCTATATATGATAATTTGTCATATTTTTTAGCATCATCATATTTATGTGGATCTTTATCATAAACTCCATCAACCTTTTTAGCTAATAAAATTACATTAGCTTCTATTTCAGCGGCTCTTAAAGCTGCTGCTGTATCAGTTGAAAAATAAGGGTTTCCTGTTCCTGCTCCAAATATTACTACTCTACCTTTTTCTAGGTGTCTCATAGCTCTTCTTCTTATATAAGGTTCTGCAATTTCTTTCATTTCTATAGCTGTTTGTACTCTAGTGTCTACTCCTAAAGATTCTAAAGAATCTTGAAGTGCTAAAGCATTTATAGAAGTTGCTAACATCCCCATATAGTCAGCAGTTGTTCTATCCATACCTTCTCCACTTCTGCCTCTCCATATGTTTCCGCCACCTACAACAGCTCCTACTTCTATGCCCATATCAACAAGTTCTTTTACTGCTTTTGCTATGTCCATTGCTATATTAAAATCTATCCCAAAACCATTTTCACCTGCTAAAGCTTCACCTGATAACTTAAGCATAACTCTTTTGTATTTACAAGTTCCCATCTTAAACCTCCAAAACGCTGAAATTTTTAATTTTATATCTATATTCTAAAAAAAGAGAACACAATGTGTTCTCTTATGTTATTATTTTCCGCCCATTTTAGCTACTTCTTCAGCGAAGTTTTCTTCTTTCTTTTCGATTCCTTCTCCTCTTTCGAATCTTACGAACTTAGTTATAGTTATTGGAGAACCTACTTCTTTTGATTTTTCTTCTAATAATTTAGCGATTGACTTGTCGCCATCTTTTACCCAAGCTTGATCTAAAAGACAAACTTCTTTACAGTATTTTTTGATTCTTCCCATTACCATCTTATCAACGATGTGCTCTGGTTTTCCTTCGTTAAGAGCTTGAGCTCTGTATATTTCTTTTTCTTTTTCTAAAGATTCTTGATCTACATCAGCTTCTGATAAGAATAGTGGGTTTGCAGCAGCTATTTGCATACAAACATCTTTAGCAACTTCAGCTAATACTGGTGATTGAGCATCACAAGCTAACTCAGCCATAACACCTATTCTTCCGCCACCATGAATGTAGCTTTGAACTATTCCATTTTCTATAGCAAATCTTTCGAATCTTCTAACGCTCATGTTTTCACCGATTTTAGCTATTAACTCAGTTAAAACTTCTTGAACAGTTTTATCTCCGTCTAATTTTTCTGCTAATAATTCTTCTACAGTATTTACATTTGAGTTAGCAACTAATTCTGCTACTCTTCCTGCAAATCCAACAAATTCTTCGTTTAAAGCAACGAAATCAGTTTCACAGTTGATTTCAACTATTGAACCTTTTTTCATATCTTCAGATACGTAAGTTTTAACTATACCTTCAGCGGCTACTCTTCCAGCTTTTTTAGCTGCAGCTGCTAATCCTTTTTCTCTTAAAACTTCAACTGCTTTTTCCATATCTCCATTAGTTTCAGTTAGCGCTTTTTTACAATCCATCATTCCTGCGCCAGTTCTTTCTCTTAACTCTTTAACTGCTTTAGCTGTTATCATTGAAATTCCTCCTGACTATTTAATTAAAAGGTAAACAAAGCATAAGAGAGCTTCATCTACCTTTTCAGTATTTATCTTAATATTACTCTGCTAATTGCTCGCCTTGTCTTCCTTCGATTATAGCGTCTGCCATTTTACCAGCTATTAATTTAACTGCTCTTATAGCATCGTCATTTCCTGGAATTACGTAGTCAACTTCTTCTGGGTCACAGTTAGTATCAACTATAGCTACTACTGGGATTCCTAATATTTTAGCTTCTGCTATTGCATTTTTTTCTTTTCTTGGGTCAACAACGAACATAGCTCCTATGTTTGAAGCATCTAATTCTTTGATTCCGCCTAAGTTTCTTTGTAATTTTTCTCTTTCAAGTTTTAACTTGATTACTTCTTTCTTAGGTAAAACATCAAATGTTCCGTCTTGTTCCATTTCATCTAATTTGTTTAATCTGTTTATTCTTGTCTTTATAGTTGAGAAGTTAGTTAACATTCCTCCTAACCATCTGTGGTTAACGAAGTACATGTTTGATCTTTCTGCTTCTTCTTTAACAGCTTCTTGAGCTTGTTTTTTAGTTCCAACGAATATTACGTCTTTACCAGCTTCTGATACTTCTCTTATAAAGTTGTAAGCTTCTTCAGCTTTCTTTACAGTTTTTTGTAAATCGATTATGTATATACCGTTTCTTTCTGTAAAGATGTAAGGAGCCATTTTAGGGTTCCATCTTCTTGTTTGATGTCCGAAATGAACACCAGCTTCTAATAATTGTTTCATTGAAATTACTGACATTATTTTTTCCTCCTAGATTGGTTATTTCCTCCACTATCTTCCTTACTATAAGCACCACTTATATAAGTAGCACCAGCCTATAGATTCGATAATGTGTGTATTTGTTACCTTTGATAGTATAACATAGGGTTTTAAAAGTATCAACAAGATTTTTAAAAGTTTTTTAAAATAATAAATACTACATATTAAAATTCTTGTTATGTAAAAAATTCAAAAAATCTTTTTAAAAATATTATTTCTCTTTTTATATTTTTTATAAAAATAAGAGGGCATAAAATCCCCCTTTAACCTTAAACTATTTTATCTTTTTAAGTTCATCCATTAATTTTTCATTTAAAATTTTTATATGAGTACCTTTCATACCAAGACTTCTAGATTCAATAACTCCTGCACTTTCAAATTTTCTAAGGGCATTTACTATAACTGACCTTGTTATTCCAACTTTATCAGCTATTTTAGAGGCAACTAATAATCCTTCGTCTCCCTTTAACTCACTAAAAATATGTTCAACAGCTTCTAACTCTGAATAAGATAGGGTACCAATAGCTAGCTGAACCACTGCCTTTTTGCGTGCTTCTTCTTCTATTTCTCCCTGTCTAGCTCTTAAAAGCTCCATTCCAACTATTGTAGCACTATATTCTGCTAAAACTAAATCATCATCATTAAATTCTTCCCCAAACCTTGCTAATAATAAAGTACCTAACCTTTCTCCATTACCAATAACGGGAACAATAGTTGATATTTTCTTAGAAATAATACAATCTCCTACTCCCTCAAAAACACAAATCCCCCTATTAGGTATGTTAGCAATTGTATCTTGAATGTTTATTAATTTATTATTGTAGTCTTCTGGGAATTTTCTATCAACAACAACTTTTTCTTTCATTATGTCACACTCAAATTTTTCAAAAAAGGAATATCCTAATATATCACCTTTTCTTCCAACTAAATATACATTACATGACATAACTTCACTTAATAATTGGCATATATCTCCAAAAGCTATAGCTTCAGTACCTGATTTTTGTAAAATCTTATTTAATCTTCTAGTTTTACTAAGTAGTGTCGACATTATATCCTCCTCGCACCATTTTACAAAAGATGTAAATTTCAGAATCTTTGAAATATTCTTATAACAACTTACTATTTAAATATTAACATAGTCAATAATTCATTTCAACTAATAATACTAATGCGAGTTAGGCACTAAATTACTTTTCTTCCTTATTGTCATCATTTACTTTTTCTATTACTTTTTCGTATTTACATTCTTTATTACTACATTGTAAATACTCTCCCTTACTTTTTGAATATCTTTTTACCATATAAGAACCACACTCTGGGCACTTTTCATTTGTTGGTTCATACCAACTTACAAAATTACATTCAGGATAATTACTACATCCATAGAATCTATTTCCCTTTTTGCTTCTCTTAACTAAAACCTTTCCTCCACACAAAGGACAGTTTGCATCAACTTCTTCAACTATAGGTTTTGTATTTTGACATTCAGGATAGCCAGGACATGCTAAAAAGTCTCCAAATCTTCCATGCTTAATAACCATAAGTCTTCCACACTTATCACAAGGCACATCACTTACCTTATCTTCTATAATAACTTTAGATATTTCCTTCTCAGCTTTTTCTATATCCTCTTTTAAAGGAGTAAAAAATTCATCTACTATATGAGTCCAACTTTCATTTCCAGCTTCTACATTATCAAGCTTAACTTCCATTTCTGCTGTAAAATCAGTATCTACTATTTGCTTAAAATAATTTGAAAGTATATCATTTACTATAAAACCCAATTCTGTAGGTATTAATATTTTCTTTTCTCTTTCTACATATTTTCTGCTAATTAAAGTAGATATTGTTGGAACGTAAGTACTAGGTCTTCCTATCCCCTTTTCTTCTAAAAGCTTAACAAAAGCAGCTTCTGAATATCTTGCAGGTGGTTGAGTAAAATGTTGTTTTCCTTCAATAGATTCTTCCTTTAAAACTTCATTTTCTTCTAATTCAGGTAAAAGAACTGATTCTTCCTCTTCTCCTGAAACATATTCATAAACTTTCATAAACCCATCAAAATTTATTGTGGAACCACTAGCTCTTAAAATATATTCACCATTTTTTATTTCTAAGCTATTTGTATTTAAAATACAAGTTGCCATTTGACTTGCTATAAATCTTTTCCATATTAAAGCATATAATTTATATTGTTCATTGCTTAAATTTGCTTTAGCAATTTCTGGTGTTATTTCAACATATGTAGGTCTTATGGCTTCATGAGCATCTTGTATATTTTTCTTTCCCTTATATACTCTAGGCTCTGTAGGAATGTATTCTTTTCCATATGTTTCTTCTATAAAATTTAAAGCCTTATCTTGAGCTTCCTTTGATATTCTAACAGAGTCAGTTCTCATATAAGTTATCAAACCTACAGTTCCAAACTTTTTAACTTCAACTCCTTCATAAAGTTGCTGAGCTACTGACATTGTTTTCTTAGTCATAAAGTTAAGCTTTTTACTAGCCTCTTGTTGAAGAGTACTTGTTGTAAAAGGAGCTAAAGGATTTTTATTTTTAGTTCCTTTTTTTATTTTGTTTACTACATATTCATTTTCTTTAAGCTCAGTAATTATTTCATCTGCTTCTTCTTTATTTTTTATTTCTATCTTCTTTTTATTTTTTGTTGTTAATTTAACAGGAAAAGTTTTTCTGCCCTTTTTAAGTTTTACATCAACAGTCCAATATTCCTCTGGATTAAATTTTTTAATTTCTTCTTCTCTATCACATATAAGTTTTAATGCCGCTGATTGAACCCTTCCAGCACTCAATCCCCATTTAACATTTCTCCATAAAAGTGGACTTATTTCATATCCAACTAATCTATCTAATACTCTCCTAGCTTGTTGAGCGTCTACTAAATTAGAATTTATTTTTCTTGGATGTTTTATAGAGTTTTTAACTGCATCCTTTGTTATTTCATTAAATTCTATTCTACAATTTTCGTTTTCATCTATCTTAAGCACGTTAGCTAAGTGCCAAGATATTGCTTCCCCTTCTCTATCAGGGTCAGTTGCAAGATATATCTTATCACTTTTTTTAGCTAACTTTCTAAGTTTATTTAAAAGTTCTCCTTTTCCTCGTATAGTTATATACTTAGGATTATATTCATTTTCTATATCAACGCCTAATTGGCTTTTTGGCAAATCTCTTACATGTCCCATTGAAGCTTCAACTACATAATTTTTACCTAAGTATTTTTCTATAGTCTTAGCTTTAGCTGGTGACTCAACAATTACTAATTTTTGACCCATCGTAAACCCCGAATTAAATTCAGAGTGTTCACCCCCTCAAACTATCATATTATTTTTGTATAATAATCTCCTGGTATAACTTCTATTTTATTTTCAAATTGCAATTCACATAATAACTCATATATAATAGATGTGTCAATATTTGTTACTCTTATAATATCATCTATATGTAGAATATTATTCTCTAATATGTTTAAAAGCAAATTATTAATCTCTGAAATTTCCTCTTTTTTGCCAGTTTTATTACAATTTCCTTCTTTTTTTATTTTAAAAGGTATGGAATTTAAAAATTCATTTACACTACTAAAAATATAAGCCCCTTCTTTTATAAGATTATTACAACCTTTACTTAAAGAAGAAAATATATCTCCTGGTACTGCATATACATCTTTACCTTGATTTATAGCATAATTTGCAGTTATTAAAGACCCACTTTTCTCCCCAGCTTGAACTACTATAGTAGCTTCTGACAAACCACTTATTATTCTATTTCTCCTAGGAAAATTATATTTAAGAGGTTTTGTATCAGGAAAAAATTCGCTAAGTATACATCCATTTTTAATTATTTTTTTATACAATTCTCTATTATAAACAGGATAATCTATATTTATACCACACCCAAAAACTGCAATGTTATATATACCCTCTTCAACACATTTTTTATGAACTTCAGTATCTACTCCAAAGGCTCCTCCACTTATTATTCTAATATTAGCTTTTCCTAATTCTTTAGCTATATAGGACGCACACCTTTTTCCATATAAATCACATTTTCTTGAACCTACAATTGATATACTATAATCTTCAATCTTTTCTAAATCACCTTTATAAAATAAAATATAAGGTGGTTCGTCTATATTTTTAAGCCTACTTGGATAATTATCATCTAAATATGTTACTACTTTATATTCTTTTTTATTTATATCACTAATTATTCTATGATTCAAATCTATATTAAGGTCATTTTTAAATTTACTAGCACATTTAATCCCTGTTTTCTCTATATCTTTTCTATGTATGTATATATTTTCCTCATTTCCTAATTGATTTAAAAGTTCTATCTTTATATTATTTGAAATAGCTAAACTTCCAAACCATAATTTATAACTTAAATCAACTTCCTTCATTATATTATATCTCCCTCTAAATTCTTTCTATAATTAATAGCTTCATATATATTTTTTCTTTCAATGTTTTCCTTTCCTTCTAAATCTGCTATGGTTCTAGATAGTTTTATAATTCTATCTAAAACTCTACTACTTAAGCAAAATTTTGCATACACTTTACTTAAAACCTCATCACATTCACTATTTATCTTAATTAAATTTTGAATATGCGAGTGCTTCATTTGAGAATTATAATTTATATCTAAATCTCTAAATCTAAATTTTTGTCTTTCTCTAGCCTCTTTAATTTTTGCTCTTAATAGGTCTAAATTTTCTTTTTTATTTTTTAAGCTTAACTCAGTATAAGAGGCGTATCTTAAAGAAGTAAATATATCTATTCTATCGATCATAGCTTTAGATAATCTGTTTCTATATCTAATTTTTTCATATTCACTACATGTACAAACTCTTTCTTCATATCCACTTAAATAATTACCACAAGGACAAGGATTAAAAGCTCCTATTAACATAACTTCTGAAGGATAAGTTACGCTTCCTAAATTTCTAGATAAAGTTATTTCCCCATTTTCTATAGGCTCCCTTAAGGATTCTAAAATCCCTTTTTCAAATTCTAAAAGTTCATCTAAAAATAAAATTCCATTATGAGCTAAAGTTATCTCTCCTACTTTTAAATCTCTTCCTCCTCCTAATAAAGACACCTTTGTTGTAGTATGATGTGGACTTCTAAAAGGTCTCTCAATTCCTTTTTTAAATTCATTTAACTTTCCTGAAACACTATAGATTCTTATTGTTTCTAAAATTTCTTGTCTACTTAACTCTGGCATTAAGGATTTAATTCCTTTAGCTAACATAGTTTTCCCAGAACCTGGTGGTCCTTGCAATATAATATTATGATTTCCAGAAGCGGCAATTATCATAGCCCTTTTTGCACTTTCTTGCCCACATATCTCATTGAAAGAATTATCTTCTCTAACTTTATATAAATTATCTTTTCTTTTATAAGGTTTTAAATCCTTATAAGACAAAAATCCAACAACTTCTTTTAAGGTATTAAAACCATATAAATTTACCTCTTCTAAAAAAGAACATTCTTCTAAGTTTTCCTTTGGAATTATAAAATTATAAATTCCTTTTTCTTCTGCTGATATTACAGAACATAAAGCTCCCTTAACTCCTCTTATATGCCCATCTAAAGATAATTCACCTAAGCATATAGTTTTATCTAAGTCCTCTCCCTTTATCTGCCCACTTTCAATTAAAATACCTAAAGCTATTGCTAAATCAAAATAAGTTCCACTTTTTCTTATATTTCCTGGTGCTAAATTTATAGTTATTCTTCCTAAAGGAAATTCATATCCACTATTTAAAATGGCTGCTCTTACTCTTTCTTTAGCTTCCTTAAGAGAGGTATCTGCTAATCCAACTAAAGTAAAACTTGGTAATCCTTTGCTTATATCTACTTCTATATTAACCACTATTCCCTCAATACCTAATAAAGCTGAACTTTTTAAAGTTACAGACATATTAAAATCACCAACCTTTTAAGATATACTTAAAAATCATACTAACCATAAAAAAATTTTTTAATCATTAAAATTTTAAAAGGTTTAAATTTATTATTCCTTGTTAAAAATTAAAAAGAGGTGATTAAAATGAAAAAATATAATAAAGAAATAGGATATTATGGGGAAAGCTTAAGTATAAATTTTTTAGAAAAAGAAGGGTATAGGATTTTAAATAAAAATTTCACTTGTCCCTTTGGAGAAGTTGATATTATAGCTACAAAAGATGATATAATATCTTTTGTAGAAGTAAAAAGCAGGTTTTCAAAAACCTTTGGGAAAGCAAAGGAATCTGTAACCTGCCTTAAACAAACTAAAATAATAAAAGTTGCAAAATATTATTTGCAAAGAAAAAATTTATACAATTATTATGTTAGATTTGATGTTATTGAAGTTTATTTAAATTATAAAAATTCTAATTACGAAATAAATTTTTTAAAAGATGCCTTTAGGCCTTAATTATAAAATATTCTTTAAAAAACTCATTCTATGAATTTCTGTAGGACCAAATTCTTTTAAAGCTTCAACGTGAGCTTTAGTTCCATACCCTACATTCTTTTTAAAATCATATTCTTTATAAATATCATCATATTTTTTCATAATATTATCTCTATAAACTTTTGCAATAATTGAAGCACAAGCTATGGAAGCACTTTTTGTATCTCCTTTTATAACATGTTTATTTTCCCCATTAAAGTTTTTTATTAAATACCCATCAGAGAGAACTAAATCAGGCTTTATTTTAAGCCCTTCACAAGCTTTTATAAAAACTTCATTATTACAATAGGCTATGCCTTTTTCATCTATTTCTTTATTATCACAAACTGAAATAGAATAACTTAAGGCTTTCTCTTTTATAATTTCACTTAATTCTTCTCTTTTTTCTTCTGATAATTTTTTTGAATCATTTATATAAAGAATTAAATCATCTAAATCACTAGAATTTAATATAACTGCTGCTGAAACTATAGGCCCTGCTAAAGGACCTCTCCCCACTTCATCAACACCAGCAATGTATTTATATTCTCCAAAACTCTTATCAAAAAGATACATATTTTTAACTCTTTCTTCTTCTTTAATAAGATTATTTACTTGTTTTTCTAATTTATTTCCTAAAGATATAACATTTTTTCTTTTATCAGATTTTAATAAAGAAGAAAGTTCAATTATTTGTTCTTTATTTTCTTTGTTTATGTCTATCTTTTTAACTAATTCATTTATAATTTTAAAAGAATATGTATTTAGATTTTCTCTTATATCTTTTATTAAATTATCCATAATAAACCCTACTTCCTATTCTGGTTTTTCTAAAGATATTTTTCCTATTTTTCCGCCTCTAAACTCATCTAAAATTATTCCTGCAATTCTGTTATAATCTATTTGATTACCAGCCATTATAGCTCCTCTTTTTCTAGCTATAGCATCTAAATTATCTAAAGGATTCTCTTTAATTTCTGTAAGCTTGTATCTTGTCATTAATTCCTCTTTATTTGTTTCTTGAAGTCTTTCAACTAATTTAAGAGCTAGTTCTTCAGTATCCATTATTTCGTCTTTTATAGCACCTGTAAAAGCTAAATTTAGCCCAACAGTTTCATCCTCGAATTTAGGCCATAATACTCCTGGAGTATCCATAAGTTCTATACCTAACTTAGTTTTTATCCATTGTTTATTTTTAGTAACTCCTGGTCTATCTCCAGTTTTAGCTATATTATTTTTAGCCATTTTATTTATAAAGGTTGACTTACCTACATTAGGTATTCCAACAACCATAGCTCTAGTAGTTATTTTAGCTAATCCCTTAGCTTTTAACCTATCATGCTTTTCTTTTAAAAGTTTTAAAAGTGCAGGCTTAATAGCATTTAGTCCCTCTCCTTTTAAAGCGTTTACTTCTAAAACAATTGTTTCATCATTAGTTAAACTATCTTTCCATGCTTTTGTTATTTTAGGGTCAGTTAAATCACTTTTATTTAAAAGTATTACTCTAGGCTTACCTGCACATAGAGTATCTATATCTGGATTTTTAGAAGATCTAGGTATTCTAGCATCTCTAATCTCTATAACTGCATCTACAAGCTTTAAATTATTTTGTATTTCTCTCTTTGTTTTGACCATATGGCCAGGAAACCAGTTTATTGCCATAATAAATCATCCTTCCTGCTTTTATTATTATTTAATATATTATATAAACAAACTTCTAGTTGTTCTAAACAAAAATTTAATATTTTTATAAAACAAAAAATGGGACTATTCACTAGTCCCAGTTTATGTTTAAAAAATTATCTAGTTAACTCTTTAACTTTAGCAGCTTTACCTACTCTATCTCTTAAGTAGAATAATTTAGCTCTTCTTACTTTACCTCTTCTTACAACATCAATCTTATCGATGATTGGAGCATTTATTGGGAAAGTTCTTTCAACACCTACACCGTAAGCAACTCTTCTTACTGTGAAAGTTTCTCTTAATCCACCGTTTTGCTTTTTGATAACAGTTCCTTCGAATACTTGTATTCTTTCTCTGTTACCTTCTTTAATTTTAACGTGAACCTTTATAGTATCACCTATGTTGAATTGAGTTAAATCTTCTCTGATTTGTTCTTTTTCGATTGCTCTTATGATTTCGTTCATTGTGCATTCCTCCTTGATATTCTATAAAATTTTGACGTTCTTAACACACTCTGTGACAGAGGACCGCCGGTACTAGCACGAAGTTTATTCTACCACACTTGTATTTTTTAATCAACATATTTATTTTGATTTTAACAATTTTATATCTTCTTTTGAAAGTTTAATTTTTTCAAACATATCAGGTCTTCTCTCTTTTGTAATAAGAAGCGCTTCTTTTCTTCTCCATTTTCTTATATTTTCATGATGACCTGATATAAGTACTTCCGGCACTTTTTCTCCTTCAAAATCAAAAGGCCTTGTGTATTGTGGATATTCTAAAGTCCCATCATAGTAACTTTCATCTTGAAAACTTTCTTCACTTCCTAAAACTCCTGGAACTAATCTAGCTATACTGTCAATAACAGGAATACAAGCCATTTCTCCTCCTGTTAAAACAAAATCTCCAAGAGAAATTTCTAAATCAAAATATTTATAAACCCTTTGGTCTATTCCTTCATAATGGCCACATACAAAGATAAGTTCCTCTTCTTTAGAAAGCTCCTTTGCCATCTCTTGATTAAAAGTTTTTCCTCTAGGTCCTAAAAATATAACCTTACCCTTATTCTTTTCTTTAATAGCCTTTATAGAATCTATAACAGGCTGTGGAGTCATAACCATTCCTGCTCCACCACCATAAGGATAGTCGTCTACTTTTTTATGTTTATTTAAAGTATAATTTCTTATATTTGAAGTTTCTATATGTAAAAGACCATTTTCTCTAGCCTTTCCAATTATGCTATGATTAAATATATCAAACATTTCTGGAAATAAAGTAAGAATATTAATCTTCATATTGCCACTCCCTAGAAGGTCTTATAGTTATTAATTTTTCATCCATATTAATATCTAAAACTATATCTTTAAGTACTGGAACTAAAACTTCTTTTTTCCCTTGAACCCAATATACATCATTGCTTGGTGTTTGTATTACATCTTTTATTCTTCCATACTCAAAACCTTCTGTATCTATAACAGTGCATCCAATTAAATCTACAATAAAATATTCATCTTCTTCAAGGTCTATAGCATCTACACGCTCTATTTCTAAATAAGTTCTTTTTAACTTTTCAGCTTCCTCTATTGAGTTTATTCCTTCTAGTTTAAGTATAACCTTGTCTTTAAAGTATTTTACGCCCTCTACTTTAACTTTTTTACCCTTTAAGATAACGTATTCTAAGTAATCAAATCTTCTCATATCTTCAGTTAAAGGCATAACTTTCATTTCACCCTTTAACCCATGAGTATTTATTATTTGGCCAACTACTAATAAATCTTCCATTATTACACCCCTTTTCTGTATATAAAATAAGAGTTAGGTATTCCCCTAACTCTTTTTAGATGATTTCTACTACAACTTTTTTATTTTCTTTAATTGCAGTAGCTTTCACCACTGTTCTTATAGCTTTAGCAATTCTACCTTGCTTTCCAATAACTTTTCCCATATCTTCAGGTGATACCTTTAGTTCTAATATGATTGATTCCTCTCCTAATACTTCATTTACATGAACTTCATTAGGCTTATCTACTAGTGACTTAGCAATTATTTCAACTAATTCCTTCATATTATTCCTACTTAAAAATAAGTAGATTCACCCCCTAGGAAAATTATTTTATACCAGCTTGGTTGAATAATTTTTTAACTATATCAGTTGGTTGTGCACCATTACCTAACCACTTAGCAGCCTTTTCAGCATCTATTTTAACTTCAGCTTCTGGCTTAGCAACTGGGTTGTAGTATCCTATTTCTTCGATGAATCTTCCATCTCTTGGACTTCTTGAATCAGCAACAACTACTCTGTAGAAAGGAGCTTTGTGAGCACCCATTCTTCTTAATCTTATTTTAACTGCCATTACATTTTCACCTCCTTCAAAAGTGTGTTCAATTTATTTCATAAAAGGAAGTTTACTTAAAAATCCCTTTTTACTAGCATTTTTTTGAAATGACTTCATTTGTTTCATTTGTTTTTTCATCATTTCATAACCTTTTAAAACTTTATTTACTTCTTGTACTGTTGTACCAGAACCTTTAGCTATTCTTCTTTTTCTTGAACCATTTCCTATTACTAAAGAAGGTTGTTTTCTTTCCTTAGCTGTCATAGATTGAATGATTGCCCTAACTGTAGCCATTTGCTTTTCTCCTTGAGAAAAATCAATACCTTCTAGTTCTTTAGTATTAACACCTGGAATCATTTCTATTAATTTATTTATAGGTCCAAGCTTCTTCATCTGATCCATAGCTGACAAGTAATCATCAAAGTTAAATTCTTGATTTAACATTTTTTCACTTAACTTACTTGCTTCATCTTGGTCAATAGCTTGTTGAGCTTTTTCTATTAAAGAAAGTACATCTCCCATACCTAAAATTCTTGAAGCCATTCTATCTGGATGGAATACTTCAATATCACTCATCTTTTCACCAACACCAACAAACTTAATTGGCTTTCCAGTAATGTCTCTTATTGAAAGAGCTGCACCACCTCTTGTATCACCATCTAATTTTGTTAGTATTATTCCTGAAAGGTCTAGAGAGTTATTAAAAGTTTCAGCTACATTAACAGCATCTTGTCCTGTCATAGCATCTACCACTAATAATATTTCACTAGGTTTTGAAACTTCTTTAACATCCTTTAACTCTTGCATTAACTCTTCATCTATATGAAGTCTACCAGCAGTATCTATTATAACAACGTTATTTCCATTGTCTTTTGCATGTTCTATTGCAGCTTTAGCAATGTCTACAGCTTTAACTTTATCTCCCATTGAGAATACTGGTATATCTATTTGTTTTCCTACAACTTGTAATTGCTTAATAGCTGCAGGTCTATATATATCACAAGCCACAAGTAATGGCTTTTTGTTTTTCTTTCTTAAATGTAGTGCAAGTTTTCCTGCCATAGTTGTTTTACCTGCACCTTGAAGACCTACTAACATAAATACCGTTGGGCCATTGTCTGAATATTTTAATTTACTTTCAGTTTCTCCCATAAGAGTTGTTAGTTCTTCATTTACTATTTTAATAACCTGTTGACCTGGAGTTAAACTGTTTAAAACCTCCTCACCAACACATTTATCTTTAACACTTGATATAAACTTTTTAACCACCTTGAAGTTAACATCTGCCTCTAAAAGAGCAAGCTTTACTTCTCTCATGGCTTCTTTTATATCTTTTTCTGTTAGCTTACCTTTACCCTTTAATTTTTTAAGCGTGTCTTGTAACTTAGACGCTAATCCATCAAAAGCCATGCTTAACCCTCCTAAGCGTTTATAATTTCCTCTAATTTTTCATCTATATATTTTTTCAAATCATCCTTTAAATTAGAGTTCTTATTTAATTCTGCCATAAGCTCCTCCTTAATTCTATACCTTTTATCAAATTTCTTTGATAAATTAAGTTTTTCTTCATAAGAGTGAAGTTGCTTACAACATCTTTTGATTAAATCATAAATTGCTTGCCTACTGGTTTTATTAATTTCAGCAATCTCTGCTAATGACAAATCTTCATTATAATAAAGGGTCATAACATTAAACTGCTTTTCCGTAAGCAATGTTCCATAGTAATCTATTAATATTGATATTTCAAATCTATTCTCCATATAACCACCTTGCTCACGAATAAGATAATAACAAATAATTTTATAAGTGTCAAGTATTTTTACTTAACACTTATTTTTTTATCTTTATTCTCACAAAGCTTATTATATCTAGCATAGACTGCTATTTATTTTATTTATGATTAAAATTTAAAAAATATTTTTTTATAATAATGCTTCAGCAAATTCCTTAGCATTAAATTTTTGTAGATCTTCTACACCTTCTCCAACACCAATATATTTAACTGGTATATTTAAAGTATTTTTAATAGATATAACAACTCCACCCTTAGCTGTTCCATCTAATTTTGTTAGTATTATTCCATCAATAGGACAAGCTTCCATGAATTGCTTCGCTTGTATAACTGCATTTTGTCCTGTTGTACCATCTAATACTAAAAGAGTTTCCTTTTTTCTATCTCCTAATTCTCTATCTATTATTCTGTTTATTTTAGCTAACTCATCCATAAGATTTTTCTTGTTATGAAGTCTTCCTGCTGTATCACATATTAATAAATCAACATCTCTAGCCTTAGCTGCCTGTACTGCATCAAAAACTACTGCTGCTGGGTCTGAACCTTCTTGATGTTTAACTATATCAACCTCAGCTCTCTTACTCCATATATCTAATTGGTCTATAGCAGCTGCTCTAAAAGTATCTGCTGCAGCTAATAAAACTTTTTTACCATTATTCTTATTTCTAGCAGCAATTTTACCTATTGATGTAGTTTTACCAACTCCATTAACTCCTATTATAAGCATAACTTTTTTTTCATTATCTTCTTCGTCCTCTTCAAAGTCACCCTCTAACATCATTTCTGCAATAACTTCTTTTAAGGCTGGTTTAACCATTTCAACATCATTTATTTTTTCTTTTCTTATTTTAGCTTTTAATCTATCAATTATCTCAACAGTTGTGTCCATTCCTATATCAGACATTATAAGAGCTTCTTCAAGTTCCTCATACATATCATCATCTATAGTTACAGCTAAATTTAAAGCTTCATTTATTTTATCTGTTAAGTTATCTCTTGTCTTTGTTAAACCTGTTTTTAATTTATCAAATAATTTTCCAAACATTTTTGTCCTCCTTATTTATCTAAGTCAACTGAAACAATTTTAGATATACCCTTCTCTTCCATAGTAACTCCATACATAACATCAGCAGCTTCCATTGTACCTTTTCTATGAGTTATTACTATAAATTGAGTTTTATCTCTAAATCTTCCTAAAAACTCAGCGTATCTTCTTACATTTGCATCATCTAATGCAGCTTCAATCTCATCTAAGATACAAAAAGGTGTAGGTTTCATCTTTAATATTGAGAATAATAATGCTATTGCAGACAGAACCTTTTCCCCTCCTGACATAAGATTAATATTTTGAAGCTTTTTACCTGGTGGCTGAACATTTATATCTATATTTCCTGTAAGTTCATCTCCATCACTTAATACAAGCTTTGCACTTCCCCCTTTAAATAACTCTTTAAAGGTTTCATCAAATAACATATTTAAAATATTAAAATTCTGTCTAAAAACTACTTTCATTTTAGAGGTCATTTCTTCTATAACATTTAAAAGTTCCTCTTTTGCTTTTTGTAAATCCTCTCTTTCATTAACCATAAAATTAAACTTTTCTGATATTTCCTTAAACTCATGAATAGAATTTACATTTACATTTCCTAAACTTGTTATTTTACTTTTAAGATTTGATATTCTTATTTTATGAGAATTTATATCTTCAATAGGATTAAACTTTTCTTTTTCTTCTTCAAAACTTGTATTAAATTCTTCAAAAAGCCTTTTATTTAAAATATTTTTCTCGTTTTCTTGCTTTGTGTAACTTATATCATTTCTATGAATTTCATCTTCTCTTTTAGCTATTTCAACAGAAAGAACTTCTAATTTATTTTCAGTAGAATTTAACTCTTCCTTTAGCTTTCCCTTTTTAATATCAAATAAATTAAATTTCTCTTGAAAAGAAAGAACTTTTTCCTGCTCTTTTTTAACAAAAATTTTTAAAGATGATATTTCCTTTTCACTTTTTTCTTTATTTATTTCTATACTTTCTAAATTATCAATTATATTACTTTCTTTTTCTTGTAACTCTTTTATATTAGAATTTATCCTGTAAGAATCTTTTTCTTTTCCTTCTAAAGATTCTTTAACCTTTGCATTATTTACTTTTCTTAAGGTTAAATCCTCTTTACTTTTTATAAATTCTCCTAAAAGATTATCCTTATATTTTTCTAAGAAATTTACCTTCTCTAAAGAATTTTTTTCACTTTCTTTAAATAAGAGAATTTTCTCATCAATAACTTCTACTTCCTTTAAAATTTTTTCTTTTTTATTGTCTGCTTCTTTTAAATCTAATTCTAAAGATTTAATTGAATTTTTAATTTTAAAGGTTTCATCATTGATACTTTTAATCTTATTATTTAAATCTGCTAACTCTAAATTTTTCTCATAAATATTATTTATTATCTCTTGTTTTTTTATTTCTAAATCCTCTTGATTTTTATTTAATAAATCTAATTCTTTAGAAAAATTATTTTCCTCACTCTTTATTTTTTCTAGTTCAAGAGTTAAATTTTTAACCTCATTTTTTCTAGAAATAATACCTGTATTCTTTTGATAAATACTTCCTCCTGTAAGAGCTCCTCCTGAATTTATAACCTCTCCAGATAATGTAACTATCTTATATCTATAATTAAGAGTTTTCGCTATCTTTATAGCGTTATCTATATTGTCGCATATTATAGTTTTTCCTAAGATATAATCTACAATATTTTTATAAATCTTATTAAAACTTACAAGTTCTGAAGCTATCCCTAAAAATCCTTCACTTTTTATGACATTCTTACTAAGTTCTAAGGATTTACCATTTATTATTGATAAAGGCAAAAATGTAGCTCTTCCTAACTTATTATCTCTTAAGTATTTTATAAGAGTTTTAGCTTCTTCTTCATCCTTTGTAATAATATTAGAAATACTTCCACCTAATGAAATTTCAATAGCTGTTTCATATCCAACTTTAGTTTCTAGAATTTCCCCTAAAACCTTACAATTATTCTTGCTTATTTTAACCTTGCCATTTTCTATACTTGACATTAGTTTTTTTACAGAAGTATTATATCCCTCATATTGCTTCTCTAGCTTATTTAAAAAGTCCTTATTAGCTTCAAGCTTATTTAATTTAGATAAAATTATTTTAAGCTTTTCTTGAGTTTCTCTAATAGAAGCTATTCCCTTTTTAAATTCTTCTTCTTTTTTTCTTAATTCTTCTTCTTTAAACTTTTTATCTTCACTTATAACTTGAAGTTCCTTTTGAAGATTTAAACTAGTTGCCAAATTTATTTTTAAAGAGTTATTTAAACTCAATTCTTTATTTTTTGAAGAAGATATTTTTTCTTCTAAGTTCTTTAATTCATTTTTTAAAAGTTCTCTTTTGTTTTTTATTGAAGAAATCTTTTTAAAATTCTCTAGCTCTAATTCCTTTAATTTTTTAATTTCTTTTTCTGTAGATACTACTTTTAAATCAAGTTCTTTAACATAATTTTCTAAAGAAGCAGTTTCTTTTAAATCTGTTTCTAGAGTTTTTTTACTATTTAAAAAAGCTTTTTCTATTTCTTCTTTTTCTTTAAATAAAGCTTTTAACTTTTTCTTATTTTCTTTTAAATCCTCTTTATTTTTTAAAATTAAATGGCCTGTATTTTTAATTCTTTCTTCTAAAAGATTTATATTTCCTAAAGCTTTATTTATTTCCTCTTTCTTAGAAAAATACTCTTCTTGTCTTTTTGAATTTTCTTTTTCTAAGGAATCTAAATCTTCCTTTAAAGAGAACATTTTTTCTCTTTCTTTTTTGTATTTTTCTTTTTCTTTTGCATTTAAAGATATTAATCCATCTATTTTTTCCTTTTGTTTAAATATAATGCTATCTACATTAAGTAGTTCATTCATAATAGAAGATATTTCTTTATGCTTTAACTCATTTGAAAGTTCTAAATACTTTAAAGCTTTATTTTTTTCTTCCTCTAAAGGACCTAATCTTTCTTCATAAGTAAAAATAATATCATTTATTCTTACTAAATTTTCCTCAGTATTTTTTAATTTTTTTTCAGCTTCACCTTTTCTAGATTTAAATTTCACAATTCCTGCTGCTTCCTCTAAAATGGTTCTTCTCTCTTCAGGCTTTCCACTTAATATACTATCTATTTTACCTTGCCCAATTAAAGAATAACCTTCTTTCCCTATACCTGTGTCCATAAATAGGTTCACAACATCTTTAAGTCTGCAAGGAGAATTATTTATTAAATATTCACTTTCTCCAGAACGGAATAATTTTCTTGTAACTTTTACATCTAAATAATCTAAAGGAAGCTCTCCTAAGGAATTATCTAAAGTTAAAGAAACTTGAGCATAACCTATAGGCTTTCTATACTCTGTGCCGGTAAATATAACGTCCTCCATTTTAGCCCCTCTTAAGGTTTTAGCACTTTGTTCTCCTAAAACCCATCTTACACTATCAGATACGTTACTCTTTCCACTTCCATTAGGTCCAACTATAGCTGTTATTCCTTTTTTAAAGCTTAATTCTGTTTTATCAGCAAATGATTTAAATCCCCTTATCTCAAGAGATTTTAAAAACATATATTCACTCCTATCTTTACATAAATATAATTGGTACTAAAGTTGCTAAAAAGCATATTACAACAACAATAACCGTTATTTTTATAACCTTTTCTCTAGTAGTTTGTTTCATTTTACTTCACTCCTCATGGTATAAGTTTATATTATGCCAATTAAAATATCAATAAAAAAAGCCTTAGAGATAAACTCCAAGGCATATAATAGTTATAGGTCTATTTTATATACTTTCGATTCTACTTCTATATTGATTTTATTCACTTCCATAGAATTATCTACTTTAACCTTTATTTTGCAGTTTTTAACCTTATCTTGAAGTTCTTTAAAGTACCTTTTTTTATCAGCATAAAGCTTAGATATAGATTTATTGCTAATTCTTATAAGGACTTCTCCCTCTTTGTCTTTTAAAATATTATATAACTTTTCTATTATAATACTACTTTCCACTAATTCTCTAAAAGCAGGATGAAAAGGTCCTGCAACTACATCTTTTCCTAAAGCTATATTATCTGTAGGTTGTAGTCCAATTCTTATAACTTGAATATTATTATCTTTATAAAGTTTATAAATTTCAGCACTTATATGTACAGCTTCTTCTAAAGTATACGGCTTATAACTTCCCTCTAAATACATATCTTCCATCGGGGTATTTTTTACTGTTAAAGCAGGATATATTCTACATATATCTGGTCTCATTTTTATAGATTCCTTTGCTGTTTCTATATCCTTTTTAAAATTATCCATAGGAAGCCCTATCATTATCTGATGGCCTAAGACAAAACCGTATTCTTTTATTAGCTCTGATGCTTTTAAAACTTCATCATATCCATGACCTCTACCTGATTTATGTAAAACTTCTTTATCTAAAGATTGAACTCCAAGTTCTATAATATCTACACTATAACTTTTTAAATGGTCTAAAATATAATAATCAATATAGTCTGGTCTAGTTGACAATCTTATATAATCAATTATATTTTTATCTTTAAATTCTTTAGCAACAGCTAATAACTCTCTTTGTTTATTTATATCAATTGCAGTAAAGGTTCCTCCAAAAAAGGAAACTTCTAAAATTCTATCTCCTTCTCCAATGGTTTCTAAGTATTCCTCAATTGTTTTTCTTACAAAGTCCCCATTAACCTTATTTTCCTGCTTATATTTTGGCCCTAATATAATTCCCTTATTTTCCCCAGTTATCTTCCCTTGATTACAAAATACACAATCATGAGGACATCCTTCATGGGGAACAAAAATAGGAATTATATAGTGTCTTTTTCCCATTTTATTTCACCTAACCTTTTAAGTGCTTCCTTAGCTGCATTTTGCTCAGATTCTTTTTTACTATAGCCAATTCCCTGCCCCATAATCTCACTATTAATTAAAAGATCTGTATAGAACTTTCTTCTATGAGGAGGTCCTTCATGCTTAAATAAATTATAAGCAATAGCAACTTCTCCATTTTTTTGAAGCACTTCTTGTAATCTTGTTTTAAAATCTAATATTATTTCTTCATTTATAGCTTTATCTATAACTTCTTTAAAGTTTCTTAAAATAAATTCATTTGCAACTTCAATTCCCTTATCTAAATAAACCGCTGCAATGACTGCTTCTAAAGCATCTGCTTGTATAGAGGTTCTTTCTCTTCCTCCTGTTAATTCTTCACCCTTACTCATTCTTATATATTTACCTAATAATAGTTTTTTTGAAACCTTATGAAGAGAACTTTCACAAACAACTAAAGCTCTTATTTTAGTTAATTCTCCCTCTGATTTATCCTTGTAATTGTTAAATAAATATTTTGTAACGCAAAGCTGTAGAACTGAATCTCCTAAAAACTCTAGTCTTTCATTATATTTTACATCTTTAAATTGATTTGCGTAAGAACTATGAGTTAAAGCTGTTATAAGTACACCTTTATTTTCAAATTCAATTCCTATAAGCTTTTCAACTTCTACTAAATTAATATCTTTCACCTTAAATTCATCTCCTTAAGGTTTATTCTTCAAGTTGTTTTTCAAACAACTTCAAGAATAAACTTAAATTAAAAATCCCGCTTTTTGGCGGGACTTTATTACTTTTCTGTATGCTCTGTAATATATTCTACTACATCTCCTACTGTTCTGAAGCCCTCAGCATCTTCATCTGGGATTTCCATCTCTAACTCTTCTTCAAGAGCCATTATTAATTCAACTATATCAAGAGAATCTGCACCTAAGTCATCTATAAATGTTGACTCCATAGTTATTTCATCTTCGCTTATGCCTAATTTATCAGCAATAATTTCTTTTAATTTATCAAACATTTAATTCACCTCCTAAGTTAATCTAATAAAATATTATTATATATAAAAAGCATAGTCAATATACAATGCATAAATTTTAAACATTTTTTTGATTATCAAAGCTTTTTTCTGTAATTTCTTCACTTATTTTCTTAATAAGGTCATTTTCATAAAATTTTCTTGCTTGTCTTATAGCATTTTTAAAAGCTTTTGCATCTGAACTTCCATGAGCTTTTACACATATTCCTTTTACTCCTAAAAATGGTGCTCCACCATACTCCTTATAATCCATTTTTTTCTTAAGATTCATTAAAGCTGGTGCTAAAAAAGGAACTCCAAATTTAGCTAAAAATGAAGAATTAACTTCATCTTTTATCATACTTAATATTGTAGAGGCAACTCCCTCATACATTTTTAATATAGAGTTACCAACAAATCCATCACAAACTAAAACATCTGTTTCTCCTGTTGATACTTCTCTAGGCTCTATATTCCCTACAAAATTAATATCTTTTTCTTCTTTTAAAAGTTTATAAGTAGCCTTTGTAAGTTCATTTCCCTTTTCTTCTTCTTCTCCAATATTAACTAACCCAACTGTAGGATTAGAAACATCCATAACAGATTTAAAGTAAACCTCACCCATTTTAGCAAATTGAACTAAATAAGAAGGTTTAGAATCTACGTTAGCTCCAGCATCAATTATCATAAAAGGTCCTTTTTTACCAGGCATAACTGGTGCTAAAGCAGGTCTTTCTACCCCTTTTATTCTTCCAACAATAAGTGTACATCCTGTTAAAAAAGCTCCAGTGCTTCCTGCTGAAATTACTGCATCACACTTATTTTCCTTAACAAGTCTAAGAGATTTTACAAGACTTGAATCCTTTTTCTTTTTAACAGCCATAGCAGGATGTTCATTTGTACTGATTACTTCTTTAGCATCTATAAAGGTAACTCTTTCTTTATCATATTTAAACTTAGAAAAAGCCTCCTTTAATTTATCTTCTGGCCCTGTTATATATATTTCTATGTCATTAAATTGATTTAACGCTTGAACGCACCCTTCAACTACTGCACTTGGGGAATTGTCTCCACCCATTCCATCTACAGCAACTCTCATGAGTTTCACCCCTTTTTTTCCTATATATAAAGAAAAGAAAGTCATAAGACTTTCTTTTATTCTTCAACTGATACTACTTCTTTACCTTTGTAGTGTCCGCAGTTTTTACATACTCTATGAGCCATTTTCATTTCATGACATTGTGGGCATTCTACGATACCTGGTAAGCTTGCCTTGAAAGTTTGAGCTCTTCTTGAATCTCTTTTTGCTCTGAACGTTTTTCTAGCTGGATTTCCCATTGTTACACCTCCTTATTACTTAAACAAGTCCATTAGCTTTGCCATTCTTAAGTCAATTTCTTCATTGTCACATTGGCATGTTTCTTTATTTAAATCAATACCACATTTTTGACAAAGCCCCTTACAGTCTATGCTGCAAAGTCTTTTTATAGGTAAGGTTGAAATTACGTTTTCTACTACCGCTTCAGCAACGTCTAATTCGTCACCTTCTACATAAGCAATAGAATCATCTTCTTGATTTGAATTATTTGTAAATTTCTCATCCATATCTATTGATACTTCATAAGAGAAATTAGTTAAGCATCTTGAACACCTCATCTGAAGTTCTCCAGTAATGTTACCTACTAACTCTATAAAAGACTCATTAGATATAACTTCACCAGTAAAATGTAGAGGCTTTATAACCTTCATATTTTCGCCTTCAAATTCGAAGCTTTTTAAATCCAGAACAAAATCTAAAGATTTTCTTCTTTCTCTTTTTGATGAGCATATTTCTGAAAAAATTAATTTCATAATAACCGTAGTTAAATAACTACTTTCACGCTCCTTAACATAAGATATGCATTGTTTATTCCTAAACAACACATATCTTATTATATTAACTACCTATTTAAAAGTCAAGTATTTTATAATTATTTACTTACAATACTTACTGTGTCTTGTGCTATCATTAATTCTTCGTTAGTTGGAACTACAAAAAGTTTTATTCTTGAACCTTCTTTGCTTATTTCAGCAATCTTAGCTCTTATATTATTTCTTTCTTCATCTAACTCAATTCCTAAGAACTCTAAATCTCTACAAATAGCTCCTCTTTCTATTATTGAGTTTTCTCCAACTCCAGCTGTAAATACTATTACATCACATCCATTCATTTCTGCAATGTATGCTCCTATAAATTTCTTTACAGAGTTTCTAAATAAATCTAAAGCTATTTGAGCTTCCTTACTTCCTTTATCAGCAGCAGCTTCTACATCTCTAAAGTCACTACTTACACCTGAAACTCCAAATATACCAGATTTTTTATTCATTAGTGTGTTTACTTCTTTAGAAGTATATCCTAACTCATCTATTAAGTATGTAACTACAGCAGGGTCAATATTTCCACATCTAGTTCCCATAACTAAACCTTCAAGAGGAGTAAATCCCATAGTAGTATCTATACATTTACCATTTTTTATAGCTGCTATACTTGCACCATTTCCTAAATGACAAGTGATTATTTTTAAATCTTCTATGTTTTTGCCCATAGCTTCTGCTATTTTAGCTGATACATATTTATGAGAAGTTCCGTGGAAACCATATTTTCTTATATGTTCTTTTTCATATAATTCATATGGTAATGCATATACAAAAGACTTCTCTGGCATTGTTTGATGGAAGGCTGTATCAAATACAACAACCATAGGAACATTTGGCATTAAAGCTTTGCAAGCATTTATTCCTATTATGTTTGCAGGGTTATGAAGTGGTGCTAATTTAGCACATTCTTCTAAATCTTTCATAACTTCCTCTGTAACTAAGGCAGATTCTGCATACTTTTCTCCACCATGAACAACTCTATGTCCTATAGCATTTATTTCATCTAGTGATTTTATAACCCCATGTTTTTCATCTCTTAATGCTTCTAATACTAATCTTATTGCATCTTCATGATCCTTCATAGGCTCTACTATTTCATACTTTTCTTTGCCTTCACTTTTTTGAGCTAAGTTTGCGCCTTCTAATCCAATTCTTTCTACTAATCCTGTTGCTAAAGCATTTTCAGTATCCATATCTATTAATTGATACTTTAATGATGAGCTTCCACAGTTTATAACTAATACGTTCATTATAAAATCCTCCTATTAAACTTATAAATAAATAAGCTTAAATTTCCTTAATTTCACTTATCTTTGCAATTAAAAAATTTTATGAAATAATTATTTAGTAGCTTGTGCTTGAACAGCAGTTATAGCAACAACATTAACTATGTCATCTGAGCTACATCCTCTTGAAAGGTCATTTATAGGTTTTGCAAATCCTTGACAAACAGGTCCTATAGCTTCTGCCTTTGCAAATCTTTGAACTAATTTATATCCTATATTTCCAGCTTGTAAATCTGGGAATACTAATACATTAGCATTACCTGCTACACTACTATTTGGAGCTTTTTGAGAAGCAACCTTTCCTACTATAGCAGCATCTAATTGTAATTCACCATCTATATCTAAATCTGGTCTTAATTCTTTAGCTTTTTCTGTTGCTAATCTAACCTTTGTTACTAAATCATGGTCTGCACTTCCCATAGTTGAGAATGAAAGCATTGCAACCTTTGGTTCAATGTTACAAAGATTTTTAGCAGTATCAGCAGTTGCAATAGCAATAGCTGCTAATTGGTCTGCTGTTGGATTTGGGTTAACAGCACAGTCTGAGAATAATAACATTCCGCCTTCTCCATATTCTGAACCTGGTACCATCATTATGAAGAAACTAGATACTACAGATACTCCTGGAGCTGTTTTTATTATTTGAAGACCTGGTCTTAAAAGGTCACCAGTTGTGTGAACTGCACCTGAAACCATTCCATCAGCATCTCCCATTTTTACCATCATTGTTCCAAAGTATAGAGGGTCTCTTACTATTTTTCCAGCTTTCTCAAGTGTCATACCTTTAGCTTTTCTTAATTCATAAAATTCATTTATGTAAGTTTCTAATTTATCTGAAGTTTCAGGGTCTACTATGTTTATTCCCTCTAAGTTTACTCCTAGCTTTTCAGCTTTTTCTCTTATTGTGCTTTCTGAACCTACTAAATATACATCAGCAAGTCCTTCCTCTTTTATTTTTTGTGAAGCTACAAGTGTTCTTTCTTCATCACCTTCTGGAAGTACTATCTTTTTCTTGTTGTTTTTAGCACTTTCCCATATTTGTTTCATAAGTTCCATGTTAATTTCTCCTTTCAAGTTAAAGCAGATGTTATGTTTTTATACATACAATACTAATTAATACTATACTCCTATAATAGTATATTTTTCAATACATAACAAAGAAAAAAACGCTATCATAATTATTGTTTTTATATTAAAAATTATCTGAATTTTCTATTAAATATATACCCTTTATTATTTTTTCATATTCATGTATTATAAATTTATTAAAATACAAAAAAGTGGTGATTTAAATGAATATAACTGGAATAATAACAGAATACAATCCTTTTCATTTAGGACATGAACTTCACTTAAAAGAAACAAAAAAAATTACAAATTGTGATGGAATAATTTGTGTTATGAGTGGAAATTTTGTTCAAAGAGGCTTACCTGCTTTAACAGATAAATGGACTAGAACTAAAATGGCTCTAGAATCTGGAGTAGATTTAGTTTTAGAACTTCCTACACTTTTTGCAACTTCTTCTGCTGAGTATTTTGCTTTTGGTTCTGTTTCCACACTTAATTCTTTAAATATTGTTAATAATTTATGCTTTGGTTCAGAATGTGGTGATATAAATTTATTAAAAAAACTTAGTGAAATTATTATCAATGAACCGTTGTCCTATAAAGAATCCTTAAAGGAATTTTTAAAGGAAGGACTTCCTTTTCCAAAGGCAAGAAGTAAAGCTTTAATTGAATATTTAGAAAAAAATAATTTTAATTTAGAACCTTCTTATTTAGAAAAAATTTTAAATTCCTCTAATAATATATTAGCTGTAGAATATTGTAAAAGCCTTTATACTTTAAAAAGTTCCATTACTCCTTTTACAATAAAAAGATTAGGTGCAGATTATAATGAAGATAAATTATTAGATGAAGAAATAGCTTCAGCTTCAGCTATAAGAAAAAGCATTTATGATTTAAACTTTGAAAAAACTAAAAGTTTTCTTCCTAAAAGCTCTTATGAACTTTTAGAAAAATCTAAATTTAGTGATATAGAAAAAATGTTTTTCTTAGTAAAGTATGCCCTAATACAAAATCCTAATACATTAAAAGAAATACCTGAAGCTTCTGAAGGAATAGATAATAAAATAATACAAAATTTAGGGAAAGCTACTTCTTTAGAGGATTTAATAAATCTTTCTAAAAGCAAACGTTATTCTTACACTAGAATAAACAGACTTTTATGTCATACTCTTTTAAATTTAGATAAGGAACTTATTTCTCTTAGAAAAACTCCTCCTAATTACATAAGAGTTTTAGGATTTAATAAAAAAGGGCAAGAAATTTTAAAGGAAATAAAGAAAAACTCTCAAATAGAAATTGTTAATAAATTATCAAAAGCTACTAAAAACCCTTTATTAGACCTTGATATAAAGGCTACCAATATCTATAGTCTTTTAAATGATTCCATAAAATATAATAGCGATTATTTAATTAGCCCTATTATTTTTAGATAACAATAATATTCTTATATAAATGAAAATATAAATACTATATATGATTTCATAAAAGGAGGAAAGCATGTATAGTATTTTATTTTTTTTAATTATATTACTTGCTATACTTTTAATAAAGCAACTTAAAATAAAAGGAAATGTTATTTTCTCTCTACTTTTAACCTTAACAGTAATATATTTTATAATTAACCCTAAAATAGCTATGGAAGCCTCTCTATCTGGTGCAAAGCTATTTTTTTATTCTGTTCTTCCTACTATGTTTCCCTTTATGGTTATATGTAATATGATAATTAATTTAGATGGTATAAAATTATACTCAAAAATTCTAGGACCAATTTTATGTAAACCGCTAGGGTTAAGTTACCCTTGTAGCTTTGCCCTAATTGCAAGCTTTCTTTGTGGCTATCCACTTGGCGCTAAATATACAACAGACTTATATAAAAAAGGCGCTATTTCCCATGAAGAATTTGTAAGACTTCTTAATATAGCTTCAAATATTGGTCCACTTTTTTTAATAGGTGCCGTTGGAACTTCTATGCTTGGCAACTCAACTTTAGGATATTTATTATTAATTCCTAGCTACACCTCAGCTATAATCATAGGAATTTTAAGCAAAAATAAAAAAGGAGAGAAACAAAGTTCTCTCTACAAAGAATATCATATTAAAAAAAGCTCTTCCTTTAACTTAGGAGAAGTAATAAAAAAATCTATTGAGGATGCCTCTTTAAACATTCTAATTCTATGTGGTTACGTAATTATGTTTTCAGTAATAATAAATATGATAAAAACAATCCTTATATCTACTGGCTCTTTAAATTTTATAAGTTCTTTTTTTAATATTCCAATAGACATAATTAAGGGATTATTTTTAGGAAGCATAGAGGTTACAAATGGATGTAACATAATAGCCTCTAGTAATTTATCCGTCTTTATTAAATTACTTTTATTATCTTTTTTAAGTTCTTTTGGTGGAATATCTATAATTATGCAAACCTCATCTTTTTTCTATAAAGAAAATGTTTCTATAAAAAGATATTTCTCATATAAACTTTTACAAGGAATAATTGCTTTTATAGTTATGTTTTTTGCTTATATGTTATTTAAAAATAACTTAGCAGTTTCTTTTATAGAAAATTCTATTTTAATTACTTTTTCTCCTTTAATAATAATCTTAGGCTTAACGTTATTTTTAAGTATTATTTATAAATTAGTTATCGCCTCTTAATTCTTTAATATTACTTCTTATTTCACTAGTTGCTTTATCTAAGTCTTCTGTAAAATCAATAGCGAATTTTTCCATATTGCTTTTCATATAGTTTAAAAAGACTTCTCTTTTATTAGCTATTTCATTCTCTAGTTGAGATAAGATTTCATCTGCATATTCTCTTGAGCCTAGTCTTATAATATTTGCTTGTCTATGAGCATTTGCAAGTATTTCCTGGGCTCTTAATTCTGCTTCTTTTACTATATTATGATTTTCTATTCTCTTTTTCATCATCTCATAAGTTTCTTGCTTAACACTATCATTTTCTTTTCTAGCTTCTGCTAAAATTCTCTCTTTCTCACTTAAAACCCACTGAGCTTTTTTAATCTCATCTGGAAGACAATTAATCACTTGATCTAAAAGTTCTAAAACTTCTTTTCTATCTACAACAACCTTGCCTGTTATAGGAACCTTAGATGCTCCATCAACAAGATCTCTTAAGTAATCTAAAACCTCAATAACTTGTGATTCCATGTTAATAATTAACCCTCCCCTCTTAAACTAATAATCCTCTCTTGTAAATCTTCTACTATTTCTTTAGGAACAAAATTTTTTATTTCCCCTTTAAAATTTGCAACTTGCTTTATAGCTGAAGAACTTATATAAGAATAATTAGGGCTAGTAACCATAAATACTGTTTCAACCTCATTTGCTAATTCTCTATTCATAAGTGCCATTTGAAACTCATATTCAAAATCGGTAACTGACCTTAACCCTTTTATTATTACATCAGCTTTTTCTTTTCTTACAAAATCGATTAAAAGTCCATCAAAGCTTTTAACATAAACATTATTATATTTAGCTACACATTTTTCTATAAGTCTAACCCTCTCATCTATAGAAAACATACCCTTTTTATTTATATTTATAAGAACAGCCACTATTACCTTATCAAACTTGCTAGAAGCTCTTTCAATAAGGTCTAAGTGTCCCTTAGTAATAGGATCAAAACTTCCTGGATAAACTCCAATTTTCATTTTAGTCCTCCTTTATCTCATAAAAACAAACAGTAGTATTTCCATACTTTTTAACCCTTGTAAGCTTTATCTTTTCAGTTCCCTCAAATATTTCTTCACTTGAATCTATTTTTGTAACTATTAGCCCATCTTCATTAAGTAAATTCTTTTCTTCAATTATTTCTATAGCTTCTGGAATAAGGTTTTTCATATATGGAGGATCTATAAACATTAAATCAAAGACTTTACCTCTTGAAGCTAAACTTCTAAGCGCAGAATAAGCATCTGTGTTTAAAGCATGACAAAAATCTCCAAAACCTAAATTTTCTATATTTTTCTTTAAAACAGGAAAAGTTACTGGGCTTTTATCAACTAAGTAACACTCTTTAGCTCCTCTACTTGCTGCTTCTAAACCTAAACTTCCTGTACCTGCAAAAACATCTATAACTGTAGCATCTGGTATATACCACTGAATCATACTAAACATTGACTCTTTTACCCTATCTAATGTAGGTCTTGTTTCATATGTTGGTGGCGATAATAATTTTCTTCCTCTTGCTTTTCCCGCTATTATTCTCATTTAAAATATCCTCCTTTGATTGTCATTAATTATTTTATCATATTACTAGTTCTTGAACAATTTACTAATTGAAACAAATATATCTACTATCTCTTTCAATTCCTCTCATTATTTCAGTGCAAAGCTTTTTATTCTGGTCATCTATATTATTTTTAACTATTACTTTAGCTTCATAATTAGCACATTTTAATATATTTATATCATCAACTACATTAGATAAAATAAAACCTTCATCTCCATGTTGTCGCATTCCAAAAACTTCACCAGCACCTCTTAATTTTAAGTCTTCCTCTGCAATATAAAATCCATCTGAACTTTCTGTCATTATTTCCATCCTTCTTTTAGTAACATTATTTTTAGTGTTAGCTATAAGAATACAATAGGATTTATAATCGCCTCTACCAACTCTTCCTCTAAGCTGATGAAGCTGTGCTAAACCAAATCTTTCTGCATTTTCTATAATCATAACTGTAGCATTTGGCACATTAACCCCAACTTCTATAACCGTTGTAGATATTATACCTTTTATTTCTCCATTTTTAAAGTTATTTATGATATCCTCCTTTTCACTCCCCTTCATTTTTCCATGTAGCATTTCAATTTTTATATCTTTAAAAATACCTCTTTTTAATTCCTCATAAACCTTCTCTACAGAATTTAAATTAAGCTTTTCATTTTCTTCTATTAATGGAGATACTATATAAAACTGTCTTCCTTTTTCAACTTCCTTTAAAGCAAAGGTATAAGCTTTTTTTCTTTGATTAATATCAACTAAAACAGTATCTATAGTCTTTCTTCCTGGAGGAAGCTCATCAATTATTGAAATCTCTAAATCACTATATAAATAAAGGGAAAGAGTTCTTGGAATAGGCGTTGCAGTCATTACTAAAACATCTGCTCTCTTATTTTTATTTATAAGCTTACTTCTTTGCTCTACTCCAAATCTATGTTGTTCATCTGTAACTAAAAGGCCTAAATTTGTAAAGTTAACATCATCTTGTATTAAAGCATGAGTTCCTATTAACATAATTTCTTTACCACTTGATATTTTTTCTTTTATTCTTTTCTTTTCTTTCTCTTTAGTGCTTCCTGTTAATAACTCTATATCAACACCAAATTTACTTAAATGCTTTTTAGCTTCTTCATAATGCTGATTTGCTAATATTTCTGTTGGAGCCATAAGTACAGTTTGATATCCATTCATATAAATATTAAACATAGATATTAAAGCTACTAAAGTTTTACCAGAACCAACATCTCCTTGAACCAATCTATTCATAGCTACACTTCTTTTTTGGTCTAACAATATCTCTCTAACAGTTCTTGATTGTGCATTAGTTAATGTATAAGGTAGTGATTCTTTTAACTCTTTAAGAAGGGGACTAATTTTAAAACTTATACCACTATTCTCTTTTTTTATATGAGCTTTCATCATTATTATTTTTAATGAATATGTAAATAGTTCTTGAAACTTAAGTCTATTTATTGCATTTTTTAATTCTTCTCTTCCTTCTGGAAAATGTATGCTTCTTATAGCCTTATCTAAAGATATAAGTTTGTATTTTTTTATAATATAATCTGGTAAATTTTCTTTTATAATCATACTCTTAAGTATCTCATTTATAAGTTTAACTAAAATCTTATTTGTTAATCCATTTTTTAAAGAGTATATAGGCATTATTTCACTTCTATTCGCTTCTTTACATGGAATTAATGGGTTTATAATCTCTAGCGTATTACTATTTTTTTTAAATTTACCCATAAGATTATATTCATTTCCTAAAACAAAATTTCTTTTTATGTAAGGTTGATTAAACCATTTTCCAACCACCTTAAAATCCTTATAGGTGAAATTAATTGTTGTTAGTATTTTTCCATTTTTAGTTCTTATAGAGCTTCCATAACTCTTAACTTTACATTTTAAAATAGCTTTTTCATTTTCTATATTCCCCTTTAAATCTATATCATCATTTAAAAATTCATAATCTCTTGGAAAATATAAGAGTAAATCTAAAATTGTAAATATGCATGATTTATTAAGTTTTTCTTTAAGTTTTGGACCAACTCCCTTTACTAAGCCTATATCATCATATATATTAATTTTAATCTCCTCCTTAACCTTATAAAAACTATTAAAATTACAAAATTAAAGGATTATAACCATAAAATTTATAGCTATAACCCTATAATAAAATTTCTATTTATATTAATTTAAATTTCAATAAAATTTATTAAAACCTAACTATTCTACTGACATTATAAAATAATATAAAGGTTGTTCCCCTTTGTAGCATTGAACATCTAAGTCTTCATACTTTTCTTCTAGTTTTTCAACTAAAGCATCAACTTTATCTTCATCACAGTCCTTACCATAGAATATAGTAATTAATTCTGAATCTTCATCAACAGAAGCATCAATTAAATCCTCTGCTACCTTATATGGGTCTTCTCCAACCTCTTTTATCTTACCTTCAACTAATCCTAATATATTACCTTCTTTTATTTCTTTACCATCAACTTCAGTATCTCTAACTGCATATGTTACAGAAGTTGTTTTAACCATTTCCATAGCTTCTTTTAATTCTTCATAATTTTCTTCAACCTCAGCTTCAGGATTAAACATAGTTATACAAGTTATTCCTTGAGGAATTGTTTTAGTTTCTATAACTCTTATATCCTTATCTGAAATTTCAGCTGCTTGATTTGCTGCCATTATTATATTTTTGTTATTAGGTAATATAAATATATGCTCTGCATTTAATTTATCAATAGCCTCTAGCATATCTTGAGTACTTGGATTCATTGTTTGACCACCTTCTATAACGTAATCAACACCTAAATCCTTAAATATATTTTTCATACCTTCACCCATAGCTACTGATATGAAAGCATATTTTTTATACTCTCCTGCTGCAACACTTTCCTCAGTATCTGAAGTATCGTTATTTTCTTCATACATACCTTCAAGCATTTCTCTATGTTCTTCTCTCATGTTATCTATTTTAATTTTTGAAAGTTCTCCAAATTTAACTGCTTCTTCTAAAACTTTTCCTGGATTATTTGTATGAATATGAACTTTAATTACATCCTCATATCCAACAACAACTAAAGAATCCCCTTTGTCTATAACCTTAGCTTTAAATTCTTCTGCATTGTTTGAATCGCCTAAAATTATAAATTCAGTACAATATCCAAATTTAATATCTTCTTCATTTATAGCTTCACTTCTATTAACTTTAGTTGCTGAAGATTTATCAAAGCTTTGTGTACCTGTAGTTACTTTTAATCCATTTTCTAAAGCTTCTTGCATTCCTTGAAGGATTATTAATAATCCCATTCCGCCTGAATCCACAACTTTAGCTTTTTTTAAGGCAGGTAACATCTCTGGTGTCTTATCAAGCATAATTTTGCTTTCTCTGCATACTTCTCTCATAAGTTCAGTTATATTTTCTTCCTTTAAGGCTACAGCAACCTCTCCAGCTGTTCTAACAATTGTAAGTATTGTTCCCTCTGTTGGTCTCATAACAGCTTTATAAGCTGATTTACTTCCTTCTAAGATAGCATTTGCAAACTCACTTGCATTAGCCTCTTCTTTTCCTTCAAGCCCTTTTGATATTCCTCTAAGAATCTGTGAAAGAATAACACCTGAATTTCCTCTAGCACCCATAAGAGCACCCTTAGCTAATTTTTTAGAAACTTCTCCTATGTTTTTGCTATTCATTCCTTCGATTTCTTTAACAGCAGCTCTAAATGTCATAGACATATTTGTTCCTGTATCTCCATCTGGAACTGGGAAAACGTTAAGAGAGTTTACATAATCACTTTGTAACTCTAACTTATTTGCTGCATTACTCATCATATAATACAAGTGTTCCCCATTTACTTTATTAAATTTCATTCTGTTTTACCTCCTAGACTCTAACCGCTTGAACATTTACTGTTATGCTAGATACTTTAAGCCCAGTATAATTTTCAACATTATATTTAACTTTTTGAATTATATTGTTTGCTATTACAGATATTTTTGTACCATATTCTACCATAACAAATACTTGTATTGTTAATTTATCATTTTTATCATCTATTTTTACGCCTTTTGTTAAATTTTCTATTCTCATTAACTCCCAAAGGCCTTCTGTAGCACTCTTAGAAACCATCCCAACAACTCCATAACATTCCATTGTTGATAGCCCAACAATCTTTGCTAAAACGTCATCAGTATAAGACACATTTCCATATTCATTTGAATATCCTATCATGGCGATTCCTCCTCAACTAATTAGCTATACTGTATTTAATACCTTTATTTAAGTATAATAAAATAAACACATAAACCTATTACATATACTATATTCTATATTAAATACTTTGATTATTCAAGAACTATATACCTTTTGAAACATATTTTTAAAGAATTATTTTAATATTATGCTTGCATAAACGATATATATTATGATAGAATATTATCTGTCCTATTGAAGATTTTATCTTCATTTTAAAGGAGGTGTTTTTAATGGCAAGAAGATGCGAGATTTGTAACAAAGGAGTTGTAGCTGGAGTACAATACAGTCACTCTCACAGACAATCAAAGAGAACTTGGGCTCCTAACATAAAAAAGGTTAAAGCAATCGTTAAAGGAACACCAAAAACTGTTCACGTTTGTACAAGATGCTTAAGATCTGGAAAAGTTCAAAGAGCTATATAAGAAATCTTTGGCTAAAATGCAGTTTAATAACTGCATTTTTATTTTGCATAAAAAAGGGATAAGTTTTAAACTTATCCCTTTTCTTTTCCATCTTATGTATCAGATTTCTTATTTCCTTTAAAAGCTCTAACTATCTTAGATAAAAACTTTGGTAATTTAATAGTCATTATTCTCATAAACTCTCTCCTACCTTAAAATTATTCTTAGTTTATTTTATGCAGAAGAAACCTAAATTGTGATTAATCTCTTGAATATATAACTAAAACCTCTCCCTTTTCAAAGGAAATTTCAATATAATCATCAACAAATTCATTAGACACACATAAGGAATCTCCTATTAAAAGTTTATGATTTAAAAGCTCATATTTAGAACCCTTTATAGAAAAATTATTTACAGGACAACCAAAAGCTTGAAAGGATATATAATCACCAAATTCTTTCTCTAACCTTGTCCCTTTATTTTCTAAATATATTTTATTATTGTCATCAATAATATAGGTTTTAATATTTTTTCTTAACCCTTCTCTTAATAACCCTAAATTAGCCATTACATGGTCTATTCTTGTACCTGTAACACCTAATAAAGCTATCTCTGTAGCGCCTAACTCTATAGCCTTTAAAAAAGCTATTTCTGTATCTGTATAATCCTTCTCTGGATTAAATTTTTCAATATTTAAATTTTCTAATATCTCTTTAAATTCTTCTCCAATGGAGTCAAAATCACCTAAAGCATAATCTGGAGTAATATCATTTTCTATATAAGCTTCTACTCCTTTATCTGCTGCAATTAATAAATCACAATCTTTAATCTCTTTTTTTAAAAGTTTAGAACTTGGTTTATTTCCTCCAGCTATTATAAGAGCTTTCATAATTATAAAGCCTCTCTTAAAGCTTTAATATTTTCTTCTATATTATTTCCTTTAAATACAGCTGAACCTGCAACTAAAACGTTAGCACCAGAGTCTACTATTTCTTTTATATTATCTGTTCCAACGCCTCCATCTACTTGAATTAGTAAATCTTCTCTTCCACAAGCTTTAGCCATACTCTTAACTTCTTTTATTTTATCTAAACTATAAGGTATAAAACTTTGTCCTCCAAATCCTGGGTTAACAGACATTATTAATACCATATCTAAAGAAGCTATTAAATTTTTAAGCATTGAAACTGGTGTTCCTGGATTTAAAGCTATTCCAGCTTTGCAACCCTTACTTTTTATATAATTTATTGTTCTATCTATATGTCTATCTGCTTCATAATGAACAGTTATTAAATCTGCTCCTGCATTTATAAATTCATCTATATATCTTCCTGGTTCTTCTATCATTAAATGAACATCAAAAACAAGATTACTTAATCCTCTTATTGCTTTCATTATTGGAAAACCAAAACTTATATTAGGAACAAAATGGCCATCCATTACATCTATATGTAAAAACTCTGCTCCCCCTTTTTCTACTCTTTTAACTTGTTCTCCTAAAACACTAAAATCTGCTGATAATATTGATGGTGCTATTTTAACCATTAATTATTCCTCCTATTTATTATCTCTTCTAAAGTTTTTATATAAAATTCATATCTTAGCTTGTTTATTTTCCCTTCTTCAACGGCTTCCTTTACAGCACACTTAGGCTCTTTATAATGATTACACCCATTAAACTTACAAAGATTATTATAATCATTAAACTCTGGGAAACAATATTTTAATCCATCCCTATCTATAAAAGTAACATCTAAAGTTGTAAAACCTGGAGTATCAACTAAATATCCCTTATCCACTTCAATAAGTTCGCTATGTCTAGTAGTATGTTTTCCTCTTCCTATTTTTTCACTAACACTTCCAGTTTCCATATGTTCTCTATTTATGAAAGAATTTAAAAGTGTTGATTTACCTGCTCCAGAGGGGCCACAAAGAACTGTTATATTATTAGCTAACCTTTCTTTTAAAGCATCAAAACCTTTTCCTTCCTTAGCATTTATGAAGAGAACCTCATAACCTATATCATTTATTAACTCCTTTAACCTTTCTTTTTCTTCATAAGTACATAAGTCCTCCTTATTTAGACATACAACTGCATGTATATCATTATACTCACAAAGAGTTAAAAATCTATTTAACAAATCTAAATTTATATCAGGATTTTTTATTGCAAAAACTACAAAGGCTTGTGTTACGTTTGCAACAGTTGGTCTTATAAGCTCTGAGCTTCTCTCATGAATCTTTTCTATTACACCTTTCCCATTCTCAACCTTTATTGTAACCTTATCTCCTACCATAGGTTTTAAAGAATTATATCTAAACTTACCTCTAGCCTTACATTCAATAATACCTTCTTCTGTTTTTATGTAGTAAAATCCACCTATGCCTTTTATTATAATTCCTTCCATGTTTCCTCCCTTTATTTAATGCTATATACTCTTATAATAAACAAAATTTAATATAAAATGCAAGAATCTTATAATCTATTTATATGATTTTGTAAAATAATAATCATATTTTATAATTTTTATAAAAAAAGAGAGCCTATTTAGCTCTCTCTTTTTTATTGATTACCCTCTGTATTTTCATTATCTTCTGGTTTTGAATTATTGCCTTGGTGTTGATTTTCTCCTGGCTTTTTATTCTCATCTGGTTTTGAATTCTCCTCTGGCTTTGTAGTACTATTATTTTTTTCATCTTCAGGCTTCTCCATAGTTACAGAAACAGAACCGCCTTCTTCTACTGTATCGTGACTTACTGAAGTTATTTTTAAGGAATCACTAGTTATTCCATTTACAGTTACATTATGGTTTGCAGCCCAATTTTTAGCATAACTTCCTGTTTTACCCACAAGCTCTCCTGCATTAAATTTAGCTTTAGCAGGTTCTCCATAGTAACTTATTGTTATTGTTAAAGTTTCTCCCTCTTTAATTGTTATTCCACCAACTTGGCTTTGGGCATAAACTTTTCCTACTTCTCCTTGACTATTTGCAGCGTCTCCTTTTACAGCATTAACTGAAACTCCAAGGTTTGCTAAAATTGATTTAGCTTCATCTACAGATTTACCTGAAACATTTGGTACATCTATAAGCTTAGTTTTTATTTCTACACCCTTACTTAAAATAACATTTATCTTAGAACCTTTATCTACAGATTCATCTTTGTTAGGGCTTTGAGAAATAACCTCTCCCTTAGCAACGCTATCACTATAATCTTCGCTAACATCACCTAATTCTAATCCTAAACTATTTAAAGTTCTCTTAACACTCTCTAAATTCATGTTTGTTAAATCAGGTACTTTAACTTGTTCAGGACCTCCACTTACAACAAGCTTCACTTCACTTTTTTTCTTAACAGAAGCCCCAACTTCTGGTTCAACTTTCAAGACTACACCTTTTTCCTCATCACTTTCTTCTGTAACTTCTACAACTTTTAATCCTAATTTTTCTAATTCTTTTTTAGCTACATCCTGTTTTTGTCCTACTACATTAGGTATTGTAACCTCTTTGTTTTCAGACATTTTTTTAACACCTACAACCCCAATAGTTCCTAATAATGCTATAGCTAAAACTGCACAAAGAATCATAACTATAGGCGATTTTTTATTGCTACTTCTTTTTTTAATGTTATTTTGAGAATCCTCTTCTTTTTGATTATCCTCATCTTCGTCGTCTTCTTCATCCTCATCTTCATCATAATCGTCAAAATCTTCAGATTTTACCTCATTATTAGGAGGTACTACAGGAGACATAACTTTTGTAAATTGATTTTCTTCTTCTTCCTTCTTAGATAAAATAGTTGCATTTGGATCCTTTTTTATTTTTTCTAAATCAGTTATCATTTCCTTAGCAGTTTGGTATCTATTAACAGGATCTTTTTCAATAGCTTTCATTATTAAATCATTTAAACTATCTGGAATATTTTTATTTATACTCTTAGGAGGTATAGCCTGTTCTTGTATATGCTTAACAGCTACAGTAACAGGGGAATCTCCGTTAAAAGGTACAACTCCTGTAACCATTTCATAAAGTACTATTCCTAAAGAATATAAATCTGTTCTATAGTCTGTATATGTTCCCTTAGCCTGTTCTGGCGAAAAGTAATGAGCAGACCCCATAACACTATTTGTATGTGCTATAGTTGATGAATCCATAGATTTAGCTATTCCAAAGTCTGTTACTTTAACAACCCCTTCTTCTGTAACCAAAATATTTTGTGGCTTAACATCTCTATGTATAATTCCACTTCTATGGGCACATTCTAAAGCCTTAGCTACCTTTATTCCTATACTTATTGCAACTTCGTAAGGCAATGGACCTTTTTCTTTAATTATATCCTTTAAAGTTTTTCCCTCAACATATTCCATTACAATATAATTGATATCATCTTGAGTTCCAACATCTAATACATTTACTACATTTGGATTAGATAAGTTAGCAATGGCTGTAGCTTCCTTTTTAAATCTTCTAACAATTTCTTCATTGTTTTTAAATTCATCTTTTAATATTTTAACAGCTACGAATCTATTTAACTTTCTACATCTAGCTTTGTACACAAAGGACATGCCACCTTCGCCTACACACTGAAGCAACTCGTACCTATTCCCTAAGATTTTACCTATCATTCTACTTCTCTCCTCCAAAAACTAACACTGTAATATTATCTTTTCCTCCCCTTGCCTTTGCCATTTCTACTAATTCATTGCATGCTTTATCAAAATTTTCAGCCTTAATTATCTTTTTCCAAATTTCATATTCTTCTACATCATTACTTAGTCCATCTGTACAAAGTAAGTATGCCTTATATTCATCTCTGTCAACTTTAAATACATCTACATCAACATTTGAATTAGTTCCTATAGCTCTAGTTATTACATTTTTTCTTGGATGGTTTCTAGCTTCCCCCTCTGTAATACAACCACTATCAACAAGTTCTTGAACTAAGGAATGATCCTTTGTTAGTTTTTTTATTCCATTTTCATTAATACCAAAACAAGAACTGTCACCTACATTGGCAACATAAACTATATTTTTAACTTCTAATATAGCTGTTATTGTTGTACCCATACCAGATAAACCTGAACTTTCTTTACTCATATTATATATTTTATTGTTAGCATGTAAAATAGCTTCTCTTAAAAGATCCTCTATAGGTATTAATGAAAATTTCTCTTTAATAAAAGATATTATACTCTCAACAGCTCTTTTACTTGCAACTTCTCCTGCATTATGTCCACCCATTCCGTCGCCAACTACATATATTGAAAATTCATCTTCTCTAGAATAAGACAAAAAGTCTTCATTTAATTCTCTAACATTTCCTTTATCTGTTACAAATCCTAACATAAAATTTCCCCCTACAGTTTCAACCCTTTTGACTTAATATAACTTCTTCTTAATTGCCCACAGGCTGCATCTATGTCTGAGCCCATTTCTCTTCTTACTGTAGCTTCTATTCCATAGGTTTTAAGAGTATTTAAAAATACTTCTATATCTTTTTTAGTAGACCTTTTAAACTCATTTTCTTTTATTTCATTTACAGGAATTAAATTGACATGACAAAGCATTCCTTTTAAAAGTCTTCCTAAACTTTTAGCATCCTCTTTAGTGTCATTAACTCCACTAACTAAAGAATACTCAAAAGTTACTCTTCTTCCTGTCTTTTCAATGTAATAATTACAAGCTTCTAAGATTTCACTTATGGAATACTTATTAGCTATTGGCATTATAGTTCTTCTCTTTTCATCAGAAACAGCATGTAAAGAGATAGCTAAGGTAACTTGCATTTCCTTATCAGCCATTTCTTTAATCTTTGGAACAAGTCCACAAGTTGATAAAGTTATATGCCTTTGACCTATGTTTAAACTATAATCAGCATTTACAACTTCTAAAAACTTCATAACATTATCATAATTATCTAAAGGCTCTCCACTTCCCATTAAAACTATATTAGATATTCTCTCTCCTAAAAGCTTTTGACCTATTAATACCTCTGATAATATTTCTCCTGAAGTTAAGTTTCTTACCATTCCTTCTAAAGTTGATGCACAGAATTTACATCCCATCCTACAACCTATTTGTGTGGAAACACAAATAGAATTTCCGTATTTATATCTCATAATAACACATTCTATTATGTTTCCATCTCTTAAGGCTAGAAGAACTTTTCTAGTTCCATCCTCACTAGAGGATAAATAATCTATAACTTCAGGTATTCCTATATAAAAGTTTTCTGAAAGTTTGTTTATTAATGCCTTAGGTATATTTTTCATTTCTTCAAAATTAAATACCTCTTTTTTATATATCCAATCGAAAATTTGCTTTGCTCTAAAGGCACTTTCTCCATTTTCTTTCATCCATTCTTTTAATTCATCTAATGTAAAATCTAAGATGTTTTTCATATAGTTTCACCTTCCATGTTTATCTTTTTTGCTTTTTACTTTTATTTTTTCTTAAGCTTAGCAATAAAGAAACCATCCATATATTTATTAGGTAATATTGTAACACTTCCATTATCGTTATATATTACATTATCTGCCTTACCTAAAAATATCTTCTCAATTTCGCAATCTGAATTTTTCTCTACAAACCAATCTATAACTTCTTCATTTTCCTTTTTATTTAAAGTACAAGTAGAATAAATTAGTTCTCCACCTTTTTTCAAATAATTCCAAGCATTATTTAAAATTTCTTTTTGAACCTTAACAACCTCTGTTAAGTCATTATTCTTTTTATTCCATTTTATTTCTGGTTTCTTTCTTATAATTCCAAGTCCTGAACAAGGAACATCTAATAAAACTCTATCTGCCCAATTTACGTAATTAGAGTTTACCTTTGTTGCATCTCCTAATTCAACTTTAATATTGCTTAATCCTAATCTATCTATATTTTCTTTTATTAAAGCTAACTTATGGTCATGAATATCAAAAGCTACAACTTCTCCTTTATTCATAAGTAACTCTCCAATATGAGTTGCCTTAGTTCCTGGTGCACTACATAAGTCCATAACTTTTTCTTCACCTTGTAAATTAAATAAAGGTGCAACTAACATTGCGCTTTCATCCTGAACTGTTATTAAACCTTCTTGATAAAGTTTATTCTTTTCTATTGCACTACCCTTTTTAATTATAATAGCTTCAGGTGAGAAAGCACCTTCTTCTATATCATATCCTTCTTCTTCAAGTCTTTCATAAACCTCATCATAGTCAGCTTTAAGTGCATTAACTCTAACTGTTATATATGGAACTGTGTTTAATCCTCTAAGAATTCTTAAAGCATCTTCTTTTCCATATTGTTTTATAAACATTTCTATCATCCATCTGTCAAAAGAAAAATCATAGCATAGAGCCTCATTATTTCTTAATCCAACCTTAAAGTTTTTGTTTTCATTTCTTAAGTAATTTCTTAAAACTCCATTTACAAGCTTACTTAAGTTAGGTGCAACTTCCTTAGTTAAGTTTACAGCTTCATTAACTATAGCATAAGGTGGCACCCTGTCTAAAAACTTCATTTGATATACTGCACTTCTTAAAATATTAAGTACATTTTCATCTATCTTTCCAATATCAGCTACAAAATTTGAAAGAATTATATCTATCATTTTTTTGTATTTTATAGTTCCATAAACAACTTCTGTTATTAATCCTTTATCCTTTGGATCTATATCATTAGATGCAAATTGCTTATTTATTTCTATATTTGAGTAAGCTCCCTTTAATAAAACATTATCTAATATTTCAACTATTATTTTTCTTGCATTCATATATTTTAACCTCTAATCATTTGAATTTCTATCGCTTATAGCGAAAAGTCTTACTAATTGTAAAACAGCCATAAGTGTTGCTGCAACATATGTTAAAGCTGCTGCTCCTAATACTTTTTTAGCTCCTTGTATTTCCTCATCATATAATATTCCTCTAGCTTCTAAAAGTTTTAAAGCTCTTGAAGATGCATTAAACTCTACTGGTAATGTTACTAGTTGAAAAAGTACAACTACAGAAAATAAAATTATACCTATAGTTACTAATCCTTTAAAACTAAATAATATTCCAACTATAAATAAAATCCAAGATAAACTTGAAGAAAAGTTAACTAAAGGAACTATGGAATTTCTAAAAACTAAAGCTGCATAAGATTCCTTATCTTGTATAGCATGCCCTACTTCATGAGCAGCTACTCCTATAGATGCTACTGATGTACTTCCATAAACATCTGAAGAAAGCCTTAAAACCTTTGACTTTGGGTCATAGTGGTCACTTAATCTTCCTCCTATTTGTTGAATTTCTACATCTTGAAGTCCTGCATCATTTAAAAGAATTCTAGCAACTTGTGCTCCTGTATACCCATTTCTACTTCTAACGGTACTATATCTATTAAAAGTGCTAGATACTTTAAATTGAGCCCAAGCTGATATTAAAATTGCTGGTATAAGTATTAAGTAAGTTGGATCAATCCTGTACGGATAAAACATAATCTCACCCTCTTAAATTATTTTAAAGTTTTACCAATTTCAATCTTGTTACCATTTATAAATTGTTCTACATATAATTGTTTACTATTTGGGAATTGTAATTTTTCTATAACAAGTATATCTTTTCCTGTTGAAACCTTAATACCTGTCTTATCTACAGATAATATAGTTCCTGCTTCCTTGTTGCTATTTCCTTTTTCAACTCTTGTTTCATATATCTTTACTACTTTATCATCATAAGATGTTAAAGCTATAGGCCAAGGGTTTAATCCTCTAACTAAATTATGAATATCTTCAGCAGGAAGATTCCAATTAATTTTAGCTAATTCTTTATTAAGCATAGGTGCATAACAAGTCTTCTCATCCTCTTGCTTTTCTGGAACTATTTTATTTTCCAAAATACCTTTTATTGTTTTAACTAATAAATCTCCGCCTCTTTCTTTTAAGATATCATGTAATTCTCCTGTTGTCATATTATCAGTTATTTCAACTTCATCTTTTAAAAGCATATCACCAGTATCAATGCCTACATCCATAAGCATTGTTGTATTTCCTGTTACCTTTTCACCTTTTATTATACTCCAATTTAAAGGTGCTGCCCCTCTATACTTAGGAAGTAATGACGCATGTAGATTTATACATCCATATTTAGGTATATCTAAAACTTCTTTAGTTAATATTTGACCAAAAGCTACCACCACAATAAAATCTGGTTTCATATTTTTTAATTCTTCTATAGTTTCAGGTTCATTTTTTAATCTTAAAGGTTGATAAACCTTTATGTTATTTTCTAAAGCAACCTCTTTAACTGGAGACATAGCTAATTTTTTTCCTCTTCCCTTTGGTCTATCTGGTTGAGTAAACACAGCCTCTACTCCAAATTCCTTTATCAAACTTTTTAATGATGGTACCGCAAATTCTGGTGTTCCCATAAATACTATCTTCATGTCAAATTCCTCCTTAGTCTTAAAGTTCGTGGTCTATAAAAAGTACTCCCTCTAAATGATCATACTCATGTTGTATAGCTCTTGCTAAAAGTTCTTCAGCCTCTAATACAAATTCATTTCCATCTATATCTAAAGCTTTTATCTTTATTTTATTAGCTCTGTTTACAGCTTTATGTCTTCCTGGTAAACTTAAGCATCCTTCTTCATCTATTTGTTCTCCACTTTTTTCTAATATTTCTGGATTTATAAAAACCTTAGCTCCCTTTCCATCCATAACATCAACAACAAAAACTCTCTTTAGTATTCCAACTTGAGGTGCCGCTAAACCAACTCCATTGTTTTCATACATAGTATCTAACATATCTTTTACTAAGATTTTTATTCTATCATTAATATCTTCAACTGCTCTACATTTTTTTCTTAGTATCTCATCTTCATTAAATCTTAAGTTCCTTATTGCCAAAATAAACTCCTCCTTACATTAAACTATTAGGATTTATATCTAAACCAATCTTAATCTCATTATAAACATCTTTAGATAATTCATAAACCCCTTTTTTTATTTTATCACATAGCTCAGAAGTTAAACTTCCCTTAATTAAAATTTGCCATCTATAAACATTTTTTATTTTGCTAATAGAACAAGGGCAAGCTTCATATATAAATATATTATCATATTCTTTTAATATATTACGAAGATAACTCTCTAATTTTTTTGAAAATACTTTTACTCTTATTTCTCCTCTACCACTTAAATTTATTAAAAATAAATCCTTAAAGGGAGGGTAATCCATAAGATTTCTAATTTCAATTTCCTTTTTAAAAAAACCTTCATAGTTATTATCTTTAGCACAGGTTAAAGCATAATGACTTGGTTCATAACTTTGAATTATTACCTCTCCTTCATTTTCTCCTCTTCCTGCTCTTCCACTTACCTGCGTTATTAACTGAAATGTTTTTTCACTTGATTTATAATCTGGAAAGTTTAAAGACATATCTGCTGCCATTACTCCAACTAAAGTAACCTTTGGAAAATCCAATCCTTTAGCTATCATCTGAGTTCCTATTAAAATATCTGCTTTTCCTTCTTTAAACTCATTATATATTTCTTCATGAGAATTTTTTCTTCTTGTAGTATCTACATCCATTCTTAAAGTTTTCGCTTCTTTAAAATAAGTATTAACTGCCTTTTCTAACTTTTCTGTCCCTGTTCCAAAATGCTTGACATATGTACTACTACATTTTGGACAAAGTCTAGGCATCTTTTCTCTTCTTCCACAGTAATGACAAACTAAATCTCCATTATTATGATAAGTCATAGATATGTCACAATTGTTACATTTAAACACAAAACCACAACTTCTACAAGAAACAAAGGAAGAAAATCCTCTTCTATTTAAAAACAAGATAACTTGTTCTTTTTTCTCTAACCTATCTTTTACTTTAAAATATAACTCCCTACTAAACATTGTCTTATTATTCGATTTTAATTCTTCTCTCATATCAACAATATTCACTTTAGGAAGCTTTCCATTATTAACTCTATTTTTAAGCTCAATTAATTCATATTTTCCCTTAAGCGCTTTATAAAAACTTGAAACACTAGGTGTTGCAGAACCTAAAACAACTTTACAATTTTTTATAAAACTTAAATATTCACAAACTTCTATAGTATTATATTTAGGGTTCATATCTGATTTATAACTACTTTCATGTTCTTCATCAACTATTATAAGCCCTAAATCTTTAAAGGGTAAAAATATAGCAGACCTTGCTCCTATAATTACCTTGACCTTATTATTTTTAACCCTAAACCACTCATCGTATCTTTCTCCATCTGAAAGCCTACTATGAAAAATAGCTACATCTTTACCAAACCTTCCTTTAAACCTTTCAATCATTTGAGGAGTTAAAGCTATTTCTGGAACTAATATTAAAGAACTTTTTTCTAAAAGAAGCATATAGCTTACTAAATTCATATAAACTTCTGTTTTTCCACTTCCTGTTACACCCTTTAATAAAAATATATTTTTTTCACTTTCTAATATCTTATCATAAGCTTTTACCTGCTCTTCATTTAATACCTTAGGTGGATAAAAATTAAACTCTCTTAAATTTTCTCTTAAAACTCTAACATCACAAGTACGAACACAACCTAAATCAATTAATTTATTAATCATATAGATTGATATATTTAGCTTTTTATTAAGTTCAGCCTTTGTAAATTTTCCACTTTCTTCTTTGATTAAGTCTAAAGCTTGTTTTTGAGGTTCACTTAATCCTTCCTTATAGCTATTAAAAACTAAAACTTGTTTTGTTCTCTCTTTATTTCCACTCATTATTTTAGGTGGAATCATAACCCTTATAGCATCTATATATTTACACATATATTTTTCTCTCAAAAACTTAATAATTTTTAAGGAATCCTCACTTAAAAGAGGTTCTTTATCACAAAGAGAATATATGCTTTTATATGCTATATTTATATTTTCAACATGATTTAATATTTTTAAAACAAAACCTTCAATTTTTTTATTTCCTTTTCCAAAAGGAACTAGAACTCTATGTCCAACCTTTATGTTTTTTTCTAAATCTTCTTTAATTTTATATGTAAAAGGTTTATCAATCGTAACAGCTTCACTATTTACAATTACTTCTGCAAATTTTTCCAAAATAATCACCCTTATTTGTATAGAATAAAAAGGCGCCCTTAGCGCCCTTTTATAATGTCAAATATATTCTTTGCAACTTCTCTTTTAGACATTTTATCTAAAGAAAACTCCTCACCAGTCTTACTTATAATAATAACTTTATTATCATCGCTAGCAAAACCAGTATCTAAATTACTTATATCATTTGCAACAATATAATCTAAATTTTTCTTCTTTAACTTACCCTTAGCATTTTCTGTTAAATTGCTACTTTCTGCTGCAAAACCAACTAAAATTTGATTCTTTTTCATTTCTCCAAGAGTTTTTAGAATATCTCTATCTCTCTCAAAAACTAAATTTAAATCTTCATCTGCTTTTTTAATTTTTTCTTTGCTATAATTTTTACTTTTATAATCAGCAACAGCAGCTGATTTAATAACAATATCAGAATCTTTAAAATGCTCTTTTATAGCATTAAACATTTCTTCATTAGTTTTTACATCAATAACATTAATACCATAAGGCTTTCTTAAAAATGTAGGTCCTGATATAAGTGTAACATCAGCACCTCTATCTCTAGCTTCCTCTGCTATTGAATAACCCATTTTACCTGAAGACCTATTTGTTAAAATCCTAACTGGGTCTATTGGTACTGTAGTAGGTCCTGCTGTAACAAGTACTTTCTTGCCAAATAAGTCCTTATTAGAATGTAACCTTCTCATTATTTCTTCTGCAATAATTTCGGTATCTTGAAGTTTACCTTTTCCCTCATCACCACAGGCTAATCTTCCACTAGCTGGTTCTATAAATTCATAACCAACTTCCTTAAGAAGACTTATATTTCTTTGAACTATAGGATTTTCATACATATTTGTATTCATTGCAGGGCAAAAAACAACTAGCGCCTTTGTTGCCATTATAGTTGTTGATAACATATCGTCAGCTATTCCATTTGCAACCTTTCCTATAATGTTAGCTGTTGCTGGAACAATAAGCATTAAGTCTGCTTTCTTTGCAAGAGATATATGCTGTATTTCCCAAGCTTTTGGTTCAGCAAACATATCTGTTATAACCATATTTTGGCTTAAGGATTGAAAAGATAAGGGTGTTACAAACTCAGTAGCGGATTTAGTCATTATAACATGTACTTCTACACCTTTTTTTCTTAACCTGCTTATAACATCTAAAGCTTTATAAACAGCTATTCCTCCACTTACTCCTAAAACAACACATTTCTTATCTTTCATAATTTTTATTTCTCCTCAGTATCTTTGTAATTTACAAATCCTTCATCAATTTCATTTATAGCTATTGTTAAAGGTTTATTTGAATCAACATCAACAAAAGTTTCAGCACCGTCAATTATTTGTCTTGCTCTTTTAGCACTTAATATTACTAAAGAATATCTATCTTCTACCCTTTTTAATAAATCAACGATTGATGGATTAATCATAGAGTTGTTCATGCATCTCGTCCTCCTTTGACTCTAATAAATTTTCTTTTAATCTATCTACTCTACACTTTTCAGCTAATAATATAGCTTCTATTTTCTTTACTGCATCTTCTACATTATCATTAACTACTGCATAATTATATTTTGACACATAATTAATTTCTTTATAAGCTGATTTAAATCTTGTCATTAAACTCTCTGGAGTTTCACTACCTCTTTTTATTATTCTTTGTTTAAGTTCTTCCATTGAAGGAGGTAAAATAAATATAAACACTCCATCAGTAGCCTTTTCTTTAACCTTTAAAGCACCTTGTATATCTATTTCTAATATTACATTTTTTCCTTCTTCAAGCATCTTCTCAACACTTGATTTAGGTGTTCCATAATAATTTCCATAAACTTCAGCATACTCTAAAAAATCATCTTCAGCTATTTTTTCTTTAAATTTTTCCTTTGTCAAGAAATGATAATTTACTCCATCAATTTCTCCAACTCTAGGATTTCTAGTTGTTGCAGAAACAGAAATAAATATGTCATCATGTTTTTCTAATAGAGCTTTACAAATAGTTCCTTTTCCTGCACCTGAAGGACCAGAAATAACTATTAAAACTCCTCTGTTATCTTTATGTATCTTATTCATCATCTTCAACAACTACTTCTTCCTTAGTTGATAATCTGTGAGCCACTGTCTCAGGTTGAACAGCTGAAAGAATTACATGGTCTGAATCTGTAATTATTACGGCTCTTGTTCTTCTACCATAAGTTGCATCTATAAGCATACCTCTATCTCTAGCCTCTTGTATGATTCTCTTTATAGGTGCTGATTCAGGACTTACTATTGCTACTAATCTATTAGCTGAAACTATGTTACCAAAACCAATATTAATTAATTTTATACTCATTTGCTACCTCCTATTATTCTATGTTTTGCACTTGTTCTCTAATTTTTTCAATAATATTTTTTATATCTATAACCTTATTGGTTATTTCCAAATTAGTTGACTTTGATGCTATTGTATTAGCTTCTCTATTCATCTCTTGTATTATGAAATCTAGCTTTCTACCTATTGTTTCATCTAAAGTTAAAGTTTCTCTTAGTTGATTTATATGACTTTTAAGTCTTATTATCTCTTCATCAATTGAAACTTTATCAGCAAAAACAGCAATTTCCATAGCCAATCTGTTTTCATCTACTGGAATTTCTTCTAATAAAGTTTTAAGCCTATCTTCTAACTTTTCTTTATAAGAAGCCACAATAACTTCTGCCTTTTCTTCTATAAAGGATACTATCTCCTCTATTAAACTACATTTAACTAATATATCATTAGCTAATTTCTCACCTTCAACTTTTCTCATAGAAATCATATTTTCTAAAGATATCTTTAGTAGTGAGTTTATTTCTTCCCATATAGCTTCTAAATCTTCTGATTTTTCTTCTATAGTTATTACATCTTGGTATTTAGCAACTAATGATAAACTTAAATCATCTTGTAAATTAGGAAATAAAGATTTTAAATCATTTAAGGCACTTACATAACTTTTAGCTAAGTCTTCATTTAAAAGTGCAACCCCTTGATTTTTAGCATAATCCTTATAATTTATAAAGATATCTACCTTTCCCCTGCTAAGTTTAGAAGAAACCATATTTCTTACCTTTTCTTCTAAAGAAACCATACTTCTTGGCATTCTTATGTTGATGTCTAAATATCTATGGTTTACACTTTTCATTTCTAAAGAAAAAACCTTATCTTTTCCTTCTTCACTAGTTGCTCTCCCAAAACCAGTCATACTTTTAACCATAAAGAGAGCCTCCTTGAAAATAATCTAAATATAGATTAATATAAATTCTAATTAATAACAAGTTATTTTTCACAAAATGTTAACATTTATTTTTAATATCCTAGTAAAAATAAAAAATAGACTTTACTTAAGAAATTAAAATCAACTTTTTAATTTCTTATAGCAAAGTCTATTTAAATTTTAAAATATTTTATCCCATCATTTTTGTAATTAAAGGCATACAAAGCTTTATTATAAATATAATAGCTAATATTATCATAACTAAGGATAATGGTTTTTTATCCTTCTTATCTTTTGCAAAAATATTTTGTAAAAGATTTAAAATAACATAAGCTAAAACTCCAATAGTTAATCCATCTCCTATGCTATATGTTAAAGGCATTAAAGCTATTATTAAGAAAGCTGGAACCGCCTCTGTAATATCACTAAAATCAATTTTTAATACACTAGTTAACATTAAATATCCAACATATATTAAAGCTGGTGCAGTTGCACATGCAGGTACTGCCACAAATATTGGAGAAAAGAACATAGCAATAAAAAATAATGCTCCTATTGTTATTGCAGTTAAACCAGTCCTTCCACCTTCTTCAACGCCAGTAGCACTTTCTACATAAACTGTTACAGTAGATGTTCCTAGTAATGCCCCTGCTGTAGTAGCTACAGCATCTGTCATTAAAGCCTTCCCTGCATTAGGCACTCTTCCTTTTTTATCTAACATATTAGCTCTTGATGCAACTCCTATTAAAGTTCCTACTGTATCAAAAAAATCCACAAATAAGAAAGTAAATACTATAGTTATAAAGTTAAATATATTTTCTGATGAAGATAAGTAAGAAAAGTCTATTTTACCAGCTATAGGTGCTATAGATTCAAATTTAAATATTCCGTCTGGTAAGTATATCCCCATATTAGCTGCTGCCTCTGTATTTATTAAAGCATATCCCCAAGCTAAAAGAGTTGAAACAACTATACCAACTAGCATAGCTCCCTTTACTTTTTTCTTTTCTAAAATTATTATTATACAAAGTCCTACTAAAGCAATTAGCATTTTAGGACCAACTTCTCCCATAGCTACCATTGTATCTGGATTACCAACAACTATTCCTGCTCCATTAAAACCTATAAAAGCAATAAAAAGACCTATTCCTGCTGTAACTGCATATTTTAAATTTATTGGAATTGCATCTACTACAGCTTCTCTAACTTTAAATAAAGATAAAAGTATAAATATTATTCCTTCTACAAAAACTGCTGTAAGAGCTACTTCCCAAGAAATTCCCATTCCTATAACTACTGAAAATGTAAAAAATGCATTTAATCCCATACCAGGAGCTAGTCCAAAAGGTAGCTTAGCATAAATCCCCATTATTAAACATCCAATAACTGCTGAAATACATGTTGCAGTAACTACTGCACCAGCTGGCATTCCTGCTGCACTTAAAATAGATGGATTAACTGCAATTATATAAGCCATAGCTAAAAAACTTGTTGTACCTGCTAAAAATTCTCTCTTATATTCACTTTTATTTTCAGGTAAAACTCTTAAGTTTTCATTTTTACCTAAAGCTTGAATCTTATTTTCCATAAAGACCTCCATTTTATTTAAAATAATAAAAAAAGCTATTTTAAGTTTCATAAACCTAAAATAGCTTTTTCATTTATCGAATAAAACTCTAATAGATTTAATCCGCCTTTACAAACACGAACATTTTTCTGAATAAAAATATTTTTGTCTGTCTACGAATGTTATTTTACACTATTTAAGTTTATTATTCAATAATAATACGAATATTTTTTATATTATTTTATTAAATGTATGCTTTTAATATCTTTCCTTCTCAAAACTATGCTTAATGTATCTATAATCATTATTGAAAGAAAGAAGTGTTAAAAGCTTTATTCTTGCCTTCTGACTTGGCATACTTTCTCCAAAAATAACACCTAATTCTTTAAGATGTTTTCCTCCACCTAAATACCCATAACTATCACTAACTCTTCCTTCAAAACATCTAGATGTTAAAACAACAACTATTCCTTTTTCAATAGCCTCTCTAATAGCATCAACCATAGTAGGAGGAACATTTCCTCTACCTAAGGCTTCAATTACTATTCCATCATATCCTTTTTCTATACAATGATATATAAAATCTCCATCCATTCCTGCAGCACATTTTATAATAGCTACTTTTTTATCTACATTTTCTAAAGGAACAAAATCCTCTCTTAAAACCTTTCTATCAAATATAACTTTATTATTATCAACTACACCAATAGGACCAAAGTTTGGAGTTCTAAAAGCATTTAAGGCCATTGAATTTGCCTTAGTAACCTCTGATGCACTATTTAATTCTCCATTAAAGCAAACTAAAACCCCTCTATTTTTAGCTTCTTCTGAAGCTGCAGTACATATTGAAGCAGCTAAATTTGCAGGACCATCATATCCTAATTCTGAACCACTTCTCATAGCACCTGTAAAAACAATAGGTTTACTAGTTTTTGTTGTTAAACTTACAAAATAAGAAGTTTCCTCTAAGGTATCTGTTCCATGAGTTACAACAACTCCATCTATGTCATCTCTTTCAACTAAAGCATTTATAAACTTAGATAGTTCAAACATTATTTCAGGAGTTATATGAGGACTCGGTAGAGAAGAAAAACTATGGGATTCTATTGTTGCAAAACTCTCTATACCTGTTACCATAGCCATTATTTCTTCTCCTGTCAAACTAGGAACTGCAGCCTTTATCCTCTCATCTACTTTCATTGATATTGTTCCACCATTAAAAATTACAGCTATTTTCTTCATGAGCACCTCCAAATTTTATTTTAAAAGTATAAAATATAACTTAAATTTTAAATAATTTATTTATCTTAAGTTTCCTATACCTAAAATTTAATATTTCTCTTAATAATTATAATCTTTTTACAAATTTTATAAAACTAATAATTTTTTATTATATATATTAATAATATTTTTTAAATAAAAAAACCCATAAAGTCTAAAACCTTATGGGTTATATTTATTTAAACTAATTTAGAAAATAATACAAATTAAATTTCCTTCCCCTTCATTTATAATTCTTTGAAGAGTTTTTTGTATCTTACTTTGAATATCATCTGGCATTTTATATAATTTACTTCTCAAACCTTCTTGAACTAAAGTTTCTAAAGATTTTCCAAACATATTACTTTGCCATAACTTTTCAGGGTCACTTTCAAATTGTTCAAGTAATGTTTTAAACACTTCTTGTGTTTCCTTCTCAGTTCCCATTATAGGGCAAATCTCTGTTTGTATATCAGCTTTTATTAAATGTAAGCTTGGTGCACTTGCTTTAAGCTTAACAACATATTTAGAACCTTGTCTTCCTATATCAGGTTTTTCAAATTTCATTTCTGATAACTGTGGTGCTACTAAACCATATCCAGTTTCTTTTACACTAGTTATAGCCTCTGCTACCTTATCATATTCAGATTTTGCTTTATGCAACTCTTTAATTAAAGCTATTAAATCGCTTTCATCCTTTAATTCCTCATTGCACATTTCACTTATTATCTTATAGAATATGCCATTTTTAGGTGTCATCTCAACTCTTACTGTTCCATCACCTAAGTTCATTTCGCTTATGTTAGCATTTCCTAAGAAATCTTCTCCATAAGTACTAAGTAGAGCTTTAACATCTCTAATTTTTTCTATGTTTTTACACATATCTTTAACTATGTCTATAAAATTAGCCTTTAACCAATGAGAAGGTTCTAGTTTTTCAATCCATGAAGGCATGTCTATATTGATTTCCTTAACTGGGAATTCTTTAAGTACTTTTGTAAATAAATCATTTATGTCCTCTTCATTCATATTAGCTACATCCATAATTTGAACTGGAACTCCATATCTGATTTCTAACTCTTTTTTTAAATCTAAAGTTTCCTCAGCCTTTGGTTCTAAGGAATTAAGTACTAATATAAAAGGTTTATCTATAGATTTTAACTCTGCAATAACTCTCTCTTCTGCATCTAGATAGTCTTCTCTGTCTATACCTGTTATAGTACCATCTGTTGTAACTACTAATCCTATTGTTGAATGGTCAGTTATAACTTTTCTAGTTCCTATTTCAGCTGCATCTTCAAAAGGAATTTCATAATCAAACCAAGGAGTGTTTACTTTTTTACTTTCTCCTTCATAAAAATATCCATTAGCACCCTTTACAATATATCCAACACAATCAACCATTCTAACCTTAAATTTAATACCATCTCCTAAAGAAATTTCAACAGCTTCATTAGGTACAAATTTAGGCTCTGTTGTATGAATAGTTTTTCCTGAACCACTTTGTGGCAGTTCATCCTTTGCCCTCTCTTTTTTATAAGCGTTATCAATTTTAGGTATTACCATTAAATCCATAAATCTTTTTATAAAGGTAGATTTACCTGTTCTTACAGGACCTACAACTCCAACATAAATATCTCCTTGTGTCCTCTCTGCTATATCTTTGTATATATTGAAATCTTCCAAGATACACCCTCCTACAAATATTATTAACAATATATATATATTAGAAATCTAGAAAAAGTATACTGTTTATAAAAATATATTTTCTCCTTAAAATTAAGACCAATTTATTTAAGGACTTAATTTATTTTTCTAATATTATGTATTAATATTATTTATTCAAGAACTCCTCTATAAATTCCAAATAATTAAAATATATTTTTATTTTATAAAATAAAAAGAGGTAGAATTTTCTACCTCTTAAAAACTTTAAATTTCTTCTTTTTTCTTATCTCTTTCCATTAATAAGCTTACAGCATCCTTAGCCTTTGCCCCTTTAAATAGAACTTTATATGCTATATCAGTTATAGGCATAGTAACACCTTCTTTTTCTTTTAATTCATAGAAAGCCTTACAAGCTTTTATTCCTTCAACAACCATACCTACTTCTTCAATAGCCTCTTCTGCAGTTTTACCTTGGCCTATAAGTATTCCAGCTCTTCTATTTCTTGAATGCATACTAGTACAAGTAACTATTAAATCTCCCATACCAGTTAGTCCAAAGAAAGTTTCAGCCTTTCCACCCATTTTAACTCCTATTCTAGCTATCTCAGCCATTCCTCTAGTCATTAAAGCAGCCTTAGAATTGTCTCCATATCCTATACCATCACAAACACCAGCTGCTAAAGCTATGATGTTTTTAACGGCACCACCAATTTCAACTCCTACAATATCATCATTTGTGTATATTCTGAAATTTTTATCCATAAATAAATCTTGAACTTTTTCTGCACATTCCATAGATTGTGAACTTGCAACTAAGGTTGTAGGGATTCCCTTTGAAACCTCTTCAGCATGACTTGGCCCAGATAAAACTACTACCTTGTTATTTGGAAGCTCCTCATTTATAACTTGAGATAATCTTAAATTAGTTCCTTCTTCTATACCCTTAGCTATGTTAATAAGAATAACATCTTCTGATATTTTATCCTTTATATTCTTACAAGCTGTTCTTATAACATGAGAAGGTACTGCAAGAACTACATAATCTGCTCCCTCTAAAGCTTCATCTAAGTCTTTATAAGCCGTGACCTTAGTAGGAATATTTAAATCTTTTATATACTTATCATTTCTTCTGTTTACGTTAATGTCATTTATTACATTTTCATCTCTATCCCACAAGGATACCGTAATACCTTTATTTCCTAATAATATTCCTAAGGAAGTACCAAAACTTCCTGCTCCTAAAAAAGCCACTTTACTCATAAAATTACTCCTTCCTAGCTCTATACTCTATTTCTATACCAGTTCCATCAAAATCAAAACTTTCTCTTAATTGATTCTCTAAATATCTACCATAAGAAAAATGTAGTAAATTAGGATCATTTACAAAGAAAACAAATTTAGGTGGTTTTGTAGCTACTTGTGTTGCATAATATATTTTTAATCTTCTTAAAGCTACAACTGGTGGTTCTTTCATTAAAACAGCTCTACTTATAACATCATTTAATAATCCTGTTGAAACTCTCTTTGAGTAGTTATCATAACAATATTTAGCTGTTGATAATATCTTGTGAACTCTTTGTCCTGTTAAGGCTGATATAAATAAATATTTAGCATATGGCATAAACTTAAGTTTTTGTTGTAAATCCTTTTGATAGTTATTTAAAGTTTTATCATCTTTTTCAATAAGGTCCCATTTGTTTACAACTACCATAATAGCTTTATTCATTTCATGAGCATATCCTATTATTTTTTCATCTTGCTCACTTATTCCTTGTTCTGCATCTATTACAAGTATAGCAACATCAGCCTTTTCTATAGCTGCATAAGTTCTAATTACGCTATATCTCTCTATTTCTTCTTTTACTTTACTTTTTCTTCTTAAACCAGCAGTATCAACTAAAATAAATTTTCCTTCTTCTGTTTCTAAATAACTATCTATTGAATCTCTAGTTGTTCCTGGAATATTACTTACTATAACTCTTTCTTCACCTAATAATCTATTTATAAGTGATGATTTACCTACATTTGGCTTACCTATCATAGCTATTCTTATATATTCATCATCCTCTTCATCTTCTGAAGGATCATTAAAGTACTTAACAACTTCATCTAGCATATCTCCAAGTCCTAAGCCTTGTGAAGCTGAAATTGTTATGGGGTCTCCAATTCCTAAATTATAAAATTCATAACTATTTTCTTCTAAAGCTAATCTATCTATTTTGTTGACTACTAAAACCACAGGCTTTTTGCTTTTTCTAAGCATTTGTGCAACCTCTTGGTCTGCTGCAGTAAGCCCTTCCTTACCATCTACAACAAAAATTATTACATCAGCCATTTCTATAGCGATTTGCGCTTGTCTTCTCATTTGCTTAACAATTACATCACTACTTTCAGGTTCTATTCCACCTGTATCTATCATAGTAAATTTTCTGTTTAACCATTCTGATTCTGCATATACTCTATCTCTTGTAACCCCTGGCGTATCTTGTACTATTGAAATTCTTTTTCCTGCTAACTTATTAAAAAGTGTCGACTTACCTACATTAGGTCTTCCAACCATAGCAACTATTGGTTTACTCATTATTATTCCTCCTCACAATGTTCATTAATTAAGTCTATTAGGTCTTCTCCTGTATAACTACAAACTATAACCTTAACTCCCAACCTCTCTTCAATATCCTTTGCTGTCAAATCATCTAACATTATTCTTTTTGTTATGTCTCCTGGCTCGTAACCTTTTCTAAACATGTTATCTGCCATAATTAAATATTCGCTATCTATATTATCCTTAAGTTGTGCAATAACATCTTGCCCTGTTAAAAGTCCTGCAACTGTTATTGTATGCCCAAAGAAATCATTTAAAATAACCTTACATTTAATATCTATATTATTATTTTCTTCTCTTATATCAGAACAAACCTTATCTAGTTCATTAAAACCAGAAGTTCCTGTAATAAGAGTAAATTTACCTTTACCTGTTTTTGTTAATTTATCTTTTATATCTACAGCCATAGTTTCTCTTAAAAGTCTTATCATTCCTACGCCATCTTCTAATTGTTCATATCCGCCATAGAATTCTTCCCCTGGAACATCTTCTCCAGCCATAACGTAAAATTCATCTGATAATCTTATAAAAGGACTTCCTGTTTCTTTTATGTATTTCTCTTGAAGAACTCTAATTCTATCTAGTTCCTCTTTAGCAGTTTCTTTATTAAATATTTCAAGGTCTGCTAAACCCTCTCTAAATTTTGTTATTCCAATTGGAACAGCAGCAACATTTTCAATAGAAGGACGTAATTTGTATAAGTCTTCTACAGTTCTTACTAACTCATCCCCATTATTTATTCCAGGCATAACAACTATTTGAGCATTTACAGTTATTCCTGCCTTAGCTAACTTTTCTAATCTTTCATATACATTCCCTGCAAATCTATTGTTTAGAATTTTTTTTCTAAGCTCTGGATTAGTTGTATGTACTGATACATTAATAGGACTTATTCTATATTTTATAATTCTATCAATATCTTCATCTTTCATATTTGTTAAAGTAACGAAGTTACCTTGTAAAAAAGAAAGTCTTGAATCATCATCTTTAAAATATAAAGTTTTTCTCATTCCCTTTGGTAATTGATCTATGAAGCAAAATATGCATTTATTTGTACAACTTTTGGCTTTATCTAATATGGCTTCTTCAAATTCCACCCCTAAATCTTCACCATATTCTTTCTCTATCTCAAAAGCCCAAACTTCTTTATTAGTCTTTAATAATTCAACTTCAACATATTCATCTGCTAATAAAAATCTATAATCAAGTATATCTTCAACCTTAGTACCGTTTATGCTTAATAGTATATCTCCCTTTTCAAAACCTAACTCCTCACCAATTCCTCCTGGTAAGACTTTAGCAATTCTACTTTTCATACGCTTCACTCCTATTTTAGTACTATCTATGTTATATTACCTTAATTAAATAATGTAGTCAACTTAAATAAGCTCCTACATATTTATAGTATTTATCATAGCTTATTATAAGATTAATTATTAACCTTTTAAAATTGCTTTAAACTAAAATTATTAAATATTAAAAGTAATTTCTAAAATTTTTAGAAATTACTTTTAAATTTCAAATTATCTTTATTTTAAGCTTTATAAATTTATAGGTATCTTTATTATAATCTTAGTTCCAACGCCTAATTTACTTTTTACATTTATTTCTCCATCAAAAAGTTTAACTATATGCTTAACTATAGCAAGGCCTAATCCTGTTCCTCCACTTTCTCTGCTTCTTGCCTTATCAACCCTATAAAATCTTTCAAATATTCTAGGCAAATCTTCTTTGCTTATTCCAATTCCATTATCTTCAACTATTAAAATTAAATCCATATCCTTTTTATATGTTTTAACCTTAACAAGTCCTCCACTTTCTGTATATTTAATTGAATTGCTTATAAGGTTTAAAAGCATCTGTTTAAACTTATCCTTATCCCCCATAAGAAGACAGTTACTTTTAGTGTCTAAAAATATTTCTACTCCTTTTTTCTTTCCTTGGTCATTTAAAAGAGTATATACTTTTTCGACTTCATTATCTACATTAAATTCTTCTAAAACAGTACTTCTTTTTTGTTCTATTTCATAAAGACATAATATATCTTCTAAAAGTCTTGCCAATCTATCAGATTCTTCATCTATTATACTTAAAAATTTATTTCTAGTTTCATCATCATCTACATATCTTAAAGTTTCTGCAAAACCTTTAATGGAAGTTAGAGGAGTTTTAAGTTCATGGGATATATTAGCCACAAATTGACTTCTCATATTTTCTAGCTTTTTAATGTCTGTAATATCTTGTATAACAACTACTGTTCCTATTATTTCTGGCTCATTTATTATACTTGCTTTTCTTATTTTTAATATTTTATAGTCATTATTATAATTTATCTCAATTTCAACTCTATCTTTATCACTAAAAAAAGCTTTTAAAACTTCCTCATCTTTTATATAATCTAATAATTTATTTCCAATGATTTCTCCACTTATACCAAAGATTTTTTTAGCATAAGGATTTATCATTAAAACATTCATTTCTCTATCAAAGGCTATAACTCCACTTCCCATACTTTTTAATATTGCCTCTAATCCATTTTGCTTACTTTTATATCTTTCTATAGTTATTTCTAATTCTTCAGCCATATGATTGAAACTTTTACATAAACTTTGAATTTCATCATCCTTTGAATTTATTTTTACTCTTTTATGAAAATTGCCACTTGCAATAGTTGAAGTTAACTTTTCTAATTCCTTTAAAGGATTTAAAATTATGTTAGTTATTTTTACTGTTAAAAGTAAAGATACAATTAAAGATAAAATAACCCCAATTAATAAATAATTACTATTTACTCCATCTAATATTTTGGCATTTTTAACAGCTATTGAAGTTCTAACAATAGAACCATCTCTTAATCGTAATGCACTATATATCATATTTTGATGAAGGTCATCACTATATCTTACACTACTTCCAGAACCACTTTTCATAGCTTCTTCTATTTCTTTCTTTTTTAAATAATTATCATCTTTAGGACTACCTTTCTTATAAGTATCAAAAATAACCTTTCCCTCTTTACTTATATAAGTGATTCTTATATTTTTCATATCACTATTTGAAGCTATCTGTTGCAATTCACTTTTAATGTTTTTATTATTATTCTCAAGTAAAAGTGCAATAACATTGTTATATTCATTTAAAATATTTTTAGAACCTTCTAAATACTTATGATTAGAAATTACTAAATAAACTGAGGTCATTACAGCTAAAAAGAAAGTTATGATTAAAGTAGTAAAAATAATAATTCTTTTTTTCATCTAAAGAACCACCTTACTTTATAAATAAGAAAGAAAATAATCTTCCTGCTTGTTCATTCTTTTCTCTATAGCTATGCATTTTAAAATTCTTATCGCAATAAGTACATATATCTAAGGAATTTATATTACTCTTTTTTACAAATCCTTCCAATTGAACTTCTATACACTTTTTAAGATTTAATTTTCTATTTAAAGCTACCTCTTCTCCAAATTTTTCTCTAAACTTATCTGCTAATTCAAGACTTACCTCATAACAACATTCCATTACATGGGGTCCTATTAAAAGTTTAATATTATTACATTCATACTCTTCTTTCATATATTCACAAGTTTTTTTAGCTATTTCATTATAAGTTCCCTTCCATCCACTATGAATAGCTGCTATAACATTTTTTTCTTTATCATAGGCTATTAAAGGAAGACAATCTGCTGTAAACACCCCTATAATAGTATTTTTTTCCTTTGTAACAATAGCATCACAATCTACATCACCTTTAAAATCTTTTAAAGTTGCATCTATAAACTTATCACTATGAATTTGATTTACGTAAACAACCTTCTTTACATTAAATATATCCTTTAAATCTTCTAAATTCTTTTTCCCTTCTTTATCTTCTTTTTTATAATTAATATTATTTAAAGCAGTAGAAAATCTAACTTCTATATCTCCATCCTTAAAAAATATAAATTCTTTATTACTAATTAATTCTCTTTTCATATTTTCACCTCAACAAAATTATATCAAAGTTTATTTTACCATATTATCACATTTATAATATTTATTAAATTAAAAGCAAGTTAAATTATTTAAACAAAGGGCTACTTTAAAGAATTTTCTTTAAAGTAGCCCTTAAATTATTTCATTAAACTTTTTATTTCTTCCATAAAGGTATTAATATCTTTAAATTGTCTATATACAGAAGCAAATCTTACATATGAAACTTCGTCTATTTCCTTAAGCCTCTCCATTATCATTTCACCTATGTAATTAGACTTTATTTCTACCATCATTTTATTACTTATGTTTCGCTCAATATCTAATGCAATTTCTTCTATTTGAGCTCTAGAAACTGGCCTTTTTTGACAGGCTTTTATTAACCCACTTATAATTTTTTCTTTATTAAAACTCTCTCTACTTAAATCTTTTTTTATAACAAGAATAGGAATATCTTCTACCTTTTCATAAGTTGTGTATCTTTTAGAACATTTTAAACATTCTCTTCTTCTTCTAATTGCATTGTAATCTTCTGCAGATCTAGAATCCACAACTTTACTTTCTTCATAAGAACAGTAAGGACATCTCATTTTAAAATCCACGCCTTTCTCTAAGTTGTAATAATATTATACCCTCTTTTTATTCTAATTTCTATATATATTTTTGAACATCTAGTATATTTTTCCCTTTTGAATCTATAAGTATAACATCAACTCCAACCTTATAAACATCAGACCATTCTATTTCTATATCCTCTGACTTGCTAAAAAAAGATGTTTTTTCTCCTGGAATTATAATGGATAATATTCTACTATCATCACAATCTATTTTAATATCTGATATTAAACCTAATTTCTTTCCTTCACTTAAATCTATAACTTCCATAGCTCTTAAATTATTCAATGAAAATAAATTTTCTTCCATTAAAAACTCCTCCTAAAAATTAATTCCTATAATTAATTTATATGTTTTAAATTTACTTTTATTAATTAATAAACATAAAATTTCTTTAAAATAAAAAATAGAGCTCAAAACTTTGAGCTCTATACATACTTCCTCATATGCTTTAATGCTATTTTTTCCAACCTTGAAACTTGTGCTTGAGATATTCCAATCTCTTCTGCTACTTCCATTTGAGTTCTTCCATTAAAAAACCTTAAATTTAATATAAGTTTTTCTCTATCATTTAACTTTTTCATGGCTTCTTTTATAGATATATTCTCAAGCCAACTGTCATCTTGATTTTTTGAATCACTTATTTGATCCATTACATATATAGCGTCACCACCATCATGATAAATAGGTTCAAACAATGAAACAGGATCTTGAATTGCATCTAAAGCAAAAACAACATCCTCCCTAGGAATTTTAAGCTCCTTTGCTATTTGAGATACAGTAGGCTCTTTATTATTTTCATTTACTAGCTTATCCCTTACAAGCAAAGCTTTATAAGCTATATCTCTTAATGACCTACTTACTCTTATGGTATTGTTATCTCTTAAATACCTTCTTATTTCCCCTATTATCATAGGAACAGCATAAGTTGAAAATTTAACATTTTGTGATAAATCAAAGTTATCTATAGATTTCATAAGGCCTATACAACCAACTTGAAACAAATCATCTACATTTTCGCCTCTATTATTAAATCTTTGAATTACGCTAAGTACTAGTCTCAGATTCCCCTTAATAAATTTCTCTCTAGCACCTTTATCGCCTTTTTGCATTTGTAGTAATAATTCTTTCATTTCTTTTTCTTTTAAAACTGGTAATTTAGCCGTATTGACTCCACATATTTCTACTTTATTTATCATCATAATTGAAATCAACCCCTTTGAAGTAATTCCCTTCCGCATTTTAATTATTACCTTTAGAGGTTAATTTTATACTATTAAATCATCTTGTTAATTTCTTTCTTTAACCTTTTTATTATTTTTTTCTCTAATCTTGAGATATAAGATTGAGAAATTCCTAGCATATCAGCAACTTCTTTTTGAGTTTTTTCTTTATATCCACATAGTCCAAATCTTAATTCAACAATTTCCTTTTCCCTATTTGAAAGATTTTTCATAGCTGTAAAAAGTAATTCTTTATCAACTTCATCTTCTATTAAATTATAAACAGTATCTTCCTCTGTCCCTAATATATCTGAAAGTAAAAGTTCATTTCCATCCCAATCTATATTTAATGGCTCATAAAAAGAAACCTCTGCTTTAACCTTACTGTTTCTTCTTAAATACATAAGAATTTCATTTTCTATACATCTTGATGCATATGTTGCAAGTTTTATTTTCTTTTCAGGATTAAAGGTATTTACAGCCTTTATAAGTCCAATTGTTCCTACAGAAATTAAATCTTCAACACCTACTCCTGTATTTTCAAACTTTCTAGCAATATAAACAACTAGTCTTAAATTTCTTTCAATTAAAATACTTCTAATTGCTTCATCCTTATCCCCTAGCTTACTAACTAATTCTTCTTCCTCTTCTTTACTAAGAGGAGCTGGAAGTACATCATTTCCACCTACATAATAAATAGGCTCTACCATAATATCTAATTTAGTAAATAACTTATTTAGTAAAAGTCTTATATTTAACATAACCTAATCACACCCCTATATAATTCCTCTAGATAATAAAGCTTCATACTCTCCCTCTTTACTTAACTTATTATCACAAAAACATAAAACAGCATCTCTTGTAATAACTTTTCCATCAATATCACAAAGCTTTATATCATCAAATTTAACCCCTTGCATATATCCAGAACTTCCATCTATAACTTTATATGGTATTTTAAATTTATCTCTTCCTTTTAGGTTTATTTCTTTAAATATTTCTCTTTCGACTATTATCACAGGTAATAATGTTGCAGGTTCTACAAGACCATTGCCTGTATCTAAAAAGGCCTTAATATTAACAACTTCAGAATTTACATTTATACTTAAATCGTATATAAAATTATTTATAATTGCTCTATTTTTAAAGTAATTCATAACTACACTAAATAATATATAACTTATAATAACTGAAAATATAATTGATTTAGTTGAATAATCTAAAATAAAAAAAGATTTAGAAATCTCATACTTATTTTCCATTAATGCGAACATAAAGCATACTCCACAAAAAGCAAAGGTTATAAGTAAAAAAGTTATATATCTTTTTATTATTGTCTTTAAATTTCTTTTTTCCAAAATTATGGTAACCATAATTAAAGAAAAAAGCATTTTTAAAGGAAGACTTGTAAGTATATTTAAACTTGGTATAAAAACAAATACAGTATAAATAGCTCCTAAAAACGCTGCTAATATTATTTTCCTGTAAACTATTTTATCTTTTAAAGTTTGTAAAGTTAAATATAATAGAAAAAAGTTAATTAAAAAATTTTCTAATATAACAATATCAACATATACAGTCATAACTAAACTCACTCCTACTTATAATTATAAAGCTTATCTCTCTAAAATTTTGTCATTATATATTGCATATGCATATTTTCTCTCGTGCTTTTTTTTAATATTTCTACAATTTTCTACTATATATATTTTTTTTAATATTACAATTATTTTTTTCATGTCTATTGTTGTAATGAAAATGTATTCATTAAATATAAGTTCACTCTTTATCTATTTTATTTAAAAAAAATTTTCTTTTTAAAATTAAATTTATAAAAATTAATCTATATAAATATAAAAAATAAAAGCACTTATAGTAATTTTACTATAAGTGCTTTTTGGATTTAAAAATATTATCTTCTTCCTCTTCTTAAGAACATTGGTATTTCTAAATCATCACTATATCTATCTTCTTCTTTAGGTTGTGAAGATGGAGCAACTTCTTTTTCTATTACTCTCTCTTCTACCCTTTCAGTTACAATTTCTCTTTGAGGCTTACTCTCTGTAGAATTAGAAACTCCTTGAGCTCCCATACCCATTCTTTGACGTTCTTTTTCAAAACCAGTTGCTATAACAGTTATTCTTATTTCATCTTTTAAAGACTCATCAATAACTGTACCAAATATTATGTTAGCATCTGGATCTGCAGCTTCTTGTACTATTTCTGCCGCTTCATTTATCTCTAGTAATCCTAATTCAGAATCTCCAGTTACGTTTAATAAAACTCCAGTAGCTCCAACTATTGAAGTTTCTAATAATGGAGATGATATAGCTTCTCTTGCAGCATCTTGTGCTCTTGTTTCACCTTTACCATATCCAACTCCCATATGAGCTAAACCTTTGTCTAACATAACGGCTCTAACATCTGCAAAGTCTAAGTTTATTAATCCAGGATTAGTTATAAGGTCTGATATACCTTGTACACCTTGTCTTAAAACATCATCAGCTTTCTTAAAAGATTCTAACAAAGTAGTTTTCTTATCTACCATTGATAAAAGTCTTTCATTTGGTATAGTAACTAATGTATCAACCTTTTCTTTTAAATTTGCAATTCCCATCTCTGCATGAGTCATTCTTCTTCTACCCTCAAATGGGAAAGGTTTAGTAACTATACCTACTGTTAATATTCCCATAGACTTAGCTATCTCAGCAACTACTGGTGCTGCTCCTGTACCAGTACCACCGCCCATTCCAGCAGTTATAAATACCATATCAGCTCCTGATATAGCCTCTGTTATTTCATCTCTACTTTCTTCAGCAGCTTTTTTCCCTATTTCTGGATTTGCTCCTGCACCTAGTCCCTTTGTAAGTTTATCCCCGATTTGAATTTTATTTTGAGCATGCGATAATGTTAAGGCTTGTTTATCTGTATTTATAGCGATAAATTCAACATCTCTTAATCCTTCTTGAATCATCCTATTAACAGCGTTTCCGCCTCCGCCTCCACATCCGATTACCTTAATATTAGTAAATGATTGTATATCTACATCAAAATCTAACAAACTAATTCCTCCTTTAAAAAAGCTCCTCTAAGAACGCCATTATTTTGGAAAGCCCTCTCTTCTTTACACTTTTATTTTCACTTTTATTTTCTTTATCAAACGTTACCTTTCTTCCTGAAAGCAACTCTTCATCACATATTAATTTTAACCTATCATATACCTCTTTAACAATACTAATTGCATTAATTATTGAAGAATTGTCAAATAAAAATTGCTTTTTAGTGAAAATTCTTACATCCTTATCAGTTATATACTCTATTCTTTCCTTAATATGTTCATAATAACTAATTCCATCACCAGTTAATATTATCATATCTGTAGTATTTAGAATATCCCCTTCTATCATTTTTTTATTAACTAATTCTACCATCTCACTTAATCTTGCATCTATAATATCATGAATTAAATAGGTATCTAATATGTGCTCCTCAAAGGAAATGTTATTATAATCCTTTCTAATACTATAATATTTTGAAGAATATTTCAATTTTAATCTTTCTGCTTCTTCTTCTGATATAGATAGACAAATAGCTAAATCTTTACTTATATTTCTACCACCTAAAGGTATGTAGTCTATAAATTTTAGTGTATTTCCCTTATATCCATAAATTTGAGTTTCTTCTGCCCCAACATCTATAATAGCAACATTAGAAGCTTCTGTTTTTTCATTTAAAAATATATTTTTAAAACCAAAACCTAAGGATATTGTTCCTAAAACTTCATACCCAGCTTCTAAAACAACTTTTTTTAATGCACTTATTTTTTCCTTTGGTGCAATAATTAAATCTTCATTAATTTCTATTCTCTCTACTTTAAAACCTATAGGATTTTCAATAAATCCGAATTCTTCTGCATAAAAAGAATTTATAGCACTATCTGCTACACACTCTTCCTCTGGAATTTTTAAAGTTCTACCTTCTATATAAGCTTCCTCTATATTTTCTTTAAAAACTAAAGAGTCTTCATTATCTGTATAAGAATATCCTTTGTTTTCAACCATTTTACAATCTTTATTTTTTAAAGACAAGTAAATTCCTTGAATCTTAACTCCTACCTTTTCTTCAAGTTCCTTTAGACATTCTTTTATGGTTTTTATAACCTCTTCTTCTTCTATGATTTTACCTTTAGATACACCATTTAAATCTTTTACTACAAAATCTAATACTTCAAATTCTTCATTTTCATTCTCCCCTGCTAAAACTGCGCAAAGGTTTCTGTTTCCAATATCTAGACCCACTATGTTTTTAGACATTTTTTCTATGTGTACCTCCCTATCTAAAAATTGTGCTAATATATATATTCTATTAGAACTTAAAATTCCCTCTATAATTAATACATCAATAATCGACTTAAAATCTCTTTATCTACAGAAGCATTTAAAGCAGTTTCCTTAGTTATTATACCTTCTTTATACAATCTTGCTAAGTCTATATCCATTGTTTTCATACCATATTTGCTTCCAGTTTGCATAGCTGACTCTATTTGATGAGTTTTTCCTTCTCTTATTAAATTTTTTATAGCTGGAGTTGCTACCATTATCTCTAAAGCAGCTGTTCTATCCCCTTCAACTGTTTCTACTAGTTGTTGAGATATTATAGCTTGTAAAACAGATGATAATTGTATTTTTATCTGTTCTTGCTGATGTGGCGGAAACACATCTACTATTCTATCTATTGTCTTAGAAGCACCTAATGTATGAACAGTAGAAAATACTAAATGTCCAGTTTCTGCTGCTGTTATAGCTGTAGAAATTGTTTCTAAATCTCTCATTTCTCCAATTAAAATAACATCTGGGTCCTCTCTTAAAGCTGCTTTTAAGGCACTTTTATAACTTAAAGTATCTTTTCCAATCTCTCTTTGATTTACAATAGATTTATTATGTTTATGAAGAAACTCTATAGGGTCTTCTATAGTTATTATATGAGATTCTCTAGTTTTATTTATTTCATTTATTAAAGCAGCTAAGGTTGTACTTTTTCCACTTCCTGTAGGACCAGTTACTAAAACAAGACCTCTTTTTAATTTACATATATCTTTTAAAATACTAGGATATCCTAATTTATCTAAAGTTGGCATAGATGAAGAAATAACTCTTATAGCTAAAGCCGTGCTATTTCTTTGCTTATATATGTTAACTCTAAATCTTCCACTACCATGTATTGAATAAGAGGTATCAAATTCTCCTATTTCATAATATTTATTATACTCTTCTTTTAAAATTTCTTTTGCGTAGGTTTCTGTATCCTCAGGAGACAGTATCTTATCTCCTAACCTTATTAATTTACCATTAACTTTTATTATAGGAGAAATACCTACTGTTAAATGCAAATCAGATGCACCTTCTTTAATTGTTAATTTTAAAAGTTCTTCTAAGCTTTGCATAAATCTCCTCCTAAACTAATTCTTAATAAATAATTTGTTCATTTCAAAAGAAATGAACAAATTATTTATAAAAGAACATACCTTTTTATTGTATAATAAATATTATAAACCATATAATATATCAATTCCATAAATTTATAAAACTTATTTATTTTTATACATTTTCTTAAACTTCAATTAATATTTAAATTCCTTATTTAATTTTTTCAAAGCCTTTTTTTCTATTCTTGACACATAAGACCTAGAAATTCCTAAAATACTAGCTATTTCTCTTTGTGTTTTTATTTCTCCATCTAAAAGACCATATCTCATTTCAATTATATTTTTTTCTCTTTCTGTTAAAACTTCACACATTTTTTTATATAAAGCTTTAAGTTGTAATGCATTTTCAACGGATTCTAGAACTGAATCTGAATCACTACTTAAAATATCAATATAAAGAATTTCATTTCCTTCCTTATCAATACCTACAGGGTCTTGGAGAAAAACTTCTGCCTTTGTTTTTTTACTATTTCTAAAAAACATAAGTATTTCATTTTCTATACATTTTGCTGCATAGGTAGCTAATCTTATTCCTTTATTCATATCAAAGGAATCTATAGCTTTTATTAATCCTATACTTCCTATAGATATTAAATCATCTATATCCTTTGCATTTTGATAATTTGATGAAAATTTTTTAACTACATGGGCAACTAATCGTAAATTCCTTTCAACTAATACTCTTTTTGCCTCAAGGTCCCCATCTTTTAATTTTTTTAGATAAAATTTTTCTTCCTCTTCATTTAAAGGCTTTGGAAAAGTTGAGTTTCCTGTTACATAACCAGTTAAAAATATTTTACTACCAATCAATTCTAATAAGTATTGTAACATGAACATTTTGTTCCCCCTACTAATGCTTATTATAATAATATGAAATGATGGTTTAAAATATTGCCAATTTTTTTATTTTTTCGTAAGTTCCAAAACTATATCTCTAAAAATAGGTCCTGCTGTATTTCCTCCTCCTGCTTTCCTATCTTCATAAACATTTTTTATATTAGGAACCATAACTCCTAAGGTATAATATTTTCCTTCCTTTTCAAAATAACCTAAAAACCATCCATGAAGTTCATTTCCTGAAGTTTCAGCAGTACCTGTTTTTGCTCCTACCTCAACGCCTTCAATTTTTGCAATATTAGCAGTTCCCTCAGTAACTGTTGACCTCATAAGATTTTTCAAAGAATTTGCTGTATCTTTAGATATAACTTCTCTTTTTTCCTCTTTAAAAACTTTTTTAATTTCTCCCTTTCTATTTTCAAGGTCTTTTACTATATATGGCTTTACATAATATCCATCATTTACTATAGGAGCTATAATTCCTGCCATTTGTATTAAATTACTCTGCATAGATTGTCCTATAGATAAATTTGTTATGCTTACATTTTCAGGAACATACCCCTTACTTTCCATGCCAGTTCTTTCGTCTAAACCTAAAACAGGAGAAAAAACTCCTTGTTCTTTAGAAAATTCTAAAAGATTTTTTGTTCCAACCTTAGCTCCTAATCTTGAAAAAACATCATTACAAGAAACCTCAAAGGCTTTTTTTATGCTTATGGTACCATGGATTTTTTCTTTTTTACAAACAAGACCATCGCATCTTAATTCATCTAAAATATCTATTCCCTCTTTCTCCATAGCCGCTTCTAAGGTTAAAATCTTAAAAATAGAACCTGCTTCATATCCTTTAATACTTCCAGAACCTAAAACAACATTAGGAGAAGCCTCATTTTTTTGAGCTAAGGATAATATTTCACCACTTATACTATCAATTAACACTACCCCTATATTTTTAAAACTTTTATATTCTTCCTTTTGCAATATATTTCTTATTTTTTCTTGAAAATCATTATCTAAAGTAAGTTTTAAATTTAAATTTTCCTTTGGTATATTATATATCCCTTCATTATAAATACCATCATTATCTCTTTCAAAAATAACTTCAAAATTTTTATTATTTTCTAATTCTTTATTTATAATTCCTTCTAAGGAAGTTTCTTCTTTCTCCACCTCTTTAGTCTTTAATTTTTTCATTTCATCTTCTACTAAGGCAAACCCCTTGTTTGAAGTTATAATATTTTCTATTTTCCATATCTCATCTTTTTTCTTTTCCTTAGTTTCAAAGGTATAAACACCTTTTATTTTATTTAAACTATTTATTTTTTTAAAATTATCTTTAGAAATATCGTAATATAATTTTCCTCCACTTTTAACTACTTCATCAAAAGAAAAATCTTTATCTTCACTTTTCATAATATAATTAAAAGCTATAATATTTTCTAAGTTTTGATTTAAATTATTTAATCTAAAAGCCATAGAATCTATGACAACTTTATATTTTTTTTCATATTCATAGATTTCTTCTCCCTTTCTATCCAAAAGTTCATAATTTAAATCAGATATTTGCTCAATTTGTTTATGATTACCCTTAAAAACACCAGTTTCCCTCGTACTATATTTTTTTTGCACATAGTAAACTCTAGCTTCTAGTAAAACTAAAATACATAAAAAAATTGAAATCAAACCTATTAATCTTTTTTTTATTATTCTTTTTCTTCTTTCATTATTAAACAAAAAAACACCCCCTCTTTGGTAAATTTTAACCAAAGAGGGAATGTTTTATTCAACTTAATAATTTTATTATTCTACTCGTATTTTCCTAAAACCTCTTTTATTTTTGCAACAATAATATCTATAGCTACTTTATTATGTCCACCTTCTGGTATTATTATATCAGCAAACTTCTTTGTAGGTTCTGTAAACTGATTATGCATAGGCTTAACTACATTTAAGTACTGATTTATAACAGACTCCATAGTTCTTCCTCTTTCGTTTATATCTCTGACCATTCTTCTTATGATTCTAACATCAGCATCTGTATCAACATAAATCTTTATATCTAGAAGCTCTCTTATTCTTGGGTCTTCTAAAATTAATATTCCTTCTACAATAACAATTTCCTTAGGCTCAACCTTAGTTGTTTCTTCTACTCTATTATGTATAGAGAAATCATAACTAGGTTTTTGTATAGAATGTCCATTTAAAAGTGATTCTAAATGAGAAACTAAAAGATTATTATCAAAAGCATTTGGATGGTCATAGTTAGTTTTAACTCTATCTTCCATTGATAAATGGCTTTGATCTTTATAGTATGAATCTTGTTCTATCATTGCTATACAATCTTCACCAAATTGTCTATATATCTCCTTAGCTATTGTACTTTTACCTGAGCCAGTGCCTCCTGTTATTCCTATAAAAATTGGTCTTTTCATTAGCTGTTAGCCTCCTTGCACTTAATTAACATATCATTTACCTTTACAGGCTTATCTACTTTAACTTTAAATATCATTTGAGCTCTGTTAGCAACATCTATTTTTTCATCTTTTTCATTTTTCATATCATTCATTTGGATTTCATAATAATCTCCAACAGGAGTTAAAACTTCTACAGTATCTCCTTCGAATAATCTATTTCTTTGTTCTATAGTTGCTATCTTACTTTCTTCATCATAAGCTCTAACAACACCTACAATATCATAATCTCTTATATAAGAGGATGATTCATAAACTTGCTCTCCTGATTTTCCAAAATAGAATCCTGTGTGATATCTTCTATGACTAACCTTTAAAAGGTTATCCATTAATTTTTGATCAAATTCATATTCCTCTGGATTTTCCCAATACTTATCTAAAGCTTCTCTATAAGCTTTAACAATTGCAGCTACATAGTACGGACTTTTCATTCTTCCTTCTATCTTAAAAGAGTATATACCACTTTTTACAAGGTCTGGTATGTATTCTATCATACATAAATCCTTAGAATTCATTATATATGTACCTTTATCATCTTCTATAACTTGGAAGTATTCTCCTGGTCTCTTTTCTTCCATTAAATAGTACTTATATCTACATGCTTGAGAACAAGCCCCTCTATTTGAATCTCTTCCTGTCATATAATTTGATATTAAACATCTTCCTGAATAAGCCATACACATTGAACCATGAACAAAAGCTTCTAAATCACAATCTTCTGGTAGGTTATCATGTATTTTTTTAATCTCTTTAAAACTAAGTTCTCTAGCTAAAACAATTCTTTTAACTCCTAAGCTATGCCAAAACTTAGCTGATTTCCAGTTTACATTGTTTGCTTGAGTACTTAAGTGAATTTCTAAATCTGGTGCAACTTCCTTTGCAGTCATTATTATTGATGGGTCTGAAACAATTATTGCATCTACATTTAATTCGTAAAGTCCTACAATATATTCTTCTAGTCCTTCTAAATCTGAATTATGAGGAAATACATTCATAGTAACATAAACTTTTTTTCCTCTATCGTGAGCATATTTTACTCCTTCTGCAATTTGTTCATTTGTAAAGTTATCAGCAAAAGCTCTTAAATTAAGTTTGCTTCCTCCAATATAAACTGCATCTGCTCCAAAATCAATTGCTGTTTTTAATTTTTCTAAGCTCCCTGCTGGTGCTAATATTTCTGGTTTTCTCATGTTTTGCTACCTCCTCTTAGTTAACGCAATTCCATCTCCCATAGGAATAACAGTTGTTATTAAATTTTCATCCTTTGAAACCATTTCTAAATACTTTCTCATTCTTTTAACAATAGTTATTTTTCTTCTCTTTACTAAGTCATCAGAAGCAACCATTCCTCTAAACAAAACATTATCTGCTATTATAATTCCATCTTCTTTTAAAAGTCTTAAACATTCTGGTAAAAAATGATTATAATGTCCTTTACCAGCATCCATAAATATCATATCAAATTTTTCATCAAGACTTTGTAAAATTTCTAAGCAATCTCCCTGTAAAATATTAATTTTTTCTTCTAAACCAAAATTTTTAATATTTTCTTTAGCATATTTTATCATATTATCATCTCTTTCAATAGTTATAATATGACAATTTCCATTACATGCCTTATTCATAAGAATAGAAGAATATCCTATAGCTGTCCCTAATTCTAATATTTTCTTTGGTTTATTCATAGAAACCATAAACTCAAGGAATTTAGCACCTTCCTTTTGTATTATGGGAACTTTATTTTCTTTTGCAAAATCCTCTAATTTTTTTAATTCATCATTTCTATCTGGAATAAGTTCTCTAAGATACTTTTCCATATATTCAAAGGTTACTCCACTCATTTGATCCTCCAAATTTTAGTATCCAAATTCTTTTTTCTTAGCTAAAAAATCATCATAGCTATTAGTAAAATAGTGCTTATTATTGGATGGATTCAATAAATAATATATGTAATCTGTTTTAGCTGGGTCTATAGCAGCTAAAAGTGAAGGTTTTCCTGGATTACATATAGGCCCTACTGGAAGCCCTTTATTTTTGTATGTATTATAAGGTGAATCCACCTTTAAATCTTTATATAAAACAGTATCTTTATGCTCACCTAAAGCATATAAAACTGTAGCATCTATTTGTAATGGCATACCTTTTTCAAGCCTATTATATATAACAGATGCAATTTCTCTACGTTCACTATCGTCTCTAGCTTCTTTTTCAACCATTGAAGCTACTATTACATACTTTTCATAATCTTCTTTTGGAATAGTAATTTTTAATTGACTTTGTATCTCATTAATTACCTCTTCAAATCTATTAAGCATCATAGCAATTATTTCTTTTGGCGTTGTTCCCTTAGGAATTGCATATGTATCTGGGAATAAAAATCCTTCTAATTCATATTTTCTTTCACTATTAGGCTTTATATAAGATGGTAACGGATACTCTTTTACTACCTTTAAAAACTCATCCTTTGTGCATACATTAGATTCTTCTAATTTTTTAGCTATATCCTCTACAGTATATCCTTCAGGAAAAGTTATTTTTGATTCTGAAACCTTCCCTTCAATTAATACAGTTAAAAGGTCTTTAAAACTTATATCACTATTTACAGTATATGTACCTGGTTTTATGCACTCATTAACACTGTTAAACTTTATATATATCTTAGAAAAGAAAGAACTTCTAAGTATATCCTCATCCTTTAACCTTTGAAATAGTCCATTTAGTGATTCACCCTCATTAACTTTGAAAGTTATTTCAGGTTTATTAGATTTTAAAGGGCTTTCTTGTATAGAATTATATTTTACTACAAAGACAGCTAAATTAATCACAAGTAAAATTAGAAATATAGTTACTAAAACCATAATCTTAGAGTTTTTTAGCCTTTTCACAGTAGTACCCCCTTATATTTTAGATAAATGGCTTTTTTTAGCCATTTATCTAATTATAAAACTTTTTCTTATAAAAACAAAGTTGTTTCACTACCTATTAATTATGTAGATTTTAAAATAATTAATTATTTTTTGCTTCTATTTATAGCTCTCTTTCTTTCAGCACTATCTAAAATTCTTTTTCTCATTCTTACGTTAACTGGAGTAACTTCAACTAATTCATCATTATTTATAAATTCTAAACATTGCTCTAAAGACATTTGTCTTACTGGAGTTAATTTTAATGCATCATCAGCTCCTGATGATCTTGTATTAGTTAATTGTTTCTTTTTACATATGTTAACATCTATATCATCAGCTCTTGAACACTCTCCACAAACCATTCCAGCATAAACTTCTGTTCCTGGTTCTATGAATAAAGTACCTCTCTCTTGAGCATTAAATAGTCCATATGTAACTGCTTCTCCTGATTCAAATACTACAATTGAACCTCTGCTTCTTCCTGGAATTTCTCCTTTGTATTTTTCAAATCCATCAAATACATGGTTCATTATTCCATTACCTTTTGTATCTGTCATAAATTCATTTCTAAATCCAATAAGACCTCTTGCTGGTATTTTAAATTCTAATCTTGAATATCCATTAACGGCTGAAGTCATATTTACCATTTCAGCTTTTCTAGGTCCTAATTTTTCCATAACAGGTCCCATAAATTCCTCAGGAACATCTATAGTTAAGTGTTCTATAGGTTCAACTTTAACGCCATTTTCATCAATTTTTGTTATAACATTTGGCTTAGAAACTTGGAATTCATATCCTTCTCTTCTCATAGTTTCTATAAGTATTGAAAGATGTAATTCTCCTCTACCACTTACTTCAAAACAGTCAGGAGTTATTTCTTTAACTTTTAAACTTACATTTGTTTCTAATTCTTTTAATAATCTATCTCTTAAGTGTCTTGAAGTTACAAAATCTCCTTCTCTACCTGCAAAAGGTGAATCATTAACCATAAAGTTCATGTTTAATGTAGGCTCGTCTATTTTAACAAATGGTAATCCTTCTGGATTTTGTGCATCAGTTATAGTTTCTCCAATATTTACATCAGATATACCACTTATTGCAACTATATCTCCTAATTGTGCTTCATCAACTTCTATTCTCTTTAATCCATCATGAGTATAAAGACTTGAAATTTTAAACTTACTTACAGTTCCGTCTTGTCTTACAACAGCAGCTTGTTGATTTTTCTTAGCTACTCCTCTAGTTATTTTTCCTATAGCAATTTTTCCTACATATTCACTTGAATCTAAAGTAGTAACTAACATTTGTAAGCTTTCCTCTAAAGAACCCTTTGGTGATTCAACTTTTTCTATTATAGTATCAAATAGATCTTTCATGTTATCTTTTGGTTCATCTATATCAATAGTAGCAACTCCATCTCTAGCTGAAGCATAAACTATTGGGAAATCTAACTGCTCATCATCTGCACCAAGTTCTAAGAACAGTTCAAAAATCTCATCTATAACTTCTTCTGGTCTAGCATCTGGTTTGTCTATTTTATTTATAACAACTATTGGCTTTAACCCTAACTCAAGAGCCTTTCTTAAAACGAATTTTGTTTGAGGCATAGCTCCTTCGTAAGAATCTACTACAAGTAATACACTCTCTACCATTTTAAGCACACGCTCAACTTCTCCACCAAAATCAGCATGACCTGGTGTATCTATTATATTTATTTTAACTCCGTTATAATGAACTGCTGTGTTTTTTGAAAGAATTGTTATACCTCTTTCTTTTTCTAAATCATTTGAGTCCATTACTCTTTCTTCTACCTTTTCATTTGATCTAAATACATTACTTTGTCTTAATAATGCATCAACTAAAGTTGTTTTACCATGGTCAACGTGAGCGATTATAGCTATATTTCTAATATCATTTCTTGTAAATTCATTACTCATTATTTTATTCCTCCAATTTTATGTGCATAAAAAATTGGATACTATGTAAGTACCCAATTTTCTTTACCTTATTAGATTCTACTGTTAAGAGAAAAAAAAGTCAACACAACATTTTTACTTAAACAGTTACATTCTGTATTATAATCTAATTTTTTTATATTTCCATTATTATTGGTAATATCATTGGTTTTCTCTTAGTTTTTTCATAAAGGAAACTTCTTAGGCCATCTCTTATATTTGATTTCATAGTAGCCCAATCGCAGATACCTTTCTTTTCACAATCTCTTAAAACTTCTTTTACTATTTCTTTAGCATCATCCATTAAATCTTCTGATTCTCTTACATAGACAAAACCTCTTGAGATAATATCTGGTCCTGCTACAACAGAAGCACTTTCTTTAGAAATAGTAACAACTACTGTAAGAATTCCATCTTGAGAAAGATGTTTTCTATCTCTCAATACTATGTTTCCTACATCACCTACTCCAAGACCATCAACAAATATTTGTCCTGATGTAACAGACCCATTCTTTTTAATAGAATCTCTTGTAACTTCAATAACATCTCCGTTTTCAGCAATCATGAAATTTTTCTCTGGAAGACCTAAATCAACAGCTAATTCAGCATGTTGCTTAAGATGTCTATATTCTCCATGTACAGGTATAAAGAATTTAGGTTTAACTAAAGCTTGCATAAGTTTTAATTCTTCTTGACAAGCATGACCTGATACATGAACATCTGCTAATTTACCATAAATTACTTCTGCACCTTTTTTGAAAAGTTGATTAATAACTTTAGAAACTAACTTTTCATTTCCTGGTATTGGTGTTGCAGAAAGTATTACAGTATCTCCTTCAATGATATTTACCTTCTTATGCTCTGAAGATGCCATTCTAGCTAAAGCTGACATTGGCTCTCCTTGACTTCCTGTAGTTATTATAGTAACTTGTTCATTTGGATATTTATTTATAGAATCTATACTTATAAAAGATTCCTTATCTATATTTAAATATCCTAATTCTATAGCTACTTGAACTATATTTTCCATACTTCTTCCGGAAACAGCAATTTTTCTTCCTGTCATTTCAGCAGCTTCAACAATTTGCTGTATTCTATGAATATTAGAAGCAAATGTAGCTATTATTATTCTTCCCTTTGCTCCTATAAAAATTTTCTTTAAATTTTCTCCTACTGACCTTTCTGACATTGTATATCCTGGTCTTTCTACATTAGTAGAATCTGCCATCATTGCAAGAACTCCTTTTCTTCCTAGTTCTGCAAATCTAGCAAAATCCATCACTTCTCCATCAGTTGGAGTATAATCAACTTTAAAATCTCCTGTATGAAGTACAACTCCTAAAGGAGTGTGTACAGCTATAGCAACTGAATCTGCTATACTATGATTTGTTTTTACAAATTCTACAGATGATGATTTTAACTTTATAATATCTCTTGGCTTAACTCTTATAAGTTCTGTAGTACTTAGTAAACCATGTTCTTTTAATTTTGTTTCAACTATTCCTAAAGTAAGTTTTGTTCCATAAACAGGTACATTTAAATTTTTTAACACATAAGGTAGTGCACCTATATGGTCTTCATGACCATGAGTTAAAAATATTCCTCTAACTTTTTCTGCATTTTTTATAAGATATGATACATCTGGAATAACTATATCAATACCAAACATATCTTCGTCTGGGAACTTTAGTCCACAATCGACTACAATTATATCATCTTTAAATTCGATAACAGTTAAATTCTTACCTATCTCATTTAAACCACCTAAAGGTATAATCTTAACCTTTAGCTTTTCACGCTTCATATTTTCCCTCCTCTTTTTTTTAATAGTACGCTTATGTATAAAAGAGGTTTCCTCATTTGAGAAAAATTCTCTATTCATTTTTACAATCCTTGCATATTCCGAAAAACTTTACTGTATGATCTAATATTTCAAAACCGTATTTAGTTTCAATTTCTTCTTCTAGTTCATCTAATAAATCCGCTTCAACCTCAAAAACTTTTCCACATTTATTACAAACTAAATGATGGTGTCTATGTTCTTCATCATCATGAGCTAATTCATATCTACTACACCCATCTTCTAAATCTAACTTATAGATTACACCCATCTCTTCTAGAAGAATTATTGTTCTATATACTGTGGCTAATCCAATTTCTGGACATACTTTTTTAACCTCGTCATAAATTTCCTCAGCAGTTAAGTGTTTGCCCTCATTGTGTATTATTGTATCTACTATGGCTCTTCTCTGAGGTGTTAATTTATAACCTTTCTTTTTTAATTCTTCCTTTAAAGCATCAAAATCTACTGAAGCTGTATTTGCCATATTAAAACCTCACTTTACCGTTATTCTTCTTCTGCGAATAAAGTTGCATAAGCTTCTTCTATCATTTCAATTTCAAAATCATTCTCAACTGGAGCTAAAGTTTCTTCTCCTTCTTCATCTTGAACAACTTGCATAGCTATAACTATATCTTCCTCACCTTCTGGTGATAATAAAAAATACTCTTTATCTTCAATATCTAGTTTAGTTACTACATTAAATGTTGTTTCTATACCTTCTTCATCAACTAAAACTATTGGTTGTAAATCATTATTCATTTAAACTTCTCCTTTTATTTTGATATTCTATCTAAGTATCCTTGTAATATATAAGTAGCCGCTATTTTATCGACTATTTTTTTTCTTTTAGCTCTTGATAAATCTGCCTCTAACATTGCCCTATGTGCTGCAACTGTTGTTAATCTTTCATCCCAAAATTCTATTTTTCCATTAAAAGACTTTTCAATTTGCTCACATAAATTCTTAACCATCTCACCTGATGGTCCTATAGTTCCATTCATATTCTTTGGCATTCCTGCAACTATAGTTTCTACTCCATACTCTTTGCATATTTTCATGACCGCTTCTACATCCTTAGTGTAGCAATCTCTTTTTATAGTTGTTACACCTTGAGCTGTCCATCCTAAAGGATCACTAACTGCAACTCCTATTGTCTTACTTCCGATATCTAAACCTAAAATTCTCATTGAATCTCCTTATATAAACGAAAGAGTACCCTCTCGGGCACTCTTTGTTATTTTATCTCTAGATAAGATTTTATAACTTCTTCAAGTATTTCATCTCTTTCCAGTTTCCTTACTAAAGCTCTTGCCCCGTTGTAATTAGTGATGTAAGTAGGGTCACCTGAAATTAAGTATCCAACTAGCTGATTAACCGGGTTATAGCCTTTTTCCTTTAGTGAGTTGTATACATCAGTTAATATTGATTTAGTTAAATCTTCCTTATTTTTACTAAAATCGAACTGCATTGTGTGGTCAAAATTGTTACTCATAACATGCTGCTTACTAGCAGCTTCACCCCCTTACAGTAAATATATTTTAATTATATATTTACATATATTATTATCTTTTAAATTAGTTTTTATTCACGCTTTAACTTTATAATCATTATAAACTATATTCGCAAAAAAGTACAACTATTTTACAAGTAATTCTACAACTTCTTTTGCTTTTTCTAAGGCTTTATCTATATTTTCTGGATTTTTTCCACCAGCTTGGGCCATATCAGGTCTTCCACCTCCGCCGCCGCCTACAACTGCAGCAACTTCTTTTATTACCTTTCCACAATGAACTCCATTAGCTAATGAATTTTTAGTTGCCATAGCTACTAAATTAACTTTTCCTGCATTATCACTTGCTAAAACAACTATTCCATTATTTAATTTATTTCTAACTTTATCAGCTAAATCTCTTAAAGAATTTCCATCAACATCTTTTAATTTAGCTGTAACTAATTCAATATCATTTATTATAACCTTGTCTTTTAATATATCATCTTCAGCACCTTGAACTAACTTAGCCTTAAGTTCTGCTATTTCTTTATCTTTTTCTTTTAATTCATTAGCTTGTGCTTTTATTCTCTTTGTTATATCTTTTTCGTTACACTTAAGCATTGAAGCTGCTTCTTTAAGCATACTATTTTTAAGTTCCATAAATCTTAAGGCACTTATTCCTGTAACTGCCTCTATTCTTCTTATACCCGCAGCAACTCCTGATTCTGAAACAATTTTAAATAATCCTATTTCTCCAGAATTTGATACATGAGTTCCTCCACATAATTCCTTTGAGAAATCTCCAACAGAAACAACTCTTACTTTTTCAGCATACTTTTCATCAAAAAGACATGTTGCTCCACTATTTTTAGCTTCATCTAAAGACATTTCCTTTGTATCAACTATAGATACAGTCATTATCTTTTCATTTACTAATAACTCAACCTTTTCAAGTTCTTCTTCTGTTAAAGCTGCAAAATGAGTAAAGTCAAATCTTAATCTTTCTTCGTCAACATATGAACCAGATTGATTTACATGATCGCCTAATACTTCTTTTAAAGCTTCATGTAACATATGTGTAGCTGTGTGGTTTTTGCATATATTAGCTCTTCTTGAAGCATCAACTGATAATTTAACCTCTTGACCTTCTTTTAATGTTCCTTCTATAACTTTAATATAATGAACAAATTTTCCACCTACATTTTTCTTACAATCTGTAACTATTGCCATACCTGTTTCTGAAGTTATATTTCCTTTATCGCCAACTTGACCTCCCATCTCAGCATAAAATGGTGTTTTGTCAGTTAATAAGAATCCTTCTTCTCCTTCAGTAAGCTCTGATTTGAATTCTTCATTATTACCTAAAACTATAACTTTTGAATTAAGCTCTAAATTAACATATCCATCAAATTCAGTAACTATTCTAGCATCTACTTTATTTACAGGACTTTCTTCACTTCCCATGTAGCTGCTTTCTCCTCTTGCATTTCTAGCTCTTTCTCTTTGCTCTTTCATTTCTTTATTAAAGTTTTCAATATCTAACTCTAATCCTTTTTCTTCTAATATCTCTTGAGTAAGTTCTAATGGAAAACCATAAGTATCATATAATTTGAAAGCTTTAGCTCCTGATAAAACCTTCTCATTTTTTTCTTCCATTTCTGATATATATCCCATAAGAATATCCATACCTGAATCTATTGTTTCATTAAATCTTTCTTCTTCTAATTTAATTATTTTCTTTATATAATCAGCTTTTTCTTTTAACTCTGGATAAGCCTCACCATAATTATCAACTACAGCATCAACCATTTCATTTAAGAATATACCTTTAACTCCTAAAAGTCTTCCATGTCTAGCAGCTCTTCTTAAAAGTCTTCTTAAAACATATCCTCTACCTTCATTTGATGGTTGAACTCCATCACATATTAAGAATGTAACACTTTTTCCATGGTCAGTTATTATTCTTAAAGATACATCTTTATCCTTATCCTCACCATATTTAGCCTTTGTTAATTCACAAGCTTTATTTAATATATTTTTTACTGTATCTATTTCAAAAATATTATCTACACCTTGCATTATTGTAGCTATTCTTTCTAAGCCCATTCCTGTATCTATATTCTTTTGTGCTAATTCATTGTAGTTTCCTTCCTCATCTTTATCAAATTGAGTGAAAACTAAATTCCAAAACTCAACTACTCTATCAGAATCTGAAGCTTCTAAAAATTCTTCTACAGTTTCAACTTTTCCTTCTCCTCTATCAAAGTGAATCTCTGTACAAGGACCACAAGGACCTACTCCTATTTCCCAGAAGTTATCATCTTTTCCTAATCTAAATATTCTACTTGGATCAACATCTGTTTTGCTAGTCCAAATATCATAAGCTTCATCATCATTTAAATATATAGTTACATATAACTTATCCTTTGGAATACCTAAAGTTTCTGTTATAAACTCCCAAGCCCAAGGAATTATTTCAGCTTTAAAATAATCTCCAAAAGAAAAATTTCCTAGCATTTCAAAAAAAGTACCATGTCTTGATGTTTTACCAACATTCTCTATATCACCAGTTCTTATACACTTTTGACAAGTTGTTATTCTTCTTTTTGGTGGTTCTTCTAAACCTGTAAAATAAGGTTTAAGTGGTGCCATACCTGCATTTATTAATAATAAACTCTTATCATTTTTAGGTACTAACGGAAATGATTGTAATCTTAAATGACCTTTGCTCTCAAAAAAGCTTAAATATTTTTCTCTTAATTCATTTGCTCCCATGAACTTCATAATATCTTCCTCCATATTTATGTATTTATACTATAGACTTTTAAAATTAGTAATATAAAAAACTAATCTTTAGTCTAGATATTTTTATTTTTATAGTTTTACTAATTAATAAAAAAGAACATAAAAAAACACCCCTAAAATAAAAGGGACGAAATCTCATGCTCCGCGGTACCACCCTAATTATGTAAAACTACATCACTTTCAAAACTATAGCTCAGAGATAGCTTCAACATCTCTTTTAAAAAGTTTTCACCAACCACTTTCTCTCTGAATAAAAGATAAATGTTTACTCATTCTCGTCAACGCTTTTCATTAAGTTATTATAGGCAAATTATAAAAAAAAATTCTTTGCCTGTCAATATTATTACAAAGTGTATATTTTATATACTGAATTTATATAAAATATATTGAAACTTATAAATCTACTTAATTATTTTATCATAAAAACATATAATAGTCCCAATCTTCAAATAAAACCTTTATTATAACAGATATAGGAACTATAAAAACCATACCTAACAATCCTCCTATTTGTTCTCCTATTAAAAGTAAAATTATTATAACTATAGGATGCATATCAATACTTTTAGCAGTAATTTTAGGTGCAATTAAATTCCCTTCAATCTGTTGTATTATAAAAAAACTCAAAATAACTAAAAGTATTTTATTTGGACCATCTATTAATGCTACTAAAATTGCAGGTATTGCTCCTAAAACTGCTCCAAAATAAGGTATTATATTAAGTATAGCATTAAAAACAGCTAATAAAAGAGGAAATTTTACATCTAAAATAAACATTGCTATAAAGGTCATAAATCCAACCACTAAGCTTAAGCTAAGTTGCCCTAAGATATATCTGCCTAATACACTATCTACATCTCTCCCTAAACTTCTTATTATTTCTCTTTTATCTAAGGGGAAAAAGTAAAGCACCTTTTTAGATATAACGTCCCCATAAGCTAAAAAATAATAAGATAATACTGGAATAACTGCAATAGCTAAAATATTTTCTGAAAAATTAATAAGTCCATTTATAACAGTACTTGTAAAGTTAATTAAAAATATATTTAATTTTTCTGTAAATTGCTTTTCTAAAGTTTCAAATATTCCAAGCTCTACAAGTTTCATTTTATTTATTAAATCATTTATAAAATTCTCAGTACTACTTATTAACTTTTCAAAGTTTTCTCCCTCTTTAAAAATGTTAGGAATTAAAACTGCTAAAAAAAAGATAATTAAAAGCAAGACAAAAAGAATTATTAACATAGCTAAAATTTTTTTATTAACCCTTAATTTTTCCGCTAAAAAAACATAAAGAGGCTTTAATACGTAAGAAAATATACTAGAAGCTAAAATTATAAAAATAATATCCTTAAAAGCTTCAATTCTTAATAAAAATATCCATAAAATAAAAAACAAAAAAATTATTATAAAAAATTTTATTAACATTTTTCTTTCTTTTAAAGCTTTAATCAATATTATTTCTCCTTTCCTTTGAAATAAATTCTCTTGGAATCATTCTCATTGAAACTTTTTCTTCATAAAAATATAATATATTCTTTTCTCCTAGAATAGTTTCTTTAATATTCACAATTTTTTTACCTTTTTTAAACTTTTCAAAAAATCCTTCTACAATAATTAGCCCTTTTATAGAAAAATCCTCTCCTATTAATATATCTTCAACCTCTCCTATCACTTTTCCATACTTATCTAAAAGATTAAAATTTTTTATTTCACTAAATTTTAATGCTTTATGTACATAAACACCTTCAGCAATTAAATATCTACTTAATGAAATAACATTTTTTAAATCTATATAATTTCTTTTTGATAAAAGTTTCTTATTTATAATAAATCCAGTTACTTTAGCATTAAAATAATCTATAGATAAATCACATATTACCCCTAATTTATCTCCTTTTGAATTATAAACTTTAAGTCCAAGAAAATCTCGTATTCTATACATTTAAAATTCATCCCCTTATTTATATAAGCTTTTAGAATTATATTTATTATTATCTACTTCTTACCAAAAAATACACACTTTATAAAATTTTAAATAAAAAAAAGCCCTCAATTAAATTGAGAGCTTTTTTATTAAAGTAAACTTTCTATAATACCGCCACCTACAACTAAATCATCCTTGTAAAACACAACAGATTGACCCTTAGTTATGGCTCTTTGCTTATCTTCAAAAGATACTTTAACTTTTCCTTCTCCTAAAGGACTTATAACTGCTTTAGCTGGCTTTGCTGAATATCTAATTTTCGTTTCAACTTCCATAGGTTCTTTAAGTGAATCTATAGATATAAAATTAACATCCTTACAAAGTAAGTCAGTTTTAAATATATCTTCTTCTGGTCCAACTACAACAGTATTTGTTACTGGGTTTATATCCGTAACAAAGACTGGTCTTCCTAAAGCTAATCCTAATCCTTTTCTTTGACCTATAGTATAGTAAACTATACCCTTATGTTCTCCTAATACGTTTCCCTCTTTATCTACAAACTTACCTGGTCTTACTTTATTTGGAGCAGCTTCACATATATATCTTCCATGATTATTATCAGGAATAAAACAAATTTCTTCACTATCTTTTTTGTTATGTACATCTAACCCAATCTCTTTAGCTATTTCTCTAATTTTATCCTTAGTAAATTCTCCACAAGGCATTAGAGTATGCTTTAACTGTTCTTGGGTTAAATTATATAAGGCATAAGTTTGGTCTTTCCTATCATCTTTAGATCTTATAAGTTGAAATCTTCCATCTCTTTCTTCAATCTTAGCATAATGACCCGTTGCAACATAATCTGCCCCTATACCTTTAGCTTTTTGTAAAAGCTCATCAAATTTAAGATATTTATTACATGCAATACATGGATTTGGAGTTCTACCTTGTATGTATTCATCAACAAAATAATCTATTACATTTCTTTTAAAACTATCTCTAAAATTTAAAACGTAAAAAGGAATATCTAACTTTTGAGCAACTCTTCTTGCATCATCTACAGCTGAAAGTGAACAACACCCACCTTCTCTTTCTTCATATTCCTTATCTTCTTGCCATATTTGCATAGTAACGCCAATTACATCATATCCCTGTTTTTTTAAAAGGTAAGCAGCAACGGAGCTATCAACTCCGCCACTCATACCTATAACAACCTTTTTCTTTGTCACAAAATCACCACTTTAATATTATTCTTCACCGTGAACATGTTCATGTATATCATGAGAATGTTCTTTCATATCCCAAGGTTCTAATCCTTGTCTTTGTCTATAATCATTTATAGCTTTGTGTATAGCTTCCTCAGCTAGTACTGAACAGTGCATTTTAACTGGTGGAAGACCATCTAAAGCTTCTGCAACAGCTTTATTTGATAATTCCCATGCTTCTTCTACAGTTTTTCCTTTGATAAGTTCTGTAGCCATACTTGATGAAGCTACTGCTGAACCACAACCATAAGTTTCAAATTTAACATCTTCTATTATGTCATTTTCTATTTTAAGATATATTCTCATTATATCTCCACATTTAGCATTACCAACTTCTCCAATGCCGTTAGCATCTTTTATTTCTCCTACATTTCTTGGATTTTTGAAATGATCCATAACTTTTTCACTATATATCATGATTAATTCTCTCCTTCTAATTCTCTTAAATGATTTTTCCAAAGTGGTGACATACTTCTTAATCTTTCGATTATTGGTGGCACCTTTTCTAATACATATTTAACGTCTTCCTCTGTTGTTCCTTCTCCTAAGCTTAATCTTAAAGAGCCGTGAGCTATTTCATGAGGTAAGCCTATTGCTAATAAAACATGAGATGGGTCTAATGAGCCTGATGTACAAGCACTTCCACTTGAACCACAAATTCCATCAAAATCTAATGAAAGTAAAATACTTTCTCCTTCAATAAATTCAAAACACACATTAACGTTTCCTGGTAATCTCTTGCTACCATCTTTTGGTCCATTTAATCTTGTATATGGTACCTTTAATAATCCTTCTATTAATTCATCTCTTAATTTAGATATTTTGCTTATATGCTCATCTAAATTTTCTCCTGCCATTTCCATAGCTTTTCCTAAACCAACTATTGCAGGAATATTTTCAGTACCAGCTCTTCTAGCTCTTTCTTGACCGCCACCATGTATTAAGTTATCTATTCTTATACCTTTTCTTATATATAAAGCTCCGATTCCTTTTGGTCCATAAACCTTATGTCCAGCTAAAGAAAGTAAATCAATATTCATATCCTTAACGTCTATTTTAACGTTACCTACAGCTTGAACTGCATCTGTATGGAATATTACTTTTCTTTCTCTACATATCTTACCGATTTCTTTAACAGGTTCTATAGTTCCTATTTCATTGTTAGCAAACATTATAGAAACTAAAATAGTTTTATCTGTTATAGCATTTTTTAATTCTTCTAAATCTACAAAGCCTTCTTCATTTACATCTAAATAAGTTACTTCAAAACCTTGCTTTTCAAGCCATTGGCAAGTATGTAAAACAGCATGATGTTCAATTTTTGTAGTTATTATGTGGTTTCCTTTATTCTTATGAGCAAATGCTATTCCTTTTATTGCCCAGTTATCAGCCTCTGAACCACCACCTGTAAAGTATATTTCGTTTGGTTCTGCATTTAAAACTTTAGCAACTTTTTCTCTTGCCTTATCTACAGCCATTCTTGATTCTCTTGAAACTCCGTAAAATGCTGATGGATTTCCAAACTTATTTGTGAAATATGGTAACATCTCCTCTAATACTTCAGGTTTAACATATGTAGTTGCTGAGTAGTCCATATAAACAACTCTATTATTCATCTTCTTCACTCCTACTAACAATTTTTAAAGCTTCATTTTTTTCTTTCATAGCTTTATAATCTTCTACTATATCTTTAAGTGTTACTGAGTTAGTAACCTCGTCTATACTTGTTTTTATTTTTTTCCATAAAAGTCTAGTTGCACAACAATCAATATTATTGCAAGTTACTCCATCTAAACAGTCTGATATTTCTATAGGTCCTTCTAAAACTTCTATAATATCTGAAACTGTTATATCTTGTGGTTCTCTATTTAAAATATATCCTCCCTGAGCACCCCTAATACTTTTTATAAGTTTAGCTTTTCTCAAAGAACTAAATAATTGTTCTAAATAGTATTCAGATATATTTTGTCTTTGCGATATTGACTTTATTGACACAGGTGACCCACCATAATGTATAGCTAAATCAACCATTGCTTTTACGCCATATCTTCCTTTGGTAGATAATTTCATTTAATCACCTCTAAATCTGACTAATTCGATGTACTTTATGTGATTATAATATCAAAACCGAGTAAATTTGTCAACAATAATCTTTACATAAATTAAAGTAATTTTTCATTTTATTTCATAGATTTTTCTAGGATTTTTTTATTTTATCCCAGTATGTTTTTATGCTATTTTCATATTTATTTTCTTTAGCTTTATAATATATTTTATCTTTTATATTATTTGGCATATAATTTTGTTTTACATAGCTATTTTCATAATCATGAGGATATAAATATCCAGAAATACCTAAAGACTTTGCTCCATTATAATGAGCATCTTTTAAATTATCTGGCATATCTAAAATATTTATTTTCTCCAAATCATTTAAAGCCTCTTCAATAGCTAAATAGGCACTATTTGATTTTGGAAGAGTTGATAAATAAATAACAAGTTCTGATAATATTATTCTAGCCTCTGGCATTCCAACTTTTAATGCAAGGTCTATTCCGTTATTTACAACACTTAAAGCATTTGGATGTGCAAGACCAATATCCTCTGCAACTATTACAGCTAATCTTCTTATAACAGAATCCATATGTCCCCCTTTAAGAAGCCTAGCTAAATAATGGATGGCTGCATTTTCATCGCTACCTCTTATACTTTTTTGAAGGGCACTTAATAAATTATAATAATAATCTCCTGAAAAATCAGATTTTAAATTAGACTGCCCTAAGGATTCTATATATTCTTCACTTAAAATAATTTTATCTTTATTTTGAGACTTAATAGCTAATTCTAAAATTGTATATGCCTTTCTAAGGTCTCCACTAGATATTTCTCCAATATATTTCAAAGCATTACTAGAAACTGAAATTTTATATCCTTCTTTTTTTAACTTTTCTAGAGTATTTTCTAGAGATAAAACTATATCTTCATTATCTATTTCATTAAATTTAAATATAGTACATCTACTTAAAATAGCTCTATGAATAGCAAAGTATGGATTTTCTGTTGTACTTGCTATTAAAGTTATTCTTCCATCCTCTATAAACTCTAAAAGTGCCTGTTGTTGTTTTTTATTAAAATGTTGAAGCTCATCTATGTATAATATTACTCCATTGAAATTTAATAAATTATCAATGTCATTAGTTATGTTTTGTATATCTTTTATAGAGGCCGTAGTTGCATTTATTTTATAAAATTTTTTATCTGTATAATTTGAAATTATATTAGCTAAAGTTGTTTTTCCAACTCCTGGTGGACCATAAAAAATACAATTCATTATATTTTTATTTTTTATAAGTTTATTTAAGGGAGCTCCCTCTCCTAAGATATGTTTTTGACCAACAATATCTTCTAATTTTTTAGGACGCATAACTTCTGCTAAAGGTATCAAACTATTCAATTATTAAGATTTTAAAAATCTTAATAATCTTCCTCCCTTCTCTTTAATAAAAAATAATTCTTTATTCTATCTTTTTACTTTTTAAATATATTATACTAAATAAAATTCCATAATAAAAAGGGTCTATAAAAAATTATTAAAATCTTTTAAAATAATCTTTTTAATAAAAGAAATTTTAGCTCATTATATCTTTATACCTATTAATAAAAACTAGTTTTAATATAAAAATTAAGGCATCTAAAGTTTTAAAAATCATTTCACTTTAGATACCTTAAATTTTAAATAAGTTTTTTACTGAAAATATTCTCTAAATTTAATTGAGATACTCTTTTTTTAATTTCTTCTTTATCTATTGTATAAAGTCCTAATTCTTTCATTCTATTAAAATAAACAGACCCTGCAAAAGTATATCTGTTTTTCTTTCCTTCTCTTGATTGTGATTCTTCATTAGCAAAAGCAATTATATCTCCTAATACTGTTGCTCTTGGTAAAATTAAATAAGGCATTCCTAGAACATGTCTTACAGAATTATATCCTGCTAATGTACCTGTAACTATAGCTTCTGTATGACCAACAAAAAGTCCTGATTTTTCACCTGCACAGAATAAATTACTAACTCCTTTAACCTTCATATTATCATCTCTTGGAGCTACTGATAGATATCTTATTGAATTTCCCTTTCCTCCTGCATAAGGGTCTACATATTTAGCATTTTCAAGTCCTTTTATCTTCCTAAGCTTTTCTAGAGGATAATAAGTTGTCATAAGTTTAGCATGACCTGTGTCTAGTAAAACTATATTTTCAGCAAATTCCTTTAAAGCATACTGTTGACAAACCTTTGCATTTAATTTTTCATAATTAACATCCTCTTTAGGAATTTTTAAAACTACACAGCCCTTTTCTTCAAGTTCATCTCGTATTTCCTTTGAAAGAGTTTCCTTTGCAAGTTTACAAGAACCACTAAAAGCTCCTAATTCATCTCCAACTCTTTCTCCCTGTATATCAAAAACACCACATCTAGCACTTATACTTATTCTTGGGCCAAAGGATGGACATCTTAAAATACACATTGAGCATCCATTTCCATATCTTAAACAGTTACCCATAGGTCCTGTAGAACCTGTTGTTTCAATAAATACATCCCCTTCATAATATTCTCCATCACTTGTATAAACTCCTAAAATTTTATCCTTATTCTGTTTTATATCAGTTATTCTTGAAATCATTTTACATTGAATACCCAAACTATCTACATATCTTTTAACTTCACCTTCAACTAAATTAACATCATAAAGCCAAGCATGTTCATGACCTGGAAATGGTATATCTTTATGTCTACTAACTTTATCTGTTATATTAATCAAATCTCCTCCACCCATAGCTATTAATTCTTCAGAAGCTGTATACCTTCCGTTATTTCTCATTATGCCTCCTACATTTCCAAGTCCTAAAAGAAGATCTGTCTTTTCAAAAAGAATTACTTCAGCTCCCATTTTTTTAGCTTCTATAGCTGCAGCAACTCCTGACCATCCACCACCTATAACAATAACCTTCATAAAAAAACTCCCTTCTATAAATTAATTTTACTAATTAAATAAATCTTCTATCTTCAAATATTTTTCTTGGGTCACTTTGAACTTTACAAAGTCTTTTAACTTTATGTCCTGCAAATCTAGCTGTACAACTTCCACAAACACCTTCTCCACAACACATTTTTGCATTATTACAACAAGAAACCATTGTAATGTTATCTTTTAATTCATCTAAAAACTCTATAAGCTTATAAGTTAAAATATCTGCTCCTGCACAATGAATTAAATCCCATTTATTTTCCTTAATAAACTTTTTAGCCTCTTCTGATATCTCGCCTTTATCTATTAAATTAACAGGTATATACTCAATATTGTACTCTTTCAAATATTCTTCTATATAAATATCCTTAAAAGGCGTATTATCTAAAAGCAAGGTAATATTATTCCCTTCTTTATGCAATTTCTTTAATACAGGCACAACTGGTGCAATTCCTATTCCTCTGCAAAGGACAAGAACCTCTTTGTTTCTAGTTTTTTCTATATTTTTAAGTCCAAAAACCCCATTAAAATAAGGTCCTCTTATAGTTATTTCGCCCTTAGCATGAGTATTTAAAAGTCTTTTAGTCTTTATTCCTCTAACCTCTATAAGTACTTTTATTATATTTTTATCAACATCTGACTCTAAGATAGATATAGGAACATCAAAAAATGGACTTTTATTAGTTCTAATAAATATAAATTTACCAACTCCAAGAAGGTCCATACAAAGTTTATGAGGTGCCTTAAATTCTATAAAAAGTAATCCTTCTTCAAGCTCTTTAGCCTCTATAACCTCACAATTAAAGGTTTTTCTTCCTTCCTTAGCAGAAAAGCCATTACTTGCAAATTCCTCATATATACAAACACCCTTCCAATTTATACAATCACAAAAACACTTTTCATGTAATTGAGAGCAAAGTATACACTCACCTTCCTCTGCTAAATGGCAAGGACAAAATTCAGTTCCTGCATCTATACAATCAATTATTTCATAATCCATAAAGAGCCTCCCCTTTTAATTCTTACTATTAAAATATCCTAAATTACTTAGATTTGTTACAAAAATCCTATCTTTATATAATAAAAATAAAAGGTTTCATGAAAATAAATTATATTTCCATGAAACCTTAAAACTTAAGAATAATTTTCTTTTACATAGTTATAAATTTTTTCTGTAGTCTCCCATCTAGTAGGACAATTTAAAACTACTATTATTATATTTCTTCCATTAAGCTCTACAGAACTTACTAAACATTTTCCTGCTTGCCCTGTATATCCTGTTTTTCCTCCATTAGCTTCCTTAAGTCTCCAAAGCATCTTATTTATATTACTATACCCTCTTGTAAAGTTATATTTTGAAGAAGCAACTTCCTTTGTTCCAGATATTTCTCTAAAAAAAGGATTTTCCATAGCCTTTGACATTAAAAGAGCTAAATCGTAAGCAGAAGAAAAATGCATCTGACTATCTAGTCCATGAGGAGATTGAAAATTAGAATCTTTAAGACCTAACATTTTAGCAAAATCATTCATTAATTTCGCAAAATTTTCAACACTTCCTCCAATATGTTCTGCAATAGCTATAGCAGCATCATTTCCAGACTTATACATAAGACCAAAAAGCAACTCTCTCATAGTTACTTTCTCACCTGCTCTAAAACCAACCTTAGACCCTCTAATACTAGCAGCTTCTTTAGATATTATAACCTCCTCTTCTAAGTTTGAATAATTTATAGCAACTAAAGCAGTTAATATTTTAGTTGTACTTGCCATAGGAACATTTTTAAAAGCATCCTTTTCATATAAAATCTTTTTATTTTTAGCATCATAGGCAATTGCAAAATGAGCTTCTGGAGTAATATCTTTACAAAGCTCTCCATTTCCATCTCTTATTTCCTTTTTATCTACTAAATTTTGATTTAAGTTATTATTACTTGCAAAAACAGTAAAATTAGAAAACATAGATATTATTATTAAAAAAAACATTAAAACTGAAATCTTTTTCCTCATAAAATATCTCTCCTTAAAATTAACTTTATATAAAATCCTCTCCTTTTATAATTCCAATTTATAAATTTAATAAACTAGTATATTTTTGGATAATTAAAGATATTATTGTCAATAATGTATAAAGGGTTAGGAGGTTTATAAAATGCTTAAATTTTTACTTTTGTTTTTATTATTAGTAATTTTAATAATCTTATTTATTCCAATTAATTTAAAAATAAAATTAGTTCTCTCTGAAGAAGATTTTAAGATTCACTTTTTTAAATTTGAAATACTCTCTTTAAATAAATTACTAGGCTCTCATAAAGAAAAAAAAGAAATATCAAAGAAGGATAATAACCATACTAAAATCAAAAAAATTTCTAAAAAGAAAAAAAGGCTTTTTAAAGCCCCTTCTAACAAAACTATACTTAAAATTATAAGCTTAGCAAGTAAAAGCAGATTTAAGCCTTCCTTAAAGCTTTTATTAGACCTTAATTTTTCTACAGAGGATGCTGCCTTAACTGCTATTTCTTATGGTGTTATTCACGAAATACTTGCAACTTTAAATATACTTTTAAACAAATTTTTTAAAATTAAAAACTTCTCAGGAAAAATCTCTCCTGAATTCAAAGATAAAAATTACTTATTTTTTCAAGCGCAAGGTATAATAACCATAAAATTTGCTCAAATTATATACATAGGATTTCTTTATTTATTAAACTTCAAGAAATTATAAATTTTATTTTACACTAGGAGGTTTTATTATTATGAATACAACTCACCCTATTGAAAATTTAATGGGTACAACAATGGAAAATTTAAGAAGCATGATAGATGTAAATACAGTAGTAGGAGATGCAATTGAAACTAAAGATGGAAGTTACATAATTCCTATATCAAAAGTCTCCTTTGGTTTCGCTTCTGGAGGCTCTGACTTGCCAAATTTAGAAAGAGAAAAAGAACATAATAACTTTGCCTTTGGAGGAGGTTCTGGTGCTGGTGTTACAGTAAAACCTGTTGCTTTTTTAGTTCTTAAAGGAGACTCAGTAAGACTTTTACCAGTTAATCAAACTAATACTTATGACAGAATAGTAGATAATATTCCTCAAATAATTGAAATACTTAAAGATATGGGAAATAAAAAATGTAATAAAGAAAAGGAAGACTCTTGCTGTCCGTAGGCTTAATATAGCTAATTAACTAATTTAATAGTTTCTTAAGAACTTATTCTATATTGTTTTTATTATTTTTATAAAAACAATATAGAAACAAATTAATAAAACTCCATAATAAAACAACCAAAACCTAATACTCTTTACCTAATTAAGAAACTTTTTAAAAGTTAAATTGCTATTTTAATAAAAAAGGTAGAAAATAAATATTTATTTTCTACCTTTATAATTCCTCTTTTTCTTCAAAAAGTTCTATTGAGGGAAGTTCTTCTAAATCATTTAATGCAAAATGTCTTAAAAATTCATCAGTAGTTCCATAAAGTATTGGTCTTCCGGGAACTTCTAATCTTCCAGTTTCCTCAATTAAATTCTTTTCAATTAATCTTTGAAGTGCACTTTCACTTTTAACTCCTCTTATTTCATCTATTTCAACTCTAGTAATAGGCTGTTTATAGCATATAATAGCTAAGCTTTCCAAGGATGCTTGTGATAATGATTGTCTAACGTTCTTTTTTAATAACTTCTGCACATACTCACTATTTTTAGTTTTAGTAACCAACTGATATGTTCCATTTAATCCTATTATTTTTATTCCCCTTGAAGAATCTTCATTATATACTTTCATAAGTTCTTTAATTAACTCTTCAGTATAATTAATATCTCTATCTACAATTTTACAAATCTCTCTTAAAGCTAAGGGTTCTCCACTTACAAATAATAATGATTCTATAATAGATTTAATTTCTTCCTTTTTAGATATTTCACTAAACTCTATTTGATTTATATCACTCATTTAATATCACCTGTTCCATCATAATTTCCCCAAAGTTTTCATATTGAGTAACTTTAACTTCATTCCCCTTTATAAGTTCTAACATAGCCATAAAGGTTACAATAACCTCTAATTTACACTGACATGTTGAAACAAAGTCTGAAAATCTAATAATACTTTTTTCCTTTAATTTATCTCTTAAAAACTTTATTTTATCTGTTATCTTATATTTATCTACACTTATTTTTCTTTCCATAACATTTAAGTTTTGTTTTTCACCATACATTCTCATAAGATTATTATAAAGCTTATATAAATCAACCATAGTAATATTTTTTAAATAATCCTCATCACTCAAATTTTCATCAACTTCTACAGTAATAATTTCTGCTTTTTTTGTAAAAACCTCTCCTACTGAAAGTTCTCTTGATTTTAAGTATTCGCTAATCTTTTTAAATTTTTTATATTCTTTAAGCTTTTCTAATAAATCATTTTTAAGGTCCTCTTCACTAGGTTCTTCCTCTGCCTTTACTTTAGGAAGAAGAGATTTAGATTTTATTTCTATTAAAGTAGCTGCCATAACTATAAACTCTGAAGTTATCTCTAAGTCAAGCTCTTTCATTAAAGATATATATTCTAAATACTGTTTTGTAATTTCATGAATCTTTATTTCACTTATATTCATCTCATTTTTCTTAATTAAATGTAAAAGCAAATCAAAAGGTCCATCAAAATTTTTAAGCTTTATAATTGGCATTTCCATGGTCTATTTCTCCTAATATTCAAAACTTCACATAATATCATAACAACTATAATAAAAAAAAACAACCAAAACAAATTTGTTTACTTTGGTTGCTTTTTTCTATATTTATATATTAAACTTTATTTTTCTTCTTTATTTTCCTCACCATTAAAGAAATTCTTAACCTTAAATTTAACACTATCTAAAACTCCACCCTTTTTCATATCTCTATCAGAATAAATAGAAACTTTTCCTAAAAGTTCTCCATTTAAATAGTATTCACATCTTCCTATAGTTTCAAACTCTTTTACTTTATTTTTTCCTTCATCTAAAACTATTTTCTTCTCTATCTTATCACTCATTCCTCTTGGGTAAACTAAGCTTAAATCTTCTTTAGCTTTACCAATCACAAATTTTTCTCCTGTTTTACTCATAGAAATCTTTTCAATTTCTTGGTCCTTTTTAGCTACTTCTTTGCTTTCAAATTTAGAAAATCCATAATTCATAAGCATACTAGCATCTCTATTTCTAACTTTATAAGTAGGTGCTCCCATAATTACAGATAACATTCTAACGCCATCTCTAGTTGCAGTAGCTGAAATACAATACTTTGCCTCATTAGTAAAACCTGTTTTTAAACCATCACACCCTTTAAAAAATCTAACTAATTTATTATGATTTACAAGTTCAATAGGAGTTTTTCTTCCCTCTGATACAGTTTCCATATAAGTTCCTGTATATTTTAATATAGTTGGATGTTTTAAAAGTTCCCTAGACATTATAGAAATATCATAAGCTGTTGATAAATGACCTTCAACAGGAAGTCCTGTGCAGTTTTTAAAAGTTGTATTATTCATACCAAGTTCTTTAGCTCTTTTATTCATCATTTCAACAAAAGCACTTTCACTTCCACCTAAATACTCAGCCATAGCAACTGCAGCATCATTTCCAGAAGCTATTCCTATACCTTTTATTATTTCCTCCACAGTTCTCACTTCACCTACATCTAAAAGCATAGTGCTTCCACCCATTTTTTTAGCTGTTTCACTTACTGTTATTTTGTCTGAAAGCTTTATTTCTCCATTATCTACTTTTTCCATAGCAAGTAACATTGTCATTATTTTAGTTACAGAGGCTGGAGCAAATTTTTCATTAGCATTTTTTTCATAAATTATTTTTCCTGTGCTAGCCTCCATAAGTATAGCTGACCTAGCTTCTACATCTATTGCTTCTTCAGCTTTTACGTTTATAGAAAAAATTAAGTTAAATAATGATATAAGTATTGCAAATATCCCTATTTGTTTTTTATATTTTTTCATAACATCTTCTCCTTTCTAACTTATTTTTTCCTAAAACATATAAATTATAAGCAAAAAGAAAAAGTTATCTTATACAAAAAGTATAAGATAACTTTTTACATAAATAAAATTTATTTAATTATGTCATAAATTAAAGGCAATTCTTTTACTGAATCTGATACTTCATAATTTTCTAGGATTCCTTCTATAGCTTTTTTACCCTTTTCTTCATCATCAGCATGAATATAAGCTATTATATCACCTTCATTAACTTTATCTCCTCTTTTCTTTTGAAGAACAATACCAACAGCTAAATCTATAACACTTTCTTTAGTTGCTCTTCCTGCTCCAAGTTCCATAGCAACTAATCCAATATTTTCTGCATGTATTTTACTTACAACGCCAGATTTAGTTGCCTTAACTGGAATTACGTATTTAGCATTATGGAAGTTTGCTGTATCATCAATAACTGAAGCATCTCCTCCTTGAGCCTTTACAAACTCTTTTAGCTTTTCAATAGCTTTTCCTGATTTTATAGTTTCCATTAACATTTCTCTTGCTTCATCAGTATTCTTAGCTGCTCCTGCTAAAACTACCATATTGCTTCCAAGAGTTAAGCATAATTCTAAAAGGTCATTAGGTCCATTACCTTTTAAAGTTTCTATAGCTTCTTTAACCTCTAAGGCATTTCCTACTGCAAATCCTAAAGGTTGATCCATATCAGAAATTATAGCCACAGTATTTCTTCCAACATGTTTTCCTATTTCAACCATTTCAGTTGCAAGTTCTCTAGCAGCCTCTGGTGTTTTCATAAAGGCTCCATCTCCAACTTTAACGTCTAAAACTATTGCATCAGCACCTGCTGCTATTTTTTTACTCATAATACTTGAAGCTATTAAAGATACATTATCAACAGTTCCTGTAACATCTCTTAAAGCATAAAGTTTTTTATCAGCTGGAGCTAAATCTCCAGTTTGTCCACCTACTGCTAATTTTATTTTGTTAACATTATTTATAAACTCTTCCTTAGTCATCTCTACTGAAAAACCATCAAAACTTTCTAACTTATCTATAGTACCCCCAGTATGACCAAGTCCTCTTCCTGACATTTTCGCTACAGGAATTCCTAAAGAAGCAACCATAGGTCCTAATACTAAAGTTGTAGTATCTCCAACTCCCCCTGTTGAATGCTTGTCTACCTTTATTCCTTTTATTTCACTTAAATCTAATATATCTCCTGAATTAACCATAGCCATAGTTAAATCTGATGTCTCTCTTTTATTCATTTTTTGAAAGTATATAGCCATAAGTAAAGCTGCTACTTGATAATCTGGTATTTCTCCTTTTGTGTATTTATCAACAAAGAAATCAATCTCTTCTTTGCTTAATTCTCCACCATTTCTCTTTTTTAAAATTAAATCATACATTCTCATAAGTTTTTTCCTCCATATCATCAAAATGTGATAACCTTTTCATGATTTTATTTTAACAAAGGCACTTATTATTTACAAGTATTTTTCCAATACACTTATTGCAATTTCTTAAAATTTTTTATATTTTATAAAGAAATTAGTAAAATATATTCCTTATTTATTTTTATTTATAACAAAAATAAAATTATATAAATTCTAAAAAGAAAAGACTTTAATAGTCTTTTCTTATATAACTATGCTCTTGGATGAGCCTTTTTATATATATTGTTAATTTTTTCATTATTAATAATATCATAATACATATCTATATATGTCATAACTTGATTTCCTAATAATTCTTGAACTACCTTAGCATTAGCTCCATTTTGTAATAAATGCACTGCAAAAGAATGTCTAAAAGTATTTAAATTTATATCTTTACCTATATTAGCAATAACAGCATATTCCTTTACAATTCTCCAAACTCCCTGTCTAGTTATAGGCTCACCACTCATATTTAAAAATAATTTGTCTGACCCCTTAGAATTCTCTTCTCTAACAACTATATATCTTTTTAAGGATTCTTTAGCTTCTTTTCCAATTGGAATAATTCTTTCATAGCCTCTGCTATCTTTACAATTTACATAGTATGAATCTAAATTTACATCTTCAACCTTTAAAGATATAAGTTCTGAAACTTTCATTCCTGTAGCATACATAAGTTCTAATAAGGCCTTATCCCTTATACCTTTTTCTGTTAAAACATTAGTTGAATTCATTATTTTATTTATTTCATCAACAGTTAAAACTAAAGGCTTTTTCTTTTCTACTCTCTCTCTTTTTATAGATAAATCAGGAACTCTTTTTAAATATTCCTCTGCCACTAAAAAGTTATAAAAATTTCTTAAAGATATTACTGTTCTTTGAATTGATGATTGAGACTTGCTACTCTCCTTTAGATATTGTACATAAGATATTAAAGGATAAGAATCCTCATTTACCTTAAGTCCCTTTTCTTCTACAAAATCTAAATACATAGAAACATCTGTAATGTATGCACTTACGGTATTCTTTCTCTTTCCTATTGATTCTAGATATACTTCGTATTTGCTTACTAAATCTTTCATATTAACTCCTAACCAAAATGTTATTACATAATTATTTATATTACAGAAATCATCTACTAATTACTAATCTTATTAAATTAGGTGATATATATGTTTCAATTAATATTCCACATATTATAATAAGACTTAAAACCCCTTGAAAATTTAAATATGTTTTATTTACATCTAATTTAATTCTATCTCTAGAATAACCACTTTTTAATTTTGTTACAGAATGTCTTATTGCAAAAACACTAATTAACATTATAGTAGGAATAAAAATTAAATTTTGAAATATCAATCCAGATAAAACTAATGCTATACCACTTCCTCCTAAAATGCTAACTATTAAAGAAAATGTAAAACCAATAACATATCCTTTAGCTAAATTTATCATAAGTATTATAGGAGTTCCTATAGATACATATCCTAACAATATTATTATTAAAACCATAGGTATTGTGCTTTTTATACTATTTATTAATATACTTAAATAAGATACTTCATTCTTCCCTAAAAAGTCTAAAAAGTTATTAAAATAATTTGTTATTTCAACCTTATTAAGATCACTCATATAATAAACTGTATAAGACCCTAAAACTATTCCTACTAATAAAAATAATAGTACCCATAAAAAAGTTATTTTATTTTCTCTTAGAGATTCTAAAATTCCATTTAAAAATCTTTTCATAATTAGCTCCCCCTTTACTTGTTTAATAAAGAATATGATTAACATAATAAAAAGATACTTAAAACTTTAAAATTTACAAAAAAAATAAGAACTAAAATTTATTATTTTAATTCTTATTAAAAAAATCCTGTAATGTAAAATATAAAATCATAAAAGTATAAATAAAAAAACACTCTTTTCCTAGAATAAAATCTAGTAAAGAGTGTTTTTTATTAACTTACCTTATTTTTAAGTCTTAATTTATCTGCAACCATAGCTATAAATTCACTATTAGTAGGTTTACCTTTGTCATTATGAATAGTATGTCCAAATATTTTATTTATAGCTTCTATTTGTCCTCTTCCCCAAGCTACCTCTATAGCATGTCTTATAGCTCTTTCAACTCTACTTGCAGTAGTATTATATTTCTTTGCTATTGAAGGATATAATTCTTTTGTTATAGCAGATAATAACTCCATATCATTTACAACCATAGTTATAGCTTCTCTTAAATACATATATCCTTTTATGTGAGCAGGAACACCAATTTCATGAATTATACTAGTTATTTCAACTTCTAAATCCATAGGTTCTTTGTTTTCCTCTGAAGAAGAACTTTCACTTTTTGTTCCTTCTACAACACTTATACTTGGCTTAGCTGTAGAATTTTCCTCTGATATTGTACTATTAAACATCTGTCTTATTCTTTCTGTAAATACATCCATATCAAAAGGTTTTACAACATAATAATCTGCTCCTAAAGTTATAGCTCTTTGAGTTATTTTATCTTGTCCTACCGCTGATAAAACTATCACTCTAGGATTCTTCTCAAGACCTAAGGAATTAATTCTTTCAAGAACTCCTAATCCATCTAAATGTGGCATGATTATATCTAATACAACTAAATCTGGTTGTTTTTCCTCTATAAGTTTTAAAGCCTCTAATCCATCTTTTGCAATTCCTGTAACAACAATATCTCTTTGACTTAATAAATAGTCATTTAAAATATTGCAAAATTCTTTGTTATCATCAGCAATTAATACAGATATTTTTGATTCCTTCATGCTTTTCTCTCCTTAACAAACTTTATATATCCATTTTTTTACAATTATTTTTACTTAACTATATTCGACAAATCTTAAAAATTTCCTTCTAAAAAAAATAAATACTAGAAAATTCATTTAATTTTCTAGTATTTATTATAACACATATTTACATTAATCACACTTATTTTATATTATATAATTTTTGCATCTTTTAACATCCATTCTATATATATTCCATATCCTAAGTCTGGTTTATTCACTAAAACATGTGTTACAGCTCCAACTATTTTATCCTTTTGTATTATAGGACTTCCACTCATTCCTTGAACAATTCCACCTGTTTTCTTTAATAAGGTTTCATCTGTTATTTTAATTACCATACTTTTTGTACTTACACTATCTTGCTTTGTAAGCTTTACTATTTCAATATCATAAAACTTTGGCCCTTCATTATCTATAGTTGTTATTATTTTTGCAGGACCTACTTCTATATCTTCCTTCCAGCCAACTTTATATTTTTTATTTATATTATTTTTTAAGTTATCAAAATTTATATTACCAAATATTCCACATTCAGTATTTATATTAACATCACCTAAAGCTTTCTTATCACTAGAAAATATACCTCTTAATTCTCCAGGACTTCCTTTTTCCCCCTTCTTAATGCTTATTATAGAAGAATTTAAAAGTTCTCCATTTTTTATTTGAAATATTTTTTCTGTCTCACTATCTGTTATAGGATGACCTATTGCACCATATTTCCCACTTTCTTCATGATAAAATGTTAAGGTTCCAATTCCTGCTGTGGAATCTCTAACCCACAATCCTATTTTATAATCACCCTTTTTATTTTTAAGTAAATTAATTTTTTTGTTTATTATATTTCCATTTCGCTCTAAAAGAATATCTATACTTTCTAATTCATTTTCATTTATCCTTTTTGATAAATCCTTTGAACTTTTAATTTTTTTTCCATTTATACTTATAAGTCTATCACCAATTTCTATTCCTCCACTTTTCGCAGGACTTTCCATATCACCCTTTTTAGTGTTTATCTCTGAATAACCAACAGCTAAAACACCCTCTGTAAAAACTCTAACACCTACAGGATTTCCACCTAAGGATAGTTCTATATCTTTTTTGTCTTGCTTGCTATTTACAAGGGCTATACCATATCTATTTTTAAATCTTTCATCTTTACTACTCTTTGAATTTAAAGAATAGAAAGTATCACTACTTGCAAAAGTATTATTACTTTTAAAATAATCCCTTACAAATATCACAGAGGATAAAAGCAATATTAAAGCCATCATTATTATTGATATACTCTTTATTCTTTTGTTTATATTTTTCATTAAATATCTCCTCCTTTTCTATTCTTAATTTGCCCCTTTCAAAAAATAATATCCTGTATTAACTTTGTTATTCTAGCCAAATCAATTTAAAATATACTAAAATTCTCATATTAGTTTTAAAATAAAAAAAAATAGAACTGTTTAACAGTTCTATTTTGCATAAAAATTAAATTTATTATGTATTAAAATTTCTAATAGTTTCTTTTTTTCTATTAGCTAAATCTATCATTTCTTTTGCACTTAACAAGGTGTTATTAGTCATTTCAACTCCACCTAACATTTTTCCAACCTCTTTTATCTTTTCCTCATAAGTTATAGGTTCAACCTTTGAAAAAGTTTTATCATCTACAACTTTTTTTCTAACCATATAATGATTATCTGACATACTTGCTATTTGAGGAAGATGAGTTATGCAAAATACTTGATGTTTTATAGAAATTTCATACATCTTCTCTCCAACAGATTGTGCAATTCTTCCACTTATTCCTGTATCAATTTCATCAAATATAACAGTAGGTATTTTATCTTTATCTATAAATACAGCTTTTAAAGCTAGCATTATTCTTGATAACTCTCCTCCTGAAACTATCTTTTCCATAGGCTTTAAAGGCTCTCCTGGATTTGTTGAAATTAAAAATTGCACCTTATCTTTTCCTCTTATATTAAATTCATCCTCTTCAATAAGAACTTCAAACTTACATTTTCCTAAGCCTACATAAGAAAGTTCTTCATGAATTTTATCTTCTAAAACCTTTGAAATTTCAATTCTTTTATCATGTATATCTTTAGATATTTCTTCTAAAGATATTAAAATTTCATTCTTTTCCTTTAAAAGTTCTTCAATTATTTTTTCTGAATTTTTAATATTATTTATTTGAGAAGAAATATCCTCTTTATATTTTAATATTTCGTCTATGCTACTCCCATATTTTTTCTTTAGAGAAGCTATTTTAAACATACGACTATTTATCTCTTCTAATTCATTGCCATCGTATACACTTTCATCACATATATCTCTAAGTTCTATTGATATTTCTTGAAGCTCGTAATACATTTCCATTATTTTAGAATTTATATTTTTAATTTTTTCCAAATGATTTTCAACATTTGAAAGCTCCCTATTTACAACTGATAAAGAATCAATTATTCCATTATTTTCTGAGCCACTTAATAAACTATAAGATACTCCAAGAGAATTTTTTATTTTTTCTGCATTAGATAAAATATTAAACCTTTCAGTTAATTCCTCTTCCTCTGAAGATTTAAGCTTAGCTTCTTCAATTTCTTTAAATTGATATTCTAAATAATCTAAAAGCTTATCATCTTTTCCCTCATTGTTTAATTCATTTATTTTCTTTTCTATCTCTTTAAGTTCTAAAAATTTTTTACTATATCTTTTTAAACTTTCATTTAAATTAAAATCACCAAAATCATCTAAATATATTATATGCTTTTCTTTATTTAATAAATTTTGATTATTATGTTGACCATGTATATCAAGAAGAGTTGAACTTATTTTTTTCAATGCTGATAAAATAACACTTCTACCATTAACCTTTATGCTATTTCTTCCATTTATAAAAGTTTCCCTAGAAATTATTAAAGTATCATCATACTCTATTTCTAAATCATCTAAAATTTCTTTAAGTCTCTCATTATCATCTATTGAAAATATAGCCTCTACAAAAGTTTTTTCTTCTCCTGTTCTTATTAAATCCTTATTAAACTTGCTTCCTTGAACATAATTTATAGCATCTATAAGAATAGACTTACCTGCACCTGTTTCTCCCGATAAAATAGTAAATCCTTCTTTAAAATCTAAAGATGCCTTCTCTATCAAAGCAAAATTTTTAATAGTTAATTGTAAAAGCATACTCCTCCTCCTTTTAAATTTAACCTTCTATCATTTCTAAAATTTTAGAAACTAGAGTTTCTGCTTTTTCTAAGCTTCTAACTAAAATAAATATAGTATTATCCCCTGCTATAGTTCCTGCAATATCCCCTAAATGCAAGGTATCTATAGCTTCAGCAGCAGCTGAAGCGGAACCTGATATAGTCTTAACAACTACAACCTTATCAACATTTTCAACTGAAGTTACAGTATTAGCTAAAATATTACTAAGTCTATCTACCATTTCATTTTTTTCTTCTTCTATAATGGTATATCTATAATTTCCTTTATTATCTTGTTTTTTTACAAGTTTTAAATTTTTTATATCTCTAGATACTGTAGCTTGAGTTACATCAAACCCAGCTTTTTTTAGTTCCTCAGCTAACTCCTCTTGTGTTTCTATTGCTCTTGATTTTATAATTTCAATTATCTTAGAATGTCTCTTAGATTTCATCTTCAAATCACCTTCATAACATTTATTCTATCTTAAATAATTTTTTCCTTAGTACTTTAAAATAACTTTTATTATCAAATGAAATTATTCTAAAAAACTCTTTTGCTTTTTTTATTAAAACTTCATTATGTTTTTCTAATTTTAAGGCCTTTTGTCCATCTATTGTAACAAAGACATCTGCTTCATGAATAAGAGGTTTAACTCTTACTTCATTATTGCCATCTATTATCATAGGTCTTGAATTAGGCGTATGAGGACATATAGGAACTATAGATATAATCTGCAAATCAGGCATTATAAGTGGACCTCCTGCTGAAAAAGAATAGGCTGTTGACCCAACTGGAGTAGATATTATAACTCCATCTCCTTTAAATGTAGCATAAAGCTCTCCATTTATAAAAACTTCATACTTAGTCATCCTAGATAAAGTTCCTCTTGCAACAACTATATCATTTAAAGCTCTCTCTTCTTTAAAATCTGCTCCTTCTATTTCACAAAGTAAAAGCATTCTTTCTTCAATTTTATATTTTCCTTCTTTTATTTTAATCAAAGCTTCTTCTAACTCATTTATTTCTGCTGTAACTAAAAATCCTAAATTACCAATGTTAATTCCTAAAATAGGAGCATTTATATACTTAGAAAATTTTCTAGCTACACCTAAGATAGTTCCATCTCCCCCTAGAACTATCAAAATATCTAAATTAATAAGCTCCTTAAAATCTCCTTTATAAAATTGGTCTATAATAATTATCTCTTCTGGCTTTAAATACTCTCTAATCTTTAAAAGAACTAAGTTTAAAATTTTTTTCTCTTTATCCTTCTCTTTGTTTATTATAATTCCTATATTTTTCATACAAAAAAAACACACCTTTACTTTAAAACTTTGAAGTTCTCTCTAAAGTAATTAGAAATTAAATCTTAACTAATTATTTTTATAAATTACTATGAGATTTCTCCACAACCTCGTCTATAACCTTATAATCAAAGTCTTTCTTTTCCTTACCTTTCTTTAGATAAATTAAATATTCTATATTCCCCTCAGGTCCTTTTATAGGAGAAAAATCTAATCCTAATATCTCTAAGTTATTGTTTAAAGAAAAATCAACTATTTTCTTTATTACTTCCTTATGAGTAGAAGCCTCTCTTACAACACCTTTTTTCCCAACTTTTTCTCTTCCTGCTTCAAATTGAGGTTTTATAAGGGCCATAACCTCTCCATCATCTTTTAAAAGATTAAGAACAGCTGGTAAAACAGTAGTTAAAGATATAAAGGACACATCTATTGATGCAAAATCACAAAGTTCTCCAATTTGCTCTAAAGTTACATATCTTACATTTGTTCTTTCCATACAAACAACCCTAGGGTCCACTCTAAGTTTCCAAGCAAATTGACCATATCCTACATCTATAGCAAATACCTTTGAAGCTCCATTTTGTAGCATACAATCTGTAAATCCTCCTGTAGAAGCTCCAATGTCTAAACACTTTTTATCCTTTAAGTTTATTGAAAAACTTTTAATAGCCTTATCAAGTTTAAATCCACCTCTACTTACAAAGGGTAACTTTTCTCCTCTAAAAATTATATTTGAACTTACAGGAACTTTTTCACCAGCTTTATCGACTCTTTTTTCTCCTATAAAAACCATACCAGCCATTATATATCTTTTAGCTTTTTCTCTTGACTCTGCTATTCCCTGTTCTACAAGAAGTACATCTAGTCTCTCTTTTTTTTCTTTTTTCTCTGTCATAATTTTCTCCTTTAAAGTAATTCAACTAATGTGTTTTTTATTCCTTCTGGGTCTAATCCATTTATTTTATATAAAATATCTGGCTTTCCGTGCTCTATAAATTTATCCTCAAAGGCTAATATAGTAACCTCTTCTTTATGATTAATTTCATTTAAATACTCTAAGACTCCTTCTCCAAAACCACCTTTTTTAATATTATCCTCAACAGTTATAATTTTAAATTTATTTTTTGATAAAGTCTTTAATATATTTTTATCTATAGGTTTTATAAATGTAGCATTTATAACTAAAATATCTAATCCTTTTTCCTCTTTTAATTTTTCAGCAGCAATCATAGCATGTTGTACCATTTTTCCTGTAGCAATAATAGCTATTTTTTCTCCCTTTCTTACTTCTTCCCACTTACCATAATTTATTTCTTTTAAAGGCTCTAGATTATTATATATATCTCCTCCTCTAGGATATCTTATGGCTAAAGGAGCATTAAAGGTACTTGCCCAATTTAAAATAACTTTCATCTCATCTATACATTTAGGAGCTACAATTGTCATGTTAGGCATTGGAGATAAATATGAAATATCAAATATACCTTGATGTGTTTCTCCATCTTCTCCAACTAAACCGGCTCTATCTAAACAAAGAGTAACAGGTAACTTTTGTATGCAAACATCATGTAAAACTTGGTCATAAGCTCTTTGCAAGAAAGTTGAATAAACTGCAAAAAATGGTTTTAAACCCTCTGCTGACATTCCTGCTGCTAAGGTAACTGCATGTTGTTCAGCTATACCAACATCAAAGAATCTATTAGGAAATTCATTTCTAAATTCTTTTAATCCTGTTCCATCTGGCATAGCAGCAGTTATTGCAACAATTTTATCATTTTCTTTAGCTAAATTTATCATTTCTTCTCCAAAAGTCGATGAATAATTCCTACTTCCAAATTTTGAAACCACTCCTTTTTCAAGGTCAAAAGGAGATACTCCATGATATTTATTAGGATTTTCCTCTGCTAATTCATACCCTTTTCCTTTTTTAGTAATAGTATGTATTATAACAGGACCTTTTATTTTTTTTGCTATACCTAATACTTCATTTAATTCTTTAATATTATGTCCATCTACAGGACCAAAATATTTTATTCCTATATCTTCAAAATACATACTCTGTACTACAATTTTTTTAATTCCGTCTTTTAACTTAGAAAGAGAAGTCTTTACTCTTTTGCCTAAAGAAGTGGTATCTAGGGTAGAACCAATGTCTGATTTTAATTTATTATACCCCTCCCCCATTCTAAGTTTATTTAAATAGGTTGCAAGCCCTCCAACATTTTTACATATAGACATTTGATTATCATTTAATATTATTATTAAATTATCTTTTCTATATCCAATATCATTTAAGGCTTCTAAGGCCATACCACCTGTTAAGGCACCATCACCAATTACAGCTATAACCTTATTATTTTTACCAAGAATTTTTTGAGCTCTTGCCATACCTGCTGCTGCAGATAAAGATGTACTACTATGCCCTGTTGCAAAGAAATCATATTCACTTTCTGTTCTCTTTGGAAAACCACATAGTCCACCATATTGCCTCAAAGTTGAAAATTTATCTTTTCTTCCTGTTAAAACTTTATAGGCATAAGCTTGATGGCCTACATCCCAAATTATTCTATCTTCACTAAAATCAAAATTTTTAAATAAAGCAACAGTAAGGTCTACAACACCTAAATTTGAAGCAAAGTGTCCTCCTGTTTTTGAAATACTATAAATTAAAAATTCTCTCAAATCCTTAGCTAATTTTTCTAAATCCTTCTCATCTAAATCCCTTATCTCTTTAGGATCAGTTATTTTTTGTAGAATTTCACTCATTTAAACCAAATCCTTTATTAAAATTTTCTCTCTAAAAGTTTTATAGTTAATACCTTTAGAGGTTCTACATTACCTTCTATTTTATCTAAGATATCTATACATTCCCTAGTTATATCCACGCATTTTCTTTTGCACTCTTCTAATCCAAAAAGAGTTATATAATTATTTTTATTATTTCCTTGGTCCTTGTGAACATTCTTCCCTAAGTCTTTTGCATTTCCCACTACATCTAATATATCATCTTTTATTTGAAATGCTAAGCCTAACTTGTATCCAAATTCCTTTAAATTTTTAATATCTTCTTCTGAAGCCTTAGCTAAAATAGCCCCAGCCATTATAGAAGCCTTTATTAATTCTCCTGTTTTCTTAAGGTGCATATAATCTAACTCTTCTATTGATATTTCTTCTTTCTTTTCATTTATTATGTCAACTATTTGTCCACCAATCATTCCATCAGAACCAGAAGCATCCATAATAACTTTTGTTGCCTTTAAAGCATCTTTTCCTTCCTGTAAAGAATAATCAATTAAAACCTTCATAGCTTCATTTAAAAGTGCATCTCCTGCTAAAACTGCAATAGCTTCTCCAAAAACTTTATGATTAGTTGGCTGTCCCCTTCTTAAATCATCATCATCCATACAAGGTAAATCATCATGTATTAAAGAATACGTATGTATCATCTCCATCGCCATAGCAGGTTTTAATATTTTTTTATAATCTTCTTTATAAATATAATAAGTTAAAAGCATTAATATAGGTCTTATTCTTTTCCCTCCTACATTTATGCTATAAGCCATAGAATCATATAAAACCTTATTAAACTTTCTATTACAATTAAAATATTCTCTTAAAGACTCATCTATTTCTTCCTTTAAGCTACTAATATTCATTATTATATCCTCCAAAGTCTTCTTCTTTACCATCTTCAACAACTTTTATCTTTCCCTCTAAGGTATTTAACTTTTTGTATAACTTATTAGCTATCTTTATTCCTTGTTCATAGGCCTTCATAGACTCTTCTAAAGTTAAATCTCCAAGTTCTAGCTGTTTTACGATTTCATTTAATTCATCAATCATACTTTCATAAGTATTTTCTTTTTTAGCCATCTTTAATTTTTGCTCCTTATTCATTAATATTTTTTATATCTATATAAACGGAACCGTCCTTCATTGTCACTTTTATATTGCTTTGTTTTTTTAATTCTTCAATCTCATATAAAACCTTACCCTTATTATCAGTTATTAATGAATAACCTCTTCCTAGGGTATTTAAAGGATTCAAACTTTGCAATAAGCTATTTAACTTAGCTAACTCATCCTTTGATTTTTCAATTTTAATTTTTCCTAAAATATTAAGCTTTTCTTCTAAAGAAATAATTTCTTTTCTTCTCTTTTCAAGTATATTTTTAGGGTTATTACTAATTAACTGCCTATTTAATATATCTAAATTATTTTTACTTTTTAAAATTTTTCTTTCTATAAGATTATATAAAAACATTTTTTTATTTTCTAAAGCTTTCTTCATATCTTCTAAAGAAGGAGAAACTATCTCTCCTGCAACTGATGGTGTAGCTGCTCTTACATCACTTACAAAATCACAAATAGTAAAATCAATTTCATGTCCAACAGCAGATACCGTAGGAATTTTACTATTAAATACTTCATAGGCTAATTCTTTATTATTAAAAGCCCAAAGTTCTTCAATAGAACCTCCTCCTCTGCCTAAAATTATAACATCTACTAAATTTTTATCATTAAAATATCTAATTCCATCAATTATTGACTCAGCAGCGCCCTCTCCTTGCACCTTTGCAGGATATAATATAATCTCTAAGGATTTATTTCTTCTTTTAATTACATTTATCATATCTCTTATAGCCGCACCAGTTTTTGCTGTAATTATACCTATTTTCTTTGGAAAAGCAGGTAATTCTCTTTTATACGCTTCGTCAAAAATTCCTTCTTCTCTAAGTTCTTTTTTTAATCTATGAAATTCCTCAAAAAGTTCTCCAACTCCAGCTTTTTTTATATTTTCACAATAAAGTTGGTAATTTCCTTCCTTTTGGTAAACACCTAATCTAGCCTTTATTTCTACCTTCATTCCTTCTTCTAGTCTAAAATCTAAATTAACTGCATTATTTTTAAACATAATGCAGTTAATTTTGCTATTTTCATCCTTCAATGAAAAATAAATATGACCACTTGAATGGAATTTTAAATTAGATATTTCACCTTTGACATTAAGATTTTTTAATATAAAGTCATTCTCAACTAACTTCTTAAGATAGTTATTAACTTCAAAAACAGATAATGTCTTTAGCTTCATTCTAATCTAACTCCTTACAAATATTTTTTAAAAGAAGAGTTGTGGTTAAAGAACCAACTCCTCCTGGAACTGGTGTAATAAAAGATGCCTTATTATAAACATCATCAAAATTAACATCTCCTGTTATTTTTCCATTTACTTCACTAGTTCCAACATCAACAACAATAGCTCCTTCTTTAATATAAGAAGAATCTATAAAATTAGCTCTTCCAATAGCTACTACTAATATATCCGCTCTCTTACAAACTTCTTGTAAATTCATTGTTTTTGAATGGCATAAAGTTACTGTAGCATCTTCACTTAAAAACATTTGAAAAAGAGGTTTTCCAACTATATTACTTCTTCCAACAATTACAACCTCTTTTCCTGAGATTTTAATATTATAAGCCTTTAAAAGAGTTATTACACTATTTGGAGTACATGGAATAAATGATTTTTCTCCCTTATAAAATCTACCTACGCTTACTTCAGACAAACAGTCTAAGTCTTTATCAGCACTTATTAAATTTGTTACTTCTTTTTCATTAATATGTTTTGGCAAAGGAAGTAAAAGCATTATTCCATCTACACTTTTATCTTTATTTAGTTCTTCTATTTTAAGCTTCAAAATTTCTTCTGAAACACCTTCATCTAATTTTACCTTTTCAAATTCTATTCCTAAATCTTTTGCTAATTTCTCTTGGAAGTTTTGGTAATATACTGAGCCTCCATCATCCCCAACTAGTATAGACGTTATTTTTAAAGATTTTCCTAAGTTTTTTAATTTATCTGTGTAATCTTTAATCTGCCCCTTTATGTCTATAGCTACTTTTTTTCCGCTTAAAATTTTATTCATTACCTTACCTCCAATTTTAAACTTAAAATAAAATTTAGACTACTTAATATTTTTATATATTTTATCTAAAACTCCATTTATGAATGAAACAGATTTACTATCTGAATATTTTTTACATAGTTCAATAGCTTCATTTATTGATACCTTCTCTGGTATATCTTCTACAAATAACATTTCATATGTAGCGATTCTTAAAATTGATAAATTAACCTTTGAAATTCTATTTAATTTCCATTTTACTAATTCACCTTCTATTAAAGAATCTAATTTTTCCTTATTTAATTCTATTCCTAGTAAAGATGATTTTATGTATGATAAATCTAAATCATCTTTATTAATTTCTTCATTTTCCATAAAGGAATCGAAAGTTTCTAAGGCAGTTTCTGATGTTATTTCCATTTGATAAGCTAATTGTAATAAATATTCTCTTGATTTTACTCTATTCATTATATCCTCCTATGTTTTAAAAATACTCTATTTAGTATTATTGTCTTAATTTATATTATTAATCATAAGTTAATGATTTAACACAAGGAAACACCCTCTGAAAACAGAGGGTGACTACTATTTTTTTAATATTTCATTTTTATCTTCTTCTTTTAAGATAATTATGTTTTGCACATATATGTTCACTAGTGCCACCTTAAGTCCAGTTATAGCTTCTACAGTCCTTCTTACGTTTTCCTGCACTTGAGAAACTACATCAGGTATCTTAACTCCATATTGAACAGTAACACCAATTTCAATAACTGCTTCACCATTCTCTACATTAACCTTAATGCCCTTACCTAAACTTTTCTTAGAAAATTTATGTCCTATTCCAGTGCTATTATTGTGATTTATCTCAAGTATTCCCTCTATCTCAGATGCAGCTATACCAGCAACTACACCGATAACTTCATCAGATATATTTACTATACCTAAGTTAGCTTCATCTCTATTCATTTCATTCATAAAGCTGAACCCTCCTACTAATCTTCACGAATCTTAATTAGTTATAGGTTCATTATAGCAAATAACTAATTACAATACAATTAATTATTTTTTTTCTATATCAACGTCATAAACTTTTGATACATTCATAACTATATCTTGAATTTCAACCATTTTTTCTTGAGTTAATTCTTCATCAGTTTTAACTACAACCTTTGCATTATCACCATCTATAAAGCATATTACATCTTCATAACCCTTACTTTTTATGCTAAGTTCTATTCTTGTTTCATAATCTCTTGCCATAGTTTTTTCAGTTAATTCTTTTTCTGCTTCTTCTTTTTGCTCCTCTGAAGTGTTTTTATCTTCTACAATAGCTTTTAAATTATCAATAGTTTTAGAATCCTTTTGCTCTCTTAAATTTCTTGATTCATAAAAATAATTTGATGTAGTTTCAGCTGCTTTTTCTTCATTTTCTCCAAAGGCTGTAGGAACTTCTCCCATACTTTCTTTAATTTGATTGTTAACTCTTGTTGCTAATACTCCAGTACAAACTATTAAAGCTAAAAGTGTTAAAATAATCCCTGCTTGTTTTTTATTCATAGTAAACCTCCTAAAATTTTAATTTTATTTTTTCATAGCCAATACATTTACCTTATCTACACTTATGTTATATAAGCTTGATATTGCTTTTGTTATTTCATACTTTATCTTGCTATCTTCTGCACCTTCTGCAACAACCATAACTCCTAAAACCTCTGGCTTTTCAGTTTTTAATATAACTGGTTCACTTCCACTTGAGCTATTTGACATAACTATTTTGTCTCCATCTGTTTCTTGAGAATTAACCCTTGTTCCTCCTTCACTATCAGTTTCCTCTGTTGTACTTTTTTGAGAAGAATTATCTACTGCTGGTACTTTTACTTCACTACTTTGAAAATTTATTACAACATCAACTTCTCCAACACCTTCTATTTTGCTTAATATCCTCTCTAAATCCTTTTCTTGTTTTTCTTGATAACCTAAAACTTCAGAGTCTTTTTCAATTTCATTTTCAACTTGCTGCTCACTAGATATATTTTCTAAATTTGTTTTCTCACTCTTAGATATATTGTTTACACCTGTAAAATATGACACAACTAAATAAATCATTATAATTAATAAAAGTAATATGATTAAATTTACAATGCTCTTTTCCTTAAAGAAAGATATAAACTTCTCTTTAAACCCTTTCACCCTTAAGTTCTACCTCCTTACTCATAAAATACATTTATATTTTCATTAGATATTTCAAGTTCCTTCTCAACAAATTTTTCAACCTTAGATAAAAAAGCATCTTTTTTCTCTTCTTTTTTTTCTAAATCATCTCCAATCTTTATTTTTTCTACCTTTTTTATCTTTTTATTATCTAAAACCTTAATATTAGCTTTTTTTATATTAAATTTAACTTCATCAAAACTAACCTCTCCTTCTAAAGAAACCAAAAATTCTTTTTCATAAAACTCATCCTTTAAAGCCTTTTCTAAATTATTCTCAATGCTCAATAAAATAGCTTTGTCATCATAAAAAGATTCTCTTTCTTCTTTAAAAGCCTCCCTTTCAATAGTATTTTTATAGCTAAAATCAAAATCTTTAACCTCATTATTAAAAGTTAAAAGATTAAGTATAGGTGCTAACATAACAGAAAGTATTATTAATGAAAAAGTAAACTTAACATGTTTTTTTATAGAAGAATTAGGTAAAATAATATGTGCAATAGAAACTATTACTACTACAATACAAAGAGTTGAAATCCAATTTTTTAAAAGCTCCACCTTACTCTATCCTCCTACAATAAAATTTCCTGCTGTAGCCATCATAGCTGCCATAATAAAGAACATTATACTTACGCTTATTATGCAAGACATTATCATAAATAAAGCCTCTCCTACAGTTTCTACGCTACTAGATATTTTTGAATCAACTACAGGCTCTATAACTGCTGAAGTTAGTTTAAAGCATATTGCCATAATCCCTATTTTTAATATTGGATAAATAACAATAACAATTAAAACTATTACTCCTAAAGATGTTATTACACTTTTCATAGCTAAAGAGTAGCCAGCTACAGTAGTTATAGCATCTGAAAAAGCCTTACCTACTATAGGAACAAAATTATCTACAGCAAATTTAACAGTTTTAACAGCAACTGCATCTAGGGTATCTGCAGTCATTCCTCTTAAAGTTAATATTCCAACAAATATTGTTAATATAAATCCTTGAGATATCATTATTACATGCTTTATAAACTTACACATTCTATCTATTTTAAATTCACTTGAAAGATTATTAACAAATTGTAAGGTAAAATAAGCTAAAATAAGTGGAAATAAGAAATATGTGTATATTCTAGGTGTTATAGAAACTGCTCCTAAAACTATAGGATCTATAGTAAGAGCTGAAGTTATTCCACCTGATGTTGCAATTAGCATTATAATAACTGGAATTATAACATTCATAAAATCAATAATTGAGAATAAAACTTCCTTTCCTAAATTAAGAGATATGAAAAAGCTTTTAGTAAGAAGCATAATAAGTAGTGCATAACAGGCAAAGAAAGCAATTTGAGTTACTCCTTCCTCAATATTAAAAGATTCCTGTAAATTTTTAAGTAATGCACTTAAAAGAGCAATTACTAATATAGAAGCAATAAACTTTAAAACTATTTTTATCTCCTTAAAAATATAACTAACTATAGATGCTCCTATTTTTTTTAATGTTATAGGGTCTTCTCCACTTTCTAAATAACTTTTTATATAATCCTTAGCAGTCATATCTCCTAAGATATCTTCTTCAGTTTCTAGATTATTTATATAGTCGTAAAACCTTTCTATCCTTGAATCATTATCTATTTTCTCCTTTGAACTCTCTAAACTATCCTTTGCTAAAACATTTAAATTAAAGCAAAATAAAAATATAAGAGATAATAATATTATGTTTGTTAACTTCTTCATAATTTAGCTCCTACATTATGCTTAAAATAGAGTTTAATATATTAGCCATTATTGGTATTGCTAATAATAAAATCATTACTTTTCCAGCAAATTCTATTTTTTTCCCTAATACACTTACCCCTGCATCATTACATATATAACTACAAAAAGTTGAAAGATATGCTATGGCAATAATTTTCATAACTATAGCTATATAAGAAGAGTCCATACCAGAATCTCTTGCAATATTTTGCATAAAAGCTACTATCTCATTTACATAGGGCATTATAAAAATAAAAATCATTATACCTGCACATAATAAAATAAAAAGTGATAATGTACTTTTGTTATCTTTTAATACCATATATAAAAATAAAGTTATAAGCGAAAAAGTTATTACCTGTATAATTACATCCATACTTAAAATCTAAGTAACCTAAAAGTTTTAAATACTTTTAAATTTCTTAAATATCCTCCTCCCCTTAAGTTTATTTTTAAATTTTAAAATAAAAACATTGATTTAACTGATGAAAATAATCTGCTTATAAGTTGGATCATCATAGTAAGAATAATTATTACTCCTACAATATTAGCAAGAGTTGCGTATTCTTTTTTCCCACTTTGCTCTAAGACCTTATCTAATATAACTAAAACTATTCCAACTCCTGCAATTTGAAAAATTAAAGATAAATCAGACATATAAACTTACCCCCTCTAAATTTAAATGTTAAAATTTAATACAAAAATATAGCTATCATGGCACCTAAAGAAACTCCTAAATATCTATAAACCTTAGTATTTTTGTTACATTCTTCCTCTGCAATTTTTAACTCCATATTAAGCTTTTCTTTAGCTAGGTTGAAAATTTTAACCTGACCTGAGATATTAGTTTCTCCTAAAGATTTTGAAAGGTCTAATAAGATTTCAAAGTCCTTAGGCTTAAGGTTCATTTTTTTCTTATGTTCATTTATACTTTCTTTAAAGGCCATATATACATTTTCTACTTGATTATTTTTTAATTTTAAAGAAATTTCATTAAATAATTCTTTTATAGGACTTTTAGATTTAATAGCTATATTTTCTATACTCTCTGGTAAAGGTGTGTAAGTATATGAAATATCATTTTCAAAATCAATTAAAGCTCTCTTTAATTCCTTTAGTTGAATAAGTCTTTGTCTAAATCCCTCTCCATATAAGTATCCAATTAAAGAACTTAAAAAAATAATAATTCCAAGAAAAAATATCTTCATTTTCTCCTCCTATATCCTATAGTTTTCTTATTTTTAAACAACATATATTCCCTCAACAGTACAAACTCCCCTTCTTGAGCTAAGTACTATAACTTTATTTATAACTTTATTCTCTACAATCTCTTTAAAAACAGGTCTTTTATACAATTCTTCAATATTTCTTCCATGTAAGGTAGCTATGATACTAACCCCTGAATTATAAGCCATCATTAACCCTTCCATGTCTTTATATGTTCCTATTTCATCACAAACAATAACTTCAGGAGAAAGACCTCTAACAGCCATCATCATTCCTTCACTTTTTATGCAATTATCATAAACATCTGTTCTAATTCCTACATTCATTTGTGGAACACCTTTATAACAAGCTGCAATCTCACTTCTTTCATCTATTACAACTGTTCTTTTTCCAGTAAGGGAAATACTGTTTAATCCATTTGAAATATTTCTTGTAATATCCCTTAATAAAGTTGTTTTTCCACACTTAGGTGGAGATATTATTAAAGTGTTATAAACTCTATTGTTATATACTAAGCTTTCCATCAAACTATTAGAACAACCTATTATTTCTCTGCAAACTCTAATATTTAAAGAAGTTATATTTTTTATGGTTTTAATATAATCTTTTTCAATTACACATTGTCCTGCTAAACCAACTCTATGTCCTCCTTGTATTGTTATATATCCTTGTCTAATTTCTTCTTCAAAGGCGTATAAAGAATAATTGCTTATTTTTTGTATTATATTTTTAATATCCTCTCTTGTAATTTCATAACTAAATATTAATTCTTTATTATCTAAAACTATATTAAGGGGCTTTCCAACCTTAATCCTAACCTCTTGTAATTTTCTTAAATCTCCTGCACCTTTTAAAATACTATTTATTCTCTCTGATAAAACAGAAAATATTTCTTTCAAAGTCCCCCCTCCTTTCTATTTAAATCTATTACTTTACATAAGAAATTATTCTTATTATTTTTTTATTTAAACAAAAAAAACTGCACCTTTTAAAAGGTACAGTTTTTTAAACTTCAAATTCATTTCCACAATAAGGACATGGTATACTTTCAGCTTTATTTAATATATCTTTTTCTATGTATATTGTCTTATGACATTTATCACAAACCACTTCACAATATTCATCATCATATTCTTCAAGTTCTTGAAGAGTTAACTCTTCAAAAAGTTCATCTTGAACACCACTTAAATCATCATTTAATAAGTCTACATTTTCTTCTAAGGTTTCAACATTTACCTGTAATTCTTCTATTTTATCTACTAAAGATAATAATATGTCATTTAATGAATTTTTAAATGTTTCATCTAGTTCTGTGTTTTTATCCATAGTTTTAAGTAAAGTGCTAATATTAGTTTTAATTTCCTTCACTGAAATCACTTCCTTATATTAAATATGCTAAGCTTTAAAAGCTTAGCATATTTTTATTTTTATTTATATTTTAACAGATAAATTCAACTTAAATATATTTAAAATAAGTTTAATTAAACTCTTTCCATATATTCGCCAGTTCTAGTATCTATTCTTATAGTATTTCCTTCTTCAACGAACATTGGAACCATAACTGTTGCTCCAGTTTCAACAACTGCTGTTTTCATAGCTGTAGTTGCTGTATTACCTTTAACACTTGGCTCACATTCAGTTATTAATAACTCAACAAAGTTTGGAGCTTCTACTGAGAAAGCCTCTCCTTTGTAGAATTTAATTACTGCGTTCATATTTTCTTTTAAGAACTTTATAGCATCTTCAACTTTTTCATGGTTTAAAGGAATTTGCTCGAAAGTTTCTTGATCCATGAAGTAGTATAACTCTCCATCTGAATAAAGATATTGCATCTCTTTTCTTTCTATTATAGCTTCTTGTAATTTATCAGTTGGGTTAAAAGTTCTATCTGTAACACCACCCATTATAACGTTTCTTAACTTAGTTCTAACGAAAGCAGCGCCTTTTCCTGGTTTAACATGTAAGAAGTCTATAACTGTATATACTTGTCCATCCAGCTCAAAAGTAGTTCCTTTTCTTAAATCACTTCCTGATATCATTAAGTATCCCTCCAAAATCTATTAATTCATTTTATATTATAACCCTTTAAGATAAATTAATACCCTCTAGAGCTACCTTGTTACTTATTTACTATTTAAAGTGTAAAACAACAATCATATTTTATCAAAAGCTAATAATAAATGCAATTATTTTCATTAAATTTACAAGACTATACACCTTTTATCTCTAAAAAACACCTTAATTCTTCTGATTTTTCTATTTTATAAGAAGTTATATGCAAATTATTATTATTCAAAAGTTTTACATACTCCTTAAGTTCTTCTAAAGAACCAGTAAATAATATTTCTCCTTCTAAATCAATATTATTTTCTAAATTTAATAAAATAGCTTTATTATTTTTTATATTTTTTAAAATAGTTCTAAGGTCTATATTCTCTATAATTTTCTCACTTTTAAAAGTATAATTTTTTAATGAATTTAAATAAAGACTTTGAATAAATAATATAAATAAAAGAGCTAATATTAAAATAATATCTATCCTTACTTTCTTCAATTTAACTCTCCTTTTATCAAATAACTATTTTTACTTTCTTCTAAATTTATATTTTTTATTTTTCCCTTAATATTGTAAAAATAATTTATTATATAGTCCTTATAAGTATTTTCAACCTCTACTTCTAACTGCTTATTTTCCATGTTTAGATTTAAAACCTTAGAATTATCTATTAAACCTTCTATATTCTCTATATTTTTTATAAACTCTTTATCTAAATAGACTCTATCTATTTTATTAAAATTTTCAAATTCACTTTTTACTCTATTTTTTTCAACATTTAAACTTCCATAAAAATATAAATTAATTAAAATTAAAAGTAATATGTAAATCTTTATTCTATTTTTAACTTTCTTATTATAATTTTCAACATAACTTTTAGATAAAAATTTCTTATGCTTTTTTATATATATTTTCTTTCACCCCTTCTTCTTTAAAAATATTTTTAAAAAAATAATCCTTTAGTTCTTTTTTCAAATTTTCATCCTTAACTTTAAAGAAAATATTTTCATGTTTTATTTTTAGATTCTCCTCTAAAAAATTTAATACATTTTCTATTTCATAAAAAATATTACTGTCCTCTACTTTCTTTTCTCCTAAAAGTTTTCCTTTTATATAAACTCTTATATTTAAATTTTCAATTTCTAAAATAACTTTATTAAAAAACAAAGCATAAACTCCTTTTAAAGTAAGTTTTGGAATCTTTATAAGAACTTCTTCCTTTTCTTCTATTATTCTTTTAAAAACTTCATCACTTGATAAAAAATATACTATTATAAATCTTTTTCCTTTATATCTTAAAAGCTCATAATGAACTAAAGCTTCATAATTAAAAAACCTATTTCTTATAAAATTTTCTACCCTATCTTCTATTTTTTCCTTTTTATTTAAAGGAATTATTTCTATAAAAATATTTTCATTTAAAATTATTACCTTAATTTTTTTATCCTTACATTTTTCTATAGTTGAAATATCACTAGTATTATTAACTATTAGAGTTTTCCTTATCAAACTTTAAACTCCTTTCTTCCTTTCTAAGAATATCTCTTCCTCTAAATTTTTCACCTTATAATAAGAATTATAAAAAAGCCCACTTATACTATCTTTTCTTACTAAGTTTAAAAGTTCTTTGTCCTTATTATAAAAAATCTTCAAATTATCCTTTTTAAAATCTATATCTTTATAATTATTTAAGGTTAATATCTCCTCTTTTATTAAATACTTTAAAAAATTTTCTTCCTCTTTTTCTTTATTTAATTTTCCATACTCTACTTTAAAATTTCTATGTAAAGTTTCTCTCCTTTCAAAGGAATTATAAAGTAGAGCTAAGGACATATAGCTACACACAAAGAAAATTAAAATTACTTCTATAGATATAAAACCTTTACACTTTTTCATAACAATAAAAACGTTGCTTTTGCTCCTTAACTTTAAGATTTATATAAATTAAATTTTCCTTCTGAAAAACTTTAAAATTTTCAACATTTTCTAAAAGCACTTGACCTGCCCCATTTCTTCTTATATTTTTATAATCAAAATCCACATACAACTTATCCTCTGAAAACATTATTCTATCTTCTACACTTTTTAAAGTTTCACCTTCTTTTTCTAAAAACTTAAATATAATTGAATTATTTAAAATTCTAATCTCTTGTAAATTTTCATTTAAAAATCTATAACTTAAATACATTTCTGCATCTAAAATATAGTTTTTTTCTCTTGAATTTAAAAGCTGATTTTTATACTCTTTAATATAAAAGCTCATATTCTTAGTTAAAATCAAAGTTAAAAGTCCTAAAAAACTTAAATAAATAACTAATTCTATAAGTAAATATCCTCTTTTTCTTTTATAAAAACAATTATCTACCTTATTAAAAATTTGTATATTTTCACCTCTACTTCTTCTTTTATATAAGGTTTAATACTCTTATAACTTATTTTTATATTACTTTCGTAATCATCTAAATGCTTTATATAAATATTAAACCCTAAAGAATTTTCTTCCTTGCTTAAAATTAAATTTTCTAAAAGGAAATCCTTTATGTCTTTTCTTATTAAATTCTCTAACTCAAAGTCTCTTAATACATAAGAATCTTCTTTAAAAGACCTAATATCCTCAAAGGTTAAATTATTTTTTATTTCCATTGATAAAGAAGTCATGGCATCTAATACTTCATAATTTTCTTTTATATAATTATTAGTTTTAAGATACATTTTAAAATTCTTATTTACTCCTAAAAAAAGAAGCCCTATTAAAAATAAAGCTAAGGATAAATCTACTAATAAATATCCCTTTTTCTTCTTCATCTTAAATCACCTTATATTAATTTTCTTTAATCCTGTAGTTATTCGTATTTCTCTTTTCTTTTTATTTTTATCAGTTAATATAATAGTCCCAGAAGTATTTAACATACCTTCCTCTGTTACATAAATAAGATTTTTCATATTATTACTAACCTTAACCTCCTTAAGCTTTAAACCTTTACTTCTTTTAATATTTTTATATATTAACCTATTTTGTGCTATGTCAAAAATTATTTCTCCACTTAAATTATCAATCTTTGAAAACTGTTTAGCTTTTATCAAAAAATCATGAACACTCTTTATCTCTTCTTGAACTCTTATTTCGTAGCCTTTATTTTTAATAATATTAAAAGAACTAGGTATTAAAAATATAAGTGAAATAACACTTAAATATATTATTAATTCAAAAATAGTAAAACCCTTTTTCTTTCTATACATATTTCATTCCCTCAAAGGTTGGAACTAAAACTAAAAGCATCATAACAGAAACTACAAGACCTAATAAAAGAAACATAGTTGGCTCTATCTTTTTTATAACTTTATTTAAACTATCTTCAAAATCTCTTTCTCTTATTTTTAAAAGATACTGAATACTTTTATTAAATAAGCCACTTTCTTCTCCTGTTACTAAAAATCCCCTTGATAAATTCGATATGACGCTTATATTACCTATGCTATAACTTAAAGTTTCGCCCTTTAACAACTCCTTATTTATTTCTTTTATATATTCTCTAAGTTTTAAATCACTTAAACTATTCTCAAAAATCCCTAAGGCTCTACTAATTGAAATACCACTACTTAAAACCATATTAATTATAAAAAGTATTCTAATTTCGTAATACATTTTATATATATTAATCTTTTCTAAAATAACCTTAAAATTTATTACCTTTAAAATTAAATATAAAGAAATTAAAAAACATAAAAAATAAGAAAATATTATAATTTCCACATTCGGATTTCTTTCTACAAAATCAATATACTTATTTAATAAAATTAATATTTTAGAATTATTTATTTCTCTTAAATCATACATATTCATAAACTGAGGTAAAATATATGTTGCATAAGAAAAAATCATAAGCACTAAAACAATAGAAAGTGTTATAGGATATCTAAGTGCTTTTTTTATCTTATTTTTCATTTCAATTTCAGAAAGTATATTTTTAGCACATTTCTCTAAAACTTCTTCTAAGTTACCACTCTCCTCGCCTATTTTTATCATATCTTTCATAATACTTGGATATAATTTTTCCTCACTAAAAGCTCTCGATAAAGATTCACCATTTAAAACCTTTGCTTCAATTCTGCTTATAGACTCTTTGTAAGATTTATCTTTAGAATTTATTTTTATTAAATTTAAGGCTCTTCCTATTGGCATTCCTGACTTTATATATGTGCTTAGATTTAAACATATATAAAGGGACTCTTCCTTCCCTTTAAACATCTATGCCTTCACACTCCTTTAACAAATAAAACTCCTCTAAAGAAACTTCTCCTTCTTTAACTAAGGAAAAACAAGTTTTTAAAAGTTCTTCTCCCCATTTAATTTCTTCTAAGCTTTTATATTCTTTAGGAAATATTATTTCACAAATAGCTTTTCTCCCCTTATAGCCAGTCCAATTACATTCTTCACATCCTACACCTTTAAAGTAATTATCTAAGGTAACAAAATACTTATTAAAAAAATCAAAAGCTTCATTGTTAAATTTAAATTTTCTCTTACATTTATCACAGTTTTTCCTAATCAATCTTTGAGTAATTATAGCCTTTATACCATCTTTTAAAAGATACCCTTCAACCCCCATATCTAATAACCTATTAAAAACTTCAAAACCATTATTTGCATGTATTGTTGAATATACCTTATGCCCAGTTATAGATGCTCTTATGGCAATCCTTGCTGTTTCTTCATCCCTTATTTCTCCAATTAATATTACATCAGGGTCTTGCCTTAATATATGTTTTAATCCCTTTGCAAAACTTAAACCTATTTTTTCATTAACATTTGTTTGAGTTATTCCTTCTATTGTAAATTCTACTGGGTCTTCTATTGTGCTTATATTTATACCTTCCTTATCTATAGAATTTAATAGTGCATATAAAGTTGTTGACTTTCCACTTCCTGTAGGTCCATTAATAATAACCATTCCATGTTTTAATTTTAAAAGTTTATTTATTTTTTCATTTTGTTCTTTCTTTAAATTTAAATTTTTTATATTAATAAAATTGTTCTTCTTATATAAAATTCTAATTACTATTTTTTCTCCAAAGATACTTGGAATTGAGGAAATTCTTAAATCAAAATTATATTTTTTACTTTTAAAAAATATTTTTCCATCTTGTGCTCTTAACTTATCACTTATATCCATATCAGCCTTTAATTTTATTTTATTTACAAGATTTTCATATACATCTTTCTTTATTCTTTTAAGCAAAATTAAAGTTCCATCTATTCTAAATCTTATATTTGCATATTCTTGAAATGGCTCAATATGAATATCACTAGTATTTTTTTCTATACCTAAATTTATTAAGCTTAAAACCTCTTCATCTATAGTTTTTCCTTCTTCTACTCCCTTTTCTCCATAGCAATCTTCAATAAGCTTTTCTATTTCTTCCTTTTTTCCAATTTCAAAAATTATTTTTTTATCTCTAAATATTAAAGATAAATATTCTCTCTTTTTTGAGGTCTCTTTATTTGTATAAAAGTATATTTTTTCATCAACCTCTTTTAAGGAAATCAAATTCATCTCTAAAGCCGTATTTTTAGAAATTTTATTCATAAGGTTCATATCAATATCTTTTAGTGTATAATTCATATTTATACCTCCCTATGAATAATACTTGACCACTAAATAAATTTTTAAACAAAAAAAGTTCTAAATCATTAAAAAAATTTAATAATCTAGAACTCTAATTTCCTTACCTTATTTCATTATAATAAATTGTCCTTTATCTTTATCTATTAATTTTACACTTTTATCCCTTGGGTTATATTTATATAATCCATTATTATCAGCATTTTCTTGAAACCCAAGAAAATATATATTTCCATCTAAAGATATTAAATAAGGATTGTCTGAAAGATTTTTTGGAAAATCATATACTAATCTATTTATAGATTTAGTTTTTATATCTATAGAATACAAACTTTTTATTCCTTCTCCTTTTACACCTATAAAATATATTTTATCTTCTATTTTACATAAAGAATCAATTTCTAAAATATCTTTTGATATTAATATTTCTTCTTTAGTATCTAAGTTGAAAATATAAGAAGCTTTAGTTCCTTCTATAGAACTTTTAGTATAAAAAATTTCCTTTTCACTTAATGGCTCTATATAATCTATAAAAGATTTATCTATAGTCTTTTCTAATACATAGTTTCCTTCTTTTATATTATATAAATATATTCCACTTTTTCTCTTTTCTAAATCAACTCCGTATAAAATTAATTGTTCTTCATTTAAAAACTTAACATTTTCCCCTGAAATAGCTAAATTTTCATCAAAGGAAAATTCCTTAAAATCTTGTAAATCTAATATTTTATAACCTATATTTTCTCCTGTATTGTACCTATATAATAGTTTACTTTCTTTAGGACTAACCATTAATTCCTCAATGTTTCCCTTTACTTCTATATTCTTTTCTTTAATCCCATTAGTTATTATTAAATTAGTTCCTTTATCTAAAACTTCTCTATAAATAGCTAAATCTAACTCATGACTATAAGCCTCCATTACGCCATTAATATTTAAATCTAATTTTTCTAAAGAATCCTCTTTTAATCCATAATAACTAACTTCATCTCCTGAAACAGTAGATACAATATTTTTTGGAAGATTTAATTTTTTCTTATCACCATTTTCTTCAGTAGCTCCTTCATTAAAACTACAACCTAAAAAAAATGTTGATAAAATAAACAACATTAATAAACTTAAAGCACTAGCTTTTCTCATTTACTTACTTCCCTCTCTAAAATAAATATGTGCCATCACAAATAAATGAAGCATTACCTATCATTTTTACTCCATCTTCTTCAATAATAACTTTTAATTCTCCCCCTGGAACTATTACCCTTACTTCTTTATCTACAAAACCTAATTTATTAGCAGCTACAACTGAAGCACAGTTACCTGTTCCACAAGCTAAAGTAGGACCTGCACCTCTTTCCCAAGTTCTAACCTCAATTTCATTTCTATTATTAACCTTACAAAAATTAACATTAGTTCCCTTAGGAAATAATTTATATTTTTCTATATACTCCCCATTTTCTATAGGATATCTTTCCTCTTCAAATATAATAGTATGAGGCACACCCATAAGCAAAGATGTTATTTTAAAAATTTCATCTCCTATATTTATTTCTTTTTCTATTATCTCTTCCCTACAAAGAGCTGGTATATTTTCTGGATTAAAATCACCAAATCCCATATTAACAGTAATATTCTTAACCTTATTATCTTGAACTTCTAAAAATATTCTTTTAATTCCATCTCCAGTTAAAACATCTAATACATTCTTTTTTACTATGCCCTTTTCATAGACATATTTTGCAAAACACCTTATTCCATTTCCGCACATAGCAGCATAAGAACCATCTGAATTTATTATTACCATTTCTACATCACAATTTTCATTTTTTCTAACTATTAAGATTCCATCTGCACCAATTCCAAATCTTCTATGGCACATTTTTTGAGCAATTTCTCCCTCTTTACCTAAATACTCATTATTTAAATCTTCTATTACTATAAAATCATTTCCATTTCCATGCATTTTTGAAAATTTCATATTATCACCTCAAATTTACCTATTATTGATACTTTTTATTATAAGATGTATACTAACTGTAAGTTCAATCAATTTAGAAAGGAAAGAAAATCATGGCTTTAGACGGTATTTATTTATATAACTTAATAAACGAATTAAAAAATTCATTAATAAATTCTAGAATTGACAAAATAAATCAACCTGAAAAGGATGAAATAATTATAAATGTAAGAGGAAAAGAAAATAAAAAACTTTTAATTTCCTCAAGTTCAAAATACCCTAGATTACATTTTACTACAATAAATAAGAATAATCCATTACAACCTCCTGTTTTTTGTATGGTACTTAGAAAATATTTAACAGGTGGAAGAATAATTGATATATATCAAAAATCTACAGATAGAATTGTTTTAATTGATATAGCAAATAAAGATGAAATGGGCTTTGATAGTGTATATACTTTAGTTGTAGAAATAATGGCTAGACATAGTAATATCTCTCTTGTTAGAAAAAGAGATAATAAAATTATGGAATCAATAAAGCATATTACAGCAAATAAAAATAGTTTTAGAGTTTTATACCCTGGAGTAGATTATGTTTTTCCTCCTGCATCTGATAAGCTAAATCCCTTTAATTTTTCAAAAGAAGCTTTAAAAATCCAGTTAAAAGATAATAATAATGAATTAGATGAAAAGATTTTTTCAAAACTTTTAACTGGTGTAGGTAAAAATCTTTCTTTAGAGATGTATACTTTATTTAAATCTAAATTTGAAAATTCCTATGTTTTTGATGATATATTCAATTTTATATCAAACTATTTTAATAATATTTTTAAAGATATAGAAAATATTATATTCTATAAAGATGATAAAATTATAGACTTTTATTTTAAAGATTTAAATATTTTACAAAAATATAATAAAGAATTCTATGAAAGTAGCAGTACTCTTTTAGATGCTTTTTATGCAAATAAGGATAAACAAGATAGACTTCATGGGAAAAGTGCTGATATTCAAAGATTAGTAAACACTAATATAGAAAGATGCTTAAAAAAAATTAAGGTTCTTGAAAATACTTTAAAAGAATGTGAAAAAAAAGAAGAATATAAAATAAAAGGAGAACTTTTAACTTCTTACATATATAGCATAAAAAAAGGAGATAAATCTGTAAATCTTTTAAACTATTATAGCGATAAAGAGGAGTATTTAAATATATCTCTTGATGAAAATAAGACACCTTCTGAAAATATTCAATTTTACTTTAAAAAATATAATAAGTTAAAAAAGGCTGAAGAATCTGCTTTAGAACAACTTGCCATAAATGAAGATGAACTTAAATATTTAAACTCTGTTTCTTCAAGCATACAGGTTGCAGATAATTATGAAGACATTGATGCTATAAAAAATGAACTTATAGAAACTGGATATATAAGATTTAGGAAAAATAATAATAAAAAGAAAAAAGACAAGGTTTCTAAACCATATCATTATATTTCCTCTGATGGTATAGATATCTATGTTGGTAAAAACAATATTCAAAATGATTACTTAACCTTAAAATTTGCTGATAAAAACGATACTTGGCTTCACACTAAAGATATACCAGGTTCTCATGTAATTATTAAAAGCACAAACATTCCTGATAAAACTTTAGAAGAAGCTGCTAATCTAGCTGTTTTTTATAGCAAAGGAAAGGGAGGAAATAAAATACCTGTAGATTATACCTTAGTTAAAAATGTAAAAAAACCTTCTGGTTCAAAACCTGGAATGGTAATATACTCAACTAACAAAACAGTTTATATAGATTCTCCAAGGGAAATAAACTTAGAGAAAATTAAATAAAAAAAAGTTACAAATAGAATTTAGTCTATTTGTAACTTTTTTATTTTAATTATTTTTTTAAGTTATTATCTAAATATTGATAATAATAGCATAAAAGTCTACCATTATAAAGTTTTCTATTTTTAGTAGCCTTTCTTCCAAACTCTTTTTGGAAATCTTGACATGCAGTTAAAATATTAAAATCCCATGTACTTAACTTTTCTTTAACTTCACCAAAGTGTTTATTTAATTTTGAAACAACTTCTTTTTCTCCTATTCTTTCACCATATGGAGGATTTGTAATCATATATCCATACTTTTTCTTAGTTGAAAAATCAAAGAAATTTCTTTTTTCTACAGTTATACAATTAGTTAAGCCAGCCTTTCTTATATTATTTTTAGCTGTGCTTAAAACCCAACTATCTATATCATATCCAGTTATATCTAAAGGAATGTTTTTTATAGATTTTTCAGCTCCCTCTCTAACTTGTTCCCATATCTCCTTATCCATTGAAGGCCAAGTTTCTGAAACAAATTTTCTATGTAATCCTGGTGCTATATTTTTAGCTATCATAGCTGCCTCTATAAGAATTGTTCCAGAACCACAACATGGGTCTATAAGAGGTTGTTCTCCTCTCCATTTTGAAAGTAATACCATAGCAGCAGCTAAAGTTTCTTTAAGTGGAGCCTTACCTGAATTTTCTCTATACCCTCTTTTATGTAAGCCTTCTCCTGAGGTATCTATTGTTAATGTAACTACATCCTTTAAAAGCCCAACTTCTATTTTATAAACTGGTCCATCCTCTGTAAACCAGTCCTTTCCATAACTTCTACTCATACTTTTAACTACAGCTTTTTTTACTATTGATTGACAATCTGGTACGCTAAAAAGTTTTGACTTAACTGATTTACCAACAACATGCATCTTACCATCTAATGGTATATATTCACTCCAATCAATCTCTACAGTTTTATTAAATAACTCCTCAAAGCTCTCTGCTTTAAACTCAGCTACCTTTATTAAAACTCTATCTGCTGTTCTAAGCCAAAGATTTGTTATGGCAATATCCATTTCATCCCCTTCAAAATGAACTCTTCCATTTTCAGTTTTTAAATCCTCATATCCTAACTCTTTTAATTCCTTTGCAACAACAGCTTCTAATCCAAATGTTGCAGTAGCTATTAAATTATAATCCATAAAATTACTCCTTAGTTTTCATATATTTCTACTGAATCAATTCCATCAATTTCTTTAATTTGAACCTTTACTATTTCATCCTTTGATGTAGGAATATTTTTACCAACATAGTCAGCTCTTATTGGTAATTCCTTATGTCCTCTGTCTACTAAAACAGCTAATTGTATAAACTCTGGTCTTCCTTGATCCATTATGGCATCAATTGCAGCTCTAGCAGTTCTACAAGTATATAAAACATCATCAACTATAATAACCTTTTTACCTTTTATATTTAAATCTATTTTAGGGTCATTTAAATTTGGAGTATCACTAAGGTCTGTTAAATCATCTCTATATAATGTTATATCTACACTACAAACTGGAATTTTAATTCCTTCAAATTTTTCTATAAATGCAGAAAGTCTTTTAGCTAAGGGATATCCTCTTCTTTTAATTCCAATTAAAACTATATCCTCTACCCCTTTATTTTTTTCTATTATCTCATGTGAAAGTCTTGTAAGGGCTCTTCTTATAGCGTTTTCATCTAATAAACTTGCCTTAAGATGCATAATCTAACACTCTCCTAACTTTTCTATAATATTTTTAAAATAATCTGGTAACTCAGAATCAAATTCAACATACTCTCCTTTAGTAGGATGAATAAAGCCTAAAGTTTTAGCATGTAAAATCTGTCCTTCTTGACTTAATTTCTTTTGTTTCTTTAAGCCATAAACAGTATCTCCAAGTAAAGGATGCCCTATAAATGCCATATGAACTCTTATCTGATGTGTTCTTCCTGTTTCTAAAGTACATTTAACAAGAGAACAAGAATTAAAAACCTTAAGAACTTCATAATGAGTAACTGCTCTTTTTCCCTCTTTAACTACAGCATACTTTAATCTATCCTTATGATGTCTTCCTAAAGGTGCATCAATTGTGCCACCTTCTTTTTTAAATCTCCCCTCAACAATTGCATAGTATTCTCTTTTTATGCTGTGGTCTTTAAATTGTTCTGCTAATTTTTGATGAGCATTATCATTTTTTGCAACAACTAATATTCCAGAAGTATCCTTATCTATTCTGTGTACAATTCCAGGTCTTATAACTCCATTTATACCTGATAAATCCTTACAATGATATAATAATGCATTAACTAAAGTTCCAGTATAGTTTCCTGGTGCTGGATGAACAACCATTCCCTTCTCCTTATTAACTACTATTATATCCTCATCTTCATAAACTATATTTAAAGGAATATTTTCAGCTTCAACCTTTAATTCTTCAGGTTCTGGTATTTCAACCTCAATACAATCTCCTTCTGAAAGCTTATATTTTCCTTTTTGAACTTTTCCATTTACTAAAATTTTTCCTTCATCAAAAAGTCCTTGAATAAAGTTTCTTGAAACTCCATCTATTTTAAGTGATAAAAACTTATCTGCTCTTATCCCCTTATCTTCTTCTGTTACTTTTATTACTTCTTTTTTTAAACTCATAGTTTATTTGCTCCATTCTAAAGTAAATATTTAAAGCTATATCTTAAATATTATATAATAAAATATTAAATTTCAACAATTAAAATAATTAATTAAAAATAAAAATCTCACCTTAAAGTAAAGTGAGATTTTTTTAAATACTATTTATTCTTCAGCGAAAAAGCTTTTTATTTCATTTACATCGTCAAAACTTGCTTCAACTTCATAAATGTCTTTAAGCTCAGTTTTTTCATCATCTTCAAAGTCAATTTGTATTCCTTGTGGTTCCTCTATTTCAGGTTGTTCCTCTGGCTTAGTTATATTAAAATTCTTAATAAAATCTTTTTCTAAATCATCAAAAGTATCTATTTGGAAGTTCATAAAGCTTCTAAATTTAGCTCTAAACTTTGTAAACTCTTGTTTAACTCTATCATACTCATCATTTATTTGTATAACATCATTATTAGCTTTATCTAATATTCTTTGTGCTGTATCATTAGCACTTTTTATTATTACATCAGCTTCTTTTTGAGCATTACTTTTTGCTTGTTCTGCTGTATTTTGTGCTAATAATAAAGTGTTTTGAATAGTATTTTCAATCTTATTATAGTGCTCTATTTTATCAACAGAACTTGCAAGTTTTTCTTTTAAAGAAGTATTTTCTTTAAAAAGAATTTCGTATTCTTCAACAATTTGGTCTAAGAATTCGTCTACTTCCTCTGGACAATAACCTCTTAAAACTCTTTTAAATTCTTTATTGTTAATATCCATTGGGGTTAACTTCATATAATCACACTCCTATGTATACTTAAATACTGTCAATTTTAATCTACCACTCTTCGTTGTCCCAAAAATATTTTTTATTCTAAATTTTCCAACACCTCTTAAGGTAATTCTTGAGTTTTCTGAAACTTCCTTACTTTTATCTTTTGTTACTCTATAATCTAAAAGGACGCTACCTGAATTTATAGCATCTAAGGCTTTATTTCTAGATAAATTACCTAAGGCTGCAATTATACAATCTAACCTCTTAGAAGTTACTATTATATTTTTCTCCTCATAGCTAGGCTTAGGTATATCTTCTGTATCATAAACTATTTCACATTTACAATTAAGGTTTCTTATTTTAGTTAAATTACTTAATAAAAAATCAATTATACTGTTATGCACAGCGACATAGCAATTATCATCTCTTAAGATTAAATCACCAATCTTACTTCTATTTATTCCTAAAGCCATAATAGAACCTAAATAATCCTTGTGCTCTAATTTTGAAAACTTAGTATTGCAATGAATCCTTAAAAGGCTTATTGGATAATCTGAATATTCATCTTTATTAAAAGCAATTACTCGCCTTTCCCCATCTTCAAAAAAACCAAAACTTTCAATTTTTATAGAAGATAAATTCAATTCTTGAAGAGTGCTCCATACATCTGGAGTATAAAACTCATCAGTAAATACTGAAATATTTTTTGTCCTAGCTAAATTAAATCTTTCAAAGAGCTTTAAAGCTTCAAACTCCTCTAAATTTAATAAATTTATAAAATCTTTTTTATTCATCTTATTTTGAAGCCCAGTTAAACATACCCTTATTACTTAATTCACTTTTAAGTTCGTTTGTAACTTCAACATTTGAAGGAGATACTATAAATACTCCCTTTTCAACCTCTTGAAGTTCTCCACTTAAAGCATAACAAGCTCCACCAACGAAGTCTATTAATCTTTGAGCTGTTCTAAGCTCTAATGAAGTTGTGTTTATAACAACTATCTTTCTATTTTTTAAGGCAGTACATATTTCAGTTGCATCATCATAAACTAATGGCTTAGTTATCATTAATTTTGCAGTATTTGCTGTATGAATATTTACAACCTTACTATTTTTTTTAGAAGATAAAACTGGTGCAACAGATTCCTCTTCTATAATCATTTCCTCTTCAATTACATCATCATCATCTTCAAAATCATCAAATCCTAAAAAACTTTTAACTTTACTAACTACTTTTGACATACACATATCCTCCTAATTTTATTTATATATTCTTTTCCCAAAAATTCCTTGGCCAATTCTAACCATATTGCTTCCTTCTTCAATAGCAATCTCATAATCACCTGACATTCCCATTGATAGAATATCCATATTTATATTTTTAAAGCTTTTTTTCTTTAAGTCAGAAAAAATCTTGTGAGTCCTTTTAAAATATTCTCTACATTCTTCTTCTGTTCCCTTTGGAATTATGGTCATAATACCTAAAACATTAACATTTTTACAAGATTCTACAGCTTCTATAAGGCTATCTAATTCTTCCTCTAATATACCATACTTTTGTTCTTCTCTTCCTATGTTAATTTGAATCAAAGTTTTGGCAACTTTATTATGTTTACCATATACCTTCTCTATTTCTTTTAATAATTTAACACTATCTAAAGACTGTATAAGATGAACCTTATCAACTATATATTTCACCTTATTAGTTTGAAGATGACCTATTAAATGCCACTGTACATCTTTATGAAACTCATCAAATTTTCTTACTATTTCTTGAACTTTGTTTTCACCAAATTTTCTAATGCCAAAATCATAAGCTTCTTCCATTTCTTCAATAGTTCTTGTTTTAGATACAGCAATAAGTTGAACGTTACTTGGAATTTTTTCTGTAAATAATTTTAAATTTTCTTTTATATCCACTTTTACTGTCTCCTTTAATTATATATTACATTATATTCTTCTTTATAGGAATAGAAAATCCTTCTTTTTTGTACAAATTTTTTACAAACTCAACATTTATTTTTTATGTGGTTTCATATACTCAAAATTTATATCACTTATATAAGCTGGAACAACTATATCATCACTTTTGCTTATTTCAACCTTTATTCCTCTATTCATAAGAGTTTTTATATAACTACCATCTCTCATGATTTGATTTTCTATTTTATCTTTATCACCAATTACATTAACATAAAAAGGTGCTGGAATTTTAACACCATTCATTCTTAAAAATTGCCCTCCACAGTATATTTCCGTGTTATATATTATTCTTTGATTATTTATAGAAATTGCCTCTGCTCCAGCTGCCTTTAATTCATTTATAACCTTTATCATATCATCATCATGAATGGTTCTTAAAAGTCTCATAAAATCATCAACAACTTCTCCACTAAAAGCTTCTCCACCATCCTCTAAAACAATTTTTAAACCAGGTCCACTTACTCCATTAGCTCCTGTAAGCATTAAATTTTCACTTACTTCCTCTATCATATCTTTTGAAATTTTATCGTTATCTTCATCATTTTTTGAGTAATTATTTATTTTTTTTTGCAAATCTCTATTACTCTCTTTTAACTTTGATATTTCATTATATAAGTTATTTCTTTTATTATAGGCTTCTTGATACTCTCTAGCATTTAATACCTTTGTAGTCCCTACTCCATCAAAGCTTATATTCATAGATATTAATATTCCAACTATAACTGAAGCTATAAATATAAAAATAGTAAATTCTCTATTTTTCAAAGCACCACCTCTTTATCGTTCCTTGCTTTTTTCTAGTAATATCCTTCTTATAGCTGCAAAGTTATTAAATATTCTACTACCAAAAACTATTACTGCTGCAAAATATAATGGTATTCCTAATTTATCTCCTAGATAAGCAAGTAAAGCCGCTAAGGCTGCATTTCCAAAGAATCCAGATATAAATACATCTGCTTGAAACTCTTTTTTTAAACTAGCCTTTATAGCACCAAAAACAGAATCTAAACAAGCTACTATAGCTATGGATAAATACGGAGAAAATTTATCTGGTATACTTCCTGGAAATATAACTCCTATTATTATCCCAACTAAAAGTCCAATAAATACTATCATTCAATCACCATCCTAATCAACCTTTTTTAAATACTCAGAAGATAGATTTTGAGTAGTTTTAGGTATTATGATTGAATCCTTTTTCTCATACTTATAGTCATAATTCCCTCCTAATACTCCATAGTCCATTTCCCCTGGAAAGTCAATTCCCTTTATTAAATTATCTTGGTTACCTATAACCTTTATAGTTAACTTCTCCTTAGGAGAAATTCTTTCATTATTTCCTATCCATATAAAGTTACTAGCATTTTTTATTCCTGTCTGCGGTGTTATTCTAATATCATTTATAGCTATTGCCTCTGCACCTGAAAAGGCTAATAAATTTAATATGTGAACTATCTCTTTTTCGCTAATATATTCAGGGTCCTTTGATGTAAGTAAAGGAGATTTAGGTGTTATAGATAAAATTATTCCAGGTCCTTCAACATCTTCAGTACCTAAAATCATTCTTGTCTTATCTAACTGCTCTTTTATTTGATTATTTACATCTCCCTTTGAAGTTGCCGCCTCTTCCATTTCCTTTAATCTTTTATTTAAGGAATCATTATTTTTTTGAAGCTCTTCCTTCTCTTTTTTAAGACTATCTATTTCTGCCATTATATCATTTTGATTATAGTTTTCTATTATGCTTTTTTCTTTATTATTTATTACTTTAAATTGATAGGTTAACAAAAAACCTAGCAAAGCACAAACTATACCTATAATAATTTGTGAAGATAACTTCTTCAAAAAGCATACCTCCTTACTTTTCTTCGTATATTACAGGATTACCATTAAAACTTATGTTTATATATCCTTTTTCAAAACTTCCTACAGGGTCATTTATAATATTTACCATTTTATTTAGCTTATCTTCTAAATTATCGGAATTTCCTAAAAGAATTTTAACATCTCCTTTATTAATAATAATATCTGAAAGATTAGTTATATCTACAGAGTTTACCTTTGCTTTACTTTTATTTAAGGCTTCTCCTATTTTCTTTAAAATATCAACTTCTTCTTCGTCTGTGCTCATAGGCTCTCCTAAAAATCTATTATCAACCTTAAGTCCTATAACACTTGGTAAATTCAAGCCTTCTTCTGAACTTTTCTTTTCCATAATAACTAAATTTTCATTTAAAACATAAAATTCACTATCATCATTTACAATAAATGTAGCTCTTCTTTCAACAACATCTATATTAATTTGGTCTGGAAGTTTTCTAGATATTTTAACCTCTTTTATATACGGATTGCTTAAGATTTCTTTTTTTAAGGTTGATGTATTTAACAAGAAAATATTTTGATTTAAAATTTTACTTTTTCCAACTATACTCTCCTTAGTTATAACATTATTATTGCTAACATTAACCTTTTTTATATTAAAATAAGGTGTTTTAATTAGAATTAATATTAAAATTACAATAATTATTATACTAATTAGTATAATCTTTCTTCTAGTCTTTTTTTTCTTCTTTTTTTGTATATATTCATTTATATTCGTACTCATATTTCTCCTTATTTTTATTTTACATTTCACTAACAATAATATCATTTTACTAGATTTTTTTCATTAAGTTTTTAAGAAAATATTAATAACAGTAAAAAAATTACTATTATTTTTTTAATACAATTTAATAAAAAATAAAGGCGCAAAAACACGCCTTTACTTATTTTTTTTATTTCTTTGTCTAGATATATTAAGAAGAATACCCATGGCTAACAAGTTAAATACAAGGGCTGTTCCTCCATAACTTATAAATGGTAGAGGAACTCCTGTAACTGGCATAGAACCTGTTACAACTGCAATATTTATTATAGCTTGTAATCCTATAATTGAAGTTATTCCTACAGCTAGTAAAGTTCCATACTCATCTTTAGCTTCCATTGCAATTTTTATTCCTCTATAGACGAAGAATACAAATAATAAAATTATTATTGTACAACCTATTAATCCTAATTCTTCTCCTATTATAGCAAAGATAAAGTCATTATGTGGCTCTGGCATATAAAGAGTTTTTTGTCTTGACTGTCCTATTCCAAGCCCTGTAACTCCTCCTGCCCCTAGAGCATAAAAAGATTGTATAAGTTGATAACCATCACCAGATGCATCTTTCCAGGGATTTAAAAAGTTTAAAAGTCTTCTTCTTCTATAATCTTCAAAAAAGATAAAAAACGACCCTAATGCTAATATAATTGGTGTTATAACCCCAAACATATATCTTTTTCTTGCTCCTGCAACAAAAACCATAATAAATGTAACAAATCCAGTTACAGATGCAATACTAAGGTTTTTTTGTGCAAGTATTAATCCTGCAAAAAGACCACCAATTAAAAAACAAGGAATAATTCCGCGCCAAAAATCTTTAATCTCTTCTCCTCTTTTAGTAATATAAGAAGCTAAAATAATTACTACTGCATATTTTGCAAGCTCTGAAGGTTGAAAAGAAAGAGTACCATTTCCAATCCATCTATTAGCACCATTTCTTGCTGGGAATGCATAAACAAGAACTAACAAAACTGGAGTAACAAAAAGAAGAATTCTAGTAAATTTTTTTAGCACATGATAGTCTATTCTAGACATAAACCACATTCCAATTAACCCTAAAATAGCAAATATAGCTTGTTTTTTCAAAAATGACATGCTATCTCCACCTTTAACCATAGCAGAATATGAACTTGCACTATATACCATAATTACCCCAATTGAAAGTAATATGATTATTGTATATAAAAGACCTAAGTCAACTTGACCATATCTAGATTTAGTAGTCTTTTTTTTCTTCATCTAAAACCTCCTATTTTAGGACCTCTCTAAAGTGAAGCAAAAGCAATGAAACAAAATACTACTGTTATTATTGAGAAAACAGTAACTATTTTTGTTTCGCTCCAACCTAATTGTTCAAAATGGTGATGTATTGGAGCCATTCTAAATAATCTTTTGCCAGTAAGTTTAAAGGATGCAACTTGTAATATAACAGATAATGTTTCTATTACATAGATTATTCCTATTAAAACTAATATTAAAGGCATTTTTAAAATTAAAGCAACCATTGCCACAGCTCCTCCTAAAGCAAGAGAACCTGTATCTCCCATAAATACTCTAGCTGGGAATGCATTAAATCTTAAGAAAGCAAGTAAAGCACCAGCTAAAGCAACACAGAATATTGCTAAACTTGTGTGTCCTAAATTATAACTAATAATACCTAAAAACGTAATTACTAAAACTGTAACAGAAGTTGCTAAACCATCTAAGCCATCTGTTAAGTTTACAGCATTTGTAACTCCTGCAAAATAGAACATTGCAGCTGGTATATAAAATAATCCTAAGTTAATTTGTCCATTGAAAAATGGTATATTAATACTAGGTCCTATATATTTATACGCATACCAAGTTAAAAATCCTGATACTATTAATAAAAGAATCATTTTTTGACCTGATGTTAATCCTTCATTCTTTTTCTTTAGAATTTTTAATAAGTCATCTAAAAATCCTACAAATCCAAAACCTACAAAAGCATATAAAGCTATCATTGATTCATCTGTAGGGTTTCTAACCATAATAATCATTGTTATTATAGTTGCAAAGATAAATATTAATCCTCCTATTGTTGGTGTTCCTGCTTTTTTCAAATGACTTTTAGGTCCTTCTTCTCTTATGTTTTGTCCAAATTTAAGTTTATGTAGTAGTGGAATTATAATAGGTCCTAATATTGATGCTATTATAAAACTTATTACTATTGCCATTACTATCTTTGGATCTATCATCGACTTTAAAATTTCCATAAAACTCTGCTACTTAAACTTTTAAGCAGCTTCACCTCCTTAGTGCTATTTAGTTTTCTAATAATGCTTTAGTTATTTCTTCAAACTTTAATCCTCTAGATGCTTTAATTAATATAATATCTCCTTCAACTGTACTTTTAAGTAAATCCTTTATAAGTTCTTCCTTACTATCATAAACAGTACAAAGTTCTCCATACCCATCTTTAATATTTTCTGAGAAATCCCCAAAACAAAGTATCTTATCTATTCCATTTTCCTTTGCATAAAAACCTATTTCTTCATGAGCTTCCTCTGACTTATGACCAAGCTCTCTCATTGTTCCTAAAACTGCAATTCTTCTTTTACCTTCTATATTTTTCATAACATCTATAGCTGATTTAACTGCTACAGGGTTTGAATTATAACAATCATTTAAAATTGAATAACCATCTTTTTTAATAAGCTCTAATCTCATAGAAGTGGATTCCATATTTTTAAGCCCTTTTTTCATATCAGAAAAAGAAAGGCCTAACTCTCTTCCTGTTGAAATTCCTAACATAAGATTACTTATATTATGTTTTCCTGGTACATCTAAAGAAAATTCTTCTTCTTCTTTTCCATCGTAAACTGTAAATTTAGAGGAGAATTCTCCTAAAACTATATTTTTAGCTCCAATTTCAAAATTTTCTCCAATTCCAGTTTTTATTATCTTATAATTAGCTTTAGGTAAGGCTTCTAAAAAGTCATCATTTCCACAAACAATAAGAGTATTGTCTTTATTAAAGAAAGTTGTTATTTCCATTTTAGCTTTTAATATATTTTCTCTAGTTTTTAGTATTTCTATATGAGAAATTCCTATATTAGTTATTATACCTATATCTGGTTTTGCTATTTCTGCAAGTTCTCTAATTTGTCCTAATCCTCTCATTCCCATTTCCAAAATAGCAACATCGTAAGAGCTATCTAGTTCTAATACCATTAAAGGTAATCCTATTTCATTATTAAAATTACCCTTTGTTTTAAAAACTTTATACTTATAACTTAATACAGCTGCAACTAAATCTTTAGTTGAAGTTTTTCCTACTGAACCAGTAATTCCTACAACTTTTAATCCTAATTTTTCTCTATAAAATTTAGCTAAGTCCATTAAGGCTTTTTTAGTATTTTCAACCTTAATTAAGGCAACTTCATCCCTTAAAAGATTTAAATCAAAATTAACTTCATCAACTATTGCAATTTTACATCCCTTTTTAAAGGCTTCTAAAACATAGTTATTTCCATTAAAGTTTTCTCCTTTTAATGCTATAAATAAAGTTCCTTCCTCTATTTTTCTTGTATCTGTTGATACAGCCTTTATTTCCTTTATTAAAGCTTCCTTTAATAAAACTCCCTTAGTAGCTTTTACAATTTCTTGTAAATTTAACTCTAGCATTTTTAACACCTCTACTTGCCTTCTAAAATATCATATACAACTTCTCTTTCATCAAAGTGTATTGTTTTGTCCTTTAGTATTTGATATGTTTCATGTCCCTTTCCAGCTATAACAATAACATCTCCTTCTAAAGCCATATTTATAGCCTTTTTTATAGCTTCTTTTCTATTTACCTCAATTATGAAATTATCAAAATCAAGTGGTTTTACTATGTCATTAATTATGTCCATAGGTTCTTCAGTTCTTGGATTATCGGAAGTTATTATTGCAATGTCTGATAATTCACAACCTATTTTACCCATTTCAGGACGTTTAGCCTTATCTCTATCGCCTCCACAACCAAATACAGAAATCATTCTATTTTTAGTAAAGGCCTTAACTGTACTTAAAATATTCTCTAATCCATCTGGTGTATGTGCATAATCTATTATTATACTATAAGGTAAATTTTTTTCCTTTGCTACTAATTCACATCTTCCTGGTATAAGAACATCCTTTAGACCTAATTTAATTTTTTCAATTGGAATATTTAAATTGTATGCACATATTATACATCCTAAAGAGTTATATATATTATATTCGCCAGGAATATTTATAGAAAATTCTTCTATTCCCTCTAAATTCACCTTAAATTCTGAACCATTTGAGTGACTTTTAATCTCAAAAGCCTTAAAATCTGATTCTTTTTCAATTGAAAAAGTAGAAACTTTAGTATTTACTCCTCTTTTTTCTATATCTTTAACTATATCAAGTCCATAAGGGTCATCTAAATTTATAATGCTATGATTACTTCTTTCAAAAAGCTTAAACTTAGCATTATAGTAGTTTTCAAAAGTTTTATGAAAATCTAAATGATCTCTAGTAAGATTTGTAAAAATTCCTTCCTCAAACCTAATTCCATATACTCTATCTAATTCTAAAGAATGAGATGAAACTTCCATAACACAGTATTTAACTTCGTTATCTACCATATTTTTAAATAACTCATGAAGTTCATAAGATTCTGGTGTTGTTCTTACTGCATCTATTTTCTTATTTCCAATGTAATTTGCTATGGTACCTATTAGTCCTGTTTTAAAGCCCGCTTTTTCTAAAATAGATTTAATTATAAAGGCAGAAGTTGTTTTTCCATTAGTCCCTGTTATACCTATTATTTTAAGCTTATCCTTTGGCTTACCAAAATAATTAGAAGACATTATAGCTAAAGCTTTTCTAGTATCTTTAACCTTTATTATTGTTATGTCTTCTTTAGCATTTACTTCTTCTTGAACTATTAAAGCCTTAGCTCCTTTTTTAATAGCATCTTCTACAAAGGAATGTCCATCTACTTTAAAGCCCTTTATACAAGTAAAAACATCTCCTTCTTCTATTTTTCTATTATCATATCTTATGTTTTCTACATTTATATCTTCTATTCCCTGTAAGACCTCATAGTCTAATCCCTCTAATAAACTTTTAAGAATCATTTTTTTCACTCCTTAAATACTATGCACTAAATAAGCGTTAAATTCACAAAATACTAGCATGTGAATTTTATCACATGCTAGTTTTATTTATAATTACTTTTTATCTAATTTAAAGTTTATAACTGTTCCACTTTTAACTACATCACCTTGTGCTATGCTTTGTTCTGTAATAACTCCCTCTCCTGAAAATTTTCCTTTTAATCCAATTTTCTTTAAAATTTCCTTTGCTTTTTCCATAGAAAGGTTATTAAAATCTGGAACTACAACATCTTTATTATAATTTGAAGTAGTTTTAGTGTAAAGTTTAATTTCATCTCCTTCTTTTATTGTATATCCTGGTTTTGGATCCATTTCTGAAACTACACTACCATCACCATCTACTTGATATTTTATTTTTTCTTTATCTAAAATAGATTTCGCTTTTTCTAAAGTAAATCCTCTAACCTCTGGTACTATTATTTCATTAGCTTTTTCATTTACCTTAGAACTGTCTAATTCCATATAATTAAAAATATCATTAAATAAATCATGAGCTAATGGCGCAGCCACTAAACCACCAAAATGCTCACCCTTTGGATTATCTACTGCTATTAATACTGAAATTTGTGGGTCATTATATGGAGCATATCCTGCAAAAGAAGAAACATATCCTGCTCCATATCCTCCGCTTGCCTTAACTTTTTCAGCAGTTCCTGTTTTTCCTGCCATCCCATATCCTTCTATGTACGCTCTCTTAGAAGAACCATATTTAACAGTTTTCTCTAAAGCTTCTGAAACTCTCATAGCAGTTTGTTGGTCTATTATATTGTCAATTTTTTTTGGTTCAAAGGTTTTATCTACAACCTTAGCACCACTTTCATCCTCATGACTTATTTCTTTCATTATATGTGGTTGTATCCAAGTTCCTCCATTTGCTATAGTATTCATAGCTGCCATCATTTGAACAGCACTTGCACTATCTGTTTGCCCAAAAGATATAGTAGCTAGTTCAACAGGTCCTATTTTATCATTTGGCATTAATATTCCTGTTGTTTCTCCTGGCAAATCAATTCCTGTTTCTTTTCCAAACCCAAATTTCTCTATATATTCATTTAACTTCTCTTTACCAAGCTTTTGTCCTATATCCATAAATCCTACGTTACAAGAATTTTCAAGTATTTGGTCAAAAGTCTCAGTTCCATGACCATCTGGTTTCCAACATTTTATATAAGTACCTGCAACATTTTTTCCTCCAGGACAATAATATGTTTCATTTGTTCCTGCTATTCCCTCTTGAACGGCAGCAGCTGCTGTTACCATTTTAAATATAGAACCTGGTTCAAAGGTATTAGAAACAGAATCGTTTCTCCACATATTCTCCATTTTTTGAGTTTTATCTTTTCCTGGATAATTTTCATAACCTTCATAAGGATTATTTGGATTATAATCTGGCTTATTAGCCATAGCTAAAATCTCTCCATTTTTAGGATTCATAACTATTATACTAACATCATCAGCCTTATATTCTTTTATTCCTTGTTCAGCTACTTTTTCTGCAAAGTACTGTATTGTTTCATCTACTGTTAAAGTAACATTTTTACCATCTACTGGCTTTGCAAATTCAGAATCTGAATAAGGTATACCACTATTATTTCTAGCAACTTCTGATATCCTCATTCCTGGAAGTCCTGAAAGTTCAGCATTATACTCTCTCTCTATTCCTCCTTGACCTACACCATCTGCATCAACTCTTCCTAAAACTTGAGCTAAAAAGTTGTTATCTGGATAATATCTTTTTGTATCTTGAGAAACTATTACTCCCCTTATTTTAAGGGCTTTTACCTTGTCTGCTTTATCTTTTTCAACTTTTCTAGCTAAAGTTACTGAGTTTGCTGGTGCACCAGAAGGTAAAGTTGTGTTTATTTTATCATAAACTTCCTCTTTAGGTATGTCTAAAGCATTTCCTATTTCCGCTGCAATTTTATTTAATTTTTCTCTTTTTTGATCATCTGTATCATCACTTTTAAAGGCATCTTCTCTTAAAGTTTTAAGGTCTAAATCAACTCTATAAACATTAGCACTAACTGCCAATTGTGCACCATTTCTATCTAGTATTTCTCCTCTTTTAGCACTTATTTTAACCTCATTTTTCCACTGTTCCTCAGCCTTCGCTCCATATTCCTTGTGTTTAAAGATCATTATATAAGAAAGTCTAAGGGTTAAAACTCCTAGTAAGAACCAAATTATTATCATAATCCAAAAGGTTCTTCCATCAATTAAAGACTTAGTTATTTTATAATCTTTAAATCCTTTGTTTTTCTTTTTTTTCACATTTAGCCCTCCGTAGTAAGTTAACTAAAAGCAATCTTTTATAGTAAGTTACTTTTATGAGATTTAAAATTATTAATTTCTTATTTTAAGTAAAATAAATTTGTAACCATAAAAATTATGGATGTACTTTTAAAACAATAAAAGTACATCCTAATTTATTCCCCTATCTCTTCCCTTGAGCAGACGTATCATCGCCTAATTTAACCATGTTCTCCTTAGTTGGCAATATCATCTTCAACTTATCTTTAGCTATTTCTTCTATTTTATCTAAAGAACTAGCCTTTAATATTTGAACCTTTAAAGCCTCATTTTCTGTTATAACAGAGTTTATTTCTTTATTTAATGAGTCCAAATTTTGTTGAGTTTTATAAACTTTCATATCTCTACTTATAGTTATTCCACCAACAATTAATATTAGAAGTACTATTTGATATATGCTCTTTTTTATTTTCTTATCTTTTTGCTTTTTTCTTTTTTGTTGCTCGATTTTTTTCTTTCTTTTGTCATATGTTTCTTTACTTGGTATAGTTTGCTCTTTTCTCTTTGGCTTAAGTGCTGAACTACCATTATAATCAAACTCTTTTACATCCATCTATAATCCCTCTCCAATTATTTATTCCCCTTACTTTAAAATATACTGAATATAAATTATAATTTTTCTATTACTCTTAACTTAGCACTTCTACTTCTTGGATTAAATTCTAGTTCTTCCTTGCTAGCTTCTATAGGTTTTCTACTTATTAACTTAACCTCTGGTTTTCTGTTACAAACACATACTGGAAATTCACTTGGACATGTACAAGGATTTGCTAGTTCTTTAAAGGTGTTTTTAACAATTCTATCTTCTAAAGAGTGGAATGTTATTATTGCCATTCTTCCTCCCTTATTAAGCTTTTTAACTCCATCTAATATAGTCTTACTTATTATTTCAAGTTCTTTATTAACTTCAATTCTTATAGCTTGAAAAGTTCTCTTAGCAGGATGTGGTCCTTCTCTTCTAGCTTTAGCTGGAATAGCAGCTTTTATTATTTCAACTAGTTCTAAAGTCGTATCTATGCTCTTTTCTTCTCTATTTTCAACTATAAAACTTGCTATTCTTTTAGCAAACTTCTCTTCCCCATATTCTTTAATTATTCTATATAGTTCCTCTTCTGTATAAGTGTTTACTATATCATAAGCTGAAAATTCATTTTCCCTATTCATTCTCATATCTAAAGGAGCATCTTGCATATAACTAAAGCCTCTTTCTCCATTATCTAACTGATAAGAAGAAACTCCTAAGTCCATAAGGATGCCATCTACTCCGTCTATACCTAAATCTGTTAAAACATCATATATAGCATAAAAATTGCTATGGACATAAGTAACATTACTATATTCTTTTAATCTTTCTTTAGCAGCCTTTAAAGCATCCTTATCTTGGTCAAAACCTATTAGCCTTCCCTCTTTTGATAGCCTTTTTACTATTTCGCTTGAATGCCCTGCACCACCTAGTGTACAATCTACATATATACCATCTTTTTTTATATTTAAAGCATCTATGCACTCATCTAGCAAAACTGAAATGTGTTTAAATTCCATATAAATACTCCTTAAATTTTAAATTGTTTATCACTCTAAGTTTTTATCATCTTTTCTTCTAAAAATCATATTATATATTATATAATTTAAGTCTAACAGATTAAATTTATCATGCTTAATTTTATTAATAAATATTTTTTAAACATATTTATTATAAACATTGTGTAAATTATTATGCCTCTTATTAATTTACACTACAATATAATAATATTGCAACTATTTTCCCATTATATATTATATTTTATTATAAATTATTCTATAAAAAATTAAAATTTCCTTTCAATATTTATTATTTGTAACTTTCTTATTATACAATATATTAAGAAAAAAAATTGACATTATAAATAATTTAATGTAAAATTTTAAAATATCATGGGAGTATATAGGGACTGGTGTTCCTACAGGTCTTCAAAACCTAGTTATGGTGCTAATACCATCATTGGTGGGTTCGATTCCCACATATTCCCGCCATAAAGAAAAAGAGCTATCTGAAAAATTTTCAAATAGCTCTTTTTTAGTCTAAAAATGCTGTTTAAATTTGATGATAACTTTTTATATTATACGTTAAATCTGAAGTTTACTATGTCTCCATCTTTCATTACGTAATCTTTACCTTCTAATCTATAAACACCTTTTTCCTTAGCTGCAGCTTCTGAACCACACTCTACTAAATCATCATAAGATACAACTTCCGCTCTTATAAATCCTCTTTCTATATCAGAGTGAATCTTACCTGCTGCTTGTGGTGCTTTAGTTCCTTGTTTAATTGTCCAAGCTCTAACCTCTTGTACTCCTGCAGTTAAATAACTCATTAATCCTAAAAGCTTATAACTTGCTTGTATAAGCTTATCAAGTCCTGATTCTTCTAAACCATATTCAGCTAACATTTCTGCTTTTTCTTCCTCATCTAAACCTGATAATTCTTCTTCAAGCTTAGCGCAAACTACCATAATTCCTGAATTTTCAGCCTCTGCATATGCTCTAACCTGTTTAACATATTCATTGTCTAGATTTCCTTCCATCATATCTTCTTCTGATATGTTGCAAGCATATAAAACCGGCTTTGAAGTTATTAAGAATAAACTTTTTATAAATGCCTCTTCCTCTTCAGTAGTCTCTAAAGTTCTAGCTGGTTTATTTGCCTCTAAATGAGCTTTTAATCTTTCCATTATTTCATACTCAAATTTTGCAGTTTTATCTCCAGATCTTACTAACTTCATAGTTTTTTCCATTCTTCTTTCAAGAACATCTAAATCTGCAAAAATAAGTTCTAAGTTTATAGTTTCTATATCTCTTATTGGGTCTACAGAACCTTCTACATGAACAACATTCTCATCATCAAAACATCTTACAACATGAACAATAGCTGCAACCTCTCTTATATGTGATAAGAATTTATTTCCTAACCCTTCACCTTTACTAGCACCTTTAACTAATCCTGCTATATCGTAAAATTCTATGGCAGTATATACTTTTTTCTTTGTGTTATATATTTTTTCTAAAACATCTAATCTCTTATCTGGTACACTTACAACACCTACGTTTGGTTCTATTGTACAGAAAGGATAGTTTGCTGATTCAGCTCCTGCTTTTGTAATAGCATTGAATAATGTACTTTTACCAACGTTTGGTAATCCAACCATTCCTAATTTCATCTATGTACACGTCCCTTTCTTATATTTAATTTCATACTTAATGATTATACTCTAGCTTAATATATATTTCAACAACTGTATTATGTTTCCTAATTATCCACCTAAAAATACAAATTAATCCTAATATATAAGACATACTAAAATCGAGGTGATATTTTATGATTAAAAAGGGTTTTTCTTTAATATTTTCCCTTATTTTAACTTTATCTATATTTTTTAATGTAGTAAACGCAAAAGAACTTAATCTTCCTTCTACAGAAGAATTTAACTGGTATTATTCTTTTAATAAGGAAGAAGGAATCCCTTATGGTCCTCGTGAAACTCCTTATATAAGCAACTACAAAACAATATACTGTGGTGATACAGCAAAAAAAGAAATTTTTCTTACCTTTGATGAAGGTTATGAAAATGGCAATACTTCAAAAATTCTTGATATTCTTAAAGATAACAAAGTTCCTGCTGCCTTCTTTGTAACAAAACCTTATATAAAAGACTATCCAGAACTTATAAAAAGAATGGAAGAAGAAGGACATCTTGTATGTAATCATACTTCTCATCATCCTTCTATGGCTAAGATATTAGACAGGGATAGTTTTAAAAAGGAATTTACTGAAGTAGAAGAAGAATATTTTAAAGTTACTAAAAAAGAAATGCCTAAATTTTTTAGACCTCCTATGGGTAAATATAGTGAACAATCCCTTTCTTATACAGAAGAACTTGGATATACAACTGTATTTTGGAGTTTTGCATACAAAGACTGGTTAGTTGATGAACAACCTTCTAAGGAATTTGCAAAGAAAAAAATATTAGATAAAGCTCATAATGGTGAAGTAGCTTTACTTCATGCAGTATCAGATACAAACACAGCTATTTTAGATGAAGTATTAAAGGAATTAAAATCTATGGGCTATGAATTTAAGTCCTTAAATGACTTAACTCCTAAAAAGTAATAATAAAAATAGGATGCTATCAAAATATTTTAATATCTTATATTTTGATAGTATCCTTATTTTATAAATTTTCTTTATTTCTAATTATTTTTTAAAAATCCACTTTCACTTAAAATTTCATTTTTTAATCTATTACTTTCATTTCTTATATATGAAATTTCTTCTTTTACTTCTTCAACTAATTTTTTATCCTTTAAGAAATTTAAATTTATTTCCACATTGACTATGGAACTATCTATACAAGCACTAAGCATTATAGCACTTACAACAGAATCTGATATTAAATTCTTATTTCCATATTTAAATGCAAAGCTTACATTTTCAAAAAATCTCAATGCTTTTCTACTTAATTCTAAAGGAACTATCATAGCACCTATAGTACATTCCTCTATTTTTTTACTTCTTAAATTCTGTTCCTCTATAGTTTCCTTAGGTAACTTATAGCATTCCATTAAAGTTGTAAAGGCCTCTTCATCCTTGCTCATAAAATCTAACATCTCATCATAAGTTCTTTTTGCAATTAAAAGATTTTCATCTAGTTTATCTTTATTCTCTTTACTTAAAATCTCATAAGATTTTTTTCCTACTGTTAAGCTATAAACCATTGATGTTAATGCAACTCCAACAGCACCAACAATTCCAGCAGCTGCTCCCCCACCTGGTGCTGATAATTCTGAGCCTAAATCATTTATAAAATCCTTAATTTTTTTATCTTTCACTTACTAACCCTCCAAAATATTATTGCTTATTTAAATTACTTATTTTAAATTTAATATATCATTAAGTTTTTTACCTATATTACTCCACTCATATTCTTCATTTTCACTAAACTCTTTATTAGAGTCTAATAAAGCCCCACATTTTTCAAAACTATTTATTATATCTTCATAGTTATTTTTACTTACTATACACTTTTCTTTATTATCTACAACAGACTTTATAGGGTCATTATCATCACCTAATATAACCATAATAATATTTTTAGTTCCTAAATAATCATATATTTTAGCAGGTATCTGTTTAGAATTTTTATTTCCTAAAACAAGAAGTATATCTCCATGTATCATATATCTTAAAGCTTCTTTATAGTCAATCCTTCCATTTACACTTACATTAGGAAATTCTTTTAATTCTGCTTTTATATTTTCATCATCTATATTTCCAAAGAATAATATATTTAATCTATTAAATATATTATTATCTCTTTTTTCTAATTCTTTTAATGCTTTTATAAAGGGTTTTAAGTCTCTAATTTTGCTAAATATTTCTCCTGCATATATTAAATTTATTTTATCTTCTTTTAAAAGTTTTGGTTTTTCTTCCTTTTCAATTTCTTTATAAATTTCTTTATTATAACCTCTAGTTACAATAAACATATTTTCTTCTTTTAAATTATACTTTTCTATAAAATCTTTTTTATTTTCCTCTGTTACAAATATATGCCTATCACCATTTAATACTACTGCTTTTTCTTGTTTTCCTTCTATAAATTTTCTTATAAATCCAATATTTTCTCTTGAAGGGTCCTTAAGCCAAGGGTCGCTCCAATATAAAACCCAAGGTATTTCTTTATACTTTTTCTTTATTCTTAAAGCACAAAGATGACTAGATGGTGGCTCATGCATAGAAAATATAACATCAAATTTTTCTTTTTCCATAAGGTCCTTAGCATATTTTGATGCCTTAAAACTCCACATATAATACATGTCTGGGAAAATAATTTTATTTTTTATTTTCCTCATAAGTTTTATCTTTTTACTATTTTTAAAGCTATCGCTATCATTGCTTTCTTTTTGCCCTAAAGTTTTTTTAGGCATTACCTTATTAAAGAATTTTCCACCTTCAACTTTATGTATCTTAACCTTATTATCTAAAAGCTTTAAAACTTCCTCATCATAATATATAGAATTTTTAGGAAAATCAACGGTTAAAAGATGAACTTTGTTATTATTAATATTGCATAAATTGTTTAAATACATAAGAGTTTCAATAGAAGCTGAATTATTTATAATAGGAGAATAACAGGCTACAAATAAAATATTCATTATTTTTTCCCTCTTTCTTTAAGAGATAATAATAAAAACTTTGGTATGCTTCCTAATCTTTTTATTCTCCAAGGTTCCTTATAAACTCTGTAGAACCATTCCATTCCCATATTAATCATAAAATCAGGTGCTCTATTTACATTTCCTGAAATAACATCAAAGCTTCCTCCAACACCCATAAATACCTTGCAACAAAGCTTATTTTTATATTTCTCTATAAATATCTCCTGTCTAGGTGCTCCCATAGCAACAAAAAGTATATCTGCTTTACTTTTGTTAATCTTATCTATTAAATCATTGCAATTATTTAAATCAAAAAATCCATTATTTACTCCTACTATGTTTATTCCTTTGTAGATTTCTTCTATTTTTTCTTTACACTTAATTAAAGTTTCTTCCTTTGCCCCTAATAAAAAAACCCTTAAACTCTTATCTTTAGCTTCCTTTAAAAGCATATTCATAACATCTATTCCAGCTATCTTTTCTTTAATTTCTATTCCATTATATTTAGCTGCAAGAAGAGTTCCTACTCCATCTGGAATGATTAAAGCATCTTCTTTAGTAAAACTTTTTCTTAAAAAATCATTTTTTATACCATTATATAAAACCTCTGGATTTCCAGATATTATGTTAACTTTATTTTTTTTTTGAATTTCTTCTAAAAGTTTTTCTTTATTATCTGAAAATATTTTATATCCTAATAAATCCTTATACATAAATTTACGCTCCTAAGGCTACTTAATATTATTATTTCTCATAAATGTTTCTATTTCTTTTACTATTTCATCCTCTTTGTTTATAGCTTTTGCAATAGCTAAGTGTTGCTTAGCCTCTTCAAATTTTCCTGCATTTAAATAACAAACTATTAAATTAGTACAAACTTCTATATCTCTTGTACTCTCAAAGGCCTTTCTTAAATATTTAATAGCTTCATCATATATCCCTAAAGATGCATAATTTATTCCCATTTCATTAACGGCCTCAACTATGCTATCATCAATAGATAAACATTCATTTAAATAATAAACTGCCTTTTCAAAATTTCCAAGCCTTCTATAAGCTGTTGCAATGTAATATCTTAAAATAGCATTATCTTGAAATTTATCTGCTAAAGGAAGAAGTCTTTTTAAAGCATCCTCAGGTTCTTCTATTAATTCCTCTTTCCCCTCTTCATAGTCAGCGGAATCCTTTATTTCATTATATAGTGCTTCAACTATTTCATTTTTTTCTCCACCTTTAGCTAAGTATTCATTTATATCTACATAGGCCTTATCATATTTCCCCATATCATTATATGCTATTGCTGAATAAAGATATGGTAAAGCTAAGTCACTTCTATTTTCCTTACATTTATCACAAATTTCTAATTGTGTATCATTATAGGATTTATTTCTCTCCCTTAAAGATTCACATATTAAAAGAAGATTTTCATAAACATCAGTTTCCTCTGAAACCTCACTTAATCCTTTTAAAAGCATAAAAGCTTCAACCATATTTCCTTCTTTTACTTTGTCAGCGACTATTTTTTTTACACAAGGAATAGCATCCTCTATTAAGCTAATTAACTTTTTATAATCCTTATTAAATTTAAAATCTTTATCTCCACCTAAAGCAAAAAACATTCCTTCAATTAAATAATTTATTGGAAGATTCTCTAATTTATATCCACTTTTAACATCCTTAGATAAATGTTTTGGGTCTATTGGGATGTATAACTCCTTAACATTAATGTCCTTTTCATCTTTTCCTAAACTTTTAATAAATCCTTCTCCATCTATTTCTAAGAATAAAAGTTGTGATAATTTTTCCTTTGCAAATGTATTAAAACTCATATATTTTATCTCCTTAACTACTTTACTTATTTATTTTAAATTCTGTCTAAAAACAAGATTTATAAACTTAAAGTTTAATATATATCATAAATTTCGAAGTTTATTTTATCATAAAACAAAATTAAGTTCATCTTAGGATTTAATTCCTTAAATTATTAGCTCTTATTTTAGTTATATATTATAACACTTTAAGTAAGATAAATTAAAGTAAAAAGAAAAGAGCTAGTAATGTAACTTATATAAGTTATATTAACATAGCTCCTTTTTAACTTAAACTATTTTAATTTTTCATTAATTAATTCCATTATAGCTTCTTTAAATTTTTCGCTCTTTTCTTCTGCATCTTCTAAACTTAAACCTTTTACTGATAAATAAATCTTCATCTTTGGCTCAGTTCCTGATGGTCTTACAACAAACCAAGAATCATCTTCTAAAATATATTTTAAAACATTTGATTTTGGAAGCTTGATTTCTTTTTCTTCCTTAGTTAAATTATTTACTTCCTTACTTAACTTATAATCAAAGGATTTAACAACCTTAACATTATTTAATTCTTTTAAAGAATCATTTCTTAAAGCATCTATACATTTAGCTATTTTTTCTTGCCCTTCTTTTCCTGCAAGTTCTATAGATACTAAGCTTTCCTTAAAGTATCCATATTTATTATAAAGTTCAATTAATCCATCATAAAGAGTTTTTCCTTGTTCTTTATAATATAAAGTCATTTCAGCTATTAACATAGAAGCTACAACTGCATCCTTATCTCTTGCAAAAGTTCCAGCTAAATAACCATAACTTTCTTCAAAACCAAATAAATATTCATTTGAACCTGAATTTTCAAATTCTTTTATCTTTTCACCTATATATTTAAATCCTGTTAGTGTATCTATTAATGTTACTCCATATTCCTCAGTCATATTTCTTACTGACTCTGTAGTAACAATAGTTTTTATAATAGCACCATTTTTAGGTAATTTATTCATTTCTTTTAAAGAGCTTAATATATAGTTAGTTAATAACATTCCTGTTTGATTACCACTTAATACTTGATACTCTCCTTTATTGTCTTTTACAACAACACCTATTCTATCACAGTCTGGATCTGTTCCAAATATTATATCTGGCTTAATTTCCTTAGCCATATCTAAAGCTAATTTAAACACCTTTGGATCTTCTGGATTTGGATATGGAGCTGTTGGAAACTCTCCATTTGGCATTTCTTGTTCTTTAACAACATAAACATTCTCATATCCTAATTCTTTTAATATTCTTCTAACTGGAAGATTACCAGACCCATGAATTGGAGTATAAATTATTTTTAAATCTTTAGCATGATTTTTAACTAAATCTTTTCTAATAGTTAGAGTTTTTAATGCCTCTATATATTTTTTATCTATTTCTTCTCCTATATAAACTAAAAGACCTTCTTCTAAAGCTTTTTCTTCGCTCATTGTTTTTATATCAGAATAATCCTTAACTTTATTTACATAGTCAATAACAGCTTTAGCAGGCTCATCAGTTAATTGACATCCATCATCTCCATAAACCTTATACCCATTATATTGTTTTGGATTGTGTGAAGCTGTTATAACTATACCTCCATTACAATTTAATTCTCTAACTGCAAATGATAACATTGGAGTTGGTCTTAAAGACTCAAAAAGATTAACCTTTATACCATTTGCACAAAGAGTTAAAGCTGCTGATTTTGCAAACTCCTTAGACATATTTCTTGAATCATAAGCTATTGCAACAGATTTTTTTCCTTCATAATTGTTATTTAAATAATCTGCAAAGCCTTGAGTAGCTTTTCCTACTGTATATATATTCATTCTATTAGTACCAGCACCAATAATTCCTCTTAATCCACCTGTACCAAAATCTAGTTCCTTATAAAATCTATCTTCTATTTCTTTTTCTTCTTTTACTGCTCTTAACTCTTCCTTTATTTCTTCAGAAATAATATCAGAATTTAACCATTCTTCATATCTTTCTCTATACACTATACTATCTCTCCTTTAAATCTCTATAAGGATTTTTATTTTTATTTTACAGATATTATACTACAATAATTTAAATTTTAAAAACAAAAAAAAGAAAAAATGGAATTGTAATCAAAACAATTCCATTTTAATTATTATTTTTATTATTTTTTACAATTATTTTACCTTTTATTATTATTCTCTTATTAAATATTAATTAAATTTATTAAGCTTTAAATTTATTTTTAGATAAATTTTAAAAGAAATAAGTTTTAAATATTTTCTTAATTACTGCTTATTATAATTTTACTCTCATATAAATCTCCTAATTCTCCCCCTATAGAATCACTTAATTTAACATAAAATTCTCTATCCTCTTTAACATCTCCTCTATTTATTAGATTTATATGAAAGCTCTTTTCCTTTTCTCCTTCTTTAAAAGATAAAGTTCCAGACCAAGTTTGATAATCTATTCCATTTAAAGCTGTTCCTGATATAGTTTCATAATTGACTTCTACTTTTTCTTCTAAATTATTTTCTCTTTTAATTTTTAAAGTTACTATTTTATCTTTATTACTTACTTTATATTCACTTTTTTCAAATTCAATTAGGCTTTTTAAATTATCTTTACTAAAAGGATAATACTCTTTATCTATTTTATAAACTCCTATGCTGTTTATAAGAGGTATTTCTAAAGAAGCTGTTATATTTATTCTTATCTTACTACTTTTAAAATTTTCTAAAACTATAAGCCTTTTATAACCTATAGTACTACCCTCATAAACCTTAAGAAACTCTTTTCCTATTAATACCTCTATATTAAAACTAGAAACTCTTTGTCCTAAAGGTATATATTCCTGCAAAGAAATAAGATTAAATTCAGTAATATCTCCTAAATCTATCTCAATTTTGCAAGTCTTTTCTCCCTTTTTAGGTGCAAAGTAAGTATCATAATTATTGTCTAACATATTTTTATCAGAATATTCATTGCTATAAAAACTATCTGAAATAATATTTTTATTAAAGGCTAAGTTATTTTTAAATATCTTTTTAATTATATTTCCAAATTCCTTTAATCTATTAATATCATTTTCATGTATTTTTCCCTCTTTATTAGGAGGAATATTTAATAATAAAACAGAATTTCTTCCAACTGATTTAAAATAAATATCTATTAGTTTTCTTAAAGATTTAACCTCCTCATCTTCAAAATCATGATAAAACCATCCTGGTCTTATTGACACATCAGACTCTCCAACAACCCATTCCGCTCCATACTCTTCTCCTTTATTTAGATAAGAAGGATTTTCTCTTTCTTTCATTTTCTCAATATTTATAGTTGACCAACAAGTTTCACCTGCATAGCCCTTCTCATTTCCAATCCATCTAATATCAGGACCTTGAGGACTAAAAATCAAAGAATTTTTTTGCAATGTTTTTATTATTGAAAACCATTTCTCAAAATCATAATCTTGCTTAAGGTTTGACCCCTTAGCACCATCCATCCAAACTTCTGCTATAGGTCCATAATTTGTTAATAGTTCTTTTAATTGATTAATATAAAACTCATTATAAAGACTTCCATCACCTTTTCCATAATACTCTGAATTTTGGTCCCATGGAGAAAGATATACTCCAAATTTTATTTTATATTTATTACAAGCTTTAGAAACTTCTCTTACTACATCACCTTGTCCATTTTTCCACGGACTATTAGCTACACTATGTCTTGTATATTTGCTATTCCATAAGCAAAAGCCATCATGATGTTTTGCGGTTAAAATAACTCTCTTAAATCCAGCATTACATAATACTTTTATCCAACTATCTGCATCTAAACTGCTAGGATTGAAAATTTCTGTACTTTCTTTTCCATCTCCCCATTCTTTTCCTGTAAAGGTATTTATACCAAAATGTATAAAGGCTGTAAGTTCCTCTTTTTGATAATTAACTTGTTCTTCTGTTGGAATTGCTCCAAACCCTTTTTTTACATAATCCATACTGTTTATAAGTATTAAACTTTAATTAATTTATTAAATTAATTAAAGCAGCTAAGATTTATTACAAACTAAAAATCCTGCTTTATACTTCCTCCTTAAAATTTATATTTATCCTTTATATGTTTATTCACTTAACATAATAATTATTACTAAAATATTTTAATAAGTAAGTTACATTTTTTTAAACAAGTTTTATATAAATTTTAAAAACAAAAATATAAACCTAACAAGCACCTAAATTTAAAATAAAATCCTTGTTAGGTTTAACAATATATTTTAAAGTTTTATTTTAAATATTCTAAAGCCATTTTAGCCTTATCTGTAAAGATAGAATCTACTCCATATTCTCTTAGTCTATTCATTTCATAGATTTTATTTACTGTATAAACATTTACTTTTAGCCCTTCTTTATGAGCAATATCTACTAATTCTTTATTAACAAGCCTTTTACTAGGATGTATTGCATAAGCTTTTAATCTTTTACTAACCTCTATAATCTCAGGTATTTTTCTATCATAAAGAAGTCCTAATTTAATATTTTCATTTAAACTTCTTACTCTTTCTAAGGATTTATGATTAAAACTTGAAATAATTATTTTCTCTTCTATATCATATTTTTTTATTAAATTTAATACATCTAACTCAATGTCCTTATATTCTATAACGTCAGTTTTAAGCTCTATATTTAAAACTATATCTTTATTCTTTATAAGATTAAACACTTCTTCTAACTTTGGAATTTTACATTCCTCATTATTTTCAAAAGCTTTCTTGCTACATTTAAACTCTCTAAGTTCCTTGAAGGTATAATCTTTAACTTCTCCCTTTCCCTTAAAGGTTCTTTTTATATTTTCATCATGTATTACTACTAACTCTCCATCCTTGCTTTTATGAACATCAAGTTCTATACCATAAATATTTAATTTTAAAGCTTCCTTAAAAGATAACAATGTATTTTCTGGATACTCAAAGCTAAATCCTCTATGTGCAAAAACTTTCATAATCTATCTTTCTCCTTTATAAATAATTCTACTATTTATACTCTCTATTGAATTACATCCTGTTAGTACCATAGCTGATTTTAATTCTCCTTTTAAAGAATCTACATATTCTTCAACACCTTTAGCCCCCTCTAAAAAGGTAGCAGTTATAAATGGTCTTCCTATTAAAACACAATCAGCACCTAAAGCTATCATCTTCAATATGTCAACCCCAGTTCTTACTCCTCCATCAACTAAAATTTTCACCTTTCCTTTAACCTTAGAAGCTATTTCTTCTAAAACCTCGCAAGTAGCTGGTGTTTGATCTAATACTCTTCCACCATGATTAGATACAACTATAGCAGAAACTCCTGCCTCTACTGCAAGTTCAGCTTCATCTGCTGTCATTATTCCTTTAAGAATAAAAGGTAATTTAGTTGAATTTACTATTTCTTTTATTTCTTCTAAATTTTTTGGTTCAACAGGCTTTCCATTCATAGCTAAAGTTATAAGTCCTGCTGCATCTATATCCATTCCTATAGCAAAAGCTCCTGCTTTTTCTGCCATCTTTATCTTCTCTATTACAACTTCATTTTTCCAAGGCTTTATAAAAACAATACCTTCCCCTTTATATTCTTCAATAACTTCTAAATTAGTAGTTAAACATAAATCAACTGCTGTATCTCCAACCATAGGGTATATTCCTGAATCTAAACATCCTTTAACTACTCCTTCTATATATTCTCTTTCGCTAACCTTACCTCCCATATTCAACATTGTTCCTGTTATTGGTGCTGCAAAAACTGGAATCTCCATTCTTTTACCAAAAATTTCAATAGACATATCTGGATTTTTAGCATTATGAATAGTTCTCATATTAAGCTTAATTTTCTCTAAAGAAGAAATATTTCTAATAAAAGCAGCTCCTGTTCCTTTTCCTCCCATACCTGGCACTTCTCCTGCACAGGCTATTCCATTACAAACCTTACAAACTCTGCAACTTCCATTATAAAGTTCTCTAACTTTTTCTCTCATTTCCTTATTCATTTATAAATTCCTCCTAAAAATCCTTTTCTGTTTTAATATTAAATCCATTTTGTATTAAAAGTTCACAGGTTACCCCATTTCCTTCCTTTTTCTCTCCATTAAAGTTTCCTGAATATATAAGTCCTAAACCACAAGAAGGACTTTTTGACTTTAAAATTATATATTCTGCTTCTATACTTTTAGCTATGTTTAAGGTTTCATAAGCACCCTTAATAAATTCCTTAGTAACATCTTCTCCTTCTTTGCTAAGTACCTTAGCTTTTCCACTTAAAACCTCCCTTCCAGTTCCTCCAACAATCTCACTAGGAACCCTTGGAGTTTTTAATCCTCCTAACTGTTCTGGACAAGCAATAACTGCTTTTCCCTCCTTAAGAAGCTTCAATATATTTTCATTCAAATTGTTTTCACCATTATATTTACAATTAATACCACATAAACATCCACTAACTAAAATCAAAACCTTCTCTCCTTTTATAAATTATTAAATAATTTGTAAATTTCTATTTTATTATAAGCCTTAAAGCAAAATTTAAAAACCCTTATAAAAAAGAGAGAGAAATAAGCATTTTAAAATTAAATAAATTTCTCTCTCTTTAAATAATATTATATTTTTATTCTTCTAAATTAAATTTAATTGTTTCTCCACTTTTTATAATTTCACCAGAACTTATGCTCTGTTCTCTAATTTTACCTTTACCTTTAAATTCTCCCTTTAAATCTAAGGATTTTAAAATTTCCTTAGCTTCATCCTCACTTAAATTTCTAAAGTCTGGAACAACTATTTCCTTTTCACTTCTATCAAACCTATTTCCCGCTTTTAAAGTTATAACATCTCCCTTAGATATTTTATATCCTGGCATAGGAGAAATAGATGTAACAAAACTTCCCTCTCCTTCTATTACTGCATTAATTCCTAATTCATTTAAAGTTCTTTCAGCACTAGATACTTTATCCCCTCTTAAATTAGGAATTATAGCTTCACCTTCACTATATTCTAAATTTTCTTCATTTAATGAAAGATAGTTAAAAATATTATTAAACAATTCTCCTGCAAAAGGAGCAGCTACTACGCCTCCAAAATGTTCTCCATTTTTAGGATTGTCTATTATTACTATTAGAGATATTTTAGGGTCATCATAAGGAGCAAATCCTGCAAAGGATGCTATATATCCTGCACCATAAGTACCTTTTTCTGAATCAACTTTCTCAGCTGTTCCTGTTTTACCTGCAACCTTTATATCTTTAATTCCTGCATCCTTTGAAGAGCCCCTAGATACAGTAGATTCTAAAGCCTCTTTAATTCTTAATGTGCTTTCCTCCTCTACTATATTCTCATTTATCTTAGGAGCAAAAACTTCATCTATAATTTTTACTCCATTCTCATCTTTATGACTTAAACTTTTCATAAGATGAGGTTGAATTAAATCTCCTCCATTAGCAACTGCATTTAAAGCAGCCATAAATTGGATTCCATTTACAGTATCAGTTTGTCCAAAAGATATTGTAGCTAAATCTACAGGGCCTATATCTTTAGCTTCTTTAACTATCCCAGAAGCCTCGCCTGGTAAATCAATACCTGATTTTTCTCCAAAGCCAAATAATTTAATATATTCATTTAATTTTTCTGCCCCTAATTTTTCTCCAATTTCCATAAAGGCAACGTTACAAGAATTTTCTAAAATTTGATTAAAATTTTGTACTCCATGTCCACCAGACTTCCAACACTTTATATTCTTTCCCGAAACATTTAAACTTCCATCACAATAATAAACTTCATCTCCTCCAGAAATTCCTTCTTCTACAGCTGCTATTGAAGTTATTATTTTAAATATAGAACCTGGTTCAAAGGAATCTGAAACAATTTTATTTCTCCACATATTTTGAAGCTTCTGTGATTCATCTTCCCCTTTAAAAAGTTCACTTCCCTCAAAAGGATTATTAGGATTAAACCCAGCTTTATTTACAAGTCCTAAAATCTCTCCATTATTAGGATTCATAACTGCTATACTTACAGAATCAGCCTTATGTTTATTTAAAGCCTCATTAGCTACATTTTCAACAAAGTATTGTATATTTTCATCTATAGTAAGTGTTAAATCCTTTCCATTTACAGGTGGAGTAAAACTAGACTTTGAATATGGATTATTTAAATAATCTCTTGAAACTTCATTAATCCTAACTCCAGGAATTCCTGTAAGTTCATCATTATAATAAAGTTCTAATCCACTTAGCCCCTCTCCATCTGCATTTGTTGTCCCTAAAGTATGAGATAGAAAATCTCCATTTGGATAATATCTCTTTGTATCTTCTTCTATATTTACCCCATCTATATCTAATTCCTTTACCTTGTCAGCTTTCTCCTTCTCTATTCTCCTTGCTAAGGTTGCTGATGTCGCTAAATTCCCTGAAGGGTAAGTATATTCTATTCTACTTAATACATACTCCTCCTCAAGTTCTAAAGCCCTTGCTAAAACTTTCGCAACTTCAATAGAATCAGTTTCTTCCTTTTCTATATATTTTCTTAAGGTTACCAAATCTAAATCTACTCTAAAAACATTAGCTGTAACAGCTAATTCTCTACTATTTCTATCTAGAATACGCCCTCTTCTAGCATTTATCTTTATTTCATTTGTCCATTGTTCCTCTGCCATAGCTTTATAGCTTTTAGACTTAAATATATTTATATAAAATAACCTCCCTAATAAAAAAACAAAGATAAATAATATAACTAGAAAAAAAGAGATTACTCTGTCTCCTTTCAAAGAAGATTTTTTATTTTTGTTTTTTTTATCCACTTACTAAAGCCCCCTTTTATTCCAAACTTTTCTAATTTTTAAAGTTTAAGTTGATTATATCATAAATAAGTTGTATCTTTTTTTAATAAATTGTATATAAAAAGAGCCCTTTAATTTTATAGGATTTATTTAATCTCCTAATAACAATTAAAGGGCTCTTAAATATAATAATATTTTAAATTAACTTTTTATAATAAAATTTATTTTAATATAACAACAGTAACTCCTGTTCCACCTTCTCCATATTCACCTAATCTATGAGATTTAACATGAGGGTGTTTTTTAAGCATATCATTTATAGCTTTTCTTAAAACTCCAGTTCCTTTTCCGTGAACTAAGGTTACTTCTCCTCTTCCTGCAACATAAGCATCATCTAAATACTTATCTGCTGTATAACAAGCTTCCTCTGAGTCCATCCCTCTTAAATCTATAGAAGAATCTACCTGTCTTAAATTTAATCTTGCTTCTCTTTTTTTAATTTTTCTTTCTTCTTTAGTTTCCTTAGCTACTCTTAAGTCCTTAGCCTTAACATTTATTTTCATAATTCCAGCTTGAACTTGAACTTCACCTTTATTATCTGGCTTTGAAAGAACTATAACTTTTTGATTTATTGAAGGTAATAAGGCCTCCATTCCAATTTCAATCTTTTTAAGTTCTTCTCCTTTTTTCTCTTCTTTTTTCTTTTGAAGTCTAGCTTCTGCATCACTTATTTTATCTCTTAACTTTCCTCTCTCAGCCTCAAGTTTTCTTCTTGCATCACTAGATATACCCATTCTTTCTAAATCTCTCATGTTTTTCAAAATAGCATCTGCTTCTTCCTTAGCAGAATCTAAAATTTGCTTTGCTTCTCTTCTAGCATCTGCATAAACATTATCTCTTACACTCTCAATTCTTTCAAACTTTTCTTTATATCTATTTTTATATTTTTCTGCATCATTTTTTAATATTGCAGCCTCTCTAGCATCATTTTCAGCTTTTATACTCTTTTCTTGAAGTGATTGTATTAAATCTTCAAATTGTAAAGATTCAGTAGAAATAACCTTTTTAGCTTCCTCTATAACATTATCTTTAAGACCTAATCTTCTTGAAATCTCAAAAGCATTTGATTTACCAGGAACTCCTATTAAAAGCCTATAAGTTGGTCTTAAAGTTTCAACATTAAATTCAACAGAAGCATTTTCAACATTTTCAGTTTTTAATGCATAAGCTTTTAACTCACTATAGTGAGTTGTAGACATTATTTTACAACCTCTATGTCTTAAATTTTCTAAAATTGAAATAGCAAGGGCTGCACCTTCTGTTGGGTCTGTTCCTGCACCTAATTCATCAAAAAGAACTAAGCTTTTACTATTTGCCTTATCCATTATTTTAACTATATTAGTCATATGAGAAGAAAAAGTTGACAAGCTTTGTTCTATACTTTGCTCATCTCCTATATCTGCAAATATTTCTTCAAAAAAACTTATACTTGAATTTTCACTAGCAGGTATTAAAAGGCCACTTAATCCCATAAGTTCAATAAGCCCTGTAGTTTTTAAGGTTACTGTTTTACCTCCTGTATTTGGTCCTGTAATAAGTAAAGTTGAAAATTCTCTTCCTAAATAAATATCTGAAGAAACAACCTTATCTCTTGGAATTAATGGATGTCTAGCATCTATTAAATCTATTACTCCCTTTTCATTTACTATCGGAATCGTTCCACCTAAATCACTTCCATATTTAGCTTTTGCAAATATAAAATCTAATTCAACTATTATGTTAAAGTCAACCTTTATTACATCAATGTTTTTATAAACTAAAGAAGATAATTCTGCTAAAATCCTTTCAATTTCAGCTCTTTCCTTTAGCATAAGCTCCTTTATTTCATTATTTAAATTTACTAAAGCTGTAGGCTCTATAAAAAGTGTAGCTCCTGTTGAGCTTTGGTCATGAACAAGTCCTGGAACTTGAGATTTGTATTCAGCTTTTACAGGAATAACATATCTATCTCCTCTAACGGTATATAAAGAATCTTGAAGATATTGTGCATTACTTCTTACTATAGAATTAACTTTATCCCTTATAGAAGAATTTTTTTCCTTTAAACTTCTTCTTATGCTATATAATTTATCACTTGCATTATCTGCTATTTCCTCTTCACTTACTATAGCCTTTGATATAGCACTTTCTACTCCTCTTAAAACTACAAGACCATCTTTCATACCTTCTAGTATTCTATGTTCTTCTTCTTCTTCTTTTCTAGCTAAAAATTCAGAAAGCTTTCTTGTTACAGCTAACATACTTCCTATTCTTAATAATCCTTCTATACTTAAAACTCCACCTTTTTCTGCTCTTGTTATAGCCTCTTTTACATCATAAAGACCTTCAAAGGGTGGATTCCCTTTTCTCATTAAAATATCTAAGGCTTCCTTTGTTTCTTCTAAATGTTCTTTTACATCATAGAAAGAATTATATGGCTTAAGGTCTAAAACCATTTCCTTTGCTGATTTTGTAATAGCATACTTTTTAACTAACTCTTTAATTTTATTAAATTCTAAAACTTTTAAAACTCTATCATTCATACTTTAATCCCCTTTACTCAACGCCTCTTTTAAAGTGACCTTTAGTATAATCTTTTAATCTTAAAGCTTCTTTATTATTTAGAGCTTCAATAACATTTTTTACCTCATCATAATTTTCATCTATAAAGTCTAACCTAAAGGAATTTACTCCTAAAGCTTTTATTTCCTCAATTTCATTAAGTAAATTAACTGGTACTGTATTGTATATATGAGACCTACAAAATACATCAGTTCTTATAACAAAATCTTGATTCATTCTATCTCTTAAGACAAATGTACTATCTACACATTGATTATCACAATTTTTTGATGCACATTTACCTCCAAAGGTACTTCCTATAGGACAGTATTCACTAACCATAACCTCTGGTCTTCCATAAATAAATATTTGAGCTCCCTTTGAGTATTTCTTTAACATTTTATTTAACTCTTTTTTATTTAATTCTAGACTTAAACAACTTCCCATAATATGTTTATTATAAAATCTTATTCCATAAGAATTAAAAATGTTAAGTTTATAATCTCCTATAATATTTGTTTTATCCTTAAATCTATTTATTATTCCTGTATTAGCTGTAACTAATCCTGATATTAAATTAAGATTTTTATCTATAATGTTACTTATAATTTCAAATTCTTCTTTAATTATTGTAGGAATTTTTAAATAGAAATTAAGCTCTCTACCTTCTAATTCCTTTAAAATTCCATTATTAAGTTGCCCTTTATTTTTACCAAAGATATCTAAGGCAATATGATGAATACCACATTCAATTACTGCTTCTAACTGCTCTTTTGTATTTACAGTAATTAAAATATTTGGCATTTCACCCCTTTTCTCTGCTAAATTTATATTCTTTTGTTCTTTTATAACTCTTTTATATTTTTTAATTTCAAAATTTCTTATTTCCTCTAAAACTTCTCTTCTTAAATTATTTATAGAAGAAACTGGTGCAAAACCATCTTCAAAAGTTACATATTCTATTTCTCCTATTTCATAAGGAATATCCCCAGATTTTTTTAAATTCTTTTCAACTTTTTCCTTATCCATAGGTCTATTTACAGCTTTTTGAACCATATCACCAGTTTTTGTGAAATAATTTCCTTTATAACAAACTGTAAGTTCCATAGGTTCATTAACTTTAAATTTCATATAAGCTTTTAAACTTATTTTTCTTTCGTAAGGATTCTCATAAGCAGTTTTTAATTCATTTAAAAGTTTAGTATCAGAAGTTTTATAAAGCTTATCATTGATTTTGTACTTTTTAGGGAATATTTTTACCTTATCTCCCTTTTTAGCCTCTGCAACTTCAGTATTTTTTATAAGTATCTTGCTTACTGTAAACCCATCATCATTAGTTCTTATACCATCCTTTAAGGAAAGGTCATCTAATAAAAGAATCTCTCCATTTTTTAAAACCTCACCAAGTAAAACTCCTGTATTCCTTGGTGTTTTAAAAGCCATCATATCCTTTCCAACATTTTTATACATATATGCAGTTGAAAAACCTTCTCTATTAAATAGCTTCTTAAGTTTTAGTTTATTACCTTCCTGTGATTTTTTAATATGCTTATAGGTATTATCTATAGCTTCTCTATAAGATTCTATAACTCCTGCAACATATTCAGGTCTTTTCATTCTTCCTTCAACCTTTAAAGAACTTGTTCCTGTTTTTATTAAATCCTCTACATTTTCAATAGTACAAATATCTTTAGGACTTAAAAGAAATCCTTTAGTTTCCTTATTGTCCTTTTCTCTAATTAAGGTATAGGGCAATCTACAACTTTGCGCACATCTTCCTCTATTCCCACTTCTTCCTCCTATTAAACTACTCATTAAACATTGTCCTGAATAGCAAACACATAAGGCACCATGAACAAATATTTCAGTTTCTATTCCTAAATCTTTAGAAATATATTTAATTTCTTCTAAAGTAAGTTCTCTTGATAAAACTATTCTAAAAAATCCGTTTTCTCTAAAGAAAAGTGCTCCTTCACCATTATGTATGCTCATTTGAGTTGATGCATGTAGTTCAAAATCAGGATAAACTTCCTTTATTTTTTGGCATAGCCCTACATCCTGTATAATTAAAGCATCTACTCCTATTTTGTATAAAACTCCTATGTAATCAATTGCTTCTTGAAACTCATTTTCCTTAATTAAAGTATTTACTGTAACATAAACTTTAACTCCATAAGTATGTGCATAATCTACAGCTTTTTCCATAGTTTCATTATCAAAGTTAGAAGCATATGCCCTTGCTGAAAATTTGCTTCCTCCTAAATATATAGCATCTGCACCTTTATTTATAGCAGCAATTAAACTTTCCATACTTCCTGCTGGTGCTAGTAATTCTATTCTTTCCATAAAATTCATCTCTCCTAAAATTTAACTAAGTTTCTTACTTAGTTAATTTATTCAATACTTTGTATTATACACAATTACACAATACAATTCCACATCTCTCCCTTTCTCTTTTAATTAAAAACTTTTAAAGAAATTTAATTTTGATACTATTTTATAAGTTATGATAAAATTAAATTGAAATAAATTAATATGGAGGTTAAAAATGCTTTACGATTTTCATATACACACAGAATTTTCAGCTGATTCTATGTTAAAAATTAAGGATATTTTAGAAAAAGCTAAAGAAAATAACTTAGGAATAATAACTACAGAGCATTTAGATTATAATTTAAAAACTCATCCTCAATTTTCAAAACTTGATATTTTAGGTTATTTAAATGAATATAAAAAATATAGAGGAAATAATATGCAACAGGGCATAGAACTTGGTCTTGCAATGAATAATATAGAAGAAAATTTTTCTTTTTATGAAAAATACAAAGATAAATTTGATATGATAATAGGTTCTATACATGCTATAAATGGAGTTACTCTTTCTAGATTTTTAAAAGAAGATAAAAGACCTAAAGATATTGTTTATAATGAATATTTTGATAATATGCTTAAGTGCATAGAATTTTATGATATTTTTGATACCTTAGGACATATAGATTATCCTTGTAGGTATAGTTCTTATGAAGATAAAGAAATGACTCTTGAAGATTTTAAAGATAAATTTAAAGCAATTTTTAAAACTTTAATAAAGAAAAATAAAGTTCTTGAACTTAATACAACTCGTCTAGATAATGAAACTTCCTTTAAAAATCTTGTAGATATATATACTTATTATAGAGAACTTGGTGGAAAATATATAACTCTTGGTTCTGATTCTCATAAAATAGAACATATAGGAAGAAACTTTGAAAAAATCCCTAAATTCTTAGAAAAAACAAAATTAGTTCCCTGCTATTTTAAAAATAGAATTTTAATTGAAAGTAACTTATAAAATTTTAAAATTGCAGTAAAAAATACTGTAAGAAATTTTAATAAATTCCTTACAGTATTTATTTTACTTTTTCTTCTTCTTTAAAAGAACATTATCAGGTTTTTTTGTAGCTGCAAGCTTAACTTGAGCATCTAAGTACTTTTGTTCTAAATCTAAAAGCTTGTACTTAGCTGTCTGCCAATTACGTCTAAGCTCTTTATTATTTTCTAATAAAAGGTCTTTTTCTTTTTTGATTTTCTTAGCTTCCTCTTCTAGGATGTCCATTTCTTTTTTTAAAGTTTCGCTTTCTTCTTTAAGAGATTTTAATTCCTTCTCTCTTTCTTCTGAAATTTTCTTTCCTAAAGTATCCTTCTCTTCTAAAGCTAATTGAAGATTTTCTTCTAAAAGTATAATTTGTTCTCTTAAACTATTATTTTCATCTTTTATCCAGCTTTTTTCCTTATTTAAGATTTCTGAGTCTTCTTTAATCTTATCTTTTTCTTTATTTAAATTTGAAAAGTTTTCTTCTAACTCTTTTAACTTTAATTTTAAATTTCTTTCCTCTAATATAAGCTTTTCTTTTTCTGCCTTATTTATATTATTCTTTTCCTTTAATAAATCCATTTCTCCATTTAAATTCTCTAAATCTTTTTTAATCTTTTCATTTAGTTCATTTAAACTATTATTTTTTTCTTTAAAGGATTTAATATCTCTTTCTAAATTACCTTTTTTGCTCTTTAATATATTAAGTTCTTCTTTTAACTTTTTTTCTCTCTCTTTTAAAGAGTTTAAATCATTATTTAAATTTAAATTAGTACCTTTAAACTCCTTAAGTTCTTCTTTTAAAGTTTTAAGTTCCTTTAAATTCTTCTCATTTTCTAAATTTAAGGACTTATTTTCATTTCTTAATATATCTAGTTCTTTTTTTAAGTTAATTATCTCCTCTTGAGATAAAGCAGCATCTCGTTTAAAAAGTTCATTTTCTTCACTTAAAGTTGAAATCTTATCCTTTTCACTTTTAAATCTTTCTTCAAACTGAGCTTTGCTATTTTTGAAATCTTCCTTTAAAACTAAGTTTTCTTCTTTTAAGGTAGTAAGAATCTTTTCATTTTCCTCTTCTTTTTTCTCAAGTTCTTCTTTTTTTATCTTTAATTCATTAAAAGCCTTCTCTAGAGAATCTTTCTCTACAGTTAGTTTGTCCAAAGTTTCCTTTAAGGTAATACTTTCTCCTTGAAGATTTTCAAGCTTTTCAATTTCTTTTTTTGCTTTATCTAGCTCACCTTTTACTTTTTCATAATAATCTATAAGTTGATTATATTCTTCATTTCCTTTAAATAATTCATCGGCTATGTTTAATGCAGATAATGACAAAACTCCTAAAGCACTTAACTTATTATTTTTAGATGCCATTTCCTGTGTTTTTTCTTCTACGTATTCAGCTACTTTTTTTAAATATTCTCCGTCTTCATGGCCTTTTAAATTATATTCAACTCCATTTATTGTTACCGTAACAGTCGCCATACTTTCTTAAACACCTCTTACTTCCATAATAAAAAATATGTTATGTACATTTTATCATATACATAACATATTTAAAACTATTATTGCTCTCTTAATTGAGCACCTAATTTATATTCTAAAGCTCTTAAAATCTTATCATGAACTTTGTTTATATCTTTATCTTTTAAAGTTTTGCTTGGGTCTCTATATGCTATGGCATAAGCAATACTCTTCTTACCTTCAGGTATTTGAGCACCTTTATAAACATCAAATAATTCAACCTTTTCAACCACTTGACCACCAGCTTTTCTTATAGCATCTTCAATTTCTTGAACTAGAACTGAGTCTTCAACAAGTAAAGCTATATCTCTTGTTATTGCTGGATACTTAGGTAATGGTTTATAAGCTTTTTCTGTTTTTGAGAATTTATACATAGCATCTAAATCTAATTCAGCTACATAACAAGGAACATCTATTCCATAATTTTCATTAACATCTGGATGTATTTCTCCTAATATTCCTAAAGAAGTTTTACCTAGTACTAATTCAGCTGTTTTTCCTGGATGATAACTTGTGTTTTCACTCATTCTCTTAAAGGATGCGCTCTTAAGTCCTAAAGCATCTAGTAAATTTTCAACTACTCCTTTTAAATCAAAGTAATCACATTCACCATACATACCAATTGTTAATATATTTTTTTCAGTTGGTAATTCATTTTCATCTTTATTTGGAATATAAATTTTACCTATTTCAAATAATCTAACTATTTCATTACTTCTTGAATAGTTTCTAGCTAAAGATTCCATCATTGAAGGAAGTGTTGAAGTTCTCATAACACTATAATCTTCTCCTAATGGATTTTTTATTTTAACAACCTCTCTAAGAGTACTATTCTCTGGTAAGCATATTTTATCAAATACCTTTGGACTTACAAAAGAATAACTTATAGATTGGTTTAATCCTGAAGCTAACATTGTATCTATAACTTTTTCATCTAATAATTGCTTTTTATCCTTAGCTTCTTTTTCTGTACTAGTTGATATTAAAGTAGCTGGAATATTATTATATCCATAAATTCTTGCTACCTCTTCTGCGATATCTTCTCTTATATGAACATCTATTCTAAAAGTAGGAACAACTATTTCTAACTCGTCTCCCTTTATAGTTGTTTTTAAATCTAAGCTATCTAAACATCTTTTCATTTCTTCAGCTTCTAATGAAGTTCCTAAAAATTTATTTATCCACTTAGCGCTTACCTTTAATGTTTCTTCTTCCTTTACATTATTGTAAACATCTATAGTTCCTTCCATAACTTCTCCACATCCTAGCTCTTCAACTAAAGCACAAGCTCTATCTAAAGCTAAGGTTGCTAAATTTGGATCTATATCTTTTTCAAATCTTGAAGAACTTTCAGTTCTTAAGCCTAAATTTTTAGAATTAACTCTTATATTAGTTCCATCAAAATTAGCTGATTCAAAAATAATCTCTGTTGTGTCATCTTTAACACCTGAGTTTAATCCACCCATTATTCCTGCTAAAGCAACTATTTCTTCTCCATCTTTTATGCAAAGAACATCTTTGTTTAATTCTCTTTCTATTTCATCTAAAGTTATGAACTTTTCTCCATCTTTAGCTCTTTCAACTACTATGTTAGAAGATTTTAGTTCTCTTCTATCAAAAGCATGCATTGGTTGACCAAGTTCTAACATAACAAAGTTAGTAATGTCTACTATATTATTTATAGGTCTAACACCAGCATCTAATAATCTTTCTTGCATCCAAGTTGGTGATGGAGCTACCCTTACATTCTTAACTCCTCTAGCCATATATCTATTACAAAGCTCATCCTTAACTGTAACTTCTATTTCATCATTTATATTTTTATTACACTTAACTTCAAATTTAGTATTTGGCATTTTATAAGTTTTTCTTGTTGTAGCAGCTGTTTCTCTAGCCATACCTACTATACTTAAACAATCTGGTCTATTTGAAGTTATTTCAAAATCTAAAACTTGTTTATTAAGACCTAAGTATTCTTTTATACAAACACCAATTGGAGCATCCTCTGGTAAAATCATAAGACCAATAACTTCTTTTCCATCAGCAAGACCTAATTCTTCTTCTGAACAGAACATTCCATTTGAAACTTCTCCTCTTAATTTACCTTTTTTTATTTTACTTCCATCAGCTAAAACTGCTCCATGTAAAGCTACAGGAACTTTATCATTTTCTTTCATATTATCTGCAGCTGTTACTATTTGAATTATTTCTGAACCTATATTTACTTGACAAACCTTAAGTTTTTCTGCATCTTTATGTGGTTCTATTTTATCTATTTGACATGTAACAATATTTTCTATTTCTGCACCAGCAGTTAAGACCTCTTCTACCTTTGAACCTGATAAAGTTAAAGCATCGCCTAACTCTTCTGCTGTCATATCTACATCAACGTAATCTTTAAGCCAATTAAATGGTACTTTCATCTTTTTTACCTCCTATTTTAAAACTAGAATTGATTTAAAAATCTCATATCACTTTCATATAGTAATCTTATATCATCTATTCCATATTTAAGCATAACCATTCTATCTACACCGAAACCAAAAGCAAATCCACTATAAACCTCTGGGTCTATTCCACAATTTCTTAAAACTTGAGGGTGAACCATACCACAGCCTAATATTTCTATCCAACCTTCACCCTTACATACTTTACATCCTTTTCCGTTACATACAAAACATGTTGCATCCATTTCTGCTGAAGGCTCAGTAAATGGGAAATGATGTGGTCTAAACTTAGTTTTTACCTTATCTCCAAACATTTTCTTTGCAAATAACTCTAAAGTTCCCTTAAGGTCTGCAAAAGTTATATCTTTATCTATAACAAGACCTTCCATTTGATAAAATATTGGTGAATGAGTAGCATCAACAGCATCTGATCTAAAAACCTTACCTGGTGAAATCATTTTTATTGGTGGTTTTTGATTTTCCATTACTCTAGCTTGAACTGGTGATGTTTGAGTTCTTAAAACCACATTATCATTTATGTAGAATGTATCTTGTTCACTTCTAGCTGGATGATTTTTAGGAATATTTAAAGCCTCAAAATTATAATAATCTTTTTCAACTTCTGGACCATCTTCTATAGCAAATCCCATTGAAACAAATATTTTTTTCATTTCATCTAAAGTTTGCTCTAAAGGATGTTTTTTTCCTATTGTCTGTTTCTTTCCTGGCATTGAAATATCTATTACTTCATTTTTAAGTTTTTCTTGCTTTTCAGCTTCCTTAACTGCCTTTGTTATAGCTTCTAATTCAGCTTCTAAAACCTCTCTTACTTCATTAGCTAACTTACCAACTACTGGTCTTTCCTCTTTAGATAGAGCTCCCATTCCTCTTAATATACTTGTAAGCTCTCCTTTTTTACCAAGATATTTAACTCTTATTGTATCAATAGTATTGCTATCTTTAGCTTCTTTAATTTCAACTAAAGCTAACTCTTTAATTTGATTTAACTTATCTTGCATTTTTATTCTCCTTTCTTTTTTGTAATAAATATATTAAATTTTATCTTAAAGCTCTTAGAACCCTAATATCTATTAATTAATTTATTTATATTATTGACTTAATTAAATTAAAATAAAATAAACCCCGTCCCTAAAAATAAGGGACGGGGTATACTATCCGTGGTACCACCCTAATTAGTGCTAAATATAACACTCACTTAATTTTAAATAACGACAATGCCGCTAACTACTACTCTAATTTCACAGTTAGAACTCCAGAGTGAACTTCAATATAGTTTTCTAAAAGTGCTTTCAGTCTGTGACACTTTTTCCCTGAAAAGAAATTTCTATACCTACTCTCTCTATCAATGTTTTTACATATTTAATTCAAGGTCTATTATACCTATAATACACTTTATAATCAAGGTATTTATTATTTTATATTAAAGATATTTACAAAAGAGAAATTTAAAAATAAAATAAAAAAACTTGCAAATACTATTTAAAAATCTAAAGATTATTAAAATAACATTGCAAGTTTTTTTAAAATACAACTTAAAAATTTTATTTAAATGATTGTCTTATCTTTTCATATATCATTATAGAAGTTGCAACAGCTACATTTAAAGATTCAGCTTCACCAGGCATAGGTATTTTAACCTTTATATCTGAAATGTCATAAACTTCATTACTTACACCATTTCCTTCATTTCCTACAGCAATTATTACCTTGCCTTTAAGATTTTCTTCAAAAAAATTATTTTTACCTTGAAGTGAACTTACAACAAGTTTATACCCATCTCTTTTTAATCCTTTTATAAAATCTAAGGAATCATCTTGAACAATTGGAATATAAAATATTGAACCCATTGTTGACCTTAAAGTTTTATCATTATAAATATCAACAGTTCCCTTAGTCATTACAATTCCACTTGCTCCAGCTGCATGAGCCGTTCTTATTATAGTTCCCATATTTCCTGGGTCTTGAACCTTATCAACTAGAACTACTAAATCTCCACTTTTTAACTTTTTATTTTGCATATTTATAATAGCTAAAATTCCCTGTGGATTTTCTGTTGAACATAACTGCTTTAAAAGAGTTTCATTCATTTGTATAAGCTTTATATCTTTATTAAGACCTAAAAAAAACTTTTCATTTTTTTCTTTAAAGGCTTCTGTAAAAATTATGGAATCTATAGATACATTACTTTTTATAGCTTCCTCTACAAACCTTAATCCTTCAATAAGATATTTATTGCTTTTTACTCTATGTTTCTTTTCTTTTAACTTTCTTATTTCTTTAAATAGATTGTTATTTTTACTTTCAATTTCTAACAAAGCAAATAATCCTTTCTTTAAAAAGATATTAACGTCTAAATATCTTTCCTTCTAATTTAGTTAAATCCTCTGCAGAGCCTATAGCAACAACTATGTCATTTTGCTGTATTACATCATCTGCATCTGGTGATATATTAACTTCGTTATTTCTTTTAATAGCCATAACGTTTATTCCATATTTACTTCTTAAGCTTAATTCTTTCATAGATTTTCCGTGCCAATCTCTTGGACTTTCTATTTCAATTATAGAATAATCTGGAGATAACTCTATATAATCTAAAATGCTTGAGGAAACTAAATTATGAGCAACTCTAACTCCCATATCTTTCTCAGGTAATATTACTCTATCTGCACCTATCTTATATAAAACCTTCGCATGCAAATCACTATTACCCTTAGCAATTATATATTTTATTCCCATTTCCTTTACAAGTAAGGTTGCCATTACACTAGCTTGTATATTAGCACCTATTGTAACTACAGCTACCTCAAAATTTCTTAAGCCTATAGTTCTTAAGGCATTCTCATCTGTAGCGTCCATCTGAATAGCATGAGTTACACTATCTGATATTTCTTGAACTAAATCCTCATTTGAATCAATAGCTAATACATCATGGCCTAAGGCATATAAAGTTTTAGCAACAGAGGCTCCAAATCTTCCTAATCCTATAACAACAAATTGTTTACTTGACATAAGTTCTACACTCCTAACTTATTTATCCTATTAATATTTTATCTTCTGGGTACTTATAAGCACATGGTTTCTTTCTGTTAGCTAAAGCTAAAACAACAGTCATAGGACCAACTCTTCCTAAATACATAGTTATTATTATTATTATCTTTCCTATTGCTGAAAGATATGGAGTTAATCCAAGAGTTAAACCAACTGTAGCAAAAGCAGAGGTAACTTCATAAAGAATATATTCCAATGAAAAACCTGGTTCTGTTACTGCTAAGACCAAGGTGCCTACTACAACTATACCAAATCCTATAAAAAGTACTGCAAAAGCTTTATAAACTAATTCCTTTGATATTCTCTTTTTAAATACTTCAGTATCTTCTCTTCCCCTTACTATAGATATTAAAGTTAGAACAACTATACCAAAAGTTGCTGTTTTAATTCCCCCTGCTGTTGACCCTGGGGAACCACCTATAAACATTAGCAATATAGTTAAAAACTTTCCAGCTAAAGTCATATCTGCAGTTGATACAGAATTAAATCCTGCAGTTCTAGTTGTAACTGATGCAAAGAAAGCATTAGTTACCTTATCTCCAAAACTCATGTACTTTAAGGTATTTGGATTATTATACTCAAATATAAACATAAGTATAGCTCCACCTATTAAAAGAATAGCTGTTATCATAATTACAACTTTAGAATGTAATGATAACTTTTTATACCCTTTAAAGTTATATAATTCTGACCAAACGGTAAATCCTAAACCACCAATTATTATTAGAGCTGAAATTGTTAGCATTACAGTTTTGTTGTTTGCAAAGCCAACTAAATTATCTCCAAATAAATCAAACCCCGCATTACAAAAAGCAGATATTGAGTGCCAAATACTATAATATATTCCCTTTATCATACCAAACTGTGGTATAAACTGAGTTGCTAATAATAAAGCACCTAACATCTCTACTGAAAAGGTAAAAACTAAGATGTATCTTATCATCTTAACTAAACCTTGTATTCCAAAAGTATTCATGGCTTCTTGTATAAGAAGTCTTTCTCTTAAGGTTATTTTTTTCTTAACCATTAAGGCAAACAAGGTTGTAAAGGACATAAATCCAAGACCACCTATTTGTATTAAGATTATTATTACAGTTTTTCCAAACAAATTCCAATGTTCTGCTGTATTTAAAGTTATTAATCCTGTAACACAAACAGCAGAAGTTGAAGTAAATAAACTATCTAAAAAAGGTGTAAACTCACCACTTTTAGAGGATATTGGAAGACTTAAAATTATAGTACCTAGCAAAATAACCATAGAAAATCCTAAGGCTAAAATTTGAACAGCACTAAACTTTATTTTTTTTGTCAGTTTAATATACATAATTAAACCCCCAACTAAAACTAATATTATATTTTCCTTTAATTTTATTATATCTTATTTTTAATTTATATATGTAAAGTCTATTTATTAAAAACTTATTTTATTGTAATTACAAATAAGTTTAATTTTATTCAGAAAAATCTGAATAAAATTAAACTTATAAAATATAAATAATATATAAAAAAAATGCGAGATAAACTCGCATCTGGTATTAAGCGTTTAAGTGCTTTTTAGCTAATTCAACTAAATCAGCAAATGCTTTTGGATCATTTATAGCTATTTCTGAAAGCATTTTTCTGTTTATATCAACACCAGCTAATTTCATTCCGTTCATAAATCTTGAATATGAAAGACCATTCATTCTTGTAGCTGCATTTATTCTAGCTATCCATAATCTTCTGTAGTCTCTCTTCTTTAATCTTCTTCCAACGTAAGCATTTCTTAATGCTCTTATTACTGATTCGTTAGCTGTTTTAAATAACTTGCTTTTTCCACCATAGTATCCTTTTGCAAGTTTTAAAACTTTTTTATGATTTTTACGAGCATTTACCGCTCTCTTAACTCTTGCCATTTTCTAGACCTCCTACTCCGTGTTTTATCTTATAGATATGGTAATAATTTCTTCATTGCTTTTTCTTGTGCAGTTGAAACATAACCAGTTTTTCTTAAATTTCTTTTTCTCTTAGCACTTTTCTTTGTTAAGATATGGCTAGTGAAAGCGTGAGCTCTCTTTAACTTTCCAGTTCCTGTCTTTTTGAATCTTTTTGCTGCACCTCTATGAGTTTTCATTTTTGGCATTGTAAGTATCCTCCTCTCAAGTTACGCTTTTTTAGGAGCTAAAATCATTATCATGTTTCTACCTTCTAATTTAGCAGGCTTTTCTACTGAACATACTTCCTCTAGTTGAGCTAAGAAATTATCTAATATCTTATTTCCAACATGAGAATGTTCTGCTTCTCTTCCTCTAAATCTTACAGTTATCTTGACTTTATCTCCAGCTTCTAAGAATTTTTTTGCATTCTTAGCTTTTATTTCTAAGTCATGCTTTTCAATAGTTGGGCTAACTCTTATCTCCTTAACACTGATAACCTTTTGCTTCTTTTTTGCTTCTTTTTCTTTTTTGGATTGCTCATAAATAAATTTACCGTAATCCATTATTTTGCAAACTGGTGGTTTAGCATTTGGTGAAATCATAACTAAATCTAGTTCAACCTCATCTGCCATTTTTTGTGCATCTCTTCCAGATACAACACCTAGTTGCTCTCCTGTGTTAGAAATTAATCTAACCTCTTTTTCTCTTATTTCTTGATTGATTGCAAAATTTTTACTAATCTTGTTCACCTCCGATAGAATTTAGCCAACACAAATATATAAATAAAAAAGGACGGTTTTAAGCCGTCCTCTATTACCAAAATCAAATGTAATAAAATTCATGACCCTACTAGTACTTTAACTGTAAGGTGAGAAACGGCTGTTTCTTCTTGACGTATGTTATCTTATCACTATTTCTTTTCATTGTCAACTAAATTTATTCATTTTTATTTTACTTTAAAATATCTCCATAGCTTTTATAAAACTCTACTCTTTCTTCAAAAACACTTTTTATAGTTTTTATAAATTCTCTATTTAGTGAAAACTCTTGATTATATATATTAAGTTTTTTTGGAGCATTTGTTATTAATCCACTTATTATTAAGTCTTCTATATTTATGATTCCCTCTTCTTTTATATCTTTTATATCTTTAAAAAACTCTTTAAAGATATCTAATCCATTTGAATCTTTTAATTCATAAGTTCCATCTTTTTTAACTATTATATTTATTTCTTCTATTTTACAATCTTGTATCTCAACAAAATATTTTAAAAGCTTTATAAATTCATTATATTCCTTCTCTATCATGTATTCTTCAACAATCTTATCTATTATATCCTCTATAACCTTTAATAAAGGTTTCATTCTAAAAGTCATAAAACCCTCTATATTTATATAATCATTTTCCATTAAAAACTCTTTTATATTTTCTATTATAAAATTAACTTTATTTAAACAATAAAAATCCTTATCTGAAGAAATTTTTTGTTCACCTTTTAAAATTTCTTTTATTTTTAAATCAACCTCTAAAATTTCTTCATGCTTTAAAAAGAAATAATTTTCATTCATATAATGAAGTAATTCTCTTTCTCTATAGCTATTTATTATAACATTATAAATAATATTACTTATATATAATATTATGGTATCTCTTTTTTTCTCATCAAAGTTACTATTCCCATAGTATATTTTAACGAAGTGAGTTCCATATGAAATACTTTCTGAGACACCAATTATAATTCCCTTGTTCTTTAGAACACCTTTTATTTTTTGTATGTCTTCTACTATCTTTTTTTCCTCTTTACAACACAATGTCATTAGAAGCACTACTCTCACTCCTTTCTTTACTTTTAGTATGTATTAATTTCCTTCTAATATTCAAAAATATAAATCTATTAATCGACAATTTATTTATTGCTTTAGTAAAATAAAATTATAAATTTAAATTAGGAGTTGATATTTTTGAAAACTTGTTTTGTTGATTATAGAATTTCTAAAGTTGAAGAAGATAATTTAAAAAAATTAAACCTTAATATAATTAAAGTTCCTAAACATCCTAAATTATATGAAGCTATAGAAGGCCATCCTGACATACAAATAAACATACTAAATAAAAATACAATTTTATTATCAAAAGATTCTAAGAAAGAACTTTTTGATTCAATACCTAAAAATATTAAAGTTTTAAAAAGTAATGATTATTTAGAATTTAAATATCCTAAAAATATTTCCTTAAACGGAGTTAATTTAAAGGATACTTTTATACATAATTTAAAATATACAGATAAAATACTTCTTGAAAATGTAAAGGAAAAAAATCTAATAAATATAAAACAAGGATATGCTAAATGTTCAATAGCTATAGTATCTGAAAAAGCCTTAATAACCTCTGATAAAGGAATTTATAAGGTATTAAGCTCTAAGGGATTTGATGTACTTTTAATACCTAGTGGAGATATAATTTTACCTAAATTAGACTATGGTTTCATTGGAGGAACCTGTGGATTAATTTCCAAAAACCAAATGGCTTTCTTTGGAAATTTAAATAAGCATTTTTATGGAAAAGATATTGAAAATTTTCTAAAAAAATATGATGTGGAACCAATTTATCTATCATCTAGCAAGTTAATAGATAGAGGAAGTATATTAGTTCTTTAATAATATATTTTACTCTTCTTAGTAATAAAAGTTGATAACTTAGCATATAAATATTCTCTAAAAATTAAACTATCTATAGGCATTTTCATATAAGTGGATAAATTTAATTTTTAATGTATTATTCTTTACTTTAATTTTTAATAATCTATTTTAATTGATTATATAATTATTAGTATAGTAAAATTAAAATAAAGTGGTAATTACAACTATGCTTTAAAAAGGGGGAAATTTATGTTTTATTTAGGTATTGATGCCGGTGGTACAAAAACATCCTTTATGCTTATAAATGATTTAGGAGAAATTTTATCTACTTATACAAGCGGAACTTGTCACATACATCAAGTAGGCTTTGAATCTTTTAAAAAAGGAATAGAAGAAGGGATTTTAAAAGTCTGTAATGATGTTAATATAGGCAAAGATGATATTAGTTATTCTTTCTTAGGATTACCAGCTTATGGTGAAAATGAAGATGAAAAATTAAAAATGAATGAAATAATCTCTGAAATCTTAGGAAAAGATAAATTTTCTTGTGGTAATGATGTAGAAGTTGCCTTAGCAGGCTCTTTAGCCTGTGAACCTGGAATATGTATAATCTTAGGTACAGGTGCTATTGCCTCTGGAATAACAACTGATTTAAAATCTGTAAGAACTAGTGGCTGGGGTTACATCTGTGGTGATGAAGGCTCTGCTTATTGGATTGCAAAAAAAGGTATAGAAATCTTTGGAAAACAATCAGACCATAGGCTAGAAAGAACAATCCTTTATGATATTTTTAAAAGGGAATTAAATTTAAAAAAAGATTTTGATTTAATATTCTTAGTAAAGGATGAATATAAACAAGATAGAACTAAGGTAGCAAGTCTTGCAATGTTAGTTTATAAAGCTGCTCTTCATGGCGATAAATTCGCAATAGATATTTATAAACAAGCTGCTAAAGAATGTCTCTTAATGGTAAATGGAATAACAAATCAATTAGAATTTACAGGTGTTTTAAATATTTCTTACTCAGGCAGTGTCTTTAATGCAAAGGAACTTATATTAAATCCTTTAGAAAAATATCTTAAAGATAATTATACAGCCTTTAATTTAATAGAACCTATTTTACCTCCAATTAAAGGAGCTGCTTTAAAGGCTTTAAAACTTCATAAAGGAGATATAAACAAAGAAATTATTAATAATCTATCAAAAAACATTATTTAATATAAATTTAGGAGATTTTAATTAATTAAAATCTCCTAAATAACTACATGAAATTTAAAACTAATGCAGTTTTTATTGATACATTATTATTTTTAACAAATTCCTTTCCTTCTTTTATAGGAACTTTAATAACTTCTATTTCTTCATCTTCTTCTAAATTTTCTGTAGAAATATCTCCATAAACCTTCATCTTAACAACAGCTATAGATTCATCTGACATTCCAACTGAAGTATAACTAGGTTTAATTAAACACTCGCTTTCACTAGCTAAAAGACCTGTTTCTTCAAAAAGTTCTCTTGTAGCTGCCTTTATTGCATCTTCTCCATTATCTATAAGTCCTGCTGGGAACTCATATATGTAATCATTTATAGCTGGTCTAAACTGTTTTACTAAAACAAACTCATCATTTTCAGTTATAGGAATTATCATAACTCCATCTGCCTTATCATGATTTTTTAAAATACAACTTAAATCATTTTTATCTCTTCTACTAGCTATAAAATATTCCTTAGATTTTCCGCATTTATTCTCTAAATCTAATTTGTATAAGTTTAAAAATTTGCAATTTGTTAGTTTTTTTACATCTTTTATCTTCATACAAATTCTCCCTTCATCTTATAATCTATATTTAAATTCTTTTATTATTAATTTTACACATAAAAAAGATAAATATAAAGTTACCCTTCACATTTATCTTAAAATTTATTTATTAAATATTTTATAAAATAATTCACAAATTTAATTTAAATCCTTTTCTTTATTTATGATTATTTTTTCTTCTTTTCTTATATTAAAAGAAACATCACCACTTGGAAAATTTATAATAAAACCTTTTTCATTTTCAGAAATATCTTCTTCCTTAAAAGAATATAAGTATTTCTTTAGTATAGCCTTAATTTTTTTATAAAGCTCTCCACTAAAAAAGTAATCATTTAAAATAAAATCCTCTCTTTTGTCTCTTTTTTCTCCTAGAAAAAAATCAAAGTATAGTATTTCCTCCTTATACTTTATATAAAAATTTCCTAAATCATTTTCTAATATAACTATATCATCGCTATAAATATACAAATTATTTTTTATAAGCTCTTTTAATCTTGTTTTCTCTAATTCTCTTCTACTTTCAAAGGAACTTATTTTTATATTTAAATAAGGAGTAACTTTCCATCCTGTATTTTTAAGAACTTTCTTTTCTTTAACTTCCTTATTGCAAAGTTTGTTTAAGTAAAAAACTATAAATAGTAAAAGAATTAAAACAGCAAAATACATATTTTACCTCCTCTTAACTTATTTATATATTATATCTACTTTCTTAATTATTAATACATATTTTACCTTATTTTTTAATACTTACATAAAATTAATACGTAAAGCTTTTTTATAATTTAAATTTCATTAAATATTAATGTAATTTTCTTGTTATATAAAACATATTATATTGTAAGTTATAAATTTAATATATTATATGCTTTTATCACTATTTTATTGATACTTCATTGCAACATTTGTAAACCTTTACTATTAATTTATAAATATATCTGTAGGGGGAATTTTATTATGGAAAAGGTTGTGAAAATTCAAAAAGAAATTACTAACGACTCAGGTTGTAAGGAAAAATTAGATCTTTTAATAGCTATTGATAATGTGAAATTAATTCAATACACTTGTCCTTCTAATGAATTTTTTTCAGTATCTCATAAAGATTTAATAGTTTATAAAGAAGAAGATACTTTAAAAATCTCAAAAAAACCTATAAATAAAGATGTAATTGCTGTTTTGACTTGGTTTCAATATAAAAATTTAAAAGTAATTAAATTATTTATAAAGAACTCCTCTGTTGCTACAGAAGAACTTTATGAAATAACCTTAAAGAATGTCTTTAAAGAACTGAACTTTCTTAACTTTGGAGAAAAGTTTATAAAATCTTTAATTTAAATTTTATTTTATAACCATAATAAAAATTTTATATCTTTATATAAAAAAACATCTATAAGAAAACTTATAGATGTTTTTTTATGGAGGCGCCACCCGGATTTGAACCGGGGAATAAAGGTTTTGCAGACCTCTGCCTTACCACTTGGCTATAGCGCCATAAATATGGAGCGGGTACCGGGAATCGAACCCGGGTATCCAGCTTGGAAGGCTGGTGTTCTACCATTGAACTACACCCGCATTTGGAGCGGAAGACGAGACTCGAACTCGCAACTTTCACCTTGGCAAGGTGACACTCTACCATTGAGTCACTCCCGCAATAATGGTGGCTCGAGCAGGAATCGAACCAGCGACACGAGGATTTTCAGTCCTCTGCTCTACCGACTGAGCTATCGAGCCTAATGTCTTGATTTCCTCAAGACATTTATTATTATATTAAGTTCTAATTAATTTGTCAACTTATTTTTTTATTTTTTATTTTTTTCTTCTTTTTCCTCTGCTTTTTCCATTTCTTCTGAAACTTCTTTTGCAATAGATTTTTCTTTTTCTTCTAATAACTTACCAATATCCTCTTTTGTAAATTTATATGATTTATTACAGAAATGACACTTTAACTCTTCTTCTTTTCCTTCATCATATAATTCTTTTAAATCTTTATAACCTATACTAAGTAAAGCTTTTTCAACTTTTTCTCTTGAACAGTCGCATTTATACTTTGGAGTTTCCTCTTGTAATATTTTTAAATCCATACCATCAAAAATAAACTCTATTACTTCTTCTATTGTTTTCCCTTCTGATAACATTGTTGTTAAAGAAGGAATCTCATCTAATCTATATGTTAATAAATCTCCTAAAAGTTCATCAGCTCCTGGTAATAATTGAATTATAAACCCACCAGCTTTTTTTATTGAATGGTCTCTATCAACTAAAACTCCTAAAGCAACTGCTGAAGGTATTTGTTCTGAAGCTGTAAAGTAATATGCTAAATCTTCAGCAATTTCTCCACTATATATAGGAACTTGTCCTACATATGGGTCTTTTAATCCTAAATCTTTAATTACTGTTAATCCACCATTTTTACCAATAGCTTCTCCAACATTTAGTTTACCATTTTCTTTATTTAGAGGTAAATCAACATGTGGATTTCCTATATAACCTTTAACACTACAGTCTGGATATGCAGTTACAGTAACACCTTTAGCCATTCCTCCACCATTTATTTGTAAAGTTACAACTTCTTTGTCTGACTTTAGCATTGCCCCCATCATAGTACCTGCTGTTAACATTCTTCCTAAAGCAGCCGCTGCTGTAGGTGTGCAATCATGTATTTTTGAAGCTTCATTAACTAATTCTGTAGTTTCTGCTGCAAAAATTCTTATCATTCCTTCTTTAGCAATAGCTCTTATTAATTTATCACTCATAATTAATCCCTCCGTTATTTTTTTACTATATAAACTATTCTTTCAGTATCTGGTGTAACATCTTCTTCTGTATACCCCTTATGCTTTTCTTCTATTTTAAAGCCTATACCTTTAAGAATATTTTCTATTTCTTTCTCTTTATAAGCTCTTTCTTCATGAACTTCTGTAAATCTTTCATATACCTCTCCATCTTTCACAAAGAAATTTAAATTCATCTCTACTATGTCATCTTCAAAAATATTTTCCCAAGCATAAAATAATTCTTCGCTATCGTATGTATAAACATTATTTCCTAATACTTCTGCAATTTTGTAGTATGAATTAATATCAAATATAAATAAACCATTCTCTTTTAAATGATTATATACCCCTCTTAAATAATTTTCTACACTTTCATCATCTAAAATATAATTAGTTGAATCTAAAACACAGGTTATTAAATCAAACTTTCTATTTAGTTCTAAATCACACATATCTTGACAAACTATCTTACCTCTAACCCTATGCTCTCTAAGTTTTTTATCAGCCTCTATAAGCATTTCTTGAGAAAGGTCTACAAAATAATTTTCTTTGAAGGATTTTCCTAAATAAACACCAACATTTCCTGTTCCACAAGCTAAGTCTAAGTACATTTCTTTATTAATATTATATTTATCACATTTTGCTAAGGCATACTTTGCTATATTTTCATAATTTACATCTTCATATATTAGCTCATCATAAACCTTTGCCATCATTTTATAACTCTTCATAATAAATTAAATCCCCCATATATTATTCTACCTAAAAATTATATACTTTTTTTATTTTTCGTCAATGTGAGGTTTTTTTCTTCCTAATATTTCATCATTACTTGGTAATTTAAGTTGCTTTTTCTTTTTTGTCATAAGACCTCCAATTCTTCCAGTCTCCTCAGCAGTCAATCCTCCCCAACCAAATTTATCAACTTTATCACTTAAACCTAACTCTCCTGCAATTTCATATTTCATCTTTTCTCTTAATTTCTCTGCTGGTGTTAACTCCTTATTAGATTTAAGCTTTCCTTTTATTATTTTTTTAAGTGGTGTTTTACTCATATTATTTTCTCCTGTCTTAAATTTATTTTTAAATTTATTATTCCCCCTATAAGCTTAAATATTCATTATTTCTTTAAATATGAAAGTTAACTTAATTAAATCCTTCAAATTAATCATAAAATATACTTGATAAAGTGTTTATCATTGAACTATATTTAATATATAGAAATAGAATATATTAAGATTATATTTAGGAGGGATATTGTGTATAATGTAGCAATAGTTGGGGCCACTGGAAATGTCGGAAGAAAATTCCTTGAAATACTTGAAGAAAGAAATTTCCCCGTTAAAGAATTATATTTATTTGCATCTAAAAGATCAGAGGGAAAAGTTTTAAAATTTAAGGGGCAAGATTTCATAGTTGAAGAACTATGTGAAGATAATATAAAAAATAAAAAAATAGATTTTGCACTTTTCTCAGCTGGTGGAAATGTAAGTTTAGAATTTGCTCCTATTTTTTCAAAACATGGAGCTATTGTAATAGATAATAGTAGTGCTTGGAGAATGAATAAGGAAGTACCTTTAGTAGTTCCTGAAGTTAATCCTGAAGATGTAAAATGGCATAAAGGAATAATAGCTAATCCAAATTGTTCTACAATTCAAGCTATGGTAGCTTTAAAACCACTATATGATAAGTATGGTATAAAAAGAATAGTTTATTCAACTTACCAAGCAGTATCAGGGGCTGGAATACAAGGTATTTTAGACCTTGAAGAAGGAACTACAAAAAAATTCCCATATCCTATATTAGGAAATGTAATTCCTCATATAGATGTATTTTTAGATAATGGCTATTCAAAAGAAGAAATTAAAATGATTGAAGAAACAAAAAAAATACTTCATGACGATACCTTAAGAATAACTGCAACTACTGTTAGAGTTCCAGTTTTAAATGGCCATAGTGAAAGTATAAATGTTGAGCTTAAATCAGAATTTGAAATTAAAGATGTATTTAACTTATTTGAAAATTCAAAGGGAATTGTAGTTTATGATGACTTAAAAAACACAAAATATCCAACTCCTCTTGAACTTAGTGGTGAAGATGAAGTCTTTATTGGAAGAATAAGAAGAGATTTTAGCTTAGACAATGGCCTTAACCTATGGGTTGTGGCTGATAATATAAGAAAAGGGGCAGCTCTTAATGCAATTCAAATTGCTGAAATACTTATAGATAAAAAATAATTTATTTTAAGGAGGTAATACCTATGTTTAAAGGTTCTTGTGTTGCTTTAATAACACCTTTTACTGAAGATGGAGTTAATTATGAAGAATTAGAAAGATTATTAGAATGGCATATAAAAAATCATACAGATGCTATCTTAGTTTGCGGAACTACTGGTGAAGGTTCTACTATGACCTTAGAAGAGAAAAAGGAAGTTATAAAATTCTCTGCTAAAGTTATAAATAAAAGAGTTCCTTTAATAGCTGGAACTGGAACAAACAATACTAAAGCATCAATAGAATTAAGTAAATATGCAGAAGAAGTTGGAGCAGATATGGTTTTAATAATAACTCCATACTATAATAAAACTTCTCAAAAAGGATTATATGCTCATTTTAAAGCTATAAATGATTCAATAAATATACCTATTATGCTTTATAATGTTCCTTCAAGAACAGGAATGAATATAACTCCTTTAATGCTTGATACTCTTGCAAATCTTGAAAATGTTACTGCTATAAAAGAAGCTAGTGGAGACCTTTCACAAGTTGCTAAAATGGCAGAACTATGTGGTGATAGAATTGCTATATATTCAGGTAATGATGATCAAATAGTTCCTATACTATCTTTAGGTGGTGCTGGTGTAGTTTCAGTTTTAGCAAATGTTTTACCAGAAGAAACTCATAATATATGTGAAAAATACTTCTTAGGTGAGGTTATAGAATCTCGTAATCTTCAACTTAAATATCTTTCACTAGTAAATGCTTTATTTATAGAAACAAATCCAATACCAGTTAAAACTGCTATGAACTTAATGGATTTTAACTGTGGACCATTAAGATTACCATTATGTGATATGGATGATTCTAATTTAAAAATATTAGAAGAAAGCTTAAAAGATAATGGTTTAATAAAATAATTTATTATATAATAAGCATAATCTTTTTAAGATTATGCTTATTTAAAAATAATACTTTGGAGGTATAATTTATGGTTAAAGTTATATTAAATGGTTGTTCTGGAAAAATGGGTAGTGTAATCTCAAGTTTAGCAGAAACAAAATTCCCAAACATAGAAATAGTTGCAGGTATAGATAATAATAAGGCTCAAAGGTCTTATCCAATATTCTCAAGCTTACAAGATTGTAATGTAGATTATGATGTATTATTAGATTTCTCAAGAGCTAGTGCTTTAAAAAATCTAATAGAATTTTCTAAAAAAACTAAAAAACCTCTTATATTATGTTCTACAGGTTATACTCCTGAGGATTTAGAATATATAGAAGAATCCTCAAAGGAAATTCCTATATTTAGATCTGCTAATATGAGCATAGGAATTAATTTAATAAATAATTTATTAAAAAAAGTTGCACCAATTCTTTATGAAAACTTCGACATAGAACTTGTTGAAAGACATCATAATCAAAAGGTTGATGCACCTAGTGGAACTGCTCTTTTATTAGCCCATAGCATTCAAGATTCTCTTGATGAAAAAACAAACCTAATCTATGGAAGAGAAGGAATTGCAAAAAGAGAAAAAAATGAAATATGCGTAAACACAGTTAGAGGTGGCGGAATAATAGGAGACCATGAAGTTATTTTTGCAGGTGATGGTGAAGTTATAGAAATAAATCACAAAGCTATTTCAAGAGATGTTTTTGCTATAGGAGCTTTAAAAGCTTGTGAATACATGGCTGATAAAACCGAACCTGGAAAATACTCTATGGATGATGTTTTAGAGTTAAAATTCTAATAAAAACTCTTAAAAATATCTTTTATATTTAAAGCTTGATATAAAAGACTTAAGCTATTCATAAAAATTTAAATACTTAAATAAAAACTTATAAATATTATTAAGAAAAATTTTTTCTTAAAGTATATTTATAAGTTTTTTATTTACTTTAAAAATTTATTTTTTTAACTTTTTTATAAAACTTTCTAATTTATCTAAAGCTTTTTCAAGTTCTTCCTTGCTATAGCAGTAAGAAATTCTAATATATCCTTCTCCACCCTTTCCAAAGGCATCTCCTGGCACACAGGCTACACCTTCTTCTTTAAGTAATCTATGACAAAATTCCTCTGATTTTAGCCCAAATTTACTTATATTAGGATAAATATAAAAGGCACCTCTTGGCTTTTCAACTTCTAATCCCATATTTACTAATCTTTCATAAGTAAAATTCATTCTTTCCTTAAAGGACTCTTTCATCTTATAAACATCTTCCATAGAAGATTTTAATCCTTCTAAAGCTCCCCATTGAGAGATTGATGTTGCACAGGATGAATTATACTGATGGACCTTTATAATTTCATTATACATATCCTTACAACAAGCAATATACCCTATTCTAAGTCCTGTCATTGAAAACATCTTAGAAAATCCACTTACATATACTATTTTTTCTTTTATTTCATCACACTGTGCTATAGAATAATATTTTTCTTCAAAACATAAGGAAGAATAAATTTCATCAGTTAAAACTAAAACATCATTTTCTTTTATTATCTTTATTAATTCTTCCTTACTTTCTTTAGTAAGTAAAGCTCCCGTTGGATTACATGGATAAGATAAAACTAAAAGTTTACCTCCTTTTTTTATTCCTTCCTTTAAGCTTTCTATATTAACTGAAAAATCCTTGTTTAAATCATAATTTAAAACTTCACAACCTAATATTTTACTTATACTTTCATAAGCTGGATAGGCAATAGATGGAATTAAAACCTTATCTTTTGGATTTAGAATAGCTGTCATAGCAGCATATAATCCTTCACTTCCACCTACAGTTATAATTATTTCTTCCTTATTAAAATTAATATTAAAGCTATTTTTCAAAAAGCTACTTATTTCTTCCCTTAATTCTACTATTCCAGCATTAGCAGTATAAGTTGTTTTATCTTCATATATAGCTTTAACCATTGCCTCTTTAACCTTTTTTGGCACCTTAAAATCTGGCTGTCCTAAAGTTAAAGATATGGCATTAGGATATTTTATAACCTCATTATAAAATTTTCTAATACCTGATATTTCTACCCCCATTACATTTTTATTCATTAAAATTCTATCCCCTCTCTAGCAGGAACACCTTTTTTATAATAATGTTTTATTTCCCTCATTTCAGTTATTAAATCAGCTCTATCCATTATTTTTTCAGGCACATTTCTACCTGTAAGTATTAATTCCATATCCTTAGGTTTATTTTCTATAAGTTCTAAAATCTCCTCTTCTCCTATGAATCCTCCTGATATAGCCGCCATAACCTCATCTAAAATTAATATATCGCATTCTCTATTTTTAACTAATTTTTTCACAAAATCAAAGCCTACTCTAACTTCTTCTTTTAGCTTAGCTAACTCTTCTTCATTTAGCTCCCAAGTAAATCCTTTAAGTTCTTCAAATCTTAAGATTTGTAAATTATCAAATCTTTTAGCTGATTCTAATTCTCCTGTTTTCCAAGATTTAAGGAATTGAACCACTCTAACTTCCATACCATCTCCAGCAGCTCTAAAAGCTAAACCCATAGCTGCTGTAGTTTTTCCTTTTCCATTTCCAGTATATACTTGAACATATCCTTCTTTAAGTTTTGCCATAAAACAATCACTCCTTTTTTTATATTTTATAATATATTTTGTTTTTTTAAACACTATATTTATTAAATAATATAAATTTTACGATTTTCTCTTTTATTGATAATCATTTTTGTTTATAATAATTTATATTGTATGTTATATTTTAATAAATATATAAACAAAATGCATTAAAAAAATAGAAAGGATGTAATTTAATATGAGTTATAACTTTACAGATCCATATGAAATCGCAAGATTCATAAAGGAAGTAAAAAAATCAACTCCTGTTAAAGTTTATCTAAAAGGTAACTTAGAAGGTGTAGAATTAGGTTCAATAGAATGTTATGGAAATAATGATTTCTATGTATTATTTGGAGAAAGTGATGAGGTTTCTGCTTTCTTAGTAGAAAATAAAGATAAAATAGTAAGCTTTAGACTTGAAAATGATAGAAGAAACTCAGCTATTCCAATGTTAGATCTTTTAAACATAAATGCTAGAATAGAACCTGGTGCTATCATAAGAGACAGAGTGTCTATAGGAGACAATGCTGTTATAATGATGGGAGCAGTAATAAACATAGGTGCTGAAATAGGCGAAGGTACAATGGTAGATATGAACGCTGTAATCGGTGCTAGAGGAAAACTTGGAAAAAGAGTTCACTTAGGTGCTGGTGCTGTTGTAGCTGGTGTTTTAGAACCACCTAGCAAAACTCCATGTATAATAGAAGATGACGTTTTAATAGGAGCTAATGCTGTTATACTTGAAGGTGTTAAAATTGGTAAAGGTTCTGTTGTAGCAGCAGGTTCTGTTGTAGTTGAAGATGTACCAGCTGGTGTAGTAGTAGCTGGAACTCCTGCTAAAATAATCAAATCTGTAGATGAAAAGACTAAAGATAAAACAGAAATTTTAGATGATTTAAGAAAATAATAAAAAAGCCATGAATAAATTCATGGCTTTTTATATTAAGATATTTCTTCACCTGATTCTTTTTCCTCAGCTTCAGAAGAAACCTTTTCCATTTTAGAAATGGATACTTCGTATGCTATCTTTTTAATAACTTCTGTTTCAGATATCTTCTTTTGATATTCTCTACTTTGAAGTCTTCCCCAAATTCTTATATTGTCTCCAACTTTTAAACTCTTACAAAATCTTGAATTTCTTCCCCAAGCAATTGTTGGTATATAGTCTGACTTATTGTAAGATCTGTTTACAGCTAATAATAAATCAGCAATTTCTCTTCCAAAAGGAGTTGTTCTATAAACTGGTTCCTTACAAATAAATCCGTCTAAGAAGATTTCATTAGGATTCTTGCTTCTTTCTTCACAGTATTCTATATTTCTTGCAAATACAGTTAAGATAAGCTTATTGTTTCCATCTATAAATTTATTATAACTTCTTAATTGCCCTTCAACGATGATTTCAGTTCCAATTTTTAAGTCCATAGTAGTTATTAGTCTCTCTGAGACAGTGATATTTAATAAGTCTTTTGAATCACTTAATCTCATAACTTCTAAATTAAAAGTATAGAAACCTTCTCCATACATTTCGTGACTGAACTCTAATTCTGAAGCCACTGCTCCTTCTAAATAAATTTTGTTGTTTAACATTAAATTATCCATTTTAACCTAAACCCCTCTCCCCATTAGTGTTTAATCATATAAGTTTAATATGTTTTTTGTATTTATCTGTATATCTAATAACTATTTCCATTATAATACATTTTGTTCAACGATTTCAACCTTTAATTTGTTTCCTTTTATTTAACAATTGTTTTCCATTGTCATCTATTTCGTAACTATTTCTATATATTATGTCGCTTATTTTAACAAAGTTAAAGCCTTTTTCTTTTAATTTAGGAATTATTCTTCTTAAATTTTCTACAGTATATCTTCCATTATTATGATATAAAATTATAGAACCTTCCTTTGTATTATTAAGAACTCTTTTATATTCCTCTTCCTTATTTTTTCCCATCCAATCTATACTATCTACATCCCATTGAATAACTTTATAATTTAAACCTTCTATAAAATTTAAAGCTTCCTCATTATAGGAACCACTAGGAAACCTAAATAAATCTGTTTTTACATTAATTTCACTTTCTATTATTCTTTCTGTTTTTTTAATTTCTTCTTCCATTCTTTCTTTACTTATTTTTTTAAAATCAGGATGCACATAACTATGGTTTCCTATTTCATGTCCTCTTTTATAGATTTCTATTAATTTTTCTTTATTTCCTTCAGGATACACAACCCATTTTCCCATTATAAAAAATGTAGCTTTTATATCATGTTCATCTAGTAAATCTAAAATTTCATACAAATAATCTTCTTCAGCCCAATTTACATCAAAGGTAATTGAAATTTTTTTATCCTCTCTATGAACACAATGGATTGGCTTTTTTCCCTTTGCAAGGATTGTTGTATTAATAAAAAATGTAAAAATAATAAATATTAATGTAAAGCTTAGTAAGGATTTTTTATTTATAAAAAAATTATTGTTATTTATCAAAGTATTCACTCCTTAATATTTAATATTAATCAAATAACTTTATTATCATAAAACATATATGGTATAATAGGATTATTATTTCAAAACAGTTATGGAGGAAAACATAAATGTATGATAGCACACTAGAATTAGCCGAGAATAAATTACTTCTCTTATATATAATAAAGTCTATAAAATATCCTATATCTAACACTCAACTTACAGATATAGTATTAGAAAATAGCTTTATAAATTATTTTATGTTACAGCAGTACGTATCTGAGTTAATTTCTTCTGATTTTTTAGAATATAAAACCCAAGATGACAATAAAGAAATTATAGTTTTAACAGATAAAGGTGATAAAGTTTTATCCTTTTTTAAAGATAGAATATCCCCAAACAAGTTAAAACTTATAGATGAATATGTACGTAAACATGAAGAAAAAATAAAAAAAGAACTAAGTATATCTGCAGATTATACTGTAGGAGAAGATAGTTCCTTTATAGTAAAGCTTAAAGCAATAGAAAATAATACTATTTTAATTGATTTAAGTGTAAGCGTTCCTTCAAAAACTGAGGCAAAAGCTATTTGTAACAAGTGGGAAAACAATTCTTCCGATATATATAACAAAATAATTCATGCTCTTATAGAAGACTAATAATCCTATTTATATTATTAGCAAAAATCTTTATAAAATTTATACACTTAGGGGGAAGACATAATTGTTTAAAAAACGTAATTTTCACTTTAACTGGCTACCTTTAATATTAATATCCACACTTGGTATAATGTTGATTTTTAATGTTAAAAGTATTTTCAGCGACGGAATTAGACCATTTTTATCAGTTTTAACGCCCTTTTTTTGGGCCTTTGGAATAGCTTATTTGATAAATCCTCTCATGATGCTTATTGAGAGAAAATTTAAACTAAAGAGAGCTTTTTCATTAATGATAAGTTACATTTTAGTTATAATATGTGTCTACATATTAATTGCAATTATTGTTCCTACAATATTTGATAGTTTATCAGAACTATTTAGTAATTTAAGTCAATATGCATCTTCTGCTGAAAAATGGATAGATAGCACTTTAGATAGTCTAAATATTCCTTTAGATTTAAATCACATAAATACTTCTGCTACAGAATTTATTTCAAAAACTTCAACTTTACTATCTAATGTAGTAGGCAGTCTTTTAACTCAAACTATTAAAATAACTTCATCTGTTGTTAAATTTGTATTTGGATTTATTATTTCAATATACATGTTAATGGATAAAGAAAAACTTATTAAGGGTTGTAAAAAGATTATTATTGCAGTTATGCCATCTACTAAATCTTCTGAACTTTTCATAAGTTTTATGGGAGAAGCTCACAATATTTTTAGTAGATTTATAATAGGTAAGATTATAGATTCTCTTATAATTGGTGTTCTTTGTTACATAGGCTTACTGTTAATGGGTACTCCATACTCAGTGCTTATTTCATTTATTGTAGGATTAACAAATATGATTCCATACTTCGGACCTTTCATAGGTATGGTTCCTGCTTTTATATTAACACTTATTGTAGAACCATCTATGGCAATTTGGGTTCTTTTATTCATCTTTGTACTTCAACAATTCGATGGCTGGTACTTAGGACCAAAGATTTTAGGAGACAAGGTAGGTGTTTCTCCACTTTTCATAATATTGGCAGTTACTGTAGGTGGTGGAATCTTTGGAGTTTTAGGAATGTTCTTAAGTGTTCCTATAATTGCTCTAATAAAAATATATACAGAGAAATTTATTGAATATAGGCTAGAAAGTAAAAAACAAAAAAATAATGAGTCTTAAAAAAAGGAGAATTTTATATTCTCCTTTTTTTAATATTATTATTTAATTTAAAAATATAATAATATTAATTAATTTAATTTTTATTCCTGTTATTTATTTAACTAATTGTTAATAATCATTTAAATATAATGTATAAAGGTAAATATTATGATATCATTAAGTAATTAAGTTTCTATTACTTATTAAAACGTTTAAATTTAAAAAAGGAGTACCTATGGATGAAAAAAAATCTTCTAAACTGAGTAAAAAGAAAAAAATTACTATATTTTCTGTACTTTTAATTTTTATAGTTTTATTTTCTATAATAGGATTTTTTATCTACAGATTTTATGCTCATTCCTATGAAGGAAATACTGAAGAAACTAAAGTTAATGTTGTAGATGAAAATATAAATTTTAAAGAAGTTCAGGGAGTAACAAATATACTTTTATTAAGTAGTGATGCAAGACCTGGTGAAGATACCTCTAGGTCAGATTCTATTATGATATTAACTATAGATAATGTTAATAAAAAACTAAAGGTAACTTCTCTAATGAGAGATATGTTAGTTGAAATAGATGGGTATGGAGAAGAAAAATTAAATCATGCCTTTGCATATGGCGGACCAACTAAAACTATAGAAACTATTCAAAACAATTTTGGTGTAAAACTAGACAATTATGTAATTGTAGATTTTAATGCCTTTGTTAAAGTTGTAGATGCTATAGGTGGAATTGAAACTACTATAAAAGACTATGAACTTGATGAACTTAACAAATATATATTAGACGGTGGTGGCTCAGAAGAAGACTTACTTCCTGCTCCTGGTACTTATAATCTAAATGGTTATCAAGCCTTATCCTATGCTAGAATTAGAAAAGTAGGAAATGGTGAATATGAAAGAACTGAAAGGCAAAGAGCACTTCTTCAATTAGCTTTAGAAAAGGTAAAGGATATGTCTCCTGTAAAATTAGTATCCTTACTTAATGAACTATTTCCTTATATAAAAACAAATATATCCTTAGGAAATGCTATAAATTATGGATTTACTGCCTTAAAAGTAGGAAAAGATTGCAATTTTGAGATAAATCAATTTAGAATTCCTTTAGATAGTATTTCAAAGGGAGGAATTATTGATGATAAGGGCTGGGTTTTTGTTATTGATAAGGTAGAAACAGCTAAGGCTTTACAAGAATTCATATTTAATGATAATGCAAATTATGAGCCAGATACTAGTAATTTTCAAAATATAACTGAGGAATATTTTAATGATTATAATATAAAAGATGACACAAGTCATCCTGACTATGAATACTCTCCAAATAGTAATAATAGTAATAACTCAAAGGAATATTCACCTGAAAGTTATGATAACAATCAAACTTACGATAATAATGAAAATTTTAATACTGTTGAAGAGAATTATAATAACTTTGACAGTGAGCCTGAAAAAACTCCTTCTAATAATGATGAAAATAAAAATAATGAAACTAATGATAGCGAATCTTTAGACAAGCCTTCCCAATCAGGAAGTGAAAATTCTCAAGAAAATTCTTCAAATTCTAACTCATCAGAGGAGGCTGGAGAAATTTCTACAAATAATAATCAATAATAAAAAACTATAGAATCTATTTTTAGATTCTATAGTTTTTTTATAAGTAAAATAATATTGAAATAAAGTGGCTTACACTTCCACCTAAAACAAAAATATGCCAAACTGCATGATTATAAGGCATTTTATCTGAAACAAAAAATATACATCCTAAGGTATAAAAAAGTCCTCCTATAAGAAGCCAAATAACTGCAGTATGAGGAACACTTTGCCAAACATCTTTTACGACAAAAAGAACAGCCCACCCCATAAATATATATAATAGTGTTGATAATTTTTCAAATTTATTTATAAAGAAAAATTTAAAAACTATACCTAAGATTGCTATAACCCATATAGCTAAAAGTATAAACATAGCTTTTTTATTATTTCTTAAACAAACTAACACATATGGAGTATATGTTCCTGCAATTAAAAGATATATAGAGGAATGGTCTATTATTCTTAAAAATCTTTTAAGCTTTTTATTTGGAACACTATGATAAAGTGTCGAGCCTAAATAAAGTAAAAAAAGAGTTATCCCAAAAATAGTAAAGCTAATCATCTTATAGATATCACCACTTAAAAAAGAGAAAATCATAAGCATAATAGCTCCTAATACAGCAAGGACTACTCCTATTCCATGAGTTATTGCATTTGCAATTTCTTCTCTTTTAGTATAGAAATTTAATTCTTCATTCATAAGAAAATCTCCCCCTTTTCTTCTTAAATTATTATATACATATTTTAAATTTATATTTGTAATTATATCATTTATGATTTATTATTAAACATGTTTAACAATAAATTTAACTGAAAGAAGGTTTTAACTTGATTGAATATTCTGCTGATTATTTTATAAATTCATTAAATATGCTTCCTCATCCTGAAGGTGGATATTTTAAAGAATCCTATGTTTCTAAAGATTTATTAATAAATGAAGGTCGCTCTCTTTATACAAGCATTTATTTTCTATTAAAAACTGGTGAAGTTTCAAATTTTCACAGATTAAAATCTGACGAAATGTGGTATTTTCATTGTGGAGAAGCCCTTACTATATATATGATAAGTCCTAAGGGAGAGTTAATAGAAAGAAAATTAGGATTAAATATTGAAAAGGGAGAATTTCCTCAAATTTTAGTTCCTAAAAATTATATTTTTGGTTCAGCTATGAATAAGGATGGTTTTTCTTTAGTGGGTTGCATGGTGTCACCAGGTTTTTCCTTTGAAGATTTTGAACTATTTGAAAGAGAATATTTAATAAATAAATATCCAAAACATGAAAAAATAATAAAAAAATTAACTAGATAAATACTATAAAAAAGTTCACATAATAAATTTATTATGTGAACTTTTCCTCTTTAAGTTAATTAATCTGGTAATATGTTTTTTTAGATATTTCATCATAATACTGAGGAGTATTCTTTTTACTAAAGATAACTTCTAAAACATCTCCAGCTTCTATTCTAAATTCTCCATTTGGTATTATTTCCTCTGCCCCTCTAAAAATTGTTATTATTAAACTACCCTTTGGCCATTTAATATCTTTTATTAATTTTCCATCTAACTCTGAACCAATTTTAACCTCAAAATCAAATACTTCTTTTTTCTTACTTCCGCTACTAAATTTAATGTTCATTCTCTTTAATAAGTTTTCTAATAAACTTTCATAAATTGGTTTATTTCTAAGCATATCAGAAACTAAATAAGATACTGTAACAGTTATAGCAACTGGTAATAAATGTTTAAATGTTCCTGTCATTTCAGTTATAAGCATTAAACCAGTTATAGGTGCCTTAACTATAGATGCAAATTGAGCTGCCATAGCTAGTACTATAAAGTTTAAAACTAAAGATTGATCTAGTCCTAAATATTTACTTAAACTTAATCCAAAAATACTTCCAACTAAAGCTCCTATAGCTAATAAAGGAAAAAATATACCTCCAGGTACTCCTGATGAATAACTAAAAAATGTAAAAATAAATTTTAAAACTAATATTATAATTAAAAATTTTATAGTAAAACTATTTCCTATAACACTTTCAATTAAGGAATCTCCTCCATCTATAACTTGAGGAATTGTTAAAGCTAAAACTCCAACCATGATGAAAGGAATTATAGTTTTAACTTGAACAGGAATTTTCTTTAAGGTTTTAAGATAAAACTCCTGTGTTTTTAATAAACCTTTATTAAAAATCCATCCAGTAGCTCCTAAAATAATTCCTAAAAGAATAAGTGTCCAATAATATTTTATTGGTAAGTTTTGTATTTCAGGTATTTTTATACAAAACTCATTTCCTAAAATGAAATTCTCCACAAAAACTCCTGTAAGAGAAGCTGAAAGTGCAGCCAACATAACAGGTAATGAAAAACTTCTATGTACTTCTTCTAAAGCAAATATTGCCCCTGATAAGGGAGCATTAAATATAACAGCAAGTCCTGAACTCGCTCCCCCTGTTATCAATAATCTTTTTTCAAAGTCACTTCTTTTAAAAATCTTTGCAAAACCCTCTCCTATAGAAGCTCCAATCTGGACAGAGGGACCTTCTTTACCTAAGGAAAGGCCAGAGGCCATACATATTATTCCTCCAATAAATTTATCTCTTAATACCTTTATCCAATTTACAGTTATTTTCCCATTTAATTCTCCTTCAACTTGTGGTATACCACTTCCACCAATCATAGGATTTCTCTTTACTATAATTCCAACTACAAAACCTAATATAATAAGTAATAAAAATAATGGAATTATTAGTTTAGGATTTTCCTTTGTGTAAGAATAAAGCTTATTAAAATGCTCCATACCAAAACCAATTATAGCTTTATAAACCATAATTATAAGCCCTACAATTACTCCTACAATTATCCCTTGTACTATTATCTTAAACTCTAAATTGTTTATTAACCCGCGTACTTCTTTATCTTTATCCTTTTCCATATAATCACATCCACAACATTTATTAATAAATTATATACCTTTTGTTAATAAAAATTCAAACTTTAAACACCTCATTTAACCAGTTAAGTTTAATTTATCTACTTAACTCTAATACTTTATACTTCTTAATGATGTATGCTCTTTATTTCTTATAGTTTTTCTCATATCTCCAACCATGTATAAAGAACCACAAATCAATAATAAATCCTCTTTATCTGTAAGAGAATAAGCTTTATCATAAGCTTCTTTATAATCCTTAAATTTAAAAACTTCCTTTACATATTTTTTAGCTTTATTATATAAATCATCTATATCTTCTGCTCTTTCACTATGAGGTTCAACTATAATAACTTTATCTACCTCCTTGCATATTTCTTTAACCATCTTATCTACTTGCTTATCTCCTAATATACCTAAAATTAAATTTATATTTTTAAAATTAAAATATTCTTCTATGCTATTTCTTAAATTTTTTATACCATCTATATTATGTGCACCGTCTATTACAACTAGAGGCTTTTCTTTTAACACTTCCATTCTTCCAATCCATTTTACCTTTTTAAATCCTTCCTCTAAAGCATAATTGCTTATTTTAACTCCACAATCTCTTAATTTTATTAAAGTTTTTAGAGCTACTAAAAAATTATTTACTTGATGTTTTCCTAAAAGTGATAAATCAAATTTTAATATTTCATTATTTATTGATACCTCTATGCTTTGAATATGTTTTTTCTTATTTATTACTACTTTTTTTACTTCTTTAGGATTTACAACCTCTAAAGAACATCCTAATTTTTCACAGGTCTTTTCTATTACAATTAAAGCTTCTTTAACTTGAGGATAGGATATTACAGGAACACCTCTTTTTATAATCCCACATTTTTCCTTAGCAATTTCCTCAATAGTATCTCCTAAAATATTCATATGGTCTAAACTTATAGAGGTAAGTACAACAACCTTAGGATTTATAACATTAGTTGCATCTAATCTTCCACCTAAACCAACTTCTAATACTGCATAATCAACTTTATTTTTTGAAAAATAATAAAACATTAATGCAGTTATTATTTCAAATTGAGTTGGACTATCATACCCTAAATTAACAACTTTATCTATGGCTTCTTTTACCTCTTCCATAAGCTTTGATAATTCATTCTTTTTTATGTTCTCTCCATTAATTTGTATTCTTTCCTCAAATTCTTCTAAATAAGGAGAAGTATACATTCCTACCTTAAAACCAGCCTCTTTTAGAACGGATGCTATCATAGCAGTAGTTGACCCTTTTCCATTAGTTCCTCCTACATGTATAAATTTAATATTTTTGTGTGGATTTCCTAAAAACTCTAAAACCTTCTCTATTCTCTCTAAACCTAAATTCATTCCAAATTTTGATGCAGTAACAATATACTCCATAGCCTCTTCATAATTCATAATTATCTTATTCCTCCTTAAAAAGATATAAGAAAAGTGTATCTTAAGAAACTTAAATAACACTTTTATAAATATTAATAAGAATAACCTAAACTTTTATTTAAATAATCCTTTTAATATTTTTATAAGCTTATTTAGGCACTTTAGATACACTAAACTTTATTGTTATATTATTGTAGAGCCTCTATTCTTTCTAAAACAGCCTCTAACATTTCTTTATATTTAACACCCTTTGCTCTTTCTTCATTAACTACTGCCTCTGGCGCTTTACTTACAAATCTCTCATTAGAAAGCTTTTTCTCAACTCTTAGAATTTCTCCTTCAAGTTTAGTCTTTTCTTTGTTTAATCTTTCTAATTCTTTCTCTCTATCAACTAAATCAAGTAATGGTAAGAATAGTTCTCCACCCTTAACAACTACTGATACTAAGTTGTCATCTAAGTTATCCTTATTATCTAAGAAAGTAACCTCTGATGCTGATGCAAGCTTTTCTAAGTAAGCTCCACCATTTATAAAGGCATCTTTAGCTTCTTCTGATGCATAAGCCATAACTTTAGCTTTTCTTGAAGGTGGTACATTCATTTCAGCTCTTAAATTTCTTAAAGATTTTATAGCTTCCATTATAAATGTCATATCCTTCTCAGCTTTTTCATTATTTAAAGCTTCATCATATGTTGGCCAAGCAGCTATTGTAATTGACTCTGTTTCTGTACTTAAGTGAGTATATATTTCCTCAGTTATAAATGGCATTACTGGGTGTAATAATTTTAATCCTGTATTTAAAACAGTATAAAGAACATTAAATACTACTCCCTTAGCCTTTTCATCATCACCATATAATACTGGTTTTACTAATTCTATATAATAATCACAAAACTCTGTCCATAAGAAATCATGTACTTTTTGAAGAGCTATTCCTAACTCATATTTTTCCATGTTTTCTGTAACTTCCTTAATTAGTGAGTTCATTCTTGATAATATCCATTTATCTGCTAAGCTATACTCTTTGCAGTCTTTGTATTTATCCATAAGCTCTCTATCTAAGTTCATCATAACAAATCTTGAAGCATTCCAAATCTTATTGGCAAAGTTTCTTGCAGCTTCAACTCTTTCAGGAATATATCTTATATCATTTCCTGGAGCATTTCCTGTTACTAACATAAATCTTAATGCATCTGCACCATATTCATCTATAACTTCTAAAGGGTCTACACCATTACCTAAAGATTTACTCATTTTTCTTCCTTGAGCATCTCTTATTATTCCATGTATTAATACTGTATCAAATGGTGTTTCTCCCATATTATGAATTCCTGAGAATATCATTCTAGCAACCCAGAAGAATATTATATCATATCCTGTAACTAATGTTGATGTTGGATAGAAAAACTCTAAATCTTCAGTTCTATCTGGCCATCCTAAAGTTGAGAAAGGCCATAGTGCTGAACTAAACCAAGTATCTAAAACATCTTTATCTTGTTCTATATTCTCTGAACCACAATTACAACATTTAGTTGGGTCTTCTAATTCAACCATTATTTCTCCACAATCTTTACAGTAGAATACTGGTATTCTATGTCCCCACCATAATTGTCTTGAAATACACCAATCTTGGATATTTTCCATCCAGTTGAAGTAAGTTTTTTCAAATCTTTCTGGAACAAACTTAGTTCCTTTATTTCTAACAACTGCTATAGCAGGGTCTGCTAATGATTGCATTTTTACATACCATTGTTTTGATATAATTGGCTCAACAACAGTTCCACATCTATCATGAGTACCAACATTATGAGTATGAGGTTTTACCTTAACTAATAATCCTAATTCCTCTAAATCTGAAACCATTTGTTTTCTAGCTTCATATCTATCTAAGCCTTTGTATTTTCCACCTAAATGATTTATTATACCACTATCATCCATAACCCTTATTTGTGGTAAGTTATGTCTTTTACCAACTTCAAAGTCATTAGGGTCGTGTGCAGGTGTTATTTTAACTGCTCCTGTTCCAAACTCTACATCTACATAATCATCTGCAATTATAGGTATTTCTCTATCAGTTAAAGGTAATTTTAACATTTTACCTACTAAATGTGCATATCTTTCATCCTTTGGATTAACAGCTACAGCACTATCTCCAAGTAAAGTTTCTGGTCTAGTTGTAGCTATTTCTAAAAACTCTTCAGAACCAACTACTGGATATTTAATATGCCAGAAATTGCCCTCTTTTTCTTCATACTCTATTTCAGCATCTGATAAAGCTGTTTGACACTTAGGACACCAGTTAGTTATTCTATTTCCTTGGTATATTAAACCTTCTTTATATAACTTAACAAATACATGTCTTACTGCCTTACTTAATCTATCATCCATTGTGAATGCTTCTCTTGTAAAGTCAGCTGAACATCCCATTTTTTTAAGTTGCTCTCTTATTCTTTCTCTATACTCATCTGTCCATTCCCAAACTTTTTCTAAGAAAGCTTCTCTTCCCATTTCTTTCTTATAAAGACCTTCTTTTAAAAGTTCATTCTCAACTTTAACTTCTGTTGCTATACTAGCATGGTCTTCTCCTGGTAACCATAAAGTACAATATCCTTGCATTCTCTTAAATCTTATAAGCATATCTTGAAGTGTATTATCAAGTGCATGGCCTAAGTGTAATTTACCAGTTATATTTGGTGGTGGCATTATTATAGTATAAGGTTTTTTACTCTTATCTACTATAGGAGTAAAATACTTTTTCTCTTGCCAAGTGCTATAAAGTCTTTCTTCAAACTCTTTAGGATTATACGTTGTAGAAATATTTTTATTATCCATTAGACTAACCTCCTTAAAATTTAAACACATTTTATGTATTTATATAAAACATTTCAAAAACTATCTTGAAACATCTTTTAACAAATTAATAATATTTTTAGGCAATAAAAAAAAGTCCCCATCCTTAAAAGGACGAAAACTCGCGGTACCACCTTTTTTCCCTCATTAAAAGGGCTCTCTAAAATTAACGACTGAATTTATGCCGTCTTTGATTACTTTAATCTTTTCATCAAAGAAACTCAAAAGCTACCTTCAAGATATCAAACTTAGAAATCTTACAGCCTTGGGATTTCCTCTCTTAAAGCTCTTCCTATCTTTACTCCTCTTTATCTCTGTTTATAAGCTTATTTAAATTATAGATATATCTTATACCATTATTTTAACTTATGTCAAGTAAAGAAGCTTAAATATAAGCTAAACTTTAAAAGATTTAATATTTAAATAAACATAGTTATTTAATTTATAATTATTATTTATTATGAATATTATGGCTAAATAGGTTAATAATTAAATATATATACTTAATTGGAGGTAAAAATGAACAACTTTTCAAAGGGAAATGAATTATATAACACTAAAAACTATTCAGATGCCATAAATTATTACAAAAAAGCTCTAGATAATGATGAATGCAAGTGTCATAGTTATTATAATTCTGGAGTTTGCTATATAAAGTTAAAACAATATGAAAAAGCTATAGATATGCTAAATAAAGCTTTAGAACTTAATAAGGACTCTAAATATTTCTTTAACTTAGCTTACTGCTATTCAATGATTAATAATAACTCAAAAGCCTTAAGATATTTTAATTTGGCTTGGGCCTTAGATAATAAAGATTCTGATTGTGAAAGAGCTATAAATTTAATTTTAAACAAAATATCTAAATAAAAATTTTTTACATAAAATAAAACTCACAAATACTTTTTTAATTAATAATTTGTGAGTTTTATTTTTATATTACCACTCTCCTACGATTTTCCCATCTCTATGAGTGCTTTCATTTCTTCTGCTATCAAAATAATTTCCTACATCTCCAAAGGTAGGGTCTACTGTTATCCATTTATTTTCATTCTCTAAATAAACTTCATTCCAGGCATGTGGTCCCCACTCTTTTCCATTAAAAGCTTCTCCTGTTAATAATCTAACCTTAAGCCCTACATCTCTAGCCATTGCAACATAAAGACATGCATAATCAAAGCAGATTCCCTTTTTGCTTTCAAAGGCCTCAATTGCTCCTGATTTATATTTAGATGTATCTTTTCCTATATTTGCTGCCTTTTCATCATCATAGGTAATACTTTCACTTACATATCTATATATTCTTTTAGCTTTTTCTCTATCTGTTTTTGCTCCCTTAGTAATCTCTAAAGCCTTTTCTTTAATAGCTTCATTAGACTTTATTCCTTCATCTAAAGTTACTCCATTATAAATATAAACAATATTTTTGTTTTGTTCTTTAACATACTCTTCTTTTTCTTCTTTTTCTCTAGCCTGTTCCTTTTCATCTACCTTGTTCTCATAATCCTTATAAAAAGTTTCATAATCTTTATTTAAAGCTTTGTAATACTTATTGTTACTTATTATTTTATAAGCCTTTGAAGATAAGGTATAATTTTCTACTTTATTTCCTAAATATCCTCTACTTCCTAATATAACTAATACTAAAGCAACTACTAACATGTAAAAAATAGCCTTTGGTATGCTTAATATAAGTGAAGCAAACTTACCAAATCTTTCACCCTTTTTAGCTTCCATTATTTTTATTATTTTAAGAATTGGATTTATAATAATGAAACTAAATATCTTAAATATAATTTTTACAACAAAATAAAGAAAAATAGTAAGTATTAAAACTATTAATATTATTATAACCTGTGGTGAAAGATTGAATTTTGAAACTAAACTATTAAATTCAACTAATAAAATAGAAACAGCTCTCTCAATTAAATCTATTCTCTTTACCGCAATAAAACTTAAATATAGCGCAAGAAAGAAAGATATATATCTTCCTAACTCCTCTATGCTATTTTTCATTCTAATTATATTAAACTTTCTTTTGTATGCAACTACTAAAGGTAGTATAAAAGAAAAAACTATAATTATATCTACTAAGTTAAATTTCATTTCACCTACTCCATATATTCATTATTTACAAGCTTTCTAACTATACTATTACAACAATCATAATCGTATCCCTTAGATAAAAGAAATCTAAATAATTTTTGAGATAATTTATATTTATCACTTTCTTTTTTCTTTAGTATATTATATTTTTTTTCTGCTAAATTAAAGGCAGTATCTCTCTCGCACTCAGAATCTATTTTAGATAATTTATCTAAAATTATCTCATCATTAATTCCTTTTCTTATAAGCGCATATTTTATCTTATTTTTCCCTTGACTTCTAAGTCTATCTTTTATATACATTTCTGCATATTTCTCATCATTTAAAAGATTATATTCTTTTAAAAAATCTATTACTCTTTTAATAGTATTTTCTTCAAATCCTTTTTCAAAAAGTTTTTCACTTATTTCCTTTTCAGTTTTATAAGTTTTTTCAACAGTTCTTAAGGCTGAATTTTTACACTTTATAAATTCATCTTCCTCTACAATTTCTTCTACCTTTTTAATATCTATTAAAGAATCCTTTTTTAATCCTTGTTTATATATAAGCTCTGCATCACAAGCAAAAGCAAAATTATCATCTACATAAACATTTACTCTATTTAAATTTTTCTTTTGAACTTCTATACTAGTTATTTTTCCCATTTCATCTACTCCATTGGTTTTAATATATGTATAGTAGGCTTATTTAAATACTTATTGCAAACTCTATATATATCTTCTCCAGTTAAGACTTCTAATTTTTCCATGCTATTTATAAACTCTGTTATATCTTTTCCTGCTAAGCTTTGAACTAGTACATAACTACAAAGGCTACTACAATCTTCTAAGGTAGATACAACCCCTGTTTTGTGAGTTTTTTTCATCATAGAAAGCATTTCTTCATCAAAGTTTATATTCTTATTTTTTATATCTAATATAGCTTTATTTATTATGTCAATTACTTCACCTATTGATTCTTCTCTAACTGATGTGAAAATATTCATAGTATTTACATTTTCATCTAAATCCATTTGACTATACACATCATAAGCTAACCCTCTTTCTTCTCTAAGCTCTCTAAATAATATAGAGTTAGAACTTTCAGCTAACTTATAACTTAAAATTTTTAAAGGAAGTTTATCTTCTTCATCTACCTCTTTAAAAGCATAAAGATAAGTTACAGTTCCTTGTTCTATTTGAGATTTATAAGTTGTTTTTATTAACTCCTTATTTTCCTCTCTTATTATTTTAGCCTTTTTATGTGCTTTTCCTTCCCACTTTCCAAATAAATCTGTTATTATTTTTTGCATTTGTTCATGACTAAAGGCACTTACAGTTACAATTACACAATTATCAGGAGTATAATATTTTTTATAAAAATCATAAACCTGTTTTCTTTTAAAGCCCTTAACATGTTCTTCCGTACCTGCAATAGAATTTTTAAGAGATGACTTAGTAAAAGCATATTCATGTGTTCTACTTAAACTTAAATCTTCAATGTCATCTTTATCACTTTTTATTTCTGATAAAACAACACCTTTTTCTTTTTTCATTTCCTTTTCATCAAAGGAGGAATTTAAAATCATATCACTTAATAACTCAATTCCCTTTTCAAATTCTTCATCTAAACATGTAATACTATAAACTGTTGATATATAATCTGTATAGGCATTATAATCTCCACCTAAAAATTCTAATTCTTTATTTAATTTTTCGTTACTTCTTTTTTTAGTTCCCTTAAAAAGCATATGTTCTACAAAATGACTCATTCCTAGTTCTTTTTCTTCTTCGTATAAAGAACCTATATTAATTCCAACGTTTATAGAAGCCAATCTTGTATCTTTTTTTATCGTTATAACTTTTAACCCATTAGGTAAAATTATGGTATTTTCATCAAATGTCCATCTTTTCATTAAAAACTCCCCTAAAATTATTTATATAAACCTTAATTTTCATTGTATAATATTAAGTAAGTTAAAACAATATTTTTTAAAGGTTGGTGGTTATATGAATAAAACAGTACTTATTGTAGAAGACGAAATAAGAATAAGATTTCTCGTAAGAGATTATTTTAAAAAAGAAGGCTTTAATGTATTAGAGGCCTCAGATGGTGAAGAGGCACTTAGGATATTTTCTGAAAATATAGTTGATTTAGTCATATTAGATATAATGATGCCAAAATTAGATGGTCTTGCTGTTTGTAGAAATATAAGGGAAGTATCTAATACACCAATAATACTTTTAACCGCTAAGAGCCAAGAGGAGGATAAACTTTTAGGATATGAACTTGGAGCTGATGACTATATGACAAAACCTTTCAGTCCTAAAGTTTTATTAGCTAAGGCAAAGGCTCTTTTAAAAAGAACTGGAAACTTAAATGATAAGAATATATTAGATTTTAATGGATTAACAATAAATAAACTTTCCCATGAAGTTAAATTAAATGGTGAAGAACTTCTTCTTTCTCCTAAAGAATATGACCTTCTTATATATTTATCTTCTAATGAAGGTATAGCCTTATCAAGAGATAAAATATTAGATAATGTTTGGGGATATGACTACTTTGGAGACATAAGAACAGTAGATACAAATATTAAAAGACTTAGAGAAAAATTACTAGATAAGGCTAATTATATAGCTACAGTACGAGGTAGCGGATATAAATTCGAGGTGAAATAGTGAAAAAAAGTATTTCTAAAAGACTATTTATAATAACCTTCGGTATAATAATATTTTTAACCTTGTTTACTATGATATTTCAGATTACTTTTTTCCAAGAATTTTATTATAAAAGAAAAAGTAGTGATTTAAGTAGTGCTGTTTTAAAATTTAGAGCTCTATATTCTTATGACATAAAAAATACAGATTCTCTATATAGAGCTTTAAGTCTTTTTGAACTAGAAAACAATGCTAAAATAGGAATTTACTCTATAGATAGCACCCCAAAATATGTCCCTGACCCAAATAATAAAAATTCGGAAGCAGTAGATTTATTAAACGATATTTTTAACGAACTTTATAGTGATCCAGATTTTGCAAAGACCTTATTAAATTCAAATTCTGGGGTAACAACAGAATTTAATAGTAGAAAATATTCTACTAAATATATTGTTTATATGGTTCCTTTTTCTCTTAATTCTAAAAATGACTCAATAATTATAGCCATAACCTCTTTTCAAGCTATTGAAGAAGCTAGTGCTTTAATAAAAGATTTTTACAAATACATAATTCTTATAGTAATAGTTATTGGTCTTATTTTGTCTTATGTATTTTCAAATTTAATTTCAAAGCCTCTAGTAAAATTAAATAACTCAGCTAAGAAAATGAGTGCTATGGACTTTTCTGAAAAATGTGATATAGATAGAGAAGATGAAATAGGTAACCTAGCTAAAACTTTAAACTTCCTCTCAAAAAATCTTTCTAATGCTTTAGATGATTTAAAAATTAAAAATAAAAAATTAGAAGAAGATATAGAAAAAGAGAGAGAATTAGAAAAGCTTAGAAAAGATTTTATAGCTGGTGCTTCTCATGAACTTAAAACTCCAATTGGTATAATATCTGGTTATGCAGAGGGCATAAAAGATGGAATAGTAGACCATAAAGATCAAGAAATTTATCTAGATATAATAATAGATGAAGCAGAAAAAATGAATAAATTAGTTATGGATATGCTAGAACTTTCAAAGTTAGAATCTGGGAAAATAGACCTTCATATAATTGATTTTTCCTTAAATGACCTTACTGAAGAAGTCCTAGTAAAAAACTCTGTAGATATAAACAAAAATAATTTAACCATAGTAAAAAATTACTCTCCTAGTGAAGACCTTTATGTAAAAGGAGATGATTTTAAAATTGAACAAGTAATAACTAACTTTGTAACTAATGCTATTAAATATTCTGAACCTAATAGTAAAATTATAATAGATATAAAACCTCTTGATGATGATAAGGTATATTTCTCTATTGAAAACACAGGAGCTCATATTCCTGATTCAGATATAAATAAAATTTGGAACCAATTTTATAGAGGAGATAGTTCAAGAAATAGAGGTACTAGAAGTACTGGTCTTGGCTTATCTATAGTTAAAAATCTACTTCAAGCTCATGAAAGTGAATTTGGAGTTATGAACACAGAAAATGGTGTTAAATTTTTCTTCACCTTAGAAAAATCTAAGGAAATTGATAATTTAGAAGAAATATAACCTTTTTAAATTATAAAAAAAGAAGAGTTTTTCTCTTCTTTTTTTATAATTATATTTTTAAAGCATTCCACCATCTACAGTTAAAATTTGTCCTGTTAAATAAGATGAATCTTCAGAAGCTAAAAATTTTGCAATCTTTCCAATTTCAAAGACCTCTCCAAATCTACCCATAGGTATTTCTTGCTCTAATTCTTCCTTTTCTTCTTTAGTAAGCCATGAATTCATCTCTGTGTTTATAACCCCTGGTGCTATGCAATTAACTCTTATTCCCCAAGGAGCAACTTCCTTTGATAAGGCCTTAGTAAACAAATTAATTCCTCCCTTAGTAATTGAATATAAAACTTCACAGGAAGCTCCAACATTTCCCCATATAGAAGATATGTTTATAATTGAAGAATTACCTCCTGCTCTTAATAAATCCATAGCATCTCTTGTAAGCTTCATAGCGCCTATTAAATTTATATTCATAATACTATCAATATCTTCATCAGTAGAATCCATAAATAATCCAATCTTTGATATACCTGCATTATTTACTAATATATCTAGTTTTCCAAATTTATCTTTAATAAAATTTATTATATTCTCTCTATGAAGTCTATTTCCTATATCTCCTCCTAAAACCTCTCCTGTTCCTCCTAAAGATTTAATAATCTCTAAGGTTTCCTTTGCTCCTTTTAAATCACTATTATAACCTATTAAAACAAAGGCTCCAGCTTTTCCAAATTCTATGGCTATGCCTTTTCCTATCCCCTTTGAAGCTCCTGTTATATAGGCTATTTTTCCAAGTAAACTCTTCTCCATTAATATTTCATCCTTTTCTTTATAAGTTTAATTTTTTATAAATTAGTATCAATATTTTAAATTAAAACATCTCCTATTATCCTCTTTGCATTTTTATAGTATATTTTCTCTATTTCATCCTCTTTAAATCCTTCACTATAGAAAGCCTCTAATAATAAATTCATTTTACTAGAATCTGTTATTTCAACTTCATTTTCTATGCCATCAAAATCAGAACCTAAAGAGATAACATCTACTCCTCCAATATTTTTTATATGTTTTATATGTCTAATCATATTTTTTATAGTAGCTATCTCAAATTCTTCTTCCCATTCCTCTTTTAAAAATGCATTGCAAAAATTAATTCCTAAAACTCCTCCCTTATTAGCTAGAGCTTTAATCATATCATCAGTTAAATTTCTACTATGCCTTGTCTTTTCTCTACTATTTGAATGAGAAGCTATAATAGGTTTTTTAGAATAATTTATTACATCATAAAAACCTTTATCTGAAAGATGAGAAACATCTATTAACATTCCTAAATTATTCATTTCATAAACAACCTCTATACCTTTTTTAGTAAGACCCTTATCTTTATATTGAAATTCATAATTAGGGTATCCTAAGTCATTTATATGATTCCAAGTTAATGTTATTAAAGACACACCTTCTTTCTTAAATTTTTTTAATTTTTCAATATCTCCCTTAATTGCATCTCCCTCTTCAATAGTTATAAAAGCTCCTATCTTCTTTTCCTTTTCAGCAATATTTAAATCATTTATATTTCTACATAGCATAATATCCTTTGAATTTTTATCTATTTCTTCTTTTAAATTCTTCAACATTTCCTTGCAATAAGAATAGGTGTTAACATTCCAATCTTTATTTATGAACAAAGCAAAAAATTGTGCTAAGGCACCTCCCTTTTTTAATTTTTTTATATCAACTTTTAAATTATTTTCAAAAAGTTTTTTATTGTCTTTAAGCATTCTAGATGCAGTATCACAATGAAAATCTATAAATTTCATAAGCTTTCTCAAAGGAAAAACTCCCCTTGAACTCTCACCTCTTTCAATTATTAATATTATTATTTTAACAATATAAGCTCTATTAAAAAATACCTTATTTTAAATTCTTCCCTTTAATATTATTTTAAAAAAATTAAAGTCATGCTACAAAATTTAATTGTAACATGACCTTAAATATTAATATTTAAAGATTTTAAAATTATTCTTTACTTATAAAGAGGATATTTATTACATAAATTCTTTACTCTCTCTTTTAATGGTTCTAAATCTAAATCCTTGCATTTAATAGCATCATTTATTATTGAAGCTATTTCTTTCATTTCTTCTTCTTTAAAGCCTCTAGTTGTTACGGCAGGAGTTCCTATTCTAACTCCACTAGTTACAAAAGGACTTCTTGTTTCATTTGGAACAGTATTTTTATTTAAAGTTATTCCTATACTGTCTAAAAGTATTTCAGCATCTTTTCCTGTTATATCCTTGTTACTTAAATCAACTAATATTAAATGATTGTCAGTTCCCTTTGAAACTAACTTAAATCCATAGGATTCTAAGGTTTCTGCTAAAACTTTTGCATTCTTAACAACTTGTTTCATATATTCTTTAAAACTTGGTTCTAAAGCCTCCTTAAAACAAACAGCTTTAGCAGCTATTATATGCATTAAAGGACCTCCTTGTATTCCTGGGAATATATTCTTATCTAATACCTTTGCATATTTTTCCTTACAAAGTATTAATCCTCCTCTTGGTCCTCTTAAAGTTTTGTGAGTTGTTGATGTAACAAAGTCAGCATAAGGAACAGGTGATGGATGTAATCCTGCAGCTACAAGACCTGCAATATGTGCTATATCAACCATTAAATATGCTCCTACCTCATCTGCAATCTTTCTTAAAGTTTTAAAATCTATAATTCTTGAGTATGCACTAGCCCCTGCAACTATTAACTTTGGTTTATTTTTAAGAGCTAACTCTCTTACAGTTTCATAATTTATTGTTTCTGTTTCTTTATCAACACCATAGGAAATAAAGTTAAATAATCTTCCAGAAAAATTAACTGGTGAGCCATGAGTTAAGTGTCCTCCATGACTTAAATCCATGCCTAAAACAGTGTCACCTGGCTCTAAAATTGAAAAATAAACAGCCATATTAGCTTGTGAACCTGAATGTGGTTGCACATTAGCATGTTCAGCCCCAAATAATTTTTTTACTCTTTCTCTAGCTAAATCTTCAACCTCATCTACTACATGACATCCTCCATAATATCTTTTTGAAGGATATCCCTCTGCATATTTATTTGTTAAATATGAACCTATAGCTTCCATAACAGCTTTACTAACAAAGTTTTCTGAAGCTATAAGTTCTATACTATTTTCTTGTCTTTCTTTTTCTTTTTCAATAAGCTTTTCAATCTGCTCATCTTCTCTTTTTAGGTTATCAAAATTCATTAATATTTCACCCCAAACTTAAAATTTATATTACTTATTATAAATTTATTAATTCTTTTTATCAACTATAATAATTTTTTATATTTTAATTGAATTTAATTATTTTCAGTAACTTATTTTAAGTTTTACTATGTTATAATTACTATATTGGTTATAAATTTACATAGGAGATAATAATATGGATTTTAACAAAGTTTTACATATTGCAACTTTTGCTGGAAGAATAATTCTTGAAAGTGGCGGTGAGACTTATAGAGTTGAAGAAACTATCTGTAGAATTTGTGCTGCTTATGGCGTTAGATACGCTGAAAGTTTTGTTACTCCAACGGGAATTATAGTTTCTATATATGATGAAAATAATTACACTACAACATTAGTAAAAAGAGTAACTAACAGAACAGTAGACCTTCAAAAAATACATTTAGTTAATGAACTTTCAAGAAAATTATATACTGAAAAATATTCCCTTGATGAAGTTTTAGAAAAATTAATAGATATAAATGAAAATTGTCCTAAATACGATTTTAAGACAACCCTAATATTTTCAGCTATTGGAGCTGCTGGTTTTACAACTATATTAGGAGGTACTATAGAGGATTGTTTAGTTTCTTTTTTTGTAGGTATGTTTGTAAAGCTTGCCACCTTTAAAGCTGGTGAACTAGGTATAAATACTTTTTTTATAAATACTCTAGGTGGTGCTATAGCTGCTCTTTTATCTTTAATAGCCTATAACCTTGGTATAGGTAGCAATTTAGATACTATGATAATAGGTAGTATAATGCTTTTAGTTCCTGGTTTATCAATTACAAATGCTATAAGAGATACCATAGCTGGTGATTTAATTTCAGGACTTATAAGAGCTGCTGAAGCTTTTTTAGTTGCTATTTCAATAGCTGTAGGTACTGGTATGGTTATGAGTATTTGGATTTACTTTGGAGGTGGAATTTAAATGGTTTTAATAAAAGAAGTTTTAGCTACCTTTATAGCTACTATAGCCTTTGGAGTTTTATTTAATATACATGGTAAAAATTTATTTTTTGCTGGAATAGGTGGTGCTTTAGGCTGGTTAGTTTATAAGGTAGGATTATATTGTGGATTAAATGTTGTATTATCAATGTTTTTTTCTGCTATTGCCTTTAGTGCATATTCAGAAATATATGCAAGAATTTTAAAAACTCCTGTTACTACTTTAGTAGTATGTGCTTTAATTCCCTTAGTTCCTGGTGGTGGAATGTATAATACAATGTATGAAGCTATAAAAGGAGATGCTATGTCTACTTGGAATCAAGCTATAATGACTATTTCTTCCTCTGGTGCTTTAGCTTTAGGAGTTTTATTTGTATCTACTATAACTAGATTAATTACAAATAGAAAAAAACAATACACACATGCTTCTTTAAATCCTAAAAACATTTTACTTTTTAAAAAGCTAAAAAACAAAAAAGATATAGATTTTGATGAAAAAAAATAGACCACAAAGGTGGTCTATTATTTTATAAAACTATTTAATGTTTTCATAAGTTGCTCTAATCCTGCTAATTCATCTTTATCTTCTTCTCCTATGCCCATACAGTTTCTTGCATAGTTTTCTATAAGAAGCACACCAACTTTATTTATAGCAGCTCTTATAGCTGAAATTTGTGTTAAAACATCTCTACAACAGACATCCTTCTCTACCATTCCTTGAATGCCTTTTACTTGACCCTCTATCTTTCTTAATCTTACAAGTATATCTTTTCTTAAAGCTTCATTATCATTCAAAACTTACACCTCATACCATTTATTGTAGTCTAATATATAATATTTTCTATTTATATTATTATTTCATATTAATAATTTAATATACCTTAAATTATTCTTAAAAGTCAATAAAAAAATAGCAATCTAATAATTAAGATTACTTTTAATAATTTTTTAAATATAAAAAACTATTAATTTAAGTATAAATTTATTAAAATTAGCGTGAGTAAAAAGAACTCACGCTAATTGAAAATTTATTTTAACATCTCAATTTAGATTGCTTAAAAATTATTGTGCATTATCTTCTTTCTTTATTGTTTCAATTCCTAATTCTTTTAATTGTTCTTCATCTACTATATTAGGTGCTTCAGTAAGATAACAGAATGCATTTTGGTTTTTAGGGAATGTTATAACATCTTTTATATTTTCAGTTCCTGCTAAGAACATTATCATTCTATCTAAACCGAAAGCTAATCCACCATGTGGTGGTGGTCCAAACTTAAATGCCTCTAATAAGAATCCAAATCTTTCCCAAGCTGATTCTTGAGTAAAGCCTAAAACTTCAAACATTTTTTCTTGAAGTTTTGTATCATGTATTCTTATAGAACCTCCACCTAATTCTTCTCCATTTAATACTAAATCATAAGCCTTAGCTCTAACTCTTCCTGGGTCAGTATCTAAGTATTGTATATCCTCATCCATTGGCATTGTAAATGGATGGTGAGCTGCAAAGTATCTTCCTTCTTCTTCATCATACTCAAGAAGGTCAAATTCTGTTATCCATGTAAAGTTAAATTCATTTTTATCCTTAACTAAATCAAATTTTCTTGAAAGCTCTAATCTTAATTCTCCTAAAGCTTTTAAAACAACTGAATTCTTATCAGCAACTATAAGGATTAAATCACCTGTTTTAGCTCCCATTGTTTCAATTATTTTATTTAATTCTTCTTCACTAAAGAATTTAGCTATTGGTGATTTAACTCCTTCTTCTTTTAATTGAATCCATGCTAAGCCTTTAGCCTTAAAAGTTTTAACAAACTCTCCTAGTCTATCAATATCTTTTCTTCCCATAGAAGCTCCACCTTCTAGGCATAAACCTCTAACAGAACCTCCATTAGCTACAGCATCTGTAAATACTTTAAATCCACAATCCTTAACAACATCGCTTAAGTTTGTAATTTCCATTCCAAATCTTAAATCTGGTTTGTCTGAACCGTATTTTTCCATAGCTTCTTTAAATGTCATTCTCTTTATAGGTGTTTTCACATCAACTCCTATAACTTCTTTAAATACATGTTTTATTAAACCTTCATTTAAAGCCATAACATCATCTTGTTCAACAAAAGACATTTCTAAATCAACTTGAGTAAACTCTGGTTGTCTATTAGCTCTTAAGTCCTCATCTCTAAAACATTTAACTATTTGGAAATATCTATCAAAACCTGATACCATTAATAATTGTTTAAATAATTGTGGTGATTGAGGTAGTGCATAAAACATTCCTGGATAATTTCTAGATGGAACAAGATAATCTCTAGCTCCTTCTGGTGTTGATTTTGTAAGTATTGGTGTTTCCATTTCTAAGAAACCATTTTGGTCTAAATAATCTCTTATTGCCTTAGTTGTTTTATGTCTTATTTTAAAGATATTTTGCATATCTGGTCTTCTTAAATCTAAGTATCTATACTTTAATCTAATACTCTCAGCAGCATCTAAATCTTCTTTTATATATATTGGAGGAGTATCTGATTCAGATAAAATCTTTAATTCCTCAGCCTTTAACTCCACCATACCAGTTGGCATATTTGGATTTACTGACTCTCTCTTAACTATTTCACCTGTTACAGCAATACAATATTCAGGTCTTATTGATTTTGCTTTCTCTAGGATTTCTTCTCCTAAATCATCATTAAATACAACCTGTAAAATTCCTTCTCTATCTCTTAAGTCTATAAATTGAAGACCTCCAAGATTTCTATTTCTTTGAACCCAACCCATTACGGTTACTTTTTGTCCAATATGGCTTTCTCTAGCGTCGCCACACATAATGTTACGCTTTAATCCATTTAAAGCTTCACCCATTTTAATTCTCCTCCTGTCTAATATTTAACTATATTTACTATTTCATTTATATCTAAGCTGACTTCGAATTGTTCTCCATCGCTCATTCTCTTAATTTTAATTTTATTTTCCTCTATTTCAGAGTCTCCTATAACAAAAGTGTATTTAGCCCCTATTTTATTTGCATATTTCATTTGAGCCTTAACACTTTTTCCTAAATGGTCTATTTCAGCTTTTATTCCAGCTTTTCTAAGATTAAATGCTAATTTCATTGCTTCAAGTTTAGCCTTATCTCCCATTGAACCAATATAAACTTCACATCTAACAGGTTCTGGTATTTCTATTCCCTCTTCATCTAATATTAAAAGAAGTCTTTCTAAACCTAAACCAAATCCCATAGCTGGAGTTTTAGGACCATCTATTTCTTCTACTAAGTAGTCATATCTTCCTCCACCACAAACTGTTAATCCATTTTTTATAACTTCAAAAACAGTTTTGCTATAGTAATCTAATCCTCTTACTATTTGTGGGTCTATGTTATATTCTATTCCCATAACATCTAAGTAAGCTTTTAACTTACTAAAGTGTTCACTACACTCATCACAGATGTAATCTAATATTGAAGGAGCTTCTTTAACAATTTCCTTACATCTTTTTTCTTTGCAATCTATTATTCTCATAGGATTTTTTTCAAATCTTGTTTTACAAGTTTCACAAAGATTATCGTAGTTTTCTTTTAAATACTGCTTTAAAGCCTCATTAAATTTTGCTCTACATTTTGGACATCCTAAACTATTTATGTTTAAGCTTAATCCTTTTATTTCAAAATCCTCTGTTAAAACTCTCATTACTAAAGATAATATTTCTGCATCAATAGAAGCTTCTTGAGAACCAAATACTTCTATTCCATATTGATGAAATTCTCTTAATCTTCCTTTTTGCATTTTCTCATATCTAAAACATGGAGTAAAATAGAACATTTTTGTTGGTTGAGCATCTGCGTATAAACTATTTTCAATAAATGCTCTAACAGCTGGTGCTGTTCCCTCTGGCTTAAGAGTTATGCTTCTTCCACCTTTATCTTCAAAAGTATACATTTCCTTTTGAACAACATCAGTTGTTTCTCCAACACCTCTTTTAAAAAGTTCAGTTGCTTCAAACATAGGAGTTCTAATCTCTCTAATTCCATATTCAGCTGATATTTTTCTTAATTTTTCTTCTATATAATGCCATTTATAAGCGTCATTAGGTAACATATCTTTTGTACCCTTTTGAGCTTGTATCGCCATAAAAACTCCTCCTACATATTATTAAATTTTTTATTTATATAAGGTATCAAGTAATTTAATTTTACCTTTAACCATTTCATCTATTCTTTTTATATATTCTTTTACATCTTTAACATTTGCAAATCTTTCTATACGGTTTTTACCCTCTTTTAAAAATACAACCTTAGAAACTGCATCTGCTCCTAATGCAATTATTGTTTGCTTATCTTCAATCATTTGTATATTATATATACACTCTTTATGCTCCTTTGAATATCCTACATTTTCCATATTACCAACCATATTTTTTTGTCTATACATATAATACGGATGCATATTTAACTCTCTTCCTAAGTTTTTACTCATTTCATACATCTTATTAAGATTTTTTTGCTCTGCTATAGTTATAGTATTATGTAAAACTAAATTTTCATGAAGCTTTGATGCTCTTTTAATTGACATTCCATGAATAGTTAAACTATCTGGCTCAAGATTTTTTATCATTAGACAAGTTTTTTTAACCTCTTTTATATCTTCATTTGGAAGTCCTATTATAATATCCATATTTATGTTATCAAAGTCTAAGCTTCTTGCCAAATTAAATTTATCCACTACATCCTCTGTTAAATGACCTCTACCTATAGATTTTAAGGTTTTATCGTTCATACTTTGAGGATTTATAGAAATTCTAGATACCTCATATCTTTTCATAGTTTTTAATTTTTCTTCAGTTATTGAATCAGGTCTACCACATTCAACAGTAAACTCTTTTATTCCTTTATTCTTAACAAAACTCTCATAAATATGTTTCATTAAAACTTCAAATTGTTCATTATCTACTGAAGTTGGAGTACCCCCTCCAAAATAAACTGTTTCTATGTTTAAACCTTTATCTAAAACGTAATTACTTATAGCTGAAATTTCGCTACTTAAAGCTTCTAAATATGGATTAACTTCTTTTTTACAACCTGCTATAGGATTTGCAGCAAAGGAACAATAAAAACATCTTGTAGGACAAAATGGCATACCAACATATATACTTATGTTTTTTTCATCCTTATTTACAAAACTTTCTTCTCTTTCAGCAACCTCTATGCAAAGTTTAGCTTTTTCTTCCTTAGCTAGATAATTTTCCTCAAAATATTTTATTATTTCTTCTTCAGATTTACCTTCTCTTATCAAAGATAAAGCTATTTTACTTGGTCTTATACCAACTAAGGTCCCCCATGGATATTCATCCTTAAGAGCTTCTGATAAAAACTTAAATATTCCTTTTTTAAGTTCTGTCTTAAAACCATATCCTTCTTTAAATTTATATGAAAAGCTATTATTTTTATCTGATATATTCAGCTTATCCTTTTCTATAAGGACATCATAATCTCTTTCCTCATCTTTATTTACAAATTTTAATTCCTTAAAGGTATAGAATATATTAAACATTTGATAAACATCATATCTATACTTTAAGTCATTAAGATATATTTTAATATACATAAAAATCTCCTGCTAAAAATGGATTTCTTTCTTTTTCATGTTTAATTGTAGTACTTGGTCCATGACCTGGATAAACTACTATATCATCACCTAAAGGAAGTAATTTTTCTTTTATACTCTTAAGAAGACTACTTAAATTTCCTCCAACAAAATCACTTCTTCCAATAGATTCTCTAAATAAAGTATCTCCTGTAAATAAACAATTGTCTATTAAAAAGCATAATCCTCCTGGAGTATGTCCTGGTGTTTCTATACACTTAACCTTATAATTTTTTGAAAAATCTAAAACTTCACCATCTTTTATATATCTATAAGTTTTAGGAATAGTTCCAAAAACATCAACCTTCTTTTCTATCATATCAGCATCATTTTTACTTATATAAAAAGGTATATCATATTTTTCTGAAAGAGCCTTAACAGCACCTACATGATCAAAATGTCCATGAGTTAATAAAATCATCTTTGGTTTTGCTTCTAAATTTTCTATTGCATTTTCTATTTTTAAAGCTTCTTCGCCTGGGTCTACAACTATACAATCCTTTGTTTCTTCATCCATAATAATATAGGAATTAGCTTGATACATTCCTACTGGTATTGTTTTTATTAACACATAAATCCCTCCTAAAAATAAAGTTTAATTTATATTTTTAACCAAATTATAGGAGTTTAACTTATTAAGCTAAACTCCTATAAAAAACTTCAATGTTTAACTTTATTTATAAAGCCTATATTTATTATAATGCTTTATTTGAAAAATAGTAATATTTCTTTAGAAATTCTTTTTACTATCTAAAATTAAAGTTACTGGTCCATCATTTTCTATATCGACTACCATATGGGCTCCAAATACTCCAGTTTCAACCTTTACGCCTTCTTCTTTACACATAGCTACAAAGTTATCAAAAAGAGTTTTAGCTTCCTCTCCTCCTAAGGCATTCATAAAATTTGGTCTTCTTCCCTTTCTACAGTCTCCATAAAGAGTAAACTGTGATATTAAAAGAAGCTCTCCCTTAACATCCTTTAAAGATAAATTCAACTTATCATTTTCGTCTTCAAAAACTCTTAAATTTAAAATTTTATCTTTCATATATTTTAAATCTTCTAAAGTATCATCTTTCCCAATTCCAACTAGCACATTAAAGCCTTTATTTATACTTCCAACTATTTCTTCATCAACCTTAACGGAAGATTTATTAACTCTTTGAACAACAACTCTCACCTTTTAATCCCCCTTTTATTTATTTACTCTATAAACATCTATTATTCCTTGAAGTCTTCTTATTTTTTTCATTAAATCTTTTAATTGCTCTATGCTATCAATCTTAACTTGAATATTTATATGAGCTATAGAATTTTTTCCTGACTTAGCATTTAAAGAAATTAAACTTAAGTTTGAATCTGTTATAACTAACATAACATCAGATAGTAAGCACATTCTATCTTCTGCCTTAACCTCAAGTTCGGCAACATATGCAGCACCTTTTTCACTACCCCAGGTAACATCTACAATCTTTTCTTTTTGCTTTTCAACTATTGCTTTAAAGTTAGAACAATCCTTTCTATGAACAGAGACACCTCTTCCTTTAGTTATGTAACCTGCTATTTCATCTCCAGGAACAGGATTACAACACCTTGCAAACCTAACCATTATATTATTTAGTCCCTTTACAGTTACTCCATAACTTTGTTTTTTCTTTCTTTGTCTTTCTGTCTTAGCTATTTGGTCTTCAATATTTTTATTTAATTCTTCCTCTGTAACTTCTTTTACTACATTTTCTTTAAGTTTTGATATTACAGTAGAGGATAATAACTCCCCTTCACCTACAGCAACGTATATCTCTTCAATATTATTTAAATGATACCTTTTTAATAACTTTTCATATAAAGGGCCTTTACAAAGGTCTGAAAAAACTAAGGATTGTTTTTTACATTCCTTATCTAAAATTTCTTTACCTCTTTCTAAATTTTCCTCTCTTCTAGCCTTTCTAAGCCATTGCTTAATTTTACTTCTAGCTTGATTACTGTTTGCAATGTTAAGCCAATCTATATTGGGTCCTCTAGAAGAAGAGGAGGTTAAAATTTCAACTATTTCTCCAGTTTTAAGTTTATAATCTAAAGTTACTATCTTCCCATTAACCTTAGCACCTACACATTTATTACCTATATCAGTATGAATCTTATATGCAAAGTCTATAGGTGTTGCACCTGCTGGTAAATTTATAACAACTCCCTTAGGAGTAAAAACAAATATCTCATCTGAAAATAAATCAAGCTTAAATCCTTCCATAAACTCAGTCGCATCTACAGCTTCCTTTTGCCACTCAAGTATATCTCTAAGCCAAGTTAATTTATTTTCAAAGGTCATATCCTTTGAATCAGTACTATTTACACCATTTTTATATTTCCAATGAGCTGCTATACCGTATTCAGCTGTTCTATGCATTTCAAAGGTTCTTATTTGAATTTCAAAGGTTTTTCCTTCACTTCCTATTACTGTTGTATGTAAAGATTGATACATATTAGGCTTTGGCATTGCTATGTAATCTTTAAATCTACCTGGTATTGGCTTATAAATAGTGTGTACTATTCCTAAGGCAGCATAACAATCCTTTACAGTATTTACTAAAATTCTTATGGCAGTTAAATCAAATATTTGTTCTATACTTTTATTTTTGTTTACCATTTTTCTATAAATACTATAAAAGTGTTTTGGTCGTCCTTCTATATCACTATCTATATTAGCTTTATTTAAATTTTCTTTTAGTTCTTCAATTATACGAGAAATAAACTTTTCTCTCTCCACCCTTTTTTCTGCAATCATATTAACTAAATCGTAATACTCCTCAGGATGAATATATCTTAGACATAAATCTTCTAATTCCCATTTTATTTTAGATATACCTAGTCTATGAGCTAGAGGTGCAAATATATCTAAAGTTTCTTGAGCCTTTTTCTTTTGTTTCTCTGGCTTCATATACTTAAGGGTTCTCATATTATGAAGTCTATCTGCTAATTTTATAATTATTACCCTTATGTCTTTAGCCATTGCTAAAAGCATTTTTCTTACATTATCAGCCTGCTGTTCTTCTTTGCTTTTATACTTTATTTTACCAAGCTTAGTAACACCATCAACTAAATTAGCTATCTCAACATTAAAAATCTTACTTATATCTTCATAAGTATAATCCGTATCCTCTATAACATCATGAAGAAGCCCAGCAACTATAGTGTTTGTATCCATTCCCATATCAGCTAAAATCATAGCCACACTAACAGGATGTATAATATAAGGCTCTCCTGATTCTCTCTTTTGTTCTTTGTGTGCTTCAAAAGCTAAATCATATGCTTTTTTAACTAAATCTATATCAACATTATTACCATTAGCTTTTATTTTAGAAATTAGTTCTTCTAACATACTGGATTATTCTCCCCTACTTAAAATTTCTTTTAATATATTATATTATTATATAACAAAAAAATAAAATAAACCAATAAAATTAATGGCTGGTCAATAAACCAGCCATTTTAAACTCTTATAAAATTTTAAGAGAAAATAAATTAAACTTCATAATCAACTAAAGATTTAACTTCATATCCTTTTAATTTATCTCTTCCTTTTAATTCTGTTAATTCAATAGTAAATGCTAATCCAGCTACTTCTCCTCCAGCTTGCTCTACTAATTTAGCAACAGCAGCTATTGTTCCACCAGTTGCTAAAAGGTCATCAACTATAGCAACTCTCATTCCTGGCTTTATAGCATCTTTGTGTATTTCTAATGCATCTTTTCCATACTCTAAATCATACTCTACTCTTACAGTTTCTGCTGGAAGTTTACCAGGTTTTCTAACTGGAATAAATCCAACACCTAAAGCATATGCTACAGGAACACCAAATATAAATCCTCTAGCTTCTGGTCCTACAACAACATCAATGTTTTTATCCTTAAAAAACTCTGCCATTTCATTAACTGACTCTCTTAAACCTTCTCCATCTGCAATTAAAGTAGTTATGTCTTTAAAACTTATTCCTTTTTTAGGGAAATCTTCTATAACTCTTATTTTATCCTTTAAACTCATTACTTTGCCTCCAAAATCAATAAATATATATAAATTTTAATTACTATCTTATCTTTTCATTATAAATATATTTAGTTATTTGCTCCGCTCTGTCCTTATCATTAGTAGTTAATAGCTCCACAATTATCTTAGCATTATCCTTTTTGCTAATTGCCCCTTCTCTTGGAGTTATTTCATTTACTATTTTATTAATACTCTCTATGTTTATATCACTAATATTAAAAAAACTCTTAATAGCATTTAATCCTATACTATTAGTATATCTTAAATATTGAATTCCTTCTTTTAATATTATGCCATTTTCTCCTTTGTTTCTAACATTTTTAGAAACACTTCCTATAAGTATTAAATCTAAATACTTATTGATTCTCTTCATGTTATAGTATATAGCAATAGCTTGCATTAATTTAAAAGTTACTCCCGAATTAGTCAAATCCTTATATCTATATGAACATTTTTCTTCACTTGGATTTATATAAATTGAGTCATATATACATTTTGTCCTTTTATTTTCCATAATTATCAAATCTATGCAAAGGTTTTTTGCTAGATTTTCAACTTCCTTATCTTTAAGTCCACAGCCTACTGTAATTAAAAGTTGTGCACCTAAAAAAGCAATATCTTCTTTTAAGGTATCTTTATCTATATCGTACTTTTTTTCTTCATGCTCCTTACTTACACAATATTCAACATCAGCATTTAAATATTTTAATATAAGCATTAGGGAAGATATTGCACATATGGAATCTAAATCACATCCACCATATATGACTATCTTTTCTCTATTGTTAATTGCAGACGCTAGTCTCTCTATTGCTTTATTCATATTTTTAATGTTAAAGGGACTATACCCAGATATGTAATTAGTGCAATATATGTTTTTCCAAGCCTTCTGCATAATTTAACTCCTCCATAAAATTAAGAAAACAAGTATATTATAATTTAAAATTACCTTTTTGACAAATACTTTTCAAATAAATACGTATACATTGATTATTTTTATTAGATTTTATCTTTTTTTTAACAAATACATGTATTTTTAAAGTATAAATAAAAAAATGCTAAAAATCCAAAGAATTTTTAGCATTTTTATACTATTATCTATTTTTTGCTTTTTTCTTTTTTTGTCTATTAGTTATCATACACCAAATTGGACTTGCTATGAATATTGATGAACATGCCCCTGATGCTATACCGATAATTAATGGGAAAGCAAAATCTCTAACTGTAGGAACAAATATATAAACACAAACTATAGTTATTAAAGTTGTAAGTGTTGTATTTATAGACCTTGACATAGTTTGAGTTATACTTATATCAGCTATTTCCTCAACAGACTTACCTCTAAGTTTTTTAGTATTTTCTCTTATTCTATCAAAAATAACTATGGTATCATTTATTGAATATCCTACTATTGTAAGTATTGCTGCTATAAATGGAGTATTTATTGAAATTCCAAAGATAGCATATACACTTATAGTTATTAAAACGTCATGTATTAAAGCAATTATTGCTGCAACACCAAAGGAAAATTTAAATCTTATAATTACATATATAAGCATACCAATTACTGCAATAGTTAAAGCTATTATTGCACTTCTTGTTAAATCTTTTCCTACAGATGCACCAATTTCATTTTGAGATACTAAAGCATCATCTTTTAAATTATACTTTTCTTTAAGTGCATTAAATATCTCATTTACTTCCTCTGTATTTAAATTACTAGCCTTTATTTGAAGTTCAGATTCATTTACTTGATTTGTTACTGCATCTTTTGAATATTCATGAACTATTTTATCAACATCGGTCTTATTAAAATTCTCTCCCATGTTTATTACAACTTGAGTTCCGCCTTTAAAGTCTATACCAAAATTCATACCCTTAGTAAACATAAATCCTAAACCTACAACAATTATAAGAATAGATATAGTAAACCATATTTTTTTCTTTTCTACTATTTTAAGCATTATGTCTACCTCCTTTTATACGTCCAAACATTGAAGGCTTGTTTAATATACCCATGTTAAATGCTAAATTCATAAAGAATCTTGTCATTACTATAGCTGTAAACATACTTACTGCAATACCTATTAGTAAAGTTAATGCAAATCCTTTAACAGGACCTGAACCAAAGAAGTATAAAACTAAACCAGCTATTAAAGTTGTAACGTTAGAGTCCATTATTGATCTTAAAGCATTACTAAATCCTGTTTTCATAGCTGATTTTATGCTTCTACCATTTCTAATTTCCTCTTTAATTCTTTCAAATATAAGTACATTAGCATCTACAGCCATACCTACTGTTAATAAGAATGCTGCTATACCTGGTAGTGTAAGAGTTACGCCAACTAAAGTGAATATATAAAGAACTAATAAAACATAAACACTTAATGACATACAAGAAATAAATCCTGGAACTCTATAGTATAGTATCATAAAGATAAATATTATACCTATTCCTATAGCTCCTGCTTTCATTGCATTTGGAAGAGCATTTGCTCCTAATTGAGCTCCTACAGTTTCTACTGAAACTGCTTTAACAGGCACTGGTAAAGCTCCTGCATTTATAATTCCTGATATTCTTTCTGCTTCTTCAATTGAGCTATTTCCTTGTATAATTGCTTCACCATTAGAAATTATGTCACTTACTACTGGATCTGTTAATGTTTCATTATCCATTTTTATAGCAATCTTTTGACCTTTATACTTTTCTGTTGCTTCTGCAAATTTTTCTTTACCTTCTTTATTAAGCTCTAATTTTATAACAGGTTTTCCAGTTTGTGAATCTATGTAGACACTTGATTTTGCTACATCTTTTCCTGTTAAGATAACATTATCTTCTGGACCTACAAAGGTTAACTCTCCTGTTTGTTGAAGAGAATTTACTATAGATTGTGAATCATATTGCCCTGGAATATCAATTCTTATTCTATTTTTTCCCTCTGTTGTTACTGTTGTTTCTGAAACTCCTACTTTATTAACTCTTAGAGATAAAAGCTCCTTTGTTGTGTTTAATTGTTCTGGAGTTACATCATTACTTTGGATTTCCATAAGAACAGAAACTCCACCTTGTAAATCTAACCCTTTAGTTATAACCTCATTAAACGTTTTAAAGTGATAGTCCCCTAAAGTAAATCCTTTAAACCCTGCTAGAGCTAAAAAACTTATTATTGCTATGGAGATAATAAATAATATGAAGCTACCTAATTTTGATTTCATGGTTATCCCCCTCTGTAAAATTTTCTCTGATAAACTAAATTATATTAATATGTTGCCATATAGTCAATATATGGCAACCAATATTAATATTATATTTTTATTCAGCTTCCATAGTTTTTGTCTTTAAAGCTATAGCACACTCTATTCTTTTCTTTTGCATTTCACATCCTATTTCATAAGGAACATGAATGTCTCCATTAAAGTTAAAGTTGTTAGCTTGACATCCACCACTACAGTAAAATCTTGCCCAACACTCTTTACATTTTGGCTTATTATATATGTGAGCTTCTTTAAATTCTTTTGATAAATCCTTCTTTATTTCTCCATCATATATATTTCCTAATAAAAAGTCAGTATTTCCAACAAACTGATGACATGGATATATTTCTCCATCTGGAGTTACAGCAATGTATTCATGCCCTGCCCCACAGCCTGCTATTCTCTTATAAACACAAGGGCCACCATTTAAGTCAATGTTAAAATGATAGAATTTAAATATGTTATCTCCCTCTTCTAATCTTCTAACCATTTCATCATATAATTTATCATATTCCCCATAGATAGTTTCTAAATCTTCTCTTCTTATTGATAGTTCGTGTTCATCTGGAAGAACAACAGGTTCTATTGAAATTTCAGTAAACCCTTCATTAGCAAGAGCCATTACATCTTGGAAGAAGTCTGTATTATTTCTTGTAAATGTTCCTCTTGCATAGTATTGCTTACTTGGATCTCTCTTTTCAACCATTTTCTTTATATTTGGAAGAATTCTATCATAGCTTCCTGAGCCATCAACTCTTATTCTAACAGCATCATTTACTTCTTTTCTTCCATCTATTGAAAGAATTATATTTCCTATATTTTTATCTATATAATCAATTCTTTCATCATTTAAAAGAGTAGCGTTAGTAGTCATAGTAAATCTTACGTTTTTACCTACTTCTTCTCCTCTTTTCTTACCATAATCTATAATTTCCTTTATAGTATCAAATACCATTAATGGTTCTCCACCAAATAAATCAACTTCTATGTTCTTTATTCCACCTGAGTTTGCTAAAACAAAGTCTATAGCCTTTTTACCAACTTCAGCACTCATAGGCTTTCTACATCCCTTATATTCTCCCTCATCTGCAAAACAATATTTGCATCTTAAATTACAATCATGTACAACATTTAAACATAAAGCCTTTATATGAGAAGGTGCTTTATCACTTTCTTTTGCTACTTCTTCATATAAATCCTTTGAATATAATGCTTCCTCTTCTACTAATTGAAGTAAATCTTCGTATGCTTCTTCAATTTCTTCAACTGGATATTTATCCTTTAATTTTTCAATTAAAACTTCCTTACTACTTAATTTATTATCATCATCTAACATATTGTAAATAAGGTCATCTACAATATGAACACTTCCTGAGTTTACGTCTACTACGTAATACTCGCCACCTTGCATAAATTTATGAATTAATGACACAATATTTCCTCCTAACTAGAAATATGGCAGCAACTTTAAAAGTTACTGCCACTTAAGAATTTTTATAATTAATTTTCACAAGCTAAGTTTGCTACTGTTGCTGATGTTTTACAAGCTGATTGGCATGAGTTTGCACACTCTCTGCAATCTGCTGGTTTACATAAACTTTTCTTTAAGCTTGACTTGTTTACTGTTTTTATACGCTTCATTTACTCTTCCTCCAATCAAAACTATCTTTAATATTATAACATGTTAAGGTTTAATTTTAAAGTTCTTTTTAAAAAGCTAATTTGATTTATCATCCTTATTTTTTCATATTATACTGTAAAATTCAATACTTTAAATAAAAAATAGCCATTTTAATGATTAAAAAACCATTAAAACAGCTATCCATATTAAAATAAACTAGTCAATTTTTGAGCTTATACCTTGTTTTGAAAACTCAATCTTTGTTCTGTCTTGAGTACTTTCTATTACAACGCTATCTTCGTTTATTTTTACTATTTTACCTATGATTCCACCTCTAGTTATGATTTTGTCATTAACCTTTAGTTCATTTAGCATAGCATCATACTTTTTCTTTCTTTTCTTCTCTGGTAAAATAAGCAAGAAATAAAATACACCAAACATTAAGATAAATGGTAGTATCATTGTTGCTAGTTGTTGAAAATTCACATTAGCCACTCCCTTCTTTTATTTTAAATTTATTATTAAGCTCTTCCATTCCATTCTTCTAACTTTTTAGCTTTGAACTCAGCAAAGTATCCGCCATCTATAGCCTCTCTTATCTCCTCCATAAGCTTGTTGTAGAAATATAGATTGTGAAGAACGCATAATCTCATAGCTAACATTTCCTTAGCCTTAAATAAATGTCTTATATATGCTCTTGTATAATTTTTACATGCAGGGCATTGACATCCTTCGTCTATTGGTCTTGAATCTAATTCAAATTTAGCATTCATTAAGTTTATTTTACCTTCTTTAGTGAAAACATGACCATGTCTTCCATTTCTAGCTGGTAAAACACAATCAAAGAAGTCTACTCCTCTTTCTACAGCCTCTAATATATTTGATGGAAGTCCAACTCCCATTAAGTATATAGGCTTATCTTCTGGTAAATGTGGCACTACAGCATCTATAACTTTATACATTTCCTCATGCGTTTCTCCAACTGCTAAACCACCAATAGCATATCCATCTAAGTCCATTTCTCTTATAGTTTTAGCATGTTCTATTCTTATATCTTCATAAACTCCACCTTGATTTATACCAAAAAGCATTTGTTCCTTATTTACAGTATCCTCAAGGGAATTTAATCTATCCATTTCTTTTTTACATCTTTCAAGCCATCTTGTTGTTCTTGCAACTGACTTTTCAACATATTCTCTACTTGATGGGTTAGGTATACACTCATCAAAAGCCATGGCTATAGTTGAACCTAAATTGCTTTGTATTTGCATACTTTCTTCAGGTCCCATAAATATTTTTTTACCATCTATATGAGAGTTAAAATAAACTCCTTCTTCTTTTATCTTACGCATACCTGCTAAGGAGAAAACTTGGAATCCACCTGAATCAGTTAAAATAGGTCTATCCCAGTTCATAAATTTATGAAGTCCTCCCATTTGCTTTACAACCTTATCTCCTGGTCTTAAATGTAAATGATATGTATTAGAAAGCTCTACTTGACACCCTATTTCCTTTAAGTCCATTGAAGAAACAGCACCCTTTATAGCTGCTAATGTTCCTACATTCATAAAAACCGGTGTTTGAATTGTGCCATGAGGAGTTACAAACTCACCTCTTCTAGCTTTTCCGTCTTTTTTTAAAAGAGTATATCTTTTTTTAGTCATGAAAAAAGTCCTTCCTTTGCTTTTATTTTATAAACATTGAATCTCCAAATGAGAAGAATCTATACTTTTCTTTTACTGCGATGTTATAAGCATTCATTATGTTATCTTGTTCTGCTAAAGCTGAAACAAGCATTATTAATGTTGATTCTGGCAAATGGAAATTTGTAATTAAATTATCTACAATTTTAAACTTATATCCAGGATATATAAATATATCTGTCCATCCACTTTGTTCTCTAACTCTTCCATTTTCATCACCAATAGTTTCTAAGGTTCTTGAAGAAGTTGTTCCTACTGCAATAACTCTTTTTCCTTCTTCCTTAGTCTTATTTATTATATCTGCATTTTCTTTATCTAAACTATAATACTCTGAGTGCATAACATGATTATTTACATCATCAACCTTAACAGGTCTAAAAGTACCTAATCCTACATGTAAAGTTAAATATGCTATATTAACACCTTTATCTTTAATCTCTTTTAATAATTCTTCAGTAAAATGTAAGCCTGCTGTTGGTGCAGCTGCTGAGCCCTTTTCCTTAGAGTAAACTGTTTGATATCTTTCCTTATCTTCTAACTTTTCGTGTATATAAGGTGGAAGAGGCATTTGACCTAATTCATCTAGAACCTGTTCAAATATTCCATCATATTTAAACTCTATTATTCTATTTCCTTCCTCACCAATTTCTCTAACTATAGCTTTAAGCTTTCCATTTCCGAAAGTAAAAACTGTTCCTACTTTAGCTTTTCTGCCTGGCTTAGCTAAACACTCCCATTTATCTCCTTCTATTCTCTTTAAAAGAAGAAATTCTATTTTTCCACCGGTTCCTTCTTTTTCTCCTATAAGTCTAGCAGGTAAAACCCTAGTATTATTTAAAACTAACGTATCACCTTCATTTAAATATTCTAATATGTCATGAAACTTTCTATGTTCAATCTCTCCAGTTTCCTTATCTAAAACCATTAATCTTGAAGAATCTCTCTTTTCAAGAGGACACTGTGCTATAAGTTCCTCTGGGAGATCAAAATAAAAATCACTTACTTTCATCTAATTACACCTTCTCTATTTTATTTTTCAAATAATGTATATTGATTAGAATCTTTAATAGACTCCTTTAATTTACTTCTTCCTAAATGTTTATAAGCCTTTTCAGTTGCAACCCTTCCTCTTGGCGTTCTAACTATAAATCCCCTTTGTAAAAGGTATGGTTCATAAACATCCTCTATAGTATCTAATTCCTCTCCTACAAAGTAAGCTAAAGTTTCAATTCCCACAGGACCACCACCAAAATTGTCTATTAAGGCTTCTAAAATTTTATTATCAATTCTATCAAAACCTTCACAATCAACCTCTAAGAGTTCTAAGGATTTTTTTGCAGCTTCTTTTGTAATCTCATTATCATATAAAATTTCTGCAAAGTCTCTTACTCTCTTTAAAAGTCTATTTGCTATTCTAGGAGTTCCCCTTGACCTCTTAGCAATTTCAAAGGCACCTTCTTTAGTTATATTGCATCCTAAAATTTCAGAACTTCTAATTATTATTTCCTCTAATTGACTAGTTGTGTAATATTCCATAGAACATAATACACCAAATCTATCTCTTAAAGGTGAACTTAACATACCTATTCTAGTAGTAGCTCCAATCAATGTAAATTTAGGCAAATCCAATCTTATTGATTTACTTGCAGCCCCCTTGCCTATTATTATGTCTAAAACATAGTCTTCCATGGCAGGGTAAAGTATTTCTTCAACACTTCTATTTAATCTGTGTATCTCATCAATAAATAAAACATCATTAGTATTTAAAGTTGTTAATATTGCTGCTAAATCTCCAGCCCTTTCAATTGCAGGTCCTGAAGTTACTTTAAGGTTTCCACCCATCTCATTTGCTATTATATTAGCTAATGTAGTTTTTCCAAGCCCAGGTGGCCCATATAAAATTACATGGTCTAAAGCTTCTTCTCTTTTTTTAGCAGCCTTTATAAATATGTTTAGTCTCTCTTTAACCTTGTCTTGACCTATATATTCACTTAATTTTTCTGGTCTTAAACTGTATTCATTAGTTGAATCTATTTCGATTTCATTAGAGGTAACTAATCTTTCGCTCATTTAATTACACCTCCTATCGCATTAAAAGTTTTAAAGACTCCTTTATCATGTTTTCTATTGATAAAGTCTTATCAACTTTTTCTAAAGCTTTATTTGCTTCTTTTTCTGTATATCCTAAAGCCATTAAGGCTCCTAAAGTTTCATCTATATTAAGGCTATAATCAAAATTATTATCAATTCCTTGTAGTAATTCTCCATCCTCTGAAGTAATTTCTTCTAATTTTAATTTATCTTTAAGCTCTAAAATAATTCTTTGAGCTGTTTTTTTACCAATTCCAGGAGCTCTTGTTATATGCTTTTCATCTCCCATAATTATTGCATATTTTAAATTATTTACAGTGCTTATAGACAAAAGAGATAAAGCTGCCTTTGCTCCTACTCCGTTTATTGATAATAAAAGTTTGAACATTTCCAATTCTTCTCTCTCTTTAAAGCCATATAATCCTATAAAATCTTCTCTAACTATTTGTTCTAAATATAAAGTTTCTTCCTCATCTACCTTTGGCATATTTGCCATAGTATTTCCAGAGGTGAAAATTCTATATCCTATATTATTTGACTCTAGTACAACATAATCCTTACTTATACCTTTAAATCTGCCTCTTATATATTCGTACATATTCTTGCTCCCATGTGTATAATAAGTTCTTTAAATCTATATAATACTTTAACATGAAGAAGGAATATTATCAATGAATTAAACAAAATTTACTATTCATTAAAAACACCCTAAACACTCTATTTTACTACACAATGCTTTTTTTAAAATACAAAAAGCTACATCTTAAATAAGATATAGCCTTTAAGTTAAATTTTAAAAATAACCTTTATTTTAACTTATGTAATTTGTTATGTTTTCCTCGCATTCTTCTCTTGTATCATACATTTTTTCAAAACTACTTATTTTTTCTCTATCAACCTCTGGTAAATCCTCTATACTTTTTGTACTAACATCTTCTGGGTTTTCAATAAAGGCTCTTCCGTCTTCTCCTGTTTTAAAAATAGCTATATACCCATCCTTTTCTCCTATGTAATATTTATTAGGCTCTAAAATTCCCATATCAGTTAAAAATACTATTTCCTCCTCAGTAGAAGCAACCAACTCATATCCTTCTTCTTCCATAGACGAAATAAATTCTTCTACACTATATCCTTCAAAATTTTCATTTTTAGCCATTTCTGAAAAGGTAGTTCTATAATCTACTACAACATGGTCATCTAAAGTTCTTCTTGTAAAAACTACATTTAAATTTTCTACTAAGGATTTTTCTTCTTCTTTTATTACCTTAGCATTTGTTTTTTGTATTTTTCTACTATTATAAGAATAAGATAACATATAACTACCTGCAAATATAAAAATTCCTAAAATAATAAAAATTATACCTTTAAGATTCTTATTATTTTTTAGCTTATTAAAATTCATACCATCACCTCATTGGTGATTATTAACAGTTTTATTTTTTTTATACAACTTTTTTTATTTTACTAATAAAAAAGAGAGTGATATTATCTATCACTCTCTAATTGTTTATTTTTTATGCTGATTTATTTTTATTGTTCTTAAATATCATAAATCCACCTAAAGCTAGAACAGCTCCTATAGCACCTACTGCCCCTGCTCCTATAGGCATACCTGTATTTGGTAAGCTTCCATTATTTTCAGAGTCTTGATTTTCACCATTTTCTGAATCTTGGTTTCCACCATTACCTGACTCTGGATTTTCTGGTGTTTCTGGCTTTTCTTCATCAACTGTTGTATCTTCACCTTTTTCTAATAAAGTTGATAAATCTGTTATTGGCTCAATTCCATTTTCTCTCCAATAATTTGTCATTTCATCTCTTATAACTAAATTTGTATCTACTACATTTTTAGCAGCTGAGAAATCATAAGAATCTCCTCCTGTAGCCATAAAGTCATTAGTAACTACTGTATAGTACTTATCATTTTCTAACTTAGTTCCATCAGCTAATCTAACTGAAGTTATTCTATTTCCACTTTCAGCTTCAGGATTATACCAGAACTTAACTCCTGCATGTTGTCCCCAGCCAAAGTTTTCTGGTTCTATTCCATGCTCTAATACCTTTATTATGTCTGAACCTTTCATTTCCATAGTAACTAAAGTATTATCAAAAGGAAGAATTGTATACATATCTCCAACTGTTATAGTTCCAGCCATTAAAGGTGCTCTTACACCACCACCATTAGTTATAGCTATATCAACATCAACTATTCTTCTCATAGTTTCTGCTACTGTAGCACCCATTGGACTTACTCCAGCATCTCTGTCGTGAGGTAAATCAACTGCTAAATCAGTAACTTTTTCATTCATTATAGGTCCTAACTCTTCTTCAAAGTTAGCTAAAATTTCTTCCATATTTTTATCAACAGGAAGAGTATCTTTTCTCTTTGAAATATCGTCTAACTTAGTTGAAACTTCTAATTCTCCATTTTCGTCAAATTTTAAATTAACATAACCTAAGTTTCTACCATTTTTATAAGCTTGTATAACAGGAACCCCATTTACTTCTCCCTCTACACTTTGATGACTATGAGCTGAGATTATTGCATCTACACCTTCTACTTTTGCAATATCTACTACTTCTCCTGTTATTTCTCCTGTTTCTTTGTTTTGTTCACTTCCTAAGTGACTTAAAACAACAACAGCATCTACATCTTCTTCATTTTCTAAATAATCTACCCAAGTTTCTGTTGCAGCTACAGGGTCTTTAAATTCTAAATGAGCAACATTATCAGGTTTAGTTTTGTACTCAGTTTCAGGTGTAGCAAGTCCTATAAATCCAACTTTCTTACCTTCTCTCTCAACAATGCCATATGGCTTAGCCCACTCTACAGGTTCTCCTGTTTCTTTTTCATATATATTAGATGCTAAGAAATCAAACTCTCCTGCTTTTGCCCAATCTGGAATATACTCATATCCCCAATCAAATTCATGATTACCTACTGCTGCAAATTCAAGTCCCATTTCTCTTAGCATAGCAGTAACTGGTTCTCCTTTTAAAAGGTTTGACATAGCACTTCCTTGATATATATCTCCACCTGTAACAACTATAGTATTTGGATTTTCTTCTTTTACTCTTTTTACTTCTCCAACTAATTTAGCTGCCCCTACATCACTTTTAGATTCAGCTAAAGAACCGTGAAAATCATTGAAAGTAACTATTGGAATTTCAACATCACTTTCTTGTCCATCTCCAACGACAGCTAATACATCATCCCAAGTTACAGCTTTAGCATTTGCTGTTCTTCCATCTTCTGATGTTGGTAATTTTATTTTTCCTTCATTTATAAGCTTAACAGCTAATGCTCTTTGTTCTTCATCCCAATCGTTTCCTGTTATTTTCCAGTTATTATCAACATTTTTAGAAATTTTTCCACCTTTTACATTTTGAATATAATCAACTATTAAATCTCTCATATCTGATATTTCATCATTATTTGTATCATATATTTTTTCATGTTGACCTGGTTCCATAATTCCAGCTGCTAAGCCTGAATTATATCTATAATCATTTACTGATAAATAAACTACGTCTGAATCTTCAACTACTTTTCCGTCTTTTTCAAATCTTAAATTTTCTATTCTTTCACCTGGCTCTTTTGATATGTTTATTTCATAACTTACACCATCAAACATATCATATTTATACATTCTAACATCTTCATTAAAGGATACTGTTAAGTCGCCCTCTTTATAAGTGTTATAGTACATAGAGTTTTCTTCCATGTATCTTTTTAATTGTTTTCCTGTAGTTTTTATAGTATATAATTTATTGTCATATTTATATATATTTGATATATCAGCTTTGCTTATATCTCCTTCATATAAATTTGAAGAAGCACTAAATAAAGCTGCTGCTGATACCATGTATGCATCCTCTGGATTTATATCTTTTGATTCTAAGTGCTTTCTACTATTATATAATTGCACTTCATTTATAAAGTCTGTTATACCTTGGTCTTCAACTAAAGATTGAGGTATTCCTTTTACTTCATTTTTATCTGCTAAATTTCCACCAACTAATTGACCAACTGGTGCTGTTGCATCTGCAATTGCTCTATTGTTAAAATCTGAAAGTAAGGAATTTATTTTTTCATCTTCAGCTACTCCCTTTGTACTTATAAGGTCTGCCTCTTGTCCTACAACTTCTACATTATCTCCATCTTTTCTAACTGTTAATTCTATTTTAGAAACCATTTGTCCATTACTTGTAGGTTGACTTATAACTGCATTATTTATCTTCTCTTCTGGGATATTTGTATGACTATGTCCTGCTACTATAGCAGATACCTCTGGATTCATTTCAGCTATAGCTCTTGCACTATCTCCATTTCCATATTCACTTTCTAAACCTACATGAGATACTACTGCATATACATCAGCACCACCCTCTGGTCTATTTTCAATCTCATCTATTACAAGATTAACTTCTTCAGCAGGATTTTTAGCTTCATATCCCTTTAAGTTTTCTGAATCCCACTTCATTATATGAGGACTTACAACACCTATTAAAGCTACTTCAACTCCATCAAACTCTCTAGTTGTATATCCATCATAAACTCTTTCTCCATCTTTATATAAGTTTGCACATAATACATCTAAATTTTCATTAGCTTGGCTAACCACATTATTAAGGTTGTCCATTCCATAGTTGAATTCATGATTTCCTAAAGAAAAAACATCATATCCTATTGCATTCATTCCCATAATCATAGGGTTTGGACCATTTCTAAATAAGTGATTGAAGTTACCTTGTATAGTGTCTCCATTATCAACTACTATAGTATTAGGATTTGCTTCTTTAGCTTCTTTAACTAATGTAGATATTTGATTTAATCCTCCATCAGATTTTTCATTACGAGCATATTCATAATTCATGAATTTACCATGAAGGTCTGATGTTCCTAAAATCTGAATAGTTACATCTCCCTCTTCTTTTTTTGTACCTTCACCTTTTTTCTCTTCTAAGTTTTCCGGTGCTAAATTTTCAGATGCCATTACAGTAGTCATAGGTGTAGCAATTCCAAAAACCATTGAAGTTGCAACAGCTAGGGCTGTAATTTTTTTATCCCTTACTTTTTTAAGCATATTTTTCCCCCTTTTGGTTTCCTATTATTACAAAAGTAAATTTTATACATATGTATTTTATATCATTTCACGAATATTTTTCAACATTTTATTGTTAAATATCCGTTAAATTTAGTTAACTTTTTAACATAACTAAAAAGCTATTAAAATAAAAAAGTAGCAGATTTCTCTGCTACTTTTTTATTTATTAAGCTACATCTTTATTATTTTTCTTTTTAATAATTATACTACCAGTAAGAGTTGATATAAATCCAATAACTGCTAAAGCTTCTATACCTATAGGATTTCCTGTATTAGGTAAAGATATTACAGTATCTCCCTTAGAATCTTTATCTTTAATGATAGTGTTATCTTTATTTTCTTCTTGACCTACACCTTGTGAATCTTTTTTAGTTTCCTCTATTACAGGTGCAGAATTTTCATTATTATTTCCTTCTTCAATAAGAGTTGATAAATCACTTATTGGATTTATTCCATTTTCTTTCCAATAATTACTTATTTCATCTCTTAATACTTTATTAGTATCTTTAAAATTTCTAGCTTTAGAGAAATCATATCCATCTCCATTAGCTGCCATAAAATCATTAGTAGCTACTTTATAGTATTTATCAGGTTCTAATTTACTTCCATCTAATAATACTATAGAAGTTATTCTTTTTCCTTCTTCAGCATCTTTATTGTACCAGAATTTTACCCCAGCATGCTGACCCCATCCAAAGTTTTTAGGTGCTATTCCATGCTCTAAAACTTTAATTATTTCGCTACCTTTAAGTTCCATAGTTACTATAGTATTATCAAAAGGAAGTATAGTGTACATATCTCCTACAGTTACTATTCCTTTTTTAAGAGGTGCTCTTACTCCACCACCATTATTTATTGCTATATCTGCATTTGTTATTTTTCTCATAGTTTCTGTAACAGTAGCTCCCATTTTACTAAGACCTAAATCTCTATCATGTGGAAGGTCTTCACTTAAATCAGCTACTTTAACATCCAATATTGGTGATAATTCATTTTCATATTTTTCTAAAGTTTTTTCCATATCCTTATCTACTGGTAATTCACTTATTCTTTTTGAAATATCCATACGGTCTATTTCTACATTTAATTTTCCTTCTTTATCAAATTTTAAATCTACAAGACCAATAGAACGACCATTTTTATAAGCTTGTACTATTGGAACTCCGTTAACAATTCCTTTAACAGGCATATGACTATGTGCAGATACTATTGCATCTAGCCCTTTAACCTTTGTAAGATTTGTAACTTCTCCTGTTATTTCCTTTGTATCCTTATCTTGTTGACTTCCTATATGAGTTAAAGCAACTACAGCATCAACTTTTTCTACATCTCTTAAATATTTAACCCACTTTTCTGCTTCTTTGTTAGGGTCTCTAAACTCTAAAGATTCTACATTATCTGGATTTGTTTTATAAGCTGTTTCAGGAGTTGCAAGACCTATAAATCCTATTTTCTTTCCTTCTTTTTCAATAATTCCATAAGGCTTAGCCCATTTTACAGGTTCTCCTGTAGATTTTTCATAAATATTTGAGGCTAAGAAATCAAATCCTCCAGCTTTTGCCCAACTTGGAATTAAATCATATCCCCAATCAAATTCATGATTTCCTATTGCAGAAAAATCAACACCTAGGGCTTTGTTCATATCACTAATTGGATTACCCTTTAAAAGATTAGATAAAGCACTACCTTGATACATATCTCCACCACTTACAACTATAGTGTTTGGATTTTTTTCTTTTAATCTTTTTACTTCTCCAACAAATTTAGCTGCACCAGGGTTTCCACCATTTTCTTTTAAAGAACCGTGAAAATCATTAAAAGTTAAAATAGGAATTTCAACCTCTTTATTTTCCTTTGGCATTTCTTCATTAAACTTTGAAATATCTTCTACAGTTATAGATTTAATATTTGGAGTTCTTCCATTTGAAGAAGTTGGTAAATTTATTTTACCTTCATTTATAAGCTTAACAGCTAATGCTCTTTGATTTTCATCCCAATTATTACCTGTTATTTTCCAATTGTTATCTACATTTCTAGTTATCTCTCCGTGCTTAACATTTATTATATAATCACTTATTAAATCTCTTATAGCTGATATATCATCATTTACTGTATCGTATACTTTTTCATATTGACCTTCATCCATTATTCCTGCAGCTAAGCCTGAATTATATCTATAATCATTTACTGCTAAATAAAGAACATCATTATCCTCAACATTTTTACCATCTTTAGAGAATTTTAAATTTTCTATTCTTTCTCCTGGTTCTTTAGATATATTTATTTCATAATTAACCCCTTCAAACATATCATATTTATACATTCTGACATTTTCATCAAAGGATATAGTTAAATCTCCCTCTTTATACTTGTTAAAGAATTTAGAGTTTTCTTCCATATATTTTTTTAATTGTTTTCCTGTAGTCTTTACAATATATAACTTATTGTCAAATTTATATATGTTAGAAACATCAGCTTTACTTATTGCCCCTTCTTTAAGGTTAGCTTTAGGACTAAATAATGCAGCTGAAGAAACCATATAGGCATTATTTGTATCTATTCCTTTTTTCTCTAAAAACTTTTTAGTGTTATATAATTCTACTTCATTTATAAAATCAGTAACCCCTTGATCTTCAACTATTGATTGAGGAATTCCTTTAACTTCATCAGCTTTTGCTAAATCCCCACCCTTTAGTTCTCCAATCTTTGCAGTTGCATCATTTATAGCTTCCTCATGGAAAGGTTTAAGTACTTTATTTAGTTCTTCATCTTCCTTAACATCCTTAAGGTCTATAAGCTGTGCTTTTTTATCAACAACTTTTACTTTTCCATTTTCTTTTTCTAAAGTTAAATCAAATTTAGAAACATATTTAGCTCTACATGCAGGCTCACTTATTATAGCATTTCCTCTTAACTCTGATTTAACAGCATCATGACTATGTCCCGCAACCACTACACTTACTTCTGGATTTTCTTCAGCAATTTTAGCTGCACTATCTCCGTCTCCATACTCTCCATTTAAACTTGCATGAGAAGTTACAATATATAAATCAGCTCCACCATTTTCTTTTATTTCACCTATTATTTTTTTAACTTCTTCTGTTGGGTCCTTTGCTTCATACCCCTTTAAATTTTGAGAGTCCCATTTCATTATATGAGGAGTTACTACTCCTATTATAGCTACCTTTAAACCACCAACTTCTTTTAAAGTATAAGGATTAAAGACTCTCTTTCCACTTTTGTAAAGGTTACCACATAAAACATGAAGATTAGGATTAGCTTGACTTATAATATTGTTTAACTTATCCATTCCAAAATTAAATTCATGATTTCCTAAAGAATATACATCATAACCTATTTTATTCATAGCAAGTATCATAGGATTTTCTTTATCCATAAATAAATGATTATAATTTCCTTGAATAGTATCTCCATTATCTAAAACTAAAGTATTTGGATTTTTTTCTCTAGCTTCCTTAACTACAGTAGCTACTTGATTTAATCCACCTGAATACTCTCTTCCCTGTGCATAATCATAATTCATAAACTTTCCATGCAAATCAGAGGTTGCAAGTATTTGAATATCCACAGTTTTTTTATCTGAACTTTCTGCTAAAGCTAAATTGCTTTTTTCAGAAATTTCAGCAGCCTTAACTGGTATTGGTAATATAATACTAAATACCATAGCAATTACAACCATTAAAGCTGTAATCTTCTTATTACTAAGCTTCTTTAACATAAATTATCCCCCTTGAAGTTTTATTTGTTATAAAAGTAAATTTTATACATACTAATTGTAACATATATTAATACTTTTTCAATAATTTGTTACATATTTTAATATAAAGTACATATAACAAAAAATAAGACTTAGAATATAAAAATAAACTATTTATATTCTAAGTCTTATTTTTCTCTAATAAAGATACTTATTTCTTATTAATTCTATTTTCTCTTTGCTTAATCCATATTCTTTTAAAAAGTAGGTTTCATAAGTTCCATAAGTACTTTTTATTCTATTTAAACTAAGCTCTATAAACTTCTTTTTAACTCCTAAAACCCCTTCAATTAATTCTTTTATGGTTTCATTTGAGATATGTTTTTCATAAAACTGAAGTATTTTATGATTTTCTCCTTCTAGGTATTTATTACTTAGCATATAATCTTCAATTACTGTTTTTTCTGAAACACCTAAAAGTAATAAGATTAAGGCAGAGCCTAAGCCTGTCCTATCTTTACCTGATGTACAATGTTGTAAAATAGCTAAATTATCAGGATTTTCTACTGTTTTTATAAGTTCTTTAAAAGCTAAATTATCTAAAGGCATTTCAGTATAACCATCCATAAGTATTTTTTCTGGTAATTCTTGTTTACTATCCTTTAATAATATTCCTTTTAAATATGATTCCATATTTAAATTTTGATTATCTAAATTCTTCATTGCAGATATATGTATGTTATTTACTCCTTCAACCTCTCTATCAGGACTTACCTTTACTTCTTCTATAGACCTATAATCAAAGATATTTTTTATTCCTAAGGTTTTAAAATATTCTAAATCCTCTCCTCTTAATTTATTTAAAGCTTCGGAACGATAAAATAATCCCCATTTTATAAACCTTCCATCTCTTGTTTCATATCCACCTAAATCTCTAAAATTACAGAACTTTTTAAGAGGAACTAATCTTTCTGCTAACATAAGATTTTCTTTTTCACCTTTTATAAAATAGAAAGTTCTATTTCTTACCTCTGGGTCTTTAAACTCAAACTCATTTTCACTTTCTATATTTCTAATAAAATTTAATTCTCCATCTAATTTATTAGAATAATATAATTTACCATTAATTTCTTTATTTAAGGTTATTTTTAAAACTTCCTTAGAGACTCTTATTAAATTTCCATTTAACCTCTTCATAAAGTATCATCTCCTATACAAGTAAAATTCTTTTTTTAATTATACTACTTCTCTTTATAATTTGTTAATTATTATTTTAATAGTTAATCTCCTTCGTTAAATTTCACAAAACTTCTTAATTTTTAAATTTTTTTATAAGAATTAATGTTTTTCCATAATATGTATGGTAATATATTATTAAAGGATGTAAACCTTATCTGTTTTATATTTTACTATTTGTTTTTAACTTTAAATTATATAAAACTTTATATAGGTTTAAATATATTTTATTTATGCTTAAGGAGGTACCATGGAATTATTACTTATATTACTATTTTTAATAATGCTTATGACAGCATTCTCAACCTCACTAAGAGACACTATAAAATAGATTAAAATTAAATCTATTTTATAAGTTTATTGTAAATAAAAAAAGACGAGCTTATTTTTATAAGCTCGTCTTATATTTTATTTATCTTTTAGAATAAATTTCTTTTTCATTGTTTATAAATACTTCAGCTATTACTTCATAAGTTTTAGCCCATGCCTCTATAATTTCCTCTGTTGCATCATCTCCTAAAACCTCTTTTATAGCACCTAATAAGTGCTTTCCTACTATTGGATAATGCTCTGGCTTAACCTCTGCATTACAATGTATAAGCCCTATTCTATCTATAACAGGTTTAATAGCCTGTAAGTTGTCTACATTTTGAGCTGCAGCTAATATTGTCATTGCTAAAGCTTTTGGTTGCTCTCCTGATTGTTGCTTGTCCATGTTAAATAAAACCTTAACCTCTGGATTTTGCTCAAACATATTTTTATAGAAAGTTTTAGTAATCTCTAATCCATGAGATTTTAAAACTGGTACTGTACTTTTAATTATATCTATTGTTTTTTGATCTAACATTTTTTCCTCCATGATATTTAATATTAATTGATAACAATTATTAATTACATTATATATTATAATTTATTTTTTACAATAGTATAATTGTTAACTATGCTTTACTATTATGTTAACTATCAAAAAACTATTATTTTAATATGCTTAAATACTATTCTTAAATAAAAAAGCACATATTAAGTAGCAAAATTAATTGCCTCTTAATATGTGCTATATTAATTTATATTTTTATTCATCCCATCCTTCAGGGAATTCTGCATTGTGATAAACCTCTTGAACATCGTCGTCATCTTCAAGTAAATCAAGCATTTTTTGGAACTTCTTAGCATCTTCTTCACTTATTGCACTTTCAGTATCTGGTATCATTTTAACTGATGCTTCTAAGAATTCTAATCCATTTTCCTCTAAAGCTTCTCTTACTGTACCAAAATCTTCAGGTGAAGTTGTAACTATAAATACTTCTTCTTCTGATGAAAAATCTTCTGCTCCAGCATCTAAAGCCATCATCATTATCTCATCTTCATCTAAATCAGCTTTTTCTATTACTATTTCACCCTTCTTTTGGAACATGAAACCAACACATCCTGATGTTCCCATGTTTCCACCACCTTTAGTGAAAGCACTTCTTACATTACCTGCTGATCTATTTTTATTATCTGTTAATACTTCAACCATTACAGCAACTCCTGATGGTCCATATCCTTCATAAACTATTGATTCATAGTTTACTGAATCTCCCTCACCAGCAGCTTTCTTTATAGCTCTTTGAATGTTATCATTTGGCATATTGGCAGCTTTAGCCTTTGCTACAGCATCTTTTAATCTTGAGTTACCATCTAAGTTTGCTCCGCCTTCTTTAACTGCAACGGCAATCTCTTTTCCTATCTTAGTGAATATTTTTCCTCTTTTGGCATCCATTTTACCTTTTTTAGCCTGTATATTATGCCATTTTGAATGTCCTGACATATTTATTCCTCCTAACATATATGTAAACTCTGTTTTAAAATTCTTTAAATATCTAAAAATAACACTTAAACATTATATCATAGAGATTTTTTCTATTCAACTTGGCCCATTTGTCTATATATTTATTCTTAAATCTCCTTATAAAGTCTATTTCCTTCCTTAAAATACACACCTTCTAAGTCCTTGTTTATTTTTACTTTTCCATTTGTAGCTTCAATAAATGCTTCTTCCATTTCATTAACCTTTGTTGTTTCAGCTAATATATATATTTTAACACTATTTGTAAACTCCGTATCTTCTATATGCCAATTATTTTGCCCACATATATATTGTATTTTCCCATAAAGGTCATAATCTATCTCTAAAGAAAGCCTTAATCCATGTACCTTTTCCACAAGCCCTGAAGCATTTATAGCTACTATAGCCCCCTTAGTATAAGCTCTTGTTAAACCACCTGTTCCTAATAAAATTCCTCCAAAGTATCTAGTTACAACAACTACACAATCAGTTATACCTTGCTTTTTTATAACTTCTAATATAGGTATTCCTGCTGTTCCCTGTGGTTCTCCATTATCACTATACCTTTGTATTCCCATATTTTCACCTATTACATAAGCATAACAATTATGTCTTGCATCTTTATGCTTATTATTTATTTCTGCTATAAACTCCTTTGCTTCTTCCTCTGTTGTAACTCTCTTAACATACCCTATAAAAACTGATTTTTTCTCTTCAAATCTATCTTCCGCTTCTTTTTTTACTGTTATATAGCTCATTTATATTGCACCTACCTTTTAATACTTCCTCTATGTTTTTTATACCTCTCTTTATTTTCTCATAATCTATTTGTGAAAATCCAATTCTAAAACTGTTATCTCCATCATTAGGATTTTTAAAAAATATACTTCCAGGAGTTATTATAGTTTGTCTATCTTTAAGTTCATAAAATAATTCCTTAGATGTTATTTTCACATCCTTATTTATTTTTAAAAATAGATTTAACCCTCCCTTTGGCTCACTATAAGATACCATATTTCCTAAGTTATTATTTATAAGTTCCCTTATAAAATTATATCTTTTTGAATATTCTTTATTTAATATTTTTATATTCTCTCTCCAATATCCCTTTGCTATATAATCTTGTAATGCTCTTTGCATAAGACTTGAAGTTGCTATATCACTATTAAATTTTAAAGCTTGAAACTCCTCCTTAAACTTATCTGGAGCTATTAAATATCCCATTCTTATACCAGGAAGAAAAATTTTTGAAAAACTTTTTATATATATTACTCTTTCTGAATCTAAACTTCTGTAAGGAATGTAATCTAAATCTTTTGAATAAACAAGCTCTGAAAGATAATCATCTTCTAATATATAAAAGTCATACTTATAGGCTAAATCTATTATTCTTTTTTTCTTTTCTAAGGAACAACTTATTCCTGTTGGATTTTGAAAATAACTCATTGTATAAAAACACTTTATATTATTTTTTTTTAATAAACTCTCAAATTTATCTATATCTGGTCCATCTTCTTCCATCTTAACTTCTAAAATATTAGCTCTTCTAAGTTTAAAAACTAAAAGTGCTCCTCCATAGGTTGGTTTCTCTACTAAAATATTATCATTTATGTTAACTAAAGACTTACCTACAATATCAATTCCCTGTTGTGCTCCTGAAATTATAAGTATATTATCTAAATTATTTTTTCCCTTCCAAAACTCCTCATTTATACTTCTTCTTAATTCTAGATATCCTAAGGGGTCGCTATACATAAGTGCTTCTACTCCATCTCTAACTAAGACATTATCTAAAACATTCTTTAATCTCTCTACCTTAAAAAAGTTTGCACTTGTAGTTTCTCCAGTAAAATCTATCCAACTTTTTAAATCACCTGAAGCAATTTTTCTAAATAACTCATTATAATCTTGTTTAAAACTTCTACCTAAATCCTTATTCTTAGCATAAGTTCCACTTCCTTGTACTTGATATGCATATCCTTCTTGAACAAGTTTCTTATAGGCATTTATTATAGTTACCTTATTAACATTTAAAAAACTTGAAAGTTCTCTTATAGGAGGTAATTTTTCTCCTTCTAAAATTTTATCATTTTCAATTAAGCTTTTTATCTTTTCATATATTAATAAATACTTACTAAACCCCTCTTTAAACTCTAATTTAAATTTATTCATCTAATACCTCTTAAATTAAAAGTTATCTTTAATTAAATATACCTTCTCTGTTACAAGCTTTGCACCGCAAGGAGAATATCTTTCTCTCCCCTCTTTTTTTACTATATTTTTTTTATAAAGATAACCTAATAATTCTTCAAAATCTATTTTAAATCCTTGAAACTCCTCTGACCTTTTTATTTCTTCCGAACTTAAGTAGTCTTTTTGAGTTTTCATAAAATCAACTAATGCTTTTATTATTCCTCTAATATTTCTATCTAGAAAACTATCAATATAAAAATTCACATATTCTAAAGCTTCTTTATCTGCAGCTTTAAAAATACCATTAACCATTTTTTCAAAATTTTCATCTAACTTCATAAGCATTCCTGTAGAACTTTTAGTTATTAGGTATCCATTAAAATTTAAATACAATCTACTAAAACTATCAACAGAATACATAAGCGCTTCAAAAGCTGCATAAAAATTTTCATTATGAATGCATTTTTTATATAGATTCATATCTTGTATAAGATCACTTAAATAAACAAGATTCCACTTTTCACTATGAGCCTCTGTATAATATTTTATTGATGTAAATTTATCTGATATTTCTTGGTCTTTACAAAAAATTAATTTTGAAGATATAAACTTTCTATGTATTGTGCTACCTGTAATTTCTTCTTGGCAAAAGTTAACTAGAAACTTTTTAGAAACTATCTTTAAATGTGAAGATACTCCTAATTCTTCTCCATAAACATCTCTTATACCTTTAAAATTTCCATCTACAATAACAAATAAATCTATATCAGAGCCTTCCCATATGTCTCCATTTATTATACTTCCAAAGGCAGTTACTGCTATAACATCATCATTTTTTTCAAGGTCTCTTATAACAGATTTAAAAGAATTTTGATACTTTAATATTATTTCACTCAAATTTTTTCCTCCTTAAAAACTCTCCTTTTAAAAAGTCTTAAATATAAACAATTATCCTTTAAATAAAAATATAAATATATCTTCTTAAAAATAGGCTTTACCTATTAAAAATTTGTATCATTATTATTATACTTATATATATTATAATTTATGATTTTAAAAATGTAATAAATAAAAGCTAAATTCTAAAAGAATTTAGCTTTTATTACAAAAAATCAAATATTTTTATACTTCGTATTCTCTACATTTATTTTCTACTTCTTCATCTACCTCTGCTTTTATATATGTTCCTTCTTCTTTATACTCTTCTTCACTTACATTAGCATTTCTATGAAGATAAGCTACAACCTGTTGTGCTGAATAAGGAATTATATATTCTTTACTCTTTAAAGTATAAGGTAATTCTTCACTTATTGCTTCTAATAATTTATCTAAGTTTATTTTTTCCTTTGCAGAAACTCTTACTACCTTACTATATATTTTAGAATACTTATCTTCTAATTCTTTTAATTCTTCTTCAGAAGCCTTATCAATTTTATTAAGAACTAATATTTTAGCTGATTCTAGAGCCTTAAGTTCTCCTAAAACTTTTTCTACAGCTATAATTTCTTCTTTAGCATTATTTGATGAAGCATCTACAACATGACATAGAAGATCTGAATAAATAACTTCTTCTAAGGTTGACTTAAAGGCTTCCACTAATTCATGAGGAAGTTTACTTACAAATCCAACAGTATCAGTTAAGGTAATATCTCTATTATCTGGAAGTTTTATAGCTCTTGTTGTGGTATCTAAGGTTGCAAAAAGCATATCAGCTTCAAAAACCTTATCCTTAACTTGAGTTGCTACAGTAGATGCAGACTCTAAGCATAAAGTATTTCTTAAAGTAGATTTTCCAGCATTAGTATAACCAACTAAAGAAACTTGAGATGTTTTATCCTTACTTCTTCTCTCTCTTTGAGTTTCCCTTATTTTCTTTATTTTTTTAAGCTCAGCTTGAAGGTCATATATTCTCTCTCTTATATGCCTTCTATCTATTTCAAGCTTTTTCTCCCCAGGACCTCTTGTTCCTATTCCTCCACCTGTTCTAGACATAACAGTTCCAAGTCCCATAAGTCTAGAAGCTCTATACTTTAATTGAGCAAGTTCAACTTGAATTTTAGCTTCTCTCGTTTTTGCTCTTCTTGAGAATATTTCTAAAATAAGAGTTGTTCTATCAATTACCTTAACGCCTAAATTAGCTTCAAGATTTTTAACCTGTGCCCCTGATAGTTCATCATCAAAAATTACTAAGTTAGCTCTAGTTAACTGTCTTATATTGGCAATTTCTAAAACCTTTCCTCTTCCTATATAGAAAGATGCATCTATTTTACTCCTATTTTGGAATACTTTTTCTAATGTAGGAATATCACAAGCTTTTGCAAGTTCTTCTAACTCATCTAAACTTTCCTTTGTATCACAACCTACTAAAATAGCTCTCTCACTATCATCTTCCTCAACCTTACTTGTTTTAATAATTTCTTCAATATGATTTATTTTATCTAAAATATTAATTTGTAAGCACTTTTCTATGCTTAAATTAGGAACTTCTTCACTTATAAGAAGTTCATTTTCTACATAACAAAAGCCTAAGGAAGCATCTATTGCTTTTCCTTCATAAACTGCAATAGCCATTATTGTATCTAATTTTAACTTCATTAAAGCTGATATATCTAAGGCTGACAACCTAGAAACTCCACTTGGATGAGTATGTATTATTCTAACTCCTGATAGTCTTTTCTCATGTATATCTATTAAAGGAATTTCTACACTAGAAGAATCCCCTATAGCCACACTTATTACCTTTCCTTTTCTATTTATTCCAACACTTATCTCTCTTTCTATCTGTGAAGATAATCTAGAAATAACTCTTATTATATCTTCTGTACAAATGCTATACTTTGGTACAGTTATTTTATAAAGTTCTTCTAATTCTTTTATAACTGAATTCCTTATTCCATCAGTATTTCCGTGTATCATATATTACCACCTCGTGATATTTATTGTGTTTCTTGACAATTTTCATTTAATTTTATACTATAAATACAATATTGTAAATAATATGGCATAGTTAGGGGAGAAAATAATGGAAGATAAGAATAGAAATATACTACTTTCTGAAGATGAAATTAAAAAACAAATAGCTATCGTAGGTAAAAAAATAACTGAGGATTATAAAGATAAAAATCTTTATGTTCTATCTTTATTAAGAGGAAGTTTCATATTTGCAGCAGATTTAGTTAGAGCAATAGATACTAAAGCTCAAATAGGCTTTATGACTACTTCAAGTTACGGTCATGGTGAAGAAAGTACTGGTGTAGTTAAAGTTGTAAATGATATTCCTGACAATATTGAAGGATTAGATGTTTTAATCGTTGATGATATTATAGATTCTGGTATAACAATGGATTTTGTTATAGACCATGTAAAAAAATTAGGTGCTAAATCTGTTAAAACTTGCACTCTTTTAGATAAACCTTCTAGAAGAAAAGTAGATTTAAAGCCAGATTATTGCTGTTTTGAAATAGAAGACTTATTTGTTGTAGGTTATGGTTTAAATTATGGGGACCATTATAGAAATGTACCTTATATATTTAACTGGGAAAATAATTAAAAGGAAGGGATTATCCCTTCCTTTTAATATTTAATCTAATTCCTTAAGAACATTTCCACCCCAAATACTATCTGGCACCTCTCCAACTATTACGGTATCTGAAATTGGAATTTGATTTACTACCTCAACCTCCTTTGATTGAAGTGGTAATATTATTTTTAAATTGGTTTTTACATTAACTATTATCTTATGTCTTGTTTGATTTATTCCTGCACTTTCAAAAACAGAATCATAAGTTACTAAAACTTTGCCTATAGGTTCCATCTTAACGGTAATACTAGGTCCCCAATAAGACATTATATTATTTTTAGTTATATAACCAATTGGCATCTTTACTCCTATAGAACCTACCTCTTTTATATCTCTTTGAGACTTTATTGCAACTTCTGTAGCTAATTCATTTAACTTTACAGTATCTGCATTAATCATTTTTATTTTCCCTTCTGAATCCTTTTCAACCTTTATAATATCATTATAATTAAATTTTTCAGTATAAACTTCAGCTATATTGCTATTTATAATATCTAAAGTTTTAGCTTGCATTTCAGAATCAGAAACAAGTAATACTGTAGGTGCAATTATTTTATCAAAAACATATATGAAAATTAAAAAACAGGTAATAATTATTACTAGAAAAATTATTAAATATTTTTTAAAATCTATAACTTTACGTTTATTTTTATTTACATAATACAAATATCACACCTCTTACAATTTAGTTTACTCTTAATATTATTATGCTATAATATAATATAATATTTCTTAAAATGTATAATAATATAATTATGTAGTTTTTTAGAAATAGAAAGTTTTATTATGATAGGAGGAAAAAATGACTGAAGAAAAAAGAGAGTTTAATAATAGAAGGCAGAATAAAAAATCTAAAAAAACAAGTAAAGTAAAAAAGTTTTTTAAATGGTTTTTTATAATAATTCTGCTTCTAGGGATAACTGCCGCAACTTTAGCTGGAGTTTATGTTTTATCAATTATACGTTCTTCTCCAGAACTTGATATTGAGGCAATTCAATCTCTAAATCAGCCATCCATTCTTTACGATGACCAGGGAAACTTCATGGATAACGTAATAACTAGAGAACAGCGTTATGTTGTAAAATCAGAAGAAATACCTGCTAATTTAAAAAATGCTTTCGTAGCTATTGAAGATGAAAGATTTTATGAACATAAAGGGATAGACCCTAAGAGAGTTTTTGGGGTAATAGCCTCTAATATTAAAGGCAAACTTTCAGGAAGTAATACAGTTCAAGGTGCATCTACCATAACTCAACAGCTTATAAAAAATGCTGTACTTACTAATGAAGTTAGCTATGAAAGAAAAATTAAAGAAATGTACTTAGCTTTAGAGTTAGAGAAACACCTTTCAAAAGATGAAATCTTAACGACTTATTTAAATACAATTCCAATGGGAGGATACCAATATGGCGTAAGTGCAGCTGCTCAAAGGTTCTTTAGCAAGCCTGTTTCAGACTTAAATTTAATAGAATGTGCTTATTTAGGTGGACTTACTCAAGCTCCTACTTCTTATGATGGTCTTTCAGAAGCAAATAAAAAAGATCCAAGTAGATATTTAAATAGAACTAAAGCTGTTTTATTTAAAATGGAGGAACTTGGATATATATCAAATCAAGAGTATGTTGATGCTATAAATGAAATTGATACAAATGGCATAAAATTTACTCCAAACAATAAATTAAGCAAAACTAACTTCGAGTGGTTTACAAGACCTGCTATAACTCAAGTTAAACAAGACTTAATGAATAAATACAAATACACTCAAGAAGAAGTTGACAAACTTATAGCTAATGGTGGATTAAAAATATATACCTCAATGGATAGAAATCTACAAAATAATGTTCAAAACATTTTAGATGACCCAAATAATTATAGGGCTATAACTAGCAATCCAAATGAGAAAAATGAAGATGGCGTTTACAAATTACAATCTTCAGCAACTATTGTAGATTACAAAACTGGCCATGTTAAAGCCTTAGTAGGAGGAAGAGGAGAACAACCTGCTATGTCTCATAACAGAGCTTACTATGATTTAAAATCCATAGGTTCTGCTACAAAACCTTTAACTGTTTATGGTCCTGCTCTTGACTTAGGCATAGGCGGTGGTGCAGGCTCTGTAGTAAATGATTCATATTTAAGTGAAAAAGAATTAGCATCTACTGGCTATAAAGAACAACCTAAAAATGAATATAATAGCTATATGGGACCTTTAACTTATAGAGAAGCTATAAAAATCTCTAGTAACTTAGCAGCAATAAAGGTTGCTAATGAAGTTGGAGTTTCAAATTCAATAGCTTATGGAGAAAAACTAGGTCTTGTTTATGGTCCTCACTCTAGAGGTATTTCCACAACAGCTTTAGGTCAATTTCAAAATGACCCTAATAATCCTGATGGTGGAAACACATATACTTTAGCTTCTGCCTTTGGAGTATTTGGAAATCAAGGAGTAAAGACTACAGCAAAACTATATACAAAGGTTTTAGATTCTCATGGTAATGTACTTTTAGATACCTCAGTTCCTGAAACAGTTACGGTCTTTACACCACAAACTTCTTATATAGTGTATGATATGCTTAAGGAACAAGTTGAAAATGGTTCTGCAAGACCTGCTAGATTTGGAAACATTCCTGTAGCTGGTAAAACAGGAACTACAACAGGTGATAAAGATTATTTATTTGCAGGTTTAACTCCTTATTACTCTGCTGCTGTTTGGGTTGGTTATGATCAACCAACAGAAATGAGAACTAGTAGTGGTATAGTTACAACACCTATCTTCGGTAAAATAATGGGGGTTGCTCATGAAGGATTACAGTATAAAGAAGTTGAAAAGCCTTCAGGTATAACACAAATTGCAGTTTGTAAAGATTCTGGCTTAAAGCCTACTTCTTATTGCACCGAAGATTATAGAGGAAGTCAAGTTTACTATGACTGGTTTATAGATAAATTTATCCCTACTGAATATTGTAACTACAACCATAAAACAGCTTATTATTCACCGGAACCTAATTCAACAATAAATCAATCTCCTACAGAGGATAAAAAAGATAATACAAATAACTCTCATAGAGATAATGAATCAGATAAAGATGATGATAAAGAAATTGAAAATTCAAATGATAGTCATAGAGATGAAGAAAATGAAAATAATGGAGGAAACTCCTTATTTCCTTCACAAAATAAACCAGGAAATAATAAGCCTAATAACAATAAACCAGAAATAAATCATGGAAACAATCAAAACCAAAATAATCAAAATCATAACCCTATGCAATAGAAAGACATGATTATTGCATTTTAGTATGATTTTAAACAAAGCCACTATGAATTTTTTATTTCATAGTGGCTTTATTGTTAAAATTTTTTTCTCTATATCCTTTGTATATACTAATACTAAAGAATCTTTCTATTTACTTTTTATTAACATTTATTCTCTATACCTCTCCTTCAAAAATCGCACATATGAATAAATCAACATTAGTTCTTGCATTTTTTTATTATTCATATTAAAATTAATTATAAAGATTACGCAAAAATTAAAACATATCACAACAGGAGGAGGAATATATGGAAATACTTAATAATTTTGTAGTTAGTTTTAATGATTTTCTTTGGGGCTATATATTAATTATTTTATTAATTGGTGCTGGACTATTCTTTTCTTTTAAAACTAGATTTGTTCAATTTAGATACATAAAAGAAATGTTTCGTTTATTAGGTGATGGTATAGGAAAATCAAATAAAGAAAAAGGCGGAGTTTCGTCATTCCAAGCCTTTTGTATAAGTACAGCTTCTAGAGTTGGTACTGGTAATATAGCTGGTGTTGCCATAGCCGTAGCTGTTGGTGGTCCTGGGGCTGTTTTTTGGATGTGGCTTATAGCTTTAATAGGCTCTGCATCTAGTTTCGTAGAAAGTACTTTAGCTCAAATATATAAAGTTAGGGATAAAGATTCCTTTAGAGGTGGACCTGCCTACTACATGGAAAAAGGTCTTGGCAAGAGATGGTTAGGTATAATATTTTCAATTCTTATTACAATCTGTTTTGGATTCGTATTTAATGCCGTTCAAGCTAACACAGTAAGTGTTGCCTTCAATAGTGCTTTCGGACTTTCAAGAGGTGCTATAGGTATAATACTAGCAGTTGTAACTGCATTAGTTATCTTCGGTGGAATTCATAGAGTTGCTAAGGTTTCAGAAATAATAGTTCCTATTTTGGCAGTTCTTTATATTCTTGTTGCTCTTATAGTATTAGTTTTAAATATTAGTGAAATACCTTCAGTTTTTAAACTTATATTTGAATCAGCCTTTGGAATAAAGCAATTAACTGCTGGTGGTCTTGGTGCTGCTGTTATGCAAGGTATTAAGAGAGGTTTATTCTCAAATGAAGCTGGTATGGGTAGTGCTCCTAACGCAGCAGCAACTGCTGATGTTAGCCATCCTGTAAAACAAGGATTAATACAAACTTTAGGTGTATTTACAGATACTTTATTAATCTGTTCATGTACAGCATTTATAATACTTCTATCAGGTCAATATGCAGATAGCTCATTAACTGGTATAGAATTAACACAACAAGCTCTTGTTTCACAAATAGGAAGTTTTGGTGCTGGATTTATAGCAATTTGTATATTATTATTTGCCTTTAGTTCTATAGTTGGTAACTTCTATTACGGACAAACTAATATAGAATTTATACACACAAATAAAACCTTATTAAATGTCTATAGGATACTTGTTATCGGAATGGTTCTATTTGGTGCTATGGCAAAAGTTGATTTAGTTTGGAATCTGGCCGATGTCTTTATGGGATTGATGGCTATACTCAATATAATAACCATATTGTTATTAGGAAAATATGCATTCTTAGCTCTTAAGGACTACACAAGTCAAAAGAAAGCTGGAATAAAGGACCCTATATTTAAAGCCTCTTCAATCCCTGGATTAGAAAATGTAGAAGAATGGCAATAACAAAAAAGCTTTGAGATTTTTCTCAAAGCTTTTTTATATTAATCTTTCAAATACAATATTTTTCTCTACAGTTATATCTTCTAAATTTATAGTAATTTTAAAAATTGGTGGGCACCCTTCTTCTCTCCATTTTTTCATATAAGTTGGTGTAGCTTTGTAATTATAATAATAAATTTCTTCATATTCATCTGAAAATTCTAAAACTTCAAGCTTACTATCCTTATTTATACTTATCAAACTCTTATCTAAATTATTTATTATAGGCCAAAAGTATTTCATTGGTATATTATATTTAAACTCATTTTTGACTACTTTACTTTCAAATAAAGCTCTTTTTAATATTCTATTTTCCTTAAGAGCCTCATCAATGTTAGCTCTAAATATAACTTTTCCTCTTTTGTCTTCATCTAATTTTATGTTTATCATCTAATAAACAACTCCTCTTCTTTAAGAATATAAAAAAAGAGTAACTCTTAATTTATAAATCAAGCCTATCTAATAAAGATTCTCCAAATAATTTTTTTATTATGTATTTTATTCCCTCTATTTCAAAGGATTTTTTCTTTATGATTATAAATCTTCCATTATCAATTATGTTTTCATCAGAATAAGTTAAATACTTAACTTCATCCTTTAAAAGTCCTAACCATTCTTTAGAGTAATACGCTTTTAACCCTATTAAAAGGTTGCTTTTTATAAATGGAATTATAGCCTTTCCTATAATACATACAATTTCACAACCATTTATATTATTTAAAAGATTTTCAAAATTAGGATTTTCATAAAAGTTATTGCTATTACTTCCTGGAACAATTATGACATCTAGTTTAGTATCTTTTATAGACTTTAAATCTTTAAATTTTATATCATATGATTTATCTTTTATAAGGTTATCCTCTTCTCCAATTAATTCTACAGAAATTATTTCCTCTCCTAAAGATTTATTTATGCTATTAAATATTTCTAAAAAGCATATAACTGTACTAACTGTCATATTTTCATAAATAAATATACCAAATTTTTTCTTATTTATAACCTTAATTTGCTTTTTAAAATCCTCTTTAAATAATCTATAAGAATATCCTTCCTTGTTCTTATACATTATTTTAAATCCTATCTTTTCAAGTTTGTTTCTATTTTCTTCTAAGTAAACAGTATCTAGCATATATAAACCACCAAACTCATAAAAAAAGCACTCTAAAATAAGTTGAACAGCCTCACTGCCATATCCTAACCCTCTTTTAGAAGCCTCTATTCTAACATTTAACCTAGCTGTTTTAGTTACAGAGTCATATCCATGAAAACTAGCTTCTCCTACAGGATTATTATTATAGTCATAAACTAAGCAATAAAGGTTTCTACCATCTGTAGGACTTACCATCTTTTTATAAAAGCTATCCCATTTGTACCTTGGAAATGATATGGTTTTCCCTACATCTTTCATGCTATCCACATCTCCCCATAATTTCTCTGTATATTCAAGCTCATTTAAGTTTGGTGTTTTTATATAAACTTTTCTTCCCTCTCTCCTATAACAAAGTCTTTTTTCCATAAAATTACCACACCAATCATTTATTAATTCAAGAGTATTTTATCATAAATTACCACAAATTGTGAAATTTTTTAATCATTATTTAATAATTCACCTCTTATTGTTTAGTTATACTAAATTAAATAATAATCTTTTGTAAACTCCATAACATTTTTTTCCTTATAACCTTGCTAAATCACTATATTTAAGAGAAATACTAGGTATTAATATTTTTTCATTTTTTTGTTGATTTTTATCTTAAATATATATATAATTATTTATGTTTGTTTAGTAATTTTAAACTTAAAGTTTAGTAAAACTTATATTAATTGAAATTGAGGTGTATATCTTGGAAATAGGAGATAAAATCAGACGTCTAAGGGTTGCCAAACAATTAACTCAAGAAGAATTAGCAAATAGATGTGAATTATCAAAGGGGTTTATTTCTCAACTAGAAAATGACTTAACCTCTCCATCTATAGCTACTTTAATAGATATTTTAGACATATTAGGAACTAACTTAACAGAATTTTTTAGTGAAGACACTAATGAAAAAATAGCTTTTTCTAAAGATGATATGTTTGAAACTGAAAACGAAGAATTAAAATATAATCTTATGTGGCTAGTTCCAAATGCTCAAAAAAATGATATGGAACCTATAATGATAACTTTAGAACCAGGTGGACAATATATTGAAGAAGAACCTCATGAAGGTGAAGAATTTGGATATGTATTATCTGGCTCTATATATTTACACTTAGGAGATAAAAAAGTAAAGGTGCGTAAAGGAGAAAGCTTTTATTTTAAACCTAAAGCAAACCACTATATTTCCAATGCAGGAAAAATTTCTGCAAAGGTTTTATGGGTAAGTACTCCACCATCATTTTAAATAAATTTTAAGAAAGCAGAGGTGTTAAATTTGAAAGATAATATTATTGAATTAAAAGGAATAACAAAATCTTATGGAAAAGATACAATTTTAGATAATCTTTCTTTAAATATAAAAAAGAATGAATTTCTAACTCTTTTAGGACCTAGTGGATGTGGTAAAACTACAACTTTAAAAATTATAGCTGGATTTGAAAGTGCAGATAGCGGTCAGGTTGTCTTTGAAAATAATATTATTAATGATATACCTCCTTATGAAAGACAATTAAATACTGTTTTCCAAAAGTATGCTTTATTTCCTCATATGAATGTTTATGAAAATATAGCCTTTGGATTAAAAATCAAAAAAATGTCTAAGGATGTCATAGATAAAAAAGTTAAAGAAATGCTTAAATTAGTAGCTCTTGAAGGTTATGAAAAAAGAGATATCGATGCTTTAAGTGGTGGTCAACAACAAAGAGTTGCAATTGCTAGAGCCTTAGTAAATGAACCAAAGGTACTTTTATTAGATGAACCTTTAGGTGCTTTAGATATGAAACTTAGAAAAGAAATGCAACTAGAACTAAAGAGAATACAACAAAAATTAGGTATCACTTTTATTTTTGTAACTCATGACCAAGAAGAAGCCTTAACTATGTCAGATACAATAGTTGTTATGAATAAAGGAGAAATTCAACAAATGGGCTCTCCTGAAGACATTTATAATGAACCAAAAAATTCTTTTGTTGCTAAATTTATAGGTGAAAGTAATATTGTTGATGGAATAATGTTAGAAGATTTTAAAGTTCAATTTGCAGGAAAAACCTTTAACTGCGTAGATAAAGGTTTTGATAAAAATGAAAAAGTTGAAATTGTAATAAGACCTGAGGACTTTGAAATGGTTAAATATGAAGAAGGAATGCTAAAAGGAACTGTTACTTCTGTTATATTTAAGGGAGTTCACTATGAAATAGATGTAAAAGATGAAGAAAACACTTGGATATTACACAATACAAAACATGCAGAAATAGGTTCAAAAATAGGATTATCCTTAGACCCTGAAAGCATACATATAATGAAAAAAGAGAGTGAACATTAATGAAAAACAAAAAAAATAATTTATCTTTTGCAGCTTATCCATATGTTTTATGGAGTGCTATATTCATAGTTATTCCTTTACTTTTAATAGTTTTCTTTAGCTTTACAAATAAAGTAGATGGTCATTTTGTATTTTCTTTTGATAACTTTAAAAGATTATTTGAGCCTATATATTTTACAGTTTTTGTACGTTCTCTATGGCTTGCTATTTTATCAACTGTTGCTTGTTTAATTTTAGGGTACCCTATAGCATATATAATTTCTAAACTGCCTATAAAGAGAAGAAATATTTTAATACTTCTATTTATATTACCAATGTGGATGAACTTTCTACTTAGAACTTATGCATGGATGGCCATATTAGGTAAAGATGGAATTATAAATACTCTTTTAGGATATTTAGGTATTGGTCCTATAAAGATGCTTTATACTGATGGTGCTATTTTACTTGGAATGATTTATAACTTTTTACCATTTATGGTTATACCAATATATACTGTACTTATAAAAATCGATAAAGACTTAGTTAATGCATCTTATGATTTAGGAGCAAACAAGGCACAAACTTTTAGAAAAATTATATTACCTCTTAGTATTCCTGGAATAATTTCTGGAATAACTATGGTATTTATGCCTGCTGTATCAAACTTTGTAATCCCTAGCCTTTTAGGTGGTGGAAAATACATGTTAGTAGGTAATCTTATAGAACAACAGTTTACTACTATAGGTAACTGGAACTTTGGTTCTGCTTTATCAATATTTATGATGATATTAATTTTAATTTCAATGGCATTCATGTCAAGATATGAAAAGACTGGAAAAGAAGGAGGTAAACAGCTATGATGAAAAAATTAGGTGCTTTTATATCTAAATTTTATTTATTATTAATTTTTATATTTTTATATGCACCAATAGTAACACTTATGATTTTCTCTTTTAACAAGACAAAATCTATGGCTGTTTGGGGTGGCTTTACCCTTGATTGGTATGGTTCTTTACTAGAAAATGATAGGATAATATCAGCCCTTTACTATACTATTTTAATAGCTGTAATAGCTTCTGTTGTATCAACAATTATAGGAACTATAAGTGCTATTGGAATTAATAGTATGAGAAGAGGACCTAGAACATTATTATTAAATATAAACTACTTACCAGTTTTAAACCCTGATATAGTTACTGGTATATCTTTAATGAGCTTATTTGCTTTAGGTGGTGTACTTTTTAATTTAAAACCAGGTTTTTGGACTATGCTTTTAGCTCATATAACTTTTGATATTCCATATGTTATATTATCAGTTTTACCTAAGTTAAGACAGTTACCTCCAAACTTAGTAGATGCTGCTCTAGATTTAGGTGCAAAACCTTCTTATGCTTTAAGAAAAGTTGTTATTCCTCAAATAATGCCAGGTATAGCAGCAGGATTTTTAATAGCATTTACAATGTCTATAGATGATTTTGTTATAAGTTTCTTTACTACAGGTCCTGGAGTTTCTAACCTGTCTATTGAAATTTACTCAATGGCAAGAAGAGGTATTTCACCAGAAATAAATGCACTTTCAACTTTAATGTTTATAGTTGTATTAGCTCTTCTTCTTATTGCAAATAGAAAGCAATCCTTAGTAAAGGAGGAAAATTAACTATGAAACTAAAAAAATTTTTAACTTTACCTTGTTTAGTTATCCTTTTATCTTCAGTATTTCTTGGATGCGGTAAAAAAAATGAAGAAGAAGTACAGGATAAAAACAGTAATGTTTTATATGTATATAACTGGGGTGATTACATAGACCCAGAACTTCTTACAAAATTTAAAGAGGAAACAGGAATAGAAGTTAAATATGATGTTTTTGATACTAATGAAATTATGTACCAAAAATTAAGTAGTGGTAATGTATCTTATGATATAATAATTCCTTCTGACTACATGATAGAAAAAATGAAAAATGAAGATATGTTAGCTAAAATAGACTATAATAATATTCCTAATTATAAATATATAGGAGAACAATTTAAAAATTTAGCTTATGACGAAACTAATGAATACTCTGTACCTTATATGTGGGGAACAGTTGGTATAATTTATAACACAAAAAAAGTTACTGACCCTGTAGATAGCTGGGATATTCTTTGGAACACAAAATATAAAGATCAAGTTATTATGCCAGATAGTGTTAGAGATGCTATGGCCGTTGCTGAAAAAAAATTAGGTTATTCTCTAAATACAGAAAATTTAAATCAAATCGAAGAAGCTAAGGAAGAACTTATGACACAGAAAAAAGATGGTTTAATATTAGCTTATATGGTTGACCAAGTTAAAGATGCTATGGTAGGAGAAGAAGCCTCTCTTGCTGTAGCCTGGTCTGGAGATGCAGTTACAATGATAGAAAGAAATCCAGATTTAGCTTATGCAATTCCTAAAGAAGGTTCAAATAAATGGTTTGATGCAATTGCAATCCCTAAAAATGCTAAGCATAAAGAAAATGCAGAGAAATTTATAAACTTTTTATGCGACCCTGAAAATGCTAAACAAAATGTAGAATATATTGGTTACTCTACTCCAAACACAGCTGCCTATGAACTTTTACCTGAAGATATACGAGATGATAAAGTTGCATATCCTTCAGAGGAATCTTTAAAAAATTGCGAGGTATTTATAGACCTTCCTCCTGATATTCTTAGAAAATATGATGAGGCATGGCTAGAAATAAAATGTGTTTATTAAAAAAAATAAAACCTATATTTTAAAATATAGGTTTTATTTTTTATTTAAATTTATAAAATTTTTTCTAAGAAAATATATTTGGAAACCAAAGTTTAATTTCCTTTTTAGCACTTTCTAAAGAATCTGAGGAATGAACAGAATTTTCAGTTTTAGTTAAAGCAAATCTTCTTCTTATAGTTCCAAAAGCAGCCTTTTCTGGATTTGTATCCCCATTTATTTTCCTTATTTTATCTATTGCATCCTCTCCTTCAAGAATTAAAGCTACAAGAAAACTTCTTGTTATATATTTTATTAGAGAATCAAAAAAATCCTCCTCTCTATGTTCTTCATAATGTTTTTTTGCAAAATCTTTATTTATTTTTTTCATTTCTATGGCTCTAATTTTTAAGCCTTCTCCTTCATAAACTTCTAGTATTTTCCCTATTAAATTTCTCTCTACTGCATCAGGTTTTATTAAAACAAGGCTTTTTTCTAAACCCATTAAAACTCCTCCTAAAATATTTATTTTATATATATTATACATTTTTATTCCTATTTATGTAAACATTAACATAAATTGTTTTTATTTTATATATTATTTATAAATTAGAGAATATCTTTAATATGTAATATAATTAAATTAGGAGGTGTCTTTACTATGATTAGAAAAGAATTTTTTATAAAAGGCAAGGTTCAAGGGGTGGGCTTTAGATTTTTTTGTAAATATCAAGCCTCTCTATTATCCCTAACTGGATATGCTAAAAATTTAGAAAATGGAGATGTTCATGTAGAAGTTCAAGGAGAATATTCTTCCATAGAAACCTTTAAAACTAAGCTTTTACAAGGAAATGGCTTTTCAAAAATTACATACATTGAAGAAAATGACTTAAAATTATGTCCTAGAGAAAAAAGATTTGCTATATATTAAAAATAAAAAAGGTCCCATTAAAGTATTAATAGGGACCCTTATTCTATTTTTTACAAATCACAACTATCCTGCTCATAGCCATACTTCAAGGTTTTATTAGTAAACTCATCCCTACTCTTATAAGAAATGAAAGTTCCATTATCTGCTTCAATGTTACCTTTATTTTTTTGTTTTTTTACTTTTTTATTTTTCATATATATATCACCTTCCTTAAATTTATTATTTCAAGGCAATATTTTTTATATACAAAAAATATTATAAGTTATACCACATTTCCTCTACACTATCAAAATCATCTAAAACTTTATTTATTAAAGCTATAGCTTCTTCATTACTCCAAGTTTCATACTTCTTCTTTTTAACAACATTTATTATATTATCTTCTCTACTTTCCTTAATTAAAGAAGACTTTTCGCAAGATTCTTTATATTCCTTAATATCCTCTTTAATAGTATTAATTATATATATTGTTTTAACTCTATTATTTTCTTCATCCCTAAAATCAATTAATATAGTATCTTGTTTAATAAGTTCATTTAAAAACTCAAGATGCCAGTTAAATCCATAGTTTAACCATAAATCATATGTATTTTCTATCTTTTCATCAAATCTTAGCATAATTAGAAGTAACTCTAATTTATTATTACTTATAATACTACTTTTTAATCCAACTAATACATTGTCTTCAATATCTTTTAAAACCTCAAAATAATCCTTAACAAATATTATAGGGACTGCTTTATTTTCTAATTCAACTACTAAAGGAATTAAAGTTCCTACTTCACTATTTTTCAAAATATCATTTACAGTTAAAGCTGCCATATTATCACATCCTAAATATTATTTAATTGCTATAAATATCCTTTATATTATATAAGATATTTCCTATAAATACCACAAATTTAAAGCTTTACATAGCTTTATTTATTATTTATTGTTATTATGCCCTATAGATGTTATAATAGAAAAAGTTTAATTAGACTTTTTATTAGGAGAGATGAAAATTGATTAAAATTAAGAAAAAGCTTTTAAGTTCAATGTTGATTGCTCTATCAGTATCACTTTTTACTCCAGCAAAAGCAAATGTTATGGCTTCTGAAGTTACTGCACCTAACATAGCTGGTAAGTATGCTGTAACTTTAGATTATGATACCGGCGAAATAATTTATGCAAAGGAAATTGATGAAAGAGCCTACCCAGCTAGTACTACAAAAGTTATGACTAGTCTTTTATTTGCTGAAAATGCTTCAAAAAATGACTCTTTTCCATATACTGCTGATGCAAAGGCACAGCAACCTTATACTTTAAATGATAGCTACGGTCCAATTCCTGTAGGAGAAGGAATGAATGCTAACGACTTAATGAAAGCCTTACTTATGTTTTCCGCAAATGATGCAGCTTCAGTAATTGCTGATGGAATTGCTGGAAGTCCTGAAAAATTTAGTAATATGATGAATGAAGAAGTAAAAAAACTTGGATTAAAAAACACTCATTTTGTTACTCCAAATGGACTACATAATGATAATCATTACTCAACAGCCTATGATTTAGCTGTTATTTTACAAAATGCTTTTAAAAATCCTTGGGTTAGTGAAACTATGGGACTTAAAGAAAGTGATATAACTATAAACGGAAAAAAAGTACTTTTACAAAATAGAAATAAAGAACTTGGAATAAACGGAAATATTGGTGGAAAAACTGGATTTACAACTCCCGCTGGAAGATGTTTAGTATCAGTTTATGAAAGAGATGGAAGAAAAATAGTTGGTACTGTTTTAAATTCTCAATATGATGCTAAAGACGAAATTGTATTTAACGATATGAATAAAATAATAGATTATAGTTATGCTGTAAATAGAGTTCCTTATATAAAAGCTGGAACAACATTAGCTACACTTCCTGTAGAATATAAGCTTTTTAGATGGTTCGGCCCAACTAAAACTATAGAAGTGCCTTTTGTTGCAACAGAAGATATAAACTATTATGATAACTATGTAAACAAAGAAGAAACAACAGAAGAAATCAAATTAAATGGCTTAAATGCTTGGCAATTAGCCTCTAAACCTGAATCTGCTTCTGTTACAGTTTCTCAAAGAGCTTATGTAAAAGACTATCCTGTGAAAGCAGACATAGGAACTTTCACTCTTATAAAAGCTAATTTCTTAAGTTACTTAGGAATATTTGTTTTAGCTATTGTTGTAGTATTAGTAATACTTCTTATAATAAAAACTATAAATACAAGAAAACGTAGAAGACGTAGAAGAAATATCTTCTAAATAAAAAAAGATTTAGTCTATGACTAAATCTTTTTTATTTTACTTTATGTCTTTAATGACTTCTAAAATCTCTGAAGGTTTATCTATGTAAAAATCTGCCTTACTTTCTTTTAATTTTTCTATTGGTAAAGCTGTATAGTTAACTCCACAGGTTTTTGTCTTAGCATTTTTACCTGCTAAAATATCATAGGGAGAATCTCCAACCATAAGTGCCTCATTAGGAGATACTCCTAAAATCTCACAAGCTTTTAATACAGGCTCACCATAAGGTTTATGTTTTTTAGTGCATTCTGGTGTTATAAACACATCAAAATAATCAAATATTCCCATTAACTTAGCACCACGCTCTGCCATATCTTTCTTTTTAGAAGTTACAACTCCAATCTTAATCCCCTTATTTTTTAAGGCTTTTAACATTTCCTTAACTCCCAAAAATTCTTTACACTCTTTATCATGTAATTCCAAATTTATTTTTCTATAAGTATTAATCATCTCCTCTATTTTTTCAGAATCATAATTTTTAAAAATCTCTTGAAGCGGCTTACCAAAATTTAAACTTATTTCTTCATCACTTAATTCTAAATTTAAAATAGATTTAAATGTATGTTTAAATGATTTTAAAATTAAATCATTGCTATTTATCAAAGTACCATCTAGGTCAAATAATACTGCTTTTATCATGGTTTTCTCCTTTTATAAAGTATATATTTTTTAATAATTATATCATAATTTTAATTTTTTTTTAAAAAACCCCTTCACAAATTAAGAATTTTAGTATATATTAATTATTAAATAAATAAATTGTACAAAGCATTGATGGGAAAAAGTAATCCTAGGAAAGAGTTTCAGCGATTGAGGAATGGTGTAAGCCTCATACTATACCTTTGATGAAGAACATCCTTGAGCTTCTAACCGAACTTCAATTTTGAACAGTAGACTTAGACGGGTTTCTTTCCGTTAAAAGAAGGACAGTGTTATAAAGCACTGTTTAATAAAGTGAGTGCATTTGTACTAACATAGGTGGTACCGCGGAGATGATATTTAGCCTTCGTCCTATTAACATATAGGATGAGGGCTTTTTTATTTTATCAATTATACTAAAAAATTATTTATTTTATATATAAAATACTTTGGCCAAAAAATTATAAAAAAATCTATGTAACAAAAGATATAGGTAAATTTAAATTTAAGGAGTTGTTTAACAAATGGAAAAATTATTCATACCAGAAGGATATAAGCCTTTATTATCTCTTAGAGAAACAGAAGTTGCAATTAAAGAATTAAAGGACTTTTTTGAAGATACATTAGCAAAAAATTTAAACTTAACAAGAGTTTCTGCTCCCCTATTTGTAAATAAAAAGTCTGGATTAAATGATGATTTAAATGGTGTTGAAAGACCAGTAAGCTTTGATATGAAAGCTATGAAAGATGAAGATATACAAATTGTCCATTCTTTAGCTAAATGGAAAAGATTAGCTCTTCATAGATATGAATTTAATCCTGGAGAAGGTTTATATACTGATATGAATGCTATAAGAAGAGATGAAGACTTAGATAACATTCACTCAATTTATGTAGACCAATGGGACTGGGAAAAAATAATACATAAAGAGGATAGAAATTTACAAACTCTAAAAGAAACTGTTAAAGCAATATATAAAACCTTTATAGATACTGAAGACTTTGTATGCTCAAAATATCCTCATATAGAAAAAATACTTCCAAAAGAAATAAAATTTATAACTTCTCAAGAATTAGAAAATTTATATCCAAACCTTACTGGTAAGGAAAGAGAAACAGCAATATGTAAAGAATTTGGTGCTGTATTTATTATAGGAATTGGTGGAAAATTAAAATCTGGAAAAAAACATGATGATAGAAGTCCAGATTATGATGATTGGTCATTAAATGGAGATTTATTATTTTACTACCCTCTATTTGATGAAGCTATAGAACTTTCCTCAATGGGAATAAGAGTTAGTGAAGAAAGTCTATTAAAACAATTAGAAATAGCTAACTGTGAGGAAAGAAAAAATTTACCTTTCCATCAAATGCTTCTTGAAGGAAAATTACCATACACTATAGGTGGTGGAATTGGTCAATCTAGAATTTGTATGTTCTTTTTAAGAAAAGCTCATATAGGAGAAGTTCAAGCTTCTATGTGGGATGAAGAAATGATAAATACTTGTGAAAAAAATAATATATATCTTTTATAATAAATATAAAAACTTTAATTTTAACAATCTATTATCCTCCTTGTAAATATAGTATAATTTTCTTAATAAAATAATACTAAAAGGGGGATAATTATTATGAAAAGCTCTATTATATTAAATAATTTATTTAATATCCTTGCAATAATTCTTGTAGTTTTTCTAATGCTTAAAATTAGTATGCTTTTGGGGAGCCTACTTCTTATATCATTTTTAATTTTTAAACTATCTATAAATAAGCATTTAATCTACATGTTTAAAGGAGCTAAAAAACTTAAAGCTAACAAAACAAAAGAAGCTTTATCATTTTATAGAAAGGCTGCTCTATGTAATAGCTCTAATGTAAACTCAATAAAAACATATATCTTCTTAGAATTAAAGTATGGCTCTTATAAAAAAGCTTTAGAAAGCTTAAATATAATTCTATCTAAAAGAAAATTTTTACCTAAAGATGCTAATAAAATTGACTTACTTCAAGCTATAATATACTGGAAATTAAAAGATACTAAAACTTCCCTTAAAATATTGAAAGATTTAAAAGAAAATAATTTTAAAGATTTAGATTTTTATGAAGTTTATAGTTATGTATTAATAAAAGCAGAAGATTTTGAAAAGGCAATTTCTATAAGTAATGAAGGGTTAAAAATTGATGATTTAAGCCAAATAATAAGAGCTAATCTTGGAGAAATATTTTATAAAATAGGTGATTTAAAAAAAGCTTACTTTTACTTTAATGAACTAATCGAAGAATGTGTAAATTTTTCTGAGCCTTATTACTTTATGGGAATTATTTCAAAGGAAAAAGAAGATTTCTATAAGGCTAAAGAATTTTTTAATAAGGCACTTAAGTATGATGAGTCTATTTTAAGTAACCTATCAAAAAATGATATAGAAAACGCTTTAATAAGTATAAATCCTTAATTATTGTAATATTTGATTATAGCTTTAATTTTAAATTCATTCTATAATGTATAAGGAACTTTAAAATGTTCCTTATATTTTTTGAATAAACAAAGGAAGTGATTATCTAGTGAAGCTTTTAAGAGAAATGCTTATAGTTGTATTTATATACTTCTTAGGCGAGTTTATTTCTAAAAGTTTTATACATAGTGTACCTGGAAATATTATAGGAATGTTAATATTACTAGTTTTACTATGTACTAAAGTTGTTAAAGTAGAGTCTATTGACTGCGTAGCTCAATTTTTCTTAGATCATTTAGCCTTCTTCTTCGTTCCTGCAGGAGTTGGACTTATGACATCTGTTGGATTATTAGAAGGAAATGTTCTTAAATTATTATTTATTTGTATAGCTTCAACTTTTGTTGTAATAGGAGTTACAGGTTTAGTTGTTCAAACTTTAATAAGAAGAAAAGAAAAAAAACTACTAGGAGATGAAGTTAATGAATAATCTTATTAATAATCCTTTATTCGGAATTTTATTAACTCTTTTTGCTTTTGAAATTGGTATGACCATATACAAAAAGACCAAAATTCCCCTACTTAATCCTTTATTAATATCTATTGCAATTATAATCGCAGTTTTAGTTACTTGTCATATAAGTTTTGAAACATATAACATAGGTGGAAGTTTTATAAATGCTTTTTTAGGACCTGCAACTGTAATATTAGCAGTACCTTTATATAAGCAGTTACAGCTTTTAAAAAATCATTTTGTTCCAATAATGACAGGAATAATAGTTGGAAGTTTTGCCTCTATGTGTTGTGTTATAATAATGGGATACTTCTTAGGAGTTAAGCATGAGCTTATAGCTTCTTTAGTTCCTAAATCAGTTACTACTCCAATCGGTGTTGAAGTAGCTAGTGGACTTGGTGGAATACCTTCAATAACAGTTATAGCTGTAATAATAACTGGTATAACTGGAGCAATTATAGCTCCTATGGTTTGCAAAGTATTAAGAATAGACCACGAAGTTGCTATGGGAGTTTCTATGGGTACAGCTGCCCATGCTGTTGGAACTACTAAAGCTTTAGAAATAGGTGAAACTCATGGTGCTATGAGTTCATTATCTATAGGAGTTGCTGGATTAATAACAGTTTTCCTTGCACCACCTATATACATGCTTTCAGCCTTTATATTAAAATTTGTTTAAACAGTGAATAAAATTCACTGTTTTTTTATTTTATCCTATATTTTCTTTAATTATAGATATACTAAGTTTATAATCTATTTTTAAGGAGAAAAAAGATGAAACTACAAAAAAAAATTTTAATGATTTTAAGTTTAATAACCCTTTTAAACTTTAGTTCTTTATCAATAAACGCAAAGCCCCTTAATATTTCTAAGAATTTAAATAAAACAGAACTAATTTATGAAGTTACTTCTTTTTCAACAGAAAAGGATAAATTAAACCTTATAATAAATAAATTATTTAAACAAAATAATACTTTATTTATAGATGCCTATCTCTTAAATACAACAGAAAATATAACTTTTGAAAAATTAGAAAACTTCAATATATCTTTATATGATACTAATAACAAAGAAATTTTATCAAAAAATTTTAAAACAGTACTTATTCCAGAAGGTCTCTCCTCAAATAAAGGAAGAAGAATTTTACTACCTGTAGAAAATCAATTTTTTAATTTAAAAAATAAAGATTTCTCAAAATTAACTTATAAATTTACCTTTGACTATTATTAAAAGTATAAATAAAAAAGTTTTATGAAAAATAAAATATTTTAGGGATATGCCCTTTTAAAAAAAGTGCATATCCTTATTTAATACTTTATAGTTTCATAAAACCTTACTAAATAAACTCCATTCTCCAAGTAAAATATCCTTTATCCTTATCTTTTTCATATATAAAATAGGCTGCAAAGGTATTTCCTTTTTTACTTTTTAAATTTCTAAAACCAACTTTTCCATTAGCTAATAAAATCTTTACCATTTGTGCTGTAACTTGCTTCCCAAACGATGCTATGTACTTATCATTTTTCCATATTGTATATTTACAACCATTTTTCCAGTTAACACAACCAAAACCTTTTTCTCCTTCTATAACTGGATTTCCACAGTTTGGGCATTTTCCTAAAATCTCTACACCCTCTGGAGCTTCAATCTTAAAATTTTTAACCATAGAATCATCATTTTTTATAGCATTAACACCTTCTATAGTAAAGTTTTTTATAAGTTTTAAAAAATCTTCTTTTTTAACTTTTCCTCTTTCAATATCAGAAAGTGTTTTTTCTAACCTTCCTGTATATTCTAAATCTAAAAGTTCCTTGACAGGAAATATTTCAACTATAGTTCTACCAAGCTCTGTACAAGTTAAACTTTTTCCCTTTGTAGTAACATATCCTACATCCTTAAGCTTTTTTATTGTTTCAGCTCTAGTAGCAGGTGTTCCTATACTAAATCCACTTAATATTGAAGCCATCATTTCTTCATTATCTTCTTCAGAATCCTCTTTAAAACTCTTTCCACAGGTCTCCATTACTCTAAGTAGTGTTTTTTCTGTATGCTTTTTAGGTGGCTTTTTTGTAACCTTATTAATTTTACTATCTACTAAATCTACAACTTCCTTTTCCTCTACCCTTGGAAGAATTGTATCTTTACTATCTATTTTTTCAACAACTCTCCAACCTTCTACAAGTTGAACCTTTCCCTTTGAAATGAAAACTCCCTTAACAGAACTTTCTTTTACTTTAGTAGTTATTTTAGTTTCTTCAAATTCAGCTATAGGCATAAATTGCATAATAAATCTATTTTTAACTGCATTATATACTATATTTTCATCTTGTGTTAAATTATTAGGCTTAATATACGTAGGAACTATAGCACTATGACTTTCTACTTTTGAATTGTCAAAAATTCTTTTATTTTTTACAAACTTTATTTCTTTCTCATAGGGTAATCCAATTTTTAGTTTCTCTAAAACATTTCTAGTTCTATCAACTAAACTCTCCTCTAGGGCAATACTCCCTGTTCTAGGATAAGTTATAAATTTCTTTTCATATAAAGACTGTGCTACCTTTAAAACCTTATCTGAAGTCCATCCCTTATATTTACTTGTTATATATCCTTGAAGATTAGAAAGATTAAATAAAAATGGTGGATATTCTTTTTTTCTTTCTGTTTGTTTTTCAATAATCTCAGCATTTTTTTCCTTTATCTTTTCCTTAATTTCTTCTAAAAACTTTTTATCCTCAAATTTTTCTGAGTTATTTTCATAATAAGTTCCCTCAAACTCCTCATTTTTTAAAGTTTTAAAGATTGTATTTAACTTATAATATGAACTTGCCTTAAAATTTTCTATTTCCTTATCTCTATCATAAATTATTTTTAAAGTAGGAAGTAATACTCTACCTATATTTAAAATCTTTCCTTCATTTAATCTGTATTTTATAGTAGTTACAGAAGTTAAATTTATACCTATTATCCAATCGGCCCATTGCCTTCCTATACCAGCATCTTGAAGAGATTGCATCTGTTCATTAGGCTTTAAATTTTCCATTCCTTTTTTCACTTCATCAGAAGTCCATTCATTTAATAAAAGTCTATATACTGGTTTTTTTTCATTAAAATAAAGAAATATTTCATCTGCAATTACTTGTCCTTCTCTATCAAAGTCAGTAGCAGAAATTATACCATCTACATCTTCTCTATCTATAAGATTTTTTATGATTTTTATTTGCTTTTCTGCACCCTTGTCAGTTATATTTCTATTTAACGAATCTTGCTTTATTTTATATCTAAAAACCTCTGGTATAAAAGGGAACTTCTCCATTCTCCACCCTTTCATATTCTCATCATAATCCTTTGCATCAAAAAGTTGTAGTAAATGACCAAAAGCCCATGTTATAAGATATTTTTCGCCTTCAAAGTATCCATCTTTTCTTTTCTTTATATTAAAAGCATCTGCAATATTTCTAGCAACAGATGGCTTTTCAGCAATTATTACCTTTTTCAAAGTACCACTCCTAATTTATAATTCCTTTTATTTTCTTTATATTTTTACATTATATCCTATATCTTTGACATATTTTAAAATTTATTTCACTTTTTAAAATAATAAGGGCTGTGTCAAAACATAAGCTTACTTATATGCTATGTTATATTGATACAGCTCCATTAAATTCTTTTAAAAATATTAAAATCAAATTCAAACATTATTTATTATAATATAAAAATATATTTATTCATAGTCTTTATAAACTACCTCTCCATTTATAATTGTATAAATGGTTTTTGTAGCTATTTCAAAGGGATTTCCATTTAAAATTACTAAATCTCCATCTTTTCCTTCCTTTAAACTTCCAACAGAATCATCTATACCTAAAATTTCTGCAGGATTTATTGTTATTGAATTTAGAGCATCTTTAAAAGATATCCCTTCTTTCATAGCCATAGCTGCACAAAGTGGAAGATTATCTATTGTTACAACAGGATGGTCTGTAGTTATTGCTACCTTAACCCCCTTATCTATCAAAACCTTAGGAGTCTTAAAACTTTTATTTAAAGTTTCCACCTTTCCATTAAAACTTAAAGTTGGTCCAACTATAGCAGGAGCCTTTGATTTTTTAATATAATCACTTACTAAGTGCCCCTCTGTACAATGGTCTAAAGTTAGTTTAAGGTCAAATTCTTTAGCTATTCTTATAGCAGTTAAAATATCATCTGCTCTATGTACATGTGCTTTCATAGGAATTTCTCTATTTATTAGAGGTAACATAGATTCATATTTTAAGCTTTTAGTAAAATCCTTATCTTCTATTTCAGCTTCAATCTTTTTATTTTTATAATTTATAGTTTCTATTAAAGTTTCTCTAATCATAGCTGCAATAGCCATTCTTGTATTTGGCATTTTATTTTTTCCTGCATATACTCTTTTAGGATTTTCTCCCAAGGCAACCTTAATGGCTAAAGGTTCCTTTACTATCATATCATCTATACATATTCCCTCTGTCTTAATAGCTACAAATTGGCCACCAATTACATTAGCACTTCCTGGTCCTATGGCTACAGTTGTAACTCCTGCCTTTCTTGCTACTGAAAAGGCACCATCAAAGGGATTTATTCCATCTATAGCTCTTAACTGTGGTGTTATTGGATTACTAACCTCATTTATTGAATTTCCAGCGCCATTATTTCCTTCTTCATGAATTCCTAAATGACTATGTGCCTCTATAAATCCTGGAAAAACCATAAGCCCTTTAGCATCTATTATTTCTTCTTCTTCAAACTCCCCTAAATCTTCTCCAATCTTTTCTATTTTTCCTTCTTTAATTAAAATATCACCTTTTTCATAGACTATTCCATCTTCACAGGTAAATATCTTGCCATTTTTAATTAACATTTTCTTATCCCCTTTTTTATTTATATATTTTAAATATACAAATTATATTTAATAAATTTCTATATTTAATTATATCACTAATAAAAAAATCCTTCTTATTTTAAATATTAAAATAAGAAGGATTCTTCTCTTACATTTCATTTAACATCCAAACAAAGAAATTTAAAACCCCTGCAAAAGAAACCCATAATATGTATGGGACCATAAGAAGTGCTGATATTTTATCAAACTTTAAAAATTTAATTGTGCATATTATTATTAATATAAGTAGAATAACTAATTCTATAAAGGCTAATCCATATAATTTAAAATAAAAGAAGATAATGCTCCAAGCAAAATTTAACACAAGTTGTATAGCATAAATATAAAGTGCACCTTTTGTGTTTTCTCCTCTTTTACCTATTAAAAATATTCTATAAGCTGCTATAGCCATTAATACATATAAAATAGTCCAGACTATTGGAAAAACTATACCAGGTGGACTAAACCAAGGTTTATTTAAGTTTTGATAAATAAAGATACTATCCTTTATAATCATACCTATAATATATCCACCACCTAAAGTAATTAACAAGCTTATTATTAAATCTCCTAAATTAAACTCCTTATTTACCTTAAATATATTCATATAAATCACCTCCAAGGTAATTATATGTTTCCTCAAATAGATATATTATATGTATATATCTGAAAATTCAATCTCTGCTTTTTCTTTTAAATTATAATAATTTCTACTGAAAACTTGTCCTATTCTATCTGTTTCCTTAAAAACATCTACATCATAAAAATAAAGCTTAAATCTATTTTTATTTCCCTTACTTATTTCAACCTTTAAATCTCCCCCTTGCATTTTCATAAAAGCTTTACTTATATAAAGGCCAAGTCCACTTCCTTCTTGTGTTCTATTTAAAGCCTTATTACTTTTTGTAAATTTATCAAAAATATACTTTTGTTCATCATAACTTATGGAAACCCCATCATTTTCTATCATTATTACTAAGTCTTTCCCGTCAAAATATATTTTCACATATATATTTCCACCAAAGTTACCATACTTTACAGAATTAGATAATAAATTTAATATTATTCTTTCTAAAAACTCCATATCAAGAGCTATAAATAATTCTTCAAAATCTGGGTCAAAAACAAAATTTATATTTTTTTTACTTATATACTCTGATGCAGCCTCTAATATATCTTCCACCACTTCAACTACATTTAAAACCATAAAATTACTTTCAAAATGTCCTTCTGAAATTTTATTTGCATCAATAAAATTATTTATAGTTCTAATTAATCTTAAGCAATTTTGTTTTATAACTAAATTATTTCTTTCTATAGAATTTAAATTTTTACTCTCTATATTTATGTTATTTAGTTGAAGGGCTGAATTTATAACATTTATAGGTGTTCTTATTTCATGAGATATATTTGTAAAAAACTCTCCCTTTATATTCTCCTCTTCTAATTTGTTTTTTAAATACTTATTTAATCTAGAAGCATTATTTTTCTTAGTTATATCATTTATAATTATTATCTTGTAATTATCTCCAAAGGGAATCTTATAAAATTCACCATTAGAATACCCACCCTTTACATTTTTAAAGATTATTTCTTTATAATAATCTAAGTTTACTCTTTCCTTTAAGTAAACTTGTTTTTCTAATATTTTTTCATATAAAACCTCCATATTTTCAAAAAGTATGGATTCTTTATTTTTAACTTCTAAAAATTCTAAAGCTTCATTATTTAAATAAAATAATTTTTCATCCTTAGATATAAAAATATAATCTCCTATATTAGATATTATATTATTAAAAAGTAATTCTTCTCTATTTAAAAGCTTTTCTAAGGCTCTAAGTTCCTCAATTTTCTTTTGTAAATACTTTTTATTTTTTTTAAACTCATTTCTTTTTAATATCATAATTCTATTTATTTTATTAAAACTTTTATTTAAAGAAAATCTTATTATTCCCTCTGCTAAAATATAATAAGCTGATAAATCAAGAATCTGAGATAAAAATCCACCTGGCATATTAGACCTTGTTAAATTATGAAGGTTATTTAAAAAAATAATATTTCCAACAGATAAAATTATTATATATATTATTAAATAATAAAAAAATTTATCAGAATTATTTTCTCCATCAGAAATAATTAAAAGAAATAATACAACAAAAAGTATAATAAGAAATATATATATATAACTATTTAAGCAAATATATCTAATAAACCCTTTCATAAGCTCTACATTACTTATAATTGTAAGGTAAAATAAATTAAAAACTATATTTATTACTAATAATATTTTATTTACCTTTAAAAAGGTATAATTTCTTTTTTTTCCTAAAATAGTAGTAAAAATAACAAGGTATTGAAAGACCAAAACCACAAGTTTATAAGCTATTATTTTATCTACAACATAAAGTTCTAAAAATACAAAGGATGAAAACATCTCTGGTATTATAAGCCAAAATATACCTAAGTTAATATAAGATATTAAACTCTTTTCCTTATCAACATTACTACTTACCCCTATTAATAAAGCTGCTCCTAACATTATTACTGAAGACAAGTCTAAAAATTTATAAAACATAAGATACTTCTTATCTTTTATATAAATTAATACAGACACTATTATTAAAAAATATATAATCCTTAGTATATAATATTGCAATTTAGGATTTTCATATTTTACTTTATATTCCACAACTTTTCTCCCTATTAAACTCTAGTCTTATATTAGTTCCTGCATCTTTTATAGAACTTATGCTTATTGAACCATTTTGTAATTCAACTAAATTTTTAACAATATAAAGTCCTATCCCTGTACTTTTGTTTTTTTCACCAACTTCATTTCCCTTACTGTATCTTAAGAAGGCTCTTTCTAAAAAATCTTTGTCCATTCCTTCTCCTGTATCTGTAAAACTAATAATAACCCTCTTTTTTTTCGCCTTAATTTCTACTCCAATTCCTCCTTCTTTTGTGTGCTTAATAGAGTTAGAAATTAAATTTAATATTATTCTTTGTATAAATTCTTGATCACACTTTATATATACTTCTTCTTCATTAGTATCAAAAATATAAGTTAAATTTTTCTCTTTTATATAATCTGATAAACTACCTATAGAATCCTCAATTAAAGTTACTATATTATATATTTTAAGATTTGGTTTTAAATAATTGTAATCTATCCTTGATGAATCTATTAGGTTATTAGCAAGTCTTAATAAAGTCATGCAATTTTCCTTGTTTACCTGATTATAATAATCAACCTTGTTTATATATTCTTCACTATAAAATTTCTCTTGAACTTGCACAGAAGAATAAATAACATTTATAGGTGTTTTTAGGTCATGAGAAATACTAGATAAAAAATCATTTTTTATTTGTTCTGATAAAGTCTTTTGACTTAAATTATATTTTATTTTTTCAGAGTACTTAAATTCCGTAATATTTTTCATAGATATTATTAAGTAGTTATTTGATTTTAATAATATATCTAGTTCCCAAAAAATTTCTGCTCCTAAAATTTCTAAATAAGCTTCCCCTTTATTTTTACTTAAAAGTTCTTCCTTATTTTCAACATTTATAATTTTAAATAAATTCTTATTTACTATATCCTTTTTACTTTTTAAGTTTAACTCATACAAAAAACGCTCATTTACATTTAAAATCCTATGATTATAATCATTCAAAATAACTATAGCCATAGGAGCATTATTTAAAAAATCCTTGAAATAAAGCTCATTTTCCTTTAACTTCTTTTTAAATTCCTTAAACTCTCTATTACTCTCCTCAATTTTTCTACTTAATCCCTTTAATTTCTTATTTTTATCTATTATATCCTCATGTAAAGTTTCATAAGGCTTTATAATTAACATCTCAGAAATCCATAAATAAATTATTAAGTATATTCCTATTTTCAATAAATCTCCTAACAAAACAAAGGATTTTAAACCCATATTATAAGCTAAAAAATCTAATATAACTAAAGATAAATTTATTATTACAAAGGCCTTCAAATAATTAAAAAACTTATTTTCAAAAATTTTAAAGCTTTTCAAGGAATATAAAACAACTAAAAGAAGGCTTGCAGAAAATATCCAAAAAATATTTATCTTAAAAAAGAATACGCTAGTTAAGGAAATTAAGGATAATATAAGCACTATTACCTTAGTTTTTAAATCTATATTCTTTACATAAGAGACCATAATAAAACAATAAATACTTTCTAAAATTGTACAAAATGCTACAGACCTTAAACTTAAAGCTTCTAAGATATCCTTCTCCTCTAAAAAAGATATTAAATAAACTAAAGTATCAAATTTAAATATAGCAACTAAAAGAAGATAAATACTTATTAACTTAAAAATCTTCTTATTAGAAAACTTAAATACTGTAGTTGCAATAAAAGTTATGGTAAATATTAATATGGTTTCAATAGTTGTAGATAAGTAAATAGCTGTACTTGGCTTAAAAAAATATATTATATATAAACTAATTGTAATAAACACTAAAATATTCAGTGAATTTTGCATTTTACTAAACTTTAAATACATATAATCCTTTTCTATGCACTCCACAAACTATTCCCCCTTAGCACACCTATATAACTATACATTATCATAAAAATAAGAAAAATTTATATAACTTTTTGTAAATTTTTGTATATAAAGAAAGAAAAAAACATAGATATTGTTTTAAACAATATCTATGCTTTCTAAAAATTCTTTAAACCTTTTGCTATTTATAACTTCAACTAATTCTTTATCTTTATATATGTATTTTTTAAATTCTGGATAAAACTCTAAAGCTTTAATTAAATCATCTATAGCATTATTTAAGTTATCTTCTAAAAGTGCTCTAAAACAACTTCTGTTATAATACAAAAAATGATTTTCAGGATTAAATTTTATTCCTAAAGATAATACTTCTATTCCTTTTTTTAAATTATTTTCTTCTTTATATATTACAGCTAAATTTAAATAAGAAAAGGCATATCCTAAATTCTTTTTAATTGCTTTTTCATAATATTTTTTTGCTTTATCAAATAAATTTAATTTTTTATATATAACTCCCATATTAAAAAGTGCTAAATAATGTTCTTTATCAATCTCAAGGGCTTTAGAAAACATTCTATAAGCTTCTTTTAACATGTTTTTTTCTTCATATATTGACCCTAAATTTGTATAGGCCCAAAAATCATCCTTACAAATTTCTATAGTCTTTTTATAATAGGTTATAGCTCCTTCTTTATCTCCAATATTATCTAAAGCATTAGCTAAAAAAAAGAAAGCTCTATCATAAAAAGGATTTATATCAATAGCTTTTTTATAAAGTTCAATTGCCTTTAAATAATCTCCTTTTTCATCATAAATAACTGCTAAACCATAATAAGCCCTAACCTCAAAACTATTTATCTTTAAAGCTTCCTTATATTTTTCTATAGCATTTAGACTATCTCCAAGTTCATCTAACATTAAAGCTATGCTTATAGTTAAATCAATATCCTTTTCATTTTCTAAAAGCTCCTCTGCTCTTAAATAATAGTTTAAAGCCTTTATTAAATTACCTTCATCATGGGCTTTATCTCCACTACGTATATAATTATCTATAATTCTATAGTCATTTTTCATAATTTCTCCTATTTTATTATAAAATTTATTAACTTAAAGAAAGGAAAAAGGAGGTATCAAATTTTGACACTCTCCTAAAACACTTTAATTAATTATATACATCTTTTAAATATTTTTCAACATCCAAGAAATAGTATCATCCATAACTTCTTCCTTGTTTTTTTCATTTAACATTTCATGTCTTCCGTCTTTGTATATTTTATATTGAACATTTTCAACACCATACTCTTCTAATTTTTTCTTTAAGTTAGGTATTCCCTTTCCAAAATGTCCTACAGGGTCTTTATCTCCTCCAAAAATATAAATAGGCATGTCCTTTCTTATCCTCTTTAAATTTTCTGGTTTATGTATGCTCTTTATTCCCTTTAATAAATCATGATAAAATGAAGCAGAACAAATAAACCCACATCTTTCATCTTCTATATATTTATCAACTTCTTTTTCTACACTACAAATCCAATCGTATTCTGTTCTATTTGGTTTAAAATGCTTATTAAAATCACCAAAAATAAGTTTGTCCATAAGCTTACTTTTATGCTTTCTTCCCTTTAGTAAAATCTCCATTTCAGCTACAGCTTCTCCTAAAGGCACTAGTTTATCTGGCTCACCATTTGTTCCACATAAAACTAAAACATCAATTAGTTCATTATATTCTTCAACTAACTTTTGACTTACAAAAGAACCCATACTATGTCCAAAAAGTATTATTTTATGTCCTAAATATTTTCTTTTTGATTCTTCTATTAAGGTTACAGCATCATCAATCATCCATTGAAAGCCATCCCCTTCTCCTTGATATCCTAAAGATTCTATATCCTTTGCCGTAAATCCATGTCCTCTATGGTCATGAGCAAAAACTAAAAATCCTGCATTAACAAGCTTTTCTGCAAATTCATCATAACGCAGGGAATGTTCTGCCATACCATGAAGTATGTGAACTACTGCTTTAAAATCTTTTCCATTACTCCATTTATATCCTTGTAATTCTAATCCTTCTTTATCTTTAAATTTAAAAGTCTCTCTCAAATTAATCAACTCCTTTTAAACTAAATAGTATAAAATCTTTCTTACTTAATAAGATACTACTTAATTTAAAATCTTTAAAGAAAATTTTTATATTTTATTCTTCAAAAAAATTTTTATCCTTAGCATAAGATAAAAATTCTTTTAACCAAAGGTTACTTCTTTCTTTATCTACAGAGTCTAAATACTCAAAAAAATAGCTTAACTGTCCTCTTTTAAATAAGCCCTTAAAAAGATGTCTTGGAAAATCCACCTTTTTTTTATAATTATTTTTAGGGTCAATTATTTTTATTTTATTGTTCTTTTGAATATATATATCCTTACATCTTGTATCTATTCTCTTAAAATTTAATTTTTCAAACTCTAAAATCATTAAATATAACTCTTTACAAAGTTCTTCATTTAAAGAGTTTTCCTTTAAATACTTGTCTAACCTAATTCCTAATACACATTCTCTTACAATATATCCTCTCTTACATTCATAAACCTTTGGAAAAAATCTTGAACTTCCTACTCTTTTTAAAATGCTGCTTTCATCTTCCCAAACACTTATTCTTCGAAAAATTTTTATAGCCTTATTATTTTTAAGAAGAAAAACAATACCATTATGACCTTCTCCTAAAATTTTAGCTTCTTTTAAAGCTTTTTCTAAATCTTTATCTATTTCCTTTAAGCTATAATCAAAATTCTTACTCATTGTACCCCTTTTCACCTATAAAAAGTATTAATACTATATTATACAAAGTATAAATTAAAAAATGACTAAATTTAAACTTTATAAATTAAAGAAAAAAGTAAGATTAGTCTATCTAATCTTACTTTTAAGTATTATTACTTTTAATTTTCACCTTTATATTTTTGAAAAGCTAATAAGGCATTTAAATTATCAAAGGAATATACAGTTTTCGAATTTTCATCACCAAATCCACCATAGAAAATACTTTTTTCATTTTTTATCTGATAATACTTTAATTTTTCTATAGCCTTATTAAATAATTCTTCATCACCAATTTTATTAGCTATTAAAGCAACATAAGAATATATAGAAGGAGATTCAACTTTTGAGGTAGCTTCCCCTGTTTTATCATTATAAGTAGCTACTAAGAAGCCATCCTCTTTAAACCTATTTCTTATCCAATTAATAGATTCTTCCTCATTTTCTCCTGCTTCTATTCTATTTAAAATAACTATTGTAGATAATAAAAGGTCAATATTTTCTTCTTCATCATATTTTTGTGTTTCTTGAAGAAATACCTTTTTATATAATGGAAGCTCTTTAGAAATTTTTCCTTTTTCTATTAAAGTATTAGACTTATCATAAATAACTTTCCATTTATCATCTGCTTGACTTAAAAGCTTCATAGTTGGTAAATCTAAATAACAAAGAGTTGTTGTATTACCCTTTCCAGAAACATCTATGTAATCTACTAAAGTATCATTTTCAATTGCATGTTTTAATAATGAGTTAGCAATATTTATAGCATAAAATTTATAGTAAAACTTATCCCACCTATTATATGCTAAAAGTAAAGCCTTTATTATTCTAAGTTCATCTATAGTAGCTGAAGAATCTGAATTTTCATCACCTTCTTTTCTCCAACTAATAAGACCATTTTTAAGCCTCATATTTTTTACTATTTCAAATTGTTCATCAAAAAGCTCCTTGTTATTAGCATTTACTGCATATAACATCATAAGCCCCTCTGATTCTGATAAAACTGAATGCCCCTTAGTTATATCCCCTTCTGAGGTATTATTTATGTAATTTGTATAAATTCCATATCCTTTTTTACTTAAATCTTTTTCAATAAAATTTAAAAGTATCTTTTCTTCCTTAGGATTAAAATTATCTTCCCAATTTACTTCCATATTAATGGGCTTTATATATTCCATATTAAAAAGCAAAAAGCCTATTAGAATAACTAAAATTCCCCCTAAGATAATAAGCAATTTTTTCAAAAAATCTCCCCCTATAATTTATCCCTAGTTAATTAAAACACATAGGCCACTTATTTATAAAGTGACCTATATATATTATAATATACATTTACTTTTTTTACATACTTATCCGTTTCCTTAAAAGGTATATAGGTAAGCTTTTTTCCATCATCAGAATGTTCATTGCTATTTAACCATTCCTGAACTCTTCCTCTTCCAGCATTATAAGCTGCAATTACTAAATCCCAATCATTAAATTCCTTATGAAGATTATTTAAATACCAACAGCCAAACTTAATATTAATCTCTGGCTCTAATAATAAGTCAGTATTAAAATTTACTATTCCCTGTTTTTCAGCTATCCACTTTCCTGTAGAGGTTGTAATTTGCATAAGGCCCCTTGCATCCTTGTTAGACTTAGCATCAACTTCAAAGTTGCTTTCAGCTTTTATAACTGCCATAACGAAATAAGGATCTAAATCATATTCCTTGCTATACTTTTCCACATAATTCATATATTTTAAGGGAAATATAACGTTTTTTAATACATACCTACTACCTAAAAACAGTAAACATATGGCTAAAACAACTATAACTAGCCTTATTATTTTCTTCATGTTTCGCTCCTACTGATATAAATTAAAAAATTCTAACAAATCGTCTACCTGTTCCTTAGTCTTAATTAAATTAGAACTATTGTCAATTATTATGTTAGCATAATTCTTTTTTCTTTCAAGACTTAATTGAGAATTTATTCTATTTATAGCTTCCCCTTTACTAAGCTTATCTCTAAATTCCATTCTCTGTATTTGACTGCTTTTATCAACCCAAACAAGAACCATGATATCCATATCCTTATGCATATCATTTTCTATTAATGTAGCTCCATCTATAACTATAAGCTTTGTATTTATTTTTTCATACTCTTTAATTTTATCTTCTATTTCTTTTTTTATATAAGGCATTATTATTTCCTCATACTTTACTCTCTCCTTAGGAAATCTAAATATATGATTTCCAAACTCTCTTCTTCTAAAGTCCCCCCTCCAATCAAAAAAATGACCTCCAAAGGTTGCTCTAACTCTTAAAAGTATATCGGGATATTTCTCTAAAACTTCTCTTGCAATAACATCTGCATCTATGACTTCAATGCCAGATTCCTTTATCATGGAAGAAATAGTGCTCTTTCCAGAGCATATTCCTCCTGTAAGGCCTACCTTAATCATAAAAAATCCCCCTTTACTTTAAATTGTACCAATTATCTCCAACATTCACATCTACTTCTAAAGGCACACTTAATTTTATTGTATTTTCCATTTCTTCTTTAAGAATATTTTTTACAATTTCTAACTCTCCTTCAGAAACATTTATTATAAGTTCATCATGAACCTGTAATATTAACTTACTTTTTAAATTTAAGTCTTCTAACTTATTATATACATTTACCATAGCAAGTTTTATTATATCTGCAGCAGTACCTTGAATTGGTGCATTCATTGCAAGCCTTTCTCCTAGAGATTTTACTATTTTATTTGAAGCATTAATCTCTGGTATATATCTTCTTCTATTTAACATAGTTAAAACATATCCCTTTGTTTTAGCTTCATCAATAACCTTAGCTATATATTCCTTTATTTTTGGATATCTTTCAAAATATATATCCATATATTCTTTAGCTTCTTTTCTTGAAATATTTAAATCTTGAGAAAGGCTAAAATCTCCTATACCATAAACTATACCAAAGTTTACTGCCTTAGCCCTACTTCTCATTAAAGGAGTTACATCATCAACTGGAACCTTAAAAACCTCTGAAGCTGTTTTGGTGTGTATATCTGAATGATGATTAAAAGCATTTATCATATTTTCATCCTTAGCCATGTGAGCTAAAACTCTAAGTTCTATTTGTGAATAGTCTGCTGATATTAACAAATCGCCCTTATTTTTAGGTATAAAAACCTTTCTTATTTCTCTTCCCATTTCATACTTTATAGGTATATTTTGAAGATTAGGTTCTGTTGATGAAAGCCTTCCCGTTGTAGTTACAGTTTGATTAAAGGTTGAATGTATAGAACCATCTGTATCTATAACAGACTTTAATCCTTCAACATAAGTTGAATATATTTTTGAAAGTTGTCTAAAATATGTTATTTTCTCTATTATAGGATGTTTATCCTTAAGTTTTTCTAAGACTTCTGCATTAGTTGAATATCCTGTTTTTGTTTTCTTTATAACAGGTAAATCTAATTTTTCAAATAATATTTTTCCTAACTGCTTTGGAGAATTTATGTTAAATTCTTCTTCTGAAAGGTCAAATATTTCTTTTTGAGTTTCTTCTAACTCTTTCTTAAACTTTACAGATAAATTATCTAATATCTCTTTATTTACCTTAAATCCTATTGATTCCATAGAAGATAGCACTTTTTCTAAAGGAAGTTCCATACTATACATAAGCTTTTCCATTTTTTCTTCTTCTATTTTTTTCTTTAATATTAAGGTTAAATCCTTCATAAAAGATATTCCAACTAAGTCTTCTTCTCCCTCTTTTACCTTTGGGAATTTTGAAAGATAATCATTTATTAAGGATAATAGAGTATATTCTCCCTTTGATGAATCTATTAAATAAGCAGCTATTTCACAATCAAAGGATAGTGCTTTAAAGTCTATTTCTAATTTCTTTAAAGCTGTTATAGCATTTTTTACGCTATATCCATTTTTTAATATAGTTTCATCCTCAAAAAACTTCTTAAATAAATTAATATTTTCCTCTTCATTAATTAATTCTTTAAAGTTAATTAGATAGTTTTCTCCATTATAATTAATAAATATTTCCTTAATCTCTATAGTAGAATACTTTTCTTTATTTAAATATGAAAAGGTAATATATACCTCATTTTTTATACTTTTAAGTAACTTTTCTAATTCTTCATTGTTTTCTACTTTTTTTACTTCAATATTTATTTCAGGCTCTTTTTCTTCTCCCTCTGATAATCTATCTAATACAGATTTCATTTGAAGCTTTGTAAATAAAGCCTTTAATTTATCCTTATTATAATCCTCTCTTGATTTTATCTCATCTAAATCAAATTCTATAGGTACCTCTGTCATTATAGTTGCTAACTTTTTAGAAAATATAGCTTGATTACTATATTCAGTTAAGTTTTCTTTTAATTTTTTACCACTTATATTATCTATATTTTCTAAAACCTTCTCTACAGAACCATACTCTTTTATTAATTTAAAGGCTGTTTTCTCTCCAACTCCAGGAACTCCTGGTATATTATCTGATTTATCTCCCATAAGCCCTTTAACATCTATAAATTGAGTAGGAGTTACACCATACTCCTCAACCATTCTGTCATAATTATATACTTCTATTTCAGAAACACCTTTTTTAGTTATGCAAACATTTATATTTTTAGATGCTAATTGAAGTGCATCCTTATCTCCAGTCATAATATAGACTTCTATTCCTTCACTTTCAGCAAATTTAGCTAAACTTCCAATAATATCATCAGCTTCAAAGCCATCTAGTTCATAAGTTGTTATTGAAAATAGCTTTAACATTTCCTTAACAATTGGAAATTGTTCAGCTAACTCAGGAGGCATTTTCTTTCTTCCAGCCTTATAGTCCTCATACTCTAAATGTCTAAAGGTCGGTGCTTTTTTATCAAAAGTACAAACTATGTAATCAGGTTTTATATCTTCTCTCATTTTAAAAAGCATATTTGTAAAACCGTATATAGCATTTGTATGAATTCCTTCACTATTACTAAGCAAAGGCACAGCATAAAAGGCTCTATTTAAAAGACTGTTTCCGTCTAATATTAATAATCTTTTCATTCTAATCCTCCAATATTTTATTCTATTACTATCTCTTTTAATGATTTTTCCCATTAGTTCTAATAATATTAACACATTTTAGAAAATACTTAAATCTAATTCCTCTGATAAATCTTTCATAACATGTGTACCTGCTATACTATTACCCTTATCATCTAAGGAAGGTCCAAAAATCCCTATTCCCATTCTTCTTGGTACTGCAGCCATTATGCCTCCACCAACACCACTTTTTGCTGGAATTCCTATATGCACAGCAAACTTACCAGAATCATCGTACATTCCACAAGTAACCATTATTGTTTTTATAATTCTACATATCTCTCTAGATATTACTCTCTCGCCATTCCAAGGAAGTACTCCATCATTTGCAAGCATTGCTCCAAACCTAGCTAAATCTTTAGCATTAACCTCTAAGGAACATTGTTTAAAATATAAATCTAATATATCATCTATATTTCCTTCTATAACGCCATTACTTTTCATAAAATATGCTAAGGCTCTATTTCTATCTCCTGTTTCCTTTTCAGATAAATAAACCTCTTTATTTAATTGAATATCCTCATTGCCAGTTACTTTTCTAGTAAATTCTAAAATTCTTTCAAATTTTTCTTCTTCGCTATCTCCTTCAATTAATGAGGTAGTTAAGATTGCTCCTGAATTTACCATAGGATTAAAGGGTTTTTTAGATGGCTTTCTCTCTAAGCTTACTATACTATTAAAACTATCTCCTGTTGGTTCAACGCCTACTCTTGAAAAAACTCTATCTTTACCATTATCTAATATGGCAAGCATTAAAGTTATTACTTTAGATATACTTTGAATAGTAAACTTTTTATCATAATCTCCTGCTCCAACTTCTTTTCCATCAAGAGTAACTATATATATACCTAAATCTTCCTTATTTGCTTTTTCTAATTCTGGTATGTAAGATGCCAGTTTTCCATGTTCAACATATTGTTTATTGTTCTCTATTAAACTCTCAAGAAAATTTTTCACTTTTTACTCGCTCCTTAGTTTAATTTTTATTAAATTTATTAATACTTAACATATAAACATTATAACATTTTCAAAGAATTATTATAAATATTTAAATTCCTTTTAATATCATCATTCTTTTTAATATATAAAACTTATAAGATTTGGACAAATATTTATAAAAATATCCATAAAATATATTAAAAGACTTTGGAGATTTTTTATGAATTTAAATGATTTAAAAAAACTAAATACTTTAATTTCCTATTTAAACACTCTATCTCTTAAGGATTTTAATAAAAATTTTAATTTTTTAGGAGAAGGTATTTCAAGAAAGGTATTTTCTTTAAATAAAAACTTAGTTATAAAGGTTGCTAAAAACCATGATGGCTTACATCAAAACTTTGTTGAATCTTATGTATTTAAAAACTCCCCTTATAAATTTAAAAGATACTTATGTCCTGTTTTATTTTATAATAAAAATTTTATAATCATGCCAAAAGCTGAAGTTATTCCAAATCTATATAAAAGTCCTTTTGTTGATATAAAAAATTTTAGAGAGGAAAGCTCCTTTTTAGAAGATATATATACTCTTTCAGAAATTTTTTTCTTATACAAAGAAGACTTATATGTTCAAAGCTCTTGGGGACTTATAAATGATATTTATTATTTAATAGATTATGGATGCACTTCTTTTAATGGAGATACTTATTATGATGAAATTATGAAAAAGGAAGGTTTGTTATAAAATAATATTTTAATCAATTGTTTTATAAATGTAAGTGCATTATAATAATGGTAAGAATTTGTAAAGAAAGGATGGATATTATGAATAAATTTGAAAATATGTTAGAAAATTATGCCAAGTTAGCTACAAACATTGGAGTAAATGTTCAAAAAGGACAAACTCTTGTTATATCATCTCCTGTAGAATGTGTTGATTTCACAAGAATGCTTGTTAAAGCTGCTTATGAAAAAGGTGCAAAAGAGGTTGTTGTTCAATGGAGTGATGAAATCTGCGGAAAACTTAAATATGAATACTCTCCTTTAGAAGTTTTTGAAAACTTTCCAGAATGGATGAAAGAATCAAGACTTAGCTATGCTAAAGAAGGTGCTTGTTTCTTAACAATTTCTGCCTCTGACCCTGAACTGTTAAAAGACATAGACCCTAATAAAATATTAGCTTTTAGAAAATCTTCAAGTAAAGCCTTAGAAGAATTTAGAGAAATGCTAATGAGCAATAAAAACTCTTGGTCAATAGTTTCTATACCAACTAAAGCTTGGGCTAAAAAAGTTTTTCCAGAGCTATCTGAAGAAGAATCTGTAGGAAAACTATGGAATGAAATTTTCAAAATTGTTAGAGTAGATACTAAAGACCCTATTGAAGCTTGGAATAAACATACGGAAAACTTAAAATATCATATGAATTATTTAAATGAAAAAAATTTAAAATCATTACATTATGAAAATTCTCTTGGAACAGATTTAACAATAGAATTACCTAAAGGTCATATTTGGGCTGGTGGTTCTGAATACACTCAATCTGGAATTGAATTTATAGCTAATATTCCTACTGAAGAAGTCTTTTCTATGCCTTATAAATATGGAGTAAATGGAAAGGTTGTAAGTTCAAAACCTTTAAATTATGGTGGAAATCTAATTGATAATTTTTCTCTTACTTTTAAAGAGGGTAAAGTAATTGATTTTTCAGCAGAAAAAGGATATGATACACTAAAAAACCTTTTAGATACAGATGAAGGTGCTAAATATTTAGGAGAAGTAGCTCTTGTTCCTTATAATTCTCCTATATCAAATTCAGGAATAATATTCTATAACACTTTATATGATGAAAATGCCTCCTGTCATTTAGCTCTTGGAAAAGCCTATTCTTCCTGTATAAAAGATGGAGAAAAAATGAGTAGTGAAGAACTTGAAAAAGCTGGTGCTAACAACTCTTTAACTCATGTAGATTTTATGATAGGAACAAAGGATTTAAAAATAACAGGCTTAACTGAAGATAATATTGAAGTTCCTATATTTAAGGAAGGTAACTGGGCTTTTTAATTCTTTTCTTATATTAAAATATAAATAGGAGATAACTTAAAATAAGTTATCTCCTATTTTTTTATTTATACAGTTTTAGCAGAATCAAAATATACTCTATGAAGTTTATTTCCATCTATTATAGTTGCAAAACCATTAGAATACATTTGTAAGAACTCGCCTTCATATTTAAATTCTTTTCCATTCTTAATGTCTTTAACAACTTTTTCTTCCTTATCTAAAACATAGATTTCTCCATCTTTTCCTATATATATATCATCCATATCTATGTTCTTATCTAAAGGCATCTTATTCCAAGAATCAATAGGATTTTCTACATCTCCATAAACAATCTTGAAAACTTTTCTGTCCTTTATTTCTCCAAAGTATATATTACCTTCTTCATCAATACCTAAAAGTCTAACCTTAAAGGAAGGATTAATTCCTAGCTTCTTATTAGGTTGAGTTAAGTATATTCCTGTTCCTCTTTCACTATCATAAACTAATCTATCAGCTCTTGGCATAATTTCTATATCACCTAATAAATTAGTTGTTAAATCAACATCTGTTACATCATCATTATTATCTATTCTCTTAACTATAGATTCTTTTGTTTCTTCATTAGTGAATTTAATATAAATAACACCTGTTTTAGTTGAAACTGTTATCTCTGTTACCTTATAAGAAGAACTTATGTTGCCAACTTCAACTTTCTTAGTTTTATTTGTGTCAACATCAACAGAGTATAGCATTACTGTATTCTTTTTATTGTTATAAGGAATATCTGTAGTTACAAGTAATCTATTTCTATCCTTAAGCCATGTGTAATAAGATGCTTTTTCTCCATCAAGTTCTACATTAGTTTCACTATCATCTAAAGTATTAAGTATCTTAAGTTCTCCACTATCATTTAAATAAGCTAAATATTCTCCATCATAAGATACTTTTTCATCTCTCATATATAAAGGTAATTTAACCTCTTTATTTTCTTTTTTATATTGACTAGCTATGTCTATTGCTTTTACATTAACATTAGAATTTAGCCTAAAGTAAAATTTATCAAAGACAAACAAAACTAAGCACTGTAAAACTATAGACAGTAATCCCCATTTTAAAAATCGCTTTAGGTTCTTCATAAAACTCTCCTCTTTTTACTTTACTATTACAGCTGAAGGTATAGATCTCTCTCCTACGTTAGATGCTGGATTGTTTATAACTTTTCCATTTAAATACATTGTAGTTGATTTACCTCCATCTAAGTTTATTGCAGTAACTACATTACAAGTATTTAATAATATCTCTTGTAACTCCTTTAAGGTTGCTCCTCCACTTGTTAAACTTCTACCATCGACAACTAACATTACTATAGCTCCATCAGCTCTTTGTCCTATAGCAGTTCTTGGGGCAACTCCCCATCCACCATCACCTTTCATAGGTGTAAGTTCTCCATCTTTAACAAGTACAGGTCCAAAGCTTACAGCTTCCTTAACATCTAAAGCTTTAAGGTCATCGTAAGAATACATTCCTGCAATCATTTTACCTTCTTTAGTTATTCCAACTAATTCTATTTTTTCATTATCAGCAACATCTTTATATATTAATTTACCCTCTGATATAATTATTCCAGCTGGTAAACCTCCATTTCCTGTCCATTGAGCTGTACTAGATTTATCTGTAAAAGCTCCTCCATTTATAGCAGCTACAGCATTATATTCTTTTGCAATCTCAGAAGTGGTTTGTCCTTCTTTGCCTAAGTACTTAGAAACTCCTATCTCTACCCTAGTTGGGTCTTTTATAACTATGTAATATCCATTATATTTAAAATTCTCAAAAGAATATAATTCTATACTATTATCATGTTTAGTTGGTAATTTTACATTTGTATTTGTAGTTTTATGATTTACATTTTCGTTTGTATCTGTTTCATCAATATTTGAATTTAATATTTTATTAATTTTTTCATCTGATAAAAATGTAGTGGCCATCCATTGATGACTTAAACTAGTCATAGCGGCTCCTACGTAAGTCCTCTTAGCATTTTGGAACGGTCCATATAAAAGTATAAAAGGTGCTGTAATAGCTGTAAATATGATTTCAAAGGCAATAAATAAAGCTAATGTCTTCCATTTCCTTTTACTTCTCCTCTTTTTTTTACTATCTCTCCCCATTTTTCCTCCTCGATGTAAAATAATTTAGTTTAATAAAAAATCCATACCAACAAATTCATAAGTTAAATTCAAATTTTAAAATATCATTTATCTATTATACATTATTTTTAATACAATATTATGACAAAGTTATATTTTATTTATAAAATTTATATATTTTTTTAATTATATGAGCTATTTTTAAATTCTTTTCATATTAAAGAGGTTTATAGATTAAATTTTCTTTCATCATATCCTAAAAAAAGAACTAAAAATATAACCTTTACAATCTCAAAGATTTTTTTCATTAGTTTAATCTCCTTTAATATTACATTTATCTTTTGTATTTTCTTCTTATAAATTAATAAATTTCTAAATTAACAATTCATTTCAATTTATATTCTTACTTTATTATGTATATCCAATAAAATTAAATTAATACTGTAATATTAAAGGCAATAAGGAAATAATACACAGGTATAATTTTTTATAAAATAAAAAACACTTAGGTCTTTTAACCTAGTGTTTTAAAGTACGAGATAAGTCTATAAGCCGAGTTCTGTATTTGACAATCATCTATCTAGGCCTATTGTTGCCAATAGGCTCAAGCGACACACCCGAGGACGGAGCGGGCAACCCCTGTAATGTCCTCCTATTTGGTCTTGCTCCAGATGGGGTTTACATAGCAATATAGTCACCTATAAACTGGTGAGCTCTTACCTCACCTTTCCACCCTTACCTAAAAACTCTAGGCGGTTTATTTCTGTTGCACTATCCTTAGAGTCACCTCCACTGGACGTTATCCAGCATCCTGCCCTATGGAGCTCGGACTTTCCTCTCCTAGTTCTAAGACTAGCAGCGATTGTCTGGCTTACTCGCAAGATTAATATTAACACATATAATAGATTTTTTCAAATTATTTTTTCACCACTTACTACAAATTACAAATATAGCCAAAATTCCTATAAATAAAATAGCTAATGGAATACCTATTTGACTTATAATAAGAAAAGTTAATATACTTCCTATAGTTCCCCATTTAAAGGCTTTTCTAAAATAACAATTATTAAAAGAATATCTTTTATATATATTTTTTCTAAAATTTCTTCTTAATCTATTAAAATCTCTTTTTAAATCCTTAAAGCAGTCTTTATGAAAATTATCTCTAAAGTTTGACCACATAAATAATGTCTCCTAAAATCTTTATATAACATTATATGAAAAAAACCTTGTTTCTTCCATAAAACAAGGTTTTTAATAAAAATTTATAAATTTATTTTAAGCTGTTCTTTAATCCCCTACACCAAAATCTGTATTTTCAAATAAAACCTCTATAGTTTCATTATCCTTTAAAAAAGAATATTCTTTTTCAAACCATTTGATAAGTTCTTCATCTCTTTTAAAAGAGGTTGTATTTTCAGTCCAGATATTAACAGTTCCATATTCAAAATTCTTTAAAAGTATATCCACATCTTTTTTTATCATATCTTTAGTCTGACCTTTTATTCCAACCATAAGACATATTGATTTAAAATACTTTTTAACCTCATCTACACTATTAAATCTAGCATTCTTATTTAAAACCGTATTCCTAAAATAATCATCAAAGGTTTCAATGCCAGTTTTAAATATTATAGGAACACCAAAGTATTCTTCAATATCCTTTAATTTATTTCTATAACACCAATGAGCTTCAAAAAAAAGCTTTTTAATATTTTTACTCTCTACAATTTTCTTTATTTCCTCTAAGGTTTCCTTTGGAATTTCAAAGACACTTCCTGAATTTATTACTTCTAAAACTCCATAAACTCCCTTTACATTGCTAAGTACCTCTTTATTTAACTTAACTATCTCATAAGTATTTTTTGAATTATCTTCTATATAATCACAAAAAGCACATTTTCCCCATAGGCAAGGAAAAGATTTTAAAAGAACTATCTCTCTTTTATTTTTATTATCTATAATATTATATCTATCCAAGTTTTTTCATCTCCAATTAAGCATTTTGTAATTTTATCAAAATATTTTTAGGTAATCTTTTTACAACCTGTAACATTAATAAAACTGCAACTAATTTATCGCAATAATCTGTTAAAAACTGTGTTATAAAAGCACTTAAAACAGGATTTACACCTAAATTATTTAAAATTATTATTAAATAACTAGACCCTGAAGAAGTTAATCCCCCAAAAATATATGCAGTTAAAATGGCTCCTATAAGGCTTATAAATAGGGTCATTATAAAAACACTAACAAATACTTTCTTCCCCTTCATAAAACCTTTTTTATAGAAATATCCTGCAAAAAAACCAGTAAATATTTGAACTGGTGCAAAATATAAAGAATATATGTCAAAGGTTATCCCACTAACTAAGCTTCCTAAAACTCCTGTAACCATACCATAAACAGGACCTAAAACAAAGCCAACCATTATTGTCCCTATAGAATCTAAATATATAGGAAGCCTTAAATTTAAAGCTATAAAAGCTCCAATCATATTTAAAGCTATTCCAATACCCATAATTGTTAATTTTAAGCTCTTTGAATTTCTCATAAATAAATACCTCCTAAATACCGTATTTAGGATTATTTATTATATTTTCAATATCTTCTTTATGATTTTTAAATATCTTATTTAAAAAACTAATCATAAACTCTTTGCTATTAACTTTATCTAAAACAAATACATTTTTTCTTTTTTTATAAAAATTTGCTACATCAACAACACTTTGCCCAATTGATATATCTTCACAGGCTATATCTACATAAGCTTTAAAACCACTACAAATATTTTTATTTAAAAAATATTCCACAGCTAAAGGGTCATTTATAACACAACCAAGAGTTCTTTCTTGTTCCCAATGAAAATCAACATAAAACCTAGTAATATCATATATAAAATCACCAATTTCATCCTTAAATTGATGTATCATTTCTCTTAAATTTGGTGTTAGGACTATTTCTCTTGTAACATCTAGAGAAACCATAGTAAATTCCCCTTCAAACTCTTTTAAAAACTCCCTAGCTCCATGAGGATCTACCCAATAATTAAATTCAGCTACAGGAGAGCAATTTCCATGACTTTTATAAGCTCCTCCCATAGATACTATTTCACTAACTTTATGAAAGGTTTTTTTATCTTTTTTTATTGCTCTAAATAAATTTGTTAAAGGTCCAAGTGCAATAATACTAACCTCTTCCTCCTGCTTTAAAGTATTTAGTATAAAATCAACTGCATTTTCTCTAATATAAGAAAGAGGTACTTCTTCTAAAAAAGTTTCTCCTAAGCCATCTTCACCATGAGTATCTTGTGCAGTTATAAGTTTTCTTTTAAAGGGTTTACTTTCTCCTAAATAAACTGGAATATCTAATCTTCCTAAAAGTTTAAGAACCTTTAAGGCATTTTTAGCTCCTTGAAAGCTTTCAACATTTCCTGATACTGTAGTTATCCCTAAAACCTCAATATCCTTTGACTTTAATGCAAGAATAATGGCTAAAGCATCATCTATTCCTGGGTCGCAATCAATAATTACCTTTCTTTTATTCATTTTTTGTTTCCTCCCTTTGATTTAAATTAACCAAAAGGAACTGCAATTATTTTTAAAGAAAAACCTATTAAAAATAATAAAAACTATATTACAGGCATACTAAAGAGTATAACTATCCTATAATACAGTTACAGCCCTTAGTTTTTTATAGAGGGATGGTTACGAACCTCTACCAATACAAGCTTGGATTTTATAAAATTTTAGGTATGGTAAAAATGCATACCATACCTATTATATAATAAAAGAATATAAATTCAAATATTACTAAAATATAATACTTAATATTTATCTTATTAATACTATTAAATTTTATATAAATTCAAAAGGGTCTTTAGATTTTTTTGAAATAACAAATTCTACATCTTCCCCTAACTTTTCTTTAACTTTCTCACTAACCTTAATTAATACAGGCCATTCTGACTTAAAATGTCCTATATCTAAAATATTTAATCCCATTTCTTTATAATCTGAAACAAAATGATATGTTGTATCTCCAGTTATTATTAATTCTGCTCCAAGCTTTCTTGCCTCTTCAAAGAAATCTTGTCCACTCCCATTTATAATAGCAATTCTTTTTACAGAATTATTTAAATCTCCTGCATATCTTAAATTTTCAACCCCTAAAGATTTTTTTATAACATTTATTATGTCTAAAATAGTAATTTCCTTATCTAACTCTACAAATCTACCAATACCACATTCAGGATTAAATTGATTTTTGTCCATTACTATTCCTTTATTAAAACCTAAAATTTCAACTAAGGTATCATTTAATCCTCCATTAACTGAATCCCAATTTGTATGAGCTGAATAAAGATTTATATCATTTTTTATTAGGCTTATAATTTTTCTTCCTAAAAGGGTATCTGTTGTTATTGAATTTGGCTTTCTAAATAAAAGAGGGTGATGAGTTAATATAAGATTTGCCTTAAGCTCAATAGCCTCCTTAATAACCTCCTCTGTACAATCTAAAGCTAGTAAAATTTTAGTTATGTTTTTTTCTCTATCCCCAACCATAAGACCTACATTATCAAAGCCTTCTTTTAAATTAATTGGGGCAATATCCTCTATTATTCTTATAATATCATTTAATTTCATTATATCATCCCCTTAAGTTTTCTTATTTTTTCTTTTAAATAGTCTTTTCTTTTATTAGCAGATTCTGTATCCTCTTTTATAAAGCTTAATATACTTTCATATTTTTTTATTTTTTCTTCAATAAATTCTTTAAATAAAGGATGCTTACTATCTTTTAATAAAGGACTTATTTCATAATCTATTTCATCCTCAAAAATTAGTTTTTCTGAATTTTCATCATACTTAACCTTAAATAATTCATAAAATCTACCTTCATCCTTAATTAAATCTTCTTCTAAAATTTTATAATTATTTTTATATAAAAACTCTCTTAAAACTTCTGGGTTTTGTGCTGGTTGTAATATTATAAAATCATATTTTTTTACTTTATCTAAATCTTCTAATAAAATGTCCCTAGTTAAATTTCCACCCATTCCTGCTAATATAACTCCATCTACTTCTCCTACCTTTAAAGGATTAAGACCTGGGCCTAAGAGACATTTTACCTTGTCTGAAACTCCTTCAAAGTTAACATTAACCTTTGCCTTCTCTATAGGTCCTTTGTTTATATCTGAAGCTATAGCTCTTTTACATAGGCCTTCTTTAACTAAATATATAGGTATATACCCATGGTCTGTACCTATATCTGCTACGCTTTCACATTTATCTACATGTTCTGCAATTTTTTTTAATCTTTTACTTAACTCCATAATATCCCACTTTCTACAAATAATTTACTAGTGTTTGTATTTGTGAAACTAAAAACACCAATGCTATTACTAAAGGTAAATAAATATATCTTTGAGCTAATTTTTTATCATATTTAGCACAAAAATGACTTGCATAATAAATACATATTAGCAAAATCATATTCATTATTCCATATATAATTTGTCTTACTACAAAGTCCTTTGCACTTCCTATAGTACAAGGGGTTAAATAAGCACTAAAATCAATTGGCATCTTATCAGGCATTTTTCCTAATAAATATAATATAGCTGGTATTAATATAATTCCTAATATTAATATTGATGTTATTATAAAGGGAATATAAAATCTTTTATCTTTTATAATATCTCGTACATTATTTATTTTTATCTTAAAACTTTCTTCCTTTATCCCCTTTAATAATATTAATTTTTTAAAGCTTTCAAATTCCTCTGGAGATATACCATAACTTATATCCTCAGTATGTAAATATATAACCTTTTTACTAGATGTAACAAACATTCTAGCTATGCCAACATTATGAACTACACATATTCCAAAACAATATTTATGCTTTCCAAATCCTGATAACTTAAATCCATCTATAACTTTATACTGTTCCAAAAAACCATTGATATCTTTAAAGTTTATCCTAAACTTTTTTAAACCTTTAAAGCAATTTATTTCAATAAAGTTTTCGTAAACCTCATAAACTAAGGATAAATCAAGCAAAATGTAATAAATGCATACAATACTATAAATAACTCCTGCTAATATTATAAACTTTTCCTCTAAATAGCCCTTAATTATTTTATCTAATATAACTAATAGCATATTTCCTACAAAAAGATACACTAGAAGTTCAAAAACTCCATGTCCTCTTTTAGCCTTAAATTTTGTCATTTACTACTTCACCTCATTTAAATTATATCATAAAATAAAGCTTTATTCAGAAATTAGCCTTTAGACCTTATTATTTCCCTTAAACTCTATATAAATAACAATTTTTAAGATTAATTCAAAAATTTTATAAAAATATAGAAAAAAAGATTAGCACCTTTATCTAAAGGTGCTAATCTTTTATATGTTAATCTAAATAATCTTTTAATTTTTTACTTCTACTTGGATGTCTTAATTTTCTTAAAGCTTTAGCTTCAATTTGTCTAATTCTCTCTCTAGTAACATTAAACTCTTTTCCAACTTCTTCAAGAGTTCTAGCTCTTCCATCATCTAATCCAAATCTTAGTCTTAATACCTTTTCTTCTCTAGGAGTTAAAGTATCTAAAACATTTATTAGTTGTTCTTTTAACATAGTAAATGCTGCTGCTTCAGCTGGTGCTGGTGCATCATCATCTGGTATAAAATCACCTAAATGTGAATCTTCTTCTTCTCCAATTGGAGTTTCTAAAGAAACTGGCTCTTGAGCTATTTTTAAAATTTCTCTTACCTTATCAACTGGCATATCCATTTGTTTTGATAATTCCTCTGGAAGTGGGTCTCTTCCTAATTCTTGAACTAACTGTCTTTGAATTCTTATAAGCTTATTTATAGTTTCTACCATGTGAACTGGTATTCTTATAGTTCTTGCTTGGTCTGCAATTGCTCTAGTTATTGCCTGTCTTATCCACCATGTAGCATAAGTTGAGAACTTATACCCTTTTCTATAGTCAAACTTTTCAACAGCCTTTATAAGACCTAAGTTACCTTCTTGTATAAGGTCTAAGAATAACATACCTCTACCAACATATCTTTTTGCTATACTTACAACAAGTCTTAAGTTAGCTTCAGCTAATTTTTTCTTAGCATAATTGCTTCCCTCTTCTATTTTCTTTGCAAGCTCTATTTCATCTTCTGATGATAATAGCGGAACTTTACCTATTTCTTTTAGGTACATTCTTACAGGGTCATCTATGGCAATTCCCTCAGGAACAGAAAGGTCTAATTCCTCTTCTTCTTCCTCTTCTTGTTCAATTTCACTAATTACCTCAATTCCCATAGATTCTAGAACTTCATAGATTTTTTCTATTTGTTCTGGATTTAATTCTATTTCATCAAGTTCATCCATAATCTCCTTGTAAGTCAATGAACCACTCTTTTTACCTTTATCTATAAGTCTTTTTACTAAGACCATTTTGTCAACTTTTTCTTTACCTTCACCTTTTTTTGCTTTTGTTGTTTTAGCTTTCATTTTATTACCTCCTTCCGCCATTAAAACTACTTACTCCTTTCTAGTTCTTTTAGTTTATCACTTATTTCTTTAGCTCTTTTAACTAATTCAAGTGATTCTTTAAACCTATTGTTTTGTTCACATTTTTTAATTTCTTTAAGTACAGTAGTCTGTTCTTGTTCTAATTTATACTTTCTAATTAAGTTAATATAATCTTTAACAAGAACTTCTATATTAGAAGAATGATCTAGAATAAGTAAGTCTTTTACTTCTAACCATTCCTTTAAAACTTTTGGATCTTCACACTTAGCTTCTATATGCCTTCCTAAATCATTAAATCCTTCCTCTTCTATGGATTCATTTATTATCTTTTGTAAGGATTTAATAGTAGGAGATATTAAATCATCCTCTTCTAAGTATTTTTTTACTAATGAATGGTTTTCCTCCATGCAAAGAAGCTTTAAAATGCTTCTTTCTCCTTTAACATAAGGAGGCTCTACATATAATTTTGTTCCATAATCTTCCTTATTATTCACTTTTTCATAGTTTTTATTATAGTTTAATGATTTTTTATTTAATAAATCATAAAATGCTTGTTCTTTTATGGATGTTTCTTCTGAAATTTTCTTTATGTAGACATCTTTTTCGATAGGATTTAAATCTGATAATATATTAACAACCCTTTCTGCATATTTTATAAGACCATTATTATCTGAAAAATCTATTCCAATTCTTGCCCTACTTAGCTTATAATCTATAAGTTTCTTAGCAGATTGAATTAATTTTACAAAGGCTTCTTTTCCATTAGCTCTTATAAACTCATCAGGGTCCTTTCCTTTTGGTACAGTTAGTACTCTAACATCTAATCCTGCATTTTGCAATATCTCAAGACCTCTTATAGTAGCCATTTGTCCTGCAATATCTGCATCATAAGATATTATTACTCTGTCTACATATCTTTTTAATAATCTTGCTTGATTGTCAGTTAATGCTGTTCCTAAAGAAGCAACTACATTAGTTATTCCATATTGATGAAGTGAAATACAATCCATATAACCTTCAACAATTATTAAAGTTCTATCCTTTAAACCATGCTTTATTGCAAAATTTAAAGCATATAAATTTGTTCCTTTATGGAAGATTAGGGTTTCAGGAGAGTTTAAGTACTTTGGCTTTGAATCATCTAAAACTCTACCTCCAAATCCAATTACACTTCCCTTATAATCAAAAACAGGAAAAATTACTCTATTTCTAAACCTATCATAAAAAGTTCCTTTTTGACTTTTTATTCCTAAACCCGCTGCTTCAATAGCTTCCTTACTAAATCCCTCTTTTCTAAGATGGTTTATGGTGTTTTGCCATCCTTCCTTAGCGTAACCAAGACCAAAGCTTTTTAATATATTTTCTTTTATACCTCTTTTAAAAAAATATTCCTTTGCTTCTTTATGGTTTTGAAGATTAGAAAAGTAATATCTTGCTGCACATTTATTTATGTTATATAAAATTTGCTTTTTTCTTTGAGCTTCACTCTGCTTCCCATCTTCTACAGGTATTATAATGTTAGCTCTTTCTGCTAAATCTTTAACAGCATCTACAAAGTTTAAATTTTTAGTTTTCATAACAAAACTAATTACATTTCCAGCCTCTCCACAGCCAAAACATTTAAATATTTGTTTATCTGGAGACACACTAAAAGACGGACTTTTCTCGCTATGAAAAGGGCAAAGACCTGAAAAATTTCTACCAGCTCTTTTTAGTCTTACCACCTCAGAAACAACATCCACAATATCATTTTGTTCTTTAACTTTTTCTATAATTTCTTCTGAAATTCGCAAGAAATCTACTCACCTTCTTAATATTTTTTGACAATTAATTATTATTCGACATCAATTGATAAAATCCTTCTCAAATTTTAAATATAACTTTTTTTTTATAAATTTTCAAGTGTAAATGTATAATAATTATATTTTAGCAACATTTTGACCTAATTATTCCAAAAATCCTTAGTACATAACAAACTTAGGAATATATATTTTATTAAATTCATTTGTGCAGTAATCATCTGTCATACCCGCAATATAATCTGTAACTCCTCTATGTATTCCTTCTTCCTTGCATATTTCTTTATATAATGTAGGCATTTCATTCCAATTTTTATAATAATATTCTATAACTTTTTCTAGTACAAATTCTGCTTTTTTCCTCTCATTTTCTAAGTATTTCCCTAAATATATATTATCAAACAAAAACTTTCTAAGCTTTACAAAGGCATCTCCTATCTCTTTGCTTAAAGATACCTTTAACTCACCCTTCTCTATATTTGAAAGAGTATTAAAAATACAATCTTTTACTAAGGTATTTATTCTTTCACTTCCTCTTTCTCCTAAAAGATTTATTATATCTTTAGGTAAATCCTCTTCTCTTAAAATTCCTGCTCTAATTGAATCATCTATATCATGATTCACATAAGCTATTTTATCAGCAAATCTAACTACTTGTCCTTCAAATGTTCCTGATACCTTACTAACATTTGAAAATCCACTATGATTTAATATTCCATCTAAAACCTCTTTTGTAAGGTTAAGACCTAAACCACCTTTTTCAATTCTTCTTGCTACTCTAACACTTTGTTCATTATGCTTAAATCCTGTAGGAAGAAATTCATTTAAAACATCTTCTCCTATATGAGCAAAGGCTGCATGACCTAAATCATGTCCTAAGGCAATTGCCTCTATTAAATATTCATTTAAAGATAAAGCAACTCCTATAGTTCTAGCCACTTGAGATACCTCTAAAGTATGAACAAGTCTTGTTCTATAATGGTCTCCATAAGTCCTTATAAAAACTTGAGTTTTTCTCTTTAATCTTCTAAAAGACTTACTGTGAATTATCCTATCTCTATCTACCATAAAACAAGTTCTTATTTCATCTTCTTTCTCAAAACGCTCTCTCCCTAAGGATTCACTTGAGAATTTTGCGACTTTGTTTAACTTAATTCTTTCAAAACTTTCAATATTCTCTCTTATTTTCATAGCATCACCTTATTATATATATTCTATGTGCCTATTTAAAATCCTTTTATATTTTAAGGCTATTTATCCTTGTAAAATTTTATGTTAAAAGCCTCTTTTATAACAAAATAAAAGTATTTCATATTTTAAAGTATAATCTAAAGTTAATTATAATATTCTTATAATAAGTATTTTTTTATTAGGAGGTTAATAATGTCTAAGCATTCTAAGGATTTTGATATTTTTAATACTGTAGAATCATTAGTATTACCTATGTATAATCTAGAAAATTATGCTATAGAAAGGATAAAATTTAAAAATACAGATAAAAATAGAGCAGTTTATAAATTAATAAATAATGAAAATACTTTCTGTTTAAAAAAAGTCTATTATGATGAAGAAAGATTATTATTTATATATTCTGTTATGGAATGGTTTTCTAGAAATGAAATAAATCTACCTAAATTATTACCTTCTAAGGATTGTGGAAGATTTGTAAAAGCTAATGATATGCTCTTTATGCTATCACCTTGGATTAGTGGAGAAAAATGTGATTTTGATAATGTAAATCATGTATTATTATCTATAGATAATTTAGCTAAAATGCACAACTGTTCTAGAAATTTTAAAGCAATTGAAGGAAGTTTAATTAAAACTGGATTTGATAGTCTCTACATATCCACTCTAAAACATTTTAATAAAATTCTACTATCATTTAACTTAGCTAATAAACTAAAACATAAGGATAAATTTTCTTCTTTATTTTTAGATATTTTTGATGAAAATATTTTTCTTGCAAAAACTTCTCTAGAAATTTCTAATTCCATTAGAAATGAAAATTTAAGTAAATCCCTTTGTCATGGTGATTATGTAAACAAAAATATTTTAATAGATGATAATAAAATTTATGTAATAGATTTTGATAAAGCACTTTTAACCTATTCTATGTATGATTTATGTTATTTTATGAGGAGATTATTAAAAAGGTCTAAAATAAACTGGGACATAGAACTTACAAGAAAAATATTAAAAACATATAACTCAATCTCACCTATTAATGAAGATGATTTTAGATATATATTTGCTTACTTATCTTTCCCACAAAAGTATTGGAGATTATCAAAAGATTATTATAGCAACATAAAAAAATGTAACAAAAAAATTTTTTTAGATTCTTTAAAAGAAGTAGCCCAAAGCACCTCTTATCAAATTAATTTTGTTAAAGAATTTAAAGATTTAGTTAAAAAGGAATTTAAAATTAAAATTTAAAAAAAGGAGTATTCTTTAAAGAATACTCCTTTTAATATTATCTTTTATTTTTTACTTGTGCTTGTGCAGCTGCAAGTCTTGCTAAAGGAACTCTATAAGGTGAACAACTTACATAGTCTAATCCTAAGTTATGGCAGAATTCAACAGAGGAAGGGTCTCCTCCATGTTCTCCACATATACCTAACTTAATATCAGCTCTTGTTTTCTTACCTTTTTCACAAGCAATCTTCATAAGCTCTCCAACACCCTCTTGGTCTAACTTAGCAAATGGGTCTTGCTCATATATTCCTTTTTCATAATAATCTTTTAAGAATTTACCTGCATCATCTCTTGAGAATCCAAATGTCATTTGAGTTAAATCATTTGTTCCAAAAGAGAAGAACTCAGCTTCTTCTGCTATTTTATCAGCTGTTAAAGCAGCTCTTGGAATTTCAATCATTGTTCCTACTTTATATTCTAAAGTAACACCTTTTTCTTCCATTACTGTTTTAGCTGTTTCAACAACTACCTTCTTAACATACTTTAATTCTTTTATATCTCCTATTAAAGGAATCATTATTTCAGGAACTATATTAAAGCCTTTATTTTTCTTAACTTCAATAGCAGCTTCTATAACAGCTCTTGTTTGCATTTCTGCTATTTCAGGGTAAGAAACTGCTAAACGACATCCTCTATGTCCCATCATTGGATTAAATTCATGTAATTCAGCAACTACATTCTTAATTTCCTCTGGACTTACTCCTATTTCTTTAGCTAAATCCTTTATATCTTCTTCTTCACTTGGTAAGAATTCATGTAGAGGTGGGTCTAAAAATCTTATAGTTGCAGGTCTTTCTTCAAGCGCCTCATAAATTCCTATAAAATCTTCTCTTTGCATTGGTAAAAGCTTATCTAAAGCAATTCTTCTGCTATCTTCATTTTTAGCTAATATCATTTCTCTAACAGCTAAAATTCTATCTTCTGCAAAGAACATATGCTCTGTTCTACATAATCCAATACCCTCAGCACCAAACTCAACAGCTTGCTTAGTATCTCTTGGTGTATCTGAGTTTGTTCTAACTTTTAACTTTCTTATCTCATCAGCCCAAGCCATGAATGTAGCAAAATGACCTGTAATTTCTGGAGATACTGTTTTAACTTTTTCAGCATAAATGTGTCCTGTTGAACCATCTATTGATATATAATCATCAAAAGTTAAAATTTGACCGTCAACTTCTAAGGTTCTCTTTTCTTCATTTATTTTTAATTCTCCACAACCTGCTACACAACAAGTACCCATACCTCTTGCTACAACTGCTGCATGAGAAGTCATTCCACCTCTAACAGTTAAAATTCCCTCTGCTGCAATCATACCTTCAATATCTTCAGGAGAAGTTTCTAATCTTACTAACACAACCTTTTCACCATTTGCTTTTCTTTCCTTAGCTTCTTCTGCTGTAAAGGCTATTTTACCACAAGCTGCACCTGGTGATGCTGGTAATCCTTTTGCAACAATTTTAGCTTCTTTTAATCCTTCTGATGCAAAAGCTGGGTGAAGTAATGTATCTAATTGTTTAGGCTCAACCTTTAATATAGCCTCTTCCTTAGTTAACATTCCCTCTTCAACTAGATCAACAGCTATTTTTAATGCTGCTTGTGCTGTTCTTTTACCATTTCTTGTTTGAAGGAAGTATAACTTTCCATCCTCTATTGTAAACTCCATATCTTGCATATCTCTATAATGCTTTTCTAAAGTGTTTACTATATCAGTAAATTGTTTGTATATAGTTGGATTTTGAGCTTCTAAGTGGCTTATTGGCTCTGGAGTTCTTATACCTGCAACAACATCCTCACCTTGAGCATTCATTAAATACTCTCCATATAACTCATTATCTCCATTAGCTGGATTTCTTGAAAAAGCAACTCCAGTTCCTGAAGTTTCTCCTTTATTTCCAAACACCATTTCTTGAACATTAACAGCAGTACCCCATTCTCCTGGAATATCATTTAATCTTCTATAAACTATAGCTCTTGGATTATTCCATGATCTAAATACAGCTGTAACAGCTTCTATAAGTTGTTCCTTTGGATTGCTTGGGAAATCTTCTCCTTTTTCTTTTTTATAAAGAGCTTTAAACTTAACTACTAAATCTTTTAAATCTTCTGCAGTTAAATCTGTATCTATTTTATAACCTTTCTCTTCCTTAACCTCATCTAATAAATCTTCAAATAATCTCTTTTCAACACCCATTACAACATCAGCAAACATTTGAATAAATCTTCTATATGAGTCATAAGCAAATCTTGGATTATTTGTTAATTTAGCCATAGCCTCTACTGACTCATCATTTAAACCAAGGTTTAATATTGTATCCATCATACCTGGCATTGAAACCCTTGCACCAGATCTTACTGATACTAGTAATGGATTTTCAAGAGAACCAAACTTTTTACCTGTTATTTTTTCTAGTTCAGCCATTTTATTTTCAATTTCTTCTATTATTCCTTCAGAAATCTTTTTACCATCTTCATAATATTTATTACATGCTTCAGTTGTTACTGTAAATCCTTGTGGAACTGGTATTCCTAACATAGTCATTTCAGATAAGTTAGCACCTTTTCCACCTAATAAATTTTTCATACTAGCATTACCTTCATTAAAAAGATAAACATACTGCTTTTTTTTCATCTCAATACTCCTCCGTTCAATACTATAGTTGAAATTTATATACTAACAGAGTATTAACCCCGATAGCTACCCATTTAATCTTTCTTTTTTTAACTATAATTTAATTTTCTCCAAGCTTAACAAAGAGCTTTGTTATGTTAGTCTTAGAGATTTTTCCTATGATTTCTAACCTCTCTTTTCCCTCATTATCTTCAATTCTTTTTACAACTGGTACGGAGTCTATTTCATGTTCTATTATTTTTTTTGCTACGTCAAAAGCACAATCTTCTTCTACAGCACATACTATATTAGGCATTCTTGTCATTATAACACCAACAGGAACTTTATAGATGTCTGTTCCCCCTATAGCAACCTTTAAAAAGTCTTTTCTTGAAACAGCTCCCGTTAGAACTCCTCCATTCTCTACAAACATAGTCCCAACATCATTTAAAAAAAGATGTACTATAGCATCATGAAGCATAGTTTCTTCACAAACTGTAACCGGTTTAGACATTATGTCTTTAACCTTTATATTTTTTATTTTTTCATAGATAAAACTATTAGAAGGCTTATCAGAATATACATACCCAACCTTAGGCCTTGCATCTAATACCCCTATCATAGTAAGTATAGCAAGGTCTGGTCTTAAGGCTGCTCTTGTAACCCCTAACTTTCCTGCTAAAGCCTCTGAAGTTATTGGTTGACCTTCTTTCACAAGTTTAACTATTTCTTCCTGCCTTGGTGTTAATTTCAATTTGAATGCTCCTTCCTTAAATAAACTAGGAACAAAAAGGAATTTTTATATATTAATTGTAACACAACCTAAATCTTTTTAGTATAGCAAATTTTCTGAAAAATCATTCAAATCTGATAATTATCATTTAAAATCACGCGTTTTTTCCTCTTTATTCCATATTCCTATATTTTACATCTACTCTTATTCAACTTCATCAAATTTTACTGTATATGTAAAACTTGTTTCATTATCTAATTTATTGTGTCTGTGAAATTTATTTATTTTATTTTCACAAACCTTCCCTTTTTCTCTCTTTTCTTTCATACCATTTGCTACACTAAATGCCTTATCTTTTAAATTAGATGCCTTGTCTTTAATATCATAAGCTGCATCTTTAACTAATTTATTTATAACCTCAACGCTTCCATCTGATTTAGTTATTTCAATTGTAATTTTAGTTGCAATTGCAGCAACAAAACCTAAGGCTAAGACACTTGGAAATGCAATAGCAATTGCTCCTGCTGCAATCCCTGCATTAACAGGAATATCAGCTAAAACCTTATCTCCTTTAAGTATTCTTATTCTAGACACATTTCCCTTATTTATTAATTCTTTTATAAATTTTTTTATTTCTTCAAAACTCTCTGCTTTTTCTTCATTGAAAGCTTCTTCATTAATTTTACTTTCTTCTTCTCTTTTTTTCTCAATATATATTAATGCATTAACTACATCTCCATCACAAGCTTCTAAAGCTTCTTTAGCCTCTGCATATGTTGCATAAGTTCTATCTATTACTTGGTCTACTTTTTCTAATGTTATTTCACTCATTTAAATCACTCCTTTATAAATTTTAACATTTCTAAACTTTTAGGTTTTCTTGAATAAACTGAAGATATTATAAAGCTAGTTACTTTATAAACCTCATCCATAATCTCCCTTGATAAAGTTAATCTATAAACCTTATCTAAAGGAGTATTATTTAAAAATCTTAAGGCATTATAAGTTGCTTTATTTATGTAAAGCCCATGTTCTTTTTTACAATTATTACATACTCCTCCAAAATACCTTAAACTAATATAGTTTGAAACGCTTAATTTACTTTTACAAAACACACAATTATCAAATCTTAATCCATACCCAGTGTATTTTAATAATTTAAGCTCAAAAGCTCTTATTAACAATTCATAACTTATAGCCTCCGTATTTAATAAGTAAAGACAAGTTACAAATTCCTTATATAAATTAAAATTTTCTTCTTCATCCTGTAGTGATATATCAATAAGCTCACATAAGTAAGATGCATAAGTAAGCTTTTCTAGGTCAGTTAAAGATGTCTGAAAGGAAGTTCTTATTTTCCCTTCAGATAACCTATATAAACCCTTTCCCTTGAATAATAAATAATCACCATAGCACAAAGGGTGCGTTAATGAAAAGAGTTTATTTTTACTTTTCTTTGCACCCTTAGCTATAGCTGTTATCTTACCCATTTTCTCGGTAAAAATCCAAAGCAATTTATCATTCTCTTTATAATCTTGAGCCTTAATGATAACTCCACCACTTTCTATAAGTGCCAGAAGCTATCCCTCCTACTTTAATTTTTTATAACCTAATTCTTTTAATAAAGAGGTATTATCTCTCCACTCTTTTCTAACTTTTACCCATATTTTTATATTTACTTTTGCTCTTAAAAATCTTTCTAACTCATATCTAGCTGTAGAACCTATTTTTTTAAGCGTTTGACCATTTTTCCCAATTATTATCCCTTTATGAGATGCCTTTTCACATATTAAGTCTACTTCTATATTATATTTTCCACTATCATCTTGCTTCATTTGTATAACATCTACAGCAATTCCATGTGGAACTTCTTGGCTTAAATTTTTAAGTGCCTTTTCTCTAACTATCTCAGCTACAACAAATCTCTCTTGAACATCTGTTATCATATCATCTGGATAATACTTAGGCCCTTCTGGTAAGTATTTAATCATAAGGTCTAAAAGCTTATCTGTATTTTTTCCCTTCATAGCTGATATTGGAATCATTTCCGCAAAATCATATTCTTTTGAAAATAATTCTAAAGTTTTAGCAACTTTCTCTGGAGTACTCTCATCAACTTTATTTAATACAAATATAACAGGAGCTTTTTGATTTTTAAGTTGCTCTATTATAAATTTATCTCCTCTTCCTACTTCATCACAAGGATTGCTTAAAAATAAAACTAAGTCTACATCCTTTATTGAATCAGTAGCACTATTTACCATATACTCTCCTAATTTATGCTTAGGTTTATGTATCCCTGGAGTATCTACAAAAATCATTTGATAATTTTCTCCAGTTAATATAGTTTGAATATTATTTCTTGTTGTTTGAGGTTTATTAGAAACAATTGAAAGTTTCTCTCCCATTAATAAGTTTGTTAATGTTGACTTACCTACATTTGGTCTACCTACAATTGTTATAAATCCTGATTTAAACATATTTCCTCCTACTTTTCTAAATCTTCCTTTGTGAAAGATCCAGGTAAAATTTCTCCTAATGTTGTCTCTATATAATCATCTTCATTTTTTACTATGAATATTTTTATATCTTTATTTTCTGCAAACTCCACCATTACCTGTCTACATATTCCACATGGATATGTATGTGAATTTAAATCTCCTACTAAAGCTATAGCTTTTAAAACTCTAGCCCCCTCTGAAACTCCTTTAAATATAGCGGTTCTTTCTGCACAATTTGTTGCTCCAAAGGATGCATTTTCAACATTACATCCTGTATATATATTTCCATCCTCAAATAAAGCTGCTGCTCCCACCTTAAAGTTTGAATATGGACAATATGCTAAGTTTCTTGCCTCTAAAGCTTTTTTTATAAGTTCCTTTTTCATAATAATTCATCCTCCATCCTAAAATTTAAAAACCCAAAATTTATCAACTAAATATTTTAAAAATTAAAATTGTTATAAGCGTTCCTAATATGGCTCCTGCAATAACTTCCCAGGTGCTATGCACCTCTGAATCAACTCTACTTTGTGCAGTAATTATTGCCATTAAATAACTTAATATGATTATGATATGAGAGTTACTTATAAGAGATATAGCAGTAGCTATTGAAAAAGCTAAAGCACTATGTCCTGAAGGCATTCCACCCTTTAAAGGCGTTCCTCCTCCAAAATAAGCCTTTGCGGCAATTACCACTATGCAAACTATAGCAAGAACAATAAATATTATATAAGGTTCTGTTTCTTTTACTCTATCCATAATTCTAAAAGTAACATTTTTAAGGTCATCCCAAAATATAATATACCCTACTAAAACAGCATTTATAGCAGTTATAAGAACTGCCCCAGCTGCTGTATTTTTTGCAACTTTAGCTAAAGGATGATAATAATTTGTAGTTAAATCTATAGCACTCTCTATGGCAGTATTAAGTAATTCAGCTGCGATTACCATAGTAATTGTTATTGCTAATAGTATAAACTCTACTTTGCTTATATCATATACAAAGCAAGCAGATAATATAACTAGAGCTACTATAAAATGTATCCTCATATTTCTTTGAGTTCTTAAGGCATATATTATACCATCAATTGCATAATTAAAGCTATCTATAAGTTTTCTTACCTTCATATTCCTCTCCTATTACCCTTTTCTCATATCTTAGCTTTCCCTTGTTATATTTAATTTTCCAAGTAACTCCTCTTCTCTTTTTCTCATTCTACTCTTTTCTTCCTCTTCCATGTGGTCATATCCTAAAAGATGTAAAACCGAGTGAGTTACTAAATAACAAGCTTCTCTTTCGAAAGAGTGATTAAATTCTATACTTTGTTCCTTTGTTCTTTCTAAAGATAGAACTATATCACCTAAAATTAGTTCATCTCCATCAAAATAAGATTTATCAAATTCTTTTTCTAAATAAACATCTTTATAAACCTTATCCTTTGGATAATCTATCATAGGGAAAGATAAAACATCTGTTGCTTTATCTATTCCCCTAGTTTCTTTATTAATTTCTTTAATTTCTTCATTATCTACAAAAACTAAAGAAACCTCACACTTTTCCTTTACTTCTTCTTCTTTAAGCACAAAAGAAATAACTTCTTCTAATTTACTCTTTAATTCTTCTGTAACTTCAAATTTACTTTGTCTATTATCTATAAAAATCATTTACTTTTTCTCCTTTTTATTATCATCAGGGTACTCTATTCTTTCATGATATATTCCATTTAAGGCTTTTAAAAAGCATTTTTTTATTTTACTTATATCTCTTAGTGTAAGATCACAATTATCTAATTGTCCTGAGGATAATTTATCATCAATAATCTTATTGACCATATTTTCAATTTTTTCTTCTGTTGGTTCATTAATAGACCTTACTGCAGCTTCTGTTGAATCTGCTAACATAACAATTCCTTGCTCCTTACTCATAGGTTTTGGTCCTGGATATTTAAAATCCTCCTCCTTAACCTCCTCTGGATTTTCAGAATTATTTTTTACAGTTAAATAAAAATACTTAACTAAGGTTTCTCCGTGATGAGTAACTATAAAATCATGTATAGTTTTTGGTAAATTATATTCTTTTGCAAGTTCTGAACCTTCTTTAACATGAGCTATTATTATTTTGCTACTTATCTCTGGTTTTAATTTATCATGAGGGTTCTTCTTCCCAAATTGATTTTCTCTAAAGAAATAAGGCTTTTTAGTCTTTCCTATGTCATGATAATATGCACCTATTCTAGCTAAAAGTGGATTTCCTCCAACCTTTTCAGTAGCAAGCTCTGCTAAATTAGCAACTAATATGCTATGATGATAAGTTCCTGGTGCTTCCATTAACAATTTCTTTAATAATGGATTATTAGGATTAGATAATTCTAATAATTTAGCATTAGTAACTATATCAAAAGTAGATTCAAAAAATGGTAAAACTCCAATAGTAAGTATACCAGATAAAATAGCCCCTCCAGCTGCAAAAGTACTATCTGCAAGAATTTCCATAAAGTTATTTGTAGTTAAAGTACCTACACTAAAGGTTAAAATAGCACTTAAAACAGCTACTGTTATTGAAGAATATAATATATCATTTCTCTGTTGCATTTTTCTAAGTAATGTTCCACCTAAAACAACATTTAAAACTGCAAGAATTATTATATTAGGATTAAATCCTACAGCTCCTCCTATTAATATTACATTTAACATACTAAAAACTAGCGATATTTTGTAATTTAAAAGAAGAGTTAAAAGCATAGGCATACATGCTAAAGGTATTATGTAGTTTGACATCATACCAAATAATCTAGCAAGTATTACAGGAAAAACATTTAATATACTTATCATTACAATCTTAGAAAAATCTTTATTTATATCCTTATAATATTTGTGTATATATCCATACTGTAAATACATAACTATTATTACTAAAATCCCTAAAGTTATATAAAGATAAAATGAAGAAGCTGAATCACTTAAAAGTCCTAAGGTTCCTAAAAGTTCTAACTGATGTTCTGTAACTGGTTCTCCTTCACTTACAACTATTTGATTTTTCTTTATCATAACTGGTGGAATTTGTTTTAAAGTCTCTTTTACTAACTCATCAGTCTTTTCTTTATCATAGAAAAAGTTAGGCTCTATAACACTTACAAAATTTAAGGCAATTGTTTTTTCAAGGTCATCTAAATTACTAGAGGATATAAAATCTGTATATTGCTTTCTAGCATCTTTTAAATCCTGCTCACTACCTTCTTCAATTGGTGTTTCATAAGCCCTATTTAGCCCTTCTATACATGTATTTTCTATCTTTTTAATATCTTGTTCATTCATTGAAGCAAGCTTTGCTGCTTGTATTTCTGTTATTTTAAAAGGCATTCTTGGTATAAGTTTTGCCTTTTCTTCCTCTGGTTTATCTTGAGATAAAACTTTTTCAACTGATGAAAAATAATCTTTAATCTTTTCTTCACTTTGCTTTTGTACATCTGTCCTCAAGGAATATTGCTTATCAACCTTTTCCTCAGCTTCCTTTTTTCTAGCTTCGGTTGCAGACTCATCAATTATTTCCCTATGCGCCTTAATATCTGCCTTTGGTATATCCCCTACTTTTAAATCATATTTTCTAGTTATAATACCAGTCATTAAGGTGCAATATAAAACAATAAAGGTTATGATGTATAGAATTATTTTTCTATAATCTTTAAACAAGCCTAATATCCTTTTCTTAAAATTCCCCATAATTACTCATCTTCTCCTCCTTAGGATTAACTTTTCTTAGTAACCTAAAGCTATATTTTGCTCAACTACAAAAAGAACCTTTAATTTTATTTTACCATTACCTAAATCTTCTGTTGTTATTATGTTATCAACAACCTTAGCTTCCTTACTTATTTCTTTGCTTATTGATTTTTTCATAAGTTCTACTGACTTATTTATTAATTCATCCTTATTTTTTCCTATATCCTTTTCTTTTTTTTCATAGTATAAATTTTTCTTAATAAACTTTCCTGTACTTTCTATTTTATCATACTTATTAAATTCTTTAGTAGCCTTTTTTAGATAAATTTTCTTCCCTAATATTTCTAAGTAAATTTCACTATCTACTAAACCTGTCCTTTCATAAACTTTTCCTGAAACTTGCATTTCAATACTCTTTTCATAAAAGGTGTTAGCTTTAACTACTCCTTCTGCCTTGACTTCATATTCTTCTCCTTCTATACCTTGTCTTGGCTCTATTAAAACATCTCCTTTTTTAACTATATCTCCCTCCTTTACTAAAGCAGTACCTGAAGTTGTGTATATTTTTTTTATTTCTCCATCCTTTGAAGCTATTATATTTTTAAACTCTTTATTTTCATCTTCTCTTATTTTAGGACTTATCTTCTCCTCTAGTTTTATTTTTAAAGTTCCTCCTTCAATCCTTGCATTAACCCACATTATGTCTCCATGAGAGTTTTCTAACTTCTTCTCAAGTGCATAAACATCTAAAGAACTTTTTTTAATTCCTGGTTTCAAGTTTAAATCTTTTAACATATATCTTATTTCTGAAGGAGCTATATTCTTTTTTGTTTCAATATCAATTCTCCATATAAATGAAGAATAAAAATATAATCCTAGTAAAAAAACTGTAGCCCCTAAAAATATTCCTAAAGATTTTTTAGCTTTTGATAAAAAAAACACTATACCTCTTGAAGATACTATTTTAATTTTTCCATTTAATCTTTTAACATAGCTTTTAACCTTTCCATAATCAGAGTATTCTATAGTTAAGCAAACAGTTACTATATCTATCTTTCTTACATTTTCAACTCTTATACCCTTTTTCCATAAAAGGTTTAAAAGTTTATTTACATCAAAGGTTTTAATTTCAACTCTAATATAACCTCTTTTTAAAAAATCTAAGTTCATATTATTCCTCCTCAAAGGTTAAGTTTTTAAGCTGTCCTGTTAAAGCTATAGTTTCAGTTCCTATAAAACTAATTCCAAGATTCAATCCCTTAATTATTATATTTCCTAAGTTAGTGTTTATCTTTATTTCATCTTCCTTAAAAACTTCTATTCCCTTATGATTTTCAATTATTATTTCACTTTTTCCATATACAATAATCTTTGGCTCCCCATTTAATATTTCCTTAGGTAAATCTAATTCCTCTGCAATCTTATTTGTAACTTTCCTTAATTTATTTCCCAAACTTACCCCTCCTAATTAAAATATTTTCATACTAAATCTATGAAAATTTATATTTTTTTATTCTTATATAAAAATTCAATAAACATAAAAAGGCATATGTATAGGAATTTTGCCTATACACATGCCTTTTTATAAAAAAATAAAAGAGAGTTCTACTGAACTCTCTTACTTATTTAAATATTCTTTAACTAATTGACTTACAAGTTTACCATCAGCTCTACCAACTGTTTGCGGTCTAACCTTTGACATAACTTTTCCCATGTCCTTCATGCTATTTGCGCCCACTTCTTCAGCTGCTTGCTTTATGATATCTTTTATTTCTTCTTCACTTAACTGCTGAGGAAGGTAATTTAACAAGATTTCAATCTCATTGTTGTTCTGATCTACTAAATCCTGTCTATTTCCCTTTTCGAATTCAAGCGCAGCTTCTCTTCTTTGCTTGATTTCTCTTGCTAATATTTCTATAACCTGTTCATCCTCAAGCTTAACACCGTCAGTCTTTTCGACTAAAAGTATTGCTGACTTTGCAGTGCTTAAAACTCCAGCTTTGAACTTATCCTTAGCTTTTAAAGCCTGCTTCCAGTCCTCTTGAAGTCTTTCTTTAATAGTTGGCATTTGCGTACCTTCTTTCAAAAGAAATTATTCTATAAATTTAAACCAAAAACTATTTGAATTTTCTCTTTCTTGCAGCTTCTGATTTTTTCTTTCTCTTTACGCTTGGCTTTTCGTAGTGTTCTCTTTTTCTTACTTCTGAAAGAACTCCAGCTCTAGCGCATTGTCTCTTAAATCTTCTTAATGCTTGTTCTAATGATTCGTTTTCTTTTACTCTGATTTCTGACATTCTTTATCCCTCCCTCCGCTAGCGTAAATTATTAATGTAATTCACAGCCATGGGCTAAATAACACACGCTATATTATACAACATAGTTTTCTTCAATGTCAAGAAGTTAAATCTAAAATTTAGCCTGGTGGCCAACTTAAATTTCTTCCTCCAAGAACATGAAAATGAATATGACCTACAGTTTGACCCCCTTGTACTCCACAATTGGAAACAACTCTGTATCCATCTTCTGAAATTCCTAACTCTCTTACTATTTTACTAATTGTTTCAAAAATATGTGCAAATACTTCTTTATTTTTTTCATTAACATCATTTAAACTAGCTATGTGTTCTTTAGGAATAACTAAAAAATGTACTGGTGCTTCTGGATTTATATCATAAAAAGCTAATACCTTATCATCTTCATAAATCTTATTACAAGGAATTTCTCCAGCTATTATTTTACAAAAAATACAATCTGACATAATATCACCTCCTAGCCCTTTATAATATATTATAACTCATTTTAATTACAAAAACTTTCTTTTTATAATTCTATTTCACCCTTTGCAACTTCACCTTCAAAGGACTCTATTTTAACATTTAGTATTTTACCTGAAACATTACAGTCTGCCTTAGCATTTACCTTTATATAATTTCTTGTATATCCAGTATAAATTCCACTTCCTAAAGATACTTCCTCTTCAAATAAAACATCTTCAATTTTATTTATATACTTTTCAGCAAAAGCTTTTTCATTAATTTTATTTAACTCAATTAACTTTTTACTTCTTTCATCTTTTTTCTTACCATCAACTTGATTTTCCATATGTTCAGCCTTAGTACCTTTTCTTGGACTATACTTAAATATGTGAGTTTTTGAAAGAGCTATTCTCTTTAAGAAAGTATAAGTTTCTTCAAATTCCTCATCAGTTTCTCCAGGGAACCCAACAATTACATCTGTTGTTATGGAAACATCTTTTATTTTATCTCTTAGAAGATTTACTATATCCTCATATTCTTTTGCAGTATATCTTCTATTCATTCTCTTTAAAGTAGCATCACATCCACTTTGAAGTGATAAGTGGAAATGAGGACATAATTTTTTAAGAGCTAATATTCTCTTTACAACATCCTCTGTAAAGAAAGTAGGGTCTATTGAACCTATTCTAACTCTTTCTATTCCATCAATCTTTTCTATTTCTTCTAATAAATCTACAAGTGTTACTTTTTCATCTAAATCAACACCATAAGATGCAGTATGAATACCAGATAATATTATTTCCTTAAAACCATGAGATGCTAAACTTCTTATTTCATCTAAAACTTTCTTAGGGTCCTTTGAACAAACTGACCCTCTAGTATATGGAATTAGACAATAAGCACAGAATCTATTACATCCATCTTGTATTTTTAAGAAAGCTCTAGTTTTATTATTATATTCTTCAATTTTTAAATCTTCAAAAACTTTATTTTTTAAAACAGCTCCAACTTTAACTTGTTGTTTACCTTCATCTCTAGCTTTATTTACATAATAAACTATTTCACCTTTATTTCTTGAACCTAAAACAACATCTACGCCTTCTATTCCTGAAACTTCTTTAGGTGCTATTTGAGCATAACATCCAACAACAGCTATAATTGATTCTGGATTTTGTCTTCTCGCTCTTCCTATTATCTGTCTTGACTTTTTATCTCCCATATTAGTTACGCTACAAGTATTAATAACATAAACATCTGCTATTTCATTAAAATCAACAACTTCATAGCCTTCTCTAACAAATTTTTCAGTCATCGCTTCTGATTCATATGTATTAACTCTACAACCTAGTGTAGCAAATGCAACTTTCATTTAAATATTTCCTCCTAAATCACCAAGCTCATACTGAATAAGAGAAACACAGGTAAATCCTGCTGTTTCTGTTCTTAAAATTCTTGGTCCTAAAGTTACAATATGAGCTCCTTTTTCTTTTAGGGCTTCTATTTCAAAATCTTCAAATCCGCCTTCTGGTCCAATCATTATTCCAACATTTTTTATATTTTTATCACCTATAGAGTTAACCATAGCTCTTATTCCGTATCCTGTAGCATTTTCATAAGGAATAACCATAAGGTCTAATTCATCTATCTTTTCTAAAACCTCTTTAAAATCCATAGGTTCTAAAACCTTTGGTATTACAGTTCTTTTGCTTTGTTTACATGCTTCTAAAGCGATTTTATTTAATCTATCTAATTTTTTAAATTCACCTTTTAACTTAACATCTACTCTATCTGTTATAGTCGGAATTATTTCTAAAACACCAAGTTCTACAGATTTTTGAACTATTAAGTCCATCTTTGCAGCCTTTGGCATCCCTTGAAATAAAGTAATATTTAAATTACTTTCATTATTTATATTAAGCTTTTCTAAGATTTTTATAGAAACCTCTTGCTTATTAACCTCTTCTACCTCACCTAAAAACTCTTCACTTTCAAGATTATTTATAATAACCTTTTCCCCTGGCTTTACCCTTAAAACCTTATAAATATGTTTTACATCTTCTCCTATTATTTTTGCATGAGTATTTGAAAACATATTACTTGGTGTAAAAAACTTATGCATAATTTTATACTCCCTTACTAAATTATTTTAACTTAGCAACAATACAGTTCCATTCTCCATCTTTATTAACTTCAATAACTTCAAAACCTTCTTTTTCTAATTTATCAATGACCATTTGTCTTCTTTCATGTATTATACCTGAAGTTATAAAAATACCATCTTTATTTAATGCTTTTTTAACATCTTCTACTAATATACAGATTATTTCAGCTATAATATTTGCAACAACTATATCAGCTTTTCCTTCTACAACATCTAAAAGATTTCCGTATAATACTTCTATGTTATCAACATTATTAAAAGATATATTTTCTTTAGCTGAGTCTACAGCAACTGGGTCTAAATCAACTCCTATAACCTGTTTTGCACCAAGCTTAGAAGCCACTAAAGCAAGTATTCCTGAACCTGTTCCAATATCAAATACAGTAGTATCTTCTTTAACATATTTATCTAAAGCTTGAACACACATTCTTGTAGTTTCATGGTCTCCAGTACCAAAAGCCATACCTGGGTCTAACTCTATTACCATTTCTTCTTCCCTTGGTTCATACTCTTCCCATATTGGTTTTATAACTATCTTATCTCCAATTTTTATTGGCTTATAATACTTTTTCCAATTGTTAGCCCAGTCTTCTTCAAACATTTTTTCTGCTTCAACTGTTCCTTCGCCAACATCTAATCCTGATTCTTTTAATTCCTTAACTTTTTCCTTAACATAAGCTATTACTTCATCAATATTATCTTCTTCTGAGAAATATCCCTTAACAACAGCAACCTTCCCCTTATGTTCTAATATATTTATATCTGCAAAGTCCCAAGTTAAAGGTCCTTGTTCTCTTCCTAATATATCATTTGGATCCTCTATAGCGACCCCTTTACAATCTAATCCGTAAAATATTCCTGATATAGGTTCTAAGGCCTCACTTTTAGTTATAACTTTAACTTCAATCCAAGTTCCTTCCATTTATGTATCAATCCTTTCTTATGCTACTTTGACTAATAATTTATTTTACACTTTAGTGTATTATCTGTCTAGGTTATAATCCTTATTATATTTATATACTTTGTTAATCTTTTCAAAAATAAATATTTATGTTTATTATCCCATATAAAAAAATTAAAGGCTATAGTCTATTATTGACATAACCTTTAAACTTAATCTTATTTAATATCTATCTTTAATAATTTCTAAAACTTCTTCCTTAGTTAAATTTATAGCCTTCATATTTTTAATAAATGTATCTAAGGAATCATCTAAAAGTTCTTTTCTAATATTTTTTAATATTTCTTCATTAGTTGTTATTGTACTTTGTTTATTTCTTACAGTATCTATAAGCCCCATATTTTCCATATCTCTATAAGCTCTTTGTACTGTATTTGGATTAACCTTTAACATTTCAGCAAGCTCCCTCCTAGAAGGTATCTGCTCTCCTGGTCTTAAACTTTTTCTGACTATTGATTCCTTCACATGTCTTATTATTTGTAGATAAATCGGCTCCCTATCATTTACTTCAAAAAACATTTTTAATTACCACCTATTATTTCAATACTACCTAAATATCCTGTTACTATTTCTCCTATATAAATCGGATTCTTACTAGGTATATCTATAACAGCTATATATCTAGAATTTTTCTGCTCCTTCTCATTATAATCTATAAAATTTATTATAAGCTTATCTTTATCAATTATAAAAGTTCCAATAGAACTAATATTTACTCCTAACCTTTCTAACCTTTCATTTTCTACAATATCCTTATATAAAACAAAATCTTTTTTTTCAGTATCAAATACTATAGCTGATGTTTTATTATTACAAGTTTTAGTTAAATATATTTTACCATAAGCTTTAAAAACATCTCCTATAATATCTCCTTCACCTTCAAAGTTATTAAAGTCTTTTAAAGTCTTTTCATCTACATTATAAACATTAAATTCTCTAGTATCTGAATTTACTTCAACAATAGTACCATCTATATAATTAACTTCATTAATATCTGTAACAATTCTATTTACTCTATAATAAGCTTTATTTAAATCATGTTTTTCTAAAGAAGCAAACTCATTCTCTACTAAAATAACATTAAAGTCTTCTTTATTTATATTTAATTTATCTCCTAAATTTAAATTTCCTACTAAGTTTAACTCCTTTTCATTTAAAGGAATTTCTCCAAATATAAGACCATTACTACCATTAAATATTATATTTATTTTTCCCTCTTTATAAGAAACCTTATCTATATTACTTGTTTTTATAAACTCCTCTGTTTTAACTTCAAAGAACTCATAAATATTTTCTTTTTTATCCTTAAGTCTAACCTCTAATTTAGGTACAACAGAATCATATTTCACATTAACATTAACCATAACTTCATCATTTTCAAAAAATGTATTATTTGTTGGATATATTCCTCTAAAGAATTTTTTATCTTTTAAAACATCTATTCCATTATAATACCTTTCATTTATGGTATTTAAATTTTTAGTTGATTTAGAGTTAATAACAATATCTTCTTCATATATATCCTTATCTTTAAATAAGACTATCTCAAAATTTCCAAGATTACTTTTATCTCCATAAACAGTTTTAAAATCTATAGAAGAAGAATTAATATAAATATATATTGAAACAACACTTAAAAAAGTGATAAAAAATACAATTGATAAAATTAAAGGAATTCTTTTTTTCATAACTTTCACCTCTCCTATACATGAACCTTTCTTTCAAGTAAATATTTAGAACCAAAAAATCCTATTAAATTATATAAAATAGCTATTATTGTAAACCAAAGAAAAGTTTCAAATCTAAATAAACTTAAATATTGTGGTAGGAAAAGAGAAATTATTAAAAATGAAATTCCAATTATAATACCTAATATACCTCCCTTTATTCCAAAACTTCTTTCTAATAATATAAAAAGAAAAGTTAAAAGTATCATTGCTATGAAAAATAATAATTGAGTTATTATATTAGTAAAACTATTTGGTATAAGTCCATAAAAGATATTTATAGTTTTATTTATTATATCTAAAAACCCTTCCTTAACTATTGCATCATGAGGCACCATAAAATTAAATATAATATAATCTATAACTACTCCTAATAATTGAAAAAATACTAAAGCTAAATAATAAAATGAGGCTGATAAAAACTTATATGAAAGTATATACTTTTTAGGTATAGGCAAAGTTAAAAGAGTATATGCACTTTTATTTTCTCCTTTAAACTCTCCAATCCACAAATACATACAATATAAACAAAAAGAAAGTAATATTAATAAAATTAAAAGCTTACTACTTGCTTGATTAAAAAAATCTCCAAAACTGCCAAAAGGAGAAAATATTTGTATAGCACCTATTCCCTCTGTTTTTTCTAAATATATATTTAAATTTTTATTTAAATTATATATAAAATACAAAATACTAAGTGCCATAATTCCTAAAGAAGAGCCTAAAGTTATTTTTAAATCTCTTAATATTTCTAAATTTAAAAGATAAAATGATTTTTTAAGATTCCCTTTCTTCACTTTCATATACCTCCCTTATTTTTTCTACCATAGAAATTCCCTCTCTTTCTTTTTCCTCTTCAACATAAAACTCACTCTTAACTATTCCATCACTTAAATAAATAACTTTATCAATTATATTTTCAACTTCTTTTAATTCATGAGTTGTAAGTAAAATACATATGTTATCATCTATATATCCTATTAAAGATGCAATAAACTTCTCCCTAGTAAAAATATCTATTCCTGAAAAAGGCTCATCTAAAAGTAAGTACTCTGGATTTCTAGCAAAGCCTAAAATAAGTTTTACCCTTGCAATATTTCCCTTAGAAAGAGTATTTATTTTTAATTCATCCTTTAACTTAAAATCATTTAACATAGAATACGCTTTTTCTTTATCCCATCTTTCATAAATATTTTCCATATACTCAAAGGCATCCTTTATGGTCATATTTCCATAAGTATTTATTACATCTGGAACAAAAGCTAATTTTTCATAAGTTTTATAATTTACCTCCTCTCCATCTAATAAAACTTTCCCAGAATCTTTTTTAACAATATCCATTATTATTTTTAATAAAGTTGACTTTCCTTCTCCATTTAAACCTACTAGAGCTGTTATCTCTCCTTTTCTAGCTTTAAAAGAAACATCTTTCAAAACTATTTTTCTTTTAAATTTTTTCTTAACGCATTTTACTTCTAACAAAAAATCACCCCTTAACTATAGTGTATTATTATATTAATACACTAATACTATCTGTAGTGTATCATAATAACTTATTTTTGTAAATAAAATAAAAAAATACTCTAGTTATATATTAACTAGAGTATTTAAAATTTATTATTTTTTCTTTTTAAATTTTGAGAAAAATCCTTCATCTTTCTCTTCTGTGCTATCTATATTTTCCCCAGAAGCTCTCATAAATTCTTTTAAAGCTTCCTCTTGTTCTTTATTTAAGTGTTTTGGAACTTCAACTATCATATGAACATATTGATTTCCTCTTCCACCACCATTAACAAAAGGAACTCCTTTTCCTTTTAATCTAAACTTAGTTCCAGGTTGAGTACCTGCAGGTACTTTATATTTAACATTGCCATCTACTGTAGGCACAGTAATTTCAGCTCCTAAAGCTGCTTTAGCCATACTTATTCTATAGTCATAGTAAATATCAGAACCTTCTCTTCTAAATATCTTAGAAGGTGCTACATTTACTCTTATATATAAATCTCCAGCAGGGCCGTTATTAGCTCCTTGTTCCCCTTGTCCTCTTAATGGTATTATGTTTCCAGTATCTACACCAGCTGGTATCTTAACTGTTATCTTTCTATGCTTCCTAACAGTTCCTTTACCCTTACAATCTGGACATGGTTCTTCAATTATTTTTCCTGTTCCACCACATTGGTCACAAGTTGTTGTAGATACAAAACTTCCTAATGGAGTTTGTCTTTGTACTCTTATTTGTCCTGAACCATTACATTTTGGACAAGTCTTAGGAGAAGTACCAGGCTTAGCTCCTGTTCCATGACAAGTTTCACAGTTTTCTGTTCTAGTAATTGATATTTCTTTTTCACAACCAAAAACAGCTTCTTCAAAAGTTATATTTAAACTATATTCTAAATCAGCACCTCTTTGTGGAGCATTTTTTCTTCTTGAAGAACCTCCACCAAAGCCACCGCCAAAGAAAGATTCAAAAATATCTCCAAAGCCACCCATTTCAGAGAAATCAAAGCCACCAGCGTCAAAACCGCCACCGCCAAAGCCACCACTTCCATCAAAAGCAGCATGACCGAATTGATCATATTTAGCCTTCTTTTCTGGGTCCTTTAAAACATCATAAGCTTCATTTACTTCTTTAAAATTTTCCTCTGCTTCTTTATCTCCAGGATTTCTATCTGGATGATATTTCATAGCCATTTTTCTAAAAGCTCTTTTTATCTCATCATCTGAAGCACCTTTTTTAAGTCCAAGCACTTCATAATAATCTTTTTTAGCCACTATCTTTCACCACCTATAAGTTTACTTATAAAAAGGGAAGACTATCTTGAGCCTTCCCTCTATTGATTACTTTATTATTATATCAAAGCTTTAAGTCTTGTGATAGTTTTAATTATTATTTATCATCTTGAACTTCAAAGTCAGCATCTACAACATTGTCATCATTGTTTCCGTTTGATGCATTAGCTCCACCCATGTTGTTTGGGTCAAAGCCTTGACCTTGTGCTCCACCATTTTGTTGATATAATTTTTCTGATACTTTATAGAATGCTTGAGTTAATTCTTCCATAGCTTTCTTTATAGCTTCTATATCTTCGCCATCTTTAACTTTCTTAACAGCTTCTATTTTAGCTTCTATTTCTGATTTTTCTTCAGCTGAAACTTTATCTCCAAGCTCATTTAAAGTTTTTTCTGTTTGATAAACAGTTTGTTCAGCATTGTTTTTAACTTCTATAGCTTCTTTTCTCTTCTTATCTTCTTCAGCAAATTGTTCAGCTTCTTTTACAGCCTTATCAATTTCAGCATCACTTAAGTTAGTTGAAGCTGTGATTGTTATGTTAGCTTCTTTTCCAGTAGCTTTATCTGTTGCAGAAACTTTAACTATACCATTTGCATCTATATCGAAAGTAACTTCGATTTGAGGGATTCCTCTTGGAGCTGGAGCAATTCCTGATAGAGTAAATCTACCTAAAGTTTTGTTATCAGCAGCCATTTGTCTTTCACCTTGTACTACATGAATTTCAACTGAAGTTTGATTATCTGCTGCAGTTGAGAATATTTGACTCTTTCTTGCAGGGATAGTTGTATTTCTTTCGATTAATGGAGTTGCAACTCCTCCTAAAGTTTCGATTCCTAATGTTAATGGAGTAACATCTAGTAATAATACGTCTTTAACATCACCAGTTAAAACACCAGCTTGTATTGCAGCACCCATTGCTACACACTCATCTGGGTTAACTCCTTTTGAAGGCTCTTTTCCAGTGAAGTTTTTAACAGCTTCTTGAACTGCAGGTATTCTTGTTGATCCACCAACTAAGATTACTTTATCTATGTCATTTAATGAAACGTTACCTGATTTTAAAGCTTCTTTCATTATGTTTATTGTTCTTTCAACTAAGTCATGAGTTAATTCATTGAATTTAGCTCTTGTTAATGTCATATCTATGTGTTTTGGACCAGTTGCATCAGCAGTTATAAATGGTAAGTTTATTAATGTTTGAGTTGATGATGATAACTCAATTTTAGCTTTTTCTGCTGCTTCTTTTAATCTTTGAAGAGCCATTTTATCTTGTCTTAAATCTATTCCATTTTGAGCTTTAAACTCATCTGCTATATAATCTATAATTCTTTGGTCAAAGTCGTCTCCACCTAATCTAGCATCACCATTTGTTGATACAACTTCGAATACTCCATCACCTAAATCTAAGATAGATACGTCGAAAGTACCACCACCTAGGTCATATACTAAGATTTTGTGTGCATTATCCATTTTATCTAATCCATAAGCTAATGATGCAGCTGTTGGTTCGTTTATTATTCTCTTAACATCTAAACCAGCTATTCTACCAGCATCTTTAGTTGCTTGTCTTTCAGCATCATTGAAGTAAGCTGGAACTGTGATAACAGCTTCTGTTACTTTTTCTCCTAAATATGCTTCAGCATCAGCTTTTAATTTTTGAAGTATCATTGCTGATATTTCTTGTGGTGTATAATCTTTTCCATCTATATTAACTTTGTAGTCAGTTCCCATGTGTCTTTTTATTGACATTATTGTTCTATCTGGGTTTGTAATTGCTTGTCTTTTAGCAACTTGACCTACTAATCTCTCTCCATTTGCTTGGAATGAAACTACTGATGGAGTTGTTCTTGCACCTTCTGAGTTAGTGATAACTACTGGTTCTCCACCTTCCATAACAGCTACACATGAATTTGTTGTTCCTAAATCTATACCTATTATTTTACTCATTGAAAATTCCTCCTCTATAAATATCTATATATAATTTGTCAAATTCTAATTAATTATTTAGTTACAGTTACCATAGAATGTCTTATGACTTTATCCCCTCTTTTATATCCCTTTTGGAATACTTGGGCTACTTCATTTGGTTTTGCTCCTTCTTTTTCTACAACCATCATAGCTTGATGTAATTCTGGGTCAAAACCATTTTCTGTAGATATTTCTTCAACTTGAAGTTTATCTAAAGCATCTTCAAATTGTCTTACTGTCATTTCAACACCTTTTTTAAGGTCCTCAACAGTTCCATCTACATCTAAGGCTCTTTCTAAGTTATCTAAAACTGGAAGCATTTTTACTAAAACATCTTCACAAGCATCAGTATATATTCTTTCTTTTTCTTTATCTGTTCTTTTTCTGTAGTTTTCATACTCTGCAGATATTCTTAATAATCTATCTTTTAAGGCCTCTAATTCATTTTCTAGTTTCTTTGTTTTATTTTTAAACATATTATTTTCTTCCTTTAAAGCCTTTAATTCTTCAAAATCTATAACTTTTTCATCAGCCTTAATATCTTCTGAAACTTCTTCTACCTCTTCATCAATATTAGGATTTTCAGCCTTTGTTTCTTTGTCTAATTCCTCTTTGATATTATCATCCTTTAACTCTTCGTTAAAATCTTTATCATCCACCATAAAGCAGTTACACCTCTTCTCTTTATTTACTACTTATTTTTTAAGGTTTCATTTAATTCTTTCATAACCTCAGTCATGATTGCTAAAACCTTAGAATAATTTATTCTTCTAGGCCCTATTAAAGCTATTGTACCTAAAGATCTATCTCCTACATGATAACCAGCTGATATAATGGAACATTCCTTAGCCTCTGGGACAAAAATTTCATCTCCTATTTTTACAGTCATATCTTCACTATCACTTATAAGTTCTGAAATACTTTTCTTATCATGTAAAAATTCTAAAATTTCCTTAGCTTTATGAATATTATTATATTCTGGATAATTTAATATATTAATTGCTCCCTCTAAGAATACCTCAGATGTTTCATCACCCTTTAAGCTTTCATAAAGAGCTGGTAACACAGCATTTACTATATCTTCATATCCACTTAAAGCTTTATTTAAGTTACTTATAACCTCTAAGTTTATTTGCTCAATAGTAAGGTTTTTAAGCCTTTCAGTTATTATCTTACTAATTTTAATAAGTTCTTCAGATATAGGTACGCTCCTTACTTTTATAACTGTATTTCTTATAACACCACTATCTGTTACTAATACACATAAAATACTTAAATCATCAACCTTCAAAAGTTGTATAGACTTAACAAAACTTTTATGCACAGAAGGTGCTTTTACTATACAAGTCATTTTAGTAAGTTCTGATAGAAGAGCACTAGTTTGCTTGATTATTTTATCAACTTCATACAATGTACCATCTATTATTGAACTTCTAATAAGACCTTCTTCTTCAGAAGACAATCTTTCAAATTCAATCATTCTATCTACATATAATCTATATCCTCTGCTTGATGGAATTCTTCCTGCCGAAGTATGAGGCTGTTCTAAAAATCCCATATCCTCTAAGTCAGCCATTTCATTTCTTATTGTGGCTGAACTTACTCCAAGATTATATTTTTTAGCGATAGTTCTTGAACCAACGGGTTCTCCTGTTGATATATAGTCTTGAATTATAGCTCTTAATATTTGAAGCTTTCTATCATCTATCACTAATCTCACCTCTTTATTAGCACTCACTATCAACGAGTGCTAACTAGTACACTATTAATATATTACCTTACAAGTTTTTTGTCAATCCCATTTTTTATCATTTTAAACCAAATTTTTGATTTTTATAATGTTTATTCTACTCTTTCTTCTATTTTCTTTTATTTTCTTTAAGTTACATACAAATTTACTTTATGTTTATAAAAGAAATTCAGCCATTATAATATTAGATACTTCAATGCCCTTTTCACTTAAATAAAGCCTTCCATTCTCCCTTATTAAAAGCCCTCTATTTATATACTTATTTATTATTTCACCATATACTAAATTTATATTCATTTTAAATCTTTCTTCAAATTCTTTTTCTTTAATTCCTTTAATCTTTCTAAGGCCCATAAACATAAATTCTTCCATATTATCTTTTAAAGAATTGTTTATTATTTCTTCAATAGCTTCTCCCTTTTCATTTATTGAATTTATATAATTTTCTATATTACTTATATTCTTAATTCTTTTTCCATTAATATAAGAAGCTGAAGATGAACCTAATCCTATCCAATTTTTCATGTCCCAATAAGCTAAATTATGTCTACACTCCATTCCCTTTTTAGAATAATTAGAAATCTCGTATTGATTAAACCCCTTGCTTTTTAAATAACTTTTACAAAAATCATACATCTCTCTTTCTTCTTCTTCACTAGGTAAATTTAATTTATCCCTTTCATATAAGGTATAAAAAGCTGTTCCTTCTTCAATTATTAAGCTATAAGCTGAAATATGTGTAGGATTTAAAGATACTACTTCCTTTAAAGTTTCCTTAAAATCTTCCACACTTTGATTAGGTAATCCAAACATTAAATCTACATTTATATTTTCAAAGCCAGCCTCTCTAGCTTTTAAAAAGTTTTCCTTAAAACTATCATAATTATGTATTCTACCAATCTTTCTTAATAAATTATCTTGCTTAGCTTGAAGTCCCATACTTATTCTATTTACTCCATATTTTTTCATAACTTTAAGCTTCTCATAAGTCAAATTGCCAGGATTACATTCTATAGTATATTCAACATCATAAACTATATTTAATTCTTTAATACTTTTTAAAACCTCTTCTAATTCATCACAATTTAAAACACTAGGAGTTCCACCTCCTATAAATATAGTTTCAATCTCAAAATTTTTATTTTTCTCTTTAAAAATTTTTATTTCCTTTTTTAATGCTTCTATATAATCTTTTCTTAAATAATCCTTTCCAGCAAAGGATGGAAAATCACAATAAAAACACTTTTGAGCACAAAAAGGTATATGTATATATAAAGAAATTTGTTCCATATCTTATTTCCTCCAAAATTCATTTAGACTAAAAAGTCTTTCTTATATATTATAATAAAAAAAGTCATGAGTGAATAAACTCACAACTTTTACTTTATTTCTTAAAATTTAAATACTTAAAATAGTTATTTTAAATTTCTCTTAAATTTATATTTATAGCATTATGAATTAATATATCTCTTTGAACCTCTATAATTGAAGTATTTATTTCTTCTCCTTCTAAATAAACATTTATATTGCTATGTTCTCCATACTTAGCTAAAAATTTATCTAAGTCTGAAATTTTAAGACTTATACAAATATTCTCTCCATTTTTTCTATTTATAACACCAGTTGCTCTTCCATTATTTCTAAATTTCCTATTCTTTATTTTAGGATCTCTTTTTTCAGCCTTTATCATAAAAACTCAACTCCTCTACATAAGTTTTATTAATTTACTATAAATATATGGAGTATCTTTCCTTTTAATGACTAAATAAAATATATTTTAAATATAAATTTTTTCCTAAAATTTCTTATATACTATGATTTTTAAATAAACTTACAATAAAAAAAAGCAAGAGTAAATAAATTTCATTTACTCTTGCTTAATAGATAATTAATCAACCTTTAATACTGACATAAATGCCTCTTGAGGAACTTCAACTGTTCCTAATTGTCTCATTCTCTTCTTACCTTCTTTTTGTTTTTCAAGAAGTTTTTTCTTTCTTGAGATATCTCCACCATAACACTTAGCTAATACGTCTTTTCTCATAGCCTTAACAGTTTCTCTTGCTATAATCTTTGAACCTACTGCTGCTTGAATTGGTACTTCAAACATGTGTCTTGGAATTATCTCCTTAAGCTTTTCTGCAATAGCTCTACCTCTATGATAAGCCTTAACTTCTGGAACTATCATAGATAAAGCATCTACATTATCTCCATTTAATAGAATATCTAACTTAACAAGCTTTGATTGTTCATAACCCTTTAATTCATAATCTAATGAAGCATATCCTCTTGTCTTTGATTTAAGAGTATCAAAGAAGTCATAAACTATTTCATTTAGTGGAATTTCATAGTGTATAACAACTCTTGTTTCTTCAAGATATTGCATATCTATAAATTTACCTCTTCTATCTTGGCATAATTCCATTACCGCACCAGTGTAATCTGTTGGAGTTATTATGGAAGCTTTAACAACTGGTTCTTCCATATATGCAATTTCTGTCATTGGTGGAAGATTTGTTGGATTTGTTAAATCAAAAGTCTCTCCATTTGTTTTAGTTACTTTATATATAACTGATGGTGCTGTTGTAATTATGTCTAAGTTAAATTCCCTTTCAACTCTTTCTTGGATTATTTCCATATGTAATAATCCTAAGAATCCACATCTAAATCCAAAGCCTAAAGCTACTGATGTTTCAGGTTCAAAAGATAAGGCAGCATCATTTATTTGAAGTTTTTCTAAAGCTTCTTTTAGCTCCTCATATTTTGCTCCATCAACTGGGTATATACCTGAATAAACCATTGGAATTGCTGGTTTATATCCTGGTAAAGCTTCTGCTGTTGGTCTAGCTGCTTCAGTTATTGTATCACCAACTCTAGCATCTCTAACATTTTTTATTGAAGCTGTTATATATCCAACTTCTCCTGCACTTAATCCTTCTTTTAGGGGCATTAAGGCAGGTGTAAACACTCCTGTTTCAACAACCTCATAAACCTTATCTGTTGACATTAATTTAATTTTTGTTCCTGGTTTAACTTTACCATCTTTAACTCTTATATGACATACAACACCTTTATAACTATCATAATATGAGTCAAATATTAAAGCTTTAAGAGGTGCATTTTCATCTCCTTCTGGTGCAGGAATTTTTTCAACGATTTCTTCTAAAACATCTTCTATATTTAATCCTGTTTTAGCTGATACTAAAGGTGCATCTTCCGCCTCTATTCCTATTACATCCTCTATTTCCTGCTTTATTTCATCTGGTCTAGCACTTGCTAAATCAACCTTATTTATAACAGGTACTATTTCTAAATCATTATCTAAAGCTAGATAACAATTTGCTAAAGTTTGAGCTTGTATTCCTTGTGTAGCATCTACTACTAAAATAGCACCTTCACAAGCTGCTAAACTTCTTGAAACTTCATATGTAAAGTCTACATGACCTGGAGTATCTATAAGATTTAATATATATTCTTCGCCGTTCTCTCTCTTATAGATAAGTCTTGCTGCTTGAGACTTTATTGTTATTCCTCTTTCTTTTTCAAGCTCCATAGTATCTAGTACTTGCTGTTCCATTTCTCTTTGAGTTAATGTTCCAGTTTTCTCTAAAAGCCTATCCGCTAATGTTGATTTACCATGATCTATATGAGCTACGATTGAAAAGTTTCTTATATACTTTTTTTTATCCATATCTAAACCTGCTCTCTAAACTATTTAAAAAGTTTTTGAACAGTTTTCACCCCCACATTGTAGAATAAGTCAAGTTACATTATATCACAAAGCTAAGGGAAACTGTCAATATTCTTTAAATTACATTGTTACATACCTTCCTATAAACTCATTTACATTTAAAATTAAGGTATTTATTAAATTAAAGGTACCAATTAAAATATTACCAAACAAACTTTTATTTAAATTTAAAGTATGTTCTTTAAAAACCAAATAAAACTCATCTTTGTTTTCATATATTTTTACTGGACTATTATCTTCACTAAATATTGTTAAATCCATTCCTGTTTCTTCTTTTATTTTTTCATAATCTACCTTTTCACTTAACTCATAATCTTTATTATTAAAAGCCTCTGTGTTTTCAATATTAATTCCTATAACTCCCCATAATATTATTGATATAAAGAGGATAAAAAGAGTAGAATAAATGATAAATTTCTTCAAAACAAAACACCCCCATAGAACTACTATCTATAAGGATGTTCAAAATTCTTTTATTTTATTCACTTTTTCCTATTTAATTCCTCTGCTATTAATCTAGCTATATATTTTGCTGTAGCCTGTGCTTCCTTAGAGGTATTAACCTCTGCACCAACTTCAATAAGCATAGAATTCTTACTAAAGTCTTGATTAAAGGCATTTCTTCCCCTATCATACTTATAGGTTTCCTGCATTCTTAAAATATTTGGGAAAAGTTCATTAGCTTTATTAATAAATCTATAAGCTAAAGCTTCAGCTTCATTAAAATATTGATTATTTTTAGTTGTAACAAACATAATTTTTGCTAAGTTTTCTCCATTTATATTAGCAGTTAAATTCTTTTTATTACGTTCTCCAACAGAATCTCTATGAATATCTATTATTAACTTAAAATCAGGATATTCACTAGTATATTTTTTCACAGTTTCTCTTGATTTATTATAAGACTGTTCATAAGAAACTGAATGGTTTGTTTTATCATGTATAACTGATATTCCATAATTCTCCTGTAATTCTTTTGCAACTAAAGTTCCTACTCCAACTACATTATTTTCTTCATTATTTGAAGTTCTTTCTTCACTATATCCTTCTGAATTATGAGTATGATATATAAGTACTTCTGGCTTAGATTGGTCTAACTCCTTCTTTAAAGTTGGGTCATAAACTTCATTATTTTTACTTGCCTCTAATTGATTTTTATTAATTTCTTCATTAGAAACTATATCTATGCTTTCTTTATTTAAATCAAATGAATCTACTTTCTCACCTAATGAATAATCAAGCTTATCAATTGAAGTAATTTTTTCTACTGCATCAAAATATGGAACTTCTTTCATAACAATTTCCATAGGCTCTATTGGTTTTATATTTAAAGTTTCTAAAGCTAAACTCTGTAATGTAATATTGCTTTCTAAATAAGCATTTTCATCATAATATGTTCCCTTTGCAACAGGCATTCCTGCATTTAAAAGTTGTATATATGATAAATTTTCTCTCATATCTTTACTTGCTGCAATTTTCATAAATCTAAACATAAATAATATAAGTAAAGATAAGAGAATAATCATCCCTATAGGTATCTCTCTCTTATTAATACCTCTCACATTATCCCCTCCCTCATATTTTCATTTATATGAGGGTATGTTAATTATTATGTTACTCTATTTATATTTTTCTCATATTAATTTTTAAATTGCTTTTTACAGAAAGCTTTAATTTAAGAATTTATTTATGTCCTCTAAAATCATATTAGGTTGTAATGAAATATTTATACCATTTGCTATAATCTTTGAAACAGATTCTATTATGTCATCTATTTCCTTTGGTGTAACCATTAAATCACCTACATAAGGATTTAAAAGAGTTTTTATAAGAACTCCCTTTTCATTTTTATCTATTTTATTTAGTAAATCATAAAACTCTTTTCCATTTTCAGCTTGATTTATCATTTCATCTAAAACCAAATCCATAGCATCATTTGCAATAGTAGCTGCATCTACAACAGTAGGAACTCCTATAGCAATTACAGGTATTCCTAAATTTTCTTCATTTATTTTCATCCTATGATTTCCAACTCCAGCTCCTGGTGATATTCCAGTATTGCTTATTTGAATTGTTCTAGCAACTCTTTCAAGTTTTCTTGAAGCTAAAGCATCTATACAGATTACCAAATCTGGCTTTATTCTCTCTACTAAAGATTTTATAATTTCTCCTGTTTCAATTCCAGTTATCCCCAAGACCCCTGGTGCTATAGCACAAACTGGTCTTACAGAATCATCTATAATATCTGGCATAACTTTTCTTAAATGCCTAGTTACCATCAATTTACCTACAACCTTAGGCCCAATAGCATCTGGTGTAACATTCCAGTTTCCTAACCCTACTACTAAGGCTGTTCTTTCTTCTGAAAGTTTAATAAGTTCTTCTAAAGATGAGGCAACTACATGAGATACTTGATCCATAATACCTCCATCATAATGAGTATATTCAGGAATATCTATAGTAACATATCTACCTATAGGTTTTCCCATTGCCTTAGCACCTTCTTCATTTAATATATCAACATTTGTTATTTTTATATCATCTTCTACTGTTTTTTCTTCAAAAACAACACCTTCAATATCTCTGTTATATCTATGCTTATAAATCTCCCTGCTTTCAATGGCTAAATCCGTTCTTACATTATACATTTTTCCACCTCTTTTTAATTTAAATTTATATATTATATATAATATCCGTAAAAATGATAATTATGTCGATAAAGAAGAAAAAAGACTTGAACTTATATATTTATGATGTTATAATTACCTTTGTTAATAATGAACTCGTACGCAGATTCCCCAAAACTGCAGATACGCTATAAAAGTTGAAGGGGGTGAACTAGAATGGCAAATATTAAATCAGCAAAGAAAAGAATAAAAGTTACTGAAAAGAAAACTTTAAGAAATAAGATGATTAAGTCAGCTCTTAAAACTGCTATAAAGAAGTTTGAAGTAGCTGTTGAAGCTAAGAACAAAGCAGAAGCTGCAACTTTATACGTTGAAGCTGCTAGAGCTTTAGATATGTCTGCTTCTAAAGGAGTAGTTCATAAAAACATGGCTGCTAGAAAGAAATCAAGATTAGCTGCTAAGTTAAACGCTATGGCTTAATTATATGGGTGTTAGAATTTCTAACACCATTTTCTTTTATTAGAAGTATTTCTAAAAGAAAAAAATCCAGATTAGATTTTCTAATCTGGATTTTTTTATATTACAGTACTCACAATCATAAGTTCAAGTTCAGTTTTTTTATTTAAATTAGAATTGCTTTTAAGCTTTTTCTCAGTATATAAACAAAGTTTAATACATTTATTAAGTTGAGCAGTAGAGAATTTCTTGCTTTGATTTACAAACTTCTCTATAACAAAATCAGGTAAATTAGTCTTACTATTTTCTAAAAAGTCCTTTTTTATCTCATGTAAGTTATATTTTTCAGAAAGTCTAACCTTTACTCTATGTAATTTTTGAAATTGTTCTCTTATTTGACTTAATATAAATATAGGGTCTTGCCCTCTTCCTACAAGTTCATCCATTAAATCTATTGCTTGTTTTGCTCTTTTTATTGATATTAATTCAACTAAATCAAAAATATCATCTTCATATCTAGGAGGAAGTAACAATTCTATATCTTTTCTAGTTATTTTTCTATCCCCTACATAATTTACAATTTTATCAACTTCTCTTTCTATGACATCAAAATTATTTTCTACAGAATCACAAAAATATTTTAATTCTATTTTTCCTATATCCTTATTATACTTTTGAAAAATCTTACTTACTTTCTGCTGAAGCTTTACTCCCTTTAATTTTTCCACAGAAACTATGCAACAACTTTTTTCAAGTTTTTTTAGTTTACTCAATCTACTTACCCTATCTCTTTTATCTTTTAAGGTTGTATAAGCTATTAAAACACAATGCTTTGGTGTATTTTCAAAATACTCTACACATTGTTTATATAGTTTTTCAGTTTCCTTATCCTGTTTGTCTCTAAATATATTAGTTCTACTTAAAACAACTACTTTTCTTTCGCTAATAAAAGGCAAAGTTTCACAAGCATTCATAAATTCATCAAAAGTAAAATTATTTCCATCTAACTTAATTAAATTTAACTCTTTAAAGTTTTCATCTAAGACATTATTAATTATATTATCAATTCCCTCTTTAATTAAAAGTTCATCTAATCCTACTAGTATATAACTATTTTCTATCTTTCCCTTTTTTAAATTTTCATATAAACCTTCTAAATCTATCATTAAAATATCAACCTTTCAAATCCCAGATACTTATTTACATAAGTTAAAGTATATACGCACTTTTCCTTTGAATCAAATCAATTATATCATAATCCCTATTCTCTGGCATTAAAGTTACACTTTTAAACCCCTCCTCTATAGCTAAAGAATATTTAGTAGAAATTTTAAAAGACAAATCTTCCTTAATATAAAAAACATCATTTATATAATTATCTTTCATTATTAATTTTTTAAAATAATCACTATTATTATTTACTAAAGCAACTTTCTTAAATCCTGACTCTATTATAATAGCTTTATTCCATTTATTTTCTATGTATTTAATTTTAGAACCTAAGACATATAAATTTAAAATTAAAATAGGACATACTAAATAAACTCCTAACTTAAACTTCTTAAACCCTTTAAAACTCATATAAATACATAAAAACATTGTCATGTATGCAAAAGCAAAAATAGGAGAAGCATAAGGAGTAACCCAAGAAAATTTATTTAAAAATATCAAAATCCCCCTAAATACTAAAAATATAATGTTTATTAAAAAAACCATAAAACCTATGAAATTTGCACCAATTAAAATTGAAAACAACAATATTTGTAGTAAAATTACTATTATTGGTGTTATAAAAAATGTAGATATCAAAAAGTTTATTGAAAATTTTCCAAAACATATAATCAAAATAGGATATATAAAAGCTTGTGCAGATAATGATAAACTTAAATATTCGTTTAATCTTTTAGGTAAAATATAAAATGCTTTTAATAAAACATTATAAAATAATATTATTCCTAAAGTTCCTAAAAAAGACAATAAAAAGCCCAAAGAAAATAAATTATATGGTTTATATATTAATAAAATAACAGCACTTAAGGATATAGCACTTAAAGAGTCATAATTTTTAAAAAATCTTTTTGAAGCTTTTAAAATAGTTATCATAATTAAGGCTCTAATTGATGAACTAGAAGCTCCAACTAACAAAACGTATATTGAGCAGATAATTAAAGATAAACTCAAAGAAAACTTTTTATATATTAAAGAAAATAAAAGAGAAATATGAAAACCTGATATACAAATTAAATGAATTACTCCCATATCACTTAAATAATCTCTTTGTTGGTAACTTAAATTTTCTTTATCTCCCCATAATATAGAATTTAAAAGTGCACTTTCAGAAGGAGAAAATTCTTTATTTAAATTTTCATAATAATTTTTAGGTATATTTTTTATTTTATATACTAAGTCTTTTTCTTTTTTGATTACATCTTTTAAAAAAACCTTTCCTACAATTCCTTTCTCTAAATCTTTCTCTTTCTTAAACTTTAAAATCCCATAAATTTTCTCTCCATAATTTAACTCATGTCCACTTTCATTTTTTATTGAAACTATTCTGCCATCTATTTTCCCTAAAATTTTCTCCTCCTTAACTTCAGTTATTCTTATTTTTTCAATTTCATTATTTTCAAAACTTGGATTGTAATAAATATTACAACTTAAAATTGAAATTAAAAAAAATATAATAGCTATATAAAAATTATCTAAATCTAATAGGATATAAGAAAAAACAATTAAAGGTACAAGCAAAATAGCTGTACCTATAAAATTTAAAGTACTAAAATAATAAGTTATTACACCTATTATTGTAAATATACAAATTAATCCTAAGGGTCTATTTATTAAAATCTTTTCAAATTTTCTCATGAAAAAATCTCCTTAAAAATTCTTCTTTTTTAATTATTGACCCCCTAAGAAAAATTTAATCTTATTTATTTAGTTTTAGGATTAAATATTAAAGCCATTATATAACCAAAAAATATTGCTGCTGTTATACCACCAGAAGCTCCTTTTAATCCTCCTGTAAATGCGCCTATAAGCCCTTCTTTTGCAACTTCCTTCAAAGTAGATTTAGCTAAAGCATAACCAAAACCTGGCAATGGAACTGTTGCTCCTGCCCCACCTATACTAACTAACTTTTCATATATTCCTAAAGCACCAAGTATTGTTCCTATAGACACAAAAGCTACTAATATTTTAGCTGGAGTAAGTTTTGTTTTATCAATTAAAATTTGTCCTATTACACATATTATTCCTCCTACTAAAAAAGCATTTATATATTCTTGCAAAATCATCATCTCCCTAATTATTTAAGTAATAAAAATTTATATATCTAAACATTTTCTATAGCTACAGCATGAGCTATTCCTGGGATACTTTCTCCTTGCAAAGAAGATGTAGAACTTAAAAGTGCACCAGTAGATACTAATAAAACTCTTTTAAATTTTTTTTCTTTTAAAGACTTATAAAGATAGCCACAAGCTACTACAGCAGAGCATCCACATCCACTACCTCCTGCAAAGGTTCCTTGTTTTTCACAATCAAAAATTTCTTCACCACAATCTATATAAACATTGCTAATATCATAGTTATATTCCTTTAATAATTCCTCTGCTAACTTTTTCCCTACAGAACCTAAATCTCCTGTAGCTATAACATCATAATCCTCTGGTTTTCTTCCTGTATCAATAAAATGTTTATATATAGTATCTACAGCTGCTGGTGCCATAGCCGCTCCCATATTATCAGCATCTTTAATTCCATAATCCTTAACAATTCCTGTAGTTATGTATGTTATATATGGATAATCTCCCTCTCTTCCTAAAAGCATTGCACCAGACCCTGTTACTGTCCACTGTGAATACTCCTTTCTTTGGGAACCATATTCTAGAGGAAATCTAAACTGCCTTTCAGCAGAACTAAAATGAGAAGAGGTTGAAGCTATTGTATAATTTGCAAAGCCTCCATCTATGGTCATAGCTGCTAAGCTTAAGGATTCAGCCATTGTTGAACATGCTCCATAAACACCAAAGAAAGGAATTTTAAATTCTCTTGCAACAAAATTTGTAGATGTTAATTGGTTTAATAAATCTCCACTAAAAAGATAATCTATATCATTATCCTTAAGATTTTTGCTTTTCAAAACTTCCTCTATAGCATTTATCATTAAGCTACTTTCTGCCTTCTCAAAACTTTCGCAGCCATTACAATCATCTTCTAGTATCTTATCAAAATAATTTTTTAAAGGTCCCTGCCCTTCTCTAGGACCTACTATACTATAAGTTGATAATATTCTAGGCTTACTCTTTAAAAATACAGTTTGAGAACCTACCTTCTTTACATTACTCATATTTATTTACCTCACTACTCCAAAATGCAATAAAAAATAATAAATAATTCCAACTATAACAGATGTTCCAGTTCCATAGACTAAAACAGGTCCTGCAATAGTAAACATCTTTGCTCCAACACCCATAACAAACCCTTCTTTTTTAAATTCTATAGCTGGTGATACTATTGCATTTGCAAACCCAGTTATAGGTACAATAGTTCCAGCTCCAGCCTTAGCAGCTATTTTATCATATAGACCAAGTCCTGTTAAAAGAGCTCCTAAAAAAATCATAGTCATAGGAGTTAAGGTACTTACCTGTTCTTCACTAAAGCCATAATATAAAAAACTATTTCTAATAAATTGTCCAACAACACAAATTATTCCACCTACTATAAAAGCCATAATACAATTTCTTAAAAGCTTAGGTTTTGGTCTTATTTCTTCTTCAAGCTTCTTAAATTTACTTTGTATTTTCTTGTCATTTTTATAAATAGCCATATTAATCATCCTTTTCTACTTGAATATATCTATATTATTTGTTCTTATGCTTAATCTATACAAAAAAATAAGTCTTATTTCATATGATTAAACACACAAAATAAGACTTCTTAAAAATTTCATTTATAATCAATCCTCTTCTAATTTTTCCTTCATAATTTTAAGTACCTTTTTCTCTATTCTAGAAACCTGTACTTGACTTATTCCAAGCATCTTAGCAACCTGAATTTGAGTTTTATCTTTAAAATATCTAAGCATTATAATTTGCTTTCCTTTTGAATCTAAAGAACTTATGGCTTCTTTTAAAGCTATTTTATTTACCATGTCCTCATCTTCACCTTTTTCACTAAGCTTATCAATCAACAAAACAGGAGTCCCCTCATCATGGTGAATAGTATCATATAAATATTGCATACTATTTGCAGATTCTAAAGCAACTATGACTTCTTCCTTGTCAACCCCTGAATATTCTGCTAATTCTTCTAAGGTAGGGTCTCTATTTAATTTTTTTATTAATTCCTCCTTGTTGTAATGTAGTTTTTTTGCTAAGGTTTTAGTGCTTCTACTAACCTTTATAATTCCATCATCTCTTAAAAATCTTTTTATTTCTCCTATAATCATAGGTACTGCATAAGTTGAAAATTTAACATTAAAATCATCATTAAAATTATTTATGGCCTTAACCAAACCCATTGAGCCAATTTGAAATATATCTTCATAATCATATCCTCTATTTATAAATCTTTTGCATATAGAAGAAACTAAAGGAGTGTTAACCTCTATTAATTTATTCATTGCTTCCTTATTTCCTTCTTTAGCCATAATTATAAGAGTTGTATTTTTATCATAATTAAAGTTATCTTTCTCAATACTACTTATATCCATAGACTTATTATCACCTGCCTATGTATTTAATTTTTTCTTCATTATTATTTTAGTACCCTTACCCTTTTCACTATAAACTTCTAAAGAATCCATAAATGTTTCCATAACAGTAAATCCCATGCCTGACCTTTCTAACTCTGGCTTAGATGTATATAAGGGTTCTCTTGCTTCTTCTAAATTCTCTATTCCTATTCCATTATCTTCAATAGATATTATTATTTCCTCTTCACAAATAATAGACTCTATAATAACTACCTTACTTTCATCTCCCTCATACCCATGAATGATAGCATTAGTTACAGCCTCTGAAACAGCAGTTTTTATATCAGTTAGCTCCTCAATAGTTGGATCTAATTGAGCTATAAAAGCAGATACACTAACTCTTGCAAAGCCTTCATTTTCAGATTTAGCCAAAAACTCTAATCTCATTTTATTATCCATATTTAACCCTCCATTAACTCGCCTTTAGAGCTTCATCCAAATTTTCGTAATACTTTATTATCTTAAATATTCCAGATAATTCAAAAACTCTCTTTATACTTTTACTTACTGATATTATGTTAACTTCTCCTGAATGCATAGTTATCTTTTTATATCTTCCAATAATAACACCAATACCTGAACTATCCATAAAAGTTACTCCTGAAAAATCTAGTATAAGTTTTTTTATATTCTCTCTACTTATCCTATCATCAATTTTAACTCTAACTTCCTCTGCACTATGATGGTCTAATTCTCCAATTAGACTAACAACCAAAACATTACCAATCTTTTCAAAATCTAACCACATAACCTACTCTCCTTAGAGTTACACCTCCTATATAGCTTCTTTTCCATATTTTAACATATTTTAATTATTTATGTCAAATAATACTAAATTAAATTAAGCCTAAGAATTAAATTTCTTAGGCCTAAATTATTGATTTCATTCATGAAGGTATTAGTTATTTTTTTAAAACTTTAAACTTTTTAAATTCCTCTCTTACTGAATCTTCTATATTTTTAAAATCCATATCTCTTTCTAATAAAAGAGTATATAAAGCATCTTCTATATCTTTCATCAGATATATTTTAAACTCTCCTTTTTCTATAGCTTCTTCTACTTCTCCCTTTAAAATAATTTCATCTTTATTACTTTCAGGTATTAAAACCCCTTTTCCTTTATAAGTATCTATTCTCTTACAAACATTAAAAAATCCCTCTATCTTTTCATTTACTCCACCTATTGGTTGCACTTGACCAAATTGATTTAAGGAACCAGTAACTGCTATGCTTTGGTCTACAGGTATTTTGCTTAAAGAAGAAATCATAGCAACAACTTCTGCAACAGAGGCACTATCCCCTTCAATTTGCCCATATAACTGCTCAAAGCTAAGTTGAAAATCAACTGGCAATCCTTGATAAGAATTAATAAAACTGCTTAAAAATCCTCTTAAAATACTTAAAGATTTATTATGAATTTTTCCACTTAAATCACTTTCTCTTTGTGCATCCATAATTCTTCCAACGCCTCTGCAACAAGTACAAGTTATTCTAATTGGTTTACCAAAGCTCATATAACCAAAATCTATAACTGATAAACCATTTACGCTTCCAATTATTCTATCTTTAACATTTAAAAGTATTTTATTTTCTTCATACATATCTAAATATTCTTTTTCAAACTCATTTTCTTCATTTAAAACAAGCTCTATGATATCTTTATCTATTAAATCCTTAAAAGTATTTTTAGCTTTTTCATTTGCTAGAAATAATATCTTTTCTATTTCATCAACATCCCAAAGTATTTTTTTCCTTTTTCCTGCTTTTCTTGCTAGTTGCTTTCCTATAGCATTTATACCCGAATTATCTATTTTCAACAAATCATTTTTATCTATTACTTTTTCAATTAAATTAACTAAGGACTGATTATTTTTATTTATATCTATTAAATTTGAAAACTCAGCTCTTATTTTAAATATTTTCTTAAAATCCTCATCATTATTATATAAAATATCAAAGCTCTCAAAATCACCTATTAAAATAACAGTAACCTTAATAGGAATAGGCTCTGGGTTTAATCCATTTAAAGATAATACTTCTAAATATCCTCTATTAAAATCATAATTTATCTTTCCATGAAGTAAAGCTCTTCTTAAATAGTAATAACTATTTCCATTATTAATTAAAGAGCCTAGTCTAAGAATAATACATCCTTCATTTGCCTCAAGTAAAGAACCTGATTTTATTAATCTTACATCTGTTGAATAAACTCCATTATGATTTTCATATTCTATACTTCCTAAAAGATTATTTAAACTTGGGTCCTCTTCAAAAATGACCTTAGGTGCTTCTTGTCCTTTGCTATTTTTTATTATATTACATAAGTATTTTGAAACAATTTCATTTATTCTTTCTTCATCATCCTCAAAATTTATTGTGTAATTTTCTATTAAATTCTCCTTTAAATTATCACAAACATTTAAAAGATAATTTAAAGCATCCTTTTCATTTTTAAAAATGTCTTTTACCTTTTCTTTAATTGAAATAGATTCCTTTTCTAAATAATTTAATAAAATCTTTTTAAGCTTTTCTATTGAATCTAATTCTATAGTTTTTAATTCTTCTAATACATCCTCTGCCTCTAACTTTAATTTATCAGCTTTTCCTGAAATATTTCCTTTTTTTATTTCTTCTAAATCATCAAATTCTTCCTCTGTCATAGCTTCTCCTTCAACTAAAGGAATAAAGGCAAAACCTGAGGAAGTTGCCTTTAAATCAAAACCTTCTTCCTTTGCACGTTTTATTAAATCTCCAATGTATTCATTTCTCTTTTTTTGTATTTCACTTAAAATATCTTCCTTTTCCTTATTTATTGATGAATTATAAAAGGCATATATATTGTCATAGTAAAAATTTTTTACTTCTTCTAAACATTCTTCTAATTTCTCTCCCATGCCAGTTGATAAAAATATAATCTTAGGATTTCTAATATCTTCTAGAGTAACATAACAAATATCCTTTGGACTTTTTCTTTGTTTCATTTTTTCTTCTATATGAAGAACTATATCCTCTAATTTTTTTTTAGAAAATTCATCAATTAAATAAACATTGAATCCCTCTTTATTTATACTTAAGGCTTCATCAATTTTCTTAAATACTCCTTCATATTCTTTTCCATAAGGCCCTTTTTTAAGAGTAAAATCTTCATTATAAATTACTTCTTTTGGAGCTAACTCTCTTTTCATAAAAATCCACTCATAAAACTAATATAGTTTTAATAGAGCAACCTCCTCTTTATAAGTACTTTATTATATTAATATTCTCTAACTTTTAAATTAGCCATAAATTTTAATTTTTTATCTAGTTTTTTCTTCGACAAAAAAGCCTATAGAAAAATTCTATAGGCTTTTTTAAGTAAATATTTATTAATATGTTGAATTAGATTCTTTTCCTTCACATATAGCTATAGAAGCTGATGCTCCTATTCTATTTGCACCATTTTTTATTACAGCTTCAGCATCTTCTAAAGTTCTTACTCCACCTGATGCTTTAACACCCATTTCTTCTCCTACTGTTTCTCTCATAAGCTTAATATCCTCAGGAGTAGCACCACCTGTTGAAAATCCTGTAGAAGTTTTAACAAAATCAGCTCCTGCTTTCTTAGCTAACTCACAAGCTTTAACTTTTTCTTCATCAGTTAAAAGACAAGTTTCTATTATAACCTTTGTAAGCGCTTTCTTTCCTGCCGCATCTACAACAGCTTTTATATCCTTTTCTACATAGTCATAATCTTTATCTTTTAATCTTCCAATGTTTATAACCATGTCAACTTCTTCTGCACCTTTTTCTATAGCGTCTTTAGTTTCAAAAGCCTTAACTTCCATAGTGTTTGCTCCTAAAGGGAAACCTATTACTGTACAAACTTTTACATCGCTTCCTTTTAAAAGGTTAGCAGCTAATTCTACATTAGTAGGATTTATACAAACTGAAGCAAAATTATATTCTAAAGCTTCCTTGCAAAGCTTTTCTATTGACTCTTTAGTTGCTTCTGGTTTTAAAATAGTATGGTCTATCATTTTTGCTAATTGTTTTTTATCCATAATACTTCCTCCTAAGATAACATTTTCATTTCATATTTTATTATAGAATATAACTTTTAATAAGTCCATAATTTAAATCTTTACATTTTGTTCTTTAAATAGCATTTATGTATGTCTAATTCTTATTCTATGGCTTTTGCAAGCATATCAAAGTATTTTAATATATTAAATATTATGTTATAATACTATCTATCATATAATATGTATTTATAGTAATAATAAATGTAAATTCGTAAACTTAAAGGAGTTATATAATTATGGGTTTCAAAGAAAAACTATCTAAATATTACACTGATTCTTATCTTGAAAAATACGGCGATAGAATGGCTCAATTTCAAGGAAGCGTAATTTCTGAAAAAATCGAAGAAAAAACTATTCTTTGGATATTCCACAAATTAGTTGTTACTTTAATAGTTAAACCTGAAAGAAGCAGACAAATAATAAAATGCGTCTATAGAAAGAATCGTTGGTTTAAAAAACCTACTTTTATAAGTGTAAAAAAAGGGAATAATGTTATAGTACAAGGACTTAAATCAAACAAAGAAAATGAAAAGGAATATATAATTTTAAATAACGTTCTTAACCTAACTACTAAGCAAGACTTAGTTCCAGTTGATCATTCTCAACTTAAAAAGGCAAGACAACAACAATTTAAGCAAAGATAAAAAGCTGTATTTTAAATACAGCTTTTTTTATTTTTATCTTTTAACCTTTATAAATAAATATAAGCTATTTACAAAGAATATTATAGTTGAGAAGAATAGAACTATTAACCAATGATTAAGTCCTAAAACTGTAGTGTGGAATATCGCACTAAAGAATGGAATGTATATTATAGCAAGTAACATAATTATAGAAATAGCAACTGCCCCTACTAAATACATATTAGTAAATAATTTTATTTCAAAAATAGAATGTCTCTCTGACCTACATTCAAAAACATGTAATAATTGAGACATAACTAATGTTGCTAAAGCCATAGTTCTGCAAGTGTCTAAATCCATTCCATAAAGTCCACCAATAATAAAACTTAATAAGGTACATATTCCAATTAAACATCCTCTTACTAATATTTTTTCAGTAAGTCCTCTTGCAAATATTCCTTCTCTTTTGCTTCTAGGCTGTTGATTCATTATATCCTTATCAGCAGGATCTACTCCTAAAGCTATAGCAGGAAGACCATCTGTAGCTAAATTTACAAATAAAATTTGTATAGGTAGCATAGGCGTTGGAAGATAAAATATTGTTGCTAAAAACATAGTTAAAACTTCTCCTAAATTACAAGATAATAAATATCTTATAAATTTTCTTATGTTATCATATATTATTCTTCCTTCCTCTACAGCAGATACTATAGTCTCAAAATTATCATCCATTAAAATCATAGAAGAGGCTTCCTTTGTAACATCAGTTCCTGAAATCCCCATAGCTACCCCAATATCTGCTTCTTTTATAGCAGGAGCGTCATTTACTCCATCTCCTGTCATAGCAACTATATTTCCATTTTGCTTAAAAGCCTTAACTATTCTAAGTTTATGATTAGGAGTAACTCTTGCAAATATTCTAAGTTTACTTACCTTTCTTTTTAATTCCTTATCATCTAATTTATCTAATTCTTCCCCTGTTATTATTTGGTCCTGTGATTTTGCAATATTTAAGTCTTTGCCTATGGCAAAAGCTGTATTTTTATGGTCTCCTGTTATCATTATAGGTGTTATTCCTGCTAATCTACATTTTATAACAGAATCCTTAACTTCAGGTCTTGGTGGGTCTATTATTCCTGCAATTCCTAAAAATATAAGTTCATTTTCAAGACTTTCATCCTTTACTATATTATCTATTTTATATGCTCCTCCAATACACCTTAAAGCTCTATTACTCATATTTTCAACTATATTTAATATCTGTTGTTTCTTTTGAGAAGTTAATAGTTTTACTCTTCCTTCTTCATGTATATATCTACACCTATTTATAAGCTTTTCCGGTGCACCTTTTACATAACAAATCTCTCTTCCACTCTCTTTAACTATAACAGACATCATTTTTCTACTAGAATCAAAAGGTATGTCAAAGGTTCTTTTTATATTGCCTACTGTATTTTTCAAATAATCAACATCTTTAAAATATGCCTTTATTAAAGCTGTTTCTGTAGGGTCTCCATTTAAAACCTCTTCTATTTTTTTCTTTGAAAAATCATAGTTACAATCATTACAATAAACAAAGGCTTTCATTAAATTTAATGATTTAGGAAAAGGGTCTATATCTATCCTTGAATGCTTTCCGTCAACAAAAATTTCTTTTACAGTCATTTTATTTTGAGTTAAAGTTCCTGTCTTATCACTACATATAACAGATGTACAACCTAAAGTTTCAACAGCTGGCAACTTCTTAACTAAAGCATTTCTCTTTAACATTCTAGAAACTCCAAGTGCTAAAGAAACTGTTACTATGGCAGCTAATCCCTCCGGTATAGCAGCTACAGCTAAACTAACTCCTAATAAAAACATTTCTGTTAAATCATTTCCTCTTATAATGCCTAAAACTGTAACTAATGCACATATAGCTAAACATAAAACTAAAAGAATTTTGCCAAGACCATCTAATCTTTCTTTAAGAGGAGATTTTTCTTCTTCTATATCCTGTAACATATCTGCTATAGAACCCATCTTTGTACTCATTCCTATAGCTGTTACTCTAAATTTTCCTTTTCCCTTTAAAACTTTAGTTCCCATATAAATTAAAGAAGATTCCTTTGAACTTGTAGTCTTATTAACTCCAACAGATTCTCCTGTTAATAGAGATTCATCAATCATTAAATTAGTGCATTCAAAAATTTCTCCGTCTGCAGGAACTCTATCTCCTGCTTCTAATATTACAACATCACCAATGGTTAATTCATTAGCATTAATCACCTTAATATTTCCATCTCTTAAAACCTTACATGTAGGTGCTGCTAAGGATTTTAGTGCATCTAGGGATTTTTCAGTTTTAAATTCTTGCACAAAACCTAAAATTCCATTTATAACAACAATTACAAATATAGTAATAGCATCTGCTACATCTCCCATAAGGCCTGAAATAATAGTAGCTCCAATTAATACCCATATTATAAAATCGTTAAATTGTTGTAATAATATCTTTATAGCAGATACTTTTTTCTTTTCTGTTATTTCATTTAATCCAAACTTCTCTAGTCGTTCTTTAGCTTCTTTAGTTGTAAGCCCTCTAAAGAGATCCTTTTCTACCATAACTTTTTGCTCCTCCTTCTCTCCCTAGCAATCTATTGTAATATATGTTTAAAAAGCTTTATTTTAGAACTAGAAATTTTCTTATGTAACACAAGAAAAGAAGAGCACAAAGCAAATTTTCTTTAATAGAAAATTATATTAAACTATGATAAAATGAGTGTTGATAAACTTTACTTTTAATAGTTTAGGAATTAAAATATATTCATGAATTAAAAAATTTAAAACAATGAAGGAGGCAACCTAAATGAAGGATGTAATATACATTACAGGACATAAAAATCCTGATTCAGATTCAATATGTGCAGCTTTAGCATATGCTGAATTTAAAAATAAAACTCAAGATACACCAGCTATTCCTGTTAGATTAGGAAAAGTTAGCCAAGAAACTCAATACATACTTGATTATTTTGGTGTTGAAGCACCTCAATTTTTAGAGACTGTTAAGTTAAAGGTTGAAGATTTAGAAATGGATAAAATAGCTCCTTTAGCTCCTGAAGTTTCTTTAAAAATGGCTTGGAACATAATGAGAGATAAAAACTTAAAATCAATTCCTGTTGCAGATGGAAATAATCATTTATTAGGAATGTTATCTACATCTAACATAACTGCAACTTACATGGATGTTTGGGATAGCAATATTTTAGCAAAGAGCAAAACTTCTTTAGATAATATATTAGATACTTTATCAGCTAAAGCTGAAAATATAGCTGAAGGAATAAAAGTATTTCCAGGAAAAGTTGTAGTTGCTGCTATGCAAGCAGATTCTTTAAAAGAATTTATAAAAGAAGGAGACATAGCTATAGCTGGAGATAGAGCTGAAATACAAGCTGAATTAATAGAACTTAATGTTTCTTTACTAATAGTTACAGGTGGACATACACCTACTAAAGAAATTATAGATTTAGCTAAAGAAAATAACATAACTGTTATTACAACTCCTCATGATTCTTTCACAGCATCAAGATTAATAGTTCAAAGTTTACCAGTAGATTATGTTATGACTAAAGATAATATAGTATCTATATCAACTGATGAACTAGTTGAAGATGCAAAGGTAACAATGAGCGAAACTAGATATAGTAATTATCCTGTAATAGATGAAAACAATAAAGTTGTTGGTTCAATTGCAAGATTCCACTTAATATCTACTCATAAGAAAAAAGTTATTCAAGTAGACCACAATGAAAGAGGTCAATCAGTAAATGGTTTAGAAGATGCGGAAGTTTTAGAAATCATAGACCATCATAGAGTTGCTGATATACAAACTGGTAACCCTATATACTTTAGAAATGAACCTTTAGGAAGTACTTCAACAATTGTTGCTAAAAGATTCTTTGAAAATGGAATAAGACCTTCAAGAGAAGCTGCTGGTCTTTTATGTGGTGCTATAATTTCAGATACATTATTATTTAAATCACCAACTTGCACTCCACAAGACATTAAGATTTGCAGAAAATTAGCAGAAATAGCTAATATAGTTCCTGAAACTTTTGCAAAAGAAATGTTTAAAGCTGGAACTTCTTTAAAAGGAAAATCTATTGAAGAAATATTTAATGCAGACTTTAAACCTTTCACAATTGAAGGTGTTAAAATAGGTGTTGCTCAAGTTAACACTATGGATATAGAAGGATTTATGCCTTTAAAAGATAAAATGTTAGAATATATGAATCAAAAAGCTGATTCTATGGACCTAGAAATGATTATGTTATTACTTACTGATATCATAAATGAAGGTTCTCAAATATTAGTTGCAGGAAGAAGTCCTGAAATAGCTGAAGAAGCCTTTAAGGTTACTTTAGAAGATTCAACTTGCTTCTTACCTGGAGTTTTATCTAGAAAGAAACAAGTTGTACCACCACTAACTCAAATAATCACAACAAGAGTTGGTAAGTAATTTAATAAAAAAGCAATCTCTATTTGAGATTGCTTTTTTTAAGTCCAATTTAACACTTCAAATTCTGGATTACTTTTTTTATAGTTTATTAAATATCCTTTTCCTGCTAAATCTAAAAGGGGCTTGTCAGATAAAGAATCAGAAAACATATAAGAATTTTTATAATCCACCTTTATATTGTTTTCCTTTAAATAAGCTTTAAGTCTTTTAACCTTTTCCTCTCCTTTGCAGTTTTCTCCTATCATTTTTCTTTTGAATTTTCCATTTTCAAAAGCAAATCTAGTTCCTATAATTAAATCTACTTCTTTTATATTATAAAGTTCATTTAAATAAAATTCTGGTGATGCAGATATTAAATAAACCTTATAACCTTCTCCTTTTAACTTTTTTATCATGGAAATTGCATCATTATAAAGTATTTTGCTTAAAACTTCATCATAATATTTTCTCACAAAAACCTTTAAATCTTCTTCACTCATTCCATCTAAAAATTTTAAGAAAGATTCTTTTACTTTTTTCTCATCATAAAACTTCAACCCATACATAAGTCCTGAAAAAGCAGCTCTTGGTAAGTATATTAAATTCTTCTTATGCTCCTTTATGGAAAACTTAAATAACTGAAGCAAAGTTTCTTTGCTTGTTATGGTAAAGTCAACATCAAATATAGCTAATTTCTCCACCTTATCCACCACATTTCTAAACAAATTTATAAAAAATATTATAAACTAAAAAAAAGATGATGTAAAACACATCATCTTTTTTTATTATTCAGCCATGTTTTCTTCGTAGAATTTAACAACCTCATCAAACTCTTCTTCTGAAGGAAGAATTAATTCTCCTTCTTCACCTTGAGATTTGAATAGGTACACTGATTCATCAGGATGTTGTACTAAAACGTACTCTTCATCTTTATATTCAAAGGCATCAATAACATCACAAGTTATTGTATTTCCTTCTTCATCTTCTAAATCTACAACGAAATGCTCTACATGTTCGTCTCCACATCCACATCCTTCATGATGTCCATGATGATCGTGTCCATGACCGTGTCCGCTGCATCCGCATCCTTCATGCTTTTCTTCTTTTTCGCTTCCGCAACCGCAGCTGCCTCCACAACATTTGTTTAATTCTTTATCTGACATAATCTTTCCTCCCTTGTGGAAAATTTACTTTATATTAATTGTAACCTTAAATACAAAATAATAAAAGTCTTTTATTTTTAATTCTTTATTATATTCTTAACACAATATAATAATATAATCAATATATATTAAATATTTAAAACAAAAAAATTCCTAAGGAAAACCTTAGGAATTTTTTTATTTTTAATGAGTAAATCCTTGAACGCCTTTTTTAGTTTCTTTATTTAAAACTCTTGCATTATTTAAATCTTTTATAGCAGCGTTGAAATCTCTTATATATAGTTCTGCTAAGTTGTGGCTTAAATCAGCACGACATACTATTCTTTGAATTATTGTATCTTGTAAGTTAGCAGGTAATGGATAAGCAGGAACTTGCCATCCTTTCATTAATAATCTATCTGCTAAGTCATATAAAGTCCATTCAACATTAGCATCATCTTTTAATTTATAGCAAACTATTGGTAAATTCTCACCATTGTTATAAATTTTAAATAATCCTGTTTTTTCAATTTCAGAAGCTAAATACATAGCAACATCTTTTGTTCTTTGATGTATTTCTCTAAATCCTTCAAAACCATATCTTAAGAAGTTGTAGTATTGACCTATTATTTGGCTTGCAGATCTTGAGAAGTTTATTGCCATAGTTGGAATTTTTCCACCTAAATAACTTACATCAAATACTAATTCTTGAGGTAAATATTCTTTATCTCTCCATAATACCCAACCAATACCTGGGTAAACTAATCCATATTTATGACCTGAAGCACTTATTGATACAACATTTTTAAGTTTGAAATCCCATTCTAGTTTAGGTTCTATAAATGGTGCAAATAAACCACCAGAAGCTGCATCTATATGCATAGGTACTGATAATTTAGCTGTTTTATTATATTCTTCTAATTTCTTATCTAAGGCTTTAATATCATCATATTTTCCTGTATAAGTTATACCTAGTATTCCTACAACCCCTATAGTATAATCATCAATATAATCTAAAACCTTATCTACATTCATGCTCATATGTTCTTCATCCATTGGAACTAATCTCATTTCTATATCCCAATAAACACAGAATTTTTCCCAACATACTTGATACCCTGAAGAAATTACTAAGTTTGGTTTTTTAGATGTAACATCCATACCTAAAGCCTTAGCTCTATTTCTCCATCTAAATTTCATAGCCATACCACCTAGCATACATGCTTCTGAAGAACCTACTGTTGAAGTTCCCATAAAGCTTTCATCTTCTGGTGCATGCCATAAATCAGCTAAAATGTTTACACAACGATTCTCTAAATCTGTAGTTTGTGGATATTCTGATTTATCTATAGCATTTTTTTCTAAAGTTTCTGACATTAAGGCTACTGCTTCATCTTCCATGTAAGTTTGACAGAAAGTACACAAGTTTTGACGAGCATTTCCTTCATCTAATAAGTCGTCCTTAATTAATCTATATGCAACTTGTGGTGGGATAGGATTTTTAGCTAATTCATATTTAGGGATAGATTCATTACTTTCCATAGTACCAAATATTGGTGTGTCAAATTTGCTTCCTAATTGATTTTTTCCAAAAAGCATTTTAATACCTCCTAATTTAGCCAAAAACCACTCTTAAGTTCTTTTATAAAAAAATTTAAGAGTAATTTTTAGTTATATAAATTTTTATTTATATTGCCTAAATGACTCTCTCATCAAGCTATATATATAATACACCTTTTAAAGATAATAATTAAATTCTCAATTCAGTTACATTTTATTAATACTTTATTGTTTTTTTATAAATATGTATCTTTCTTCATATTTCTCCTTTTTTCTTTAAATTACTCCATTTTTCTCTTTAAAGCATTAAAGAGTAAATTTTATTAGAGATTTATTAAATCCTAGTGGTTTCTTTTAGCTATTTAATTAAAATAACTGTTATTATTTCATAATCTAAATAAATTAATCCATAACTAGAAATATATTCTTTAAAAGTTTTAAAAGATAAAATTAAGGTAACCAATAAAAATATTGGTTACCTTAATTTTTATCCTACTTGTTTATCCCATTTTTTATGTAAAGCATATATTACAAATGGAATTAATACAGTTATTACAAAACTTACAGATAATATTGTTAGATATTCTGATATACTTTTTCCTGTTAATTGAGAAGGTGGTACAAATGATATTACTAAAGCAAATACTGATACTAAGAAACCAACTATTGCAACTATCATTTTAAATGTTTTTCCACCAGGAACATGATAAGCACGTTTTAAATCTTCATGTTTTAATATTAAAATAATATATCCTATAAAGAATAATAAATATCCAACTAAGTATATAACTACTGTTAATGAAATTGCAGTAAGGAATGAAACATTGTTTCCTCCACCACCGAAAGTTAAAACAGCTGCCCATATAGTAACTACTACTCCTTGTACTAAAACTAATGGTACAGGTACTTCATGTTTATTAACTTCTGTTAATTTTTTTGGTAATAACCCTTTTTTTGCAGCAGCATACATACCTTCAGAAGGACCTACAACCCAAGAACTTACTTCTGCCATAACTCCTAAAGCAAGTAATAGTGCTACAATTCTTGTTATCCAATCAAAACCTTCTCCAAAATTTACAACTACTAATTGATGGAATGCTTGTACAACACCTGCACTTAAGTTTAATTGTTGTTCTGGAATAACAGCTGCAACAGTTAATCCACCTACAGTATTAAGAATTATAGCTAATGCTACAAGAATAAACATAGCTAAAGGATAGTTTTTATTAGCATTTTCTAATTTATTAACATGAGATGCAGATGCTTCAACTCCCATATATGCTAATATAAATGAAACAAAGACAACTAAAGTATTTACTTTAGTGAAATCAGGCATAAGATCATGTGCACTTAAAGCAACATGAATTGGATTACCTTTTACTATGTAAATTATACCTAGTGCAAATAATATTATAGCAGGAACAACAACACCAAAAACAAATCCTGCTTTTGCTATTTTTGCTGTATTTTTAGTTCCTCCAAATTGAGAAAAAGTTAATACCCAAAATATAACTAATACACCTATAAATTTTATTAAGGGATTACTATTTAATGCTGGCCAATTAAAGACATATGATAAAGCTCCTAATATAAAATAAATCATTGTAACAAATCCAACTGTTATTTGGAACCATTGAAAGAATATTGCTGCAAAGCCCCATCTTTCCCCTAAGGTATTTCCAACCCAAGAAAAGATACCTCCTTCTTCCCAGCCATCTACTGTTGCCATCTCTGCTGCACATAGAGCAACTGGTAAAAACCATAAAAGTCCACCTACTATTAAGAAAAATACTAAATGAAATCCTGATGTTGCAAAGGTAGGATACTCATAGACTGTCATTACCATAGATGCTGTCATAGCAAAGAATCCAAATAAAGTTAATGTTTTTCCACTTGCACCTGACTTACTTGGCATAACAAACGCCTCCTTTAAATTTTTAATTTTAAATTTAGAAGTTTAACTCTTTAATCAACAACTATTATCTAAGACAAAAATTTAAACTTTAATAAATTCTTCTCTTGAATAATAGCTACTAACTATATTAAATAATAACCTTTGTTAACAATTTATTCAAAACTTCCTTTCTTCAATTTTTATCTGTTATATGTTAAAACTTAGTAAAATCCCATTTTTACTCTTTATTACTTCAATTTTCTTTATTTTTCTTTTATTTTAAATTAATATAATTTTATTAACATTTTTATTAATATTTTATCAATAAAAATTTAAAATAAATATTAAAATACTACAAATTTATATAAATATTTTTCTTTTAAAATTATGAACAAAAACAAAAAAATAAGAGTTAAGTCTTTTAAAAAGTCTTAACTCTTATCTATTATACTTCAATCTATATATTTAAACCTAATTAGTTGCTATATTTACTTACTAGTTAGAAGCAAGTTTTTTGTAGCCTTCTAATCTTTCTTTAGCATCTCTTTCAGTCTTTTCGAATAATGCTTCAGCATGTTCTGGGAATGCTTTTGCTAATGCAGCATATCTAACTTCTCCCATTATGAACTCTCTAAAGTCTCCTGTTGGTTCTTTAGAATCTAATGTGAATGGGTTCTTTCCAGTTTCTTTTAACATTGGGTTAAATCTGTACATAGCCCAGTATCCACATTCAACAGCTCTCTTTTCTTCTAATTGAGCGTTACCCATACCAGCTTTTAAGCCGTGGCTGATACATGGTGAGTAAGCTATTATTAATGATGGTCCTTTATATGCTTCTGCTTCAGCTATTGCTTTAAGAGTTTGGTTCTTGTCAGCTCCCATAGCGATTTGAGCAACATATACATATCCGTAGCTCATAGCCATCATTCCTAAATCTTTCTTCTTAGTTCTCTTACCTGCAGCAGCGAACTTAGCTATAGCAGCAGTTGGAGTTGATTTAGATGATTGACCACCTGTATTTGAGTAGATTTCTGTATCCATAACAAGTATGTTTACATCTTCTCCGCTAGCTAAAACGTGGTCAACTCCACCGTAACCGATGTCGTAAGCCCATCCGTCTCCACCGAAGATCCATTGTGATCTCTTAACTAAGTAATCTTGATCTTTTAAGATTTCTAAAGCGAACTCGTTAGTTTCACCTTGTAATGTAGCTATAACAGCATCAGCTCTATCTCTAGTTCCTTCACCGTTATCAACTTCAGCTATCCAAGCTTCTAAAGCTTCTTTAGCTTCTGGTTTAACACCAGCTTCGATTGCTTTTCCAGCAAGGTCAACTAATCTATCTCTTATAGCTTTAACTCCTAAGAACATACCTAATCCAAACTCAGCGTTATCTTCAAATAATGAGTTAGCCCAAGCTGGTCCATGACCTTTGTGGTTAGTTGTGTATGGAGTTGAAGGAGCAGATCCACCCCAGATTGATGAACATCCAGTAGCGTTAGCTATCATCATTCTATCTCCAAATAATTGAGTTATAAGTTTTGCATATGGAGTTTCTCCGCATCCAGCACAAGCTCCTGAGAACTCGAATAATGGTTGCTCAAATTGGCTACCTTTAACTGTATTTTTGTTCATTGGGTTTTTCTTAGGTGCAACATCATTTACACAGTAATCCCAAGCTTCTATTTGATCTTCTTGAGTATGTTGTGGTTTCATAACTAAAGCTTTTTCCTTAGCAGGACAAACTTGAGCACAGTTTCCACATCCAGTACAATCTAAAGTACTTACAGCCATAGTAAATTGCATTGGCTCTTCTGTTTTTAATGCTTTAGCAGCAACTAACTTAGTTGAAGCTGGAGCATTTTTAGCTTCTTCCTCTGTTAATAAGAATGGTCTTATTGTAGCATGAGGACAAACGTAAGCACATTGGTTACATTGGATACAGTTATCAGCTATCCATTCTGGTATGTTTATACCAATTGCTCTCTTTTCGTATGCAGCAGTACCTGGTTCGAAAGTACCATCTTCCATTCCGTTAAATGCTGATACAGGAAGTTTATCTCCTTCTAATCTGTTCATTGGCTCAACTATGTTCTTAACGAATTGTGGAACTTCTTTTTCTTCAACAACTTCGTCTTTAGCATTTGCCCACTCAGCTGGAACTTTAATTTCAACTATAGCATCAATTCCTTTATCTATAGCAGCGTGGTTCATGTTAACAACTTTTTCACCTTTTTTACCATATGAAGTTACAACAGCATCTTTTAAGTATTTAACTGCGTCTTCTACTGGTATTATGTTAGCTAATTTGAAGAATGCAGATTGCATTATCATGTTGATTCTTCCACCTAAACCAACTTCTTGAGCTATCTTAACAGCATTTAAAGTGTAGAACTTAATGTTGTTTTCAGCTAAGAATCTCTTATAGCTTGCTGGTAAGTGCTTAGCAACTTCTTCTGGACTCCAGATAGTGTTTAATAAGAATGTTCCGTTTTTCTTTAATCCATCTAAAACGAAGTACTTATTAACATATGATTGGTTGTGACAAGCAACGAAATCAGCTTTGTTTATTAAGTAACATGATTTTATTGGTTTTTTACCAAATCTTAAGTGAGAAATTGTAACCCCACCTGATTTTTTAGAGTCATATGCAAAGTATCCTTGAGCATACATGTCAGTATGGTCTCCGATGATTTTGATAGCACTCTTGTTAGCTCCAACTGTTCCGTCTGATCCTAATCCCCAGAACTTACAAGCTTTAGTTCCTTCTGGAGCAGTATCGATATCTCCAGCAGCTTCTAATGAAGTGTTAGTTACATCGTCAACTATTGATAAAGTGAATCCATCTTTTGGTTCATCTTTCTTTAAGTTTTCGTAAACAGCAACTATGTCAGCTGGTACAGTATCTTTTGAACCTAATCCAAATCTACCACCAACTATTACAGGAGCATTTTCTAATCCGTAGAATGCATTTTTAACTTCTAAGTATAAAGGTTCTCCTGCTGAACCTGGTTCTTTAGTTCTATCTAAAACAGCAACCTTTTTAACAGTTTTAGGCATTGCTTTTAATAATCTTTCATTTGAGAATGGTCTGAATAATCTTACTTTAACTAAACCAACCTTTTCTCCTTTAGCGTTTAAGTAATCTATAGTTTCTTCTACTAAGTCTGTAACAGATCCCATACCTACTATAACTCTTTCAGCATCTTCTGCTCCATAGTAATCGAAACAGTTATACTCTCTACCAGTTAACTTAGTGATTTCTTTCATGTAGCTCTCAACTATTTCTGGAACTGCATCGTAGAATTTGTTTACTGCTTCTCTTTCTTGGAAGTAGATGTCTGGGTTTTGAGCTGTACCTCTAGTTACAGGTCTGTTAGGGTTTAGAGCTCTTCTTCTAAACTCATCTACAGCTTCCATATCTACTAATTCTTTTAATTCATCATATTCTAAAAGTTCAACTTTTTGTATTTCATGTGATGTTCTAAATCCATCAAAGAAGTTTACAAATGGTACTCTAGCTTTAAGAGCTGCTAAATGAGCAACAGCTGATAAGTCCATAACTTCTTGAACTGATCCTTCTGCTAACATAGCGAATCCAGTTTGTCTTGCAGCCATAACGTCTTGGTGATCACCGAAGATGCTTAATGCTGAAGTAGCTAGTGATCTAGCTGATACATGGAATACTGATGGTAATAATTCACCAGCTATTTTATACATGTTTGGTATCATTAATAATAAACCTTGTGAAGCTGTGTAAGTAGTTGTTAAAGCTCCAGCTTGTAATGAACCGTGAACTGCACCTGCAGCACCTGCTTCTGATTGCATTTCCATTACTTTTACAGGTTGACCAAATATGTTCTTTAATCCTCTTGCACTATTTTCATCAACCCACTCTGCCATTGGTGATGATGGAGTGATAGGGAATATTGCTGCAACATCAGTGAACGCATATGATATATAAGCGGCAGCTGTGTTACCATCCATAGTTTTCATTTTTCTCATTGCCATTGAGATGACCTCTCTTTCATTAATTTTGTAGATATATAAATTTAAATCTTAAAAATTATAATATATTTAAAGTAATTAATTAAAACTACTTTTTAGCTTAGTAAATTATTTTATTAATTTTTTTGCTAATTCCTTAGCTTCTTGAATTTCCTCATTATTTGGTGATTCATTTACAGCTAAGCTACCAACAACGTCGAATCCATAATCCTTCATTCTTTCAACCCATTCAACCATAAATTCTCCATTATCCCAACCATATGACCCAAATAAAATCATTTTTTTGTTGTTATTTGGAGTTAACTTGAATTGTTTTACAAATGGTTCCATATCGTATTGTTCTATTCTGTTATTATCCATTGAAGGGCTACCTAAGGCTACTGCATCTGCTTCTAAAACATCCTCTGCCTTCGCACTTGAAACATGCTTTATTAAAACATCTGCCCCTAAGTCTGTTAATTCTTCTGCAATAGTATTTGCTAATACTTCAACATTTCCACCATTGCTCCAATATATTACTGATACTTTACTCATAAAAACACCTCTTATACTTGATAATATATTTTATCTTAAAGGCCCAATATTAATTGATATAAAACTAATTTTTCTCGACATTAATAATTATACTCTTTGAGAGAAATTTTTCAAGTTGCATATTTAGATATTTTAAAACATATTTTTAATGTTTATTAACAATTCTTATAAAAGTTCTTCCATATGCTTAGAATTGTCCATAAAAATTTACATATGTGCAGATTTTTTTATTATATCTATGATATTGTCAACTCCATTACCTATTTTGCTCATTTTCATAGAATTTAGGTATTTTTCCTTGTTTTTCTCTATATCTTTTATTGATTTTAAAAGTAATTCAGGACTTAAATCCTCCTCTTTAATAACCATTGAATAGCCACTCTTTTCAAAGGATTTAGCATTTAAAACCTGGTCTCCTCTTGAGGCATTTGCAGATAAAGGTATTAAAATATTTAATTTCCTTAAAGCTAATAATTCAAATATTGTATTAGCTCCAGCCCTAGATATAACTAAATCTGCTAAAGCCATTAAATCAGGTAACTCATCAGATATATATTCATATTGTCTATATCCCTCTAAATTATTTAAAGATTCATCTAAGTTTCCTTTTCCACATAAATGAATAACATTATAATTTTTTAATATTTCTTTTAAACTTTTTCTAAGGCTTTCATTTATAACTTTAGAGCCTAAACTTCCTCCAATAATCATTAAAACCTTTTTATTGTTATCTTTAAAAGCACAAAATCTTCTTCCTTTTTCTTTATCACCTTTTAAAAGGTCTTCTCTTATAGGTGTACCTGTTAATTTACCTTTATTATCCTTTATATATTTTAAACTCTCTGGAAAGGTAACACAAAGTGTATCACAAAAAGGAGATGCAATTTTATTTGCTAAGCCTGGTGTTAAGTCAGATTCATGGGAAACTACAGGAATTTTTTTCATAGAAGCTGCTATTACAACTGGTACAGTAACAAAGCCTCCCTTTGAAAAAATAACATCTGGTTTCTCCTTTGAAAGAATTCTTTTTGCATCCATTACCCCCTTTAAAACCTTAAGAGGGTCTGTAAAATTTTTAACATCAAAATATCTTCTAAGTTTACCAGAGGATATTGAATAGTAAGGTATATTTTCCTTAGTTATTATCTCTTTTTCTATACCATTTTTACTGCCTATATATTTTATATCAAAGCCTAACTCTTTTAGTTTAGGCACTAAGGCTAAGTTTGGAGTAACATGTCCTGCTGAACCTCCACCTGTCATAATTATTTTATATTTTTTCAAAAAATCAACTCCCTTATAAAATGTGATTTTATTTTAATTAACAATGGTATTATAAATATTTTTTTGTAATAACCCCTTCAATTCCCTATCATATTTTACTCTATTTTGCACAATATATAAATGCAAACTCAATCAATACAAAGGAGGAATTAAAAATGGCACAACATTTAGTACCAGAAGCAAAAAATGGATTATCTAAATTCAAAAACGAGGTAGCAGCTGAAATGGGAGTACCATTTTCAAACTACAATGGAGATTTAAGTTCTAAACAATGCGGTAGTGTTGGTGGAGAAATGGTTAAAAGAATGGTTGAAAAATACGAAAAAGGAATTTAATTTATATCTAATTTAATTTTAATAATTAAATAAACTTTAACAATTAAATAAAGCTTAACTTTTAAATAAAATTAACAATTAAAATATAAAAATATTTGCAAAAATATTTATTTTAAAATTACTGGAGCAATATAAAAATATTGCTCCTTTAATTTTATATTCTAAAATATTTTACATTAGCTTGAATTGATTTATTTCCATTAAATTCATTTATATTAGGATAATAAATTAAATCAATATTAAAATTACAACTTCCCCCATCTAGTATTCTTATTAATTCTTCTTCTCCATATTTATTAGCAAAATCCTCTTTAAATTCTTCAACTTTATTTCCAAAAGCTATTGCATCTATAGTATTATAAGTATTTTTTAATTTACACCTAAATTTAATTACATTTTGCTCTTTTCCCATTATCCAAACCCTACTTACCTTAACATCCTTTTCTCCAAAAAGTGGACTAGGATTTCCTTTTCCAAAAGGCTCTAACTTTTCTAAATCATCTATTAACCCATAATTTAAATCTTCTAAAGAAAGTTTAGCATCTATTCTGACTTTTGGTATTAGGTCCTCCTTAGTTAAATTACAATTTTCTAATAACATATTTCTTAATAATGGTATTTTTTCTTCTTCTACAGATAATCCTGCTGCCATAGGGTGTCCCCCAAACTTGCTTATAAGCTCTTTACATTTTGATAACTCTTCAAAAATATTATATTCTTCTATAGACCTTGCAGAACCCTTAGGCATATCTTTTCCTTTAGTCATTATTATTGTAGGAACATTATATTTTTCTTTTATTCTTCCTGCAACAATTCCAGCAATACTTTCATGTATATAGGAGTTGTAAACTAAAATTACCTTATCATTTTCCATTTTATTATCCTCTATTTGTTTTATTACCATATCAACACTATCTTTTGTTAATTCCTGTCTTCTTTGATTTAACTCAAAAAGCTCTTTTGCTAAAGCATCTGCTCTATCATAATCTTCTGCTAAAAGTAATTCTACAGATAAATCTGCTGTTTCAAGTCTTCCTGTTGCATTTATACAAGGACCTATAACAAAACCTAAATGATACTGAGATATTTCTTTTCCTTCAAGACCTGTGTATTTTTTTAAAGCAATTAAGCCCTTGTTTTGAGTATTATTAAGCATTTCCAAACCTTTTTTTACTATTACTCTATTTTCACCTAATAAATCAACTACATCACATACAGTAGCAATAGCACAAATTTCTAATAACTCTAAGCTTTCCTCATTAGGTATTCCTAATTCTTTATATAAAGCACACATAAATTTAAAGGCAATTCCTGCACCACATAAAGATTTAAAAGGGTACTTACAATCCTCTTGCTTAGAATTTATAACTGCATAAGCTTTTGGAATTTTTTTATTTATTTCTCCTTTTTCATCTTTAACTAAAGGAATATCATGGTGGTCTGTTAAAATAACATCCATCCCTAAATTTTCAGCTAACTCTATTTCAGAAAAGGCAGAAATTCCATTATCACAAGTTAAAATAACCTCCGTTCCCTCTTCCTTTAAAATATTAACTCTTTTAGAGTTCATTCCATAGCCTTCTTCTTCTCTATTTGGTATATGATAGTTAAAATTAGCACCACACCTTTTTAATCCCTTGTAAAGAATTGAGGTACTTGATACTCCATCACAGTCATAATCACCATAAATAGTTATTTTTTCTCCTTTTTCTATAGCTTCTTTTATTCTTTTAACTCCTTTTTCCATATCCTTCATAAGGTATGGATTGTTTAAACTTTCAATTTCTCCACATAAAAACTCCTTAGCCTTTTTTTCATCTTTTATATCTCTATTCACTAAAAGAGTAGCTGTTAATAAATCTATATTTAATTTTTCTTTTAAATTTTCTATATCTTCTCTTTTTCTCTGTCTAAGTAGCCACTTTTCTCTCATGCACTCACCTCTTAATTAATTATTTGCACAACGGATTTTTCTAAAACTTTCTTAAGTATTTTCTTCATATCTTTTAATGTTAAATCTTCTACTAAGTTTAACTCATTAAAAATATATTCTCCCTTATTAAACATGGTTTCATATATAGCCATTCTATTAGCAAGTACTATACTTTTTTCTAGGTCTAAGGAATTTTTAAGTTTAAATCTTTTTATTAATTTCTTTAAGCCTTCATCCCTTAAATATTCTTCTATATTTATAGCCTTTAATATGCACTTTTCAATAAGTGCTAAAGCCTCTTCTTCCTTTTCTTTAGAAGTTCCTAAATAAACCTTAAATAATCTTATTCCTTTTTCATATTTAACTTCACTATAAACCTCATAAGCTAATCCATTCTTTGTTCTAATTTCGTCATAAAGTACTGAACTTACTCCTTCACCAAACCAAAGATTAAAAATTTTAAGTGTGGATACCTCCTCCATAGTTAAATCACTTATATCAAATAAGCAACATATTTTAACTCCATTATTTCCTTGAACTTTCTTAGAAAATACTCCATAATTAACGCTTCTTTTTAAAGGCTCCTTAAATACTTTTCCTCTTTTTACTTTCATAAAGCTTTTTTCTACAATTCCCTTTACTTCCTCTAAGGAAAAGGAGGAAACAACTGAAACAACAATATTTTCACTTAAATAATTTCTATTGTAAAAATTCTTTAATCCTTCAAAGCTTATTTTCTCTATATTCTCCTTTTCTCCTATTATTAATTTTCCTAATCTCTCATTAAAAAATCCATTATTTAAGGCTATGTCCTCTACTTGTTGTTCTAAATCCTCTTTCCATTCATCACTCTCTTGTTTTATCACATTTATTTCTTCTAAAAATCCCTCTTTACTAAAATTAGAATTTAAAACAATCTCTGAATATAAAGAAAAGCCTTCAAAAAAATCTTCCTTAGCAGTAGTTCCATAATAAATAACATAAGGAAAATTAGTCATAGCATTATTAAAACCAAATAATTCATCTAATTCTTCATTTATTTCATCTTCTCTTATTTTTTCATTCCCTTTAAAAAGCATATGTTCTAAAGCATGAGCCATTCCTATTTCATCTTTTTTTTCTGCATTAGCACCACTTTCTAAACTTATGCAAAAGGATGTATGTTCTATATCTTTAAATTTATATAATAATCTAACTCCATTATCTAAAACTATCTTTTTCATATTTCCCTCCAAAGATATACTATTAAATCATATTATATTTTAACACAGGTAATAAACTTATAAAAAAATAAAAGAGCCATATCAAAGCCTAAATAAAATTTATTAATTTTAAATTTACTCTTTAAACCTTAATTTATAGTAAATCATTAAATAAATTTTTTAAGCTATTTGATATAACTCTTTTTAATATAAAACTTTATTTTTCTTCTGTTTCTAAGAAAAAGTCAATAAGCATTCCCTTTCTTATATCCTTTGCTTCTTTTTCATATCCTAAGCTTTTTAATATTTCTAATCCAAATACTAAAGCCGTTGCAGGACCTCTACTTGTTATTATATTTCCATCTACAACTACTGTTTTATTTTCTATATAATTAACATTTCCAAGTTCTTCTTTAAAGCCAGGATAACTTGTAACATTCTTACCTTCAATAATATTAGCCTTAGCTAAAGCTATTGGAGCTGCACATATTGCTGCAACTATTTTATTATCTTCATTGTATTTTTTTATTAAAGCTTGAACTTTTTCATTATCTCTAAGATTTGTTGCCCCTGGCATTCCACCTGGAAGTACAATTGCATCATAACTTTCTAAATCAGAATCTAATATTGTCTTATCACAAAGAACTGTTGTTCCATGGGCACTATTAACATTTTTATTTTCTGTTATGCTACATGCATGACATAAAACCTTAGCTCTATTACAAACATCTACAACTGATAAAGCCTCTATAGTTTCAAAACCTTCTGCTAAAAATACTAAAACTTTTTTCATGACCATACCTCCTACTTAATAATTACTTCCCTTATATAATCCTCTAAGCCTAGAATCATTAAACTACTTCCTCTACCTGCTCTATTCTGTAGCTTAATATTTTCAATGCTTACCTCAGCTTTTTCTTTTTGCTTAGACTCTAAAATAAGTTTTTCATAATTACTAGTTAATTCTTTTTTATAGTCATTATACGCCTCTAAAACTTTATCATCAATACCTACCTCTAAGGATGGAATAGCTCTACCAAATATAACTTTATTATTATCTTTTAAACTTATTCCTGTTACTCCTGAAGCTACTTTTCCCATAGGATTTAAGGAATTAGCTAAGAATTTAATTCCCATAGCATTTTTAGTTACTAAAATTATTGTGGCATTATCAAGATTTATATCTATATTTATAACTTCATCCTTTGGATTTTTAAATTTATAAGCTATTTGATTATTAAAATCTCCTAAAAATTCTCTTAGACTTGTCTTTTTAACTAATCCTTCCATTGTGAAGAAATATACAAATAAATCTTCCCCTATTCTTCCAAATTCATTTATAGGGAAAACTCTTACTATATTTTCATCCTTTTCAAAGCCATCTACTAAGTCTGAAATATTGCTCTCTTCTGTATTTTGAAGTAAATATGCTGGAAACTTAAATACCTTTCCCTTATTAGAAAAAGCTATTACATTTTTAAAAGAATTTACTTTTACTTTTTCATAAGAACTATTATTAAAATTATTAAAGGTTTTAATATTTCCTTTTTTATTTATTCCTATAATAAACTCTTTATATTCATAATTATCTACAAATCTTATGCTTTTAATTTTATTTCCATTTTTTAAAGGAACTAATTGTGCCCCTAATAAATTTCTTTCTGAAAAATCTAATTTTGGTTCAGAAACAACAAAACTTAAACCATTAGTTGTTTCTATTTCTACAAATCTTTCTTCCTCTTGAGAATCTATTAAAGATACACTTCTTAATGAATCATCATTTTTAAGTTTTATAGCCATAAGCTTTGAATATGCTGTAACAAATTTATCTAAAGTAGTCTTTTTTATTAAGCCATTAGAAGTTATAAACTTAAAGCATTTATTTGGCAAGAAATTATCAATTGATTCAATAGCAATTATTTTTTCATCCTCTAAATTTAATCCTCTTATTAAATCCTCAAGTCTTTCCCCTTTATCTTTCCATTTTTTATCTACTATAGAATTACATTTTATTTGATAAACAGTTCCTTTATCAGTAAATATAGCTAAAGTATCCTTAGTATTAGATTTAAGAAGGAATTTTAAGTAATCTCCCTCTCTATACTCTATTTCATTTTCGTCAACATTTGAACGATTATAAGTTTTAAGAGGAAGTTTCTTTATGAAACCTTCCTTTGATAAGGTAATCATTACATCTTCTGCAACAATTAGCTCTTCTAAATCTATTTTAGCTTCACTTTCATCTTCTATTAAGGCAGTTCTTCTCTCATCTCCATAAACCTTAGAAACCTCTTTTAACTCCTCTTTTATAACTTCTAAAAGAACAGATTCCTTTTCTAATATTTTTTTAAGTTTTTTTATCTTTCTTGATAATTCCTTATGTTCTTTTTCAAAAACCTTTATCTCTAATCCCGTTAATCTATAAAGCATTAATTCTAAGATTGCCTCTGCTTGAATATCTGTAAAGTAAAATTCTGAAACTAAATTTTCATGAGCATCTTTTTTAGAATTTGAAGCCCTAATTGCAGCTATAACCTCATCCATTATACCTATAGCTTTTATAAATCCTTCAACTATATGAAATCTTTTTTCAGCTACTTCTAACTCTCTCTTTGTCCTTCTTGTGACAACATCCTTCTGATGATTTACATAGTGAGATATTATAGTTTTTAATCCCATAGTTTCTGGCTTTCCCTCTGCTAAGGCCACCATGTTAAAGCTTATATTTCCTTGAAGGTCAGTTTTCTTATAAAGATATTTAAGAACTTTGTGAGCCATGTCAAAATTTATAGCCTTTTTAAACTCTATTACAGCTCTTATTCCTGTTCTATCTGATTCATCTCTAATATCAACTATTCCATCTAATGCTTTAGCATGTCTTTTATCACCAGTCATATCTGATATTGTTTGAAGTATTTTAGCTTTATTCCTTCTATAAGGGAACTCAGTTATAACTATTCCAAGTCTTCCATTTTCTAAGGTTTCAATGTTAGCTTTAGCTCTTAAAGTAACCTTTCCTTCTCCTGTTTCATAAGCTGATAGCAAAGTTTTTTCACCTATTAAAACGCCACCAGTTGGAAGGTCTGGACCCTTTATATATCTCATTAATTCCTTAGTTGTAATTTCATTATTATCTATATAAGCTAATGTCCCCTCTATTACTTCTTTTAAATTATGTGGAGGTATATTAGTTGAAAGCCCAACTGCTATACCAAAAGTTCCATTTACTAAAAGATTTGGATATCTAGCTGGTAAAACCTTAGGTTCCATTTCAGAATCTGAATAGTTTGGAACCATATCAACTACATTTTTCTCTATATCTCTAAGCATCTCCATAGATATACTTGAAAGCCTAGCCTCTGTATATCTCATAGCTGCTGCACCATCTCCATCTATACTTCCCCAGTTTCCATGTCCATCAATAAGTGGAGCTCTTGTACTAAAATTCTGTGCTAAAATCACCATAGCATCATAAACTGAACTATCTCCATGAGGATGATACTTACCTAAAATATCCCCAACTATTCTAGCTGATTTATAATAGGGTTTATCAGGAAAAGCCTTTAACATATATGCACCATATAAAATTCTTCTATGTACTGGCTTTAATCCATCTCTTACATCTGGAAGGGCTCTATCCTTAGCCACTTCAACTGCATAAGGTAGATAGTTATCAGGCATAACCTCTTCAAGAGGCATTCTTATAATATTATTATCTTTTGGTATTTCAATATTTTTTTTAGCCATTTAATCTCCTCCTTTAGAACTCTGCGTACTTATACATATATTTCTTTCTAGGTTGAACAACATCTCCCATTAATAAAGAAACCATTTTTTCAGCCTTTGCAGCATCTTCTATGGTAACTTGTACTAAAGTTCTAGTTTCTGGATTTAAAGTTGTTTCCCATAATTGGTCTGGATTCATTTCTCCAAGTCCTTTAAATCTTTGAATAGTTGCCCCTTTTCCAACCTTTTTCTTAACTTCTTCTAATTCATCATCACTATAAGCATAAACAATTTTATCTTTTCCTTTTCCTGATTTAGCAACTTTATAAAGAGGAGGTTGTGCTAAATAAAGATGACCATTAGCTATAAGTGGTCTCATATATCTATAAATATATGTCATCCAAAGAGTTCTTATATGATAACCATCCACATCTGCATCACTCATTATTATTATTTTATCGTATTTTAAATCTTCTTCATTATAGTTATCTAAAATTCCTGTGCCTATAGCAGTATTAAATATTTTTAATTCTTCAGAAGCTATAACATTTTCCAACTTTTGTTTTTCTGTATTCATTATTTTACCCTTTGAAGGCATTATAGTTTGAAATCTTCTATCCCTAGCTTGTTTAGCTGAACCACCTGCTGAATCACCCTCAACAACAATAAACTCATTAGCTTCTTTATTTTTCAAGGTACAAACAGCAACCTTTCCTGCTAATGGTGCTGTTCCTTTTCCTATTTTCTTTCTTTCTGCATCATTAATCTTTTTAATCTTTTCTCTTCTTGCTGCTGCATCTATTGCATTGTTTATAATCATAGTTGCAACCTCTTTATTATCCTCTATCCAATGTCCAAACTTAGTGTAAGCTAAATCATTCATCATTGTATATGCTTCATTGTTTCCAAGTTTAGTTTTTGTTTGTCCCTCAAAAACTGGATTTGTAATTTTTATCCTAACAATAGCTGTCATTCCTTCTCTTAAATCATCACCTTCAAATTCCTTATCCTTTTCTTTTATAAGATTAAGCTTTTTAGCCCATTCTTTGAAAGCACGAGTCATTCCTGTTTTAAATCCTGTTTCATGAGTTCCAGCCTCTGTTGTAGGAATATTATTTACGTAACTTACTATATTTTCAGTTGTGGAATCCGTAAATTGAAGACAAATCTCTCCATACATCTGTATATTATTTACTTCTCTTTCTCCTTCAAATAAAACAGGTGTTTGATGAAGTGGTGTCTTACTTTCATTTAAATAATCAATAAAATCTAAAAGACCTCTTTCAGAATAATATTCCTTACTTACTGTTTCTTCTTTTCTATTATCAATAAGTTCTAATCTTATGCCTTTATTTTGAAAAGCTAACTCTTGTAATCTTTCATCTATAACATCAAATTTAAAATCTGATGTAGAAAATACTTCTCTATCTGGCAAAAATGTAACCTTTGTTCCAGTTTCCTTAGACTCACCAATAACTTCTAAATTAGTTACTGGAGTTCCTGGCATATCTTTTTTAAGCTCTTTATCATAGGTATATTCAAATCTTTGTCTATAGATTTTCCCATTTTGCTTTACCTCAACTTCTAACCATCTTGATAAAGCATTAACAACTGCAGCTCCAACTCCATGAAGCCCACCTGAAGTTTTATAGTTTTGATTGTTAAACTTTCCACCAGTATGCAGTTCAGTAAAGACCATTTCAACACCAGTCTTTTTCTTTATTGGATGCATTCCCGTTGGAATACCTCTTCCATTATCTATTACTGTAACACTTTTATCCTTATTTAATATAACCTTTGCCTTATTTCCGTAACCATTAGATATTTCATCTATAGAGTTATCTAATATTTCCCATATACAATGATGAAGTCCCTTACTTCCTGTAGAGCCTATGTACATACCTGGTCTTACTCTTACTGGCTCTAATTTTTCTAAAGAGGTTAAAGAAGTTACATCATAATTATTATTTTTATTGCTCATGCAAATCCTCTCCTAGTTCTTTTGAAATTTCTGAATATATATCCTCTAACTTATATAATTCCTCATCTATATTATTTATTTCTAATTCATTTCTAAATGTTTTTTTCTTTGCACTTGTACCATATCTAGGGTCATAATATTTTTCCATTAGCTCTATAGCTACTGTTTTATATTCTCCCTTATCTACTAACTCTTTATACTTTTCAACTCTTTCTTGACTTATATGTTTTTTAAGAACTCCTAAAGCTTCATCTAACTGTTCATTTACATTCTCAAAAGCTGTGTATTCCTTAACTAATCTTTCTGCTCTAATATCTAAATCAGCATTTATTTTAATTTTTTCTCCTTCATACATCTTTTCAAATAAATAATCAGGTATTAAAATTCTACCAATTCTCTTACTTTCTCCTTCAATAAATATAAGATTAGATTTTCTATGTCTTAGCTTATCATAAACTAAGGCATCAAATCTTTTTTGAGTGTTGCAATCTCCAAGTCCAACCCCTCCAAGAATTGATCCTCTATGATTTGCACATCCTTCTAAATCTAAAACATCATATCCCTTTTCTTCTAATTTATATAGCATTTCTGTTTTTCCAACACCAGTATTTCCGTATAAAACTATAAAATCAATAGCTTTAGAGAACTCTTCTATTTTATCTATTATAAAGCTTCTATAAGATTTATATCCGCCTTCTAATTTGTAACAATTTATTCCTAGACTATTTAGTAATGAATGGAGACTTCCACTTCTCATTCCACCTCTTGCACAAAAGATAACAAGTTTTTTACCATGTTTATTTTTATAAAGTTCTTGCACTTTTTTAAATATCTCTGGCAATCTTTTAGATATAAATTCAACACCTTGTTCCTTTGCAGCTTCTGCACTTTCTCTAACATATAAAGTTCCAACTACATCTCTTTCCTCATTTAAAAGAACTGGAATATTTACAGAACCTATCATAGGTTCTTCAAAGGCTTCCTTTTCACTTCTAACATCTATAAAGATATACTCATCCTCATGTCCATATATCTCCTCATAACTTATTAATCCAAACATTTATATATCATCCTTTCAATTTACTAAAATAGTATAATTCTTTAAAAATACATTGTCAAACATTTGTTCCCATTAAATCTTAACTCTATAGTGCTTCACGATTATTAATTATATCAAAAGATTTTAAAAGACAAAAATATATATTTTTAAATAAAATTCTTCTAATAATATTGTCAAAATTCTTATGTAATAATCATAAAAAAATATAAGACATCCATTTTGGATGTCTTATAATAATTAAACTTCGTATATTCCGATTTGTCTAACATGTTTAGTATGTGACCATTCTTTTTTGTCTTTATCTATTATACCTTGTATTGTTATTGGTATCCAAGTTAATATGTATAATGGATAAATTAAGTATCTGTAGAACATTTGGAAATTTCTCTTTCCTAAGAATAATAAAGTTCCTATTAAGAAAATTCCTATATAAGCCACATTAAATAATGTTAGTAAAAAGATATTATCTAATATACCTAATTGATTTACTAGGTATGGTTGTATAAATACGTTACATGCATATAATGCTAATACAGCAAATAACTTTCCACTCATCTTCTTATCAAATAATAAAGCAAATGGTGTTAATAAGAATTGGAATACACAGAATAACTGCCATGCCGTTGCATTAAATAAATAACTTATTACAAATATTCCAAGTCCATCTACAGCTCTTACCTGTATGAAAGTTAAAACAGCTGCTAATCCCATAGCTAAAGTAACAAAAGGTTGCATTACATATAAAGTACAGTCAAAAGCAACTAAGCTTCTGTCTTTTATAGATTTCTTTAAAAGTTTCATTCCGTATCTAGTAGCAACGTCTGCAAAACCTTGCATCCATCTCTTTCTTTGATTCCAAGAAGCTTTTAAAGTTAATGGTTTCTCATCATATATTTTAGCATCGTGTGCCCAACCAACTTTTTCACCATTTAATATAAGTTTACAACTAAATTCTAAGTCTTCTGTTAAACAAGTTGCACCCCAACCTAACTTTTTAAGAGTAGCTGTATCTATTACAAATCCTGTTCCACCGATTTGTGCAGATAGTCCTATATTACTCTTTGCTAATTGAAGCATTCTATTAGCTGATGTAAAAGCTATAGCGTAAGATTCTGTTATCCATGAATCTTGAGGATTTTTAGAATCAATATATCCTTGAACAACTTTAAATCCTTCACACATCTTATTGTTCATTTCTTTTAAGAAGTTTTTATCGACTAAATTATCAGCATCAAAAACTGCTATGCCATCGTAATGAGTGTTCATTTTAAATATTTTATCAAACATCCACTCTAAGGCAAAGCCCTTACCTCTTTTATCTTTGTTAAATCTCTCAAATACATTTGCTCCTGCTTCCCTTGCGATTTTAGCAGTATTATCAGTACAGTTATCTGCAATAACAAATATATCATATAATTCTTTTGGATAATCTAAATGTTTTAAACTTTCAACTAAATTTTCTATAACTACTTCTTCATTATGGGCTGCTACAAGCATTGCAAATTTCTTTTGCGGTTCAAAAACTTTTTTGTCTTTTTTTCTGTAGAATCCAAATAGCGCTATGATTAAATAGTATAGCATTAGAGCAAATACGCCTATTTGAAAAACAGCTGTTACCCAAAATATATACTTTTCCATAAATTCCACTCCTATAACTTAAATTAACCTATGACATTATAACAGTTGTTCATATATTTTGTAAAATATATTTTATTTTTATTTTTTAATAATTTATCAAAAAACATTAAAAATGGAATAAAATCTATAAGATTTGAGAATAAAATTTAAATTTTCATGTCAATTGATTCATAAAACAACTTACCCCTTATTTCATGAATCAATTGCATCAAAACTTAATTTTTAATCTTTTACTTAAAAGACCTTAAACCTATGTGTTTTACTAATATTTAAACAACCTTATTATCAAAGGTTCTTCTTAAATTTTCCTAAGAAATTTTAAACTTCTCCTTTTAAATATAACTAATCTTTTCTATTAACCATATAATGTGCTCTAAACCTTTTTTAAAAAGGCATTTTATGTACCCTTATGTTCCCATAAATATTACTGTCTTTTAGATTTAAATTTATTTATATATTTAATCTAAAAAAACCAAACTACAAATATTAAAACTTCTTAAATCTAAATATATCTCATTCTCTAATATAATTTTGCCACACAACTTACAAAGGAATTATTACAAAATTATTAATTTATAAATTAAGAGATTTATTCACTTATTTTTACATTTCATTAACTTTTTTCTTTTAATTTAAAATAAACTGTTTTGTTTTAAGAAAGGATTGATTTATATGAAAATAGGTTATGCTTGTATTCCTATTACTACTAATGCAAAAACAAATAGAAAGCTACTTTTAAAGGATTTTTCTAAAGATAAATTTTTATCCTTAACGGAAAAAAATTTAGATGATTTAGAAAAAATATTAAAATGGAATGTAAAAAATAATATTTATCTTTTTAGGATAAGTTCTGATATTATTCCCTTAGGTTCCCATTTTATAAACGAGATTGATTGGAGAAAAATTTTTAAAGATAAATTAGAGCATATAGGAAATTTAATAAAGAAAGAAGGAATAAGAGTTTCAATGCATCCAGGACAATACACAGTTTTAAATAGTCCTAAAGAAGATGTAGTAAAAAAGTCTATTAGAGATTTTGAATATCACTGTGAATTTTTAGATTCTCTAAACCTAGACTATAAAAACAAATTAATTATTCACATAGGAGGAACCTATAATAATAAGTCCTTAGCAAAGGAAAATTTTATAAAAACCTTTAAAATGCTTTCAGATTCCTCAAAAAAAAGACTAGTTATAGAAAATGATGAAAGAAATTTTTCTTTAGAAGATGTTTTAGAAATTTCCTCTAAAATAAATGTTCCTGTAATATTTGATAATTTACATAATCTTTGTTATGGAAATAACTTTAAAAGCCTTAAAGATATATATGAATTAGTTTCTAAAACATGGAATATTAATATAGATGGTCCAATGAAAGTACATTATAGCCAACAAGACATATTTAAAAAAATAGGTTCTCATTCTAAAACTATAAGAATAAGCACATTTTTAAATTATTATGAAGAAGTTAAAAGCTTCTCTCCTGATATAATGCTAGAAGTTAAGGATAAAGATATTTCTGCTATTAAGTGCATAAATTCAATTAAAGAAAGAAAAAATCTTTTAAGCTATGAAGATATAAAAAATGAAAAGAATAATTACGAAATTTTATGGAGAGAATATGATAAAAACTTTTTAGAAAATTATAATAAATTTTCTAAAAGTATTATAGAATTTTATAACTTTATAGATGACTTAATTCTCTCTGAAAGAGAAGCTCTACTTAAAAACTCCATTCCTATAGCTAAAGAATATATAAAGGAATATATAAATTCTAGGGAACTTAATTATTTAAATAAACTAATTTTAAAGAAAGATTTTGAAAAATCAAGAAATTACATAAAAAAACTAATAAAAAAATTAGAATTTCCCGAAAAAAAATTATCTTACTATTTATCTCAACTCTAGATTTATTTATACTCTCTAAAATTGTCACAATCTAAATATTGTTAAAATATATTGAAAGTAACAGTAAAATTTTGGAGGCATAAAAGTGTTTTTAAGCATAATTCTTTTTGTAATTGCATCAAGTTTAGATATTCTTGTAGTTTCTCTAGCTTATGGGCTAAAGAACATAAAAATAAATTTTTCTAGCACCCTTGTAATAGCATCAATATCTGCTTTTGGTACATTAATTTCTATGGTTATTGGAAAGTTTTTAATAGATGTAATTCCTATTAAGTTAGGAGATATATTAGGTGGCTTAGTACTTATGCTTTTAGGCGTTTATTCAATATATTCTTATTTTAAAGAAAAAAAAGATATATGTAATAACTCTGAAAAAAGTAATTCTCCAATTTTCCTTTTAGATAATCCAGAAATAGCAGATAAAGATAACTCTGGTAATATTGATTTTAAAGAATCTTTAAGTTTATCTTTAGCACTTTCCCTAAATAATTTTGGTTTAGGCATAGGTGCTAGTATTTCTGGAATTGATATAACATTAACAACTTTAATAACTTTTGTTATTTCCTTAATATTTGTTTCTTTAGGTTTTTTCTTTTCAAAAAAAATAAAAGGAAAAAATCTTTCAAAAAATAGCGATTTAGTTGCTGGATTAATAATAATAATACTATCTCTATTTATTATATTTTAATATTTAAAGTAAAAATAAAAATGCTAGGTTAAATCCTAGCATTTTTATTTTTAAATTCTTGTTATGTCAACTTCTTCTGAGTAATCTACTCCATCTACTCCAAAGCCAAAAAGTTTAAAGAACTCATTTTTAAATCCTTCTGCATCACTTAATTCAAAAACATTTTCACTATTTATTTGTGGCCAAATTTCTTCAATAGCTTTTTGAACTTCTTCATCCATTTCTAAATTATCTATTCTGATTCTATTTTCAGAATCTAAAACTAAATCTTCTCCATAAACCTCTTTAAACATTCTGTATATTTGTTCAATACAGCCCTCATGAGTTCCTTTTTCTTTCATTACTTTGTAAAGAATTGAAATATATAAAGATACTACTGGTATAGCGGAACTAGCTTGTGTTACTAAAGCTTTATTTACAGAAATTATACCTTCCCCTTTTAATGGGCTTAAAATTTCACTAATCTCCTTAGCTTTCTTCTCTAAATCTGTTTTAGCAACTCCTATAGTTCCCTCTCTATATATAGGATATGTTACTTCTGGTCCAATATAAGAATAAGCTATAGTTTTTATACCTTCTTCTAAAACATTAGCTTCTTTTAAAGCCTTAATCCATAAAAGCCAGTCTTCTCCACCCATTACTTTTATTGTACCTTCTATTTCTTCTTCAGTAGCTTCATTTATTGTTATTTCATGGATTTCTCCTGTATGGAAATCTAAAGTTTTACTTGTAAAAGGTTCTCCTATAGTTTTTAATGAAGAAGTATAAACCTCGCCTGAAACAGGGTCTTTTCTCTTTGGCGCTGCTAGGGAATATATAACTAAATCAACTTTTCCAATTTCTTTTTTTATTATGTCAATAACTTCTTCTTTAATTTCCTTAGAAAAAGCATCTCCATTTACTGAAATAAATTTCTTTCCTTCATCTTTTGCAAAGCCTTTTAAGGCTTCTACATTATACCATCCAGCTGAAGCTGTTCTTTTTCCCTTAGCTTCTCTTTCAAAAGAAACTCCTAAAACGTCTGCATCACAAGCTTCTAAAGAAACTATAGTACTTGCAAGACCATATCCTGTTGAACATCCTAATACAAGAACTTTTTTAGCACCTTTTATCTTACCTTTTTCCTTTACATACTCAATTTCATTCTCAACATTTTTTTTACATCCTGTAGGATGTGCAGTTGTACATATAAAACCTCTAAACTTTGGTTCTACTATCATTTTAATATCGCTCCCTTCCTAATAATTACCTTTTAAATTTTAATATTAAAAATTACTATTTTATGTACTTATTATGAATTTCCTTTGATTATCAAAGTATATTGCACTTATCATATTACCATATTTAATATAATTTGTCATTATAATAAAATTATATATCAAAAAAAGACACTCTTCTATTTAAATAGAAGAATGTCTTTTCTTTTTTAATTTGTAGGATTTGCATCCCCTAAGGAATTTTCATTGTTTTTTCCATTTGTTCTTTTAGCTATTTTAGGTAATATTAATCCTAAACCAATTAGGACTATAGGAGTACCTATATTCATTCCTACCCTAAATATCCATTCTCCAGAAAATGCTTTAACATCTGTTGGGAACATACCTAAAATACAAGCAAAGGCTGTAAAGGCAAAACACCACATTCCTATTATTATTGCTAACTTATCATTTTTAACAAATTTATACTCTGAATTAAACTTTCCTTTTACTGCTCTTCTTAACATTATATAAGCTAAAAATACCCATAAATATCTCATTGGCATAACTACAGCATTTAATTTTAATAACCAAGTAAATAATTCATTAAAGTTTCCAATTCCTAAAGCAGGAACTATTATTAAAATTCCAACTAATATAGAAGTCATTATATATCCATTTATAGGTGCTCCATTTTTATTAGTTTTAGTTAAAGCAACTGGAACATATCTTGAATCACTATCTGATAATAAAACTTTTAATGGTGCATCTATAGAAAATACTAAAGCTGAAACTTGAGCTGCAAAATTAGCTAATGCATATAAAATTAATAAAGAATTTCCTAATCCATAATAATTTCCAAGCTTTTGGAATGCATAATAAGCACCGTTTAACATTAAATCATCAGGAACATTATTTGCATCAAACATCATACCCATTGCTACAGAACCTAAAAGTGCTGTAACTGCAACCATTATAGCTAAAGCTATCATTCCCTTTGAAAAACCTCTTTTAGAGTCTTTCATATTATTAACATATGGAGATATCTTTTCTGCTCCTCCTACTGAAAATACTAACATAGCTATGGTAGTAAAGTAGGTAAAATCAAATTTTGGTATATAGGTTTTTATAGATGTCATGTTTGGACTAGCTATTGAAACCCCTCTAATAGCTGGTGCTGCAAGCATAAGTATTATATAAAGTATTGACATAACAAACATTGCAGTTCCTGCTATAGTTCCTATTTTTCCTAAAGAATTTACTCCTCTTGAAGCAATCCAAACAAAAAATAAAAATACTAACAAACAAATTACTTGAATAATTTTAGGGTCTATTTCTTTTATTGTATTTCCATCTTGGAATACAGCCCACCCTAAAGAAACAAGAACAGCTTGTGGTTTTTGAGCTAAGTAAGGTACATGAACTACCCAATAAGTCCAACCAGCTAAGTAAGCTAAAGTAGGTCCCATAGTTTTTCCAATCCAAGAACTTACTCCTCCACTACTATCTCTAAATGTTGAGCCTAATTCCCCAACCATAAGAGCATAAGGTACAAAATATAGGGCTATTATTAATATCCAAGAAGTTACTACTGTTAACCCTTGTGTAGCAAAGTTATTTACTACATTACCAAAGCCCCAAACAGATACAAAGGCCATTAAACCTAGGTTGTACCACATAAGTTTTTTTTCATTATTGCTATTACCCATGTTTTTCCTCCTAATCATCAATGGGAATAAAATTTTCTATATTATTTAAAAAAAAGCTTATTTTTTAAAGATTTAATAGAAAATTAATTATAAATTATTTTAACGTTAAATATTACACACTAATTTTAACACCCTATTAAAATTAAAGCAATATAAGTGAATTTCATTCATAATAGCTATTTTCCAAAAGCATCCTAATTTTTCTTTAAATAACTTTAAATTACTTTATTTTTTGTATATTATTAAAATTTTATAAAAAAATAAAGGTTTAAGTCTTGTCTTAAACTTAAACCTTTCAAAGTAAATTTATTTTATTATTTTAATGTTAAAATCCTCTATTCCATATCCCTTATTAATAATATTAAATTTCTCTTTTCCTTCTATAACTTCTATACAGATGTAATCAAATTTTCCCTTTAAATATTCCATAGAAATACCATCATCATTATAAACAAACCCCTTAGCATTTTCACCAAATACTTTTAGAAGAATATCTAATGGTCTTTCCTTAACATTTTTAAATTTTTTCTCATATGTTGGTATTATTGTACCTTCTTTAACAAAAACTAAAATTTCATCTAGCTCACAAGGAAGCTTATACCATTTCCCACCTTGTAATTTTTCATTAGTAAAGTAGTTAAACCATACTCCCTTTGGCAAATACAAAGTCTTACTTCTTTCCCCTTCATATAATACTGGTGCAACAAGCATATTTTCCCCTAACATAAACTGCTCTCTCATATTTAAAAGATTAATATCCTCTTCATATTCCATTATCATAGGCCTAAAAATAGGAAGCCCTTCCTTGTGTGATATATAATATAAACTATATATATATGGAAGTAATTCATATCTTAACTCTATAGATTTTTTAGCTATTTTTTCAGCTCTCTTTCCAAAGGCCCAAGGCTCTTGCCTTCTAGTATACATATTCGAATGATTTCTAAATATAGGAATAAAAGGCCCTAGTTCCATCCATCTTATAAACAATTCTTCTCCTGAATCTAAGCCAAAACCAGAAACATCATTCCCAACAAAGGAAAATCCACTAAGACCTAAGTTAGCATTCATTGATATAGACATTCTCATTTGACTCCAAAGACTCATATTATCTCCCGTCCATACTGATGAATATCTTTGTCCACCAGCATAAGTAGCCCTAGTCATTGAAAATCCTCTTTCATTAGGATGCAATTCCTCTTGAGCTTCCTTAGAACATCTACTCATTTCAAAGCCATACCTATTATGAAATTCTTTATGTTCTATAATTCCATTATCACTATTATGAAGACAACTTTCTAACATTGTTTTATGGTCATTATTAAAAACACAGGGTTCATTCATATCATTCCAAATACCATCAATTTTATTTTCACTTATAAACTTTTTAAGTTCTCTTTTCCACCATTCTCTACACTCTTTATTTGAAAAATCAGGGAAAGCACTATCTCCTGGCCAAACTGCTCCTATAAATAATTCTCCATCTAATTTTTTAGTAAAGTGATTTCCTTCTTTTCCTCTTTTAAATACCTCATATTCCTCATCAACCTTAACTCCTGGGTCAATAATAGTAATTGTTCTTATTCCTTTATTCTTTAAATCACTAATAAGAGAAGGTGCATTGTCAAAATTAGGTTCTTTAAAAGTCATAACTCTAAAACCATCCATATAATCTATATCTAAATAGACTACATCTAAAGGTATTTCCTTTTCTTCAAAATTTCTTACTAACTCTCTAACTTCTTCTTGGCTAAAATAACTAAATCTGCATTGTTGATATCCTAAACTCCAAAGAGGAGGCATTTCCATTCTACCTGTTAAATAAGTGTAGTTTTTTACCACCTCTTTAATATTTTCACCTAAAATAAAATAATATTGGATTTGTCCTCCTATAGCTCCAAAGAAAATTCTATCCTCTCTCTCTTTTCCCATGTCAAAATAACTTCTAAAACTATTATCAAAAAACATTCCATAAGTTGCATTTTCTTTTAAAGCTACATAAAATGGTATTGTCTTATAAAAGGTTACAGAGTTATCCTCTGTTTCAGGGTCATCAGTATTAAAATTTTCTGTATAGCATCCCTTTTTATTTAAGTCTCCTCCCTTTTCCCCTAAACCATAATAAGCCATACAATCATTTATTTTAGATATATATATATTTCCTTCTTCATCCTTAAAACTAGGTTGAAAATCTTCATTTATTATATTGCCCTGTAAATCTCTAAAACTTATTTCTGTAGTATGTTTATTTACAAAAGTTAAAATTTTATCTCCCTTTATAATTAAAAAATTGTCCTTATCTTCTAATTCAAAACTTCCCTTTTCTAAATTATTTAATACAGCATTAGTAGAAATACTTTCTTCATATTTATCTCCTATAAAAACCTTAACTATATTGTTTTTAAATATACTTAAAGTTATTTTTAAATTTGAAAAATAAACATTTATATTGTTATCATCAATTTCATAGTTTTTAAAAACTCTTAATCCACCCTTGTAAGATTTAAATTTCATATTTAAATTTTCTCTATAGTTTAACTGTGTCATAATATATCCCCTTTTGTTTATATTTTTCTTTAAATAATAAGTTCATATTAAAAAAGATAATTATATAAAGCTCCTATTAAATTTGAATCATTTTCAAATTTACACTTTTCAACACTTATATCTAAAGTTGCTATATCACTTTTTAATAAAGAAAGTTTTTCATTTATTTTCTTCTCAAAGCCTTCTCTAGAACTTATTGCTCCTCCTATAACTATTTTATCTGGGTCAATTATATACTGAATATTATATATACCTCTTGCAAGGTCCATATACCATAAGTCTATCTCATTAATAACTTCTTTATCTCCCTTTTCGGCCATTTCAAAAACTTTTTTACCATCAAGCTCTTTTTTTTCTATTCCTTTTATTTTGCTTACTCTTTTAACTAATGCATTTGTAGAGGCAACTTCACTCCAAATTCTATCTGTTTTATTTAAACTATCTTTAGTAAACATATAGCCAAATTCTCCTCCATGAAGATTTTTTCCTCTTAATATACTTCCATTTATAACTATGCATCCTCCTATACCTGTTCCTATTACAATACAAGCATAATTTTTAACATCTTTAGCTGCCCCAAGCCATCCTTCTGCTAAACCTGCACAGTTTGCATCATTTTCAATAGTTACTTTTAAGTTACATCTTTTTTCTAATAATTCTCTAATATTTGGTCCATGAATACAAGGAATTGCACTTCCTCCTCCTATAAAACCACTTTTAACATCTACAGCTCCTGGTGAACTACATGCTAATCCTGAAATTTCATTATTTTCCTTGTATAAGTCAACAATATTTCCTATAGATTCAATAAACTTATCTATATTATCTCCCTCTGTTTTTATACTTCCCTTTTCTAAAATTTCTCCTTTTTCATTCATTAAAGCATGCTTTATACTTGTTCCTCCAATATCTACAACTGCATATTTTTTCATAAAAAATTCCCCCAATTTTATTATTTTTATAAATATATAAAAGCTTTAAAAATTAAGGGCTATATCAAAATATAATAATAAAACTTACAAACAATATATAGAATATCTAGAGTGTAATTTTATGATTTATTTAGGTATTACTATTAATCATAAATTTTAGCTAATCTAGCAATTCTTAAAATATGTTTGTAAGTTTTATAAAAATTATTTTAATACATGCCCTTAAATTTAATTAAATTTTATTAGTTTCCGTTAGAAGATTTCCACTCATCTATTTGACTTTGCATTTCTGAAATTACTTCGTCTATTCCAACTTCTTTTAACTTGTTATTCATTTTTTCTAGGTATTCAGCTTCATTAACTGATCCACTATAGATAGTTGATTTAAATTCTTCAAGAACGTTGTTTATAGCAGCAATTTGGTTACTTACTTTTTCAGTATTAAATTTAAATCCTAAAGCTGGTGATTCAATAGAATCATCATTGAAAGCTTCAAACTCTTTCCACTTATCAACTGGCTCGTTATCTAAAGTATAAGTTATGAATAAGTTACCTAAAGTATAGTATCCTACTGAATAGTCTTTTGCTCTATCAGTTAATTTTATTTGAGTATCACCAGTTTTTTCATAGTGTACTCCTTCTATACCGTAGTTTATTAAGTTTCTTAAATATACATCAGTATTTAATAGATTTAAAAACTCCATAGCTTTTTCTGGATTTTCTGAAGTCTTAGAAATAGCTATCATTGAACCTGTAGTAGATCCATTAGTTATGTGAGTTTCCATAATTGGTGAAGAAACAACTTCATAACCTAAATCTTTTGACCATAATACATCAGCGTAAGGTTGTCCATCAGCTTTTGTTACAAGTCTCTTAACTGATTTATCATCTTTAGCTGTAGCTGAGTCTTTATTTATATATCCTGCATCATAATATTTTTGTAATGTTTCTAATTCGCTCTTCATTTTGTCTGTTTCAAACATATTTTTAATAGTTAAGCTTTCATCACCATACTCAACACCTACTGGGTCAACTAATTGATCAAAGTAAGCTGGTGCTGAGAATCCCTTTGTTATATATAAAGGAACAACATCTGGTTCATTTTCTTTAATTACTTTTAACCAAGGTTCTAAGTCTTCTAAAGAATGAATGTCTTTATAAGGTATGTTATATTTATCAACATATTCCTTTGTGAACACCCACATAGGAGCAACTCCTATTTCTTTTTGGTTAGGAACTGCATATGTTTTTCCATCTATTTTAGCTCCTTCCCAGAATCTTTCATCTATTGCAGCTTTCATATCCTTACCCTTAGTCTCTAAAAGCTCATCTATTTCTAGGAAAGCTCCTTTTCTAGCATTTTCTAAGTATGGGTTTGCCCATGAACAAGTAAATGCTAAGTCATATGGCTCTCCTGAATTTATTATAACTCCCATTTTTTGAGTATAATCACCATAATCAATAAATTTCATATCAATAGTAGCATTGATTTTGTCTTTTAAATATTCATTAGCTTTTTCTTGAACCATCTCTAAATCTTTAGGTGCTTGTCCAATCGTGTACCATGTAAGATTTACAGTATCTCCTTCTCCAGCATTTGCTGTTTTATTTGATCCACATCCTGTTAAAGCAACAGATGCAGTTACCATAGCACAAGCGGTTAAAGCTATTAGTTTTTTAAATTTTAACATAATGTTTTCCTCCCTATTAAACCTTCGTTTTTCAATCCCTTAATATCGTTTACACCTCTATTATATAGAGCATTTAAACATTTTCATAGTGGAGATTTTTTATATTTATTTGACTTTCTCTATTTATAAATTTTTAACCTAAGAATCCTTTTTGTTATTTTCTCATTTTTTGATAAAATTTTTCATAATTCTTCTAATAAATACCTTTTCATTCGATATATTATTACTTTTTTTATCAATTCAATTTAAAAGTATTAAATTTATATAGCAATAAAAAAATATATGTTAAATTTAAAACATGAATAATTTTTTATGAGATGTTATTATCTATTTATAGTAATATTTCTAAATTTTTTTGCATAAGGAGTGATTTAAATGGGAAAAGGTAGTAAATTATTTTGCATATTAGGCGGAGTCCTATTAGCAATCGTAGGTGTTTTATTCTTTATTAAACCAATGGAATCATTACTATATTTTACAATAGTAGCTGGAATATTAATAATTGGTTCAGGTATTCTTTCAATTATTAGAGCATTCAGATCATCAAGAAAGGGACTATATATATTAAATGGAATAATTTCAATTTTATTTGGATTAATATTATGCTTTGTACCTTTACAAAGTGTTGATATATTAGTTGTTTTCTACGGTTCATGGGCTTTAGTAAACGGAGTATTCTTACTTGTAGGTGAATTCACTTATAAAACATTTGGATTTAATGCTACAACATTATATTCTGTATTATCAATAATATTAGGTTTATTAATATTATTCGAGCCAATGTCATTCTTAGTTGCTACACCATTTATAATAGGTGTTTACTTCATAGTAATTGCAATCTTTGAAGTTTATTTAGGATTTAAACTATAGAATTTAGTACATAAAAAGGATTCACCAAAATCTCTTGGTGAATCCTTTCTTTTTATACTAATTTAACTTTAAAAGTTTTTATCTCAAAAGGTTTAATAATAAAATCTAATTTATTATTTGAAAAATCAACCCTTTCTAAGTCTCTTTCTATTAAATTACACTCAAAAGCTTCTTTTATCTCTCTTGAAAACTCTAATGTTGCCTTGGTTCTACTATTAAAAAATTCATACATTCTAATTATTAAGTGTTCTGTATCTTCAGCCTTTTTAATAACCTCAATCATTACATTTTCTTTATTTACCTTTACTAAACTTAAAGTATCGTCTAAAAGTCCCTTATTTTTTTCACAAAGCTTTGTATATAAAGGTTGATTTAATTCATAGGCCTTTTTAACTGTATTTCCCTCTTTCCATGTTCCTAAATGAGGATAAATTGAATAAGTAAAGAAATGTTCCTCTTGGTCTGTTTCTGTCCATGGATGTGTTCCTGATTTTAATAAAGTAAGTCTCATATCTCCATCTTGTATATCATGTCCATACTTACAATTATTTAATAAAGAAACTCCAAAGTCTCCTTCTGAAAGGTCAGCCCACTTTTGTCCACACACTTCAAATCTAGCCTCGTCCCAAGAGGTATTGCTATGTGTTGGTCTTTTTACATTACCATATTGAATTTCATAAGTAGCTTCTGTAGTATTTAAATCTATAGGGAAAGAGGTCTTTAATAAAATTTCATGCTCTTTCCAATCAATATAAGAATTAAAATCTATTCTATCTAAATCCTTATAAATATAAATCTTTTGAATTATAGTAGATTCTAAAAACTTTCTTTCGATTCTTAAAGTACTTCTTAATGGCCCCTTTTCAATAACTTCAATACTTCTAACATCGTCAACATTCCACATTTTTTCTTTATAATATATATCTATATCCCAGTTACTATATTCCATAGGCTTATCTTCAAAAGCTTGAAGTCTATTTCCTAAAGCTCCCTCTTTTAATACTTCTCTTTCTGCTCTCTTATCAAATAATGAAACTATATTTCCTTCTTTATTAAATTTAATCCTTAAGAAGTCATTTTCAGCCTCTCTTTCACTTAATGAAACATCATAATCTGAAATCTTTTTAGCTTCTATTAACTTAAAACTTTTATATCCATTTGCAGGTATCCCCTTAGCAAAGAATATTGCTTTTTTTCCATCATCTATCTTTTGACAAATAATTTCTTCTTCTCCATCTAATAAAGCAGGATTTTCTATGTCATATGGCAAATCAAAGGTAGCTATATCATCTCTCTCAAAACCTAAAGAGTTAAATACAACTATGCTTCTTTCTTTTAAATCAATTTCTGATGTTATATTATCTAAAGCTGAATTTAAAAATTCATTTCCCCTTTCAATTAACTCTTTGTATTCTTCCTTAGTTACATCATAAACCTCTTTTATAGATGAACCTGGTAAAATATCATGGAATTGATTTAAAAGTATTGTTTCCCAAGCCTTATTTAAATTTTCTAAAGGATATTTTTTTCCTAATAACATAGCCATTGAATTAAACTTCTCTGCTGATGTATATAGATTTTCGCATATTCTATTATCTCTTTTATTTCTTCCCATGGAAGTATAAGTTCCTCTATGATATTCAAGATATAATTCTCCAACCCATTTTGGAAGTTTATTATTATCTTTTACTCTATCTTCTAACTTCTTAAAATAATCCTTTGCCTTTCCTATTTTAACCTTAGGTGCTCCTGGTATACCTTTTGAAAGTCTTTTTGCATTTTCAAGCATTTCATAAGTAGCACCACCACCACCATCTCCAAAACCAAAAGCAACTAAAACATCATTATTTATATCTTTTTGTTGGTATCTATTCCATGCTCCCATTATAGAACCTGGATGAATATTTCCAGAGTATGTTGTCATAGTTTCCTTAAATGGATCTTGGTCTGGATAAGTTGTAGTTATAAAGTGAGTTAATATTTCTGTTCCATCTATCCCTTTCCACATAAATGTATCATAAGGCATTTTATTAAATTGATTCCATGAAATTTTAGTTGTCATAAAATAATTAACATCAGATTTTTTTAATATTTGAGGAAGTGCAGCGGAATATCCAAAAACATCTGGAAGCCAAAGTATTTCATTATCAACATTAAATTCTTCTTTAAAAAATTTCTTTCCATGAAGTATTTGTCTTATTAAAGATTCACCAGATGTTACATTGCAATCAGCTTCAAGCCACATAGCTCCTTCAGGCTCCCAAACTCCATCTTTAACCTTTTCTTTTACCTTTTCATAAACCTTTGGATGATCTTCTTTTAAAAATTTATAAAGTTGAGGTTGAGAAGACATAAATATATATTCTGGATACTCCTCCATAAGCTTTAATACAGTTGAAAAACTTCTTGCAACCTTCTCCCTTGTTTGAGCTACAGTCCAAAGCCAAGCTACATCTATATGTGTATGACCAACACAAGTAGCAACCATATCTTCATGACCACACATCTTATCATAAAAATTTTCTTCTATATATTTATTAGCAACCTTTAAACTTTCCTTATACTCCTTAGTAAAAGGTCTTCTTAAGTCTATTAAATTTATTGTGTCATTTAACACATTTAACATATCAATTCTTCTTTTGTCTTCTTCATGTAATTTAGTTGAAACTATATGAGGAACACTTAAATTAAAATATAGTCTTCTTGCTTCCTCATCTATGGTTACTAACTTTCCATATAAAGTTGATTTTTTCCCTTCTATTCTTCCTATATGTGCATGTAAATCTATATCATAAACTTCACCTGCAACTGCATTATGAGTTAATATTGTTTCTTGATGATTTACATCTAGACCTTGTATATGTTCTCCATTTACATAAAGAATAAATTGAGGATTTGTTGTATTATCCCAATCTCCTAAAAAAGTATGAAAACTTAAAGCAATTGTTTGTCCTTCAAACTCTTTTGGTACCTTAATAGAAGTTTTAAACCATCCATGACTTTCCTCTCCCCATAAATCTCCTGTTTTAAAATCTATCCACCCCTCTTTTGGTGCCTTTTTTATTTCATCTATATTATCATATTTTCCTGCTATAAATTTATAATTATCTATGTTTAAAGTATTAGAATAAACATATCTTCCTATTTCTTCATAAGTCTTTCTTATTCTTTCTGATATAAATCTCATACTAATTTTCTCCTCATTTTAATTATTTTATATCTCTATATTTTAAAAAAGACTGTATCAAAACTTAAAATAATAAAACTTATAAATAATATGGAGAGAATATCTTGGAATTATTGCTATAAATTCTTAGCTAAGTCCTGTAATCCTCGAAATATATTTATAAGTTTTATTTAAGTGCCTTGACACAGTCATATTATTTTATTTAATTACTCTTTAACTGCTCCAATTGTTAATCCATTTACAAAGTATCTTTGGAAGAATGGGTAAGCAAATATTATTGGTAAAGTTGAAACAACAACTATAGCCATTTTAGCAGTATCCTTTGGCATATTCTTAGTAGCTTCTATTGCATTTGCACCAAGTGATGTTGCATTATTTGCTAAGAATTCCATTGAGTTTTCAAGTCTTATTAACAAATATTGTAATGGTATTAAGTTTGGCTCATCTATATATAACATAGCATTGAACCAATCATTCCAATAACCTAAAGTTAAGAATAATCCTATTGTTGCAATACCTGGTAAAGATATTGGTAAAACGATTCTTAAGAATAATCTCCATTCTGAAGCACCATCTATTTTAGCTGACTCTATAATAGCATCTGGTACTGATGTCTTAAAGAATGTTCTTAAAATAATTATGTGGAATGAACTTACACACATTGGAAGTATAAGTGCCCATATAGTATTTTTTAATCCTAAAAATCTTGTAACAACTAAGTATGAAGCAACCATACCACCTGAGAATAACATTGGTATAAATATTACCTTAGTGAAAAATTTTCTATAAGCAAAGCTTTTTCTTGATAAAGCATATCCATACATTGACATTATAGCTAGTCCTATTAATGTACCTAAAACTGTAACTATAATTGTAACTCCGTAAGAAGTTAAAATCTGACTTCCTGATGAGAATATATATTTATAAGCTTCAAAGCTCCACTCCTCTGGTATAAACTTATATCCATTAACTTGAAGAGATTGTTCATTTGTTAAAGATATAGCTATAACAAATACAAAGGGCATTATTGCTAAGAAAGCTAAAACTGCAAATAATATATTTAATAATACGTTACTCTTTTTTGATACAGCATTAAACTTATTTATTTCTTCTTTTGGCTCTGATTTTTTCTGAAGCCTTTTTTGTTTAATAGTTTCTAACACAAATTACACCACCTTTTTAGAAGAATGCATTTTCTTCGTCTACTTTTCTTACTATAGCATTAGAAGCTACTATAAGTATTAATCCTACAAATGATTGATATAAACTTGCTGCAGAACTCATACCAATATCTCCTAAATTCATAAGACCTCTATATACATAAGTATCTATTACATTTGTTACTGGATATAATGCACCGGAATCCTTAGGTAATTGATAGAATAAACCTAAATCTCCTCTGAACATACCACCGATTGAAGTTATAAACATTATAATCATTACAGGTTTTAAAAGTGGAACTGTTATATATCTTATTTGTTGGAACTTACTAGCTCCATCTATCATAGCAGCTTCATAAAAACTCTTATCTATACCGCATATTGATGCTAAATAAACAACTGTTCCATATCCAACTGCTTTCCATTGGCTCATAAAGATTATTATAAATGGCCAATATTTAGGCTCCGTATACCAAGAAATTCCCTTAGCACCCATAGATTCTAAAATTCCGTTAACATATCCTTTTTCTGGGCTTAAGAATGCATATAAACAATAACTTACAACAACCCATGATAAGAAATAAGGTAAGAACATACTACTTTGATAGAACTTAGCTAACTTCTTATTTAATAACTCATTTAATAAAATTGCTAATGTTACTGGAAGTACTATTCCTAAAATTATAAATACCACATTGTATAAAACAGTATTTTTAGTTATTAGCCAAGCGTCACTACTTTGGAATAAGAATTTAAAGTTATCAAACCATACCCATTTACTACTAAATAAACTTTCAAAGAATCCACCATGAATTCTCCATCTTTTGAAGGCTACTATTACCCCAAACATTGGTAAGTAAGCAAATACTAAAAACCAGATAGCCCCTGGTATAGTAAGTAGTAATAATTCTTTATTGTTTCTAAAACGTTTCATTCTATCTTTCATTGTAAGCTTCTCTTTTGGAAGCTTTTTAGCTTTACTCTTCACACTTTTTCCCCCTTTTGTTGTAAACGTTTCTTGTTATTTTAATCTTATCACCTAAAATCTATTGGGAAAAGTTGAAAATATTTAGTTTTACTGTATAAATTTTAACTACAAAAGTGGAAAAATTTTAATAACAATAGAAAATCCATAAAATATATAATTTATATACTTCTTTATAAAATTCCCCTAAATTAAAGCCTTTTAATACTCTACTTTAGTTTAAAATAGTAAAGCTATTTCTTTTTCATATCCTTAGATTTAAGAAATTATATCTTAGTATTTTTCATTAAATTTAAAATAAATTTCTTATTTTTTATTTGCATAAAAAAACTACACTTAAATTTTAAATTTAAATAAATTAATAAATTTAAGTGCAGCTTAATTTTCTATTTTATTTTCTAATAATTTTTTATATTTCTTAAAGTAGATGGACAAACTCCATAGTATTTTTTAAACTTCCTATAAAAATAACTTGTATCTAAATATCCTACCTTTTTAGCTATATCATTTATTTTCATATTTGTGTTTAATATAAGTTCTTTAGCCTTCATATTTTTTGTTTTATTTAAATATTCTGAAAAAGAACAACCAACTTCTTTAGTAAATATTTGTCCTAAGTAAGAAGTATTTATATGATATTTTTGAGCTAAGGTTTTAAGACTAACCTCCTCATAATAATTTTCATTTACGTAGCTTATTATTTGCTGAATTACAGGACTATATTTTATAGTTGTAGGGTGCATAAGCTCTATAACTTCTCTAATTTCACTACATAATAAAGTTTTAATATTTTCCCTTGTATCCTCTCCACAAAGGGCAACAATTTCCTCGCCTAAGCTATTTCCAGTATATTGTTTTAAAACCTTAAATTCTTCTACAATACCATCTAGTAAAAATAGAATCTTTACAGATAAATCATATATATTTCTTGGATTTAAATTCTTGTCTTCTACAGTTTCCTCTATAATCTTTTCTGCACCCTCTATATCCTTTGCTATTATTCTTTTATTTATTTTATCTAAAACTTCAGTAAAGTTTACATTATTTTCGTGAATATCTTTTACATCATCTTTTATTATGCATTTATTATATCCTAGTGTAAGCACATATTTTTTCAAATCATTTGCTTCTTTATAACTTTTATTAATATCCTTAAGTTCTAAAGCTAAATCACCAACACTAAGAAATACTTCTATTCCATATTCATTTATTATTTCTTCTTTAATTTTTTCATAATAATTTTTTATTTCTTTTTTATCTAAAACCTTTTTCCATGAATTTATAAGTATTATTTCTTCATCTAAAGTGTATATTATCTCAAAGTCTTTTTTAAAATTTCTTTTTATAATGTCAACTATATTGTTTAAAATTTCTCCATTATCATATATACTTTTAGTATTTATTATACATAAAGAATAAAGTTCTTCCTCTAAACTTATATCTAAATTATCTTTATTTTCAAAGATTTCATCTTTAGATAATTTACCCTTTATTATTTTAATTAAAAGATTATGCTTTTCTAAGGTTGAATTACCTTCTTTATTCTCTCTTTCCTCATTTAACTTTTCTACGGTTCTTTTTAAAGTTTTTTCTAATTCTTCCTCATCAATAGGCTTTAATATATAGTTTTCAACACCTAGCTCTATAGCCTTTTTAGCATAGGAAAAATCATCATAACCACTTAATATTATAAACTTAACCTTAGAATTTATTTTTTTTAATTCCTTTAAAAGCTCTAATCCTGTAACCTGTGGCATATTAATATCTGTAACTACTATATCCACAGGATTTTCTTTAAACTTTTCTATGGCCTCTTGTCCATTACTTGCCTTGTTTGTAATTTTTAAACCTAAGTCTTCCCACTCAATTATGTTTTCAAGTCCTTGTAAAATTAAATTTTCATCATCAGCTAGCATAACACTATACATATTATTCTTCCACCTCTCTACATGGAAACTTTAAAATCATGTTAGTTCCCTTATTTTCCTCACTAGTAACAGTTAACCCGTAAGGTTCCCCATATTTAATTTTTATCCTTTCATGCACATTTAGCATTCCTATAGATTTTCCTGAGTGGTTGCACTCTATTATTCGTTTATTTATCTCAACTAATTTATCCTTAGGAATTCCCCTACCATTATCTATAATTTCTACAATTATATCATCTAAATGTTTATAGATATATATTTTTAATTCATTATCTTCTCTCTCTAACCTTATACCATGTACAAAATAATTTTCAATTAATGGTTGAAGAGTAAATTTAATTATTCCCTTATCATATAAATCTTCTTCACATTCTATTGAATATTTAAATTTATCATTATATCTGAATTTAAATAACTCTAAATATTTATTGCAATATTCTATCTCTTGTTTTATAGAAACTATAAGATTTCCCTTAACTTGACTTCTAAATAAAAAAGCTAAGCTATATAACATCTTCCCAACTTCTTTATCTCCATTACATATAGCCTTCATTCTTATAGATTCTAAAGTATTATAAAGAAAATGAGGATTAATTTGATTTTGAAGGGCTACAATTTCTGCCTCCCTTTGTCTAATCTCTGCTAAGTAACTTCTTTTTATATAATCATTTAACTTTTCACACATTTTATTAAAATTATCTGCAATAAAAGTTATTTCATCTTTTTCATTACTTACTGGTATATGTGTTTTTAAATCTCCATTTTCGACCTTCTCCATAGCTAAAACAATAGAATCCATTCTACTGCTTAAATTTTTAAACTTTATATATAAAACAATTTCTGCAATTATAAATAAAAACAAACTAACTAATATAGCAGAAATTTTAAAAACTAAAGGTACCTTAGTTGCTTTATTTGCCTTCATTCTAACTACAGTTATTAAGCCATTATTGTCAGGAAGCATATCAACATAATAATTTTCTTCTAAAGAAACCTCATGACTTCCTACTTGTAATTCGTCAAAATAAGGGTACTTTTCATAATCATAAATATTTTCAGAATCATATAAAATCATTCCATCTTTATTTAATATTAAAACCTCTGATGAAGTATCTTTATATCTTTTTATTACATCGCTAATTCCACCTATATCATAGGTTGTCATAAGCATTCCCTCTGGTTTTAAAGAAGCTGAATCTCTAATTTCATTACTTATAGTAAATTCATTTTTATTATGTATAGTTTTTTCAAGATTTTCTTTACTTAAAAACTCATTAGAATTAAATGGATAACTCTTTATCTCTCCCTTTCTATTAAATATAGAAATTTCATTTCTTGAATAACTTACAAAAGATATATTCTTTAAAAAATTATTTAATTGAAAAGAGTTCTTAACAAAGCTCTCTATCCCATTATAATAAAGCTTATCACTTGATGTATAATAATCTAACTTCCCTCTTATATATTCTACTAAATCTACATTTAAATATTTTATAACATCATTTAATCTAAACTCATCTTCATATAGCATATTCATAATTCTTCTTGAAGTATTGCTATTATACTCTAAAGATTCATTTACATCTTGAAGTATCTTATCATTTATATAAAGATTATTTCTTTTTATCTCTTCAGAAGTTTTACTTAAAAAATATATTAATAAAATACTTACAACAGAGAATATAACTATTGTATATGTTATAAATAATCTTTTATAAATATTTGATTTACTAAACTTCATTTAATTTTCCCCATCCCCTTAAATTACCTTAGTTAATTTTTATTAAATCACATTCTTTATAATCTGCAAAGCTTATAAAATAATGATAATTTATGGTTTTTATGTATTTTTTATGGTTTCTTTTCGAATTAACGAATATTTAAATTGTTTTTATTTATCACTTATCATAAACTATAATTACATTATTTAAACCATTACATTATTTTATGGAGTGATAAAAATGAGTGAATTTTTTAATCTTGAAAAAATACTTAGTTTTTTTAATTATATCTTTTGGTTTTTTATGCTTAATATATTTTTCTGCATATTAAATATACCAGTAATTTTGTTTTTCCTTTTTGTAGGTCTTAGTAATATAACTACATATCTTCCTTTATTTTTAGTTTCCTTAATTCCATTTGGGGCAAGCTTTACTGCCTTACTTTATTGCATGAGAAAACTAGTAAAATATAAGGATTTAGATTTAGTTAGAGATTTTATTAAGGGTTTAAAATACAACTGGAAACAAGCTACCTTAATGTGGTGTGGAGAACTTGTTTTAATATTCCTTTTAAGCTTTAATTTAAGAATTTTCTCTACAGTTTACTATAGTTTTCCTTTAGCTTGTTTATTTATAGTTTTAATGGTTTTAACCCTATTAACTACAACTTACATTTTTGTATTAATATCAAGATTTTCAATGAGTTCAATGGAAATTTTAAGAGCTAGCGTAATTTTAACTTTTACTAAACCTATGCTTTCTATTGGTAATATAGTTATATTTTTATTTTCCCTTATGCTATTTGAAATAAGTCCTGGAACTACAGTACTTTTCATGGCTAGCATAGTTTCATATTTAATTATGTTTTTAAATAGAAATCTTTTAAAAAGTTTAGAAAGCCAAAGCGCTACTGCTTAAAAATAAATAGTTTATAAACTAATTTTAAATAAAACTTGTAAAGTTATTCAAAGAAATTTTTATGAAATTTTTAATAACTTTACAAGTTTTTTAGTTATATAAGTATTAAATTATTTAATTTTTACAAAGCTTACATAAAGCACTAATATTCCTGTATAATAGCAATGTTATACTTGAACAGAAAATTATTTCATATTACAATATACTTATTATGTCTTAATGTATATATATGTTTAGAACTGATGAAGTTTAAGGAGGAAACTAAATTGTATAAATTTGTAGAGATAAATTCATCAGAAATTGATAAATTTAATGAAACTAATAAAAAAGGCCACATATTTCAAACTTCTTATTGGGCTGAATTAAAAAAGGACTGGAAAAAGAAGTTTATAGCAGGATATGATAATGAAAATAACTTAGTTATAACTGCCACAATACTTTTAAGAAAAGCACCATACATAAATAAATATATGGGATATATTCCAAGAAGTTTTACATGTGACTACAACAACAAAAAATTATTAATAGAATTTACTGAATATCTAAGAGATTTTGCTAAAAAAAATAATATAAGCTTCATAACAATAGACCCAGATATTCATTTAAAAGAAAATGAAGAAGCTCTTGCAGAGGGAACTGAAATAAAGAACTTCTTAAAAAGTTTAGGATACAAAAATACAGATAGCAAAAACTTTGAAGCTATACAACCAAACTTTGTCTTTAGATTACCTCTTCCTACTGAAGGAAATAAAATGGATATTAAAAAAGCAGTATTTAAAAAATTCTCTAGCAAAACTAGATATAATATAAAGGTTGCTGAAGAAAGAGGACTATCTGTTGAAGTTTATGATAAGGAAACTTTAAATGATGCTGTCTTAGATAGATTTCATGAAATCATGGTTACAACAGGAAAAAGAGATAATTTCCTAGTTAGACACAAGGAATATTTTAAGGATATGATAGATTATCTTTATCCACATTGTAGACTATACATGGTTAAGTATAGCTATGAAAATGACTTTAACAGACTTTCTGAAAAACTTTCAAAACAAGAAGAAGCAAAAACTAAGGCAATAAAAAAAATAGAAGAACTTAAAGTAAAACTTGATGCTGAAAGTGATGAAGATAAAAAATCAAGAATCGAAAAGAAAATAACAGACCAAGATAAGAGACTTAAAGAAGCAGAAAGACAAATAGAAGGATTTAAAAAGAAAATATCTGATATTGAACCTTTTAAAGGACAAGAAATTTATTTATCTGGTTCAATTTATTTATATTATGGAAATAAAGCATGGTATCTTTATGGTGCTTCAGAAAATATCCTAAGAGATACAATGCCAAACTTTGCAATGCAATGGTCTATGATTTGCGATTCTATTGATTTAGGTTGCGACCTTTATGACTTTAGAGGAGTATCAGGAGATTTAAATCCTGAAAACCCATTATACGGACTTTATAAATTCAAAAAAGGATTTAATGGAAACTTTGTAGAATTTATTGGAGAGTTTGATATTGTTATAGATAACGGAATATATAATCTTTATAAAAAGGCATTTCCACAATTTAAAAAGATAAGAAATGCACTAATGAATAAAAAACAATAAAAAGAGTGCTAATTAGCACTCTTTTTTCTCTGTCTTAAAGCCCTCTTAAAAATTATAATTTATTAAATTAATTATATTAAGCTATATTTTTATATAAATTTTAAAAATTAATCATTAATATTAATATTTTAATTTAGAATAATTAAATAGTATAATATAATTAAGATATAAATTTATCAATCTATTTTCGATATCGTATATATTTATTTATAGGAGATGACCATAATGCAGGATAAAGTTTTAAGAAAATTATTTTTAGGTTTTATACACATTCATATTTTACATCATGCAAAAGTCGAACCTTTTTTCGGCTCAAAAATGATTGAGGAACTTAGAGAACATGGTTACTCTATGAGCCCTGGCACTTTATATCCTATTTTGCATAATATGGAAAGAGATGGCTTATTATTAAGAAAAGATAGATTAATAGAGGGTAAAATTAGAAAATATTATAGTCTTACAGAAGAAGGCGATGAAATACTAGAAGAAGCAACTAATAAAGCCTTTGAATTATTTAAAAAGATAAAATAAAAAATAATGGAGTTAGCTTATATTAAACTAACTCCATTATTTTTAATTTATAAACCTTTCTAAAAACTGTTTTGTTCTTTCATTCTTAGGTTTCTTGAAAATCTCATTAGGTGTTCCTTCTTCTATAACTACTCCACCCTCCATAAAAACAACTCTATCTGCTACATCTCTAGCAAAACTCATTTCATGAGTTACAATTATCATTGTTTTATGCTCTTTTGCTAAATCCTTTATTACAGATAATACTTCTCCAACTAACTCTGGGTCTAAGGCTGAAGTTGGCTCGTCAAATAAAGTAACATTAGGATTTATAGCCATAGCTCTAGCTATACTAACTCTTTGTTTTTGTCCACCTGATAAAGTTTTAGGATAACTGTCTTTTTTACTGTCCATCCCTACCTTTTTTAAACTTTCAATTGCAATTTCTTCTGCAATTTTTTTATTCATCTTTTTAACTACAATCAATGCTTCAGTAACATTTTGCAAAACTGTTTTATTATTAAATAAATTATAATGTTGAAAAACCATTGCTGATTGCTTCCTTAAAAGATTAATTTCCTTTTTACTTGCTTTTTCTGCATTTATTTTAACTTCACCAAGAGTAATCTCACCTTTTTCTGGGACTTCTAAATAATTTAAGCATCTTAAAAAAGTTGACTTTCCCGAACCTGAGGGACCAATTATTACAACAACCTCCCCCTTATTAACCTCTAAGTTAACATCCTTTAAAACTTCTAAATTTTTATAACTTTTTTTAAGATTTTTAACCTTTATCATAATAAATTAATCCCCCTTTTAATAAACAGAAAGTTTTCTTTCAAGAAGCTTTTGTAGATAATTGAAAAATCCTATAATTACCCAGTACATTAAAGCAACTACTATATAACTTTCAAAGAATTTATAACTTGCAGAGGCTTCCATCTGTGCTTTAGCTAATAATTCAACAACACCTAAAGTAAATGCTAGAGAGGAACCTTTTACAGTATCTACAAATATATTACCTAAAGGTGGTATTGCTATTTTAAAAGCCTGTGGGAAAACTACTCTTCTTAAAGCTTGCCCCTTCGTCATACCTAAAGATAAACAAGCTTCCATCTGTCCCTTATCTATGGCATCTATTGAAGAACGTAAAACTTCTGCTACATAAGCTGAAGCATTTAATCCTAATCCTATTAAAGCAGCTGTAAACGCACTCATATTCTGAAGTGGTGGTATTATTTGAGGTATACCAAAATAAAGTAAAAATAATTGAACTAAGAGAGGTGTCCCTCTAAAGAATGAGATATAAACTTCAGCTAATTGCTTTATTACAGGAATCTTGTAAAGTCTTATAATAGCTAAAACTACACCTACTATTAGACCTAATAACATTCCAAATACTGATAAAGCAATAGTTACCTTAACAGCCTTAAATAGCATAGGTATTAATTTTAAAGAGTACATAAAGTCAAAGGATAAAGTGTTACTTTCATTTCCTTCTAAAATACTTCCTCCACTTTCATTATTAGGAACAGTTACATTAATTCCTAACCATTTATCAGAAATATTTTTTAAAGTTCCATCTTTTCTAAATTCCTCTAAGGTTTTATTTACCTTATCTCTTAGGATTTCTCCTTTTTCATCTTTAACAAAAGGATATGCATTTTCTATTTTATCTATTGGCTCTCCTGCTAGCTTAAGATTTAAGTCTTTTTCTTTTATTGCAGCTATAGCAGAAACTCTATCTATAACAACTGCATCAATTCTTCCAAGTAAAAGTTCATTAAAAGCTGCATCTGTATTTTGATATGTAATTATTTTTATCTCATTATTTTTATCCTTATCTTTAACTATCTTTTCATAATTACTACCTAAATCAACGCCAACTTTTTTTCCAATTAAATCATTAAAGGATTTAATTGAATCATTTCCATTTTTAACTATAATCTGAGCTCCACTATAAACGTATGGAACTGAAAAATAATATTTTTCTTCTCTTTCTTTACTTACAGTTATTTGATTTGCTATGGTATCGACCTTACCACTTTCAAGCATTCCAAATAATCCACTAAAAGATGCTGTTTTAAATTCTATTTTATAACCTAACTTTTTACCTATTTCATTCCAAAGGTCAATTTCAAAGCCCTTTAATTCTCCCCCTTCTAAGAATGTAAAAGGATAATAAGTTCCTGAAGTAGCTACAGTTAAAGTTTCTTTTTCTCTACTTCCTTCCTTGCTATTATTTTTAGACACACATCCTATAAATGCCATCATTAAAACAATAATAGCCAAAAATAACGCCACTAATTTCTTTTTCATTAGATTAAACCTCTTTCCCCTTTAATATATTTTAAATTATATGAATCCCTATCAAAATTGTCAACATTAAATAATTTTTATATAATTATATTTGTCCTTTGTATAGAAATTATGTATTTTTAATATTAAAATGTATGTAATAAATTTTTAAGTAAGGAGCTTTATTTATGGAAAAAGCTTTAATATTTTATTTTTCTACCTCTGGCAATTCTCTTTATGTTGCCAAAGAAATAAGTAATCATATAAAAAATTGTGAAATCTTATCTATAGTTGATGAATATTATAAAGGAAACTTTGAATATGAGAATAACTTGATAGGATTTGTATATCCAATATATGCCTCAGGAATTCCTCCTATGGTAGAGGAGTTTATTTCTAAGATAAAATTAAATAAAAAAGCTTATATATTTGCTGCTGAATGTACTGGTGGTGGAAAAGGTATAGGCTTTTTTATGATCAATAAAATTCTTTCTAAAAAAAATCTAAGATTAAAAAATGGGGAAAAATTTTTATTAAATTCAAACTATATAAGATTTGGTAAAAATCCTAAAAATTATGAAGAGGCTAAGCTTGTTATAGATGCAAATAAACTTAAAATAAAAACTTTTTCCCTCTCTATAATTAATAAAGAGGAAAGACTTTTAAAAGAAAAACTTATTTTCTTTAATATGATTTTATACAAATTATGGAAAGATAAATTTAAAAATAAAGATAAAAAATTTAATACTAATGAATTTTGTACTGCTTGTGGTATTTGCTGTAGAATTTGTCCTAATAATAATATAGAAATCATAGATGAGAAACCTATTTGGAAGGGTAATTGTTGTGATTGCATGGGTTGTATAAATAATTGTCCACACCAATGTATAAATATAGGTAAAAAAACTAAAAAGAAAAATAGATATAAAAATCCCTATATTTTAACTTCAGAATTGTTAAAAAAATAAAAAGGGATAAGCTTTAAAAACTTATCCCTTCCTTAAATAAAAACACCTAATAATTTAAAAATAAATTTAAATTACCTAATATTTTTATTTAAGATAAACTTTTTAAATGAAATACACTTAAAAAGCTTTATAAAGCCTAAGATAAAATTAAGCTTTATATTTTTATTTTAGTTACGCCACTTACACAAAACTTATAAGTTTTGTCTTGCCATACACTAAAATTTAAAGTAACTTTCGGCAGAAATAATAATTAATCTCCTCCATGTTACATTATTATATTATCCCTTTTTTAAATTTATATTCATATTTTTAATATTAACTATATATATGTCCATCTATATTAGCTAAAATGTTGTCTATCTGATAATCATTTACATTTAACTGTATATTTTTATTTAAAAGCTTTGATATTAATTCTTTTTTCTCCTCTTCAAAGATAGAAGATTCTTGAATACTTTCTATAAGTTCATCTAATTTATATAATATACAAACTCCTTCATAAGCACCCATAGCAGTACAAATATTTTCTGTAGATTTCCACTCCGTCATGTCATACTCAGAATAATCAACTTTCTCACAATAAGTGCTTATTTGTTCTTGGTAGTATCTATTAATATATCTCTGCGCTCTATCTGTTTCTTCAAAGCCTACTACATTTCCATCTGGCATAACTAAAATATAATTATTTTCTGTAACTTCATATGAACTCATAATAAATTCCTCCTAAAGTTTCTTTATTTTAGTCTTTCCTATCTTAAATAGCTTATACTTTTTATCTTTAAATTTATTTAAAATAAATAGCTTTCATTTTCTATATTTATAATTTCAGCCTCTGTATTATTTTCTATAAAACTAATTAATTTTTCAAAAGTTGAATCTACTTGCTTTTTCTCTCCACAAACTGCTGATATTCCAATTACTATAGTCTTGTGGATATCTTGGCTTTCAACTTCACCTATGGAAATATTGAATTTATTTTTTAATCTTTGAATTAAACTCCTAAGAACCATCCTTTTCTCCTTTAAAGAATGTACCCAAGAAGCTCTTAAAGTTATTTTTAAATTTAAAACCATCATAAAATCACCTTATTAAATTCTCATAAGAATATTATTTATTTCTTCACTTACTGAAAGTCTTTCTTCCTCAATCCAATTTAAGTCAAAATTTAAATTAAACCTTTTGCTAAAGGAGTAATACATATTTACCCTTTGATAATATGTTTCTAAATCATATAAAGTTCCTGAATAACATTTAGGTTTAAATAATTCCTCTTGATTGTTTATAAATAACTGATCAACAAAATTTAAAAACTGATTCATTAAATCATCCTTAGATATATCAAATGGAATTTTTAAAAGTTCCCATTGAATTTCCTCAAGAAGTTTATAAGGTTTTAATCTTTCTAATATTATTAAATATTCACTTATATCCATTTTTCTGTAATAGGGAACCTCACATTTTTTTGTGCTCCATAGAGCTAATTTCTCATTTAAGGGAAGATTATCAATTTCTAAAATTGCATCTGAAGGTCCTAAAACAGCTTTCTTTATACTAACATCTTCTTCTTCTAATCTTTCTTCAATAAATGCCTTGTTATCTCTATAAGTTGCTACATAACCAATGTTATATATACCTTTTCTTCCTGCTCTACCTGCAATTTGCTTAACCTCTTGTGAAGTCAACTCTCTCATTTGTTCTCCATCAAACTTGCTTATTGATAAGAAAATAATTCTTTTTATAGGAAGATTAACCCCCATTCCTATAGCATCTGTAGTTATTAAAATTTTATTGTTTCCATTTATAAATTCCTCATACTGTTTCTTTCTAACCTCTGGTGGTAAGTCTCCATATATTATTGAACACTTAATTCCCATCTGTGAATATTGCTCAGCCATTTGAAGAACTTTTTTCTTTGAAAATAATACTAAAGCATCTCCTTCTTGAACATTTTTAGGATGAAAACTTTCATCTTCTACAATAAGAGGAATATCCCTATGATATTCTATAATTTCATATTCTTCCTTACAATCTTCTATTATTTCTTTTAATATTTCCTTAGCATTTAAAGCACCACATATATGTATTTCGTTACAGTATAATCCTAATAAAGCTCTAGTCCATGCATATCCCCTTTGTGAATCATCTATCATCTGAATTTCATCTATAACTGCAACATCATATCTTTCATGTATATTAGCTTTTTCTATTGTGCAAGATACATGTGTTGCCTCTTCAAATAATATTTCCTCTTCACCAGTTAAAAGATTACACCTAACCCCTTGATTATTTAATTTTTCAAAATTTTCTAAAGCTAATATTCTAAGTGGAGATAGATAAACTCCCTTATTACACTTTTTAAGTCTTTCCATAGCTGTATAAGTTTTTCCTGTGTTTGTTTCCCCTAAATGTAAATAAAACTTTCTTTTAAGCCTTCTCGTATTAGGATATTCTTCTTTCGGATTTTTAGGAAATTTCTCATCAAACTCTTTTTCTATAAGCTTTGGAATATGATGTTTTACAAGAAGTGTCATTATTCCAGAGTTTATAAACACATTATAATTATTTCTTAATACCTCATAAAAATCAAAGTTAGTATTATTTTTTTTATTGTAATCTTCTAATATTCTTTTCCCAACATTCTCTAACAATTCTTCATACCTATCATAAATATCCTGATAACCCTTTAAGCCCTCATTTTCCATTTCTTTTAGTTGTAAAATTTTTTTTCTTAAAGTTGATTCATGCTCAAAAAGTGCATAAACCTTTGAATGCTTTACTATATTTTCAATTTGATTTATTTGTCCTACTAATTTTTTATACTCTCTCTGAGCTGTATTTTTTTTCATTAAAATTCCTCCGAGTTAAAAATTCTAGTTATTTAACACCTAATATATATTTTAATTGTAATCTTTTTCTATAAATATCTCAAACTTTAGAAAATTATATATCTATAGATTTTATTCTTTTCAATTTATATTTTAATATTTATTGTCTTTATAAAATTATATTTTATATTGCTATATTAAAACTCATCCTCTTTTCTATATGCTATAATCTTTTTATAAATTATTTAAAATTTAACATAAGGAGATAAAATAAATGTTTATAATTACTTATAAAGTACCAAAAGAACTTGTTGATGAAAAAATAGAATTACTTCAAATAAATGATATATTCAATGTATATTATGAATCCCCTCTAGACATAACAACAGATATGTTTGGATATGGCTATAAAGAAAAGGAAAATGTTATAGTTTCTTTAAAAGTAGCTTTTGATGGAGAATTAATAGATTTTGAAAAATTTAAAGAAGAAGTTTCTTCATTAATTAATGAAACTCCTTCTTTAGTAGAGGAAGTTAAAAATGAATTTGAAGAATTTTATATAGACCCAATACATTTAAATGATGACTGGGTTTTATGTGCTCCTAAAGATAATTTTGAAGAAAAAAAGGAAATTTTCTTTAATCCTCAAGGTGCCTTTGGAACTGGTCTCCATGAAACTACTCAAGATATATTAAAATTTATAGTTAATGAAGACTTCAAAGGAAAATCTCTTCTTGATTTAGGCACAGGCTCTGGAATACTTTCAATAGCAGCTGGTGTTAAAGGTGCTTCTAAAATAGTAGCCGTAGATATAAGAGATGTAAAAGAAGAAGTTTATTTAAACGCTTCCTTAAACAACTTAGATAATATAGATGTAGTAGTTTGTAATGTTCTTTCTGAAGAATATATTTTAGATGAAAAATTTGATTGGATTTTTATAAATATAGGAGGAGAAGAAACCTCTATGTTTATGGATTTTATTGATGAACACATAAAAAAATCTGGTAAACTTTTAGTTTCAGGCTTAGTTGAATGGAGTTTTGATTGGGTTAAGGATAAAGTTGAAAGAAAAGGATTTAAATTAAATAAAAAATTTCAAACAAATGAATGGTGTACAGCAATATTTTCAAAATAAAATAAATAAATACTCTAATTTTATATAAAATTAGAGTATTTTTAAACTTAAATTTAAAAATTAATTTGTCAAATTAAACATATTAAAAATATCTATCATACCATATCCCCACTCAGCGTTAGGATAAGTATCCCCTTTTCTTTTTCTTGTTCCTCTAGCAATAAAAGCCTTCAAAGTTTGAGAAAACATATATGGGTAATTCCCTTGAACTATTCCCCATTGGAAAAGTAATATGCAAATTCCTGCTACTATAGCTGCTGCAACACTTGTTCCATTTGCTAAAGTTGTTTTATTATTTGGTGCAACTGTTAAAGCATTAACTCCCCCTGCTGCGACATCTATTATATCTATATAATTATCTTGAAATCCTCTTCCTGAGTAATTTAGCTGAGTATTATTAAATTGATTATATGCAGCTACTGTTATTACAGAAGCACTTGTCCCAGGAACTGTTACTGTTCCATAAGGGTCAGAAGGTATCATTCTCGTTGTAGCCTTACTTATTCCTCTTGGTGGAAGCCAAATATCATATCTTCCTTCAACCTCTTTTAGTCCTCTAAACTTTAAGCTCCAAGTTCCTTGTTGCACATTATCTAATATAACAAGTATTAAAGAATCTTCATATATTTCTTCTGGAACATAATAACTTACCAAAACTGTCGTACGCTCAATGGTAAAATCATATCTATCACCTTTCCCAAAGAAAGGTTGTATTATTCCTGTTGTCCCTCCTGTTGGAGAAATTATTTCTATGGAAGCTATACTAGGTATTTGTACCCAAATTTCTAAAATTATCTTTTTTTGATTTTCATCAATATTAAATTCATGGGTGGTAGCCTGTCCATTATCCTTTATTATTCCAGAACCATGTAAAAGAGCAGTTCCTTCATTACCTGCCCCAGTTACTAAAGCAATTCCTCTACTTATTAATATTGAATCTAAAAATTCTTCTAACATACTAGTTCCCTTATGACTGCCTCTATTAGTTCCAAGAGGTAAATATATAATCATGCTACTAGAACCTTTTAAAAAATAAGAATATAGATACTGTATTCCAGTAAATATTTCAGTTATATTGTAAAGGGGAATTTCTATTTCATACTCCTTTTTATAGTAAAGAGACTGTGCAAGTTTAACAACTAAAAACTTACAATCAGGTGCAACACCCTTTAATCTTGGATTTTTACCTGAGGAACCAATTATTCCTGCCATAGCTGTTCCATGACCTATTTCATCCTTTGATGGTACTATAGAATATGGATCTCCTCCCTCTCTACTTAATTTTATAGCTTTATTTATATCCTCCTCTGAAAAAAACTTTCCATAAGGTAAATTATCCTCATGGGAATTTTCATTTAATACTGTTTGGTCCCATATACCTAAAATTCTAGTATTACCTTCTGAATCCATAAATTCTTCATTTAAATAATCTATTCCAGTATCTAAAATCCCTACAATTACCCCTTTACCTGTTAAATTAAAATAAGATTGTATTTGAACATATTCAACATTAGCAGCTTCTAGTGGACTTGTTTCTTGAAGAACATACCCTTCTGGATTTTTTATATAAGTAATACTGTCTATTTCAACATCCTTTCCATCTTCTTTTTTATATTTAATCATTGATACATCATTTTCATATTCTTGTAAATTTTTATCAATTGTTATAATAGCATATCTATTGTTTATTAATGTAGCATATATTCCCTCTTTTCCTGAAAACTCCTTTATAATATTACCTTGATATTGTACTAAATAATTTAAATAATTTTCATTGTTAAAAACATTCTTTGGAGCTGTAGACTTAAATTCCACTTAAATCACCTCCTAAAGTTAATTCCTTAGGAATTCTAACTAATAAATTTCCACAGTAATATTCCTTACAATCCTCATAATTATTTTCACTATCATAAGTATTATCCTTTAAACTTCTATAAGGTGCTAAAGGTACTGCTACTATATTTTTAAATATTTCATACAAATCTAAATATCCATATCCTGTAGATTCATTTGGATATACTTGTCCTGGTATCCTAGTAGCTCCATATATTAAATAACTTCTAACTTTGCTAGAATTCATTGTTCTATCATTTCCATTTATTATGCCCCATTGAAATAATAATGCACAAACTCCTGTAATTATAGCTGTAGCTGGTGAACTACCTGACATCTTTCCAACTCTTCCTCCTGGAAATAAAGTAAGCACATCTTTACCAGCTGTTGTTATATCAGGATTTATCCATCCATTAATATTAAAACCTTTTCCTGATTCTGCAAGTAAGGATTGAGTATTACTATTATAATAAGCAACACTTATTACATATCTTGCAGTTGATGGAACAGTAAGTGTATTTAAAGGATTAGGTTTAAGAAATTTTGTGTTTTCTGGTAATAAAGAACTTGGTGCTAACCATACATCATATCTCCCATTTGTTATATAATCTCCTCTTAATACAAAGGTCCATATTCCAGGTTTTATATCTTTAAATTCTATATAAATTAATTCATTTCCAGTAAAGGTATCTGGCACATAATATTTAATATTTACACTAGTATCTGTTAATATAAACTTAAAAGCTCTCTCTAAAGAAATTTTAGCATCTATAAATGAAGATTCTTCTCCACTTGGAGATATAATATTTAATGAAACTATATTAGGTCTTTGTACCCAAAAAGCTAAACTAAAATTTTTTATTTCTCTAGGTACTGATAACTCAACTTTATCCATGCCATTTTCTAGCTCTATAACTCCAGATGCATGACCTTGTGAGCTTCCTTCATTTCCAACTCCAGCAACTACTGCTATTCCTCTTATTGAACCTATAGTTGTTAAATATCTAGAAAAAAGACCTCTACCATCATGACTTGCTTCTGTACATCCTATGGCAAGACAAATAACTAGTGGCCTTTTCATTTTAAATGCATAATTTTTAAGATATTCTATACCTGCTATAATCTCTGCTTCATTATAAACTGGAACATCTTCTATTCCATTTTCTCTAAAGGTCTTTTCATAATTAAGAGAAGTAAGTAATTTAACTATTGCAAAATCACAATTTGGTGCAATCCCTTTAATAGTTCTATTATATCCTCTTGCCCCTATTATACTTGCTAATTTTGTTCCATGACCTATTTCATCCTTGCTATCTACTATTTCGTAAGGGTCTAATCCTTCTTCTTTTTTTCTAATTGCTTCATTTATATCATCATTATTAAAAATAGAACCTACATAAACAGAATCATCTGGTTTTTTAGTGCTTTTTTGGTCCCAAATAGTCAATATTCTAGAAGTATCATCCTCTCTCATAAACTCCTTGTTAAGATAGTCTATACCAGTATCAACTATTCCAACTATGACCTCACTACCATCTAAACCAAGATAAGGATTATTTACTATAGTTCCTATATTATCTGTTTCTTGTGGAGATATATCTTGTAAAACATAAGGCACTCTTGTTTGTATATATAATATAGAAGGTACATCTTTTCTAAGTTGCTTTAAATATTGAGGAGGCGTTGATACAACTCCTATGGTATCTGTAATAGCATCACCACAGGCATATGGTATTTTTTCTAATTCCTCTTTTAAATTACCTCTATATTCTACTAAGTAATCTGGAGAATCTTCACTTAAAAAATTTGGACATTGTGGCAAAGTTTCTATAACTTTTCACCTCTTTTAAATTAGTTCTTATTTTAATTTACTCTATAAATTAAATAATGTTACAAATAATAATATTTATAAAAGTATAAATTATTTAATAAAAAAAGTGATAGCACATAAGCACTATCACTTTTAAACTTTATATTTTATTTAATTTAACTACTGTTTCAACATGAGGAGTATTTGGGAACATATCCATAAGAACAGTTTTTTCAACTTTATATCCTTTAGATTCTAACACCTTTAAATCAACTACTAATGTTTTTGGATTGCAAGAAACATATATTATTTGTGGTGCATCAAACTTTATAAGATAATCTAAAGCCTTTGGATGAACTCCACTTCTTGGCGGGTCTAAAATTATTATGTCTGGTTTATCCTTAATAGTTTTTATGACCTCTCCTACATCTCCTGCTATAAAATTACAATTGCTTAAATTATTTAATTTAGCATTTTCATTAGCTGCCATAGCGGCTTCCTCTATTAATTCAATTCCAATAACTTTAGAAGCTTTACTAGCTGCTATTTGTCCTATTGTTCCTGTTCCACAATAAAGGTCAAATACTACCTTATTATCAGCATTTCCCATAAAATCTCTTACTATGCTATATAATTTCTCAGCACCTAAAGAGTTTGTTTGGAAAAATGAAAATGGAGATATTTTAAAATTTAATCCTAAAAGATTTTCTGTTATAAAATCATCACCATATAGAATATTTACCTTCTCTGGTATAACAGCTTCAGATAAGGCATCACTTTCTGTATGTATTATTGATTTTAAATTTCCTTTTAGATTTAGTCCTTTTATGATATTAGTAAACTCTGTTAAATCAAAATCAATTTGAGTTGTAGTAACTAAGTTAACAAGTACTTCCTTTGTTTTAACACTTTTTCTTACTACTAAATATCTTAAATATCCTGTTCTAGGCATTATTTTATAAAAAGGTAATTCTTTTTCTCTGAAATATTTAACTGTTGTATCTAAGATATTTCTAAAATCTTCATCAACTAATACACATTTATCAACATTAACTATTCCAAAGGATTTTCCCTTCATATGCATCCCCAAGGTAAGTTCTCCACCTTTTTCTTCATCTCCAAAGGTATATTCCATTTTGTTTCTATATTCCCATCTTTCAGGGCTACTTTTTATTCCTAAAAATTCACCAGTTGAAACTTCAGCCTCTTTAAATAAGTCTTTAACCTGTTGAACCTTAAGTTCTAACTGTTTATCATAAGGAATTGTTTGAGATGAACATCCACCACATATTCCAAAATGTGGACACTTTTGTTCTTCTTCATAACTTGCTTTTTCTCTCACTTCAGAAACTCTAATTTCTGCATATTCTTTTCTCTTTTTAGTTACCCTACCAAAAACTTTTTGTCCTGGATAGGTATTTTTAGCATAAACTTTTAATCCATCTACAAAGCCGAATCCTTTAGCAGGGAACTCTATTCCCTCTACTAATAATTCTATTTCATTACCTTTTCTCATTAGTTGTCTCCCTTACTAATAAATTATTTATTTTCTTAAAATTCTTTCACCTAATGTTACTTTAAATTTTTTGCCTTCCATTATAGCTCTATAAAGAATGTTCATAATAACAAAAATTATAAAATAAAAAGGAACTCTTCCTTCTGCTGAAATTTTATAACCAAAAGGTCTCATTACTAAGTCCACTATAAAAAGTGCTACTAAAGATAGTAATAATATTACTGCCTGGTCTATAATTCCTGCTAATATTCTCTTAAAAAAAGAAGGTCCATTATTTTCTTTTTTGTCCTCTTTTGGTTTATCTATAATATTTTCGTCAACAGGCATTGTATTAGTATCTAAAGCTATCTCCTCTAATAAAGCCGCTTCCTTTTCATAGGAATCCATGTTTTCTTTGTCCTTTTTATTATCTTTTAGAGCATTTTCTTCCTGCTCTTTGACCTTGTTATCGTCCATAATATCCTCCTAAAAGCCTTAAAATATTATTTTCTGAAATACATTAATTAAATATACTATATTTATTCTATTATGTAAATCAAATCTATTTAATTATAATGTATTATTATGGCAAAAATATTACATTTTAATTATTAATATAGGAAATAATATCCTTTTTAATAATTATAATTAAAAATTACTTTAAAACTCTCTTATCTTCTATTCTTTTTGTTATACCTATTTTGTCTAAATACTCTAAAATACTTACTAAATATTTTCTTGAAAATCCTAAAATATCCTTTGCATTCCCTAAGGTTATAAAGCCTTCTTTTTTTATAAAATCAACTATTCTCTCTTTAAACTCATAAAAAAACTCACTGTAAATTATAATATCTTCTTCAAGCTTTATGAGAACTTCTTCTTCAATTAATAAATTTAAAATTTTAAAATATTCTTTTTCTAAAGATTTATTTTCTATAATTTCTTTAAACTTAGGAAAAGGATTTTTCTTATTGCTATAAGCTTCTAATAATTTCTTCTTAATTAAACTTTGATTTTTTGTTAGCTCTATATTAAAGTCTTTTAATGAGATAAAATTTTTATTTTCCTTTATAATGTCTCTATCTTCCATTATAAATAGAAATCCATAAAAATTCTTTTGATTAATTTTATTAAAAAAAGCCTTACTCCTAAGTTCTTCCTTGCTAATACCTAGTTTTAGTGAGTTATCCTTATGAAAAATCTTTAAAACCTCATAAATTTCCTTTGATTTTTTAACAAAAAACTTGTTATGAATATAACTTTTATGATTTTCCATTTCTATTTTAATTATTCTTTTTTCTTTACATAAATCTTCTAAAACTTCTTCTAATAAAACTTCATCCTTTTCTAACTCCTTAGATATATCCTTTAAACTTGGAAAACTTTCACTTAAAGATAAAACTATATTTTCAGTTATATCCTCTATATCTCCACATTCCATAAGTCTTAATTCATCTAAGTAACCTTCTTTAAACCTTTTAGTTTTAGTAGCTAGGGGGTTTATTATTTTTCCTCCTCCTAAATTCTTCATAGGAGAAAAATTTCTTATAACTATATTATCTCCCTTTTTAGAACATATTTCACTTTCTAATCTTAATTGTATGTAAGCCTCTTCTCCAGGTTTAATTTCTTCCTTATCTAAAATTATAATTCTTGCAAAAACCTCTAAAGTGCCATGATAAACTCTAACTCTCTGTCTGTTCACTAAATTTTTTTCATTAGAATTTAAATATTTAAACTTACAATCTACTATATAAGAAGGTTTTATTATAACATTACTTAAAACATCTCCTCTTTTTACTTCCTCTTTACTAACTCCTGTCAAGTTTAAAGCACATCTTTGTCCTGCTTTTCCTAAATCAACATCTTTATCGTGAATTTGAATATTTCTAACCTTAACTTCTGTTCCTTTTGGATTTATTTTAATTAAATCTCCAACTTTAACTCTTCCATTTAATATTGAACCTGTAACAACAGTTCCAAAACCATTAACTGAAAAACTTCTGTCTACTGACAATCTAAAATTACCTTCTGTGTCCTTTTCCTCAACCTCTTCTATAGAAAGGTCAATCTCTTTTATCAAGTCTAAAATACCTTCTTTTGTTTTAGAAGAAACTTCTATTAATTTAGAATCTTTAAAGGATGTATCCTTTAAGTAATCCTTAATTTCTTCCTTAACCATATTAGCCCATTCTTCATCAACTAAATCTCTTTTTGTTAAAACAATTAAAGACTTCTTAACCCCTAAAAGTTCTAAAATTTCTAAATGCTCTTTAGTCTGTGGCATTATTCCCTCATCTAAGGCTATAATTAGAAGAACTACATCTAAAGATGTAGCTCCTGCTAACATATTTTTTATAAATTTTTCATGCCCTGGAACATCTACTATACTAGCTCTTTTTCCAGAAGGCAAATCAAAAAAGGTAAAGCCTAAATCAATAGATATTCCTCTCTTTTTTTCTTCATATAATCTATCAGTATCTCTTCCTGTTAAGGCTTTTATAAGAGTTGTTTTTCCATGGTCTATATGCCCTGCTGTTCCTATAATTACATTCTTCATTTATTTTCACCTATCTCTTTTAAAGCATTAAATATTACCTCATAATCTTTTTCTAATATAGTTCTAAGGTCTATACAAACTGCTTCCTTATGAATTCTAGTTATTATAGGGATTTTATATCCTCTTAATCTTTTTTCTAAATTAGAATCACTTAAATTTTTAGAATTTATTTTAATTAAATAAGTATTTAAAAGGCTCTCTGGCATTGAACCTCCCCCAACTTTTGATTTACCCTTTTCTATTGATAAATCATAAAACTTATCTAAATCAATTAGCATACTATATAGCTTCTTTGATTTCATATATATTTCCTCTAAAGGTAACGTCATCATGCTAAGGGTAGGTATTTTATTAATTGCCTCTTTTTCATTTAAGTAATGTTTTAAAGTAGCTTCTAAGGCTGCTAAAGTAAATTTATCTACTCTTAAAGCTCTTGTTAATTGATTTTTCTTTATTTTGTCTATGAATTTCTTTTTTCCTAGTATAATTCCAGCTTGTGCAGAACCTAACATTTTATCTCCTGAAAAAGTTATTACATCAACTCCTGCTTTTAAACTTTCTATTACAGTAGGTTCTTTCTCTAGACCATATTTACTCAAATCAATTAAAACCCCACTACCTATATCCTCTATAAGTGGTATATTTTTTTCTTTTGATAACTTACTTAATTCCTTGTTATCAACACTTTTAGTAAAGCCTATCATTTTAAAATTTGAGTTATGAACTTTTAAAAATGCTCCTGTATCCTCTGTTATAGCTTCTTCATAATCATACAAATGAGTTCTATTAGTTGTACCAACTTCTACAAGCTTAGCTCTTGAAAATTTCATAACTTCAGGCACTCTAAAAGAACCTCCTATTTCAACAAGCTCTCCTCTAGATACAATAACCTCTTTATCTTCACATAAAGAATTTAAAACTAACATAATAGCAGCAGCATTATTATTTACAACTAAAGCAGCTTCAGCTCCTGTAATTTCTTTTAAAATATCTTCTATAAGAGAATATCTAGAACCTCTTTTACCATTTTTTATGTCATATTCTAAATTACTATAACTAGATGCAACTAAAACCATAGCTTCAATAGATTCTTCACTTAGTAAAGACCTACCTAAGTTAGTATGGATTATAATTCCTGTTCCATTTATCACTCTTTTTAAAGCACTTTCTTCACCTTTTAATAATCTTTGGTAACATTTTTCTATAAGCTCCTTCTTGCTTAAAGCAAAAAAAACTTCTTCATTTAAAATAGCTTTCCTATTTTCTTCAATAATTTCTCTTAAGATTTTTAAAACTCTATCTCTTCCTTTTTCTTCTAAAAAATCTTCTTTAAAACTATTTAAAACATCATCAACTTTAGGTAATGCTCTAAGAAGTTCTTTTTTCATGTTATCCTCCTAAAACTCTTATTCTACTATTATATATGCATCCTTAAAATCTTCAACACGCCCTATAATAGCACTTTCAACTTCTAATTTTTCTAATCTATTTAGTATTTCTATGTAGTCTTTTTCTTTACAACTAATTAATAATCCTCCAGAAGTTTGAGGATCAAATAATATATCTTCCATAAAAGACTCTACATCTTTTAAGATGTATTTTCCATTTAAATATGCTTTATTTTCATAGCAACCAGCTGGTATAAGCCCCATAGTTGCATACTCTTTAGCCTCCTCAATAATAGGAATAGCCTCTTTAAAAATTCTAAAGGTTTTTTTAGAAGGCTCTGCCATTTCATATGCATGCCCTATTAGTGAGAACCCTGTTATATCAGTACAGGAGGTTATATTATAATCTAATATTATCTCTCCAGCATATTTATTTAAATAAGACATAACAGAAACTGCCTTTTCATAAGCTTTTTTAGAGGCCATCTCTGCTTTAATCGCTGTATTTATAATTCCTAAACCTAATGGCTTAGTCAATATTAAAATATCTCCAGTTTCAGCACCATAATTTTTTAAAATTTTATCTGGATGTACTATACCAGTAACTGATAGCCCATATTTAGGTTCATCATCTTGAACAGTATGACCTCCAACAATTACTGCTCCTGCCTCTAAAACCTTATCTGCTCCACCCTTTAATATTTCACCTAATATATTCATATCTAAACAATTAGGAAAACAAACTATATTTAAAGCAACTATAGGTTTTCCTCCCATTGCATAGACATCACTTAGGGAGTTTGCCGCTGCTATTTGTCCAAAAGTATATGGGTCATCTACTATTGGTGTGAAAAAATCTAATGTTTGAATTGTTGCCATTTCATCATTTAATTTATAAACAGCAGCATCATCTGATGTATCTATTCCAACTATTAAGTTTTCATCATACATCTTTGGTAATTTACTTAAAATATCTGAAAGAGCCCCCGGCCCTATTTTGGCTGCTCAGCCAGAAGTCTTTGATAGTTCTGTTAATCTTCTATCTACCATAAACGCCACCTCTTCTCTAAATAATAATAATATTCATTATATCATATTACTTTATAGAAATTTTATCTTTTATTTTATCTAAAGTTTTTTCGCCTATTCCACTTATTTCTTTAATTTCATCAATGCTTTTAAAGCTTCCATTTTCATCTCTATAATCGATTATGGCTTGAGCTTTACTCTCTCCTATTCCATTTAAATTCATAAGCTCATCTTTAGAAGCTTTATTTATATTTATTACTTCATCTCCTTTATTTCCTTCCTTTAAAAAATTTGTATTATTATTTTTTAAATTGGAATTTAAATTATCCTCTTCTTCTAAATCATTTATATTTTTAATAACTATACACTCTCCATCATTTAAGTATAAAGCCCTATTTATATTACTTAAATCTGCTTTTTCATTAGGTCCACCAGCTTTTTCTATAAGGTCATAAATTCTACTACCTTTATCCATTTCATAAACGTTAGGCTTTTTTACTTCTCCCTTTATTTCAACTATTATCTTTTCATCTTCTAAAGCTTCTTCATTTATTTCTAAATTTTCATTATTCCTATTATTCTCCAAATTTTCTTCTAAGATTTCCTCATTATTATTTTCATTATCTAAAAATAAAACTTCTCTATCTTCCTCACTTAATTTTTCATTAAAGGTTTTTGAATATCCTATAAACAAAAATACAATTGATACAATTGCAATAAATAAACTTCCTATAATTTTTTCTTTTCTTTTCATAATGCCTCCCTTATTCAATTTAACTTTTTTTAAAAATTTAAACTTCTTCATTAAAATTAATCATATTTATTTAACATTATTGACAATTTTTCAATTTTTACCTACCAAATTAATACAAATTTATAGAAAATATACTTAATTATTGTTATAATAATTATTGCGATTAAAATTAAAATTTTGGAGGCTCTATGAATATAAAGTTTAATACCTTAAAAATAAATCTTAAATTTATAATATCTCTAGCTTTTATATTTACTTTAATTTTAAGTACTACTGTATTTTCAGAAAGTAACGTACCTGAAATTAAAGGAGAAGGAATGGTTCTTTTAGATGGAACTACTGGTGAGGTTTTAGCTGAAAAAAATGCTAATAAAAAACTAGCTCCTGCCTCTACTACAAAAATAATGACAGCACTTTTAACAGTTGAAAATACAGATTTGCAAGATATTGTTACAGTTGGAAAAAATCCTCCTTTAGTTGAAGGAACAAGAGTTGGACTTCAAGAAGGAGATCAGTATAAAGTAGAAGAGCTTTTAAACGCTATGTTAATACAATCTGCAAATGATGCTGCTCTTGCCTTAGCAGAACACATTTCTGGTTCTGAGGAAGAATTTGCAAAACTTATGAATAAAAGAGCCGTTGAATTAGGTGCTAAAAATACTAATTTTGTTAACGCTAGTGGTCTTTTTGAAGATAATCACCTAACCACTCCATACGATTTAGCTTTAATAATGAATGAAGCTTCAAAAAATTCTATAATCTCTGAAATAACAAAGAAAGTTTCTTATGAAATGCCAAAAAGCAAAGTAAGTGGAGAAGCTTTATGGGCTAACAACAATAATCAATTAATTCACTCTACAAGTCCTCATTATAAAAAAGAAATATTTTGCAATAAAACTGGATATACAACAAAATCAAGACATACCTTTACTTGTGCTGCAGAAAAAAATAATAGAAAATTAATTCTCACTTTGTTAGGCTATGACACTAAAGAGCAGTACTATGAAGATACAAAAAAACTTTTAGATTATGGTTTTGATAATTTTTCATTAATTAAGTTATATTCTAAAGATGATGTAGTTAAGGAATATTACATAGATGATAAAAATACCTTATCCCTAGTTGTGCCTGAAGACATATATAAGACCTTTAAAAATTCTGAAATTGAGAATTTATCTAAGGAAGATATAATAAAAAATTTTAATATAGATTTTTCTGTTACTTCAAATAAGCCAATTTCTAGAGGTACTGATATTTTAAAAAATACAGATTCCTTTACTGGTACACTTGTAATTGGAAATAACAACTATAAAACTTTAAATCTTGTAAACAGTAAAGATATAACCTATTCAAATTTCGAAAAGCTTATGTTTAAAGTAAACTCTTTTAAAAAAATATATATGTTTTTAGGAATTTTAGGCTTAGTTATTTTAATATTATTTGTAATTAGAATTGTATCAACTATAAAAAGACTTAAAAGAAGAAAAAATAGTAATTTATATTCTTAAAATAAAATAAACAGTTTTAAGAAAATCTTAAAACTGTTTATTTTTTATCCTATTTATTAAATTTTTCATATCCTCAGGAAGTTCTGCTCTTAAACTTAAAAATTTCTTTGTTTTTGGACTATAAAAATCTAATCCATAAGCATGTAATGCCTGTCTTGATATAAATTCTTCATCTTCAGTACCATATAATGAATCACCAAAGATAGGATGTCCTAAGCTACTTAAATGCACTCTTATTTGATGTGTTCTTCCTGTTTCTAATAAACATTCAACTAAATCAGCACCTTCATAGCTTTCTATTACTTTATAATGAGTTATGCTTTCCTGACCTCTCTCATCTATAATTCTCTTTATGGTATCTTCTTGTGGTCTATAAATTGGCTTGTTTATAGTTCCTTCTTTTTCTTCTAAATTTCCATGAACTATAGCTAAGTATCTTTTTTGAAATTTATCAGTTTTCATTTCATTAGATAGCACCATATGAGCATACTGATTTTTTCCTATTATTATAAGTCCTGAAGTATTCATATCTAATCTACTAACTAATCTTACTATACAATCTTGATTGCTTTCTTTAAAATAATATAATATACCATTAGCTAATGTTCCATTAGGATGACTTCTTGTAGGATGAACAACCATAAAAGGCTTTTTATTTAAAACTAATATATCACTATCTTCATAAACTATTTCTATATCTATTTTTTCAGGCTCAATATTTTGACTTTCCTTTTTTGAAAGTTCAATTTTAACCTCTTCACCCTCTTTAACTACATAATTCATCTTTACAGGAACATTATCTACCTTAATTCTTTTATCTATAGCTGCACTTCTTATTAATCTTGAGGATAAACCTAATTCTTCTTTTAAAAATTCTCTTATTTTCCTCTTATCATACTCTTTAGTTATTTTACTTTCTAAAATACTCATTGCATCTCTCCGAAATTTTTAAAATCTTTTCCTAATAATATTACTATATCATAATTTCCATTACTATCGTACTTAGAAGAAATTCCATTTTTTATCTTATCTATTTTCAAATCACTTTCCATAAAGGCTCTAGAACTTTCATCTCTTATTAAAATTTCTGATTTCTCCATAGAATCTCCATTTCCAATATCAACTTTTTCATATCCGTTTTCATTTAATTGTTTTTGAACATTTTTAGCTAAGCCATTTATTTTAGTGCAATTTAAAACCTTTATTTTAAGTTCTCCTCTTGCAGCACTAGGAATAACATTTTTTCTTCCACTTAAATTACTACTATTTAAATGACTTTTTAGTTCATTAGTAGCCTTTTCGTTAGGAATGTAATAAGAAACATTTCCTATATATTTACCTTCACCTGGCAAAGTTATCATATTTATATTACTTTTATCAACTTCTATTCCCTTAAGACCATAAGCTACAATAACATCTAAAGGAATATTAGTATCTATGTTTTTATTTAAAACATCAACTATATTATCTATTTTAGTAATGGTTGAGAAGGATAAAGCCTTATCTATTAAAGCATTTAAAAACTTTTGTTGATTTTTTATTCTATCAACATCGCCATTTACAAGTCCAGTTCCATCATTATTTTTTCTCCACCTAAAAAATTCCTCTGCTTTTTTTCCATCTAAACGAACAGTTTCCCCTTTATTAAAATGTATATGAAGGTCTTGTGCTGGGTCATCATAGTTCATATCTTGGTCTATATACATATCAACACCACCAATAGCATCTACTAAGCCTCTAAATCCTTCATAATCAACTTTAACAACATAGTCAATCTTAACGCCTAGCATATTTCCTACTAGTTTTTTTACAAGAGCCTCTCCCCCAATAGGATAAGCTGCATTTATTTTTTGAGACTTACCTCCTATTTTAACTCTTGTATCTCTAGGTATTGAAATTAATTTAACTTCTTTTTTTACAGGGTCAAAATTAGCTAATATAATAGTATCTGTTCTTTTTGCTTCTTTATTGTTTAAGTTTTGTGTATCCCCAATATCCATGCCTAATAAAAGAACGTTAATAGGCTGCTCAACCTTTATAACATCTTGTTTAACATCTTTAACTATACTAAAAACTTCTCCTAGAAAACTTCCATACTTAATGTAAAAATACCCAAAAACACTTATAAAAAAAATAAAAATAAAAATTATACTACATAAAATTATTTTCTTTATTAAGCCTTTTCTTGCTCTTACATCACCGTAATTATTATCACTTTTTCCCATATAACTCTCTCCAAATATTAAATTATTTTTTAAGTATTAAATAATTTCTAGCCTCTATAGTTAGAGGATGTATTAAATTGCCTTGTTTCATGACAAAAGAAATAGTATTTTCTAACCCCATTAAAAGACCTTTATCTAAATTATTTCTTGTTGTTTTTCTAAGTTCTTCAACACCTTTAAAATCTCTACTTGGCTCTATATAATCTGATATATAAATTATTTTTTCTAGTGTACTCATATTTTTTCTACCTAAAGTATGATACTTAATCGCATTTAAAACATCTTGATTTTCAATCTCAAATTTTTCCTTTGCTATAATAGAACCTACAAATCCATGTAAAACTTGAGGTGAATTTAAAGTTATTTCATCTAACTCATATCCATGCTCTTTTAAAATACTTATTTGCTTTTCTATGGGAATATATTTTGCTACATCATGAACTAAAGCTGCTAACTCTGCATTAAAAACATTCTCTTTATTTAGTTTAGCAAGTTCCTTAGCAGTTTCAACAACACCTAAAGTGTGAATATATCTACTTCCTTTAATTTCTTCTTTAACATAATCATTTATTTTATCTAATGACCACATACTCTTATCTCCTATATAAGTTATATTTATTTATTATTTCATCTACACCTGGTGGCAAAAAGAATTTTACCTCTAAAGAATTTATAACTCTTTCCCTTATTATAGTTGAACTTATTTCTATGTGTAATAAATCTAAATATACTATATTAGTAAAATATTCTCTATCAAAGGCTTCTTTCCTTTTTAATAAATTAATTTTATCAAATCCAGGTCTATTAAAAACAACTAAATTACTTAATCTAAAAATCTCTTTTATATTTTTCCATGAATTTAAGTTTATAAGACAATCTGCTCCTGTTATGAAATAGAGCTCTACCTCTTTAAAACTTTCATGTAAATATCTTAAAGTTTCATAAGTAAAGCTCAATCCTTTTTTCTCTATTTCATAATTATTTATGGAAAAAAAGCTATATGGCTCTATAGCTTTTTTAACCATTTCATATCTAATTGCTTCATCAGTTACATCTTTCCACTTCTTATGAGGTGGATTGCCAGCTGGCATAAATATAACCTCATCTAAATTTAATACTTTATAGGCTTCATAAGCTATATAAATATGGCCTATGTGTATTGGGTCAAAAGTTCCACCAAATACTCCTATTTTCCTCATATTACTTACCTTTTTTAGGTAATTCTATCTTAGGATTATTTTTTGATGCTCTATATAAAACTATTTTATTTCCTATAGATTGAACTCCTTCGCATCCTAGTCTTTCACAGATAAAATTTGAAGCTTCTCTTGTCTCTAATCCACTATTTTCAAGAACATTTATCTTTAAAATCTCTCTTGCTTCTAAAGCATCATCAATTTGCTTTAAAAAGTTATCTTCTATTCCATTTTTACCAATTTGAAATATAGGAGTTAATTTAGCACCTAACCCTCTTAAATATGCTCTTTGCTTTGTTGTTATCATTCTCTATCCTCCATTAATTATAGTAAGTATTCAAACTCAAAATCGTTTAGTCTTACCATATCTCCATCTTCTATTCCCATTTCTCTTAATTCATTGAATATTCCTTTATTATTAAGAACTTTGTGGAAATATCTTAATGAATCTGGATCATTTACATTAACAGCTAGTAATAATCTGTCTACAAATGAACCTTCTATTACATAAACCTTTAATCCATCTTCTTCTATTGGATTAATAGTATATGTAAATTTCTTATCCTCTGGAATAAATCTTTCATCCTCTGGTATTTCTAAGTCAGTAACAGGAATATCCTTAAGCATTTTAGCTGCCTCTTTTATTACTTCTTCTACTCCTTGTGAAGTAGCTGCTGACATTTTAAATACCTTATCAAAGCCCATTTTATTTACTTCTGTTTTAAAGTTTTCGAAAACTTCTTCATCAAATAACATATCACATTTATTTGCTACTACTATTTGAGGTCTATCCCAAAGTTTAACACTATAGTTTTTTAATTCCTCATTTATTCTTTTAAAGTCTTCTACTGCATCTCTTCCTTCAATTCCTGAAATATCAACAACATGAATTAAAAGTCTTGTTCTTTCTATATGTCTTAAGAAATCTAATCCAAGTCCAACGCCCTCTGAAGCACCTTCTATAATACCTGGTATATCAGCCATAACAAAAGGTTCTATTCCTTTTACAGCAACAACACCTAAATTAGGTTTTAAAGTTGTGAAATGATAATTAGCTATCTTTGGTTTAGCCTTAGTTACTACTGAAAGGAAAGTTGATTTTCCAACATTAGGGAAGCCTAAAAGACCTACATCTGCTAATAATTTTAATTCTAGAGTAACCCATCTTTCTTCTCCTGGCATTCCTGGTTCAGCAAAAGTTGGTGCCTGTCTTGTTGGAGTACAGAACTTACAATTTCCTTTACCACCTTTTCCCCCTCTACATATTGTATATGTATCATCTTTATGAGAAAGGTCTGCCATTACCTTGTTAGTTTCACTATCTCTTATTATAGTTCCCATAGGAACCTTTATTATTAAATTTTCTCCATCTTTTCCATAGCATTTAGAACCTTGCCCATCTTGCCCTCTTCCAGCTACGAATTTTCTCTTATATTTAAAATCTAAAAGAGTTGTCATTCCTGGGTCTACTACAAAGGTAACATCTCCACCTTTTCCGCCGTCTCCACCATCTGGTCCTCCAAGAGGAACGTATTTTTCTCTTCTAAAGGAAACTGAACCATGACCTCCATCTCCAGATTTAACAAATATCTTGGCCGTATCTATAAACATGTTTTCTCACCTTACTTTCTCTATAAAATGTTCCTTTTTAGTATATTATAACCTTACTTTATTATAAAAACACAACTTTTTAATGTTATGTTATTAATTTAACATTTTTTCTTATTAATTAAAAAGCACCCTTTACTTAGGGTGCTTTTATAAAACTAAATATTATTATTCAGCTATAAGTTCTTCTACGTTTACTGGGTAAACAGAAGCTTTTTTCTTGTCTCTTCCAAGTCTTTCGTATCTAACAACACCATCGATCTTAGCGAATAAAGTATCGTCTCCACCTTTACCTACGTTAGCACCTGGATGAATCTTTGTTCCTCTTTGTCTTACTAAGATGTTTCCAGCAAGAACGAATTGTCCATCTGCACATTTAACACCAAGTCTTTTAGCTTCAGAATCTCTACCGTTCTTTGAGCTACCAACCCCTTTTTTATGTGCAAATAATTGAAGGTTCATTTTTAACATAGTCTACACCTCCTCTTTTATTATCTCTATATATTTACAACGCGTTTTCTTTCCTAAACTGCTATCCAGTCCTAGGACTAGACTCGCTAAGCTCATTTCAAAAGTTTTTAATAAAACTTGAGCCTCAACTATCTCCTCTTGAGTAAACCCATTTAGATCTAGTTTTAAATATCCATCACTCATTTCATAGTTTACATTAAGTTTTAAAACTTCATCTAAACCAATGATTGCACTTTGAGATAATACTGATACGGAATTACATATCATATCGTACGCCTCTCCAGCTAGAATAGCATCTCTGCATTCCATTGCGTGTCCTTTAATAGTGAAGGAAATTATGTTATCTTTTTTTGATTGAATTTTAACTCTAATCATATCAGAAATTAAGCTTCGATCTTTTCGATAACGATCTTAGTGTAAGGTTGTCTGTGACCATTTTTTCTTCTGTAGTCTTTCTTTCTCTTGTATTTGAATACAACAACTTTCTTAGCTTTTCCTTGAGCTAATACTTTTGCTACAACCTTAGCACCCTCAACTACTGGTGCACCAACTTTGATTTCTCCGTCTTTAGCGACTGCAAGAACTTCTGTTAATTCAACTGTTGAGTCAACTTCAGCGTTAAGTTTTTCAACGAATAAAACGTCTCCTTCTTGAACTCTGTATTGTTTTCCTCCTGTAGTTAATACTGCGTACATTAAAACACCTCCTCATAACGGTCTCGCCACTTAAGGTAAACTAATTAAAGTTATTTTCAAAACCTATTCGTGAGCGGTTTACAAAAGCCATTCTATCATAGCAAACACCTTTTGTAAAGTTAATTTTAATATTTTTCGATATTCTTAATCAAATACTCTTCAACAATTTCTATTTGCTTTTTAAATATTAATGGTTCAACTTTATAAAATTCTTTAAAGTCTTCAAAATTCAAATAAATATTTAAATCTAAAGCTCCAATTTCTTTTAAAAACTCAAAAATATTTCCTTTAATATCTTTTTCATATATAGAATTTATAGTTATATGAAAATCTTTTATATTTCCATCTATATTTTTCTTTAAAATTTCATTTTTTAAAAGAAGATTTATATATGATAATTTAAGTCTTTTACCATGACCTTTGCATACATCACAGTTTTCCTCTATATATTCATATATACTTTTTCCTTTTCTATATCTAGTTATTTGAACTAAACCAAGTTCAGTAAAAGGAAAAACTTTTGCTCTTTGATTATCACTTTCAAATTCTGATTTTAAAATATCTAATATTTTTTTCTTATTTTCCTTTAAATACATATCTATAAAATCAACTAATATTATTCCACCTAAATTTCTAATCTTTATTTGTCTAGCAATTTCAATTGCAGCATTTTTGTTAGTTTCATAGGCTGTTTTTTCTTTGTTTTTATGATTTGTATTTTTTCCAGAGTTAACATCTATAACATACATAGCTTCTGTTTTTTCTATGACTATATCTCCACCACAGTTTAAATTAACTCTATTATTTCTAAGGCTTAAAATTTCTTTTTCAATACCATAATAATCAAAAAGACTTCTAGGTTCCTCATAAAGAGTTACTTTTAAATATTCTGAATTAGAAATACTATCTTTTATTCTTTTATAATCCTCTAAGGAGTCAACAATTATTGAAGAAGTAAATTCATCAATATCCTCTCTGATTATTTTATTTATAAGGTCTCCCTTTCCTAATAATCTTTTTGGATTTAAGGAAAATTTCCCTTCTCTAATAACATCTCTATAGGTTTTATATAGTTCTTCTATTTCTTCTTGAATCTCAGAGATACTAGCACTTTGTGCCTTTGTTCTAATAGTAATTCCTACTTCTTTTGGTTTTATTAATGAATTTTCAAGGTCCTCTTTAAATTCTAAGTCCTCTATTTTTTTTGAGAATGAAATATCTTTTCTTGAAGTTTCTAAAACACAGTATCTTCCTGCTAAAGATATTTTAGGTGTAACCTTTGCACCTTTATTTCCTAGTTGTTCCTTTAAAACTTCAACAGTTATTCCATCTCCTTGCTTTAAATCATAATCTTCTTCTCCAAGTATCATATAAGCCTGTTTACCATATCCAATATCAATAAAAGCACTTTTTATTCCCTTTACAACTCTCTTTACTATACCTTTATATATTTCTCCTTGAACAGGTTCCAAGCTTTCTTCTTCTATATAACACTCACTTAAAAGATTATTTTTCTTTATAGCAACCCTTAATAAATTTTCTCTTCTTTCTACATATATTTCTCTCATGAATTCACTTCCTAATTTAGATGTAATTACATAAAGGAACTAAAGTATCTCCTTTGTATGCATACATCTCAACTCTTTTTATTTCTACGAAAGCTTCCTCATTAACATTTGATGTATTTTCTTTTATAACCTTTGCTAAAAGTTCTGCTGAAAGATTCTCTCTACTTCCACAGCTAATAGTTGTATCAACTACTAAACAATTTCCCTCAGTAAAGCACTTAAAGTCCTTTATGAAAGGTTTTATATCTGCTTCTTTTTCACCTTTTTTAGTTCTTTTAATTGTTACTATCTCTTTTTTATCCATTAAAGCTTTAACTTCTTCTTCAGCCTTAGAAACATCATTATATTTTATTTTTATTATATATCTTGCAGCATCTAAAAGAGCCATAGCTGCTGGTAATCTCTTAACATTATGTATAACTGGACTTTTTGAAACTTCTAAAAATCTAATACCATTTGCTGAGAATTCATTTAATTTTTCTTTAACTAACTCTTCATCCATATCCTCAGTTAAATTTAAGTCTAAATAATCCCCTTCAGAATACACTCCAACAGATAAAGGTTGTGCTATTGCTAAAGCCATATGAGGATTAAATCCTTTTGAATATTCAACTGGAAGTTCAGCTCTTCTTACTATTCTTTGTATTGTTCTCATTAAATCTAAATGTGAAACAAATTTTATCTCTGAATCTTTAGTAAATTTAATTAAGTATCGCACCTTCAAAACACTCCCCATCTTTAAAGTTTACATTTACTCCACAACCTGTACATCCTTTTCTACAGTTTTGAGTAAGTTCTCCTGTTTTAGCCTTTTCATTTTCTCTTTCAAGATATTTTCTTGTTACTCCAATATCTATAAAGTCCCATGGTAATACTTCATCATAACTTCTTTCTCTGTAAACATAGAAATCTCCATCTACATTACATTCTTTTAAAGCTTCTTGCCATATTTCAAAGTTAAAGTATTCTGACCATCCATCAAACTTTGCACCTTTTTCATAAGCTTTTATAAGAACATCACAAAGTTTTCTATCACCTCTAGCTAAAACACCTTCCATATATGATGTCTTTTGTTCATGGTAATTATAAACTATACTTCTTGATTTTATAGCACCTTTTACTGCATTAATCTTTTCAGTTACAACATCCATTTTTTCCATTGGAGCCCATTGGAATGGAGTAAATGGCTTTGGTACAAGAATAGATGTACTTACAGTTATTCTAAGACCTTTATTTCTTATATGCTTTGGTACAGCAAAGTATTGGTCTGCTATTTTTTCAGCTAATAATCCTATTTCAGCTGTATCATCAATTGTTTCATAAGGAACACCAATTATAAAGTATAATTTTATAGTACTCCATCCTGATTCAAAGGCATTTTTAGCTGCTTCTAATATTCTTTCTTCTGTTAAACCTTTATTTATAACATCTCTCATTCTTTGAGAACCAGCCTCTGGTGCAAAAGTTAATCCAGTTTTTCTAACCTTTTGTATTTCTTTTAATAAATCTACTGAAAAAGCATCTACTCTTATTGAAGGTAAGGCAACACTTACATTTTTATGTCCATGTTCTTCTACAAGGTCTTTTACTAATCCTTGAATATCTGAATAATCACAAGTACTTAAAGAAACTAGTGAAACTTCATCATATCCTGTAGCTTTAAGCATTTTTCTAGCTTGATTTAATAAAGTCTTTCTGCTTTTTTCCCTAACTGGTCTATATATCATTCCTGCTTGACAGAATCTACATCCATTAGTGCATCCTCTAAATAATTCTAAAACAACTCTGTCATGAACTATTTCACTATAAGGTACTATTAAGCTATCTGGAAAATCAACTTGGTCAAAGTTATTTATAATTCTCTTTTTAACCTTTTTAGGAACATCATCATATTTAGGAGTAAATTCTTTTATTGTACCATCTTCATTATATGTAACGTCATATAGTGATGGAACATAAACACTTGGAATATGACTTGCTTCTCTTAAATAAGCTTCCTTATTAAAGTTGTCCTTATGCTTTTTATAAAGGTCTAAAAGGTCATTTAAACCTTCTTCCCCTTCTCCTAATTGGAATATATCAACTATGTCATATAAAGGTTCTGGATTATAGGCACAAGGTCCCCCTGCAATTACTATTGGGTCCTTTTCTGTTCTTTCTGAAGCTCTTAATGGAACCCCTCCCATGTTTAACATATTTAATATGTTTGTATAACTCATCTCGTATTGAAGAGTAAATGCTAAAAAGTTAAATTCATTTATAGGATCCTTAGTTTCTAAGGCATATAAAGGAAGATTATTTTCTCTCATAAGTTTTTCCATATCAGGCCATGGTGCATAAACTCTCTCACAATATGTATCTTCTCTTTGATTTAAAACATGGTATAAAATTCTTGAACCTAAATGAGACATTCCAACTTCATAAACATCTGGAAAACAAAATCCAAATCTTATATCAACTTCCTTTGGATTTTTTATAACTTCATTAAGTTCACCACCTATATATCTAGATGGTTTTTCAACTCTATATAAAATATCATCACTTATATTTACCATTTAGTTTCCTCCTGCAATTTAATTTTATAAAATCTAATTCTAAAATCTATAATAAAAGAGAAGTATATCAATTTATACTTCTCTCATATTAACATTTTTATTTTATCACAAAGAATAATTATAACCAATATATTTATTCTTTTCTATACTTAATGTAATATTCTTTTAAATTTATATTTCCAACTGTTTTTAAAATATTTACTATTTCATTTTCTTTTAAAATATAAAGAAGGTTCATTTCATCATCTAAAACATAAAATATATTAAATCTATTTTTATCAATAATTCTAAGAAGATTAACCATATCTTGATCACAATATACAGAAGTAATTCTACTATCTATGTATTTCTTATTAATTAATCGTTCTCTCTTTTTACTTACATCTCCCATAATTATATACATTACCTTTCTTCTCTCATTATAACTTAAATAGATTATTATTATTCCTGCTAATATACTTGTTATATTAAATCTCTTAAGAACTAAAATTCCATAAATAAACAACAAAACAAATGCTATTCCAAATGAATAGCTTATTTTAATTAATATATTATTTACATCCTTAAAAATCATATTTTTTTCCAATAAAGCACCTAATATTTTACCTCCATCTAAAGGATATGTAGGAAGCATATTAAAAATAAATAAAACTAAATTCACTTCATAAGTTGAATAAATATATTGATTTTTAAAAATAAATTTATAAATTAAAAAGGTAAGGAAAGCAATCATTCCATTTAATATAGGCCCTGCAAAACATATTATTAATTTTTCTTTAGAGCTTAAGTCCTCAAAATCTTTAATTTCTAATCTAGCTCCTAAAACATGAACTTTGAACTTTTCCGACTCTATATTTAATTTTAATAAAACAAAGTAATGAGCTAATTCATGTATTATAATCCAAAAAAAAGCTAAGGCTAAATCAAATATAAAACCTAAAACAAAAAAAATAATAAGTTCTAGTATTATTCTTTTATCAATTTTCAAAGCTTACACTCCTAAAAATTAATCTTTTTTAACTTTTACAAAATTATCTTTAAATAATACTTGAATCTCTATGCCCTTTGCTTTTTCACCTTCAGAAGAAACTCCTATTTTTTCTCCTTCCTTAACCTTATGACCTATATCTTTTGAAACACTTTCTAAATTATTATATAAAATATATAAATCATCATAATATTTAACCTTTAAAGAATATATATTATTTATTTTATTTACATCTATAATTTCTCCATCTAAAGGACTTTTAACCTCTCCTCTTTCCCCTTCTATAAAAAATGTATCTTTTAAACCTTCTTTCTCTTTAATAACTCCCTTAAAAATCTCTACACTACTTTCCTTTAAAAAATCTATAGATTCTTTTTCAACCACTTCGAAATCATTAAAAGCAGAAATTTCTCCCTCATTGCTTTCTATATTTTTTTCTTCTAAAGTTTCTAAGGCAAAGCTTTCATCTATATTTTTACTAAAAGTAGCTAGTATATTACTTTTATTTATATTTAAATTTTTATAATATCCATTTTCCTCTATTATTTCATTTAGCTTAGTATTTAAACTTAATAAGAATTTATTTTCTCCCTCACCTATAAAAAAAAGCCCTAAAAAAATCATTACACTAATGGTTGATGAAAAAACAATCTCCTTAATTAAAATTTTACCTAAACTATTTTTATTCCGTTTTTTATAAAAGTTCTTTTCATTAAAATCAACTTCATATTTAGGAGAAGTTTTTCTTTTTTTGTTTATTTTTTTATAATACTTCTCATAAGCTCCATTATAGTTTCCCATAAAGCTTCTCCTTTCTATAAATATTTAATTACAATCTATATATATTTTTTTCTATCTACTTATAGAACTTTTATTAAAATTGGAATTATATTAATTAAAAAAATAAAACCTTAAGTATTAAAAATACTTAAGGTTTTATTTTAAAATTTTAATTTCTTTCTTCTCATAGAAATATTTAAAACTAAGGCTATACTAGCTACCGTTGTAAGAAGGGAACTACCTCCGTAACTTACTAAAGGTAAAGTTATACCTGTTATAGGCATTATACCTATAGTCATTCCAATATTTTGTAATATAGCAAATATAAAATAGGAGGCAAATCCTACACATATAATCGACCCAAATATGTCCTTCGAGGTCTTTGCCGTTATTATTATCCTATATATCATTATTCCATATAATAATAAAAGTATTATACCTCCTAAAGTACCCCAATGTTCTCCTATTACAGCAAAGATAAAGTCTGTTTGTTTTTCAGGTACAAATTCAGAAGAATACCCACCAACTTCTCCATTTAAATCCAATCCTGTACCAAAGAAACCTCCAGAACCAATACCTATTTTAGATTGAGTAAGCTGTAAATTTATTCCTAGCTCATCTCCATCAGGATTTAAAAATCCAACTAATCTATCTTTTTGATAATCCTTTATAAGCCCTGAATTCCAAACTAAAGCTATGGCAACCACAATAGATAAAAGTCCTGCACCTATTACTTTAAAATCTAATCCTGCCGCAAAAAATATACCAAGAGCTATAAAAAATGAAACCATAGTCATTCCCATATCAGGTTGTACAACAATAAATATCATAGGTATTATTGCATACATTGCAACCTTAATAAAATTCCTAAAGTCATTTATTTTAAGGTCAATCTGACTCATCTTTTTGGCGAGCATAAGTATCATGGCCGTCTTTGCAAGCTCAGAGGGCTGAATACTTACAGGTCCTAGAACAATCCATCCTCTAGCACCATTTATTACACTCCCTGCAAATCTAGTTATTAAAAGAAGCGCTATAGACCCCCAATAAAATATCTCTACGTAATTGTATATTATGTTATAATCCCAAAGTAATATTATGTACAATGCCACCATTGATATTATAAACCACATTAACTGTTTCTTAGCAAAGAAAAATCCCACCTGAGATTTTGTTCCTAAATATATGTTCAATATTCCAAACAGTATTATTAATATCATAGATACTAAAAGCTTATAATCAATTTCTCTTCTTAGTTTACTATCTAGTTTTAGTCTACTAAGCATTATAGTACCTCCATAAATTTTATTTCTTTAAACAACTATCTATATAATACTTTATTTTTTCCTATTTTCAATTACAAAATTCTGAACTTTTTAAAATACCAATAAAAAGCTATCTCAAAAAAATTTGAAATAGCTTATTTTTTATTTATCTAGCTTTTCCTTTTATATTTTTTATCGGTATATTAGCTACTAAAGATGGTGCTTCTCCCTCTATTGCATTTGATTTTGTAACTGTTATATCTACATCTTCGTTTTCAATTTCAACATATTTAGAAAGCACATCTAATATTTCAAGTCTTATTTTATCTAAAACTTCATCTGATAGTTCTCCTCTATCATGAATTAAAATAACCTTTAATCTATCTTTAGCAACTTGCTTTGGTGTAGGTTTACTAGAAAAAACATTTAAAAAACTCACTTTTTCTCACCTACCCTCTTTTAAATAATTTTAATATAGAACTAAATATTCCTTGATGTTCTGTGTTTAAGTCCATTAAAGGAACATCTTCTCCTGCTATTCTTCTTCCTATATTTCTAAAAGCTTGTCCTGCACTTGCTTTTTCATCTAAGACTATAGGCTCACCCTTATTAGTAGAAACAGTTATACTTCTATCATCAGGTACAACTCCTAATAGTTTTACTGAAAGAGTTTCTATTATATCTGAAATATCTAACATATCTCCATTTTTAGTCATTTCATAGTTTAATCTATTTACTATAACTTCATGATTTTCTAATCCCTTAGCATCAAGCTTTCCAATAACTCTATCTGCATCTCTAACAGAAGTTATTTCTGGATTAACTACAACAATAGCTCTATCTGCTCCAACTATAGCATTTTCAAAACCTTGTTCTATACCAGCTGGGCAATCTAAAATTACATAATCAAATTCTTCTTTTAATTCATTTACTAATCTTAACATTTGCTCAGGACTTATATCATTTTTATCCTTAGTTTGAGCTGTTGGTAGTAAATATAAATTATTAAATCTCTTATCTCTTATTAAAGCTTGTTTAGTTCTACATCTATTTTCTATTACATCAATTATTGTGTAAACAATTCTATTTTCTAATCCCATTAACACATCTAAATTTCTTAGACCTGTATCTCCATCAACAACAACAACCTTTTTCCCTTGTGCTGCTAAAGCTGTTCCGATGTTAGCTGTAGTAGTTGTTTTTCCAACTCCACCTTTTCCTGATGTTATTACTATCGATACTCCCATTACTTTCCCTCCATTAAATTATGTAATATTAATAAGAATATTTATCCGGTAAATACGGCTCTACAATTATATTATTTCCATTTAATCTAGCCACCTCTGGATATCCTGTTTTTTCAAAATCATCCGGTGATATTGTTATTTTACCTGATATAGAAATTAACTCAGGCTCTAAAGAGTAGGCTGCTATTATAGCATTTTCATTTCCATTGTCTCCTGCAAAAACCTTTCCCTTTAAGTCTCCTAATACAACAACATTTCCATGTGCCCTAACTTCTCCTCCATTATTAACATCACCAATTATTATTAAATTACCTGCGTAATTTAAACATTGACCACTTCTTACAGTTTTTCTTACAAACTTTGTTCTTCCCTCATAAACTCCTGAAAAAACACTACTTTGCTTTTCTAATCGCTCTTCAAATATACAATCTTTTATAAGTATCTCATCAAAAAGTACATCTTTTAATTTTGATATTTGTCTTTCGTTTATATATTTTAAATCAGTAGTTACAGTTAAAGTAGCCCCTTTATAAAATTTTTTTCCTCTACTTAACTTTTCTACTAAAGAATCAAGCATTTCATCAAAATTCCCAAATTTGTCCATGTTTATTATGGCATTTATCCCTAGCTTATTTCCTTTTATAAAAATTCTATCATCACGCATAGTAAATTACTATCCTCCAAGTATCCAACCCCTTTTATTCTTAAGGTAAATTATACATTAAATCAATTCTCACTTTATATTATATAAATTATTTGTAATTTATAAAAGAACTTTATGAAATAAAGTAGTAAATTTTTGAAAAAATAAATCTCATTTTAAAAGATTAATTATAAAAATTGAAATCTTTTAACTAAAATTATAATAACAATCTAAAAACCCACAGAAAATACTTCTGTAGGTTTTTTATTACTGAGCTTTATTTTCTTCTACTTTAGCTTCATCTTTTGTTTTATCTTTTGCATCATTATTTTCTTTAGCTTTATTATCTAAATTGTTATTATTTATATTTGAATCCTGCACAGCCTGTAATGGTGGATTTAATGAATAATCATAAGTATTTCCATCAATATCTACTGGTCTATAATCTGGATAGTCTTTCTTTAATTCATCTCTAAAGTAAGTTTCATAAACAGCCTTAGCAATATATGAACCATAGTATCCATGACCACCATCATAAAGTACAGTAGCTACTGCTACTTTAGGATTATCTAAAGGAGCAAAGGAAATATATACACCATAGTCATTTCTTCCATAATCTGACTGGTCATTTCTAAAGGTAGCTGTACCTGTTTTACCACCAGTTACAATAGGAAATCTTGACATTATAGAACTTGCAGAACCTCCATCTTCTCTGTTAACTCTTCTCATACCTTCCTTAACAGCATCTAATGTAGCTTTTGACATATCTACTTTATTTAAAACCTCTGGTTTAAATTCCTCAACTAAGTTTCCTTGTGCATCTGTTATCTTGTCAACTAAATGAACCTTATATCTAGTTCCTCCATTAGCTAAAGTTGCTACATAACTTGCAAGTTGAACAGGAGTAAAGTTACTTGTACTTTGTCCTATAGCTGAGTCTGTAAGGTTTCTTGGTGAAACTATTTGATATGCAATATCTCCAACTACCCAAGCAACTATCTTTTGAGTTGTTAAATTTATTGCTTTATCTGCTTTTTCTTCCTCATCCTTAGCTTTTATTCCATTAAAGTTTTTAACACTTTCTCTATAAGCAGGGTCTACATTATATAAAGTTTTAAGGTCTTTCTTTAAAGCTTCACTTAAAGCTTTTTCATCTATTGTATTTCCATCGCCAAGTTTATTTAATGAATTTTCAACATCCTTCTTTATAGCTTCTTTAGCTACTGATAACTCCTTAGAATCTCTGTCGCTAACTCCTATGCTTATAGGTGGAAACTCTGGTGAAGGTGAATTAACAAAAGTACCTTTTTCAAGGGAATCTACTAATGTAAATCTCATAAGAGCTATTGTTTGATTTTTAAAAGATTCAAAATTATAAACTTGACCGAAATTTTCTGATATTTCAATACCTGTAGAAGCTTTTTGATCTGAATTTGGATTAACTCCTAATCCAAATTGCCAAGCATATTTTGCAATAGAATCTAAAGCTTCTGTACTACTCTTTTTATATCTTCCATCTCCGTAAGGGTCTCCTCCATTTTTATAATACATTTTTACTGCAGCATCAAAATAATATGAATTTGATGAGTGTTGAAGTGCAGTATATAAATCTGGAGTACCTCTATAGTTAGTATCTCTTGGCCAGTTTGCTGGATTTTTACCAAAAATCTCTGGATATGATTGACCAAAGTTTTGACCATTTGCATATACTGTAGAACTTGGAGTTATAACACCATATTCTAATGCAGCTACGCTTGTTAGAGGTTTAAAAGTTGAACCTGGTGGAACCATACCTAAAGTAGCATAATTATAAAACCTCTTTGGATAAAGGTCATATAAATCTTCTCTTAACCCTGTTTTTTCATTTTTAGGGAAAAGGTCATCTACTGTCTTATTTAAAGCATTCTTAGCTATAAAATCTTTTGCAAAGGCTTCATAATCTGGTTGGAAATATTCCTTTGCAACCTTAGGGTCTAGCTCTCCTTTTGAAAACTCATTAGGATTAAATCCTGGATAACTAACTAAAGCTAATACTTTTCCTGTATTTACTTCTATAGCAACAGCAGCTCCTCTTGTTGCATTTCTTGTATTTACAGAATCATAATTTCTATTTTGTAGATGCTCTAAAACACTCTTCATAGAAGTTTCAGCTGAATATTGAATATCCTTGTCTACAGTTAAATGAACATTATTTCCAGGATAAGATTCTAAGTCATAAAGTTCTTCTTTCTTTCTTCCTGAAGAATTTACCTTAACTGTAGTACCACCTTTAACTCCCTTTAATTCATTTTCAAAAGCCGCTTCTATTCCAGCTTTTCCTATAAGGTCTGTAGAAGCATCATATCCTCTTGCTTCATATTTAGATTTTTGGTCTCCATTTATAGAAGCTACATATCCTATGAAGGAAGAACCTAACTCATTATATGGATAATATCTCATAGGCTCAATACTTACATCAATTCCTGGTAAGTCATTAAGTCTTTGATAGAATATAAAGGCTGTTTCTTTATTTATATCCTTAGCTATAGTAACAGGCTTATATCCTGAGAAACTTTGCATTTTTATTGCATTTTTAACAAGCATATATCCTCTTATTTCTTGTAAAGAATATTTCTTTAATAATATGTTTGCAATCTCCTTAGAATCCATCTTTTTAAATTGATCCTTTTCTTCCTTAGTTGGATTTAAAACATCATATAATTGATACTCTTTTACTAAGAAATCAAAAGCTTCCTTTGGAGTAACCTTCAAAAGCTCGCTATCTATTTGGTCTTCTTCTTCTGCAGTTAAATCTCCCTCTTTATTCTTAAAGAGAATATTTTTAACCTTATCTCCCATACCAATATCTTTTAAGAATCTTAATTTTTCAGCATCTCCTGAAACATCAAAATAAAGTTCTCCCTTATCATTTATTCTAAGTTTAAAGTTATCTAATATACTTTGATTATTCTCTTTTAAAAGAGAATAAACTTTATCTATTGTAGTATAAAAGTTTTTATTTGATTCTTCTGTTTCAGTAAATGTTAAGGTGTATGTTTGTCTATTCGTAGCTAAAATATCCCCATTTGAATCATAAATTTTTCCTCTTGGAGCCTGTTCTGATAGAAATCTCATAGACCTAGTATCTGCTCTTTGCTTATATTCATCATAATTAAACACTTGAAGGTAAACAAGCCTTACAACTATGGCAACAAATACTATTATCATTATTCCTATGAGAATTTTATATCTATCTATAGGCGTTTTTCCATTTATCGAACTTCTCATTTAACCACCTATTTTTCACTTATTTTCCATTCTCTTTTCATAATATCTTTATTGCATAACTTATAAACCCAGTTATACATAAAGAAGCCTATAAACACATTATATAAAACCATAATCCAGAAATTTAATAAATTAACCTTTATATCTATTAAATTTAATATAAATGCTACTATAAAAAACTTTACAGCAGTTAAAGCACCTACAGATAAAACTGGTATTGTTTTTTTGTGTTTAAAGACACTTTCTCCAATGTAAGCTGATATTAAACACACTAGCATATTTACTAGCATATTTACCCCAAAGACATTTACAAAATAAATATCTTGAAGAAATCCTGATAATACACCTATAAATACCGCTTCCCAATATCCACTCATAAGAGAATATAGTATAGCAAAGGTGAATAACAAACTAGGATAAACACCTTTTATAGAGAAGAAGGGCACAAGAGTATTATCTAAAATAAATAATAAAAGACATATTAATATAAGTATTAATCTTTTCAAATTAATCCCTCTTTTCTAATACTTAACTACACCATCTCTTTCTGATGGAGGTACAACTACAAATAACTCCTGTAAATTGTTAAAATCAACATAAGTTTTTAATATAGCAGTCTTCATAACTTTAACATCATCTGATTGAACTGATGTAACTTCACCTATTCTTATTCCCTTTGGATAATATCCACCAAGTCCAGAAGTTACTACGGTTTCTCCTTCTTTTATGGTAGAATTCATAGGTAAATTAGTAATTTCAGCTTGCATTTCATTTCCATTTCTGTATCCTTTAACGATTCCATCTCCAGAATTACTATCTCCTTCAATAGTAGCTGCAACTGCTACGTTTTCATTTAATAAGGTCTGTATTTTAGCCCAATTTGAATGAACCTCTGTTACAACTCCAACTAATCCCTCTGGAGCAATTACTATGTAATCTTTTTTAATACCTTCATTTGACCCTTTATCAATAGTATAGCCTTCTACAAAACTATTACCACTTTTTCCTATTATATTAGTTCCAATATATTTATATTGGTTGTTTTCTTTAGAAAAATCTACTATTCCTTTTAAAACCTCATTTTGACGCTTTAACTCATTATATTCAACTAATTGATTTTCTAACTCTAAATTTTTCTTTTTTAATTGATCATTTTCACTTTTAACATCTGAAAAATTATAAAAGAAATCAAAAACATCATGAACTTTATCACTTATAGTGTATACAACCTTTTGTACTGGATTTAATACAGTACCAACTCCACCCGAAACTGGATTTTTAGAATCACTCTTAACAGTAAATATAATTATTCCTAAAAAGGCAACTGACAGTACTATAACAGTTACTGCCAGTTTATTCTTGAAGAATTTCATATTCTATCCTCTTTGCTGTTTAACTATTAAATCAAACTTATCTAAGGCTTTTCCTGTACCTAAGGCAACACAGTCAAGAGGTGATTCTGCTATATGAACAGGCATTCCTGTTTCTTTATATATAAGTTGATCTAATCCTTTTAGGAATGCTCCTCCACCTGCAAGCATTATTCCTTTATCCATAATATCTGCTGCTAATTCTGGTGGTGTTTTTTCTAGAGTAGTTTTTATTGATTCTATTATTGATGAAACTGGCTCTTTTAAAGCGTTTCTTATTTGTCCTGCATCAACAACAACAACCTTAGGAAGTCCTGTTATTAAATCTCTTCCTTTTATGTCCATTGTTTGTTCTTCTTCATTCTCGTCAACTTTATAAGCTGATCCAATTTCCATTTTTATTTGTTCTGCTGTTCTTTCACCAATCATTAAGTTAAATTCTCTTTTAATGTAGTTTATAATTGATTGGTCTAATTCATCCCCTGCAACTCTTAAGGACTTACTAGTAACTATTCCACCTAAAGAAATAATAGCAACTTCAGTAGTACCACCACCAATGTCAACTATCATGCTTCCTGTAGGCTCATCAACAGGAAGTCCAGCTCCGATTGCAGCTGCCATTGGCTCTTCCATTAATATTACATCTCTTGCACCTGCTTGTTTAGTAGCTTCTTCTATAGCTCTTCTTTCAACTTCAGTTACTCCAGATGGGAAGCATACTATTATTCTTGGACTTGTAAATGCACTCTTATTTGTTATTTTCTCTATGAATCTTTTAAGCATTGTTTGAGTAACATCAAAATCAGCTATAACTCCATCTTTTAATGGTCTTATAGCTACTATGTTTCCTGGTGTTCTACCTATCATTTGCTTGGCCTCTGTACCAACAGCTAAGGATTTTTTTGTTAAGTTGTTTATGGCAACAACTGAAGGTTCTCTTAATACAATTCCCTTCCCTTTAACGAACACTAGGGTATTTGCAGTTCCTAAATCGATACCCATGTCTTTTGTCATTCCAAAATTAAATAAACCCATTTTTAATCCCCTTTCCTAATCACAATATGTCTTTTTCTTTAAGACTTATGAATCTGTTATCTCCTATTATTAAATGATCTAAAAGCTCAATACCCATCATTTTTCCACATTCTTTTAGTCTTGTTGTTATGTTTATATCATCTCTACTAGGTGTTGGGTCTCCCGAAGGATGATTATGACATATAATTATAGATGCTGCACTATCTTTAACAGCCTCTTTAAATATCTCTCTTGGATGAACTAAAGAAGAATTTAATCCACCTTTAAAGATTTCCTTTTTAGAAATCACTTTATTTTTACTATCTAGAGTTATTAAAACTAAGACCTCCTGTTTTAGCATTCTAAGTTCATCTAAAACAATATCCGCTACATCTGAAGGTTTTATAATTTTAAAATCTCTAATTTGAGATAGTTTAAATCTTTTATAAAGCTCACAAATAGCCAATATTTGAGTTGCTTTAGCTTCTTTAACACCCTTTACTTTCATAAGTTCCTTTGCAGAAACTGTAAAAAGCCCATTTAATCCACCAACACTATGTATTATTCTATAAGACAATTCAACTGCATTTAAATCCTTATTTCCAGTTCTAAGAATTATAGCTAAAAGTTCTTCATTAGATAAAAATTGCGCTCCATATGTAAGCAATTTTTCTCTTGGTCTTTCATTAGATGGAATTTCATTTATTTTTATAGTTTTAGACATGTTATAACTCCTTATTTAGAAATTAAAATGCCCATTGAAAGTAATTTTAAAGTATTGTTATGTCATGCTTTTTTAAGACTTTGTATAATTTGTTCAAGGGCAATCCCATTACATTGTAATAACATCCATTTATACACTCTACAAAAGCACCGCCTAATCCCTGAATTCCATATGCACCTGCTTTATCCATAGGTTCACCAGAATTTATATAGTTATCTATTTCTTTAGGGCTTAATTTAGAAAACTTTACTTCTGTACAGCCAAAATCTGTTACAACCTCATTTTTATAAGTATCTATCACGCAAAAACCTGAATATACCTTATGAGTATTACCACTTAATGAAGATAACATACTAAACGCATCATCATAATTTTTAGGTTTTTCTAAAACCTCTCCATCTTTATAAACAACTGTATCTGCTGCAATAACTATAGAAGGTTCATCAATTCTTCTTAAAACCTCCATAGCCTTTTCTTTAGATAAATCTTTAACATACTTTTCAATATCACCATTAAATTCTATTGTATTCTCATCAAAATGTGATTCAATTACAGAAAATTTATTAACTATTTTTTCAAGAATTTCAATTCTTCTTGGAGATTTAGATGCTAAAATAACCTTCATTTTTCCCACCTTACCTTATATATAAAAAACTTTTAAACAATCTTATTTTTTCTTAAATAAGGTCTTGTATTCTTTATCTTATATAGTTTATCATTTATTATTTTTATAAACAAGTATAAATCTCTATCTACAATAAATTATAAAGAAAAAATGAAAGAGTTTTTACTCTTTCATTTTAATTATAATTTAAAAATATGTTACTATAAATTAAAAATAAATTACAATTATTTTTTTACTTTAAATTTATTTAAAGTATTAAATACTATTTGATAGCTTTCTTCTATATTTTCTTTAGTTATTTCTTCAGGAAGATTATTTATTGCTTCTTTTAATTCTTTAAATATATTAAAATACTCAGAATCTTTATATTCTTTTAATTCATTTACCCACTTTTTAAAATCTTCTGTTTTTACGCCTTTTACATTTTCTTCTTTTAATTTATTTATTATGTTTACATATCCATTTATAATCTCTATAATTTCATTACTACAAGTATCTTTTTTAGGTATCATAAATCTAGCCTTTGTATTGCTTATTTCTTTTTTGTTTAATTCTTCTGATAATTTTTTAGCTTCTTCTTCACTTCCAATATGAACTATTACTCTATAATTTTCATCTTCTTTTAAAGAAACAGCAATATAATCCTCTTTTAATGTTTCTTTAATTTTATCAGCATTTTCCTTACTTGAATAAAAACCACATTGAAGCATTACATATTCTTGTCCCTCTGTATTTTCTTTAGCTTTAACCTCTTCTTTTACTTCAGAAGAAGTTTTATTTTCATCTAAAATCTGCTCATTATTTTTTTCTAAATCATTTTTTGTTTCTTCTATAGTAGCTTCTTCTTCAGTTGAAACTTGTTTTCCCTCTGGCCATATGAATTTAGACATTATGGTTGAAATAAATAATGCTATAACAATAACGCCAATGAAAAGAAAGATAAAATTTTTTCCATCATTGTTGTTTTTTTTATGACCTCCTCCTCTTTTTTTATTCTTCACATCAATTCTAGTGTACTTCACCCTTTCCCCCAACCTTTCATTAAGATAAATATTTTACAAAATATGTAAACATCTCACTATTATTTATTTTACATAAAATGTAAATTTCCTTTTTTTAAAACTTTGCTTTCCTAAGATTTTACATTTTAATAATAAATAAATTTATATAAAAAAATAAAAACTACAAAACTTAAATAAGTTTTGTAGTTTATTTATCTTAATTAACTAGGCTAATTATTTTATGCTTTTTAATATTTGAAGTAAGAAATCCCAAACATTTTTTACTGAAGATATGCTAACATGTTCATTTGGTGTATGAACATCATACATATTAGGTCCAAAAGAAATCATATCTAAACCTTTTATTTTTTGTCCTAATAATCCACACTCTAATCCAGCATGTATAGCAACTATCTCCGGCTCTTTTCCAGTCATATCTTTATATACATTAATACAAAGTTCTCTTAATTCTGAATTAGGATTATATTGCCATGCTGGGTAAGGTGCTTTTATTTCAAATTTAGCCCCTAAAATATTAGCAATATCAGCTATTTCATCTAAAAGTTTAGTTTTTAAAGATTCAACAGAACTTCTTGTTGAACTTGCAAAAATTATATTATTTTCTTCTGTACTTACAACTCCTAAATTTGTTGAACTTTGAACTAATCCTTTCATTTCCATGCTGTAAGTATCAACTCCATCTGGAATTAAGTTAATTATCTTTATAGCTTTAAATGTAGTATCTTTAGAGAATACTTTATGATTTTCCTCTTTCTTAACTAAGGATACACTAACTCCAGCATCATTTGCATGGTATTCATTTTTTAATATAGCATCCCACTCTTTTACTAATTCTTCTAATTTATTAACCTCATCTTTCTTAATAGCTAATAAAGAATCACATTCTCTAGGGATAGCGTTAACCTTTGAACCACCATCTATTGATATTAATCTTATATCACATTTAGAATTTATATCATTTAATATTCTTCCCATTAACTTATTGGAATTTCCTCTTTGTTTGTCTATTTCCATTCCAGAGTGACCACCTTTTAGTCCTCTTATCATAATTTCATAAACTTCAAAGTTATCCTTCATTTCCTCAAAAGTTATAGGTAAAGTAACATCACTTCTAGCTCCACCAGCACAACTTACTAAAAGTTTTCCTTCCTCTTCTGAATCTATATTTAAAAGATATTTTCCTTTTAATAATGAACCATCTAAAGCTATTGCTCCACCCATTCCAACTTCTTCATCAGTTGTAACTAAAAATTCAATAGCTGGATGTTCTATATTGTTTGAAGCTAAAACAGCCATTCCATAAGCAACAGCTATTCCATTATCTGCACCTAAAGTAGTACCTGTAGCATAGATATAATCTCCATCTACTCTAAGTTTAATTGGATCTTTTTCAAAATCATGTACAGTATCTTTATTCTTTTCACATACCATATCCATATGGCCTTGTATTATTACTCCTGGTGCATTTTCATATCCTGGAGTTGCTGGTTTTCTTATTATTATATTTAAAGATTCGTCTTGTATTGTTTCTAATCCTAAGCTTTTTCCGAAGTTAACTAAAAAATCACTTATTCCTTTTTCATTACCTGAACCTCTTGGTATTTGTGAGATTTGTTCAAAATAATTAAAAACGATTTGTGGCTCTAAGCCTTTTAATACATCCATTTTTTAACCATCCTTTCAAATTATTATGGTAAAATATAATTAATTTAATAATATATTCTATTATATCAAACTTTTAAAGCAATCGCTAAACTATTTTAGTTTTAAAAAATGAGGTGGTTTTTATGCAAAAAACAAAAATGATATTCACAATTGGACCTGCAAGCGATTCTGAAGAAATTTTAAGAAAATTTATAAGAATTGGAATGAATGCAGCTAGATTAAACTTTTCACATGGAGATCATGAAAGTCATAAACAAAAGATTGAACTTATAAAAAAACTTAGAAAAGAAGAAAAATCTGCCACAGCTATCTTATTAGATATAAAAGGACCTAAAATAAGAACTCATAATTTTAAAAATGGAGAAGCTTTATTAGAAAATGGACAAAAATTTATTTTTTCCTGTGGTGATGAAATTTTAGGAGATAACACTAAATGCTCTATTTCATACAAGGAATTATATGAAGACATACTACCTGGTGGTTCTATACTTGTTGATGATGGACTTTTAGAATTTCAGGTAAAAGAAGTTCTTGGAACTGATATAATATGTGAAGTTATTGAAGGTGGAATTATAAAAAATCACAAAGGAGTAAATGTGCCTAATGTAAAAATCAAACTTCCTGCTGTAACTAAAAAAGATAAGGAAGATTTAATTTTTGGTTGCAAAATGGGAGTTGACTTTGTTGCAGCCTCCTTTATAAGAAAACCTGAAGATGTATTAGAAGTTAGAAAAATTCTAGATTCTAATGGTGGAGAAGATATAAAAATAATATCAAAAATAGAAAGTCAAGAAGGCGTAGATAACATAAAAGAAATTATTGAAGTTACTGATGGAGTAATGGTAGCTAGAGGAGATATGGGTGTAGAAATACCTATAGAAAATGTTCCTATAATTCAAAAAAATATAATAAAAAAATGTAATCAAGCTGGAAAAATAGTTATAACAGCTACTCAAATGCTAGATTCTATGATTAGAAATCCAAGACCTACAAGGGCTGAAGCTTCTGATGTTTGCAACGCTATCTTTGATGGAACAGATGCAATTATGTTAAGTGGAGAAAGTGCCTCTGGTAACTTCCCTTTAGAAGCTGCAATGACTATGTCTAGAATAGCTAAAAAAGCAGAAGCTAATTTAGATTATAATTATCTTCTAAGAAGATTGAAGGACCCAAATCCAAATCCTGATGCCTTTGCAGATGCTATAAGCTATTCTGCTTCAAAAACAGCAAGTAAGTTTCCAACTAAAGCTATTGTTGCTGCAACACAAACTGGTTCAACAGCTAAAATATTATCTAAATATAAACCAAGTTGCCCTATAATAGCTATAACTCCTTATGAAAAAGTTAGGAGAAGTCTTGCTTTAAACTTTGGAATAATTTCTAAAAAATGTGCTTATTTTAATAGTACTGATGAAATTATAGATGAAGCTAGAAAAGTTGCTAAGGAATTAAATATAGCTGAAACTGGAGATAATATAATGGTAGCTGCTGGTTTCCCAACTTCAATAACTGGCGGAACAAATATGCTAAAAATTGAAAAAATATAATTTAAGATAAAAATAAAACTTACAAACATACTTAGTATGCTTGTAAGTTTTTTTAAATTATAAATTTAAACCCTTAAACAAATCAGCTAAAGAATACCCTTCCTCTTCATCATTATATTTTTTATATTCATCTGAACTTTCCACAGCATCCTTTATACTTAAACTCATTTTTTTATTTTCATCATCTATGTTTAAGATTTTAACTTTAACTTCTTGTCCTAACTTTAATATATCTGATGGCTTAGCTATATTCTCATCTGTAATTTCTGAAATATGAACTAAACCTTCTATTCCAGGTAAAACTTCAACAAAAGCACCAACCTTTATAAAATTAGTTACCTTTCCTGAAACTACATCTCCAACCTTTAACTCATCTAAAGTTTCCCAAGGATTTTTAATAACATCCTTTAATGAAAGGGCTATTCTTTCTTTATCCATATCAACTTCTGATACAAATACCTCTACCTCATCACCAACTGATACAATTTCTTCTGGCTTATTAACTCTTGACCAGGACATATCACTTAAATGAACTAATCCTTCTACTCCACCAATATCAACGAAAGCACCAAACTTAGCTAGTTTAGTAACCTTTCCTTTTCTTTTTTCTCCCTCTTTAATAGAAGCCCAAAGTTCTTTCTTTTCTTTTTGTCTAATTTCTTCTTCTATTATTCTTCTTGAAACAACAACTTTTTTATTATGTTTATTAAACTCTATAACCTTAACTTCTAAAGTTTTTCCAACTAATTCTTCTAAATTTTCTATTTTTCTTCCTGCACATTGAGAAGCTGGCATAAATACTCTAACACCTTTAAAATCTCCTACTATTCCACCTTTAACAACTTCCTTTAGTGTTACTCTTATAGGAGTTTCCTTTTCAAAAGCCTCTTTTAAATCGTCCCAAACCTTTATTTCATCTGCTCTTTTTTTAGATAAAAGAACATTTCCTTCTCCATCATCACCACTTAAAATCATTACATATATGTAATCATCTACACTTATTGAATTTATATCAAAGTTTTTATCATTTGAAATTTCATTTTTTGGAATAATACCATCTGCAAAATGTCCAATATTTACTATTATCTCATCATTTTTTACACTTATAACTTTTCCTTTAACTATTTCTCCTTTATGAAAATGCTTTAATTCAAAGCTATCCATTAATTCTGACATTGTAATATCTTCACTCATTTTTACATCTCCTTCATTTAAGGCTTACTTTATAAAATATTTTACATAACTCTATGTTATAAAACAAGTCTATGTAAAATTTATTAGATATTTATATAAAATAAAAAAATTACCTAATAACTAAATTGCTACTAGGTAATTAAAAAATTTAATCTTCAATTGAAACTAATTCATAACCAACTTCTTCTAAAGCATCCCTTAAAGTATCTTCATCAACTTCAGTATCAACAACAGCTCTACCAACCTCTACTTCTAATACATCTACTCCATCAACATCTAATAAAGCTGCCTCAACATGTCTAACACAATTTGAACATGACATTCCATCAATCTCTAAAATAAGTTTGCTCATAAAAAAATCTCTCCTTAAAATTTTAATTTCTTTATATTAATTTTATATAATAATCTATAAATATTATTACTATATCATGATTTAATATTTATGATTTTTAGCTAATCTCTAGTAAATACCCATGTATCACCTTCAGAAAGCCCCTCATTAAACTCATATCCATCTAAATCAAAATTTTTTAAATCTTCGGATTTAGTAATCCTATTTTTAGTTATGTATCTTACCATTTCTCCTCTTGCTTTTTTAGCATATACAGTAATTATCTTGTAATCAAAGCCTTTTCTATCTTTAAATACTGGAGTTATAACTCTAACATTTTTTTCAATACCTTTTACAGATTTATAATATTCATTTGATGCTAAATTTATAATTACCTTTTCATTATGTCCTTCTAAATCTTTTAATATTGAATTTTTTATTTTATCTCCCCAAAAGTCATAAAGATTTTTAAAACCATTAATTGATATTTTGGTTCCCATTTCTAATCTATAAGCCTTTGTTCCATCTAACGGTCTTAAAGAACCATAAAGCCCAGATAATATTCTTAAAGAAGAATTACAAAACTCTAAATCTTCTTTTGTAAAATCATCTGCATCTAATCCCTTATATGCCTCCCCCTTAAAAGATAATAAAAAGGGTTTTTCATCACCATAATAAATTGTATTCCAATCCTGAATTTTCATGAATGTTTTAACGCCTAAATCATCACTTATTTTCATTAAAGGACATAAGTCTTGAATTTCTAGCTTTTTTAAATCATTCATAATAACTTTAGCTTCATCTATAAAAATAGGTTTGCTTGTCTTTATATCTAAACTAGCTTTTGTTAAATCTAAAGTTTTTGCAGGTGATAATAAAGCTATCACAAAATTCCCCCACTTTCTAAATTCACATTCTAAATTTATTAAAGATATTATATAATAAATTTATTTTATTTAAAACTACTAAAAAGATTTAATTATTTAAATATAATTAATAATAATACTTTAAGAAAATTCAATCAATACTAAAGAAAAAAAAATTAAGGCTTTTGCCTTAATTTTTGTTATATAGACTATTGTAACAGTGATTTATTATATCACTTCTTTTTATTATTCCTATAAATATTCCATTATCATCAACAACAGGTACAAAGTTTTGAGATATTGCTAATGATATTAAACTTTCCATATTCTCATTAATACAAACACTTTTATGTCTAACCTTCCTTGGAATATCTTTTACACTAACTAAATTAGTGTTTTTAAAATTTAGCTCTGGATTTCTTTTTAAAGTCCAAAGCAAGTCCCCTTCTGTTAAAGTACCTACATACTTTCCTGTTTTATCTATAAGTGGAATAGCTGTATACCCGTGATGCTCCATTCTCTCCATAACTTGTCTCATTGTTGCATCTGTATATTCATATGCTACTTCACTTTTTGGTGTTAAAAAAAAAGCAATATTCATAATATATCAGTTCCCCTAATTTTTTTATAATAATAGTTATACATATATTCTATCATATATATTTTTTGTAAAGTGACAATCTATTGTCATTTAGCTAACTTTTTAAATTTATATTCAAGGTCTATATATTCTGTATCATTTATTAGGGAATTTGTTGATTCATAAACTAAATTTCCAGATAAAGTTTTCTTTAACACAACTTCTTGTCTTACATTTCTGTTACATTTTGGACATTTGCCAATTGATACAAACCTCCAACTAAATAATTTAAATGGATGCTCCATTTCCATTTTAATATTGCATTTTGGACATTTAAATTCAAAATCCTCACAATCTAAATTATAATTTTTTAAATCTTTTACCCTTATAGAAGGCATATTGTAAACATCATCTACAATATACTCCTTTACTTTTTTACCATTATATAATCTTTTAAAAACTTCTGCTGTATAGACTGCATCATTTAATGCATCATGAAGTTTATTTTTATCCATTTTTATTTTTAATTCTTCTAAGGCATGCTTTAAACTTAGCGACTTTTTATGTGCTAATATTTTTGTGCAATATTTTTGTATATCTATATATTTTTTTATCCATTCTATATTTTTATAAGAATGATATTTAGCATTATTAACTATATGAACAATATCATCAGTAGCCCAAGAACATAAAATATCCTCTTCTCCAATAAAATCCTTAAGTTTATCCATAGCTTCTTCAAAGTTAACCCCATCTTTTAAATCTTCTTCTGTTATTCCTGTTATGTCTATTATCTTTGGGTTTAAAACCTTAAATACTGAAGGCTTTATATAAGTTTTAAACTCATCAACCTTTTGCATAAATTTATTTAATTTTATAGCCCCAATCTCTATTATTTCATTATAGGAATCTAACTCTTTTAATTCCTTTTGTTCATTATAAATATTAGGATAAAATTTTGTAATATTTTGCATATTATTAAATTCTAGGTCTATTATTACATACCCCATTTTCTACTTCCTCTCACTATCTATATCCATATATAATTATGCCATGAATTTTATTTTTTTTCATTAAATTTGAGTTATTATTTCCTTTTATATACTAAAATATAAAAATATATTATATTTATAAATAATATATTTTTTTAAAAAGCAAATTTTAACTTCTTTCTAAAGAAAAAGAGATGTATTAAAATAACAAAAGTTACTTTAATACACCCTTCTTACTCTATAAACTAATTATATTAAAACTTAGTCCAAAGTTCTAAAGCTCTACTTACTAAATCTTCATGTCTCTCTTTTAAAGAATCCATATTCCAATCAGGTAACTCTAAAATCTCCTTAGTTATAGCAAAATCACTTTTCTTACTTAAATACTGCTCAACTTTTTCAGCAAAAGGCTTATTATTAGCCCTAGTATTTTTAGCACCTGTTATTATAACTAAGTTTCCTAATTTATTAGCCCAATTTCTTCTTTGGTCAGCTGAGAAGTTATCTTTCCAATAAGCTTCCTTTGCATTTCTAGGAAGAACATGCTCTATCATTATTTTATCACTATAATCTATAATTTCATTAGGTCTTTTTTCCATATCAAGTCTTACAAAAACATATTTAGGTATCATCATTCTACCTTTGCTATAAAAATCTATATCATTTAAAGCATTTTCAAAATATGCACTTGTTCTTTCTAAATCATATAAAAATACTGGTGCTTCTTTTATTTCTTCTAAGGAATTCTTCTCTTCTATAGTTTGTAAAATTTCATAAACTCTACTTAATCTATCTGCAAAAGAGTTTCCATTTACCCAATCAATAACAAGTCTTTTTTCTAAAACTTTAACAAATTCTAGAACTAACTTATCATCTTTAAATTTTTCAGCAAATCTAATAACAGCTGCCATCCAATCATCATAAGGTAAAAATTCTCTCATTATATTTATTAAATTCTTATAATAAGATTTTTCTTCCTCTGACACACCTTCAAGAGCTCCATCTATTATATATTTATCATATAAAGCTTTTACTGAAGTTAAATGTTCTACAAACTTAACCCCTAAATATTCTGGTTCATCTCTAAATATTTTTTTACTAAAATCTTCATAAACACTTTCTTCAACTTTATTCTTAAGCTTCATTGTTCTCATGAAACCAATTAATCTATCTAAGTTTTCTTTTCCTAAATCTTGCTCATGACTTTCCCAAATATCTGTGTATTCTTTTCTTATTTCAGGATTCATAACTCTTAAATTTTCACTTTTTAAAAGGTCTGAATCTGTTAAAGGTAAGCCTCTTGCATTTATTACATTAAATAATCTAAAAGCTGAAGTGAAAGATTCTGTTGTTATTACAACTAAAACAACTTTTTGAAGTAAATAAACTATAAACTCATTTAATTTTTCTTCTAAAAGCTCTCCATTTTCATTAAAGAAACTATCTCTAAAGATTTTTATTGCATTAACCATATTTTGTTTAGCTTCTGAAAGTTCTTCTACCTTTAAAGCTTCAACTAACTCTGTTCCACCTTCAGTTAATATGTACTTTTTAAAGAACTCTTCCTCTTTACCTCTAGCCTTAACTCTTATGCTTTCTTTAATTCCCATAAGAACATTTTCTTTTTGATATATTAAATCTGATAAAACTTTTTTGTATTCCTCATTATCTATTAAATCTCTTATTGTGGCAATTAAAATTATTATAGATGTAAGTCTTTGTTGTCCATCTATTACATCATAAACTCCAAAGCCATCATCTTTATATTCCTTTGAACATAAAACAATACTTCCTAAGAAATATGGTTCATATTGGTCAAAAACCTTATTCCCTCTTGCTTTATTTATCTCTACTGATTCCCAAATATCTTCAACTAATTGCTTTAAATTTTCTTTAGTCCAAGAATACGCTCTTTGGTAATCTGGAATTTCAAATAAGAATTTATTACTTAATAAATCCTTTATGTAATATTCTTTTGCTTTTACCTTTTCTGTAAACAAAATATACATGCCTCCTAAATTTTTGCTATTTATTCTAAATCCTCTTTTATTAAATAACTCTACTCATGAAAAAAAGCCATTTAAGGCTTTTTTAATAAATACATCATTTTTTTATTATATCAAAATTAATGTAATTTGTCTAAAATTAAGTTTTATTATGACTTTTAACTTTGTTCATTAAATTTATTTAATATCTATACCTGCCATCTTCATAAGATATCTAGCATTTCTTGTTTTAGATACACCTTTTCTTAAAATATAATCAAATTTTAGCTTATTATTCTCATAATATTCTCTAAAGTTATAATTTTTAATTTTAGAATTTTCTTTTTCCATATCACAAAGTTCAAAATCGTGAGTTGAAACTAATCCTAAAGTATTTCCTTCTAAAAGTTGATTTATTAATATTTCAGCTCCTTCATGTCTATCTAGGGAATTTGTTCCTTTAAATATTTCGTCTAAAAGGAATAGAATTTTTTCTCCTCTTTTTACACCTTCAACCATTATTTTAATTCTAAGTATCTCAGCATAGAAAGAGGATATACTCTCCTCAAGGTTATCCCCTGTTCTCATACATGTATAAATGTTTAATATAGGAGTTTCAAAACTTTCACCCTTTACAGGAAGTCCTAAATAGGCTAGTATGCAATTAAAGCCAATAGTTCTTAAAAATGTACTTTTTCCTGACATATTAGAACCTGTAATTAATAAAACTCTACTTTCTTTATTTATCTCAAAGTTATTTCCAACGCCCTTATCTCCTAACATAGGATGACTAAGATTTTCCCCTTTTAATTCATATCCTTCATTTATTTTTGGTATAGTCCAATTATTATTGTTATGATAAAAACCTGCTAAAGATACTAAGGATTCAAAATCTCCTAAAGAGTTCATCCATGACTCAAAGAACTCTCCATTTCTAAGTTTCCATTTATCAAGCTTTGAAATAATTTGATAATCCCAAAGTAAATAAGCATTTAAAAGTATATAAAAAATATTTCCTCTATCATAAAGCCAACTTGTTATTTTCTCTAAATAAAAAAGTTCTTTACTTGCACTTTTTCCATTTTTATTTAAATTGTTTTTTATATTTTTTAAAATGACAGAATTAAAGTCTTCCTTCTCTATTAATTCTAAAGCTTCTACATAAGATTTTATCCTATATTTTAAATCATCAAAAATACTTAACCCCTTAGAAACTTCTTTTCCTCCAAACTTTAAAAAAGCATAACTTAGTATTAATGAAAGAAGTAAAATCTGCCAAGATAAAATATTGAATATAACTAAAATAGTAATAAGTATATTTACAATAGGCATTACTATTCTTACAAAATTTTTAAAAGAATTAATTCCAACTTCTTTTTCCTTTAACCATTCACCTAGATACTTTTCTTTTTTTCCTTTATTGTCTTTTAAAGTAGCTATAATCTCTTCTCTAAAACTACTTTTTTCTGAAAGTTCTTTTAAAGCTTTTTGTCTTTCCAAAATTTCATTCTTACTTGGAATATGCTCTAATTTTAATAATGAGCTTAAGGCTTTTCTTCCATAAACTGTTCCTGTTTCATTAATCCATTGAAATAAAGAGTTTTTACCAAAAATATCTAAATCATTTGTGAAAGAATGTTTTTTATCTAAATATTCTTCCCCTAAATCTTTAAATTCTCTCCATTTTCCTTCTAATCTTAATAACTCTCTCTTTTTAATCTCTAAGAAAGCTTCTCTTTTATTTTTTTTAATTAATATACTTTCATGGACTTTAGCTAAGTATAAGAAAAGTAGAGAATTCAATAAAAACATTATAATTCCAAAACTTATGGAACCTAGACTATAAGCATAGAAAATAAAAAATATAAGACTTAGAGCTACTATCAATCTTAATAGACTTATTAAATTGTATTGACTTTTTAAAGATTTTAAAATCTTTAAATCTTCTTCTATCTTACTTTCATAATTATTTTTTATATTATCCATTTTTATCCTCTCAAAACACTTTTTTAATATTATACCATAGTTATCATATATTAATACAAATGTATTTTAATCCTATTTTGAAAATTTAATAAAAGAAAAAACCTATAAAAATTTTATAGGTTTTTTCTTTTATTAAAATATTATATTTAAATATTAATTTTGAGTAGACAATGCTTTATATATCTTAGAAAGATTTTCTTTCATAGCTTCAATATAACTTAAGTCATCTTCTTTACTTTCTATAGTATATATTTTTTCAATTTTCCCACCAATCTCTTTAGCTAAAGTCTGTGATATCTTTTCACTAGATAACTCTGGCATAAAAACTGTTTTTATATTATTTTTTTTGCAAAATTCTATTATATCTTGCATTTTTTGAGGTGTTATTTCACCCTCTCCAAATAAATTTTCAACACTTATTTGCTTTAAAGAAAATTCTCTACATAAATATCCAAAAGCTGCATGACCTGTAACAAAATCTTTATTTTTTAATTCATCAAACTTTCCTTTATACTCATCTTTTAGAGAATCTAATTCTTTAGAAAATTTATTGAAGTTTTCTTCATAATAATCTTTATTTTTAGAATCTACTTTAATAAGTGCATCTTTTATATTTCTAGCCTCAACTTTAGCTCCTTCTAAACTTAACCAAAGGTGAGGATCTACTTTTTCTCCTTCTTTTAAAATATCAGCACCCTTAGATGCATCAACTACTTGAAGTTCTTTATTTTCAATAGTATTAAGTACTTGGTCAATCCAATGTTCCATTCCTAAGCCATTATAAACAAAGATATTAGATTTATTTAATTCAATTAAATCTTGTGTTTTTGGTTCAAAGTCATGAGGTTCAGTTCCTTGGGGAACCATAGTCTTAACATAAACCTTATCACCACCTACTTTTTCTGCAAATTCTCTTAAAGGTTCAATACTAACAGTAATAGCTATTTTACCTTCAGCATTTTCTTCTAAAGCTTTATTTTTTTGACATCCTACAAAAAAAGTAGTTATAAAAATTCCTAAAAATATATAGGCTAATTTTTTCATATTTCCTCCGATATTTTGCAAATGATTTGCATTTTTATATTATAAACTTTATATTACTTTTATATTATTGTCAATATTTACTTATAAATTCTTTAAAAACAAAAAAATTGTATAGAGAAATATAATTTCTCTATACAACCTTTTTTGGTAGAAGTTTAGATATTATGCTTTGGCGGTATATCCTCCATAACATTTCTCCTATTCTAAATTTTTAGAATCACTTTACTAGAACAAGTATTATGTTCAAATTTTAATGAGTCTTTTTTTAATTCAGTATGTGCGAAAGGTTTATTATTTTATTTGACTTTCGTAAGCTTCTACCATTCTTTTTACCATTTCGCCGCCTACGGAACCACATTGTCTTGAACTTAAGTCTCCATTATAATCTGAGAATGGAACACCTAATTCTCTAGCTACCTCATTTTTGAATTTACTTAATCCATTTTTTGCTTCTGGAACTAATGATTTTGACATTTCTAATTCCTCCTTTGGCTTTGGTAATATGTAAGCTTGAATTTTAATTATCTCTTGCTTACACTATTATATTAACCAAAAGTAAGATTATAAACCTATGAAATAGAAGGAATTAAGTCTATATTTTTCCATAATATTTTTTTTTATTTTAAGACAAAAAAAATCAGCGAATTACTTCGCTGATTTTTGGCAGGGGCAGTAGGACTTGAACCCACAACCAATGGTTTTGGAGACCACTACTCTACCAATTGAGCCATACCCCTATAATATTATATTTAATGTGTTAAACTGGCAGGGGCAGTAGGACTCGAACCCACAACCAATGGTTTTGGAGACCACTACTCTACCAATTGAGCCATACCCCTGAACACAGATTTTATTATATATTAAAAAATAACTTAACGCAAGAGTTTTTTTATTTATTTTTTTATTTTTAATCAAAATACATATAATTTAAAATAAAATAAGGAATATATAAATAAAAAATTTTTTTATTTATATATTCCTTTTATATTTATATGTTTATAATGGCTTATTACGATAATTTAAAACCAGCTTCTTTTAAATTTCTTTTAATAGTTTTTATATCTACATCTTTTACTCTAACTATAACCTCTTTAACTTCAGTTAAACTTTTTGTATCTACAATAACTACACTTAATATATCTCCACCTTCTTCAGATATTGATTTTGTTATTTTTGATAATTGTCCTGGAACATCATAAGACCTAATAACTATTCTTTCTCCTTTATTAAGTCCAAAGGCATTATTAAACTCTCTAAAAACTGCTTTATGAGTTAATATCCCCTTAAAATTATCAAATTCATCAACTACAGCTACAAAAGAAATTCTCATTCTTTCTAACATAGAAACTGCTTTTTCAATATGTTCAGAACTATTTATTATAGGGACATCTGTTTTTAATATTTCTCCTACAGTAATATTGTTTAAAATATCATCCTTGCTCAAATTATGATTAAAATAATATTTATATATGGAACTTTTAGCTACTGCACCTTTAAATTTTTCTCCGTCTACTACAGGAATTGATAAAAATTTATTATCATTCATTATTTTTAATGCTTCTTTAAGCTTTGTATTAGAATTAACTAGATATAGGTTATCTTTTTTTGTCATAATAGCTTTTACTAACATAAAAATCCCCCCATTCATAAATTAAACATATCTTATACATTTATTATACTCTTGTTTTATTACATATTTATCTAAATATATTAAATTTATGAAAGTATCAAATTAACTTTCCTTTAAACTTCCCTAATTAATATTATAATAATTTTATATAGAAATCTTTTTCTATATACTATTAAGAAATATTATCTTAAGATTTAAGCATAGGAATTTAAAATAATTATTAATTTAACACTCTCTTTTCTTTTTCTTGAAATTTGGATAGAATTATTAAAGAGTGTTAATTTGAAAGGAGTTCTTTATGGAATTTATAGTAGATAGTGTAGATAAAACTATGAACATTGGAAGACAACTAGGCTCCCTTGTAAATAAAGGAGATATTCTTTGTTTAACTGGAGATTTAGGAACTGGTAAAACTCACATAAGTAAAGGAATTGCAGAAGGATTAGAAATTAATGAGCATATAACTAGTCCAACTTTTAATATAGTTAATGAATATCATAGTGGTAGATTAACTCTTTATCATTTTGATGTCTACAGAGTTAACGACCCTGATGAAATTGAAGCAATTGGTTTTGATGAATATATTTTTGGTGATGGAGTTAGTTTAATTGAATGGGCTAACTATATAGAAGAACTTATTCCTGAAGAATATATACATATAAAAATAGAAAAATTACCTGAAATGGGCGAAAACTTTAGAAAAATAACTATTAATGGTTATGGTGATAGATATAACTACATAAAGGAGATAAAAAGATGTTAGTATTAGCTATTGATTCCTCCTCTAGCACAGCTACTTGCGCAATTGTTAGTGAAAAAGGTGTTTTAGGAGAAATAAATTTAAATGATAAAAAACAACATTCTGTTTTATTAATGGATTTAATAGATGATTTACTTAAGTATAACAACTTAAAAATAAAAGATTTAGATGGATTTGCTATTAGTGAAGGTCCTGGTTCTTTTACTGGCCTTAGAATTGGAATGGCAACTATTAAAGGATTAAGCTTTGGAAGTCAGAAGCCTTCTGTATGTATTTCTTCTCTTGATGCCTTAGCTTATAATATTTCAGAATTTAATGGAATAATATGTCCTATTATAGATGCACTTAGAGGAAATGTTTATTCATCCTTATATAAAAAAGAAGGCGATACACTTAAATCTATTAGCGAAAAGGAATGTATTTCTTTAACTGATTTAATAGAAAAAATAAAAGAAAAAAATGAAGATGTAATCTTTGTAGGAGATGGTATAGAAAAACATAAAAATACCTTAATCGAAAAACTTCCTAATTGTAACTTTGCACCTAAACATTCTTCCTACCCAAGAGCAGCCTCTGTTGGAGAATTAGGGTTAAAACTATTAAGGGAAGGAATATCTCATGATTTAAATACGTATGCTCCTATATATTTAAGAAAATCTCAAGCTGAAAGAGAATATGAAGAAAGAATGAGATTAAAATAATGAAAGATTATAAAATAACGCTTATGAATTCTTCTCACATTAAAGGTGTATTTGAAGTAAGTAAGTTAAGTCTTAAAGAAGCTTGGAGTATAGAATCTATAAAAAATGAGCTTTCAAATAATCTTGCAAAATATATAGTAGCTTTACATAATGATAAAGTTATTGGTTTTGTTGGAATGTGGATTTTATTTGATGAAGGAGATATAACAAATGTTGCAGTTCATCCTGATTACAGAAAAAAGGGAATTGGAAATCTTTTAATAGAAAGTTTAATTTCTTTGTGTAGAGAACTTAACATAAAATCTCTTACCTTAGAAGTTAGAGAATCTAATACTCCTGCAAAAAATCTCTATAAAAAACATGGTTTTAAAGAAGAAGGATTAAGAAAAAATTTTTATAGTAATCCAAAAGAAAATGCCATAATAATGTGGAAATACAATATTTAAAATATTATAAAGTTTATAATTTCGTAAAAAACTTTATAAAAAAACTTACAAATATATTAAAAGAAGTTTTAAATAAAAATTATATTTTATCTTCTAGAAATATATTTGTAAGTTTTAAAATTATTTATATTAACCTAAATTTTCTTTCATTTCTTTTGGCCTATCTAACATAGGCTCAACCTTAAATATCGATACAGAAACCTTTTTATATAAAATATATGTTATTCCACAAACTAAAATAGCTTTTATACCATTAAAAGGAATTAATCCTACTATTACATACTGCATTAATTCAGCCTTTGACATAGCCATACCGTAAGCTGGAAGTAATAAATAAACATTTGCTAGTACTCCTACTATTTCTATGCATATTACTCCAAGTATCATTCCTAAAATAGCAGTTTTTTTAGTTTTATTTTTCTTATATAACATAGCTGCAGGCCATACTAAAGCTACACCAACTAAAAAGTTTGCAAACTCACCAACAAAAGCTGTTCCAGTTCCTTTTACTATTAAAATTAATAAGTTTTTCATAAGCTCTATAGTTATTCCTGCTACTGGTCCAAAGGCAAAAGCACCCATAAGAGCTGGTACATCACTTAAATCAATTTTAAGCCAAGGAAATATAGGTATTACTGGGAAATCAATATACATAAGTATTACTGCAATTGCAGATAAAAGTGATAGTTTAATAAATTTGTTTGTGTTTAAGGTTTTTGGTTTCATTTTGTTCCCTCCCAAAAGTTAACTCCTCTTAGGCACTTAAGTTTTTAATGACTTTTTTTAAATTAAAAAGCCCTGATATACGTAATTATATCAGGGCATATAAATTCAGAATTTAAATCATTAAATACTCATCTTCTTTCATCCAGACTATACTGTCGGCCTCGGAATTTCACCGAATCATGCTAAAATTAGCTCGCGGGCTTTACCGCCGGTGGGGACTTTCACCCCGCCCTGAAGATTTTTAATTTATTTGTTATAATTTTAACACTTATTCCTTTTAATTTCAATATAATAAAAACTTTTTAACTGTTAAAATTACCTATTTAATATTTATTTCTTTATTAAGCTTACTTTTTCATTGATAATGAAATTCTCTTTCTTTCGCTATCAACATTTAGTATTCTAACTTCAACAATATCTCCTACTTTAACTATATCACAGGGATGTTTAAAATATTTATCTGACATCTCACTTTTATGAACTAGTCCATCTTGATGAACTCCAATATCTATAAAGGCACCAAAATCAGATACATTTCTAACAGTTCCCATTAAAGTCATGCCTGGTTTTAAATCTTTCATTTCAATTACTCCAGACTTAAGTATAGGCTTTGGTAAATCTTCTCTTATATCCCTTCCAGGCTTTTTAATTTCCTCTATAATATCTATAAGGGTAGGCTCTCCAACCTCTAAATCTCTTGCTAAATCAGAAAAGCACTTTAATTTCACTCTTTCATCTATATTTAATAAATTACCTTCTTTTAAATCATTTTCTGTATATCCTAAAACTTTAATCAATTTTTTAGCAACATCATAGGATTCAGGATGAACTGAAGTATTATCTAAAGCTTCATCACTTTCCATAACTCTTAAAAATCCTGCACATTGTTCATAAGCTTTTTGTCCTAATCTTTTAACTTTTAAAAGTTCTTTTCTATTTTTAAATTTTCCATTTTCTTCTCTATATTCAACAATATTTTTAGCAATGGAAGAATTTATTCCTGAAATATAACTTAATAAAGCCGGTGTTGCTATATTTAAATCTACTCCAACATTATTAACACAATCCTCCACTACTCCCTTTAAAGATTCATCAAGTTTTTTCTTATTTACATCATGTTGATATTGACCAACACCTAAAGATTTAGTATCTATTTTAACAAGTTCTGCTAAGGGGTCTTGAAGCCTTCTTCCTATAGAAATTGCTCCTCTTACTGTTACATCTAAATTAGGATATTCTTTATTTGCAAGCTCAGAAGCTGAATAAACTGATGCACCTGCCTCTGAAACTATAACATAAAATACCTCTCTTCCTGTTTCCTCCTTTATTTCCTTAATCATTCTTGCAATTACTTCCTCTGATTCTCTTGATGCTGTTCCATTTCCTAAAGAAATAACTTCAACTTTATATTTATTTATTAAATCTTTAAGAGTTTTTATAGTTTTTGAAACTTCACTTTTAGGACTTGTAGGATAAACTGTAACATTTTCAAGAAACTTTCCTGTTTCATCTAAAATAGCAACTTTACACCCTGTTACAAAGCCTGGATCAAAGCCCATAACAACTTTTCCCTTTATAGGAGATTGCATTAAAAGTGCTTTCAAATTAGCTTTAAAAATTTTTATAGCACCTTCTTCTCCCTTATTTGTTAACTCTCCCCTTACTTCTCTTTCTATTGAAGGATATATTAACCTTTTAAGAGAGTCCTTTATACTATCTTTTAAATACTTATCAGTTATTTTATTTCCCTTTAAAATCTTTTTATCTAAATAATCTATAATACTATCCTCATTACAAATTACCTTTACTGAAAGAACTTTTTCCTTTTCTCCTCTATTTATAGCTAATATTCTATGAGGAGGAATATATTTAACAGGTTCACTATAATCATAATACATTTCATAAGGTGTTTTTTCTTCACAATTTCCCTTAGCTTTAACTATTCCATGTTTATTAACAAAATTTCTAATCCACTTTCTGTACTCAGCATTATCAGATATTATTTCACTAATAATATCCATAGTCCCCTGTAAAACTTCTTCTTCATTTTTCACATTTTTTTCTTCATTTATATATTTTTTAGCTTCTTTTAATATATCTCCATTAAAATCACCTTTTAAAATAACTTCAGCTAAAGGCTTTAATCCTTTTTCAATAGCTATAGTAGCTCTTGTTCTTTTTTTAGCTTTAAAAGGTCTATATATGTCCTCAACTTCAGTTAAAGTAATAGCATTTTCTATTTTCTTCTTTAAATCTGAAGTTAATTTTTCCTGCTCATCTATTAGTCTTAATACATCTTTTTTTCTATCTTCTAAATTCTTTAAATAAATTAATCTCTCATTTAAATTTCTTAAAACTTCGTCTGTTAATCCACCAGTTCTCTCTTTTCTATATCTAGCTATGAAAGGTACTGTGTTTCCCTCTTCTAACATATCTATGACATTTTTAACCTGTCTTAATGAAATATTAAGTTCCTTTGATAAAATATTGCTTATATTCTCCATAAATCCTCCTGTGTTTTACTTACGAATTTTAAATATTATTGTTTTTTTGAATAAACATAATTTACATCTCATACTCTTAATTATAACCTAATTATTTCTGGAGGATAATATGAAAAAATTATATATATCTATAATAAATATACTTTTATGCACATTTATTTTACTTATACAATTCTCTATAACTTTTAAAAATAAGGTTGAACCTTTTGAAATAAATGATGTTTTAAAAAATATAGAATATTTAACCTCTGACAAATTAGAAGGAAGACTTTGTGGAAATAAAGGAAATTATTTAGCTGAAGATTTTATTAAAAACTCTTATATTAATTCAAAAATTGAAAAATTTAATTCAAGTTACCTACATGACTTTTCTGTAAAAACTCCAGTATTAATTGATGGAAAACCTTATTTAAATATATATGATAAAAACAATAATATAATAAAAGCTTATACTTATGGGCTTGATTTTAAAGAAGCCTTTATTAATTTTAGAGAAAATAATATTTCTTTTAATAATAAAAATCCTTTTAAAGTTTATCCTAACATAATTAAAGGAACATCTATTTCTAATAAAAGTATAGTTTTTTTGTCATCTAATATAGAAGCCTTTAACTTTAGAAGTTCATTTAATTTTAATACTCCTTGCGATTTATATGTATTAGTAAGACCTGAAATTATAAAAGAATTAGAAGAATATTTAAATAAAGGATATAAAATAGACTGTTTTATTCCCTATGAAGTTCAAGAAAAAGTTGTTAATAATGTAGCTGGAATAATAAAAGGAAAAAATCCTTTTTTAAATCCATTAGTATTAACAGCTCACTTTGACCATATGGGAAAAGGAATTTCTGGTGAAATTTACAGAGGTGCTTTAGATAATGCTTCTGGAACTTCATTTTTACTTGAATTAAGTTCATTTTTAGCCTCCTTACCTAAACCTTCAAGAGATATAATAATAGTTTCCTTAAATGCAGAAGAATTTGGACTTTTAGGCTCTAAAAATTTTGCAAGAGAAAATAAAGAATTGTTAAAAAATGCTAAAGTAATAAATTTTGATATGATTGGAAGCGATAAAAATATTCCTCTTACATTTATGACGGGAGAAGATTCTTGCTTTCATAGTTATTTATTAGATAATCTTTGTGAAATATGTAATAAAAAGAAAATACCAAATATTATAGAAAATAAAGATTCCTCAGACCATGCAAGTTTTATTGATGAAGGATTTGATGCTATAACAATAAATGATGGAGATTTATCAAAAATACATACTCCTGAAGATAAAGTAGAATATATTAGTAATTCAGCTATAAGTAGAAGTTTTTCAGTTGTATGGAATGAAATATTTAATTTAGCCTATGAATCCTCTGGATTATTTTTATTAGATAATAAAATACTTATTCTTTTAATATTATGTGCTATGTCTTGTATAGTACTAAAGTTAAAATTTTAAACAAAAAAATTTATAAATATAATTTATATAAATAAAATCCTAAGCTAGTATATACTTATTTATAATAGCTTAGGATTTAAAATTTATTATTAAGTTCTATTTAATTCTATTTATAAATTTTATATTATATGTTTTATGAATTTAAATAGGCAATTATAAAATTATCTATATCTCCATCCATTACAGCACTTACATTAGAGGTTTCCACATTTGTTCTATGGTCTTTAACCATTGAATATGGATGAAAAACATAACTTCTTATTTGACTTCCCCATCCCATATCTTTTAATTCACCTGTTAAATCCTCTATTTTTTCCTTATGAGCTCTTTCTTTTAGTTCTATAAGTTTAGATTTTAACATTGACATAGCAGTATCTCTATTAGAAAATTGACTTCTTTCATTTTGACATTGAACAACTATTCCTGTTGGAATATGAGTAATTCTAACTGCTGATTCAGTTTTATTTACATGTTGTCCTCCTGCTCCACCTGCTCTATAAGTATCTATTCTTAAATCAACTGGATTTATTTCTATATCCTGCTCTGAAGTTAATTCTGGTAAAACTTCTACAGAAGCAAAGGAAGTTTGTCTTTTACCATTAGCATTAAAAGGAGAAATTCTAACCAACCTATGAATTCCCTTTTCTGCCTTTAAATATCCATAGGCAAATTCACCTTTAACTTTTAAAGTAACACTCTTTACTCCCGCTTCATCTCCAGGTAAATAATCAATAGTTTCTAAGGAGTAACCCTTCTTTTCACACCATCTTGTATACATTCTAAGAAGCATCTCTGTCCAATCGTTAGCATCACTTCCACCAACTCCTGTATGAAGAGTTAATATAGCATCATTTCTATCATATTCACCAGAAAGAATTGTTTCCACTTTTAAAGCCTCTACTTCTTTATTTAAGGCCTTAACTTCACTTATAATCTCTTTAGCTGTTTCTTCGTCATTTTCTTCCATAAGTTCTTTTAAAACTTCTATATCCTCTACTCTTTCATTTAAACTGTTAAATTTATCAATTTTATCTTTTATCCTCTTTGCCTCTTGGGTTACTTCTTGAGCTCTTTTAGTATCATCCCAAAATCCAGTTTCCTGCATTTTAAGCTCTAACTCTGCACTTTTTTTCTCTAAAGATGCTAAGTCAAAGTGAAGCCCCCATTTCTTTTAAATTATTTTTTATATCATGTAACTTAGATAATTGATTTTCAAGTTCCATAACCATAAAAACTTCACCCCTAACGCTAATTATTTTCACATTATAAAGTATATCATTTTATAAGTATTTAAAACAATATAATCTAATTTAAAGAAGTTTTTAAATTCAAACTTTATAAACTAAATACTATAAAATTTTTAAACAAAAAAGTCTTTGTATTTAAAATACAAAGACTTTTTTATTAAACTACTTCTCTTCCACAACATGATTTATATTTTTTACCACTTCCACAAGGACATAAATCATTTCTTCCTACTTTTGCTTCTTTTTTAACAGGTTTTTTCTTAACATCTTTAGAATCACCATGACTTACTCCAGTTTCCTTAGCAACTCTTTCTCTTTGTGGCTTATTCTCTTCTACTTTTACATGGAATAAATATTTTACTGTATCTATTTTGATGTTATTTATCATTTCATCAAACATAGCACTACCTTCCATTTGATAAGCTTGAGTTGGGTCTTGTTGTTTATAAGCTCTTAATCCAATACCTTGTTTTAAATGGTCCATATCATCTATGTGATCCATCCACTTAGTATCAACAACTTTTAAGATGATAACTCTTTCAATTTCTCTCATTTGTTCTGAGCCGATAGATTCTTCTTTTTCTTTATAAAGTTTTCTAGCACCCTCTATAAATTTTCTAGTTATTTCTTCATTTGAACAGGATTTTAATTCTTCTACTGTGAACATTCCATGAGGGAACATTATATCTTCTAAGTACTTAATTAAATCTCCAAGTTCTTTTTCAAACTCATCATCCTCAACATTTCCTAAATGAGTTTCAACTGCATTAGTTATTACATCCTCAATCATTGATTGAACACTATCTTCTAAGTTTTCACCTTCTAAAACTTGAGATCTTTGCTTATAAATAACTTCCCTTTGCTTATTCATAACATCATCATAACCTAATAATGTTTTTCTTATATCAAAGTTATTACCTTCTACCTTCTTTTGAGCATTTTCTATAGATTTAGTAACCATTTTACTTTCTATAGCTTCAGTATCTTCTAAGCCTAATTTATCAACAACAGATTGAAGTTTTTCTGAACCAAATACTCTCATTAAGTCATCTTCTAGTGAGATATAGAATCTTGAATCTCCTTTATCTCCTTGACGACCTGAACGTCCTCTTAACTGATTGTCTATTCTTCTTGATTCATGTCTTTCAGTACCAATTATCTTTAAACCACCAACATCTAAAGCACCTTCACCAAGCTTAATATCAGTACCTCTACCTGCCATATTAGTTGCAATTGTTATGTTACCTAATTCTCCTGCATGAGATATGATTTCAGCTTCTTGCTCATGATATCTAGCATTTAAAACTTTATGCGGAACACCTTTTTTCTTTAATAAAGATGAAAGATATTCTGATTTTTCAATACTTGTTGTACCAACTAAAACTGGTTGACCTGTTTTATGAGTTTCTATTATCTCATCTACTATAGCATCATACTTTCCTTTAGCAGTTTTAAATACTAAGTCTGAATGGTCTTGCCTTTGTATTGGTCTATGTGTTGGTATAACAACAACATCTAATCCATAGATTTCTCTAAACTCGTTTTCTTCAGTAATAGCAGTACCTGTCATTCCTGCTAATTTATTATACATTCTAAAATAATTTTGGAAAGTTATAGTTGCTAAAGTTTTAGATTCTCTTTGAACTTTAACACCTTCTTTAGCTTCAATAGCTTGATGAAGACCATCTGAATATCTTCTACCTTCCATAAGTCTTCCTGTAAATTCATCAACTATAGCTATTTCATCATCTTTAACCATGTAATCTTTATCTCTCTTCATTACATAGTTAGCTTTTAAAGCTTGAGTAATATGGTGTTGTAACTCCATATTGTTAGCATCTGCATAGTTTTCTACTCCAAAAGCTTTTTCTGCTTCTGCAACCCCTTTATCAGTAAGCATTGCTGCATGAGCCTTTTCATCTATTGTATAGTCTTCTCCTTCTCTTAATTTCTTTACAAAGAAATCAGCGATTTTATAGAAGTCTGTTGACTTACTTCCAGCTCCTGAAATTATAAGAGGGGTTCTTGCCTCATCTATAAGAATTGAGTCAACCTCGTCTACTATACAGTAATTTAATGGTCTTTGAACTCTTTCTTCTTTATAAATAACCATGTTATCTCTTAAATAATCAAATCCAAACTCATTATTTGTTCCATAAGTTATATCTGCATTATAAGCTTCTCTTCTTTGATCATTTGTTAAACCATGTACTATAACGCCAGTTGTTAAACCTAAAAATCCATATAATTGACTCATTTGCTCCTTATCTCTTGTTGCAAGATAATCGTTAACTGTTATTACATGAACACCTTTTCCTTCTATAGCATTTAAATAAACTGGTAAAGTAGCAACTAATGTTTTACCTTCCCCTGTTTTCATTTCAGCTATTCTACCTTGATGTAATACAGTACCACCAATTAACTGCTCTCTATAATGCCTCATTCCTAAAACTCTCTTTGAAGCCTCTCTACAAACTGCAAAAGCTTCAGGAAGCATATCATCTAAGCTTTCACCTTTTGAGAATCTTTCTTTAAATTCAAAGGTTTTTTGCTTTAACTCATCATCTGATAATTTTTCAAATTCAGGCTCTAATGAATCTATTTTGTCTACAATAGGTGTTATTCTTTTAACTTCTCTATCGCTATAACTTCCAAATATTTTATCAAACAATCCCATTATAATATCCCTCAATTCTAATTTCTTATATGCTTAATATTCTAATTAATTATATAATTATAACACATATACAATTTATTCTTAATTTTTATAAAAATATTTAAAATAATTCTCATTAGATTATACCATTTATAATAACCTATTTTCAATAAATGTAATAATTTAGATAAAGCTTTTATAAAAAAAATTAAAGATGCAGGTAAAAAATACCTGCATCTTTTTTATATTCATAAACTATTCTTCATCTAAACCTGGTTCAATTAAACCATAATTTCCATCTTTTCTTTTATAAACCACATTTAATTGATTTGTATCTGGGTCTTGGAATACAAAGAAGTCATGTCCTATAAGTTCCATTTGAAGCACAGCTTCTTCAGCCCCCATTGGCTTAACATCAAATCTTTTAGTCTTAACTATTTTTGCTTCCTTTTCTCCTTTATTTTCTTCAATTGGCTCTATATGAGCAAATCTTAAAGAATCATATCTATTTTTCTTTGATAATCTAGTTTTTTGTTTTCTTATTTGTCTTTCTATTTTTTCTTCAACTAAGTCTATAGATTTATACATATCATCTGTAGACTCTTCTCCTCTTAATAATATTCCATTAAAAGGAATCATAACTTCTATTATTTGTTTATTCTTTTCTACGCTTAAAGTGGCTTTTGCTTCAACTCCTGGTTCAAAATACTTGCTCAATTTGGATAGCTTTTTTTCTACACAATCCTTTAAAGCATTTGTTAACTCTATATTTTTAGCATATACTGTTACTTTCATATAGTCAGCCCCTTTCAAAAAACAAGTAACCTTAATAATGTAAAGGTTTAAATATTATATTATAATTTTACTATCTTAATGTATTTTATACAACCTTTAATTACTTTTAATAATCTTATTTCTCATTATGTCAGTTTAGTATGTCTAGTTAAATCTTCCCTTTACTTAATTTATTTATAAGATGTTAAACTTGACAAAACATAAAAAGGAACCATAAATATATGGTTCCTTTTTATAGCTAGTTGACCTGGTCTTTGACCCCACACTCGCCTACTGGAGATTTCGCTACCCGGAATTAACCTCTCACTACTAACCCTCTCAGTTTTTATTAACTGGTAGGTCTTACTTCTAAGCCGCACCATGCTCATTAAAACTTTGTTTAACTTACGTGGATCGTTTCGCCTGCGACTGGCATCGACTTTCAACCACAAACCTAGCTACATTAATATTATATATTACTTTTAGCAATAGTCAATAAAAAAATTTTAATATTCCTTATTTTTTTAAGTTCTAAAACACAAGCCTTCAAGGTAGAACCTGTTGTAATAACGTCATCTATTAGTAAAATATTTTTTCCTTCTAATTCTTTAGCTTTTCTATTTAATTTAAAAGCACCTATAATATTTTTTTCTCTTTCAGCTTTAGATAAAGTTTTTTGTTCTTTAACCCTATTTTTCTTATTTAATATATTTATTACCTTTAAATTTAATCTTTCACCTAATTTTCTAGATAGATATTCACATTGATTAAACCCTCTTTTTTTAAGTGAGTTCTTAGAAGAAGGAACAAAAGTTATATAATCTAAATTAAGCTTTTCCTTTTTAACTCTTTCCTCTAATAAAAGAACTAATATTTCACCAGCATTAAAATCTCCCTTATACTTTAATCTTAATATTAAATCTTTTACTGAATATGAATAATAAGAACAAACCAAAAGATTACATTCCTCAATATTAAAAATTTCATCTATCCTTTGTATTTTATTAAAACAATTATTGCAAATAATATCTTCTCTATAATTATTGCAAATATAACATTTTTCTTCTCTTGGATAAATTACTTCTAAAAGACATTTAAATAAATGATTTATACTTTTTTTGATTCTCTCCATAAGGTTTTATTAAAACTTCTAGCTATCCTCCTAGCCAATTCTATATTTTCCTCTTCGCAATTAGTAAGAATTAAAACCTCTTTATTGTTATTGTTTTCTTTACATAAAGCACCACAAGCAAATATTATTTTCTTATAATCTATACAGTCATGTGCAAAAGAATATATAAGTACATCACAGTCTGATAAAAAATCAAAATATTTAGAAAGGGAATCTGTCATAAATATTATCCCTTCCTTTCTTAACTTGCTTTCCTTTAATGCATAAAAAAAGGTATTTCTCTTATCTTCTTTTATTATTTTAACCTTATTTTTCAAATTTAAATCATAAGTATAATAATCATATATTTTATCTAAATTTAATTTATTAGGAAAATCTATAACTAATAATCTTTTTTCTTTTATAAACCATTCTATATAATCGTATAAATTATAAGGCATAGATGATTCTAAGTTATATCTAGTTGTTATAACTCTAGGTTCTAAAAAATGTTCTTTTCTATTATTAAAAACTTCTATGTGCTTTATATTATTAAATATCTTAAAAACTGAACATATTATTATTTTTTTACAAAACCTTTTTAAATACATCAAGTCCTCAGTACATTGAAGAGAAGTCTTACTTGAATAAGAGCTTATGTCATCATAAATTACTAAATCAAAATTTTCTTTCAAGTTAAAAATATCTCTAAAATTTACAAAATAAAAATTTGATGCTTTTATCTTTTCACTATTAAAAGATTTTTTATTTTTTCCTACATATAAAACTTTATCACTATTTTTTAAACAATAATAAAGAAAATCCTTAAGAAAATTTATATCTTCATAGGGCTCACATATAAAATTTATAAATATTTCTTCTTTTTTAAAGTACCACTTTTTTAATAAACTATTATATTTATTCTCCTCTTTTAAGTTATTTTCATATAACCCCAAGTGAAATTCCTCCTATTTTATTCTTTTTCAAAAACCTCATTAGATATAACTTCTCTTATCCTCCAATTAAGAGAAGAATATCTCTCCATACTCCTATTATTATCAACCATATATTTTAAAGCCTTTGGAACTCCAACTACAACCACTAATTCTTTTGCTCTAGTTATCCCTGTATATAATAAATTCCTATTCATAAGTAAGGGTGCTCCCATATATGCTGGAATTATAACGACCTTAAATTCACTTCCTTGACTTTTATGTATTGTAATTGCATAAGCTAAATCTAATTCATCTAAATACATAAAATCATAAACAACTTCTCTCTCATCATCAAAAATTATAGACAATTTCTTTCCCTCTAGGTCTATGCTTTTTATAAATCCCATATCTCCATTAAATACGCCAACACCTTCATGCTCACCTTTTCCTGCTATTCTAGTCCATTTTAAAGAGTAGTTATTTTTAATTTGCATAACCTTATCGCCTTCTCTAAATATAACACTTCTAAATTCTTTTTCTTTTTTATAAGGTGCCTTTGGATTTAATACACTTTGAAGTTTCTCATTTAAATTTGTAACTCCTAATATTCCCTTCTTCATAGGAACTAAAACCTGTATACTTTTTAATTTATCCCACTTTGGATTAAACTTAGGTAATCTAGTATTTATTAAATCTACAATAGTGTTTAATATACCATCTTGAAAGTCATTTCTTATAAAGAAAAAATCTGTTCCCTTTTCATTTAATTTAGGCATTTCTCCCTGATTTATTTTATGGGCATTTATTACAATCATACTCTCTTTTCCCTGCCTAAATATTTCTTTTAAACGTACAACCTTTGTAAAGCCACTTTCTATAAAATCTTTTAATACATTTCCTGCACCTACTGATGGAAGCTGGTCTACATCTCCAACTATAATAAGCCTAGTTCCAACTTTAATTGCCTTAAGAAGTGCATTCATTAAAGTTATATCAATCATTGATGCCTCATCTATTATAACAACATCTGCCTCTAAGGAATTATCTTCTGTATTAGTTATAAAAACACTTTCTTCCTTTTCAAAAACCCCCATATCAAGCATTCTATGTATTGTTGTTGCCTCTTTACCTGTTGATTCACTCATTCTTTTAGCAGCTCTTCCTGTGGGAGCTCCCAAAAGAACCTTCATTCCACAGGTTTCAAAAATTTCAATTATACATTTTATTATTGTTGTTTTTCCTGTACCAGGACCACCTGTTATTATTTCTATACCATTTTGAAAAGCACTTATTATAGCATCTTTTTGTGATTTAGCAAAAGTTATATTATTTTTCTTTTCAAATTGAAGTATTAAGTGATTTACATCTACATTTACATCTTGAAAATTACTTATAGCTAAGGTTAAAATTCTGTTAGTTATTCCAAGCTCACAATAATAATTAGGTATTGTAAAAACACCTTCTTTATCATTAATTTTTTCTAGTTTTATTTTTCTATCTAAAGCAGCATTTTTAATATTTTCTTCTATTACATCATAACTTACAGTAAGTACATTACTAGCTTCTTTAATAAGTTTATCCTTTGGCATAAATGTATGCCCATTAGCACAAAAATCATTTATTACATATCTTATTCCACTTTGAATTCTAAAGGGAGAATCAATTTCTATTCCTAAACTTCTAGCAATTTTATCTGAAGTTTTAAACCCTATTCCTGAAATTTCATCACAGAGTATGTATGGATTATTTTTTACTGTTTCTACTGAGTTTGCTCCATACTTTTTATATATTTTCAAACATTGATTTACACTTAATCCATGAGTTTGCAAAAATATAGTTATATTTTTTAATTCTCTTTGTTCTTTATATGAATCAATTATAGTTTCTAATTTTTTCTTTCCTATACCTTCTATTTCTTTTAATCTTTCTATATTATTATCTAAAATATCAAGAGTATCTTCTCCAAATTTATTTACAATTTTTTTTGCTGTAACAGGCCCAATACCTTGTATTATTCCAGAAGCTAAATATTTTTCTATTCCTTCTTTTGAAGTTGGTAATATTTCTTCACACTCTTCCACCTTAAATTGTTTTCCAAAATTAGAATGATTAACCCAACTTCCTTTTAACTTTAAAGTTTGACCTTCCTTTACATGAGGCAAAACTCCAACAACTGTATGATTAATATTATTTTCTCTAAATTTTATTACTGTATAACCAGTATCTGCACTATTAAATACTATACTCTCAACTATTCCATTTAGTACTTCCATATTACCTCCTAAAAGGTTTTTTCTTTAATATTTACTACTAATTATATCACAATTATTTAATTTAAATCATAAGGCTTATTATGTTGACTTACTTAAATTAAAATTTTAAGATTATTATGAGGAAGGTGATTCGTATGTTAATAAAAAACTGTAATATAGTATATTTAGATAAGATTGAAAAAGGAAATATACTTATAGAAAATGGGAAAATTAAAGATATAAATCCTAAAAATGAATGTGATTGTGAAGTTATAGATGGACAAGGATTGTATCTATCTCCTGGATTTATAGATGTTCATATACATGGTGCTGGTGGGCATGATACCATGGATGGAACTTATGAAGCCATAAATGAAATCTCAAAAGTTATAGTTAAGCATGGTACAACTTCATTTTTACCAACAACTATGACTGTAGCTGCTGAAGATGTATGTAAATCAATGAAAGCAATTCATAAAGCAAAAACTGAAGGAACTGAAGGTGCTAATGTTTTAGGTGCTCACTTAGAAGGTCCATTTATAAGTCCTGGAGCCATAGGTGCTCAAAATCCTGAATTTTTAATACCTCCAACTGAAGAAAACTTTTATAAATTAGTTGGAGAACATGAAGAGGATGTTGTATCAATAACTCTTGCTCCTGAAGTAGATGGTGCTAAAGACCTTACTAAATTTTTAAGCAAAAAAGGTATAGTAGTTTCTATGGGACACACAAAGGCAACTTATGAAGAAGCTATGGAAGGAATAAAATGTGGTTGTTCTCATGCTACGCACCTTTTTAATGCAATGACTCCATTTACTCATAGAGAACCTGGAGTTGTAGGTGCAGTTTTTGATAGTGAAATAACTACTGAAACAATATCTGATGGTATTCATATAGCATATCCAAGTTTAAGAGTTGCATATAAACAAAAGGGAACAGATAAAGTTCTATTAATAACTGATGCTATGATGGCTTGTTGTATGCCTGATGGAATGTATACATTAGGTGGTCAAGATGTTGAAGTTAAAAATGGTGCTGCAAGATTATTAAGTGGTTCTTTAGCAGGTTCAATTTTAACATTAGATGTTGCAGTTAAAAATGTATTTTTAAATACTAATTATCCACTTAATGAGGTTATAAAAATGGCTACTTATAATGGTGCAAGACATTGTAAAGTAGACGATAGAAAAGGTTTAATTAAGGAAGGTTATGATGCTGACTTAATTCTTTTTGATGAAAATATAGATATAAAATACGTAATAGTTAATGGAAAAATAGTTCATAAAGCTTAAAAAATTTATTATATTACAAAATTAATTTTATGAACTTATAAATAATATATAAAAAAGCTTAGGATTTTTCCTAAGCTTTTTTATATTAAAGATATTTTTTTATTTCTTCAACTTTATTTAAGTTTTCCCATGGAAGGTCTAAATCTGTTCTTCCAAAGTGTCCATAAGCAGCTGTTTGTTTGTATATAGGTCTTCTTAAGTCTAAGTCTCTTATTATAGCACCTGGTCTTAAGTCAAATACCTTATTTATTATATCAACTATTTTTTCGTCAGAAATTTTTCCTGTTCCGAAAGTATCTACTATTATTGATACTGGTTTAGCAACACCTATAGCATAAGCAACTTGAACTTCTAATTTATCTGCAACACCTGCAGCAACTAAGTTTTTAGCTACCCATCTAGCAGCATATGCAGCTGATCTATCAACCTTAGTTGGATCTTTTCCTGAGAAAGCACCACCACCGTGTCTTCCATATCCACCATAAGTGTCAACAATTATTTTTCTTCCTGTTAATCCAGCATCTCCTTGAGGTCCGCCTATAACGAATCTTCCAGTTGGATTTATATAGTATTTAGTATTTTCATCTAATAATTCTGCTGGTATAACAGCTTTTATAACATGCTCCATTAAATCAGCTTGTATTTGCTCTTGAGAAACCTCAGGACCATGTTGTGTTGAAATTACTATTGCATCTATTCTAACTGGTTTGTCATCTTCATACTCAACAGTAACTTGAGTTTTTCCATCTGGTCTTAAGTAAGGTAAAGTTCCGTTCTTTCTTACCTCTGTTAATCTTCTTGATAATCTATGAGCCATAGCTATTGGTGCTGGCATAAATTCTTCAGTTTCATTAGTAGCAAAACCAAACATCATTCCTTGGTCTCCTGCACCTACTGCATCTATATCAATTTTTTCTCCTGCTCTTGATTCTAAAGCTTCATCAACACCCATAGCGATATCTGATGATTGCTCATCTATTGTAGTCATAACTGAACAAGTTTCACAGTCAAATCCATATTTAGCTCTATCATATCCTATATTTTTTATAGTTTCTCTAGCTATTTTAGGAATATCAACATAACAGTTTGTTGTTATTTCTCCCATTACAACTACTAATCCTGTAGTAACAGCTGTTTCACAAGCAACTCTTGCATTTGGGTCTTTTTCAAATATAGCATCTAAAACTGCATCTGAAATTTGGTCACAAATTTTATCTGGATGTCCTTCAGTAACTGATTCTGATGTAAATAATCTTCTCATGATTTAGGCTATCTTACACTTATATTAAGATAGCTAATTCACCCCTTTCATTTTTTATTTATCCAACCCTATATATTCAACAAGTAATATTTATTATCTTCCCACGACTTAAAATAATATATTTTTTGTTTATTAAAATCATCTTAATGCGCGCCTTTAAAATGATTTTAATAAAAAAATCTCTTCTTAAAGACTTAAGAAGAGATTTTAGTTATACACTAAATTTATCTTCTCTCATCTTGTAAAGAATTTCTTTACCGGAATTGGCACCTTAGTGAATTTCACTGGTTGCCGGGTTTCATAGGGCCTGTTTCCCTCCACCTCTCTGGATAAGAGTATATAAATACTAAATATTCTATTTTAAATATATTATTTTAACAAAGAGACACTAAATTAAGTGTCTCTTGCTGGTGGTGGAAGAAGGATTCGAACCTTCGAAGTCGTCCGACAACAGATTTACAGTCTGCCCCCTTTGGCCACTCGGGAATTCCACCACATTTGGAGCTGATGATCGGACTTGAACCGATAACCTGCTGATTACAAGTCAGCTGCTCTGCCAATTGAGCCACACCAGCATATTTATATTTTATTTTTTAATTGGTGGTGGAAGAAGGATTCGAACCTTCGAAGTCGTCCGACAACAGATTTACAGTCTGCCCCCTTTGGCCACTCGGGAATTCCACCACTTATGGAGCTGATGATCGGACTTGAACCGATAACCTGCTGATTACAAGTCAGCTGCTCTGCCAATTGAGCCACACCAGCGTATTTATTATTTTATTTTTAATGGTGGTCGCAACAGGGATCGAACCTGTGACCCCCTGCTTGTAAGGCAGGTGCTCTCCCAGCTGAGCTATGCGACCTTATTGGTGGTGGAAGAAGGATTCGAACCTTCGAAGTCGTCCGACAACAGATTTACAGTCTGCCCCCTTTGGCCACTCGGGAATTCCACCACTTATGGAGCTGATGATCGGACTTGAACCGATAACCTGCTGATTACAAGTCAGCTGCTCTGCCAATTGAGCCACACCAGCGTATTTTTAACTTCTATCTCTTGGCTCATCGCCAATCGACAAGACTTAGTATATATTGTTATGCTTTTTATTTCAAACTCAATTTTAAGCCATTTAAAGATATTATGTTAATTTATTTTTAAATTACTCTTTTTTTCTCCAATTTACTTCTTTTTTAACTTATATTTTTTCTTCTATTAGCGATATATTTATAAAAGGATTTAATAATTCTTTTACATACTCAAAATCTTTATAGGATAGCTTCTCTTGAAGTATTTTAAATATATCAATAGCTGCCTCTAACTCATCTGTTCTTTTTATGTGCTTTAATAAAGTTTTATAGTCATCTATAGATAACTCCTTAGATAATTTTAATAATTTAAATTTATCCTTCTTACTTATCTTACTTGGAATAGAGTACTTATCAACTTTAAAAAGCTTTATATTTTCCTTTTTATTTTCTTTTAAGGAATTATTTTTTTCCTTTGAACTACTATTTTTAAATTCATTAACTTTATTTGAATCTTTATTTATTTCTAATTCTTTTTTATCATTTTCTTCTACTTTATTATTTTCATCTTTTTTAATAAAATTATCTTTTTCTATATTACTTTTTTCTTTACTTGGCAAAATTACTTTTTCTTCGTTTAAAGGTGCTTTTTCTACTTTTTCTTTATTGAAATTATTATTTTCATTAAGTACTAAACTTTCTTTTTTCAATTTTATTTTTTCTTTATTTACCTTCGGAATATTTATAATAACTCCTAAAGTTATAATAGTTAAAGTTATTACTAAAAGACTTAAAACTTTTCTACTCATAAATGTCCTCACCTCTTCTTTAATAATTTCCACATAAAATATTTTTATACTTGATTTAATATTTCTATTTTTTCCTTCATATAATTAACTGATAGAAACTTAAAATATTAAGAAAGGAGTATGTCAAACTAGTTTTAAGCCTTTGACATAGTGATACCTTGGAAAAAGTGAAAATTTACTATAAAAATAACTTATCATATTATAAAATTTCTAATTTCCTTAAAAATCATATAGATGAAAAAACAATTATAGTATGTATAGGAACAGATAAATGTATTGGTGATTGTCTTGGCCCTATGGTTGGTACATTATTAAAAGAAAAATCTTTTCCTTTAAAGGTTTTTGGAACTTTAAAATCTCCAATTCACGCCTTAAATTTAGATACTGAAATAGATAAAATTTCAAAAGCATATCCTAATCATAAAATACTAGCAATTGATGCTTGCTTAGGTGATGCAAATTCTATTGGAGAAATTCATGTTAGAACTAAGCCAATATATCCTGGAAAAGGTGTTGGAAAAACTTTAAGAAGTGTTGGAAATATTTCTATAATAGCTATAGTAGATTCTTCTGAGAATATAGAATCATTTACTTCTAGACCTATTAGATTAAATTTTATATTAGATATGTCTAAAGTTATAGCAGATTCTTTAGTTACAGCCTATAACTTAAATAAAAAAAATTAACTACATATCTCTTAATCTAAGAGATATGTAGTTAATTTTATTCGTCTATCAATTTAACTTCTAAATTATCCATACTTATATTTAATTTTTCAAATGTCTTTAATACCTTACCAGTACCCTCTGCAACGCATTTTATAGCATCATCTGCTACTTTAACCTTAATGCCTGTCCTTTCCTCAATAAATCTATCAAGTCCATTTAATAAAGCTCCTCCACCAGTCATAAGAATTCCTTCTTCTATTATGTCTGCTGCTAATTCTGGTGGTGTTTTTTCAAGAACAGAATGAACTGCCTCTCCAATTGTGCTAACTTCATCTTTTAAAGCCATTCTAAGCTCATCACTATCAACATTTATAGTTCCTGGTAGTCCTGTAATAAGGTTTCTTCCTTTAACTTCCATAGTTTCTTTTCTATTTCCTTCTACTGCTGTAGCAACGTTTATTTTTAATTCTTCTGCTGTTCTTTCACCAATCATAAGCTTATATTTATTTCTTACAAACTTTATTATAGCTTCATCAAATTTATCACCAGCTACTTTTACAGACTCTCTTATAACAATTCCTCCAAGAGAAATTATTGCTATATCTGCTGTACCTCCACCTATATCAACAACCATATGTCCACTTGCTTTAGATATATCTAAACCTGCTCCTATAGCAGCTGCTAATGGTTCTTCTATAAGGTAAACATCTTTAGCTCCTGAATTTTTTGCTGCATCTATAACAGCTCTCTTCTCTATTTCTGTTGCTTGACAAGGAATACAAATCATAACTTTAGGTGCTGATATTCTTCTATTTCCAACACCTTTTTTTATGAAATATTTAAGCATAGCTTCAGTCATTTCATAATCTGATATAACCCCATTCCTCATAGGTCTAAGTGCAACTATATTTCCAGGTGTTCTTCCAATCATTTGTCTTGCAGCTTCTCCAACAGCTAAAACCTTATTTTTGTTTTTATCTATAGCAACTACTGAGGGCTCTTTTAAGACTATACCTTTATCCTTCATATAGACAAGAACAGTTGCTGTTCCAAGGTCTATACCCATGTCTGTACTGTTTTTCCAAAACCACATATTTACAACTCCCTAATATATAATAATTATTATTATTTTCTATAACATTATACATAAATACTAACTTTTATTATATAAGGAATATTTTCATCATTCAACAACTTTATATTTTAATTTAGTTGCTTTTCCACCTCTTATATGTCTTTCTGCCTTATTTAAATCTAATATACTTTTAGCTTCCTCTGCTATATCTGGATTTATCTTTGGTAATCTTTCAGTCATATCTTTATGTATAGTACTTTTACTAACTCCAAAAACCTTAGCTGTTTTTCTTATTGTAGCTCTTGAATAAATAATGTATTGAGCTACCTCTAACACTCTTTCCTCAATATAATCTTTCAAGAACCATTCCTCCTTAATCTTTTTTATTAAATCAGCTGCTAAAATTAAAGCAGCTGATTATGTATTTTTTATTCCTTTACAGGAACATCTTTTAAATATTTTTGAGGGTCTACTGGTTCTTTAGAATTTTCCATATGGAACATTAAGTAATTTTCTGAAACTCTATCACTTGGATTATTTTGAATTGTTTTTCCAATCTTACCTATAACATCACCTTTTTTAACCACATCCCCTTCTTTAACTTTTATTTCAGGGTCTAAGTTTCCATAGAAACCAACTATGCCATTTTGATGTTCAATCTTTACAAAACAACCTTCTTTTGAATTACCTTTTCCAGCTTCTAAAACTTTTCCATCACCAATTGATAAAACCTCTGCTCCTTCTTTACCTTCTATATCAATACCTTTGTAAACAGAAGCACTTTGTCCTGATTCATTTAATCTTGGTTCTAAATTATAAAGCCTTGTAATTATCCCATTATTAATAGGTGATATAAAATTTTTATTTTGATTTGATGTTTCTACAACTTCCTCTTGTTTTTTTGCTTCTTCTTCTACATTTTCTTGAACTTTGTTTTCATTAGTAGCTACCTCTTCCTTTGCAACTTCTTTATTTTCTTCAACTAACTCAGCATCTTCAAAATTGTTTCCTGTTGTAGCACTATCCTCTGTATTTTCTATAGTATTCTCTGCTATATTTTCTTCTAAAGTATCATTTGCACTTTTATTTGCAACAACTACGCCTACAGTTGCTATTAAACATAGACAGGCAAATAAAACTACATAAAATCCATCCTTTTTGATAAATCTCTTTAATTTGTCTTTTTTATTCATTTTCAACACCTCCGTTTCTAATTCTGTCCATATATCCTAAATTAATACATAAATTAAAAAATCTTTTTAATAAAAAAAGAGTAGACAAATTGTCTACTCTAAAATTAAATAAACACCTCCTTAGAAGATTGTACTTTACTATTTGTAAAATAATGATTTAATATTTCCTTATAACTTTTTCCTTCTTTCCCCATAATATTTGCACCCCATTGACTCATTCCTACACCATGTCCATATCCTAAAACATTTATCTTTATTTTTCCTTCTAAAAACTCTAAAGTAAAATTAGCGGAATTCAAATTAAATATTTTTCTAAATTCTTTACCTTTAATTGTTTTATTACCTATTTTTATTTCATTTACTGTTCCACCAGTATTTCTGCTTATTATTTTTATTTCTTCATTATTGATATTATTTATTTTTACACTCTTAATATATTTCTTTACTGTATCTTTAAACTCCTTAAAAGATACTAAAACTTCGCTTTTATATTTTGGAGATACTTCCTCACCTGGACTTTTAACAGACTTTAAATAAGGTATATCTTCAGAAAAAACAGCTATAGAATCTTCTGTATTTCCTGAACTTGTTGAAAAATATTGAGGATATTTAGAAATTTTACCCTCATAAGATAAAACCTCTCCTTCTGTACTAGATACTGCACTTTTTATTTTATTTAAATATTCTTCTCCCTTCTTTCCCCAAAGCTTCTTCTTTTCCTCTATATTAGTATAAACTTGACAATGAGTTGTATCACAAATATCGCCCTCTTTTATATTTGAACATTTAGAAACTAATTTATTTATCACAAAGGTTCTTGCTAAAATAGCTTGTGCTTTTATCGCTTCTTCATTAAAAGATGCAGGCATTTCACTAGATACTACAGATAAAACATACTCTTCTAAATTAACTTTTTTAACTTTCTTTTCTTTAGATATGTAGACTTCAACTTCTTCTAAGTTAACCTTATCTATTAGTTTTTCTCCCTTTACTTCCTCTATATTATCTCTTTTTTCAATAGTTTTTGAGGTTGAAAATATTCCAAAGAAAATAGGTATTAAAAATACAATTATTAATATTATTACAATAAAAATTAACGGCTCTAAATCTCTTTTTCTTAACATAATTCCTCCTAAGACTTATTAATACAGTCTATGTATATGCTAAGCTTTATAAAAGTCGAACTTATAAAATAATTTATTTACAATAAAAAAAGTCAACAGCAAAATGCTGTTGACTTATATTCTATTTATATCAGCTCCTAAAGCTTTAAATTTGCTTTCTATTTCAACATATCCTCTATCTATATGATGTATATCTGTAACTATTGTTTCTCCTGAAGCTACAAGTCCTGCTAAAATAAGTGCAGCACCTGCTCTTAAATCAGTTGCTTTAACTTCACAACCAGTAAGATTTGTAACACCTTCAATTAAAGCAGATTTTCCTTCTACTTGTATATTAGCTCCCATACGTCTTAATTCATCTACATTCATAAATCTGTTTTCAAAAACATTTTCAGTAATAATGCTACTTCCCCTAGCTAAGCTTAACAAACTCATCATTTGTGATTGCATGTCAGTAGGGTATCCTGGATATGGTTGAGTTTTTATATTTATAGGTTTTATATCACAATTTCCCTTTACTATAATACTGTTTTTATCATCTTTAACATCATAAAACTCTACTCCAGCTTCAGTTAATTTAGATATTATTCCTGAACAATGGTCTTTATTAACACCATTTATTTTTATTTCTGAACCTGTTATGGCAGCTGCAACCATAAAAGTTCCTGCTTCTATTCTATCGTATATAGGAGTATATTTTGTTGATTTTAAAGACTCTACTCCTTCTATTATTATTTGTCCTGGTTTTTCTATATAAATTTTAGCTCCCATAGAATTTAAGAAATTAATTAAATCATTTATTTCAGGCTCTTGAGCTGCATTTTCTATAACTGTAGTTCCCTTTGCCATTGTAGCTGCCATCATTATATTTTCTGTTGCGCCAACGGAAGGAAAATCTAAATATATTTTGTTTCCTACTAACCTTTTAGCCTTTATACAAACAAAACCATTTCCACAGTTACTATCCTCAGCTCCTAAAGCTCTTAATCCCTTTAGATGAAGTTCTATAGGCCTTGAACCTATATTACAACCTCCTGGCCTTGATAATTTAAATTCTCCATATTTAGCTATCATAGGACCCATAATTAAAAAAGAAGCCCTCATTTTTTTTACCAAGTCCTCATTTGGAATTAATGGCTCCCTATTTAAAGGGGGTATAAATAAACTATTTGATTTTTTATCTATTTTTAACTCATAACCTAGCTGTTCCATTAAGTTACAAATTGTATATACATCCTTAAGCATAGGCAATTCATTTATCAGTACATCTTCAGTAGCTAATATGCTTCCTGCTATTATAGGTAAGACTGAGTTTTTAGCTGTATTTATATTTACTTCTCCACTTAATTTTTTTCCACCTTTTACTACTATTTTATCCATATTATCCTCCATTAAAATTATTTTAATATGTTTTGAATATAATAGGAGTTCCTATAATAATGCTCCTATCTTTCTCATATGTCATAATGGAGTAATTAAACTGGTAATCACTCTTAAGATTTATCATTCCTGTTCTTCCATTTTTTAAATCAAAGCTTTCTACTTCCTTAATTATATTTTTTCCTATAGTTTCTATAATACTTTCCTCTATTTTATCTATACTATTATTTTCTCTAATATCGCCTTTAATATAAGTATAATATTTTATATTTTTCATGTTTTTATTATGAAAAACTTGAAAATCTTTCTTTATACTATTTATGTTTATTTTATTTTTAGAAGTTAAAATTATTTCTCCTCTTGAATAATCACTTTCACATACTAAGTTTATTTCAATTAAAACTTCTTCCATAACACCTTTTAAATAAACATTATCTTTATTTTTTTCTATTTGAAATTTTTCAAAATCTACTTTATCTAAAATATGATTCATTTCTTTATATATATTTTCTTCAATATTATACTCTATCTTCATTCCATACTCTTCTATATTAAATTTACTTTCTAATTTAGAATAAATCATGCTATCTATATTAAAAGTGCTTGTACTAAAAATCATTGAAAAACAAATTAATGTTGATAATAAGAAATTATTCATAAAAATCACCCCTTCAACTAAATTATTGTCAAAGTTATCATTTTTATACATTATTTTACTTACTATATTATCAATATATTATAATCCTCTTAAAAGGTTCTATAAATTAAGTAAAATATATAAATAAAAAAAGCATACAGTAAAACTGTATGCTTTATATAAATTACATTTCTTTTAATTTTAATCTAGACATAGCTCTTGCTAAAGCTAATTTAGCTCTCTTCTCATCTATGTCATCAGTCTTATTCTTTAATCTTTCAACAGCTCTTTCCTTAGCACTCATAGCTCTAGCTTCGTCGATTTCTTCTGGCCATTCTGCTGAATTTACACAAAAAGTAACTTCATTATTTTGAACCTTCATTAATCCTGTAGAAGTAAATAAATATTTACTTTCTCCATTTTCATCGTCTATTCTAGTGATTGTAGGAATAGTTGCTGTTAAATAAGGTTGATGCCCTGCTAATATTTCAAATTCACCAATAGCATTTTTACATAAGACCTTTGTAACTTCACCTGAAACAAGTACTCTTTCTGGTGTTGTAACAATTAATTTAAATTTATTCATTTTTATTCACCCCTTTTATTGGGCCATTGCACTAGCTTTTTCTAGTACTTCTTCTATTGTTCCAGCAAATAAGAAAGCTGATTCAGGAACATTATCATGTCTACCATCTAATATTTCTTTAAATCCTCTTATAGTATCTTTTATTGGAACATATCTTCCTTGCATTCCAGTAAATTGTTCTGCTACTGTAAATGGTTGTGATAAGAATTTTTGTATTCTTCTTGCTCTAGCAACTATTAATTTATCTTCATCTGCAAGTTCATCAACACCAAGGATAGCTATGATATCTTGAAGTTCTTTATATCTTTCAAGTATATGTTTAACCTTTGAAGCAACTTCATAGTGTTCTTCTCCAACAACTCTTGGGTCTAATATTCTTGATGAAGAATCTAGTGGGTCAACTGCTGGATATATACCTATTTCAGCTATACTTCTTGATAAAACTGTTTTTGCATCAAGATGGTTGAATGTTGTAGCTGGAGCTGGGTCAGTTAAGTCGTCGGCTGGTACGTATACCGCTTGAACAGATGTAATTGATCCATGAGTAGTTGATGTAATTCTCTCTTGAAGAGCACCCATCTCTGTAGCAAGAGTTGGTTGGTAACCAACAGCTGATGGTATTCTTCCTAATAAAGCTGAAACCTCAGATCCTGCTTGTGAGAATCTGAATATGTTATCTATAAATAATAACACGTCTTGCCCTTGATCTCTGAAGTACTCCGCCATTGTAAGTCCTGTTAAAGCAACTCTCATTCTTGCTCCAGGTGGTTCGTTCATTTGTCCAAATACTAATGCTGTATTTTTTATAACTCCTGAATCTTTCATTTCATAATAAAGGTCATTACCTTCTCTTGATCTTTCTCCAACTCCTGTAAATACAGAAAGTCCACCGTGCTCTTTAGCTATGTTGTTTATAAGCTCTTGTATAAGAACTGTTTTACCAACACCGGCACCTCCAAATAGACCAATCTTACCACCTCTTTGATAAGGTGCTAAAAGATCTATTACCTTTATTCCAGTTTCAAACATTTGAGGAACAACTGATTGTTCTTCAAATGATGGAGCTGGTCTATGAATTGGATATTTTTCTTCATGATTAACTTCAGCTCCACTATCTAGTGGTTTACCTAATACGTTAAATATTCTTCCTAATACGCATTCACCAACTGGTACTGATATAGGTGCCCCTGTATCAACAGCGTCAACACCTCTTCTTAGTCCTTCAGTAGCTTCCATAGCTATAGTTCTAACTATATCGTCTCCTACGTGTTGCTCTACCTCACAAACTAAGATTTTTCCATCATCCATTTTTATGTGTATTGCATTAAATATATTAGGAAGTTCATCATTTGCAAATTTTATATCTACAACTGGTCCAATAACTTGAACTACTTTACCTATATTATTAGACATTTTGAGTACCTCCTTATTTTTGTGCTTCTGCTCCACCAACGATTTCTGATATCTCTTGAGTGATTATGCTTTGTCTTATTCTGTTATACTTAGCATCTAATGAGTTTAATAAATCATCGGCATTTTTACTTGCTCCGTCCATTGCTTGCATTCTAGCACTTTGTTCACTAGCTTTTGAATTAAACATAGCATTCATGAATTTACCTTTTAAGTATGATGAAACTAATGAATCTATTAATTCATCTTCATCTGGTTCAACTGAGAATGAAACATTTCCTTTTTCTGCAACTAAATCTAAAGGTAAAAGTTTTTCCTCAACAACCTCTTGCTTAACAGGTGAGAAGAATTTAGTATAAACTAAATTTACCTCTCCAAAATTTCCATCTAAAAATTCTTTAACAGCTCTATTTACTATAGTTGATGCATCACCAATATTTGGTGTATCTCCTAAATCAACATATTCTGCTAAAGTAGAAATCTTGTTTTTCTTAACATAATGGATACCTCTTTTTCCAACTACTATAGCTTCTATATTTTGAATATTATTTTCATAATGATCTCTTACAAAAGCTGCAGTATTACCATTAAATCCACCACATAATCCTGAGTCTGATGCTAATAAAATTATTAACTTTTTAGGATTATCATTGGGTTTAAGTAAAGGATTATCATTGCTATTTAATGATCCGATTAATTCTCTAGCAATTTCATCTAGACTACTAAAATATTGATTGTTTTCATTTAGCTTTTGTCTAGCTTTTGTTAACTTAGAAGTGGCAACAAGTCCCATAGCTTTTGTTATTTTTCTTGTGTTTGTGATACTTTTTATTCTTCTTTTAATTTCTAAAAGTCCTGCACCTGCCATTTAAGATCCACCTCCATTCTTAAAAATGTGGGCATAGCTTTAATTAAAAAGCTATGCTCTTTTATTACATTAAGAATATTTTTTTAAATTCTACTATAGCACTTTCTAAAGCAGATTTTAATTCATCATCTAAAACCTTCTTATCTAATATTGCTTTACCAATTTCTCTGTGATGAGTATCCATATATTCTAAGAATTCTTTTTCGAATCTCTTAATATCTGAAACTTTTATATCTAATAAGAAATTGTTAACAGCAGAATATATTATCATAATTTGCTTTTCAACTGCCATTGGCTTATATTGATCTTGTTTTAAGATTTCTATAAGTCTCTTACCTTTTTCAAGTCTTGATTGAGTATCTTTATCAAGGTCTGAACCAAATTGAGCAAATGATGCTAATTCTCTATATTGAGCAAGTTCTAGTCTTAAAGTACCTGAAACTTGTTTCATTGCTTTTATTTGAGCATTTCCTCCAACCCTTGAAACTGATATACCAGGGTTAACAGCTGGTCTTTGTCCTGCGTTGAATAACTCAGTTTCTAAGAATATTTGTCCATCTGTTATTGATATAACGTTTGTTGGAATATATGCTGTTACGTCTCCTGCTAATGTTTCTATTATTGGAAGTGCTGTTAATGATCCACCACCGTTTTCTTTTGATAACTTAGCAGCTCTTTCAAGTAATCTTGAATGTATGTAGAATACGTCCCCTGGATAAGCTTCTCTTCCTGGTGGTCTTCTAATTAATAGTGACATTGTTCTATAAGCAACTGCATGTTTACTTAAGTCATCATATATGATTAATACATTTTTACCCTTATTCATGAAGTATTCACCCATTGTGCATCCTGAATATGGTGCGATGTATTGTAATGGAGCTGACTCTGATGCTGATGCTGTTACAACTATTGAGTAATCCATAGCTCCTTCTTCAGTTAAAGTGTTAACTATGTTAGCTACTGTAGATTGTTTTTGTCCAATAGCAACATATATACATATAACATCTTTACCTTTTTGGTTAATTATAGTATCTATAGCTATAGCAGTTTTACCTGTTTGTCTATCACCTATAATTAATTCCCTTTGTCCTCTACCTATTGGTATCATTGAGTCAATTGCTTTAATACCTGTTTGTAAAGGCTCATTAACAGAACTTCTTTCTAGAATACCAGGTGCTGGTATTTCTATAGCTCTGTATCCATTATTTTTTATAGGACCTTTTCCGTCTATAGGTTGACCTAATGAATTTACAACTCTACCTATTAAGTCCTCACCTACTGGTACTTCAACTATTTTTCCAGTTCTTTTAACGATGTCGCCCTCTTTTATTCCTTCTTCAGAACCTAAAAGAACACAACCAACGTTATCCTGCTCTAAGTTAAGAGCCATACCGAATACTTGATTAGGGAATTCAAGAAGCTCACCTTCCATACAATCCTCTAATCCGTAAACTCTGGCAACTCCGTCACCTATCTGTATGATAGTACCAGAATCAACAGTTTCTAACTCTTTTTCATAGTTTTTTATTTCATTCTTGATTATAGAAGTTATTTCTTCTGGTTTAATATGCATAGACTCACCTCTATTCTCTCTTAAGCATTATCTGTTTCATATCATCAAGTCTAGATTTAACAGTACCATCTATAACATCATCGCCAACTCTGACATAAAGTCCTCCAATGATACTCTTATCTATCTCTTGTCTTAATAATATTTTCTTTGAGTATTTATTTTCTAACTTTTCTACAAGTCTTTTAACTTCATCATCTGTTAGCTTAATAACACTTTTAACTTCTGCAAGTAAGGTGTTATTTTTCTCTAAATGGATTTTTTCCATTTCTTTTAATTTTTCTCTTAGATAAAGTATTCTATCTTTTTCTATAAGAACCATTAAGAATGAAAGTAAATCCTCATCTATTTTTCCTTCAAATATGTTTCTAAAAGTCTTTTTCTTTCTTACAGTACTTATTTGAGGATGTTTTATTATTTCATAAAACTCTTTATTTCCATAAATGATATCACAGATTTCTCTTAAATCATTCATGTACTCTTCAACTTTATTTTTTTCTTCGGCAACTTCATATAGAGCTAAGGCATATCTACGATCTAAATATTCATACATAATTAGATACCTACCTTTTCAATAAAATCATTTATTAATTCTCTATGTTTAGATTCGTCAATAGATTCTCCAAGTGCTTTCTCAGAAAGCATTACAGAAATATCAACTACTTGTTGCTTTAATTCGTATTTTGCTTTTTCTTCTTCTCTTTGAATTTCAATATTAGCTCTATTTATTATAGCCTCAGCTTCTCTATGAGCATCATCAACTATTTCTTTATAAATTCTATCAGCTTCTTTTTTCTGTTCTTCTCTAAGCTTTCTGCCCTCTTCTTTTGCAGATTTAAGAATTCTTTCATTGTCTAATCTTAATCTTCTTGCTTTTTCTGCATCTTCATCGGCTTTTAAGATAGTTTCATCTATAGCCTCTTGTCTTTCATCGATGGCTTTTTTGATTTTGTTCCAGAAAAAATGTTTTAATATAAGAATTAATATTATAAAGTTAATGATTGTAGCTAATATTCTCATAAAATCTATTTCCATATATCAATCACAGCCTCCCTTCGGAGTCAATTATATTAACTCTATTATCTTTATTTATTAATTACTACAAGTTCTTAATAAAAAGTACGTAATTTGATATTAAGCAACGAATAATAAGATTATTGATACAACTAATCCATAGATAGCTGTTGCTTCTGAAAGACCAGCTCCCATGATGAATAAACTTTGAATCTTATCTGATGCTTCTGGTTGTCTTGCAGTTGCTTGTAACGCTCCTGCAGTCGCAATACCTATACCTATACCTGCTCCTATACCTGCTAATACAGCTATACCTGCTGCTAATAACTTCATATCCATTAAAAATTCCTCCTTTTTCAAATCAAATAAGGTTTTTTGATTTGTCTTCTTAACTTTTCTTAGTGATCTGCTATTATTTTAATATTTACCATAGTTAACATAGTAAATACTATCATTTGTATTGTTCCATCAAAAACATCGAAGAAACCATGTGCTAGTATTGGTACCCCTAATTGTGCAAACCAAGTTATATGACCTAAACCTGAATACATTAAGTCAATTAATAGAGTAGCCGCTAGCATATTACCGAATAAACGTAGTGCAAGAGATACTGGGAAAATAATTCTCTCCATTAGGTTTAAAGGTAACATTAGTGGATAAGGCTTTAAATATCCTTTTAGATATCCTCCAATATGACATCTACGTATAGCATTAACATGAACAACAACAAAGGAAGTAATTGCTAATGCCACTGCAACACTTAAATCTTGAGTAGGAGGTGCAAGCCCTATTAAACCATAAAAGTTTAATATTAGTAGGAATATTGCTAAAGTTCCTATATAAGGCACAAAACCAATATAACTTTCCCCCATGTTGCTTTTTACTAAGTTGTAAATTGTTTGATAGATTGTTTCTAAAACAACTTGTAACTTACCAGGTTTCTTTTTAAGATTTCTAGTTGATAAGATAGCAAAAATTATAATAACAAGCATAGCTGCCCATTGAAAAATAATTGTACTACTTATACTTATACTACCAATCTTAACTGTAAACATTGGTGAAAAGATATCCACGGAATCACTCCCTTTCTATCTTAGTATTAATTTATATATGTATATAAATATTTATTTACTTTTATCATAAGGCCTTATTTCTTTTAGTATAAATAAATATTGATATCTGATGTAAAATAAATCCTACTAAGTAAAATGCTAATTCCTTAACATTTCTCATAAAAAATAATGTAAATAAAAGAATCAAAAGCATTCTCAAAATGAAGCTTATTTGTATTTTAAAAGCTCCTCTTCTTTCACTTATGACTTTATTAATTACAATTGCATTTACTGTAAAGTTAATTGTTGCAATTAAACTTCCAACTAAAAAAGCCACCCCAAATCTAAAATTAAAAAAACTAATTAACAGGGTTGCTACTATTGTCAATAAAACATTAGTTTTATTAATGGATAAAACTAAACCTTTAATTTTAGCGTTCACATATAACCTCCATCATTCTGCAATGTACTTTACTAATTATATTCCCGAATGTAATATTAATAAAATTTAAATTTAGCTTGTATTTATTAATATTCCTATATTTTAAAGTGTTTTTAACTATTTCCTTCATTTTTACTCTCAAAAACTCTCATTTTCTCTTTTACAAATTATTTATGAAATCTTTTGAATTTATACTTTCATTTTTCCGAATTTTTAAATTAATACTAAGTACCCCAAGTTAAAATCCGATTACTATTTTCGATTTTGAAATCCTTTTTTAAAAGTTTTTATTGTGAAATTCCATATTTTATTGTGCATTTTGTGAAAAAACTCTTAAACCACTATTAAGAATATAGCATACAACTTAAAAGGTTTTGAATAACCTCTTTTATATTTATTCACATTTTTTTATATTTTTTTTTTAATTTAAACAAATTTCTCACCTTTAATCCTATTTTTTTCTATTACTATTAATATTATTCATGATTTTTATAGAAACTAAAGTAAATTGTATAAATTTAAATATGAAATTTTTCTACTATTAAGGTGCAATTTATATAGTATATTTTTAACTTTTATCATAAAATATTCAATAAAAATTTAAAAAGGTATCATCCTATATAGAATGATACCTTTAAAATATATATTATAATAATGGTAAACTTATTATCTTTCTACAATTAGAGCAGTTCCCATTCCTCCACCTATACAAAGAGTTGCTAAACCTTTTTTAGCATCTCTCTTTATCATTTCATGAAGTAATGTAACTAAAATTCTAGCTCCTGAAGCACCAACTGGATGTCCTAAAGCTATAGCTCCACCATTTACATTTACCTTACTCATATCAAATTCTAAGTCTTTAGCAACTGCTAAACTTTGAGCTGCAAAAGCTTCATTTGCTTCTATTAAATCAAGGTCATTAACTGTTAATCCTGTTCCTTCTAAAGCTTTTTTAGTTGCATGGAATGGACCATAACCCATTATTGAAGGTTCTAATCCCTTTGAACCATAAGAAACTATTTTACAAATAGGTGTTATTCCTAATTCTTTTGCTTTTTCAGCACTCATTACAACTAAAGCAGCAGCACCATCATTTATACCTGAAGCATTACCTGCTGTAACTGTACCATCTTTTTTAAATGCTGGTCTTAGTTTTCCTAACTTTTCAGCTGTTGTTCCAAATCTAGGGAACTCATCTGTATCAAATACTATAGGTTCTCCCTTTCTTTGTGGAATTACAACTGGAACGATTTCATCTTTAAATTTACCAGCTTTTATAGCTTCTTCTGCTTTTCTTTGAGAATTTGCAGCAAATTCATCTTGCATTTCTCTAGTTATTCCCCATTGTTCTGCTATGTTTTCAGCTGTTATACCCATATGATACCCATTAAAAGCATCTGTTAAAGCATCATTAACCATAGCATCAACCATTTTTCCATCGCCCATTCTTTGACCAAATCTTGCTGTTCTTAAGATATAAGGTCCTTGTGACATATTTTCCATACCACCAGCTACTATAATATCAGCATCACCTGCTTTTATCATTTGAGCAGCTAATGCTACACATCTTAATCCTGAACCACAAACCTTATTAATTGTCATTGAAGGAATATCTACTGGTAAACCAGCTTTTACAGCAGCTTGTCTTGCTGGATTTTGACCTAAGCCTGCTTGAATTACATTTCCCATTAAAACCTCATCTACACATTCTGGTTTTATATTTGCTCTATTTAAAGCTTCCTTAATAACTAAAGCTCCTAAATCTACAGCAGGTACATCCTTTAATGAACCCCCAAAAGAACCTAGTGCTGTTCTTACTGCACTTGCAATAACTACCTCTCTCATATCAAATACCTCCCAATTTAGTTAAAAATTATCAAAATTTTATTTTTTTTCTAACTGATTTAATTATACCTTTAAAATTATTACCTTTCAATATTTTTTGTTAAATTTTAAACAATCTTTTTCTCTATTTTTTATCTTTTTAAAAAAAAAGACAGATAATTAAGCTTTATTATAGAAGTATACCTTTAAAATTTCTATAATATTCTAATTATATGTCTTTATTTTACATTTATTGAAAATATATTTATTTAGTTTTTTAACAAAGTTTATTTACTAACGAACTCTTCAACTACTTCATCACTTTTTCCAAAATAATTTAAAATAGCTTTAACTATTCTTTCAGAAGCTTTACCATCTCCATATGGATTTATAGCTTTACTCATTTTTATATAAGCTTCTTTATCATTTATAAGAGTATTAGCCTCTTCAACTATTTTGTCTACATCAGTACCAACTAATTTAACAGTTCCAGATTGAACAGCTTCTGGTCTTTCTGTAACATCTCTTAAAACTAATACTGGTTTTCCTAAATGCGGTGCTTCTTCTTGTAGTCCACCTGAATCAGTCATAACCATAAAGCATTTATTCATTAAGTTATGAGTTTCTTTTGTATCAAGTGGCGGTAAAAGATGAACTCTTTCTTTTCCATCAAGATTTTTATAAACTACATCTTTTACAACTGGATTTAAATGAACAAGATAAACTAATTCAACATCTTTGTTCTCTTCAACTATTTTATTTAAAGCTGTACAGATATTTTCTATACCTTCTCCCCAGTTTTCTCTTCTATGAGCAGTTATCATTATAACCTTTTTATTTTTAAAATCTATTTTGTTTAATTCGTCATTTTCAAAAACGTAGTTATCTTCTACAGTATGTTCCATAGCATCTATTACAGTATTACCTGTAATTTTTATGTCATTTTCATTTATTCCTTCTCTTAAAAGGTTAGCCTTTGAACCTTTAGTTGGAGCAAAATGTAAATCTGCTAAAGCTCCTGTTAATTTTCTATTCATTTCCTCTGGGAATGGGAAATACTTATCAAAAGTTCTAAGTCCTGCTTCAACATGACCTACTCTTATTTGTTGATAAAATGCTGCTAAAGCACCTGCGAAAGTAGTAGTAGTATCGCCATGAACAAGTATCATATCTGGCTTTTCTTCTATAAATACTTTTTCTAATCCTTCTAAAACTCTGTTTGTTATTCCTGTAAGAGTTTGACGATTTTTCATTATGTCTAGGTCAAAATCAGGTTTTATATCAAATAACTCTAAAACTTGATCTAGCATTTGTCTATGCTGAGCAGTTACGCAAACCTTTGACTCTATTTCTGATCTTTTTTCTAACTCTTTTACTAGTGGAGCCATTTTTATAGCTTCCGGTCTTGTTCCAAAGATAGTTAAAACTTTTATCTTTTCCATGAATCATTTACCTCCAAAAATAATTAATAGCTACTTAAAATTTAAGTAGCTATTTAAATTATAACTATTTTGTTCCAAATAGTCTATCTCCTGCATCACCTAATCCAGGAACAATATATCCATGATCATTTAATTTCTCATCAATACAAGCTACATATATATCTACATCTGGATGAGCTTTTTTAACAAATTCTATGCCTTCTGGTGAAGAAATTAAGCACATAAGTCTTATTTGCTTAGCCCCTCTTTTCTTTAAAAGAGTTATAGCATCTGCTGCTGAACCTCCTGTAGCTAACATTGGATCTACAACTATTACATCTCTTTCTGCTATATCTTGTGGTAACTTACAGAAGTATTCTACAGGTTGAAGTGTTTCTTCATCTCTATATAAACCTATATGTCCTACTTTTGCAGCTGGTATAAGTTGTAGCATACCATCTACCATACCTAAACCTGCTCTTAATATTGGAACTATAGCAACTTTTTTTCCTGATAAAACCTTACATTTAGTTTTACAAACTGGAGTTTCTATATCAATTTCTTCCATAGGAAGATTTCTTGTTACCTCATAAGCCATAAGCATAGAAACTTCACTTACTAACTCTCTAAAATCCTTAGACCCTGTATTTTTATCTCTTATAAAAGCTAACTTATGCAGTATAAGTGGATGTGTTATTTCTGTTACATTACTCATTTTATCTTCCTCCTAAAATCCCTATATTATTTTGAATATTTTTCTTCAATAGCTGTTATTTTATCTATTCTTTTTTGATGTCTTCCACCTTCAAATTCTGAATTTAAGAAAGTGTCAACTATATCTAAAGCTAATCCTGGTCCTACAACTCTCTCACCCATAGCTAAAATATTTGCATTATTATGTTGTCTTGTTGCATGAGCACTAAATGTGTCAGAACATAAAGAAGCTCTTATTCCTGGAACTTTATTTGCAGCTATAGATATACCTATACCAGTTCCACAAATTAATATACCAAAATCAAACTCTTTATTAGCTACAGCTTCTGCAACCTGTATAGATATATCAGGATAATCACAAGATTCTGTGCTGTATGTACCAAAATCCTTTACTTCAATACCTTTTTCTTGTAAATGCTTTATCACTGTGTTTTTTAAATTAAATCCACCATGATCACAACCTATTGCTATTTTCATTTCGTTAACCTCCATTATACCTATTTAAATTAATATATTATTTTAAAAAAAGTGCTTTTTCAATGACTAATAACACTACTTAATTTTAAAAATCAAATAGTAAAGCCAAATAAAAAAGCACTCTTTTTATTAAATAGAAGAAAACTAGATATAAAATTTAAAACTTTTAAAAAATCAAATATAGAATTTTGTAAAAAGTCAAATTCAAAAAAATTCCTTTTTGAAAAAAGTTTCATTTTAATCTAGCTCCTTCCACATATATTCTTAAACAATTATTATATCAAATCCACAGGATTTTTTTAATCTATTCATTATGGCTACCCCTAAATCTTTTTCTTCAAAAGATTCAGTTATTATAATATCAACTCCTAAGTCATCAAAACTTCTTAACATTTCAAACAAGTTTTTAGTTACAGAAGTTAAATCACTTCTAGTGCCTAAGGACTTTACAATCCCTTCATTATACATAGAAATTGTTTCATCTGTTGCCATAATTCCAACTTTTAAATCTTCATCTATGTAATTATGCACTATTTCTTTAATTTTTTCAACCATTTTATTTACTGGTCCTTGAACCATTCTAACTTTTGCCTTAGGAGCATAGTGTTTATACTTCATTCCTGGAGCTTTTGGTTTTAAATTCTTATCTAAAGAACCTAATATAGCCTTATCTATATATGCTCCCTTGTCTATTTCCTTTAGCATTTCTAAAGTTATTCCTCCAGGTCTTAAAACACATAGATGTTCTCCTGTTGCATCTACTATAGTTGATTCCACACCTATTTCACTTTTTTTATTTCCAATTATAAAATCAACTCTTCCATTTAAATCTTCTTCACATCTTTCTATATCTGTAGGGCTTGGTCTACCTGATATATTTGCTGATGGTGCCGCTATTGGAACACCTGAAAGTTCTATTAATTTTAATGCTATATCATCCTTTGGCATTCTAACCCCTACAGTATCCAATCCTGCTGAGGTAACATTTGAAACTATATCTTTCTTTTTTAAAATTATTGTCAAAGGTCCTGGCCAAAATTTATCCATTAATTCCTTTGCAAAACTTGGTATTTCAGCAACATATTTTTCTATGTCATTTTTATGAGCTATGTGTATTATTAAGGGATTATCCTGTGGTCTTCCCTTTGCAATAAAAATCTTTTTAACCGCCTCTCCATCTAAGGCATTTGCACCTAATCCATAAACTGTTTCTGTTGGAAAAGCTCCAATACCGCCATCCTTTATAATTTTAGCAGCTTCCTCTAAATATACTATGTCTTTATTTATATCTTTTATGAAATGTACCTTTGTATTCATAAAATAGTATCACCTTCATCTTTATAAATTCTTTTGACCTCTTGCAATTTTTATATTTTCAATACTCTCATTTGTATAAGTTGCTGTAACACAATTTTTATAAATATCATCTAAAAGCTTAAATTTTTTTAAAGCTCCTCTTTTTATAATTATATAATACCATTGTTTTTCTTTATTTAATTTAACCATTTTGTTATAATCCTTACTTAACCCAGGATGAACTTTGCAAAAATATTCTCCAACTGGTTTACCAAACTTTCCTTTTCTCCCTTTGTTAGTAAAAACAATTATAATTTTCATATCTTCAAGTTCATTTTCAGTATGGACTAACCCTACCCTATCACAATAAATATATTTATATTTAGATAGTATATTAGGTTTTATTTTTAAAATTCCATTCTCTAAACTATATTCCAATCTAATATTATTAAAATTTTTAATCATAACTATGACTATAAAAATTTCTAAAAGAATTAAATATATTATAAGAAAATCCTTATAAACCTCAAAAAAGCAAACCAAAAGAGGCAATAATATTAGAAGTACTACCATAAGAAACATGAATCTATTATATGATTTTTTTTGTTTTTTTATAGCTTTATCTATATCCATAATTATATTCCTCTTTAAATTACCATTTTAAAACTATGTATTTTTAAAGCCTTACATTATTAATGTAAGGCTTTTTATTAAAATTCAGTATTACCCATAGCTTTCATCTTTTGAGCTTGATCTTCAGTAATTAGAGCATTTATTATTTCGTCTATATCACCTTCTAAGAAACTGTCTAGCTTATATAAAGTCATATTTATTCTATGGTCTGTAACTCTTCCTTGTGGATAGTTGTAAGTTCTTATTCTCTCACTTCTATCCCCAGTACCAACCTGACTTTTTCTATCTTCAGCAATTCCTGCTAATCTCTCAGCTTCAGCTTGCTCAAATAATCTAGCTCTTAACACTTTCATAGCTTTTTCTTTATTTTTAAGCTGTGATTTTTCATCTTGACATGAAACAACAAGTCCTGAAGGTAAGTGAGTTATTCTTACAGCTGAGTCAGTTGTGTTAACACATTGTCCTCCATTACCTGATGCTCTAAAGACATCTATTTTAATATCTTTATCATTTATTTCTATTTCTACATCATCAACTTCAGGTAAAACAGCTACTGTAGCAGTTGATGTGTGGATTCTACCTGAACTTTCTGTATCAGGAACCCTTTGAACTCTATGTGCACCACTTTCGTATTTAAGCTTTGAGTAAGCACCAGCACCCTTTATCATAAATACAACTTCTTTGAAACCTCCAATATCAGTTTCATTAGCACTCATAAGTTCTACCTTCCATCTATTCTTTTCAGCATATTTAGTGTACATTCTGAAAAGATTAGCTGCAAATAGTGCTGCTTCATCTCCACCAGCACCACCTCTAATTTCAACAAATACGTTTTTATCATCATTAGGATCTTTTGGTAATAAAAGAATTTGTATTTCGTCCTCTAATTCTTTTTTTCTTTCTGTTAAGTCCTTGATTTCAGAGTTTATCATCTCTCTCATCTCTTGATCACTTTCTTCAGAAAGCATCTCTTTATTAGCTTCTAATTCCTCAGTAGCTTCCTTATACTCTTTGTACTTATTAACTATAACTTCTAAATCAGCATGTTCCTTACAAAGCTTTCTCCACTCTTTTTGGTTAGCCATTATTGAAGGGTCACTAATTTTAACTGAAAGTTCATCATATTTATTTTCAATAAAATTTAATCTATCAAGTATCATCTATTATCACTCCGTATACAGATTTTCATATTTTACAATTATATCACACTATTAGACTACAATTCAAGGTTTACTCTCCCTATAACACACCTATCTAAACCTGCTAAATCTTTTATTATCTTAACATTTAAGTAACCTTTTTCTATCATAAGATTTTTAACATCTTCTCCTTGGTCATGTCCTATTTCAAAGGCTAATATACCATTTTGATTTAATACTTCTAAAGATTCATCAATAATTCTTCTATAGAATATTAATCCATCTTCTCCTCCATCTAAAGCTAAATGAGGTTCATAGTTTTTTACATCTTCCATTAAAGTACCTATAACCTTACTTTTTATATAAGGAGGATTTGAAACTAGAACATCATATTTATTTCCTCTTTTTATAGCTTCACTTAAAAGATCACTTTTAATAAAACTACATCTTTTTGATAATTCTAGTTCTATTATATTTTTTCTTGTAACTCTTTGTGGAATATCATCAATATCTATTAAATCAACTTTAATATTTTTTCTATAACTTGCTAAAGATAAACCTATTGCTCCACTTCCACAGCATAAATCACAAAGAATAATATCTGAATCTTCTTCTATATTTTTTAAAACTTCCTCTACAATTATTTCAGTATCTCCTCTTGGTATTAAAACACCTTTTTCAACATGAAAATCTAATCCCATAAATTCACAAGTTCCTAAAATATATTGTATTGGCATTTTAGCCTTTCTTCTTTCTAATAAATTAAAGAAATGTATTTCCTCTGACTTTTTAACTTCTTCATTTTTATTAGTCATAATCCAAATTTTATCTTTTTTTAAAGCTTCACCTAATAATAATTGAGTATCTAATATATATGTGTCTATATTAGCATTTTTTAAAGTTTCATTTCCTAAAGCTAATAACTCATAAACTTTTTTCCTTGGTTCTTTCAATCCTTCAGCCCTCCTTAAAGAAGCTATAGCAACTTCTATTTGTGAATCATCTGGTTCTCTTGTTGTTAACTTTTGAAGTTGTAAACCTGGTAAAGCAATTATCCTTGCAATTTTCCCTTGAGAATTACCAAGCCATTTTATTAATTCATAAGTTATTCCAGCTACAACAGGTAACATAATAACCCTTATAACAGTTCTTTGCAATACAGAATCCCATTTTGTAAAGGAAAATATAAATATACTTACTATAGCTACTAAAAATAAAAAGTTAGTTCCACATCTTGGATGAAATCTTGGATACTTTTTAACATTTTCAACAGTAAGTTCTTCTTCATTTTCATAACAAAATATAGTTTTATGCTCAGCTCCATGATATTGAAAAACCCTTTGTATATCTGAAACTTTTCCCATTAAATACATATATCCTAGAAGAATGCTTATACTTATAACTCCCTCAATAGCACTTAAAGTCCAATCTGGAAGGTTAAACTTTTTAAGTAAAAATGTAATTCCAGTTGGTATAGCTATAAACAAAATAATTGCACATAAAAATGAAAACATCATAGTTACCGTAATAATTACATTGTTAGCTTTTTCACCTAACTTGCTATTTAACCACTTTTCAAATTTAGAAGGTTCGTCATCCTCAAAAAAACTTGCTGAATAGTTTAAAGATTTTAATCCAACAACTAAAGATTCAACAAGAGTTACAAATCCTCTTATAAAAGGTAATCCTAAAATTTTATTTTTCTTTGTGTATGGTATTGTTTCTTCAAAAGAAACCTCTATGTTTCCCTTAGGAGTTCTAACAGCTGTAGCTGTTCCCTTGGCTCCTCTCATCATAACGCCTTCTAATACTGCTTGACCGCCTACTTGGCATTTTCTCATATTTTTTAACCCTATCCTTTCATATACTATTTATTATTTATGAGAATTATCTCCATACTTATACTTAAAATAACATTCCCCACATAAAGATTGATATTCAACATTATCAACTAAATCTATAGCAACCTGTTCTCCTTCAAAGGTAAATTTACCATTTATCATTCTTCCATTTAAAACAGCCTTTTTACCGCATTTACATATAGTTTTCATTTCTTCTATGCTATGGGCTAATAGTAGAAGTCTTTCACTTCCTTCAAAACCGTTCATTTGAAAATCTGTTCTTAAGCCATAACATATTACAGGAATATTCTTTCCAACTGCAATTTCAAAAAGCTCATCTATATGATGAGCTTTTAAAAATTGAACCTCATCAACTATTATACAATCTATTTTTCTACCCTTATTTAATCTATCTTCAATTATATCTATAATATTTTCTTCATTTTCTATTAAAATATCTACAACTCTTTCAACACCAAGTCTTGAAACAACCTTATCTCCACCCTTTTTATCTGTAGAAGGCTTTATTATTATAACTTCCATGCCTCTTTCTTCATAATTGTGAGCTACTTGCATAAGATGTGTAGATTTTCCTGAATTCATAGCTCCGTATCTAAAATATAATTTGCTCATTTTAAATTTAAACTCCTTATCCTTTTATAATATTATAAATATGATTATAACTTAAATAAGAAAGCTTTTAAACTATTGACGATTAAATATACCCATGATATACTTGTTAATAGTTGTTTAGCAACATTTTTTTATTTTTGAAAGAGGTGAATTACATGAGACAAGGCATACATCCAGAATACCATCACGATACAGTGGTTAAGTGTGCATGTGGAAACACTTTCACAACTGGTTCAGTTAAACCAGAACTTAAAGTTGAAATATGCTCTAAGTGCCACCCATTCTTCACAGGAAAACAAAAAATCGTTGATGTTGGCGGAAGAGTTGATAAATTCAACAAGAGATTTAATCTTAATAAATAATTTCTTTATGGGAAAGACTCGTATCTTTCCCATTTTTATTTATAAGGAATATTTTCCAAATAAACTTTGTTTTAAATAGATTTTAGTAAAAGTGAGTGGATATAATGAAAAAAGTTCTTATTTTAAGTACATCTACTGGTTATGGTCATAATCAAGCAGCCAACTCTTTAATGGAACTTATAAAGAATGATAATACTGAAATTCTTATACACGACTTTCTTAAGGAGAACCGTTTCTTTGATAGATCAATAGTAAATGGATATGATTTATGTGCAAGTTCCCTAGGAACACTTTATGGTGTAATTTATAAACTTAGTAATGTAAGATTTATAAATAGTTTAGTTAGTTTTCTTTTTTTACCTGTATCGAAAAAACTAGAACAGTTTATAAGTAATTTTGATCCAGATTTAATAATCACAACACACCCTTTATCTATAAGTATTCTTTCTCATTTGAAAAAGAAGAAAAAGATAAATGTTCCTGTTATTTCAGTTGTTACTGATTTTATGTGTCATTATACTTATGTTTCTAAATTAATTGATCATTACATAGTTGCTTGTGATTTTACAAAAGAAAACTTAGCATCAAAAGGAATTTTAAAAAGTAATATTTCACCCTTTGGCATTCCAGCAAAAGAGGCTTTTTATAAAACAGATTATCATAATTATGTAGAAGAAATTATCCAATCACCATTAAATATTCTTTTAATGGGAGGCGGTATGGGTTTAGATAATATATCTAAAGTATTAAAAACCCTAATAAAAAATGAAAATCCTTTAAATTTAACTATAGTCTGTGGAAATAACACTGAGCTAAAAACAGAGTTATGTAAACAATATGGACATATAAAGGGTAATAAAGAGTTAAATATTTTAGGATACACTACGGAAATACCAAAAATTATGAAAAACTCAGATTTAATTATTACAAAACCTGGTGGGCTAACTACTACTGAATCACTTTTAAGTCATCTGCCTATGATAATACCATTTATAATCCCTGGGCAAGAAAGTGAAAATAGAGAATTTTTATCAAGTAGTAATTGTGCCATTCCAATTAAACATTTAGATGAATTAAATGATATAATAAATGAATTAAACTTAGAGTCTAACATATTAGTAAATATGAAAAAAAGCATTGTAGAAGTTTTAAGTTCATATTCACCTGAAGGAACAATCAAACTTTGTCATGAAATGCTTGAAAATTCATATAATAAAAGAAGATATTAAAGTACCTAAACTTTAATATCTTCTTTTGTTATACTTTTTACTATCCTTCAAAATCAATTTTTAAAACAACTTGTAAAAAATCCTTGTTATTTTTAGTTTTAGATAGTAAATTTATAATCTTTTCAGCAACATCTTCTATATTATTTTCCTTTTGCATAACTCTTCTAATTTTATATGAAGCTTCTCTTTCCTCTTCATTAAATAAAAGGTCCTCTTTTCTAGTACCTGATTTATAAATATCAATAGCTGGGAAAATTCTTCTTTCTTGAAGTTTTCTATCTAGATGAACTTCCATATTTCCAGTACCTTTAAATTCTTCAAAAATCATATCATCCATTCTGCTTCCTGTATCTACTAAAGATGTAGCTAAAATAGTTAAGCTTCCACCTTCCTCTAAATTTCTAGCAGCTCCAAAGAATTTTTTAGGCATTATAAGAGCTCCTGGGTCTAAGCCTCCAGATAATGTTCTTCCAGAAGGAGTAACAGTTAAGTTATATGCTCTTGACAATCTTGTTAAAGAATCCATTAAGATAACAACATCTCTTCCCTGCTCAACCATTCTCTTTGCTCTTTCTAAAACTATACTTGAAACCTTTGCATGATTTTGTGGTTCCTCATCAAAGGTTGAATAAATAACTTCACCATCTATACTTCTTTTCATGTCAGTTACTTCTTCAGGTCTTTCATCTATTAAAAGCACAATAAGTTTAACTTCAGGATTATTTTTAGATATATTTTGAGCTATCCTTTTTAAAAGAGTTGTTTTACCAGCTTTAGGAGGTGCAACTATCATTCCTCTCTGCCCTTTTCCTATAGGACAAATTATATCCATAAGTCTTGAACTTAAATCTCTACTATTATCTGTTTCAAGTCTTAATCTTTCCTTAGGATATATTGGTGTTAAATCTTCAAACTTTTTTCTTCCTATAGCTTTTTCAGGACTTTCCCCATTTACCTTTTCAACGTAAAGTAGAGCTTTAAATTTTTCCCCTTCCTTTGGGATTCTAACCTTACCTTGAACTTCATCACCTGTTCTTAAACCAAACCTTCTTATTTGAGAAGGAGAAACATATATATCATCTTCACTAGTTAAGTAATTTCTACATCTTAAAAATCCAAAATTATTATTATCTAATATTTCAAGTATTCCCTTAGCTGAGTCTGATGAACTAATCATGTCTTTTAATTGTTCTTTCTTACCCTCTTCATTTGAACTATTATGATAATTACCATTTCCATTAAGGTTATTACAATTTTTAATTACTTTCTCATTTAAACTATTTTCTTTATATCCACTATTTTCTTTTTGAGATATTTTTTCTCTTAAAATAACGCCATCTTTATGTATTACTTTACTAATATTATTATTTTCTTTTTTAGATACTTCTTTTAATTCTTCGATTAATTCGCTTTTTCTTTTTCTACTTATGTTTTTTATTCCTAATTCCTTCGCCTTTTCCATTAGCTGAACTAAAGTCATATTTTCATATTGTTCTATATGCAAATTAAGCACCTCCTGCTTCTTTTAAATAGTGGAATAAATAAAGAAAAGTAATTTTTAGATTGCTTTAAGACTTTTATATATAGAAAACTTCGAATATCCTATTAAAAATGTATAAAATTTCTTATGTTAAATATTTATATTATTATCATATCATATAAAATCTAATCTATATATAGTATATTTTAATAACATTTTGTGTTGATTCTTAATAAAAAAAGGATATCCAACCTATTAAGGTTAGATATCCTTTTATAAACTATTATTTATTATTTAAAGCAGCACCAACAAAACCTACAAATAATGGATGTGGTCTATTTGGTCTTGATTTTAATTCAGGATGATATTGAACTGCAACAAACCAAGGGTGGTCCTTAACTTCTACACATTCAACTAATCTACCATCTGGTGAAGTACCAGCTATAGTTAATCCATTTTCTACTAATTGACTTCTATATTCATTATTAAATTCATATCTATGTCTATGTCTTTCATATATTAAATCTGATGCATAAACATCTTTACAGAAAGTATTGTCTTCTAATCTACATGGATATAATCCTAGTCTCATTGTTCCACCTAAATCTTCAACATCCTTTTGTTCTGGCATTAAATCAATTACTGGATATGGTGTTTCAGGGTCTAATTCTGATGAGTGAGCTCCCTCTAAACCTAATACATTTCTAGCATACTCTATAACAGCACATTGCATTCCTAAGCATATTCCTAAGAAAGGTTTTTTATGTTCTCTAGCCCATCTTATAGCTTCTATTTTTCCTTCTACTCCTCTATCTCCGAATCCCCCTGGAACTAAAACTCCGTCTACTCCACTTAGTAATTCATCAACATTTTCCTTAGTTACATTCTCAGCATTTATCCACTCAATTTCAACATTAGTATCATTGCTTAATCCACCATGATTTAAAGCTTCAACTACTGATATATAAGCATCATGTAACTCAACATATTTACCAACTAAAGCAATTTTAGTTGTATGAGTTAAGTGAGTTATTCTATGAACCATATCTATCCACTCTGCATTATCTATATCTCTGCATCCTAAACCTAATTTTTCACAAACTAATCTATCTAAGCCTTCTTTATGTAACATTAAAGGAACAGCATATAAATGTTCAGCATCTAAGTTTTGAATAACTTCATTTGCATCTATATTACAGAATAAACCTATTTTCTTTTTAATATCTTCTGATAATTCTTTCTCTGATCTACAAACTATTATGTCAGGTTGAATTCCTATACTTCTTAATTCCTTAACAGAATGTTGAGTTGGTTTTGTTTTTAACTCACCAGCTTTTCCTAAGTAAGGTACTAATGTAACATGTATAAAACAAACATTTTCTTTGCCTACATCATATTTTATTTGTCTTATAGCTTCTAAGAAAGGTAATGATTCGATATCACCTATTGTTCCACCGATCTCAGTGATTACTACATCTACATCTCTTTCTTTTCCTACTCTATGTACTCTTTCTTTAATAGCGTTAGTTATGTGAGGTATAACTTGAACTGTTCCTCCTAAGTATTCCCCTTTTCTTTCCTTTGATATTACTGACCAATAAACTCTACCTGAAGTAACATTTGAGTTTTGAGTTAAGTTTTCATCTATAAATCTTTCATAGTGTCCTAAATCTAAATCAGTTTCTGCACCATCATCAGTTACAAAAACCTCTCCATGTTGATATGGACTCATTGTACCTGGGTCTATATTTAAATAAGGGTCAAATTTTTGAATACTTACACTTAATCCTCTATTTTTTAATAATCTTCCTAAAGAAGCAGCTGTTATTCCTTTTCCTAAAGAAGAAACAACTCCACCTGTTACAAATACATACTTAGTATTTTTGCTCATATTTTTTCCTCCTAAATTTTTTCTTGACATATCTCTTTATTTCATTTATAATGATAATTACCTCATTTAGAATGGGTTTTTATTGCTTGATTTAATAACATAGTAGATATTCTATCAAAAGTTCAGACATAAGTCTAGTACTTTTTTGTGTTTTTTAATTTTTTTATTTCTAGAACGTTTACTAGTTATATTTTACTCATATTTTTTAAAATTAATTATAAATATTAAAATTGTTAAGTTGAAAATTTTCAACTTTTTTTATTTTTATCATAATAAAAAAGGGCTATTTTATAGCCCTTTTATTTTATTCATCTACCTTTATTTTCATACTTAAATTAGTTTTTATAGGTTCTTGTCCACCAGCTACTAAATGATATTTTATAGATATATTTCCACCTTTTTCATCTACATCTAAATCTAATTCCTTAGTAGTTGTTTTAAGTTCTAACATTCCATAAGGAGTATTATATAGTGCTACTTGAGTATTGTCTTTTTTAAATTCCATTTTAGTACTAGTTGTACCCTCTCTATGTAACTCAACTTTATCTCCCTTTATTTTCAAAGTAGTCTTAGTTCCTTCCATACCTGAAATTTCAGTCTCATCATAAGTAGCTATAAACTCATCTCCTACAATAGAAAACTCTCCTACAGTTACAACTTCTATTTTTTCTCTATCACCTATATCTTGTGTACTACATATTGATATTATAGCTTTTTTACTCATAATAATATCCTCTCTACTACTATTGATTTATCATATATTTCTTTAAATCTTCATCTTTAAATGGAGTTATAGTTATAGTTTTCACTTCTCCATCTTTATCATAATTTATTTCAACTAAGTCCTTATCTTTTTCCTTACAATATCTTCCGCAAATTCTAGCTGCTATTTCAAGGTCCTCATTATTAAATTCTCCTCTTAAAATAACAGGTGCTCCTGTTGAATTTTTTGAAGTTACTAAAATATCTCCATCTTTCTTTAACTTAATTATATCTTTCCACTCGTCAGCATTTCTAGCTACTATAACTTTATTTTTTGGTGATATTCTCATATGTCTTCCATATTTTAAAACTTCAATTTCATCCTGTGCTACTTCATCTTGATTATCAAGTAAATCACTTAATCTTATAGCATATCCTGGTTCTGTTAATTTACATCCTCCTGCTGGTGATGGATAATCGACTATATTCCACTTTTCAGCAAGTTCCATTTGAGCTTTTCTACTTCTACCTGATATTTTTAATAATTTTTCTCTATCTACTAATCCATTTAACTCCATCTCTGTAGGTTCTAAATTTAAAGCACATAATGGTCTTAATATTTTTTCACTAAATCCTGATTCTTTTTTTACTGTATTTAATGCTTGTCTATTTTGAGACATTGGTCTTTGATTTAAAACCTCACCAGTTATTATAAAATCAGCATCAAATTTCTTTAAAAGTTCCCCTGAATATCTCATCATCATTGCATGGCAATCTATACAAGGATTCATGTTTTTCCCTCTTCCATGCTTAGGGTCTTTTACCATTTCAAAATGTTCTTTAGAAAAATCTATTACTTCTAAAGGCATATCTATTTGTTTACACATTCTTTTAGCATTTTCTTCATTAAAAAAATATGATTTAAAACAAATTCCTATTACTTCTATTCCTTGATCTTTTATAAGCTTTGCAGCTAATATACTATCTAATCCACCTGAAACCATGGCTAATGCTCTAGTCATATATTTCTCTCCTCCTAAAATAACTTTATTATCCTATGTTAATTCTTTTAATTAAATAAATCAAATATCTTCAATCCAAATTTAACATTATTTTCTTTTTTATTAACTTTATCAAACTCTTCATCAGTTAATACATCCTTCATTTTCTCCTCTGTTTTATCATAGGAAATCTGTCCCTTAGTTACATCTATAAAACAAAGTGGAGGAAACATAACACACCACCAATTTTCACCTTCGCCTTCACCTATTAATATTCTATAGGCTTCATACTCTCCTTGTGGTAATATAATATTTCCATATTGCTTAACTGGAAAGTTCTCTCTAGATAATGTAGTTTCTACATTATAATTAAATCCTTGAGATTTTATGTAATCTTCTGCTATTTTTATAATATTTTCATCTTCTCTTTTCAATATTTCTCTAGACTCTTCTAAGCTTTTTGATTCTTCTAATATAGGTGAAATATATTTTAAAACTTCATCCTTAACTTTAAGCTTTAACTCTTGGTCAATATCACTATTGCTATTAGCTAAAACATGAAATCTTATTAACTTCTCACTTATATCTTCAACTAAACTTTCTTCTGTTGCTCCTAAAGCTTGTCTACCATCTAAAGAAACTCCTATTAAAAATAAACCTACAATACCTAATAATAAAACTGATAATATTTTTTTCATAACAATACACCCCCTGATACCTTAATTATTACCAAGGAGTCTTTATTATATACATACTAAAAAATTATTTATTAAAATTTATTGCCTATATTATTTATAGTTCTTGTAATATAAACATCTGAATATTTATACTTATTTTTTAAGAACTCAAAAGCTCTCTGTGCTGTTAACATGTCCTCAAAGAAAGAAAATACTGTAGGTCCGCTACCACTCATCATAGCCCCTAAAGCACCATTTTTTCTCATATCGTCCTTTATATTTTTTAATATGCTATGTTTTTTTAAGGTTACATTTTCTAATACATTTTTCATATTTTTAGCTACATAGTCTAAATCATCCTTTTCCATAGCATTAATTAAACTCTCTATGTCTACATGCTTTCTTATTTTATTTATATCTAAGCTTGTATAAACTTCTTTAGTTGAAACTCCAAAATTAGGCTTTAATATAACTAAAATTTTATTTTCAAAAGCTTTTAAAGGAGTTATAACTTCTCCAATACCTTCACATAAAGCAGTTCCTCCCTTAATACAATAAGGTACATCTGCACCTATCTTTAATCCAATTCTCTCTAATTCTTCTAAAGGAGCCTTAACATTAAAAATTTCATTCATTATTACTAAAACTGCTGCTGCATTTGTGCTTCCTCCTGCCATCCCTGCTGCAACTGGTATATTCTTTTTAATATTAATTTTTACTCCCTGCTTTATTTTAAATTCTTCCTTAAATAAAACTGCTGCTTTATAAGCTAAATTTCTTTCATCTGTAGGAACATAATGTTTATTACAAGTTATGCTTATTTTCTCATCCATACTTTTTTCTATATCTATAATGTCATATAAATCAACTGTTTGCATTATCATTCTTAATAAATGATAATCATCTTCTCTTTTTCCAACAGCATCTAAGGCTATATTTATTTTTGCATAAGCCTTCATTTTCATATAATCACCCTTCTTACATTAATAAAGCTAAATATAATTATATTATTTTATTTTAAAAACATAAAGAGTTAATTAAAATAAAGAGAAATCTCCTAAAAATCAAAGAAAATCTCTCTTTAAAATATCCTAATATCTTTTATTTTTTTTTACTATATCATATAAAGGTTCATAGTCCTCAAAGAACACTATTATACACTCACCAACTTTAGCAGTTTTTAAAGCTTTATTTAAAGCTTCTTCTTCTGAAAGTATAATTTCTACACTTAAATTATCTCTTTTAGAACTATTTACTCCCTCCTTCATTATATTTGCTACTTCTCCAACCTTTTTACCTCTTAAATCCTTGTCTTCTTTTATTATTATATGGTCAAAGAATTCACCACTTATCTTTCCTATCTCTCTCATAGTTTTTATATCTCTATCTCCAGGAACTCCTATAATTCCTGTAACCTTGCTAAAGTTTAAATTTTTAAGTGCCTTTATAACTTTTTCATATCCATCAATATTATGTCCATAGTCTAATATTACCTTTATTCCATTTACATCAAAAATATTAAACCTTCCTCTATTATCCTCTTCAGAAGATTTAAACATTTTTAACCCTTTAGAAATTATGCAATAATCTGCCCCTATTCCAACTAAAGCTGCACAAGCCGCCATTGCATTTTCTATATTATGAACTAATACTCCATTTAAAGTAAATTCCATTTCATAAACTGAAGCTATTTTATATTCTCTACCTCTATTATTAACATAAATACTCTTATCTTTTTCTCTATAAAATACTACAGGCTCTCCATTATTAATATTTGATTTTATATACTTATTATTTTCATTCATAGAAAATAATATTTTTTTATTTTTTATTCTATTTAATATTTTAATACTCCACTCATCATCAGCATTTAAAACAGAATATCCTGTATCTTTTACTGCTTCTCCAACTAAAGATTTAACAAAAGCTAAATCTTCCATACTTTCAACTCCATCTATTCCTAAGTGGTCTTCTCTTATATTAGTTATAACTCCAACATCAGCTAAATCATAAGCTAACCCTTTTCTAACTAATCCACCTCTAGCACTTTCTAAAACAGCAGCTTCAACTTCTGGATTTAAAAGTATTGTTCTTGCACTATAATATCCTGTGTCATCTCCTTTATGTATATATTTATCTCCAATCTTAACACCTGATGTTGTAGTGCATCCTACCTTTAAGCCTATTAAACTTAAAATGTGTGATATTAACCTAACAGTTGTTGTCTTTCCATTAGTTCCTGTTACAGCTATAACAGGAATATTATTATAACCATCTTTAAACATATTATCTAGTATGCATTTACCAACATCTCTTTTCTCTCCTAAAGTAGGAAAATGATGCATTCTTATACCTGGTGCAGCATTTACTTCTAATATTATTCCTCCATTATTTTCTATAGGTTCTTCTATTGATTTAGTACAAATATCTATTCCACAAATATCTAATCCTATAATCTTAGCTGCCCTTTCACAAAGTTCAATATTTTCTCTACATATAACAGTAGTTTTATCTTCTGCACTACCTCCTGTAGATAAATTAGCATTTGACCTAAGAACAATTTTTTCTCCATAAGATAAAATTGAATTTAAAGCATATCCTAAGTTAGCTAATCTATCTATAAGTTCTTCATCTATTTTAACTTTAGTTAAAGGCTTTTCATGGTCATCTCCCCTTAATGGATTTGCATTCATAGCCTCTATTAAGTCTTTAATACTTCTAAAACCATCTCCTATTATATATGGAGGTTTTCTTAATGAAACTGCTACTACTTTATAATCTACAAGAAGAACTCTATAGTCATTTCCCTCTTTATATTCTTCTATAATTACTTCTTTACAATCTTTACTTAACTCTGAATAAGCTTTTAAAAGTTCTTTTTCATTTTTTATATTAAGATAAACGCCCTTACCCTTGCTACCCCATTGTGGTTTTAAAACTACAGGATAGCCAATTCTATTTATTGAATCTAAGAGATTTATTACATTAAATACTTTTTCTCCTCTAGCAACAGGTATATTTTGTGTTTCTAAAAGTTCTTTTGTAAGAAGCTTATCACAAGCTGTATCAATCGCAATCCCCTTTGTATAATGCCCAATTGTAGCACTAAATCTTTTTCCTGCCTTTCCATAGGCTATTTGATATAAACTTCCATCTCCTATAGAAAGAATAGGTAACTTCTCTCTATTTGCAGCTTCACAAATAGCTCTTGTAGAAGGACCTAAAACTTCTTCATTCATAACCTGCTTTATTTTGTTTACTCTATCATAAAAATCAATTGATTTATTTTTTATTAAGGAATTTATTAAATCTACAGCTAATTCTGCTATTAATAAAGCAGTTTTTTTAAGCTCATATTGAAATATTATATAGTATAAATCTTCCTTTATTTCTCTAGCTTTACCATACTTTATATCCATACCTAATTTATTATGTATTCCTATTATTATGTGTTCACAAACATGAGCTAGGTATGTTCCCTCTTCTAATCTTTTAACAAATCCTCCTTCTACATCTATACCACATCTATGGCTATAAAGTTCTGGAAGGTATTTTAATAAATTTTCATTAAACCCCGTAATATCTTTAGTTGGTTTTTCGCAGTATCCTTCTAAATCAACATCTAATCTAATACACTTTTTATGTGAATATATGTTTCTTCCTTCAAAGATACGTTGATTATTTATCTTCATTTTTATTTCTTTCCTCCTCAAAAGGCACCCTTGTTGATAAATTCATTTTCTTTCCTGCTGTTAGCACATGTAATTTTATATTAAATATACTAAAAACCTCATCTTGCCTTTTTTCTGAAACATTTGTATATTTAATTTCTCTTCCATCTACAAAGTAAACTGAACCACTTCCAATTACAGTTAGTTCATCATCATTTATTACTATGGCTGTATCTTCATCTATTCCAATACCTAATACCTCTGGATTTTGGCATACTCCAGACAATAATCTTCCAATTCTTCCTCTCTGTGCAAAGTGTTGGTCTATAAGTGTGTTTTTTATAAGACCTAATCCTGCTGACATATTTAATGTACTCTTTTTAGGTGATTCTTCTTCTTCTCCACCAACAATCATTACATCACTCATAACAGAAGCACCAGCAGAGGTTCCAACAAAATAACAGCCTTCACTACATCTTTCTTTTAAAACATCATAAAGAGGAGTTCCTCCTATTAAACTAGTTATTCTAAGTTGATCTCCTCCTGTAAAAAATATAACAGAAGCTTCCTTTACCAAAGAAATATTTCTTTCTTCAAAAGCTTCTTTTCTTTCTATAATACGAAGTTCATTAATCTTTCTTATTCCTAAACTTGAAAAGATATTTTTATATTGTTCTATTACTATATTAGGAGATTCTGTGGCTATAGTTGCAATTAATAATTTCCCTTCTGTTTTCTTTAGTTTATCTGCAACGAAGTTTAATATTACCTTCTTTCCTACTTTATCCTCAGCTCCACCTATTATAATAAGATTTTTTTTATTCTTAGAACTCAATTTTTTCACCTCAAATCATGCATTTCTTATTTTTGCCATAAAATTTATATTTATTCATAAAAAAGAGTTTTGCGACATATTATCGCAAAACTCTTTTTTATTATAAGATAGCTCTACCTGGAATAATTATTTTATCTCCTTCATATATAACTTCTGAATCATCTATATCATTTAATGAAATCAAGGTATCTACAGTTGTTTTATATTTCTTAGCTAAATTCCATAAGGTATCTCCCTTTTGAATTGTATATATAGTAACAGAAGATGCCTTTTCAACTTTATCTTCATACTGCTCTATATCCTTTACGTACTCCTTATTAAAGATGTCAGAACATTTGCCATAAAAATAAATTATAGCCTTTATAGATAAATTACTTCCTTCAATACTACATTGTAAATCTTCTAAATTTGCCTTAGTATCAAATATCATGCCTGATTGAGAATTTTTCATATCTAAAGCAACTTCAAAAGGAATATTTCCCTTAGATTTGCCAAAAGAATTTTCTTCATCAATTGTTTTATATAAAGCTTCAACATTTAAATTTCCTTTTATAACTACTTTCTCCTCTATAAAGTAGCTTTCCATATCTATTATCTTTCCTGCACAGTTAAGTATTTGTATAACCTCACTGTTGTTCTCTAAAGGAATAACCCCTTTTACAATCGATTCACTAGAGTTTTCAGTAACACACATATTTATATTATAAAAATCTTTTACAGGAACTATATTCTCTGTTGGTGAATATAAATCATCAACTGTTTCTAAAAGTTCTACTTTAGATATTGAAATATTTGCATCAACAACTAAGTTAACATCTAAAACTCTACTTTCTCCTAAATCATTTTGTGATATTTTAACTTCTTGCTCCTTAACTTCAAAATATCCATTACAATTCATTTCAGAATTAATACCTAAAACTTCTTCCTCACTAGATAAATATAAATCATCTTCTAAAGATATAATTTCTTTAGAATCGTAAGCTCTATATAAAATATTTACTTTAGCTAAACAGGAAGCTTGTATCTTATCTTCTCCTATTTTTATCTCCTGTCTATGAATCATATAAGAACATTTAATAACCTTACCTATTTGAGGTTTGTCCATTCCAACATTTATTGGTAAGTTTCCTTTCATTGAACAAGTAACATTAGTAATATTTTTTTCTATGCTATCTGGCTTTCTTTTTATTTGAAGATTACCTAAGCCATCTAACTCTTTTACAACATCTATCTTTTCTTCTTTATAAATTTTATATTTAGCCTTTAATAATCCCTCTACTCTTATCTTTCTTTCATTGATTATGTTCGCATCCATATGTTCTAAATCACATGTTATATCACACATCATGCTATGTTCAACTCCAGTTATATCTGTAAAACTAGAATTTTTTTCTTTATATACTACACTATTAACTCCTAAACCTTCTTCTTCTCTAGCTAAATAAATAACATTATACTCAATTTCATATTCTAATAATAATCTATCACTTTGAACTTCCCTATTTAAAATAAAAACTTTTGTATCAACTGAAAGAATTTCATGAACATCTGGTTGAGTATCTGGTATTAAGTATTCTTCTCTAAAAGGTATTTCTAAATAACTTTCACTTAAAACCCTTTCAAAGCCAATGCTTTCCTTTATAATATCTAAATTTACCAAATTTATCCCTCCTAAATAATCTAATACTATAATATATATGTATGATTCTTAAATTATGATAATTCTTATTATTGATACATTATTTATATTTTTATATAAAAAAATTTATAAACGTTTACATAGCTTTTTAAAATAAAATTAAAAAAAATAATCTTTTTTTCGACATTTTTTTATAAAAAGTGTTGACATAGTAAAAAATCTGTCGTATTATAAAGATGGTTATTGACCATATAACCTCTCATAAATTCTCAATACCCTTTTATACCATAGTTGAAAGATGGAAACCCACCATCTTTCTTTTTTTTTGAAATAAAATAAAACAAAAAAAGTTAGCTAAATAGCTAACTTTTTTTTATTTAACCAACAAAATCTAGTTGAACTGTTTTTGTAAGTACATCTGAATAACTGTATGTCACTTTCCTTTGGGTGTCTTTTTGTAATCTAACTACAAAAATACTTGGGTGAACACTTTCTAGTATTCCTTCATTTTCCAAAATCTTTTTTCTTCCTCCATTAGCTCTAAGCTTAACTTTTTCACCAACATGATCTTCTATATTCTTTCTAATGGAGTTCAATGTAAGTCTGGTACTCATTTTAACACCCTCTTTCTATTATACATTATACACTAAAGGGGATGTTTTTTCAATAAATAAATTATTTTACTATATAAAGCCCTCTCTTGTCAATAAAAATATACTATATTTAAACTAAAACATCCAATTATATTATTAACTTAAATAATTTAATTTATTCTCTTAATTTAAATATAGAGATTTTGGATAACCCTCTCTGTATTTACCTCTAGTTTCTAATCCCCCAACACCTTTTATCCCTGTTATAGTATTTTCTATTGCCTCTTTTATAGATACTATTTCATTTATACTTGTATATGCTATTTTTTCACATACTAATACTGGGTCTAAACAATGTATAAGCACTCTACTTGGTGAACTTGCAAAATTAGCACCTGCTTCTAACAAACTCTCATAGCAGGACTGACATGCCCCTGCAAAAATAACTAAATCATCATAATTTGATTTATAACTTCTTAAAATTTTTACAGCTTCTATAAAATATCTTGAATTTCTATAGTTACTTAAATCTAACATTCCCTTTGAATCTTTAAGAACTCCATCATGTCCTGTTAATACGACTATATCAGGATTATACTCTTTAACTAAAGCTAATATTTTTAAGGGTTGTTCTCTTTCTGAAATAGCAACTCCTATAGCATTTAAATTTAACTTTTTATATGCTTTCAAACAAGTTTCCATATAGGATGAATCTCCATCTATATGAAGTATTTTCCCAGGCCTTCCAAAGACTAATTTTGAATTATTTTTAGCTCTCTCTAAAGTTTCTTCAATACTTCCTCTCATAAACCCATTGTTATTTTGTCTACTCTCTACTATTTTTTTAATAACTTCATTTACCTTAAAATCAAAATCTCTATCTCTATGCCCTAAAAAATCTTCATCAACTTTTTCTAAATCTTCTTTTTTTGAATCTGCTATTATTCTTATATGAATACCTTTTAAGACATAGGTTATTCCTTCTTCAGTTTCTTTTATATCTATAATTTTAAAAGTTACATCTTTACTATAAGACTTTCTTACAACTAAATCTCCAACCTTCATATTATTTATCTCCTTATTATTTATCTGTTGTAATATAATATGATTAATTTTTTCATAAGTTCTAAGAATAAAAACAAAATTACACATTTCTTTTAGAAAATAAAAAGGGTGTCTAAAATTAGACACCTAAAAGATAATTATCCTCTTTGATTATATTCTTTTTTATATTCCTCAATAAATTTCATATAATTTTCTTTTTCACTAATTATGTTGTTTATTTTATTTAAAAATACATTTTGTCCCCACATAACTTCATTGTAATAATATCTATTTGCAAGTCTCCAATATCTTTGAGGAAATAATAAGTATGCATATAAAACTTCATATTCTTCTTCCTTTAAAGGAGACACCTCATTATAAGAATCTATTATTGCCTTAGCATATTTAATATTCCACTTATTTTTCTTTAATACCTTTTTCATAAAATTAGCTATATCGTAAGCTCTAATTTCTCTCTTGCAATAATCAAAATCTATAACATAAACTTCATTATCTTCTCCAATGATTATATTATGATGATTATAATCATGATGACAAAACATTTTTTCTTTTTCAGCTTCTTCACATAAAGATAAATATTTTGAATCATTTAAAATTTTATTTGCTTTTATTGCTAAATCCTTGTAAAAATCAATATTTTTTAAATAAATAATATCAAAATCACTTTTCAAATTTTTCTTTCTAGCCATTCCTCTCATCTTTTCTAAGGCTTTTCCTCTTTTCTCCATAAGATGAGACCATCTACCTAAATCACTTTTATGTTTTGCATTCTCTGGAGTTTCATATCCCTTACTAGCCTCATGTAAATTTGCTAATTTTTTTGTGGCTATCTTCACCTCATCTATATTAGTAAAATCACACTCTCTTCCATTTATCCAAGTTGAAAGAGTATATATATCCTCATTTACTAAGGCATAAGGCTCTCCTTCTATGTTTAAAAAATATCTATCTATATTCTCAAAACCATTTTTAGCTAAATGCTCTTTAGCACCATAAATAAAAGCTAAGCTTTGTTCTCCATAAGGAACTTTCTTTAAACATCTCTCGCCCTTGTTACTCTTTAAATAATATATGCCTTTATTAGGCTTTAATTTTTCTATCTTAATATCAAATTGCCTTTCTATTTCAAACTCTCTCATCATATCCATTCACCTCCTAACATATTTATATGTTATCTGCTCTTAATTTATTAACATTTTATTCCAACAACAAATATAATAAAATATATATCCCTAAAGGAAGGAGTAAAAAAATGAAAATATGTATTGATGGTAGAGCAGCTAAAATGTATAGAGGTACTGGAATAGGAAATTACACATATCAATTAATAAATAATCTAAATCAAATTGACTTTTTAAATGAATACAATATATTAACTCCTAAATCCTCTTCTCTAGATTTAATAAATAAAAATAATTTTAATTATTTATCCTCTACAATAAATGATAAAAAAAATTTTTGGGAATTTATAAAAGAAGAAAATCCTAAAGAAAACATTATAGGAGATATATATCATGTTCCTCAAAATGGCATAGGCCTTTCTAAAATAAAAAACATAAAAACAGTAATTACTCTTCATGATATTATTCCTATGAAGATGCCTTCTACTGTAAGTCCTACTTTTTTAAATATATTTACAGAAAATATAAGTAATATTTTAAAAAATACTAATGCAATAATTACTGTTTCTAATTTTTCTAAAGAAGACATAAGTAAGACCTTTTCCTATGATAGAAACAAAATTTTTGTTACTCCCCTTGCAGCAGAAGATATATATAAACCTTTAGATAAAAAAGCCTCCTCTATATATCTAAAAAAACACTATGGAATAGAAAATGACTTTTTACTATATGTTGGTGGATTTAGTCCTAGAAAAAATATTTTAGGTCTTATAGAAGCTTTTAACTTAGTTAAAAATTCTTATAAAAAAGAGTTGAATTTAGTGATTGTAGGAACCTTTGGAGCTTCTTATGAAATTTATAGGGAAAGAGTTTCTAAACTTAATTTATCTTCCTCTGTTATTTTCACAGGATTTATTCCTATTGAAGATATGCCTATATTCTATAGTAGTAGTAAGGCCTTGGTTTACCCTTCATTTTATGAAGGTTTTGGACTTCCTCCCATTGAATGCATGGCTTGTGGAACCCCTGTAATTGCTTCAAATTTAACTTCTATTCCTGAAGTTTGCGAAGATTTTGCTCTTTTAATTAATCCTTATGATATAGTAGAAATTAAAAATTCTATACTTAAATTATTAAATGACGAAAATCTTTATTCTCTTATGATAAGAAGAGGACTATATCATTCAAGTAAATTTAATTGGAAAAAAACAGCTTATGAAACTTTAGATGTTTACAAAAAACTTCTTTAATTCTTTAAATTTAAATAAAAATAAGACTTATAAAAATTTATAAGTCTTATTTTTATTTTTATCTCTCTATATGTTTTAATAGAATTTCCTTTTCTCTCGTATATTCATTTTTTTTATCTAACTTATTTAAAAAAGACTCATATTTCCAATCCTTTAACTTATAATAATACTGCATAGAAATATTATAAAAATCCTTAGGAAATCTTAAATATATACTTATAAATTCTTTTTCCTCTGTTGACAATTTATTTTCTTTATTATAATTATCTATTATATTATCGTACATATCTATGCTAAACCCAAATCGCTTTATAGTTTTTATTATAAAATCACATAAATCTATTACCCTTAAATTTATGTTACAATAATCAAAATCTATAAAACTTACTTTGTCATCTTTAAATAAAATATTATGATAAGCAAGGTCATTATGACATATAGCTATTTTACTTCTATCTTTACATAAATCATAATAACTACTCTTTTTTAATAAAGCAATGCATCTTTCTATATCATATAAATGAAAATCAACTTCTTTTATAAAGCTATTATCAAATTCATTTTTATATTTATATAAGCTTACTACATTTTTTATTTTTTCTAAATCTAATTTGCTTTTTATAAAATAATCCTCAAGTTTAAAAAGCTCACTATTTTTCTCATATTCACTTTTTGAAATAGCTTTTTCAAAGCCTAAGGATGCCTTATGAAGTTTAGCTACTGAAGTAGTTATTTTTTTTAGTTCTATTGGATTTGCCATATTAAATTCTGTGCCATAAATATAATCTAATAAAATATAATTATTTTCTTTCCATCTTAATACATATCTATTTTTCCCTAATTTATTTATGGTTAATATATTTTCATAATTTTTCTTAAGATAATTTATACAATTAACTATAAAATTTAATCTATTTTCATCATAATTTATTATTTTTAATATCTTCTTACCTTGCTCTGTATCTAAAAAAAATACATTTCTATTAGGTTTTAAATCAATAATATCAAGTCCTAAGGCTTCAAATAATTTTAAATCTAAATCATATCTACATAAATATTTTTCATCTCTATATTTAATATTACCCAAAACTCTCCTCCTAATAAAAAATCAAATCTTTCTCTAAGATTTCCTCTAGCTTTTCTCTACATACACTTAAATTTTTTATATAGCAGTTTTGTAAATATTTCATTGAATAAAAAGGATATTTAACTAAGGAATCTATATAAACATAGCTATTATAATCTAATCTTTCCATTGAAATAACCTCTTTTATTAAGTCCTCTAATACCTTTTTTTCATCCCTTTTAATTCTTTTAAATAAAACATAATAGTCATCTTCTATCATACTAAATCTTATATTTTTAACATCCTTAATAAAAAAAGTATTTTCATACTCTTTATTAATATAAAGTTTCCCAATACAAACTTCCCCTCTTCTCATAGCTCTTTTAATGAGAGAATTAAAATTCACATCATAAATATACTGCAAACTTTTCCTAGAAGCTTCTAAAATTTCTAAAGTTAATAAATCTTTTTTTTCTAATCTTTCTACCCTTCTATACCAAAGTTTTAAAATTTCAATATCCTTCCAAATTTCATTTCTTATTTTAAAATTTTCTTTATTTTCTTCTCCTAAAAATCTTTCATGGATTTCACATATTGCTTTTATATAATCTATTGAATAATCAATTTTTAATTCCTTCTTGTCATAGCTAAAAGATTTTTTAGAAAATAACTTTATATTATTGTTTTTTAAAAATTCTTCTAAACTTTTACTCAAAGTAAATCACCTCAAATTAAAATTTTTTAATTGTAAAGTGAAATCCTGTCTAAATTCTCTATCATTTTTATATTTATATAGCTTCTTTAGAAAATGTTCTTCCTCCCAAGGTTGTTGCTCCCAATAATACTGTATTCCTAACTGCCAATAAGCTTGAGGAAATTCAATAAAAGCAGCCATAATAGGCAATTCTTTCTTTTTAACTTCTTTGTTATAAGAATAATTTTCTACTATATAATTAAACAAATTAATATCCCATTTTCCTTCTTTCATAGTTCTTATACATAAACTACTTAAATCATGTAAATGAGAATCTAATATGCAATAATCAAAATCAATTATGTTTATTTCTTTATTATCTAGCAAAAGAACATTATGGTCTGCATAGTCATGGTGGCAAAAACCTAATCTTTTAACTTCTTCCTTCATATATTGAAAATATCCACTATTCTTTATACTAAATAATGTACTTTCAACTCTCTTTAATTCCTCTTCTAATATTGAAAGATATAATTTATCAAAATCAGACTTATAAGCCTTTTGATAAATTCTTTTCTCAAAATCTAAAATTTCTTTTCCTCTTGTTTCAAAAGTTTTATACCACATCCCCCAATAAATTCTTGGTTTAAGGTTTTTATTTATAACAAAGCCTTCACTACTATTATGTAGTTCACTAAGCTTTCTAGAGGCTAGAGCTAAATCTTCCTTATTTTTATAATCACATTGTCTACTTTTTACCCATGGAGTTAAATAAGCTAATTTATTTTCTAAAGTTATATAATCACTTCCCAAATTAGTATCTAGTATTTTAGGAATTGAGTTAAATCCCTTATTAATAAGGTGTTTTTGAGCAGAAACTATAAAATAAAAATGAGGATATTGATATTTTATTACTTTTAAACAATACTCCTCCTGCTCTTTTGATATTATCTTATAGGTATTTTTAATCTTAATTATTTCTTTTGCCTCAATACCATAGTTAAGTAAGATTTTATCCTTTATATAATCATATTCCATAAAACTACTCCTAATCTCACTTTTTAAATTATTATATGTTTTTCAAATTCCTCTTGTTACAATGCACCTTTTATAATATTTATTAATATTATTTAATTATAAACATTTATTTTCTAAGGAGTGGAAATATATTGAATTATTTAATAGATGCAAGGGGAGCAACTTGGTATAGTGGAACAGGAATAGGAACATATACATTAAATCTTTTAAAAAACATTTTAAATTTAGATAAAGAAAATTATTATAACCTTCTTTGTTCTGGAGAAAAAATATCAGAATTTGAAAAAGAAAACAGTAAAATAGTAATGTCCTCAAAAAAACATCAAAGCTTTTTTGAAGACCATTATATACCTTACTATTGTAAAACTGAAAAAATAGATTTGATTCATTTGCCTCAAAACGGAATAGGACTAAATTCTGAAGGAAACTTAGCTAAAATTGTTACTATACATGATTTAATTCCTTATGTTTTACCTGAAACAGTTGGAAAAGGCTACTTAAAAAAATTTCTTAAGTCAATGCCTGATATAATAGATAATTCAACAGGAATAATTACAGTATCGGAATATTCTAAAAAAGATATTTTAAAGTTTTTCCCCCATTTTCCTTCTGAAAATATTTTTGTAACACCTTTAGCAGCAAATGAAAATTTTAAACCCTTAGATAAAGAAAAATGCTTATTTAGTGTAAATAAAAGATTTTCCTTTAAAGGACCTTTTATTCTTTATATAGGTGGTTTTAGCTTAAGAAAAAATGTAAAAGCTTTAGTGGATTCCTTTTTAAAAATACAAAAAAATATTCCTAAAGAATATAAACTATTAATTGTAGGTAGTTTAAGAGATGAAGGATTAAAATTAAAATCTTATGTTGAAAGTTTATCTATAAAAGATAAGGTTATATTTACAGGTTTTATAGAAGATGATTACTTACCAATTTTATATAATGCTACTAAGCTATTTGTATATCCATCTCTTTATGAAGGTTTTGGCTTACCACCTTTAGAAGCTATGAGCTGTAAAACTGCTGTGCTAACTTCTAATAAAACTTCTATACCTGAGGTTGTTCCTTTTAAAGAAAGTTTAATAAATTTAAATGATGAAAATGACCTTTCAATAAAACTTGAAAGACTTTTAACTGATAATAAACTTAGAGAAAACTTAGAAAAGTTATCCTTTGAAAAAAGCAAAGAATTTTCTTGGGAAAAAACAGCTAAAAAAACTATTAACGCTTATTTTGAAACCTTAAATAAATATAATAAAATCTAATTACAAAATAAAACTTATAAATATATTAAATTTAATTAATTTAATCATATTTATAAGTTTTTTTATTTATATATTCATATTTTCCTTGTAATTTAAAATACTTATATTCTTCATATGCTTTAATAAATAATTTGCTGTTATTCCAATAAAAATCCCAGTTCCTATACCTGCTATAGATAAAATAGGAAGATAAGTTAATATACTTATATTTTTAATTATAATAGCAGTAACAAAAAGCTGACCTAAATTATGAAATACACCTCCTATAGTACTAACTCCAATAGCAGACACCTTTTCTTTTAACAAATCTTTTATAAAAATCATTCCTAAAAAACTTAAAATAGAACCACCTAAAGAAAAAATAAATGTAGATACTGAACCCATAAGAAGAGTTGATAAAATAAGCTTTAAAAATATTAACCAAATACACTCTTTATATGAATCTAAAGTATATAGTGATATTACAACTATTAAATTAGCTAGTCCAAGTTTCGCACCTGGTGTAATAAAAGGCATAGGTATCATACTTTCAAAAATATATAAAACCAAGGCTTGAGCAACTAAAACCCCTAAATATACCATCTTTTTACTTTTCATAAAAATCTAATTCCCCTTTATTATTTTAATATGATAAGATACACTCCTCATCCTTATTACCCTTTATTTCTACAAAAACTCTATTTGGCAAACAAACAACACTTTGACCAAGTCTATCTATTTTCCCTTGCCTAATACATACCTTGTCTGCACAATTTGAGTTTTTCATATATACTTTTCCCTCTTCCACATAAACTTCATTTTCTCCTATTCCCTTTTCAATTTTTATAACTTTTTTTATATCTTTCTCTAAATTAAAATTTTCATATTCCTCTCCATTAACACTTATAAAAACTCTTTTAAACTCCACTCTATTATTTCCAGATATAAGAATTCTAATAGGCATAATAGATAAAATTATTGAAAATACAATTATAATTAAATCCCACTTTTTCATAAAATCTCTCCTAATTAACAATCACTTATTATGTATATATGTACGTTAAGTTAAAATTATTTGTTTTATTTAACTTTAAGGAATTTTTTTAATATTAAAAAGTATATTTATAGTAATTAAATTTATTTAGGAGGATTTTATGAAAAAGAAATTATTAGCAATTGTTTTATCTACTATAGTAGCTTCTAGCTTTATTGGATGTGGGGCATCAAACAGTTCAAAATTAAAGGATGGTAATTATACTGTTGAAACAGCTAATGCTGACGACCATGGGTATAAAGCAAAACTTAGTATAACTGTATCAGAAGGAAAGATAACAGAAGCTAAATATAATGAGTTTAATGCTGAAACTAATGTTATGAAGAGAGATGATAAAGATTACAATGAAAAAATGAAAGGTGTTTCTGGCGTTGGCCCTTCAGAATATGAACCTCAACTTGAAAAATCTTTAATAGACAAACAATCTGCAGAAATAGATGTTGTTACAGGTGCTACTAACTCATCTGAACAATTTAAAAAATTAGCTGCTGAGGCATTAAAAAATGCTGAGGAAGGAAAAACTGAAGAAACATTAGTAGAATAAGTTAAAAATATTATTTTATTTCTAGGAGGGTAAAATGGGGAACTTAAGACATATTTGTATTTTTCTATCATTGTTTTTAGCTTTCACTTTAGGTGGATGTTCTATAAAAAAAGAGCCTATAAGCAAATCTAATTTTTTTATGGGAACTATAGTAAACATTACACTTTATGATAAATTTAATGAAAACATTTTAAATAAAGCCTTTGATAAAATAAGTGAAATAGAATCTATGCTTAGTCTAAACATAGATAGCTCTGAAATAAATAAAATAAATGAAAAGGCAGGTATAGAAGCTGTAAAGCTAAGCGACCATACATTTAACTTAATAGAGAGTTCTTTAGAATATTCAAAATCCTCTAATGGAAATTTTGATATAAGCATAGGTCCCTTAGTTAAGTTATGGGGTATAGGTAGTGAAAATGCAAAAGTTCCTAAAGAAGATGAAATATTAAATACCCTAGACCTTGTAAACTATGAAAATATAGTTTTAAATAAAAAAGATAAATCTGTATTTCTAAAAGAAAAAGGAATGATTTTAGATTTAGGAGGTATAGCAAAAGGATATATAGCAGACATAATTTCTGAATTTTTAATTTCTGAGGGAGTTACTAAAGCTATAATTGATTTAGGCGGTAATATTTATGCCCTTGGTGAAAAAGATAAAGGAGAAAAATGGACAATAGGCATACAAAATCCTTTTGAAAATAGAGGCTCTCCTCTTGGAACCTTAAAGGTATTTAACGAATCTGTAGTTACTTCTGGAATTTATGAAAGATATATAGAATTTGATGGAAAAAAATATCATCATATCTTAGATCCTAAAAAAGGATATCCCTATGATAATAATTTAGCCTCAGTAACTATAGTTTCTTCTAAATCTATAGATGGAGATGCTCTTTCAACCTCAACCTTTGGAATGGGTCTTATAGATGGGTTAAATTTAATAGAATCCCTTCCTAGTATAGAAGCTATTTTTGTAACTAAAGATAAGGAAATTTATTTATCAGAAGGTTTAAAAAATAATTTTCAACTACTTGATAAAACTTTCAAAATAAAAAATTAAATTAACATAAAAGAGAGTATTTCTACTCTCTTTTTTACTATTTCAAAACTTGCTCTTTTAATTTTTTATGGGAATTACTTTCCTTTTTCCATAGAATTAATGCTAAAATCATAGCAACTATTCCAGCTCCTAACTTTGATAATATATATATATTTATAACCTCTGGAGTTTTTAAAGAAACAAAGCCTAATTGACCTCCAATTACAAAGGCACCACTTACACTAAAAGCAGTTAAAGCTATTCTTCCCTTAGAACTCATTTTACTAAAACTCTTAAATAATATTATGTTTGAAGCTAAAGTTCCTAAAAAAGCAGCTATAGAAAATTCATCTATATCTAATTTTTTTCCTATCTTATTTAATGATTTTGAAAATTTTTCAGTTATGAAATTTATTAAAGGATAGGCACCTCCTAAAAATATGGCAATTTTTCCTACAACACTTATAGCTTCCTCAATAGGTAATACATATCCTAAAGGTTCTAATCCAACAATTGATAAAAACCCTAAAATTAAAAGCCCTACTATACTAACTATCTGAATTAATTTTCCTAGCTTAATAAATAGACTTATAGTTTTATCTTTAAATTTTTTCATACAAAATGCTAAAATTATAGCAAAAAGTATTAATGGTAACATATTAAATAGTAAAAATTTAATATCTACCCCTAAAAATATCCCTGCAATAATAGGTGCTACAGGTAGTGTAATTATTCCATATAACAAGCCTTTTGTAAAATCTTCTAAATATTTATTTTCGATTATTCCTAAAGCTAATGGAATTGAAAAACTTATAGTTGCTCCTAGAGTAGAGGCTATTATTACACCTGATATCCAATACATTTCTATATTTGAAGATAAACCTTCTGCTATACCTAAGCCTCCCATGTCAACGGCTAAGAACATTGAAGGAAATATTGATGGGTCTATACCTATAAAATTGCTTAAAGGCGTTAATAAAAACCCTACAATTTTTCCTATTAACGGAGAGAAAGAATATATACCTATCATTGATATAGCTATAGGCCCCATAGATAACATTCCTTCTTTAAATTTTTCTCCTAGTCCTAATTTATTTTTATTTATGTAATCTAAACCACTAATTACAAAGGAAATTCCAATTACCAAAAGAACTACTTTTTCCAAAAACTCTCCCCCTTAAAACTTGATATTTCTTAGTATATGGTAGTAATTTACACAATTCAACATTATATTTTTAAATTTTCAATTTATTAAATATAAATAAAGACCATAAAAATCCTCTTAGATTTTATATGATCTTTATTTTTATAATTATTTTTTACATAATTCCTTTTTTTCTATTAGTCCTAAAGCTTGTGTCAAAATTCGCTTTCCATTCATAGTGCTATAATCAGCTTCATTTATAAAGCTTATCTCTACCTCTTCATTTATTTTTTTCCTCAAACTATTATATAGGTATTTTACTTGAGGGCCTAACATTATTATATCTGCTTCTTTTTCAAATTTTTTAAGTTCATATTCTCCAACTGCTATTATAGAACAATCAATATTTAACTCCCTTGAAGCCTTTCTCATTTTTGAAACTAACAAGGATGTCGACATACCTAATGTGCATAATAATACTATTTTCTTCATATAATCCTCCTATATTTCTTTTAGTTACCCATTTAAAGTAAAATGATACATTAAATATTTAATACCTATTCTCTTTTATTATTCTTAATTTAATAAAAAATTCCTTTAAAAATTTTTTTATTTTATTGAAATAAAAAAAGATGTATATCAAAAGCATAATTTATCTTTTGATATACATCTATTAATCTAATTAGTTAGCAACTAAAGTTAAATTTAAGTTTATCTTCTTACCATCTCTAATTACTTCAACTGGTACTGTATCGCCATCATTATATTGACTCTTAACTTGATTTAAATCTTCTAGAGTTTTTACTCTCTTTCCACCAAACTCAACTATTAAATCTCCAATTTTTAATCCTGCTCTTTCTGCTGGACTAAATTCTTGAACTCCTACAACATAAACTCCTTCTTCAAGTTTATTTTCCTTTGCTAATTCAGGAGTTACTGTTCTTGCAGTAATACCAAGTTTTAAGATTGGCTTTGATAATGAATCTAATCTAGTTTTAACTTCATTTATAGGAATTGCAAATCCTATTCCCTCAATATCTTCTCCAACTTTCTTTGCAGTATTTATTCCAATAACTTCACCCTTTGCATTTATTAATGGACCACCACTATTACCTGGGTTTATAGCTGCATCTGTTTGTATATAGTCTAATACATTTCCATTTTCAGTTTTCATCTTTCTATTTGGAGAACTTATTATTCCCTTAGTTACTGTTGAACTAAATTCTTTACCTAAAGGATTTCCTATAGCAATTACTTCTTCTCCAGCTCTAACAGTTGAAGAATCTCCTAATTGAGCTATTCCTGGCATCTTAACATCATCAGTTATTTTTACTACAGCTATATCTCTTTCAACATCATAGTTTATAACCTTAGCATTTACCTCTTTTTCATCAGAGAATATTACCTTAACCTCTTGAGCTCCATTTATAACATGGTAGTTTGTAACTACATATCCTTCTTCATTTATTATAAAGCCTGAACCTAAACCTTCTTGTTCTTTAACATTGAAAAATTGGTCTCTTACTAAACTCTTTGTAGAAATACCAACAACTGCTGGAGTAACTTTTTCAACTACTTGAGGAACAGTTAAAGTTCCTTGGTCTGCTTTAAACTCTTGTGTAGCTACTTGATTAGAGGAACCATTACCTTCTAATGCACTTATTGGAATACTATTTTTGAAAGCAAAATATACTCCACTACCACCTATAACACCACCAAGAACAGCTATAACAACAGCTCCTGCAACTAGTGCAAAGCCTCTTTTAAATCCACTTTTTTGCTTCGGCTTTTTAGGTTCTTTATTTTTGCCATCTTCTGAACCTTTTGAACTACTGTCTGCTTCTTTATTTTCTTGTTCCTTTTCAGTATTTATTTTTTGAGTTTCATCTATATTATTTTCTGTGTCTTTATTGCTATTATCGCCTTCTAAGTTTTTATTTTCTTTATCATCAAAACCGAAATATTCGTCTAAGTTTTCATCTTTTTTATTAAAATCACTCATTTATACATACCCTCCTAAACATTCGTTTCCACATGTTTATAATAACCATTTTTTGTGTCATTTGTATGTCATATTTATGTCATTTTTGTGGCATGCAAATTATATTAAAGCTACTTAATTGCCCTCATATTCTAAGCTATTGTCTTGTATAAATCTTATACTATCTAAAAATATCTCAGGCTTTTCTAAAGGTATAACATTCGTTTTATTTTTAGCATTTATTATTTGAACTCTATTTTCTAAAGTTAAATTTTTAAGTGCTTCTTGTTCCTTAACAAACTCTTTATCATTAACTATTATACTTAACGGTTTTCCCTGTAATAAATCCTTTGTTTGAGAATCATTATTTAAATCTAAAATATTTGTAAGCTCACTATAATAACCACTATTATAATCACTTTTAGTTCTTAAAGTATTATAGACTTTTAAGTTTTCTTCACTTAAATTTTCATCTAAACCTTCTGGATTTTTTAACATTCCAAACTTACCCATAATGCTTGTTAAACCAAAGTAAGAACCATATTTTTGTATTAACCTACTAAATTTTTGTTTAGAAAATTGCTTTAAATATGTTTTATCATTTTTTAAAGCTTCTTCATTTATTGGGTCTACAAGAATAACTCCTTGAACTAAATCTGGATAAAGTTTTGCAAAATTACACATAACTAAAGCGCCATAACCAGAGCCAACTAAAATGTATGGCCCTCCAATCCCAGCTTTCTTTAAAATCATTCTAAGATGTTGTGCTTGGTCTTTTATTCCATCATCTTTTACAGATTCAGAAAAACCATATCCAGGTCTGTCATATGAAAAAGTTCTATAGCCATATTCTTTTTCTATAAGGTCTTGTACTTTACTCCACTCACTTAATCCTAAACCTATATCAGAATTCATAACTATAGTTGGCTTACTCTCTCCTTCAAAATCATAATAATTCTTTTTACTATCTATTCTTACGTATTTATTACTTGGCTCTATTTTTTTACTATCTATTTTATTTACTATAAATTGATATGCAAAACCTATAAATACTAAAGCTAATATAAATATAAAAATATTTCTTATTATTGTCATAGGCTTTACTTGCACATTCTTATTCATCTTATGAAATCCATTGGAGTATGGAATAAACTTCATTATTAATTCAGCCCCTATCTTTCTCCTAATCTTAAGTTAGGTTTTGCATTAAGACTCATTTCAGATGTATTTCCTTTTAAAAGTTCAAAATATGCAGCACTTCCTATCATAGCTGCATTGTCTGTGCAAAGTATTGGAGATGGGAATAAAACTTCAATTCCTCTCTTTTTTCCTTCTTTAAGAAGATTTTCTCTTAAAGCACTATTTGATGCAACTCCTCCTGCAATGGCTATTTTATTTACTTTTCTTCTTTTGCAAGTTTTTATTACATTATCAGTTAAAACTTCAACTACAGCTTTTTGAAAACTTGCAACCACATCTGCCTTATTGATTTCTTCATTTTTCATTTCCATTTTATTTAGATAATTTAAAACCGCAGATTTAACACCACTAAAGGAAAAATCTAAGGTATCATCATGAAAATTAGCTTTTGGAAATTTTATTGAATCTGCCATTCCTTCTTTAGCTAATTTATCTATTTTAGGTCCCCCAGGATATCCTAAACCAACAGCTCTTGCAACCTTATCAAAGGCTTCACCAGCTGCATCATCTCTTGTTTCTCCTATTATTTCAAACTCGCCATAGTCTTTTACATAAACTATAAAGGTATGCCCTCCTGATACAACTAAACAAACAAAAGGTGGTTCTAAATCTTTATGGTCTATAAAATTAGCACTTATATGTCCTTCTATATGATTAACTCCTATTAAAGGTTTATCTAAAGAATAAGCTAATCCTTTAGCATACTGAAGTCCAACTAACAGAGCACCAACTAATCCTGGTCCATATGTAACTGCTATAGCATCTATATCAGAAAAAGTTACTCCTGCAACCTCTAAAGCTTCTTCTACAACTGCATTTATAGCTTCTATGTGCTTTCTTGAAGCAACCTCTGGAACTACTCCTCCAAATTTGGTATGTGTATCTATTTGTGAAGATATTATGTTTGATAAAACTTCTCTACCATTTACTACTACAGCAGCTGCTGTTTCATCACAACTACTTTCTATTGCTAATATAACTTTTCTATCCATTTTTATCCCTCTTATTTTTAATTTTTCCTGTAAACATAAAGTATTATACTTTATATGTTAAATACTTTCAAGAAATGTAAAAACATAATGTTACATTATGATATAATCTATATTATTATATCATATGATTGGAGGTTTATTATGAATTCCTATGCAAAAGTTATAGTAAAAGGCTCTCCTATTACTAAGTCAAACTTTAAACTATCAAATTCACAGGGAAGAGCAATTTTACCCTCTAATTCTGGTAAATATCATGATAGATATGCCTTATATGAAGAAGAAATTGCTTATGAAGCAAGAATTCAAAATCCAAATATCGTTTTAGAAGAATCCTTAATAGCTTTATTAAAAGTATATTATAAAAGCTCTAAAAGACATCCTGATACAGGTAATATAACAAAGAGTATTTTTGATGGAATTGAAAAGAGTGGATTAATAATAAATGATATGCAAATAAGAAAAATTATAACTGAGGAGTTTTATGATAAAGAAAACCCTAGATTTGAACTAGAGCTTTTTGCTGAAAGCTCCTATGATTTAAATTATGAAATAGTAAAAAAAGATAAGGAAGTAGAAAAAATTCTTTATTCTCCACCGCCTAATAAAAAAAGAAAATCTGTTAAAGAAAAAAAAGAACCTTCTTTAAAAAAAGGAGAAAATAAAAAGGTCTGTGATATTTGTAAAAAAAGCATTATTGGAAATGATTTTATAACTGCAAATAAAGGGACAACCATTGTTTGCAAAAAATGTTTACTAAGAATGTAGGTGATTATATGAATATACTTTGTATAGGAGATTCCCTTACCTTTGGATATGGAGTTACAAAGGAAAATTCTTGGGTATCTCTTTTAAACTCTAATAAAAATTCCTTTATAAATAAAGGTATAAATGGTGATACTTCAACTGGAATATTATCTAGAATATATGAAGTCTTAAAAAGAAGTGATTGCGAAATTTGTTTGATTATGTGTGGCTCTAATGACATTCTAATGAATAAATCTCTTTCTTCAATTATTGACAATGTAAAATTAATGATAGATGATTGTAATTTACTTAATATAAAACCAGTAATCTTATCGCCACCTAAAATATATTCTTCCCTAGCTACTGAAAAATGGGATTCATCTATTGATTACAATAAATGCAATCTTAAGCTAAAAAAATATTCTAATAAATTAAATTTATTATGCAAAGAAAATAATACAATATTTATAGATATAAATTCTATTTTTCCTTTAAATAAAGCAAACTATACAGATGGACTGCATCTTAGTATTGATGGAAATTTATTAGTTGCAAGTATAATAAAAGAAAGCATAGATAATTTATTAAATTCTTAAACTATAAATTTTAAAAGAAATAAGACTAAAATTCAAATCATAATGAATTTTAGTCTTATTAAAAATTAATTTTTAAGATACTCTTCAATAGCTTCTCCAACTTTAAAACCCTCTTTTGTTGCTACATCAGATAATTCATAAGCATGCAAAACATTTCCGCAAGCAAATATCCCTTCTTCGGAAGTTTCAAAATTTTCATTTACTAAAATAGTTTCACTACTATTAGATATTCTAAGTCCTATTTTTTTACCTAAACCACTTTCAGGTATCCAAGGAACAGATATTAAAAGAGAATCACATTTTATAAAGCATTCATCTTCTCCACCCTTACTTATAATAACTCCTTCTACTCTTTCTGTACCTAAAACTTCATTTACTGTATATCCAAGCTTAACAGGAATATTAAAAGCTTCTATTATATTTTCTATAATATACTGAGAAGAATTTAAATAGTCTTTGCTTTCTATTATAGCCTCAACCTCAGCACCTTCTATTATTAATCTTCTTGCAACTATCATATCACTATCATGAGAGCCTATTATAACTATCTTTTTACCTGGCAAATATCCATATAAGTTTATAAATCTATGTGCAGTTCCTGAAGTATATATACCTGTAAATTTATTTAAAGGGACACTTACATTTCCTTTAAATTTTTCTCTACTTCCTGTTGCTAAAACTATAGTCTTAGCTTTTATTACCTTCATTCCTTCTTCAGGACTAACATAACTTACTTCTTTATTTTTACTGATTTCTAAAACTGTAGTATTTAATTTAACTTCTATTCCTAAAGCCTTAACTTTTTGAACTAAATATTCTACATACTCACTTCCTGTAACAGCTTCTCCTAGAATTTCTTTTCCAAAACCACAGTGTATGCAATGATTTAATACACCACCTAAAACATCTTCTCTTTCAAGTAATAATATCTTTTCTATTCCTCTTTCTTTTGACCCTATAGCTGCTGCCATACCACTTACGCCTCCACCAACAACTACAACATCATACTCACTAAAAATATTATCCATACTATAAAAATATTTTCTCCTCTCAAAAGAATTATAATTTTATAACTTTACTTGCCTTATTCATTGATTCAACTATAGCATACATATTACTTATTTCACCTATAGCTAATTCTTCCTTTAATCCATAAAAGTCTAAACAAGTTCCACAACTCATTATTTTAACTCCACGCTTTTCTAAAGTCTTTAAGGATTCTAAAACCTCTGAATTTTTAACGGTAAGTTTAACTCCTCCATTTAAAAATATAAGTTCTTTAGGAATTACATCACTTTCAGATAAAGTATATAAATATCCTTTCATAAGTATTTTTCCTAAGTCATCGTTACCTTCTCCTAACTTATCAGTTCCAAGCAAGATTACAAAATCATTTTCCTCTTCCTTTACTTCCTTTTCAAAAGTTTTTTCTATTTTAATTATAAAGTTTCCTTCTTTTTTTGAAGATTCAAAATCATAACCACAACCTTCTGCATATTTACATATATTATTTTTTGCAACTTCATTATCTACTAAAACTTCTGCTATGCCTTTTTCAATAGAATCAAAATATTTTTTTGTAGTTATAACAGGCATAGGACAAGCCATTCCTATACAATTTATTTTTTTCATATCTTCACCTCTTAAAATATTCTATATTATAAAGATATCATATTTTTATAAATTGAGAAAATCAAAGTTATGCTAAAAAAGTGCTTTTTAAACTTTTTTGTAATAATTCCTTCATACTATTAACATATTATTTTATGATATAATATTAACAGCTTTGAATAATAAAAAAAGGGGTGTTTCAATGCAAGAAAAAGTTAAAATAAATGGCGGGCTTGCTAAAATAAAAGAATCACTTAATAAAAATGCTTTAATAAGACTAGGTTTTTATGTTTTTACAATTATAGCCGTAGTTTTAAAGGGAGCACTTTTTTTAGGTTTTTCTTTAAATCAAGACTTATATGTGCTTAATTTTGGTTTAGGGTTTAGACAAGCTTCCTACTTTATTAATTATTACATAGCTTTTGCAGCAATTTTTGTAAGTATCTGCTTACTATTTAAAAATAAGGGTAAATTTTTCTCTTTAATATTTGTGGATTTAGTCTTAACTTTAATTACAGTAATGGATATTTGGTATTTTAGGGGATTCCAAACAGTACCATCAGTAATGCTATTAAAACAAACTGCAAACTTAGATAATCTTGGTGATAGTATTTTCTCAATGGCTAGTCCATATGACTTACTATTCTTTATAGATTTTATTATTTTAATAATAGCTTTTATAATTTTCAGAAAAAGCTTCAAAAATTGTAAATCAAACTGGAAAGGTACTTTAGTTGTTTTAATACTTTCAATTTGTTACATAGGATATGTTCCTTTTAACGTAAATGTATTAAAAAGAGAAAACGTTAAGAACTCATACTTATTTAGTAGTTATGACCCTACTAACACAGTAGAATATTTTTCACCAATTGGATACCACATTTTTGATATATACAATGTTTATAAAAACTCAAAACCTTACAATATGACTGCTGAAGATGAAGAAAAAATAAAAGAATATTATGAATTCAAAAATGAAAATCTTCCTGATAATAATTATAAAGGAATGTTTAAGGGTAAAAATCTTCTAGTAATACAAGTTGAATCTCTTGAAGATTTTGTTATAAATCAAAAAGTAGATGGACAAGAAATAACTCCAAATATAAACAAGTTATTAAATAACTCTATATACTTCCCTAACATTTTTGAACAAGTAAATGAAGGTACAAGCTCTGATTCAGACTTAATGGTAAACACTTCTATGTTACCTTTAAGACAAGGAAGTACTTTCTTTAGAAATCCAGCAACAGATTATAACTCTTTACCTAACATCTTAGAAAAAGATGGTTATAGCACTATTGCTATTCACTCTGATAAAGGTTCTTTCTGGAATTATGCTCAAGGGCTAACTGGAATAGGTTTTGATGAATTTGTAGATTATTATTCTTTTGACCGTGATGAAAATATAGGTCTTGGACTAAGTGATGGAAGTTACTTTAGACAAGTTGAACCTATGATAAAAAAATTAAAACAACCATTTTATGCCTTTACTGTTACTTTAACAAGTCATGGACCTTTTGATTTACCTGGAGAATATCGTAAATTAAAACTAAGCCCTGAACTTGAAGAGAATGTTTTAGGTGGTTACTTCCAAAGTGTTCACTATACTGATGCTCAAATAGGAATGTTTATAGAGTCTTTAAAGAAAGATGGACTTTTAGATAATACAGTTATTGCTATAGAAGGAGACCATGCAGGTCCACATAAATATTATAATAGTAAAATAGAATCTTTATCTAATCCTGAATCTTGGTGGTTAGATAATGGAAACCATACAGTTCCATTTATAATTTACAATCCAAGTATAAAAACTCCTGTTCAAGATGATGTATATGGAGGACAAATAGATATAATGCCAACACTTTTATATTTATTAGGCGTAGATAATAAAACTTATGAAAATACAGCCTTAGGAAGAAATCTATTAAATACAAATAGGTCTTACGCTGTTTTAACTGATAGAGAAGTAAAAGGTGAACTTACAGACAAAGAAAAAGAAATTGTTCAAAACTCTTTAGATTTATCTGATAAGATGATTAGAGCAAATTACTTTAAAGATAAGCTTTCTAATTAATAAAAAGAGCTAAGCTTTTATGCTTAGCTCTTTTTATTTAAATAATTTCTATTCTTCAATATTCTTAGCACCATAAATATCTTCTACAGTTTCATCCCAGTACTTAACATAATCTCCAACAGCCCACTCTGCCATTACAATTTTTTCATCACTACCTATATAAATTTCTCCTAGCTTTTCATCAATTCTTCCATCTATTATCTTATATATGCTTAAGCTATTTTTATTTAAAGTAATAGCTATTTTTCCATTAGGTGCTGTTACTATATCTCTTACATCTCTTCCAAAGGATAAAACCTGACTCCAAGGAACTGATAAAGTATCGTAGTTTATTAAAATAGGTACTGGATTTATATTTATATCAAAGGTTTTTGGATAATCCATATAATTTTTTTCATTTAATATTCCTTCTAAATGCCAATTCCCATTTTTTCTTTGAAGAGTTATATTAGAATATTTATTTTTAGAATAATATTTTCTTCCTTCAATATCATATTTTTGTATAGCATTTTTCTCACTCTTATTGTAATTTTCCTCTTGTTCCTTACCAAATAAACTTACTATATCCATACATTTATCAGAATCCATAGTATTTATAGGTATAATGCTATATTCATTAAAAGTACCTTTAAAGTTGTCATCTCCTACATAGGATTCTAAGCCTATATAATCATTGCCAACAAAAGTTATTTCCTCATATCCACCTTCTATATTTTTCTCACCCTTTATTTCTGTCTTATCATTAGGGTCCTTCTTCTTACTTGTAACCTTAAGTTTATTTTCAATTTTTCCATTTTCATAAGTTGAGTTTAAACTTATTTTTGAAAATCCATTTATTCTAGGTAATAAAATAGAATCATCTAAAACTCTTATAGGTTGTAATTTATTATCTATTATAGATATCCATAAAGTTCTATAAGAAGCTTCCTCAAATTCTTCTCCTTCCATATGAGCAGGTTTTTTAAGGCCAAGCAATATTCCTACATCCTTATTATAATACTCTGGACTTACAGTATTTTTACCTTTTAAATTATCTTCGCCTTCTATTTTATTAACCTCCTCCTTAGGAGAAGTATCTGAAACCTTCTTTAATTTTATAAGATTATCAGCTAACAATAAATAAGCTTCGTTATCATTAATTGAAATAATGCTTAAATAAGTTTTATTACTATCATATATAGAATTAACATCTATATATTCATCTTTAATAGACTTTTTTATTTCATCTTTTATCTTTGCATTATCTATTTCTCTAAAGAATATGTCCCTTTCCATTCTTTTTAATTTAAATTTAGGATTTACTATGCTAACTCCATTAGATATAACTTCGTCTTTACTTATTGTTATAATATCATTTTTTTCTAAGTTAAAAGCCCCACCTACACTACTTGAATTTTTTTCATCACTATCATATAACTCACTAACTACTTCCCATTTTCCCAATATTTTTATATTATCTGACTCTGGTGGAGTTATTTTTGATATATCAAAGGATTCTTTTTGAGAACATCCCATCATGAAAAAACTCATAATAGTAAAGAAGATTAAACAAATTCTCTTCATAAAACACCTCTTTTGACTAGTTTAACTCATTCTCAACACTCTTAATTAACTTTTTAGGCAAATATATAACTACTTTAGTTCCCTTACCAAGTTCACTATAAATACTTAAAGTTCCCTCATGTAAAGCTATAATTTCATCACATATAGATAAGCCTATGCCATTTTGCGACTTAGAATTTTTTCCTTTGTAAAATTTTTCTTTTACTCTTGGTAATTCTTCTTTACTTATTCCACATCCAGTGTCAATTATACTTATATATATCCCTTCTTCGGTATATGAGAATTCTATAGTTATTTTTTCATTTTCATTAGTAAATTTAAATGCATTATCTAAGATATTTATAAAAACTTGCTTTAATCTATTCTTATCACCTACAATTATAAAATCTTCTGTAACGCCTTTTAAAATAAGCTCCTTATGCTCTCTTTCTGCTCTTGGATTCATATATAACACTAAATACTCCATAAATTCTTTTAAATTTATTTCTTCGTACTTTAATTTTATTTTTCCACTTACAAACTTTGAAAAATCAAGTAACTCTTCAACCATATTACTTAACCTATCAGACTCTTTTTCAATTATATCAAAACCCATCTTTAAGGTTTCTCTATCTGTAAAATCATTATTTAAAGTTATGGCCCATCCTTTAATAGATGTTAAAGGAGTTCTAAGTTCATGAGAAACTGACGAAATAAATTCATTTTTTAAAATTTCTCTATTTTCAATTTCTTCTGCCATTAAATTTAAGGTTTCTGCTAATTTTTCAATCTCATCATTTGTAACAATTTTATTTCTAACCTTTAAGTTTCCCTTTGCCATCTGTTCAGAAACCTTTATTAATTCTGTTATTGGATTTACAATACTATTCGCTAAAAAATAACTTAAAATTATTCCTATAGCTAAAACTGTAACACCTATAACTAAAAACACTATAAAGAAATTAAGTATAAAATTATCAACATTTCTAAGAGAGCTTATATATCTAATTACGCCTACTATTTCATTAGAAGAATTTCTAAGGGGTGCTGAAATTGCCATTACCTTTCCTGTATAATCAGGTATTGTTCCTACCCACTTTGATGTTTCTCCTTCTAAAGCTCTCTTTACATCTACAGGTGTGTCATATTCTTTAGGCTCTAAGCCTATAGAATCCATAATTAATTGTCCTTTTAAATTATAAATTTGTACCTGTGCATCTGTTTGTTTCCAAAATATATCTACATCTTCATAAACATTTTCTTCTAAGCTAACATTAGATAAATATCTTTTATAAAAATCAACGGATATATTTATCTGACTTAATAGTATTTCTTCTGTATTTTGATAATAATATCTAGAAATAAAAATCAAAAACATGGCCGAAACTATAATAATAGTTGATAATAATAGAACTAAAAAGTTCTTTATTAGCCTAGTTTTTATACTTTTCATAAATTAATTACCCCTATCTTTTCCATCTATAACCAGTTCCCCATACTGTTTCTATATATTTAGGTTTAGATGAATTATCCTCAATTTTTGCTCTAAGTCTTCTTATATTAACATCTACAATTTTTGGATCTCCAAAAAAATCTATTCCCCATACTAAATTTAATAGTTCATCTCTAGTAAAGGCTTTTCCTGGATTTTGCATAAATATTTTCATTAGCAAAAACTCCTTAGGAGTTACATCTATTTCTTCTCCATCTTTATATAAACTTTGAGAGTAAAGGTCTAGCTTAAAATTATCAACTTCTATACAATTTTCATCCTTATCTTCGCTAACTCCCTCTAACCTTCTCATTAAAGCTTTAACTCTTAAAGTTATTTCTAAAGGATTAAAAGGCTTTAATACATAATCATCAGCACCAAACTGAAGACCCATTATCTTATCCATGTCTTCTCCCTTTGCAGTAAGCATAATTATGCCCATTCTAGGGAAATTTTCTCTTAACTTTTGACAAACCTCAAAACCATCTATTCCTGGTAGCATAACATCTAAAATTGCTATGTCTGGTTTTTCTATTAAAGCTTTTCTTATACCTTCTTCTCCATTTTCACACTCTATTACTTGAAAATTCTCTCTTTGGAAATTTATTCTTAAAAATCCTCTTATGCTTTCTTCATCTTCTACTAATAAAATTTTCATATATAAATTCAACTCCTTATGCCAAATAAAAAATATTAATAATTACTTTATTAATTTTATTAGGCTAATATAGAAAATTAATTTTCAATTTATTCTTTTATTAATTATATCCAATAATATAAAAACTTTAATTACAAATAGCTTACACTAAAATTTTATACTTTTAAAATAAATAAAGCTATAAATTAATTTAAAAATTAACTTATAGCTTAACATACAATATTCATAAAATTTTGCAAAAAAAAATGGCTCCTCGGAGAGGACTCGAACCTCCAACCTATCGGTTAACAGCCGAGTGCTCCACCATTGAGCTACCGAG